>NZ_MSCV01000033.1 GCF_002005105.1 Methylocaldum sp. 14B | reverse complement strand
GCGACAAACTCCAGCGGGCGCTGGCGTTGGCCCAGCGGTTCGAGACGGCGACCGAGCCCGCGTTCCTCGACACGCTCGGCTGGATTTACCGGCAGTTGGGCGAGTTGACGACGGCGCGGCCGCTGTTGGAAAAGGCCGTGGCGCAGGCGCCCGAGGTACCCATTTTCCAGTATCACCTCGGCATGGTGTACCTCCAGGCGGGCGATAAGGCCCAGGCCAAGGAGCGCCTGGAAAAGGCCGTGGTCAAGGACAGCGATTACCTGGGCCTCGAGGAAGCGAAACAGGCCCTTGCCGGCGTTTCCGAATGACAAGCTTCATGCAGCGCGGTTATGCCGCCATCCAATCCCGAAACACGGCAGAAGCCGCCGCGTGGTTCGAAAAGGCGGTGGCGGAAAATCCGAAAGACGCGCAGGCCAAGGCTTGCTTGGGACAAGCCTTATGCTGGCTGGGCAGACGCGATCAAGGCATCGTCCATTTGCGCCAGTCCGGTCAGTTATTGCTGAAAAAAGCGCGCAAGAGCCGGGATATCGGTTTGCTGCTCGGGCTTACCGAGCAGCTGCAATTCTGGCATGATTATCGGGGATCGCTGGAATTGGCGAAACAGGCGGTGCAGATCGATAGTTCGCAGGTTCGCGGTTTTCAACTGCTGACGCTTGCCCACTCGAGGTTGAATCAGAACAAATCGGCATTGGCGGCTTGCCGGCAGGCGGTCAAACGGGCGCCGCATAGCGCTATGCTGCAAATTTTATTGGCGAGCCTGGAAACGGCCGACGGGAGTTGCGACGAAGCAAAACAAAGGCTCGAAAACGTTTTGAAAGGTTTTCCGACGCCTGAAGAAAGATTCCGGGCGCATAAGGAATTGGCGCGGATACACGACAAGCTCAAGGCATACGACCAGGTGTTCGGCCATTTGCACGCTGCCGCGGATGCGTCCGCCTTGCTGCCGGAAGTCAGAAAGCAGGATGCCGCTCTAGTTCCGAATTTGATCAGAACCAACACCGCCGGTTTTACTCGGGAACTGCTGGCTCGCTGGTCGGAAACCGCGCTTCCGCAGGATCATCGAGCGCCCCCGGTGTTCCTCGTGGGGTTCATGCGCTCGGGGACTACGCTCACTCAGGAAGTTCTGGATGCCCACCCGGATGTTTTCGTTGCCGACGAAGCGGACTTGATTTTCGCCTTGGGGAAGGAACTGGACCGCATGTCCGGGTCGACCGGGAAGACGCCCGAACAGCTTGGGAAGCTCGATCTGGCCGGCGTGACGCATTTGCGCCGGTTCTACTGGAACCGGGCGCGGGAACGGTTCGGAGACAAGATCGACACACGGATTTTCGTGGACAAGACTACGATGAACACCATCGACCTGGGGCTCATCAATTGCATTTTTCCGGAGGCCAAGCTTGTTTTCGTCATGCGCGATCCGCGCGATGTGTGCTTGAGCTGTTTCATGCAGACCATGATTCCGAACCCCTCTACCGTCCAACTGCTGAGCTGGAAGGGAACGGCGGCCTTTTACGCGCAGGTCATGGAGTGGTGGATGTGCATGAAAACGCGGATGACGCTGGATTTTCTCGAGTTCCGATACGAGGATGCCGTATCCGGATTCGAGACGACCTTCCGCGAAGTGTTCGCCTTTCTCGGGCTTTCCTGGGATCCGGCGGTTGCCGATTTTCACAAGCGGGCGGCGGGAAAATACATCAATAGCCCCAGTTTCAACCAGGTGGCGCAGCCGCTTTACGCCTCGTCGGTCGGGCGCTGGCGATATTACGAACCGGAGTTTGCGCCGGTGTCCGAGATCCTCATGCCGTTCGTCGCCGGCTTTGGATACGATCCCTGAGGATTTGAGACATATTCGTTTAGAGCATTTTCCGGCTAGGCTAGCGCCCCCAAGGCGCAGTAGGTCGGCAATCCTTTGCCGACACGACGAGACATCTTTGTCGGCAAAGGATTGCCGACCCACGATTATAGTGTTGGCGTGGAAGCTGGCTTCAGCCGACGATAACTCCAAATCGCTTTCAATCCGGTATTCATTTTTGCCGGGCGGGTGAGGCCGCGAGACCGTAACCCACCGAGCGGCCTTGAATCGGTGGGTTACGCTCCGCTAACCCACCCTACGATTCATGTTCACTCGAATGTCGAATGGAATAAGTAGGTCGGAAATCCGTTTCCGACGGAATCAGGCCATCGCTTTCCGTTTTCTCATGCTCGAAAACGTCAAAAGGCCCGTGATAAAGAACCAAACGGCCGCAGGAAGGGGAACCGGCGAAGCCTGCAGATTGCCGTTGATCCACACGTCGGCGTGAAGACCTTCCGAGGCATTCGGGCCTAGGCTGAAAAGCAACGGCCCCGATGAGCCTGACGTTGCCGCATTATCCAGACCGAATACCGAGGCATTGACGAACCCGAAGCCCAAACTGGGAGAAACATTGGTGAAGCCCGGAAGGGAACTGTCGGAACTGCTGGTCCTGAAGTAGTCGAGAAAAATATCGGTGTCCGCAGACTGCCCGCTGGCGGTAGCAGTCAATTCGAAATCCAGAGCAAGTTCGATGGCATAGCTGTCGCTGCCGAGGTTGTTGAAATCCAGGCGGAACCACCCCAGGTGGGAAGAGGCTACCGTACCATCGGTTACATTGCCGCCTACTGCGAATGTCCGACTGAAACTGGTTTCGACGCTAACCGGGCCCACGGTTGGATTGTCGGCTGTGATTGCACCGTCACCGGCGGTCGCCACATAGGAATCGGGAGCGCCTGCCTGCTCGAAATAACCGAGAATCTGGAGTCCCGACAAGTCACCCGGATTGCTGAGGTTGGTGATGTTAGTGATGGTATAGGTCAGTGTCGCGTCGCTGCTGAACGCACTGGCCGCCAGTGTCGTTTGGGCGCTCGACAAACCCATTACCACCAAGGTGGCTAGTACTTTGTAGTTTTTAGTAAGCGGTTTCATGCATATCTCCTAAAAATAGAGGCCGGTGCGAATGAAAGCCGGGCACTCATTGATTGCCCGGCTTTCGATCCGCGGCAGCCGGATCCATTTCGGCCTGACTACGGTTCCAAATAATTTTCGAACGGCAGAATCGGATCGGTCGCGCCGTTCGCCCCAACCGCCGGAATCGTCAAGGTGTCCTCTGTAGCCAAATTTGGATCCAGCGGATTGCCCGCAGTCACGGATTGGCTATCTCCGCTGTGCCCATGGGGTACGACGATCTCCGGATGATCGAACGGCGCCTTTTCGTAACGTACCCGGTCGTCGGTGAAGGTTTTCAAGAAGGCGAGCAGATGCGAGCGTTTAATGGGATTCTCGGCCAACGTGACACTGTCCATTAACGAATGCTTATCGGGATTGTTGACATTGCCGAACCGGGAGTAGAACTCGAGGACTTCTTCCAGGGTGGCCATGCTGCCGTTATGCATGTAGGGCCCCGTCAGTTCGATATTCCTTAGCCCTGGTATTTTGAAAACCGCTTTCTTGGCCACGGCCAACTTGCCCGGTGCCGAAACGAGAGCGGCATTTGCGGCCGCAATGGTGGGACTGTATTTGCGTAGGGAATTCAGGCAGTTTTGATCGCGCAGCACACCCTCACGGCTGCCGTCGATTTCTATGCCGTCGGGTATGGTGAATACTGTGGAAATCACGCTATTGGTGTTTAACGCAAGAGGCGTCAGAAAATCGCAACTGCGGACGTTGTCGACGCCCGGATCGACTATCCCTGAATCATTGCCGAGCAAATATTGAACGTACTGATCGGAGAACGACAAGGGATTACCGAAATCGTCGACGCCTCCTACCCCCGGATCGGCATCCGGATCGCCGACGCCGGTATTTGCGAAACCCATATCCATCAACCGCTGGCCGCCTGAAGCGACATCTCGGATAACGACATTAACATCGCGGTTGATGCCGGCAGCCGCGGCTCCGTTCGAGGGGCCAAGAGCATTGGGACCGTACTCGATCAAGCTATGATCCGGACCGAAATACATACCCGGCGTGGGCGTCACCAAAGTGCTGTTCGTGACCATGGCGGCGGTGGTCATGGTCGGGCCGGCATGACACAGGTTGCAGTGATTGTCCACGAAGGTCTGGAATCCATCCGTCAACACGTCGATTTCTTCCTGAGTCTTGCCCATGCCCTGCCAGGTTGGCCTGTGCGTCTGCGGATCGCGAGGCGACAAGTCGATGGGGGCTTGATCGGATACCAGCGTGGACTGATAAAGCTGAAGCGCTATGCCGAAAAACATGGAAAAGTTGGCTTCCATCTGGTTGTAAGGCGTTTGCCCGGAAGGCGCGCCGAACGGACCAAGGCCGCCGTAAGACCAGTACTTCGGATTGAATGCCTGAGTGATCATGTTCTTGTAGGTCGTGCTCAGTCCGGGTTTCAGAGTCCCCGGCGAACTCAGGCTGAATGGTCCCAGTACACTGTCTTCATGATGGACCTTCTGATACTGCAAGGGCTGGCGCAGCAGCAGCTTTCTGCCAATGGCCGGCCACGTGCGCTGCCTGCAACTCATTTCCGAATCGCTCAACGGAGGCCCCATGGCCTGAGAGGCGAGCGAAGAGTTTTCCAGATGCAAGCGCTGCTTGACCACGCTTCGGGCGTTGATTTTTACCCAGACCCCGGCATCGGGATCGCGGTCGCCCCAGGGACTGCTGCCGTTGAAGATGTTGTTGGCTCGGCCGTCCCAGAAATTGCGGTGGTTGAACACGGCGTTGATGACGGTGGGCGTGTTCCTGGGCTCGACCCGTCTCGTGCCGACATGATTGACGTGAAACACGGGATCGGCGCTGCGGGCACATTGATCGCTCGTGCCGGTGAATTTCGAAGCGCCGATAAAGTCACCGCTGAACGTGCCGGCTGAAGAAACGACGTCGTCGGTCGCGAAAGCGACTCCGCTTTCTTGATGCAAGGGATCGTTGAACCGGAAAGTCGGAAAGTCGTTGCGGGTCAATGTGTGGTTGGCGCCCCCGGAGCCCGACGGCAGTGCCTCGAAAGTTTGGCCGGTCGGACTGCTGCTCTTTTCCCCCGGATTCAGCTGATTCTTGACGCGCCGATCCGCCCCGGCATGGTAATGGCAGGAGGCACAGGCCATGCCGTCGCTGCCGACGTTCATGTCCCAAAACAGAGCCTTGCCCAGGGCGATGGCCATGTTCTTGTTGACGACGATGGGATCGGAGCCGTCCAAGAGACCCGGAACCGGCGGAATGGGCACCTTTTGCAAGGGCATGGGCTCTGGGCCGTGGGCGAACGCCGACTGCGCGATCAGCAGGCAAACCCCCAAAAGGACGTAGTTGATAGACCGCATGTTTTTACCTCGAAGTTGGCGGCCTTAGAACCTCTCCCCCGAGGTTCCGCCGCGGGAAACGCTTATCCATGTTCGTAAAAAGCGGGGCAGGGACCAATGTCCTTACCCCAATACCGTTTGTCTAAGATTTTTCCGTTCGGGTTGAGCGCAGCCCTTTGGAGCGTAGCGGAGAAGGGCGAAGTCGAAGCTCCGGAGAGGCCGTTCATCCTTCGACTTCGTCCCGCGCACCATATAAGCGATGGCGCGGAACTACGCTCAGGGTGAACGGTGTCTTCTGTCTGAACGAACGGCATTGCCTCTGCCCCGCTCGAACACCATTACCGGCAAAATCAAGCGACCGCCAGGCCCGCTTTCCGTCTGCCGAGCGACACCAAACCCATCAAACCGGTGCCGAAAAGCCAGACCGCGGCGGGAATGGGGACGGCACTGACAGGAGCGCTCAGCGTAATGTTGTCGATTCTTAAATCAAACCTTTTGCCGTCCTCCGGCACAATCGGGTAGCCCTTATAGTGGATCCAGAAGGCATCGATGTTTTCGAACGCCTCATCGAGGGTCAGTGTGCCGTTGAAGCCGTTGGCCACCGTCTGATAAGCGACCACGGTTGGGTAGTTGGTGCCGTCGCCAGCGGCGAGGTCCGGGTTCAGGGCCATATTGAACCCCAGGATTTCCCAGACATCGTTGGGGCCGGTCCCCGGATTGGCGTTCTTGATCGGCGCCTGAAACTCCATGGACGTGAGGCTGAACGCGGAGCTGTCCTGGGCTCGTACGTAGATGCCGGGGGAGTCGGGATGGTACTGGAGCAAGGTGCTGAAGTCCCCATCATACCGGTGCAGGTGGGCGTTCGGGTCGGGGTTGCTAACAGTGCCGATCGCAAACCCATCCTCGAAATAACACCCGGCCGAACCGGCGCCGGCACAAGTGCCGCCCGGCTCAGGCGCCAGATTAGCTTTGCCGTAGTAGGCCGCGAACGTCATGGCTTCGAAATCGATCGTGACGGGGTCTACGATGGCGGCCCCAGCGGTGCCGGTGGTTAAGGTCAGCGCGGAAAATATCATTCCGGCGATTGTCTTCGATTTGTTCATCTAAAAATCTCCATAGCGTATGAATCCGGTATCCCCATTCGTCCAGGACAGATATGGCCCGGCGAAATAAAGAATTCCGCGACAAAGGACCGGGCGTGCGATGCCGACGACCGGCCGGTGAAACGCTGACCCAGCCGGTTCCCGGCTAAATCAGGAGGGTGCGGCCGCTGCGTTACTATCCTGCGACAAGGACCATTCCCCCGCGGCAGTAACGAGCAAAATACATACCACGCCCAATTCGTCTGAAGGCCGTTACTGCCGTTCCGGGCAAAACCCGCTCACCCGCTTTAAACCACACCTGCGCGATGGATATTCCATAAGATCGGACTTGGGGGAAGCGTTCGAGTCGAGTGTGGGATTTGAAGCCTCTATCTGGGTCATATGCCTCATGGCCGAGGAGCGGCGGTCCGCTTCCGGGGCGGGCCGAGGACGAGCCCTGAGGTCGCGATGCAGGCTCTAGCGTACGTCCGGCGGCGGAGGCAAGTACGTGGCGCTGTCGGCGCCGCGATCTCGTAACCGATGGCACAGCCTGTGCTACCTAGGGCGGTGGTTAACAGCCTGTCACCTCGGATTTACATGCAGAACAATGAAAACATTTCTTCTATCGGCTCTTCTGCTGCTCGGCTGCAGCGCTTCGGTTTATGCCGTTCAAGAGGGATCGTCGGTACCCGGGTGCCCCGCGGCATTACCCGGCAATAACGAAAAACTGGACTTCGGGGCTTATAAAGGCAAAGTCGTGCTTGTCGACTTTTGGGCCACTTGGTGCCCGCCGTGCAAGAAATCCATGCCTTTTATTAACGGATTGCGCAACGAACGTCTGAAGGACGGATTCGAAGTCGTTGCCATCAACGTGGACGAAAACACCGAGGACGCTCTGCGATACCTCGAAGCCCACCCGGTGGATTACGTCACGGCGTTCGATGCCTCGGGCGAGTGTCCGCGCGTTTTCGAGGTGAAGGCCATGCCGTCGTCTTATCTTGTCGACAAACAGGGCAAGGTGCGCGCGATTCATCTCGGCTACCGCGACGAGGATCAGGACGCTATCCGCAAACAAGTAGACGCGCTCTTGGGGGAATGAGATGACATTCTTCCGAAAGCTTCGACTGGCGCGTTTGCGGCAGCCGATTCTGCTCTGCGCCCTCGTGATTTGCCAGGGCTGCACCAGCGTCGCGCCGTGGGAAAGGGGCACTCTGGCCAAGCCGGAGATGTCCATTACGCCCGATCCCAGCCTGACCGGCTTGCGCGACCACATTTTCTCCAGCAAGGAAGGCTCGCAAGGTGGACATGGCGGCACCGGGGGCGGCTGTGGCTGCAACTGATCCGCATTCATCGCCTCTCTGCCGATTTGCTCGCCGCGCCGCGTCGGCGGGTCAATGCTTCAGCGGAGAATGGGCTTTTCCACTCCGCCTTTCGCGTCGGCTTGGTTCAGGCGGCGTCCGGAAGGGATTCCCGACCTACTCACAGTACGTCCGCTGGCGACTCGATGTAGGTCGGCAATCCTTTGCCGACTTCTCGGCATGGGTTCCCAAACAGGAGTTTGGGAACCAGCGTAAGGGATTCCCGGCCTACGGCCCGGCGGCTCGACATAGTTCGGCAATCCCTTGCCGACGGCTCGCTTGGCGCGGTCGGTGTCGGGAAGGGATTCCCGACCTACGGCCCGGCGGCTCGACATGGTTCGGCAATCCCTTGCCGACGGCTCGCTTGGCGCGGTCGGCGTCGGGAAGGGGTTCCCGACCTACGGCCCGGCGGCTCGACGTAGGTCGGCAATCCCTTACCGACGACGATGTTAGCGCCGTCCTCGCGAAGAAGGGGGCGTGAGAAATGCCGGTCAAATCGGAAAAGCCCAAGGCGCTTCTCGCCTTGACGACCGCCGCCCTCGCCCTGCCGGGCATGGATGTCTCGGCCGCGGTTCCGGTCGCGCAAGCGCAAGGTAATGTCCACTTCGGTTATTACGAGGAAAGCGATGACCGAATGCAGGTCGAGGTTTCCCACGGCGATTTCATTGTTCCGGTTTCCGACCGGCTCGAATTCACCTTCAGCATCGACCGCGATACCTACAGCGGCGCCACGCCGGCGTTCAGCATCCCGGCGACCATGGCGGATCAGCCCAAGTACAAGCAAAACACTGACGGAACGCCGGCCAGCGATCCGACACCGGCCGATGTCGTTTCGGCGGCTTCCGGGGGCGTCACTGCCGGTGGGTTGACTGTTCTCGGCGGGCTCAATGCGTACAAAGCATTCTGGGACAGCAAGGATGCGTCTGAGGCGGACGCCAGCGCGGCGTTAGCACAGTGGAAAGCCGCCAATCCCGAACCTCCGTCTCCGCCGTCAACGCCGACGATCGACAATGTGACGATCGATTTCGAGAACATGACATTCGCGGCCTACTACGGCAAAGCCAACGCAGCGCCTGAGCCGGGCGGCAGCTGCGCCGGCATCGGTTCGGACGGCTGTTATTTCGAGGATGGGTTTGCGATCGGCACCGTGAACGACCCCACAGCCCCGAACGCCCACCTGCATCGGCTGGACGGAGACTTCAGCACCTTGCTCCAGTACCATCCCGATTCCGCCGGCATCTACGTGCGCGCCTTGGACGGTTCGGCCTTCAGCCTCGACTCTATGGAGTTTTACGCGCGGATCAAGTCAGGGAATCCGGGGACCGGCCCCAACGATGTCTGGGAAATCCTGGGGTTCAATACGGCCCTGAACCCGGACCTCGCCGCCGGCGACGGCACTAACTACGACGCGACCCGAGTGGCTTATCAGATCGTGGCCAACGGCTTCCAGGGCGCATTGACCCTGAACGAGGCGTTCGAAAACATCAACGCGTTCTGGATCCATTACAAGGGCTATCCGCAGACTCCCACGGACGGCAAGCGGTTCGATGTGCAACTCGATAACATCAATCTCTCTGGCGTTACCCTACCTAGCGAAAGAACCGAGGAACAGAAAGCATGGGACCAGAAGCTCGCAGCGGAGATCCAGAGACTCACCAAACTTGCCGTTATCTCACGATATCGCGCGGTTCTCGACAGCCTAGTGCCCAAAGGCACGAAACCGGTCCAGCGGTTCCAGACGCAACCGCGCGAAACGCGCACCATGCCGGTATTCGGCGCCAAATACTATTTCGACGAGGCCACGCTTGCCCTCTCCGGCGGCTATTCTCTCGAGCCGGATTTCAAATCGAGTTTCGGCTCGATCAATCTGAGCCACGAATTCAACCAGAAACATACTACGGTATCGGCGGGATACAGTCTGACCAGCAATGACATCAGCCGAGGCACCGTCCACTCAACTGACAGCGAACACTCGCATGACAACGATGATTCGCCCAATTACCCGGAGCTGCGCGAAGAGAGCGTTTTCCACGGCTTCAGTACCAGCATCGCGCAGGTGTTGGGCAAGAACACATTGTTTCAGGGCACGGCCAGCTACACCAACCAGAGCGGTTATCTCACCAACCCATATAAGTACGTTTACGTGCGCGGGGAAATTACGCCCGAGGAGTACTATGAGATTTCGCAGGCGAAAGCGGGCACAATCGACTGGAAATCCGTGACCAATCTCGAAGTCGTGGGGATCGAGCTGTTTCGGGAAAGACGGCCCGACGAGCGCAACCAGTGGGCCTTCTCCGGTCGATTGAACCGGCATATACCGGCGCTGGATGCGTCCCTGCATTTCGATTACCGGTACTACTTCGACGATTGGGGCATCGATTCTCACACCTTCGAGCTGAAGTGGTATCAGCCACTGCCCTTCGGCATCATGGCTGCGCCGAGCATCCGCTATTATTCGCAGTCGCAAGCCGACTTCTTCGCTCCATATTTCCTTGCGCCCAGAGCCGACGGCTATTATTCGAGCGATTTTCGCCTGTCCGGCTTCGGCGCCCTGAGCGGCGGCATCACGTTCAGCAAGCAGTTCACCAAGGGCATTCGGCTGGAAGCGGGCTTCGAATATTACAGCCATGCCGGCGATCTGAAGCTGGGCGGGGGCGGCGCGGGCGATTATGCCGATTTCAACTATTTCCTGGCTCACGCCGGGCTTAACGTCAATCTGTCGGCGCCCGGCTCATTCTCGGGCGGCCACCACGAACACGGCTCGCACCATTACGGGCATAACATGCCCGCCGGCATTATGTTCGGCCATATGATGGACCAGGCCGACAGCTTGATGGCGGGGTATCGCTACATGTACAGCAATCAGGCGGGGGATATGCTGCACGGTACCAACAGGGTCGGCAGTCAAACGCTGATCGGCAGCGCCTGCGGCAACTCGGGATGTCTCTCCCGGCCGAAAGACATGACCATGCACATGCACATGCTGGACATCATGTATGCGCCGACCGACTGGCTGAACCTGATGCTGATGCCCCAGCTCGTCGACATGGAGATGGAGTCGAAGCCGTTGCCGGGGGCTCCGGAAGACGACGAGCACGGCGGCGGGCACAGCAGCGACGGATTCGGCGATACCTTGATGGTGGCATTGATCAAGCTGTTCGACGTGTCCGGGCACCGCCTCAATCTGGGACTGGGGGTCAGCGCGCCCACGGGCGATGTCGACATGACCGTGGATGGCGGGGCTACGGAGGACGGTGAATTACAGGATTACAGTATGCAACTCGGCAGCGGCACCTGGGATTTCAAACCCAGCCTGACCTATACCGGACAGGCGGACAAGTGGTTCTGGGGCGCGCAGGTGAGCGGCACCAAGCGGCTCGAAGGCAGAAACAAGTCGGGTTATGCCCTGGGCGACGTATTTCAGACCACCGCCTGGGGCGGCTACAGCCTGACGAACTGGCTGTCGGCTTCGGTGCGCGGCGTTTACACCGTTCAAGGTTCTATCCGTGGCGAATTCAACCGCGAGCATTCGACCACCGCGCCGGTGGACTTCCCGTCCAACTACGGCGGACGCTATTGGGATGTGGGGCTGGGTCTCAATCTTTCAGTACCCAGCGGCGATTTCGCCGGCCACAATCTCAGCGTCGAGTGGTTGCAACCGGTGTCGGACGATGTCAACGGTTATCAGCTGGCGCGCACCGGGACCTTGGCCGTTACTTGGAATTATGCGTTTTGATGGGCCGGGTTGGTTTCGGGATTGAATGGTGTGTATGGAAAGTTGTCGGCAAGGACTGGCCGATAGCTCGAGCGTTTTACTAGCCGGATTCCTGATGTCATTTGACAGTAGAGTTTCAAAGAGATTTTTGGCCTATCGCATAGCGCTGAAAATGGATGCCTCCCCTTTGTATCCTTAGGGCAAATGCCCCAGTTCCTACGGCCTTTGCCTTAACTCCAGACTTGCGGCTATTGCAGAAATCCTCTCCATACGAGGCAAATAACCGCTACCACTGGAATAGTGCGCCGGCGACGAAATCTGGCGCAAACGTTGCTCAATACGCAACGCCATTACAAGGTCTATCAATGGTTATGAGTTAAGGCAAGAATATCGACCCCTTGCCTATCATGTGGCGATTTTGTTAACCAAATACACTAGGAACCCGAACAGTGCACATACTTCGAACACAACTGTTGCCATTTTCATTTATTACGTTGATCAGCCTGTGCGTGACGGCTACCGCCGACCTGATTGAAAACCCTGAGTCCATACCTGTCGGCCAATCACTTACTGTGAATCCACAGGATACCTTATCTATTGGCCCCACTAGCATACATCCAGCCGGCGCGAGTATTTCAATTCGCGGCACCTTGATCAATCAAGGCCAAGTTAACGCACTGAAAAACGGCAGTTCCGGCGGCAATATTTATGTGCAAGGAATTCTTAGTAACTCAGGAAACATCTTCGCCGATGGTGCCCTTTCTATCACCGGTGACAAAATCATTAACCAGGCGGGCGGGAACATCATCCTTAGCGGTTATATGGATATGTATAACAACAACGCGTACTTTGAAAATGCCGGCCGCATGAGCGTAATCGGAGCGTTAGGTCATAGAGTTTACCCTGGAGGCTTTACCGCCGGTGTTCTCAGAGGAACCATCAAAAATACCGGCACATTCATCCTGGATAGGGATAACGTTTCCAATATTTGTTTGAATTATGAGAGAGCAGTTCTCATCAATGAAGGGGTATTTGAGGTCAAAAAAGGCTCAACCTGTGATTTTGGGGCTGCTCAAGCAGGAGGTGATACGTGGACCGAATACCGCCAAACCAAGGGCGAGACGATCGTCGACGGCATCTTCGGGGCGCATAAAATCACTCTGCAGGGCGGAACGCTAAGCGGAACCGGGACGATCTTGAACATGCCCAGTATTAACTCCTCGGCACGATTAAACGTCTCTCCCGGTACGACCGGGTCGCCTTTCGGGACATTGACGCTGATACCTGAGTCCCACAATGGGTACGTTGATTTCTCACGGGGCACAATCACGATCGAACTCGGCGGTCTTTATCCAGCCCACGATCAACTTCATGTTGAGGGCGAATTCATATTAGGCAATGTTAAGATCAATGTCAGTCTGCGGGATGGATTCGTCCCGAAAGCCGGAGACAGTTTCACTCTCCTCAGCGCGAACTCAGTAACCGATTTTGGCGTCCCTATCGAAAGCCGGCTCGATTTGCCGGCACTGCCTTCCGGTTTGAGCTGGCAAGCCGTGAATGACGGAATAACCGTCAAACTCAATGTCCAATAGCCGTTCGGTTCGGTCATTCGACGTGCTGCCGGCATCCCGCCGGCAGCAGCGTATTGAAACCGCAACGAGTGTCCTATCCGATTAGTTTGCCGGCATAGTCGTTGAAGTTTTTGCCAGGCTGGAATCCGCCGGGGCGGTCCATGCGAACAGGCGGGACGATTGGTTTTAATGGGAGATGAAGTGGTCGATCTTGCTCACCAGCGTCTTTGACTCTGGTGAAGGAGCGGCGAGGGAAGGCCTTCTCGGTGGGGTGGGCGAAGAAGCGCTCGACTGGGTTGAGCCAACTGGCGTCGTTGGGATGAAATGCATCTTCCATCGTGGGTGCGCGGCAACCCACGCCTTGATCTTCGCGTGCTTCTGAGTGGCGTACCTGTCGCGGATCGGATGAATGTCCAGGCGATTGCATCGCAATTTTTTGGCAAAACCGTTTGGGGCATCCAAGTCATCAAGAAGAGTCCAAAAGTCGGTGACGAGTATCCCCAGGCGCGTTTAGTTCCCGGCCTATACGTTTTGACGGGCCGGGGTGGTTTCCGGCCGGTGGGAGCGGGCCATAGCTAATTGTAGGATGGGCAACGGCCGATAGGCCGTGCCCATCGTTCCCGACCGAGATGGGCCCGCTTCGCTTGGCCCATCCTATATTGTGCCGGGCAGGCCGGGATAAGGCGCCCGCCGTTCCCGGCGCTCGACGGACGACGAATTACCTTTAGAACAGTCTTGAATTCTTACGGTCTCGAGTATTTCCGTTTCGCCTTCAAGGCAATGGGTACGCCATGCGAAATCCAGCTTTTTGCCGAGACTCGTGCAGAGGCAAGACGGATTTCGGAGCTGGCCATTGCCGATGTGCGCCGCCTGGAGGCGCGCTATTCGCGCTATCGCAACGACAGCCTGCTGTCCGCCATCAACAGGGTCGCCGCCGAGGGTGGCCAGGTTGCGGTGGATGACGAAACGGCGGGTTTGCTGAATTATGCGGCGACCTGTTACGAACAGAGCGACGGGCTTTTCGACATCACCTCCGGCATTTTGCGGCGTGCCTGGCGCTTCGAACAAGGCAAACTGCCGGACGACGCGCAAGTGCGCGGTCTGCTCGAGCAGGTCGGCTGGCACAAGCTGAGGTGGGAACCGCCGGTGCTCGAATTTCCGGTAGCCGGCATGGAGCTCGATTTCGGTGGCATCGTCAAGGAGTATGCCGTCGACAGGGCCGCGGCGCTGTGCCGGGACGCGGGCGTTCGACACGGCGTGATCAATCTGGGCGGCGACATCAAGTTGATCGGCTCGCGGGCGGATGGTAGTCCGTGGCGAGTCGGAATTTCTCACCCGCGCCAAAAAGGCTCGATGATCAAGACCCTGGCGTTGCGCGAAGGCGCGGTCGCGAGCAGCGGGGACTACGAACGCTGCATCGTCGTGGACGGTATCCGATACGGTCATGTGCTGAATCCCAAAAGCGGCTGGCCGGTACGCCATCTCGCCGCCGTCAGCGTGGTGGGGGACTTCTGCGTGGTCGCCGGCAGCGCTTCGACCATCGCCATGCTCAAGGAGGAAAACGGTCCGGCCTGGCTGGACGCCATGGGCTTGCCGCATCTCTGGATCGACGTCGAGGGCAACGTGGGCGGCTCTCTGGCGGAATCGGCAGCTTATTCCAAATCGCGTTCAATCCGGAATTGATTTTCGTAGGGTGGGTGAGGCCGCAAGGCCGTAACCCACCGAGCGGCCTCGGACCTGTCCTGAGCCAAGTCGAAGGGTCGGTGGGTTACGCTGAGCCGAGGGGCTATCCCACCATCGATGGGTTTCGCTTCGCTCTACCCATCCTACGATGAATGTTCATTCGCATGCCGAATGGAATTATTCGTGGGTCGGCAATCCTTTGCCGACTTCGCTTGGCTGTCAACCCGTTACGTCGGGAAAGGATTCCCGACGTAACGAGGCCGCATCATTGCAATCGGCTCCCCCCTCGCCCGACTTCCTCCTCATGCGCGATATGCCGCTGAATGCTGGGGCATATACCTCATTTCCCGGATTCCGGCCTATTTGTAAAGCCTTGGAAGCACCGTAGTGCCTCGATTTGGACACTGGCACGACACTTGTTAAGTATCGGTTGCGCTTAGCTTGCACTTCTTACTCCATTCGGCATGCGAATGAACGTTGCGTAGGGTAGGTTACGGCCACCCTTCGAAAATCAATTCCGGATTGGAAGGGATTTGGAATTACACCGTTTTGCGGCGCGAACGGCTGAAGCGAAGGGGTATGAGCAATGCGGGTTAACGGCGTGGTATCTCAACTTCCAACTTGCAGGGATTCATATGAAACAAACCAGATTGGCCAGGGCGATCGCAATGGCGGTTGCCGGCTCGGCCCTTTCTTTAGGGGTTGTTGCCGAGGCATCGGCACACACGATGTACAACACCTACAACGCCGGAACGCCCGCTACCGATGGGGGAACCGACGGCTGGGTCTATGGCGGTATAAACAATCCGACCTATCCGACGGTATCGCCGGGTTGGGTCGGAACCGCTAGCCCGACGACGCTGCCGTTCGGTTACACCGGTTCTTCGGCGTTGAACTGGGCGGCCGAACTCCATAACGCGGGTGATTCGCTGGAAATTTCCAGGGCAGATGCGCAAGCGAGATATGGCGTTGCAGCGGATATCGATACAGCTAGAGGCGCCTGGCTCGACGCGGGAGCAACCCCTCAGGGCTGGTCGCACACCACCGATATCGGGTTGTTGATGTCGCACAGCGATGCTTATGTCACGCTGAATCTCTCCGCCGTCAATTCGGAAATTGCCAACTTCGGGATTACGGTATTTACCGGTATGGACACCGGTACCGGCTATGAGAACCATCAGGCATGGAATAGCCCGATTCAAGGCTTAGATTTCACCGCGAGCGATCCGTTCGGCACCACCGGCGTAACTTATTTGACCCACGATTCAACCGTCGACGGGGTCAACGGTCTGACCTTCCTGGCGGAGGCCGGTCAGATTTATTCCATTTATCTGGGCGGTAGCGGCGGAGCCAATTGGAATCAAAACAAGGATCTTTACGTCTTGAACATCACGTCTTCTCCGGTTCCGATACCGGCCGCCATTTGGCTGTTCGGCAGTGCTTTGGCCGGGATGGGATTCGTCGGGCGGCACAGACACAAGGCCGTCGCCGCATGATGCGGGACAAGGCGGTCGAGCTTGCCTTCGAGGCTGGGCGCACCATGTGGCATGCGCCGGTGTCGGCGATATCCGGCCGTTTCATCGCCTCGGCCTCAGCCGATCGCCGCTTTGAAACGGTGTAGTGAAAGAGCTGGCTGACTGACCCTCCGGATGATTTGGGTCGCCACATGCTGGAATACCCGTAATAAAAATGCGGGATATCCAGCAGCTTCCGTCGTTTCCGTCATGGAAATAGCGTTATAGAGCGTTTTCCATCCCGGTGTACGGATTCGTTCCAGGAGGGAAGAACGTAGGTCGGCAATCCCTTGCCGACAAAGCCCTTCGCCGAGCCGATACGTCGGCAAGGGATTGCCGACCTACATATCCGAATCCCTTACACCGATTCGGAAAATGCTATATCAACGGTTTACCTCAGGCGCGCTTATTGCTCTTGGGGTATCGGCCGGTTCGACCGAATTCCGGTTCGAACGCGCTTTGTGCTACGGAAAACCCGAAAACCATTGCCGGGGAAGGGGAGCGTAGACCGTAGCAGGGCGGAGTCCCTTTTGCACCTGCCACTCCCGCCGCGAGGCGGGTTCGGAAAGCCACGGGTCTTGTGAGTTTGATCCCAAGACGGCCGGGCCGCCTCCCTCGGTGATGGGGAGATCGGAGCGCCTTCCGCTTTTGACGGGAGCGCTGCGGACATCGCTGCCTATGTGAAAACAAAGACCAACTCCATAGAACAGCACGAGGTAATTTCCTATGTCCAACAACAAAAACAAACTGACCAAAGCGGTGGCCATGGCCCTCGCCGGTACCGTCTTGTCCGTAGGCGCCGTTTCCGGCGCCCAGGCGCATACGATGTACAACACCTTCACCACCACTGAGCTGTCCGCCACCGACGGCTGGAACTATGGGGGTATAGGCAATCCGACCTATCCGACGGTATCGCCGGGTTGGGTCGGAACCGCCAGTGCCACCACGCTGCCTTTCGGCTATGCCGGTACGTCTCATCTGAACTGGGCGGCCGAGCTTCACTCGGCGGGCAACACGCTCGAAATCTCGAAAGCAGATGCAGTAACGCGTTACGGCTTCGCCGCGGAAATCGATACCGGCGCCGGGGCCTGGCAGGACGCAGGCGTCAATGGCAGCGGAGTTCCGACAGCCAACGGGCCGACCGGCTGGAGACATCAGACCGATATTGGCTTGATCAAGGCCGAAGAAACTATGTGGGTAACACTGAATCCCGTGGTGGTTACGGGAACCGGCTACGACATTCAGAACTTTGGCATCACCGTCTTCACCGGCATGGACTCCGGTACTGGCAGTTACTCTCATCACGGCTCCTGGAACTGCCCCGGATGCACACCCGCGAAACCTTACGAAGCCGATAACCCGTTCGGCACCGTAGGACTGAGCTACTTGACTCACGATGGCACCGTCGACGGTGTAGACGGTTTGACCTTTCTGGCCCTGGCCGGTCAGGTTTATTCCATCTACCTGGGCGGCGCCGGCGTGGGGAACTGGAGTCAGAACATCGCGGAGTACAGCTTGAATATCAGCACCGCACCGGTTCCGGTCCCCGCGGCGGTTTGGCTGTTCGGCAGCGCCCTCGCGAGTTTGGTCACGCTGGGACAGCGCCGCAAGAACGTCATGGCCGTTCCCGCCTGAAACAAGACCTCGACGTATGTACACGCCTTCCTTTCCGCGCTCTAAGCGGGGAACTTTTGTGTGGAATCACCCATGAGACTGCGTGATTTGCCACGTCGGTGGCGTTTGCATGCGATTTATCTGTTTGATTAGCAATGATTATTTAGTGGCATATTTATTGTTTCAGCAAAGGCCGGGTCCGCCGCTTAGGGGGCTCATAAAAAGACGCGATACACACGGATTCGCAAGGAATCGGCTGGCAGGGATCGCCCGAGGGATCTTTGTCGGGATGGACCGCCGTTAGGTCTGTCCGAATCGCCACACCCGCCGCGAGGCGGGGCCGGAAAGCTTCGGGTCTCGATGCTATGGAGTATTCGAGACGGCCGAGCCGCCTCCTAGTGTGATGGGGAGGACCGCGGCGCAGCTCCATTGGGTACGGTGAAGCGCCGCGGACATCACTGTTAACGAGCTTTTGGACGACCACTAACAGTGACGAGGACGAATCATAGTATGAAAACCACGGCAACAATACTGGCCCTCGCGGGAATGCTCGGGGGAACATTGGTCGCTGCGCCCGAGGCTCACGCGCACGCCACGTTCAACATCGCCGGTTACGGCGACGGCACCGGCGGCAGCATCAACGGCGCCGACGGAATGCCGGGCACCGACGCGAGCGGCGTTTGGACCAACGGCGGTGTCGGCTATACCGGGAGTTTGCCCGTCATGTGGTATGCGGGCATGCACAGCGCGGCGGCGGCCGGCCGCACCATCGAGACCGGCACGCCCACATCCACCAACGGCAGCAGCCTGCAGCGGCAGATTGCCAACTATAACAACAATAACGATCCCGACCTTCCCACGGATCGAATGCTGCGGGTCGGCGGCCTTTCCTGGTCCGATCCCGACAACGGCGGACAGGGTTGGGGCCACGGAGCGGACTTCGGCCTGATCCATTGGTCCTGCGGCGGCAGCGCCCAGGGCTGCGTGGATGCCGGAATATCGCAATTCAAAATCACTCTGGCGGACGACCTTGCCGACGGCGGCGCCAACCTCAAACTCGGCTACGCGCTTTACGGCGGCTGGGATACCGGTGCCGGCGCTTCTAGGCACGATACCTTCTTTACCGATCCGACCCCGGTAAACAATCCGCTGGGCTCCGACGATCTCACCCTGCTCGGTTGGGGCGTGGCATCCTCGGTCGGCGAGACCTTGTCGCAGGTATTCGACCTCGACACCACTTATGGGGGCGAATACACGATCATCATAGGCGCCTTGGGCGGCGTAGCCGGCAATTATCAATTGACAGTCCAGCCGGTTCCGATTCCCGCTGCCGTATGGCTGTTCGGCAGTGCCTTGGTTGGCGTATTTACCATCGGCCGCCGGACTTCGAAACCGACTCCGGCATAACTTGGCAACCAGAGAGGCAAGAGTGCCCGGGTGGAACGATCTCCCGGGCTCATCCGATCGATCTGGCCATAGAGCATTGATATGTCCCGGCTCATCCGAACACGGCAGACGCGTGCTCAAAGCGATGCCGGAGGCCTTGGGGTTGATGACCGGTTTCGGCGGGTGCCGTAACCATTCGTTTAACAATAATTTCAACGTAGTGACAGGGTCGTCCAATGCGGGCGGTGTCCGACACCTCCTCGCGACCAAGGTTTCGCAACGGCCGAGCAAGGCTCAGCGGTTCGCGCGTTGGTCGTCCGTAGGAGTGGGATCGCCGTCTGTATAGCTACGTTCTTCCAATAAATCCGATCCTGGTACGAGTCCGTGAATAAAAATACGTTTCCACTTTTGGCGGCGCTGGCGCTCATGCTTGGGGGTACGGTCGCCTACCTGCTGCTTACCGATACCGAAGTTTCCAAGTCGGAGCTGGTCACAGGCCACGGCGATGTCGAAACCCTGAAGAACGCGTACAGCCGCTGGAAAACCGCTTATGAAGCTGACGGCGGCGATCGTTTTCTGACCATCCCGCTCGGTTATTCGAAAGCCTTATCCGGAGAATTCAGCCGGGCGCAGGGACGCATGCGGCTCGACCTGCTGGAGGGATGGGTGACGGTCGAAGTCAGCGGACTCGATGCGGGAGGCTACGAGGTTTGGCTGGTCGATAATAAAACCGGCTGGCACAAGGCGGGTGGACAGGAGAAGGCCAACGCCATGCAGAGGCTCGGCCGTCTCGAACCGAACAGTGAAGGGAAACGGATCTTGAAGACCCGTCTCGACGGCTTGGCCATGAGCGGATTCACTTTGGATCTGATTGCCGTTACCCGAGAGAAACGAAATCCCGAAGAGGGGGGCGTGCTGTTCGGTACTCCGGGTTTCATGCAGAGGCTTTATTACGGCGACAAGCCTTGGACCGTGACCCGTGTGGGTAGCTGGCCGAATCTTCCCCGACAGGATACCGGCTTCGCGGCGAAGCCGTTCGAATTCATGCTGCCCAAGCTCGCTCATGCAGATGCCAAAAAGCGGAACGATCTCGATGCGGTTCTCGGCGCGGAGATTGCCCGAGGGCGGGAGATTTTTCTGAATGAAACCTTCGGCGGCAACGGACGCACCTGCGCCACCTGCCATCGGCCGGACAACAATCACACCATCGACCCGAAATACATCGTCAAGCTTCCGAAGGACGATCCCCTGTTCGTGGCCGAATACGACCCTGCGCTCAAGGACTTGGAAAAGCCGCAATTGCTGCGTCAACTCGGCCTGGTCCTTGCCAATGTGGACGGCTTCGACCGGCCCGGCGTCATGCGCAGCGTGCCTCATACCTTGGCCCTGGCGGCGTCGATTGGCACGGAAACTCTGGCGGACGGCGGCGAGTTCGAGGAAGACGCGAAATTTGCCAACGCCATTGGCTGGTCGGGGGACGGCGCGCCGGGAGACGGCTCCCTGCGGCTGTTCGCGCAAGGCGCCATCGCCCAGCATATGACCCGAACGCTCAATCGGGTTCCGGGTGTCGATTTTCGTCTGGCCACCGACGAGGAATTGGACGCCCTGGTCGCCTATATGCTGTCCCTGGGGCGCAGCGAGGACATCGTGCTGGCTGACCTGACGTTCACCTCTCCGTTGGTGGAGCGCGGCAAGCAGCTGTTCGACACCAAGGAAAATCCCGTCGACGGCAGCGGCAATCCGATCTTCGGTCAGACGGCCAATTGCAATGGCTGCCACCAAAATGCCGGTGCCAACAGTTCGACCACCAAGAAGAATCCGACGCGTGACAGCGGCGTGGAAAACATGCGGGATCAACCGGCGCGCCTGGTCGATGCCAGCATTCCTTATGATGGGGGATTCGGCAAAGAGGAGCACCACGCAAGAATCGACTGCGGTCCCGACTACGACCAGCCCTGCTACGGAGACGGGCGGTTCAACACCCCGTCATTGGTCGAAGCTGCGGATACGGCGCCTTTCTTCCACAACAATAGCGTCAGCACGATCGAGGAAGCGGTGGCCTATTACAACACCGATGCGTTCAATAATTCGCCCGGCTCATTGACGTCGTCCGGCAAGAACCGGCACGTCAAGCTCGACTCGTCCCAGGTCGTCGCCGTCGCGATGTTCCTGCGAACCATCAACGCGCTCGAAAACATACGGAGTTCCAATCGGATGGATCTGCAAGCGCAGAGCCTGAGCGACCGGAGCGCGACAGACATCATCCGATTGGCGGCGGCCGACACGAAGGATGCCATCGAGGTTCTGACGGAGGGTACTTTGATCGTATATCCTGAGGCCCTGACGCATCTCCGTCAGGCGCTGAAGCTTGAGAGGAACGCCGCTTCCGGCCGCGCCAAGGGCCAACGCAATGAGCTGCTGGCTAGAGCCGTCCAGCTCAAGGAAAAAGCGCGCGACTCGATGGTAGCCGGACCGCAAGAAGCTTTTCCGGTTCCGGAGACGGATCGTGGTCCCTCCAGGGGGGAGGGGTCGAGAAAGAAGTAGACGAGAGGATGCCGAAGGACGATCCGTCGAGGTTGCCGGGCGACCGGGCTAACCCTGGGGACTCGTCCTTTCGGGCGTAGGTTGCTTATCCCTAAGTACATTCCGCAAATATTTGCGGAATCTCGACAGATTGGCTTGATTGGCGGGGTTGTCCTGCAGGTTGCCTATGCCGCAAGACTTCCCTGAATGTACTTAGAGCGTTTTCCATCCCGGTGTACGGATTCGTTCCAGGAGGGGAGAGCGTAGGTCGGCAATCCCTTCCCAATCGCAAACGGCATCTCTGGGAGCGCCAGAGCTGCCCTTCCGACAAAGCCCTTCGCCGAGCCGATACGTCGGCAAAGGATTGCCGACCTACAGGGTGCTACAGTCGTAGGTCGGTAACCCTTTGCCGACGGGCTTTGTGTCGGAAATCGTCGCCTTGGTGTTCCCGGAGACGCCGTTTGCGATTGGAAGGGGCCGATTAAAGGCCCGTTTGCGATTGGAAGGTCGCGACTAAAGCGACGTTTGCGATTGGAAGGGTCGCGACTAAAGCGACCGTTTGCGATTGGAAAGGATTCCCGACCTACGGGGGCACGGTCGTAGGTCGGCAATCCCTTGCCGACGAAGACGCCGTTTGCGATTGGGAGGGATTCCCGACCTACTCGCGAGTGCCCGTACAGTCGGTATGAAAATGCCCTAGGTAAATCCATAAGCCGATGAGCCAACGTAGGCAGATCCTTTGCTTTCGAGTTATTCAGCCCCGAATCACGGGGACACGCTTCGCAGAACGAAGTTTCTCCCGAGCTATTTATCCGACGGGAGCTAAGACATGGTCAGGAAGTGCCGTATCTCGGACTCGAGATTCCGGGAATAGGAATGTAACAAAAATGTTCGATTTGATGTGTTACAAGGCTGATCGCTTAGCAGAAGTTTTTATCGCGGACATTCAAGCGTCGAAGGAAAAGAACATTAATCGCAGAGTGGGTTAATGCCTCGCAGCCTAACCGACCTGACAAAAATCGAAACCGTATTGAAGGCCATTTGGAATAAGTGCCTATCCCAGTAGGCTCAAGTAACCCTTCGACGGGCCTGTCCTGAGCCCTTCGACTTAGCTCAGGACAGGCCCGTCGAAGGGCTCAGGGCGAACGGCCTGCTGGGATAGGCTCTAAGAACCTAAAGAAGAGTTCACAGTGAAAAAAGTAGCGCTGATCACCGGGACGACGGGGCAGGACGGGGCCTATCTGGCGGAATTTCTGCTGGAGAAAGGCTACGAGGTGCACGGGCTCAAACGCCGGGCGTCCCTCTTCAACACCGACCGGGTCGATCATTTGTACCAGGACCCGCACGTCGAGGACCGCCGTTTCATCCTCCACTACGGCGATCTGACCGATGCGACCAATCTGATCCGCGTCGTGCAACAGGTCCAGCCCGACGAGATCTATAACCTCGGCGCGCAAAGCCATGTTCAGGTATCGTTCGAAACTCCGGCCTACACCGCCGACACCGACGCTCTCGGATCGCTGAGGCTATTGGAGGCGATTCGCATTCTGGGGCTGGAGAAGAAGACGAGGTTCTACCAGGCTTCAACGTCCGAACTCTACGGCAAGGTTCAAGAGATCCCCCAGACCGAAACCACGCCGTTTTATCCGCGCTCGCCCTACGCCGTGGCCAAGCTCTACGCGTACTGGATCACGGTGAACTACCGCGAGGCGTATGGGCTTTACGCCTGCAACGGCATCCTCTTTAACCACGAGTCGCCGTTGCGGGGCGAAACCTTCGTCAGCCGCAAGATCACCCGTGGTCTGTGCCGGATCAAGCTGGGCCTCCAGGACTGCCTTTACCTCGGCAACCTGGATGCGAAGCGCGACTGGGGGCACGCCAGGGACTACGTCGAAATGCAATGGCTGATGCTGCAACAGGACGCGCCCGACGACTACGTCATCGCGACCGGCGTCCAGTACAGCGTGCGCGAGTTCGTGACCCTTGCCGCTGGGGAACTTGGGATCGAGCTCCACTGGGAAGGGACGGGCCTTGCCGAGCGGGGATACGATGCCGCTACCCGCCGATGCATCGTCGCGGTGGACCCCCGCTATTTCCGTCCGACCGAAGTCGACACCCTGCTGGGCGACCCTAGCAAGGCGCGGGCGAAGCTCGGCTGGGCCCCACGCATCAGTTTTCAGAGCCTGGTCAAGGAAATGGTCGAAGAGGATCTGAAAGCGGCGGAGCGCGACGCCCTGTGCCATCAAGCCGGCTACCGGGTGTTCGACTACCATGAATAAAGACGCCAAGATCTACATCGCCGGCCATCGCGGTCTGGTCGGCTCGGCCCTGGTCCGTAGTCTCGAACGGCAGGGATATACCCATATCCTGACGCGGACCCGAGAAGCGCTCGATCTCACCGATCATGCGGAGGTGAAGCGCTTTTTCGAAACGGAGCGGCCCGAAATCGTCCTCGATGCGGCCGCCAAAGTCGGCGGCATCCGGGCCAACGACACCTACCCGGCGGACTTTATCCGCGACAACCTGTTGATCCAAACCCATTTGATCGACTGCGCCTATCGGAGCGGTGCGAAAAAGTTCGTCTTTCTCGGCTCCTCCTGCATTTACCCCAAACACGCGCCGCAGCCTTTGAAGGAAGACTATCTGCTGACGGGTCCCTTGGAGCCGACCAACGAATGGTACGCGGTGGCCAAGATCGCCGGCATCAAGCTGTGCCAGGCGTACCGGCGCCAATACGGCTTCGACGCCATTGCCCTGATGCCGACCAATCTCTACGGACCAGGCGACAATTTCAGCCTGGAAAACTCGCATGTGTTGCCGGCCCTCATCCGCAAGTTCCACGACGCCAAGGCGGCGAGGGCGAAATCGGTGACCGTCTGGGGCACGGGCACGCCGCGGCGGGAATTCCTGCACGTGGATGACCTGGCCGATGCCGCGGTGTTTCTGATGGAGACTTACTCGGACGAAGCCATCATCAATATCGGTGTGGGCGAAGACCTCAGCATTCGCGAGTTGGCCGAGATGATCCGGAAAGTCGTAGGTTTCGAGGGCGACTTGGTGTTCGATCCGGAAAAACCGGACGGCACGCCGCGAAAGTTGCTGGACGTGTCGAGGCTCCACGCCCTCGGGTGGCGGGAGCGGATACCGTTGAGGCAAGGGATCGAAGAAACCTATCGCTGGTTCCTGGCTCACCAACACGAGTTGCGCTGGTAGGGATGTGGAAAGAGCTAGGGTGTTTTGACGGTAAATAACCTTTTGTTGGACGAGTTTCCCTAAAGCTGTAACAGCAGCCTGTTACGGTATCGAAACAATCCGGGGTTTTACTAAGAGCCTATCTCAGTAGGCCGTTCGCCCTGAGCCCCTCGACTCCGCTCAGGACAGGCCGGTCGAAGGGTTTTGGAGACCTACTGGGATAGGCTCTAAATAGAAAGAAAAGAAGGCCACATCCTCTGGGAGAGGGCAGGGGTTAGGGTAATCGAAGGAAGGCTTCTTTTCTTACAAACAGAACTTGTGAATCGATGCAAAATCCTGAAAAAGCGACAAGAACAAGAATTCTCGTATTGGTCACCGACGCGTTCGGCGGTCATGGGGGAATTTCCCGATTCAATAAGGATTTTCTTGGCGCATTGTGCAGCCATCCAAAAGCTCCGAAAGTGGTCGCTTATCCTCGGCTGGTGAAATTTCCGATTACCGAAAGTTTTCCCCCAGGCCTCGATTATGAAGTTCGCGGCGTCGGAGGTCGCCTTCGTTACGTGCGTACGATCGCAATAGACATGCTACGCGACAGGCGCTTCGATTTGGTAGTGTGCGGACATATCCACCTTCTGCCTATCGCCTGGCTCTTGAGCAAGTTGGCGAAATGTCCGCTGGTGCTGATTGTGCACGGCATAGATGCCTGGACGCCCACCCGTAGCCGATTGGCCAACCGGTTAGCTCGGTATGTGTCGGCTTTTATCGCCGTTAGTGAATTGACCTCAAAGCGTTTTGCCGAATGGTCCGGGATCGATCCAGCGAAGGGAGTCGTGCTGCCCAACTGCGTGGATTTGAGCGCCTTCCGGCCCGGCCCGAAAAACACGGAACTGCTTGCCCGTTACGGTTTGGAGGATCGGACGGTGCTCTTGACCCTGGGCCGTCTGCCGTCATTCGAGCGGCACAAAGGCTTCGACGAAGTTATCGAAGTCCTGCCCCGTCTGGCGAAGGAGATTCCGAACATTGCCTACCTGATTGCGGGCGACGGCGAAGACCGGATGCGCCTGGAAGGGAAAGTCAAATCCCTGGGGCTAGCCGACCGTGTCGTGTTCAGCGGAATGGTCGCGGAATCGGAAAAAGCCGATCACTACCGGCTTGCCGATGCCTATGTGATGCCGAGTCGCGGAGAGGGTTTCGGGATTGTTCTGCTGGAAGCCATGGCCTGTGGCATTCCCGTTGTCGCCAGCAAGCTGGACGGAAGCCGTGAAGCGCTCCGCGAAGGACTCCTCGGAGAATTGGTCGACCCGCTCGATCCCGAGGACATCATGCGGGGCATCTTGAAAGCCTTGCAGAAGCCTCGCAGGGTTCCGGAGGAGCTGGATTATTTCTCACATGCCAGCTATCGGCAGCGTGTTCACCAGGCGTTCGAAGACTGTCTGGCAATAAGTAGATGAAAAGCATGGAATCGAGAAGCCGATTGATCAGGGAAGGCGGTTGGGCGGCCCTGGCCCAGGTGATGTCGGCCTTGGGCGCTTTGGCGGGAGTACGGGCCTTGACCGAATTTGCCCCACCGGAAACTTATGGCTCGATCACGCTGCTGCTGGGTGCTTTCACGGTCGTGCAAGGCACGCTGATAAACCCGATTATGCAGGCTTCGCTTCGGCTCTATCCGGAGTATGCCGAATCCAGGCTCGCTCTTTTTCGGAAAACTTTGGTGAGCATGCTGTGGCGACGAATCCTCATTGTGCTAGCCACTTTGGCGTTGAGTTGGCCGATCATCAATCATTTTAAGGTGAGTTCACTCGGCGTGGTGGTGTTGATGGCGTTACTGTTTGTTTTGGAGGGGTTTCGAAACCTCGAAACGGTATTGCTGAACGCAGCTCGGCGCCAACGGGCCTATTCCCTGATAACCATTTTCGAGGCTTGGGGCAGGCCTTTGTTGGCTATCGCGGCGATCTTGTTGTGGGAATCGAGCGTCGAATCGGTTTTCGCCGGCTATGCGATAGCAACGAGCTTGACGCTGATTCTGATTTACCTGCTGGTGCAGCCGGAAGGCAGGATCAGTACCGGCAAAACGAAATTGGCGGTATGTCCGACGCTGCGCCATGCCGTCGCACGGTATTCTCTGCCGCTGGCTCCGTTGGCCATCATGGATTCGGTGAGCGGCGTCGGAGATCGCTACATCCTGGCTGCATTGCTCGGCGTGGATAAGGCGGGCGTCTATGCCGCCACCTATGGATTATTGAGCCGGCCTTTTTTGATGATGGCCGGTACCTTCGATTTATCAGTTCGTCCCGTTTATTACCAGAGTGTCGCTGCCGGCAATCATGATCATGCCCACAAGATATTGAGGAGATGGCTCGTCCTGATCATTCTCATCTCGGGGGCGGGTTTCGTTTTATCGTTCCTTCTTAAGGATTTTATTGTGGAAATTTTCCTGGCGCGGGAATACTGGGTAGGTGCGAATCTCATACCCTGGATTGCAGGCGGTTACAGCTTGCTCGTCATTTCGAACGTTTTCGAGAAAGTTTGTTACGCATACGGTTTTACCGGACGTATTTTGGCTGTTCGAAGCATCGCAGCCGTCTCCGGACTGCTGATTGCATATTACGGCATCGTCCTCTGGGGCATGCCGGGCGCCGCCATCGCCGTGCCGATTTACTTCGGCCTTCAGATGGTCATGAACATGATCGTGGCGGGTGCAAGCAGTTCGGAGCAAGGCGTCCAAAGTCTACAAACTCGCAATGATGGTCAAGATGATCGGCGTTTGATGACTGTCTCGAAATGAAAATCCACCAAGTTTTGCAAAGCGTCGATAACCCTTCGGCCGGGCCGACTTATTCGGTTGGCGCGCTTGCGCATCATCTGCAACTTCGAGGGCACGATGTTACGGTCGCGGCTCTCGGAAAAGATCCAAAAGAATGGCCGCATCAGGCGCTGCTACGCACCTTCGACGGTCCCGCGTGCCGCGTCGGGATGGCGCCAAGGGCGGCCGTTCGGTATTTCAAGGAGGAAATGATTCGCCAACCGGGAATTCTGCACGGTCACGGAGTCTGGCGTATCGCCAATCTGTTTCCGCTCTTTCTCGGAGCACGGCCTCCGGTCAAGCTGGTTTGGAGTCCACGCGGCATGTTCAGTCCCTGGAGTTGGGCATACAAAGCCGCCGTGAAAAGGCCCTTTTGGTATAGCTTGCAAAGGCCAGCGCTTATGCGGGTCGACTGTTTTCACGTCACTGCGCCGTTAGAACTGGACGATGTCAGAAGGCTGGGATTTCGGCAACCGGTGGCGATCATTCCCAACGGCGTTGATATTCCGGATGTGTCGGATATCCCCAAAGAGGGGAAACGCCTCGTTTTTCTCAGCCGCATTCATGAGAAAAAGGGCTTGCACCTGTTGATCCCGGCTTGGTGCGCGATCGCGGATCAGTATCCCGAATGGGAATTGCTTATCGCCGGGAAAATCGATTCGTCCTACGGCCACAGTATGGTGCAGCTGGCGCGGGAAAGTGGCGCACCTCGCTTGCGATTTTTGGGCGAAGTCTTGGGACAGGACAAAAAGCAACTTTTAGCATCGGCCCGACTATTCGTATTGCCGACCTTCTCCGAGAACTTCGGGATCGCCATTGCCGAAGCCTTAGCGCAAGGGACACCGGTCATTACCACTGTGGAAACTCCCTGGACTGAACTGGACAAGCGCGGCTGCGGATGGTGCATACAGCCGGATCTGGAGGCGTTGAAACAAGTGCTGGCCTCGGCCATGCGGCTTACGGACGAGGAACTCCATTCAATGGGCAGCGAGGGACGGCAGTGGATCGAGGAGGACTTTGGGTGGCTGAAGATCGCCGGAATGATGGACGCTGTTTATGGATGGCTGCTCGCCGATGAGCCAAAACCTGATTTCGTAATTTCCTGAGGCGCGAAATGGGCAAGAGAAACATATCTTCCTCAGAAGCACCGACTGAACGTGGCGGTTCGTCTCCTTCGCGGCCTCTATTTGGTTCATGGGCTCCGGCTCTTGTCGGGTTGCTGTTTGCGGCGATGCCTGAGCTGACAATTTCCGCAACGCTATACAGTCAGCCGGCCTACCAAAGTCCGGTGCGGGCCGAACCGGATGATCTTCTGCTTCTGCCCGGCTATGGCTTCGCTCCGGACGATATCGTGGTGTATGAGGCCGTTGACGATACGACTCGGGAACTCCGCCCTCCATCCTCGGTACCGACGAATTCGACGTCTAACACGGGTATTGCGCCAGTAATCAGCAACGGCAATGTTCCCGACTCGTTGACCATCAAGCTGCCGAAGGTCGTAGAGAATGGCCGGTCCTATGCCTTGTGGGTGCGGGGTAGAGATCAGCAATGGAGCAACGGTGTATTGATCAACGACGCCCGGCCACTCTGGATCAGTCCGGCGTACGTCTATGAAACCGACTCGGTGGCGTCGCTGCCCCGTTATCTGAAGGTCGTCGGTCGGAATTTACAGCCTGTTCCCGGCAAACTGACGCAGGTAAGACTCGTCAATGTCGATCCGTCGAAACCGGCTTACACGCTTTCTGCTTCCGACGACGGCAATCCCGACACTGCGATCGAGCACTACGTGGCTAGAGTCGATTTGCCTGCCGTCCTGCCGGCAGGTGTTTACACGGTCGAGGTCAGCCGTGACGGCGTGAGTTGGGTTCGATTGGATAAGCAGAAGCTGTCAGTACGGCCCGATCCGGAAGAAATGGTCGAGTTTCCGGTTTACCGCTACGGATGTTTTCCCAACGATGGAAAAGACGACACCCGTTGTGTCTACGATGCCATAAAGGATGCCGCAGAAGGGCCTCTCGGCGGCACCGTGCTGTTTGGCAAAGGCGTGTGGAACCTCAGCGATAGTTCGGCTACGCAATATAGGGCGGGCATTGTTGTCCCCGAGGGTGTGAACCTAGTCGGCGAAGGCGCCGCTGCAACGACCGTGATTCGTGGTGCCGGATGGGACGACAACCATCAGGGACCGTCTCCAACTTTTACCCTGCTGGGGCGCAATACGGTACAGGGCATTACCTTCAAGGATGCCCGGAAATACAAGTCGACCGCTCGCCGGGCTTCCATCTTGCAGTTGGGCAAAATCTGGTACACGGCAAATGATGAAAAGGAGCCGAAAGCAGTCAAGGACGTCGTGATTACGAGAAATGTTTTCGATAAACCGTTTCGCGCTGTGGTTAATGGCGGGCTGTCGGTCGAGCGCCTTTTCGTCACCTACAACGAGTTCGGTGCTTACGATACCGCGTTATTCATAGATGGAGACTCGAACAATGTGAACGAAAAATTCCACATGGACGATTCTGTCGTCGCGTTCAATACGTTCAAACCCGGCAGCTATATGGACGTTTCGATCAGGCAGGGAACCATTGCCAGCCAGATCGGTGCATCCAGGCGGCTCGATTTCAGCGGCAATACGGCGGATGGAGCCTCGACCAAGTTTTTATACAACCCGGCGACCGATCCGAAAGGCTGGCGCGCCGCCTTCTTTTGGCACCTGCGCAATAACCAGGAGAATGTACTGGTGTCTCAGAACACGGCAACCTGTACGGCCGATAAGACCGGCGACGGCGAAGCGATAGCATTCGACAACAACCATAACACCTTTGCTTTTTCCAAGGCACAGAAGGTGCTGGCGGCGACGTCCGATACCGTCAGAGTACCCGGTCCTCTGGTCAAGCAGCAAAATGGGAAACCGACATCCTCAAGCTATTACGACGAACACTGGGTACAGATTGCTCAGGGACGGGGCCTTGGGCAGGTGCGCCGCATCGTTTCCTATCAAACCGATGCTGCGGGAGTGACGCTAACTGTCTCGCCGGCTTGGGACGTAGTCCCTAAAGCGGGAAGTCGGTTAACCGTAGGTCGGGAATTCTGGCAGGTTTACACCGTGGACAATCGGGTAGACCATCGCTCACCGCTTTGCCTCAAGAGCAATCGCAAAAGTAAACCGACTGATCCAGAGGGCGGCGGCGTGATCGGAATGTGGGCTCAGGCCGCCGACTCGGTCATCGAAGGCAATCACCAATACGACACCTCCGGTATTACCTTGCATCCCTTCTATAGTGCCGTCGATTCCGTCTGCCCGGAGTGTAAGGCATCGACCTTTTTCCAATATTTCCTCGAAGTCCGGGGCAACACCATCGATCACGAATACAACTGGAACTCGGACTGTAGCTGGTCGGGAATCATGGCATCGTACGGGGCTTCGCCGACACCTGCTTCCACGCCGCCAATAGCTGCGTATGGGATTTCCATCGCGAGAAATACCGTGATTCAGGCGGACGGCTTTGCCGGTGGGGCGATATCCATGGTACCGAGTTGGTGGGATGGTCCGACACCCAACAAATGGAAGGTCATTAACAACACGCTAGTTCACCACAACGTCATCAAGGACGTAGTTGGGGCCGCACCGATAAAAACTTGTGTCGGTGGACAACTCGGCCGTGTTGGTTTGCTCACAAATGCAGCAACGGTTTGGAATACCTCGCTGTACTCCAATACATGCACCAACGTTGCAAGCCAGTTGCGTGTGAAGGACAAAGGCAGTAATACCCAAAAAATTACCGCATCATCTGTGTCATCCGGAGTATGCGAGTGACGATTGAAAGAGGATGGGTTCTCTGTCATCGAAGTTTTTATTAGATAGAGGAATGACATGCTGAGGCCTGTCTTTCAATATCGTGAGCGCTTGATTTCGGGTCTATTGACAATAACTAAATCTCCGATTTTTTGCTAATCCAATAATGACTATTGCAGTAGGTCCACACTCGTACCTCCGTGGCAATCATGCTTCAAAAGGAGTTGTCCCAGAAAAAAGACGCGGGTTTTTGTCGCGTTTAATGTTTTATGGTGGAACGAATGTCTTATTTCTTCTGATTCTTTTCATTATCGATTTCGCCAACACACCTACAGGACACGACCCCGCACCTTACCTTGTATTGCTTTTCGCGTTGCTTTCGTTCCCCATGTTTTTTATAGACCAAAAGAAAGGCCCGCTCATGATCTCAGTCATGGCGGGTCCCGTCTTCTTTTTATTCTTTGGTGCGAGCGATTTTCTGTCATACCTGATCGACTTACCTGGTCGATGGAAAGCACCATCGGCTTCGATGCTGACAGACGCCGAACTTGCCATTTTGGCTGGGCTTAGTTTCTGGCTTATCGGCTACGTCGTTGGCGTAGCAGTTTTTCGTAGACGTGCCGATAAATGGTTAATAACGGATTGGCGGTTACGCGAATTGGTGTGGTTTGGTTTAATTTGCGTCGGGCTATCCCTTTGGTCGACATGGGACATATTGTTGACATCGGGACGATGGGAAAAATACGTAAGTCAAGGTGCGACCAAGGATAGTTTGCTAGTATTGGCGCGTATGTTAGAGCTGCCGGGAGCAGTATTGTTGTCACATGCTTATTTAGTTTCCAAAAGTAGAATTCTGCTGGTTCTGATATTGAGCATCGCTGCAATGAAGGTTCCGATGGGCTTGATGCTCAACTCCAAGGAGATTGGATTTTTTTTTATATTGATATTCATCACAACCAAGTGGCTTCACGACGGTAAGATTCCCCAACGTTGGGCAATCATCGGAATTTCACTCGTTATTTTCTACGTCCCTCTATCGTATGCCTATAGGGCAACACTTGGAGAACGGCATTTATCTGCTGCTCAAGGTATTGGCGATTTCTCCAGCCTGTTTAATAAGGCGTTAACAGCCAATCAAAAAACCAACGACGTTATATCGGGTATACGAGCTACGGTTGGTCGTGTTGACTTTAAATCTATAGTGGAGTTGATAGTTTCTCGGGTCGGGAAAGATGTGCCATATCAGGACGGGCATACGTTGGTGGAGTTGCCACTCGTTTTTATACCAAGGTTGATTATGCCGGATAAGCCGCACATACCGGTGGGGCAGTTATTCAACAGGGAACTGCATCTCTCTTTAAATCCAGATACCTATATATCGACATCATTCCTTGGCGAATTGTATTGGAACTATTCGTGGTTGGGTGTGATGCTAGGCATGTTTCTGATTGGAGCTAGCCTTGGTGTGATTGGTGTTATCAGTAGTTTACAGAATACTTTAACTGTCACGCGTGTCTTGATACTCGCAAGCGCAGCTTATCTTCTAGTCATAAAGTCTGAAACGGGGATAGCTCAGCAATATGCACTTTTCCTTCGGTCGACAGTATTAATTCTGGTTCTTCATTTTATTATGAGGAGTCGCCGGGTAACGCAATCAGGTGTATGAGAAAATGGTATGAATCACGGGAAGGAAACGTTGAATGCATCAAGCACGAGGTTTGAAGTAATAGATGGGATTAGGGGGTGGGCGGCATTCATAGTCCTGTTATTTCATCTATTCTCGGAAACGTTTGGTACGATATATCCTGCTTTTAAACAGGGTGTATGTGAAATGATTTTTAATGCCCCGTTAGCAGTCACGATATTTTTTATACTATCTGGGGATGCTCTCTCCGCGTCATTTTTTAGTTCGCGCCAGAGAAGTGTAATTGGCCGACAAATCGTAAAACGTTATTTTCGACTCGCTATCCCCATTTTTTTCTCCTGTTTCACGGTTTATCTATTAATGGAAATGAATCTTAATTACTCGGCGAAAGCGGCATATATTGTAAACCGAGAGGATTGGTTGGGGAGAATGTTGCCATTTAAGGCTGATCCATTAAGGATGCTATATTACTCTTATGTCTGGGTATTCACAAAGCATTCTATTGCGAATTCATATAATCCATTTTTGTGGACGATGTCGATCGAGTTGGTTGGATCATTGGTTGTTTTTTTGTATCTCCAGATGTATGAACAGTTAAGGCATCCTATTGTCGTTCTTTGTGCCATGATTGGAATGTTCTATGTTTTCGATCTGCATTATGCATCATTTATGTGCGGCGTATTACTATGTTATTTAAGGAGTATTGGCCATTTTTTTCGCTCGAAACGATTCGTTGCCAATCCGGTCGGCGCTGCTGTCATTGTTATGGGGATATTGGTTTTGGGCGGACTTTCGAATCGAATAAGTGGAGGACATTTATGGTTCAATACTATTATGGGAGCTATCGTGCTCTACGTTATTTATTGTAATAACTTTTTGCAAAGCATTTTTGTATCGAGAATTTCGAGGGCTCTAGGGGCGATTTCGTTTCCAGTCTATCTATGCCAATTTGCTGTAATAATATCGGTAACCTCGTATTTGATAGTATGGTCATATGCTAACCATACTCTAACAAACTCTTTTATTTTCGTTATTATAGCAATCTCCATTATATTTACTTTGGCGCTAGCAAACATATTTTTGGCTGTGGAGCGATTAACGAGTCGCTTTTGTAATCGCGTTGCCTTGGTAGTCCTGCGTAGTTAATGCATGTCGTGAAGTTAGTCCGTCCTAGTTGTTGCTTTTAAGGTTTATAGATGGCGAATAGAGTACATGAGCGGTATGCGATGCTAGATGGGTGGCGGGGAGTGGCTGCGCTTGCTGTAGTGTTTCATCATGTATCACATGTGCCGGTAGGCGGCCCTGCCGTCATGTGCTTCTTTGTGATTAGTGGCTATTGCATTACCGCGAGTGCCGAGGCGGCGCTGCGTAACGGAATGTCTTTTGGGAGTTACATGAGACGGCGGATCAATCGTATTTATCCGCCATATTTGGCTTCGTTGCTATTTTATATCAGCACTCGAATTATAAAACTAGTTACGACGGGTATTAACGATCTAAACAGACCGGTAATCGACTTTATCCAATCGGCTACACTCACGCAGTGGTTGACATTAGTTTTTTCTCCGGCTACAAATCCAATTGATAATCCCAGTCTTTTTGTAACTGCTCATTGGTCTCTTTGTTATGAAGAGCAATTTTATTTGCTAATGGGTCTTCCTCTTTTTATAGCTACATATGTGCAGAGGAAGAATGGAGCGAGAGACATGTTTAGGCTTGTCTGGATATGCGTCGCATTAAGTGTTGTATTCAATCTATTTATAGATCACTTATCGTACGGCTTATTTTTGGAATATTTCGCCATGTTTGGAGTTGGGTGTCTTGTGTACTACAGGTTATCCCGACTGAAAGGCAACCCCATGCGATGGAGCATCGATCTGTTTCTTGCCATGGGTTGGATTGTTGCGATGATGGTTACTCTCGGGTCTGAACGAGATTGGGAGGCAACTCGGTATGACGATCTGATGTTCGCCTCAGGGTTTGGACTACTGTTGATTGCATTACACCGGTTTGAAAACTGGTATAGGAGTTCCCGTGCGAGCTTTATTCTTGGAAGCATTGGTCTGATTTCATACAGCCTTTATCTCGTTCACCAGTTCAACCTTAACATTGTTTTAGCATTTACCGACCGAATACTACCTGCGGAAACTCCGTATTTCGTTTTGATTGGCAGCCAAATTGTAGTACATGTAATAGTGGCGGCTGCATTTTGGTTTTTTTTCGAGAGGCCGTATCTAAATCACGGATCGTGGGTTTTTGGTAAAAGAGCTGTTTTTGTGTTGTCGAGATCAAAAGAATGACAGTCGCTGAAGTAGTTAATAAAACGTCATTCGAACCGGGAAACACAACGAAGAATAAAATTCGTGTTGCGATAGTCGTTTCTCATCCCATCCAGCACCATGTTCATTTATACCGAGCACTCGCTGCCGTGCCCGAATTTGAGCTCAAGGTGTTCTTCGCGTCAAATATCGGTGCAAAGAGCTATTTTGATCGGCAGATGGGTGTGGAAATCCGCTGGAATACCGATTTGCTTGAGGGTTATGCTCACGAGTTTTTGCCTGAAGCCAACGGTATTAGGGAGACCGGATTGTGGGCGGTGAATAATCCTAGCATTACTCAGGCGCTAGCGGCATTTAAGCCTCAGGTGGTACAGCTTCACGGATATGCTCAGTTGACCTTGTTGCGCGCTTTAGTTTGGTGCCGATGGAAGCGGATACCTGTTTTACTATGGTCGGATAGCTCTTTATTGTTTCAACGGGGGAGAATCAAGAGCTTGATAAAACGTCCAGCTATTACTCTTCTGATGAGTCAATTCGACAGAGTGCTCTCTACCGGTGATAACAATGAGGCTTATTACCGGCATTATGGCGTTTCATCGGAAAAGTTTCACCGCTGTCCGTTTACGGTGGATGAAGGTTCGTTTTCAAAGGCATGGAATCGGAGATTCGAGATTCGGGAATTCTTGCGAGACAAATATGGAATAGCGCGGGACGCCTTAGTGTTATTGCTCGTGGCAAAGCTTGTACCTTGGAAACGGCCTAGGGATTTGTTGGATGCCTTGCTGCTTTTGCGTGGGCAACCATCAGAAAGCAGAGAGGTTGTGGCTTTCTTTGCGGGAGACGGGGCGTTACGCTCCGAGTTGGAAACCTATGCTAGTCGTGAAAATCTGCCGGCGATATTCGGTGGGTTCATCAACGTAGACCTGCTGCCCTCAATCTATGCGATGTCCGATGTATTGGTTTTTCCCTCGGATCGCGAACCTTATGGTCTTTCGGCCCGCGAGGCCATTTGTGTGGGATTGCCGCTGATCGTAAGCGACCAGATCGGTTGTGTCGGAAAAAGCGACGCCGCACGGCCAAATGAAAATGCCATTGTCTATCCCAGCGGGAACGTTCAATCCCTGGCGAATGCAATCAGCACCGTTATCGCTGATTCCAACCTCAGGCGTCGCATGGAAGAGCGATCTCTGCGCATCGCGGAGGAGATGGGTGTCCAGCATAGCGTTAAAGGTTTTCTCGACGCAGTTCGGGCGGTCTTGGATGACGGTGCGACCATCGAGAATTACTCCTGATACAGCTCTTTATTCAGTCACAGCCTATGTCCAGATTCGCGAAGCTTTCCCACCGTTCTGGCAGCCCGCATCCATTGGGAAACCGCGTCTTGCGAGCGATATGGGGGTGGCTGTGGCTGTTGTTGTACCGCCCCAGTCCGAGGACATTCCACGGCTGGCGGCGGATGTTGTTGAGACTATTCGGAGCTCGTATCGGCAAAGGGGTTTATGTGTATCCCTCCTCGAAAATTTGGGCGCCGTGGAACCTGGAGATGGAAGACCACAGCTGCTTGGGGGATCACGTGGATTGCTATTGCGTGGACAAGATTCACCTCGGCGCTCACGCCACGGTCAGCCAATACAGCTATTTGTGCAGTGCCAGCCACGATTACACGCGCGCCGACCTACCTCTGATAACAGCGCCCATATCGGTCGGGGCAGGGGCTTGGGTAACGGCGGACGCTTTCGTGGGACCGGGCGTCGTCATTGGCGAAGGCGCGATCGTCGGAGTCAGGTCTACGGTGTTGAAGGACGTTGAGCCGTGGACAGTGGTGGCGGGGACCCCGGCTCGGAAAATCAAAGATCGAGTGATGCAGGAATGACGTTTTACCCTCATTGGGCGATGACGTTTCGCCGCCGCAGGCGAATTTTGCGACGGCAATGCGCGCGAGCGGTTTTTCGTGTTCAACATCGAAGAACCGCATTGCCGAACATGGAGTGTCTTCACCTAATGGAAAACGTGTGATTAGGAATTCGGAATGGCTAACCATAAGATCATTTTCGTCAACCGGTACTTTTACCCGGACCATTCGGCGACCAGCCAAATGCTGAGCGATCTAGCGTTCGACCTGGCGTGCGAGGGTTATCCAGTGAACGTCGTCACCAGCCGCCAGCTTTACGACCGGCCTACTGCCGAACTGACCAAGGCGGAGGATATACGCGGCGTTCGCATCTTCCGGATTTGGACCACGCGGTTCGGTCGGGCCGGATTGCTCGGCCGGGCTTTGGATTATGCGAGTTTTTATCTGTCCGCATTTTTGGTGTTGTTGCGGTTGACGGCCAAGGGCGATGTGATTGTCGCCAAGACCGATCCGCCGCTGATATCGGTGATCTGTGGGCTGGTCGCGGTCCTTCGGGGCGCTGCTTTGGTGAACTGGATTCAGGATCTGTTCCCCGAGGTGGCGACGGAACTCGATATGAAAGCGATCGGTCCGGCCATGCCTTTGGCCCGGAGCCTACGGAACTGGTCTTTGCGTAGAGCGGCCTGCAACGTGGTATTGGGCGAGTTGATGGCGCAAAAGCTCTCGGAACAGAGGGTCGATGCGGAGAGTGTTCGGGTGATCCCGAATTGGGCGGACGGCGACCATATCAAGCCCTTGGCGCCGGAAGACAACGAATTGCGCCGGGAATGGGGTCTCGAAAACAAATTCGTCGTGGGTTATTCCGGGAATCTCGGGCGGGCTCACGAGTTCTTTACCATTCTTCGAGCGGCGGAGATCCTCCGGGACCGGGATGAGAGGATGATGTTCCTGTTTATCGGCAGCGGCGCGCAGCGTGTTGCGCTGGAGCAATGGATCGAAGCGCACGCCTTAACGAACGTGTTGTTTCGGCCGTACCAACCAAAAGAAAAGCTCGGACTCAGCTTGAGCGTTCCGGATGCGCATCTCGTTTGTCTCAAACCGGGTCTCGAAGGGTTGATCGTCCCCAGCAAGTTCTACGGTATCGCGGCGGCCGGTCGGCCGACGCTGTTCGTGGGCGACCCGGACGGCGAAATCCCGAGAGTCTTGAATGCGGTGAACTGCGGGTACGCCGTTTCCGCTGGAGATCCGGAAGGACTGGTTCGGTATATAGAGGCCTTGAAGTCCGATCCGGATGCTTGCCGGCAAATGGGGCTGAGAGCACGGACCGAGTTCGAGCGGCGATTCAGTCGTCCGCGGGCCGTCGCGGCCTGGAAGGACCTGCTGGATTCCTTCGGGTCGGAGAAAGCAGCCGAGAGCTCGGATTCGAGCTATTCAAGGACTTTCTAATTCTTTCGGGCGATGAATTTGAGGACGGGGCGGTATCTTGAGTCGGTGTCGGTTGTCACTCGTGTGTCGGCATCTTTCGTTGCGTGGCGTGTCGCATGGTGCGCAGTGATTTCGGTGTTTGCCATTGCATTGCTGCTTGGCAGCCGTGCGGGCGATTTTTTGGCTATCGAGTCCAATAATCCTCGGCAGGCCGACTTGGTCGTGATTCTGGGCGGCGGGTGGGAAACGCGAGTGGCGACGGGCGGATCTTTGATGCGCGACGGGTGGGCTGAGCATGTTCTTTTAACCGGAGTACAGAAAGCGCACGATCGGAATGGGGAACCGTCGAACGATCCGAGATATAGCTATCTCCGGTCGTTGGGAGTGTCGAGTGAAACAATTCTGCTGGACAGTTCCGCCAAAAGCACATGGGAAGAAGCGCACGTTATAAGGGATTTGGTTAAGAAAAACGGCTGGAGCAGCGTCCTTATCGTTTCCGATCCGCCACATTTCCGGCGGCTCGGATGGGTTTGCGAGCGGGTATTGGGTGTCTCGAATATCGATTATCGTTTGATCGCGAGCCGGCCGCGTTGGTGGAATCCAAGTCTGTGGTGGGAAAACAAAATCTCGGCTTCCTTTGTACTTAAAGAATTCATAAAGCTTTTTTATTACCGCGTTAAGTATGTTTGAGTTTAGATATCTTGGGTAATAGGAGGCTATTCCAGTTGACCCTAGAAACCCTTCGACTTTGCTCAGGACAGGCCCTTCGACTTTGCTCAGGGCGAACGGCCTACTGGACCAGTGCCGTTAAGGTAAGCTGCCATGCCACGTAGGGAAGGTCCCGCGACTAAAGCGATGTTTGCGCCTTGCGCTGGTTGTGCTGGTTCCCAAACTCCCGTTTGGGAACCCAGTTTGGGAAGCTCCGGCTTCTCGATTCGCGTGCGGTTTCTGGAAGCTAGAGCTTCTCGGGTAGGACGCCCAAACGGGAGTTTGGGCGCCAGCGGAATGGGCTGTTTGCGATTGGAATAACGGGGTAGGACTTATTCCAAATTGCTTTCAGTCAGGAATTCATTTTGTAGGATGGGTTTCGCTTCGCTCTACCCATCCTACGATGAATGTTCGCTCGAATGCCGAATGGAGTTAAGCGGATGATATCGCCTTATTTGGGGCAGGCACTAAGAATAGAAATAGAGAAAGGCCGGACATAATGGTTGCAACAGATTCGAAAACTGAATTGTGGGATATCGGACTCAAGTTTTGGGGGTGGTTCAGCCTTTTGATAGGGATATCGGTATTTACATTTTTTGACGGCCTCAAATTCGTCTTCGGATACTGGACGACAAGCGAGGAATACAGCCACGGTCTTCTGATTCCGTTCATCACCGCTTTCCTGATCTGGCAGAAAAAAAACGAACTGGCCCGGTTGCCGTTCGAAGGCTCCTGGGCCGGTGTAGGTGTCGTCGGCTTGGGGTTGGGACTTTATTTTCTGGGCGAATTGGCGACGCTCTACATCATCGTCCAGTATGCCTTCCTGGTCGTCTTGTTCGGCCTGGTTCTCGCGGTGACCGGGTTCAAGATATTCAAGCAGATTTGGATACCGCTGTTCTTTTTGTTTTTTTCGATTCCCTTGCCCAATTTTCTCTACCAGGGCCTGTCGGGCAAACTTCAGCTTCTTTCCTCGGCACTCGGCGTCTCTTTCATTCGGGCCTGCGATATCAGCGTTTATCTCGAAGGCAATATCATCGACCTCGGCTCGTACAAGCTTCAGGTGGTGGAAGCCTGCAACGGGCTGCGTTATCTCTTTCCCCTGATGAGCCTCTCGTTCATGTGCGCCTATTTCTTCAAGGTGGCATTGTGGAAACGGGCCGTAATTTTTCTCTCCAGCATTCCGATCACGATTCTGATGAACAGCTTTCGCATCGGCATCATCGGGGTAATGGTCGAGTACTGGGGAAAATCGATGGCGGAAGGATTCCTGCACGATTTCGAGGGCTGGGCAATCTTCATGGCCTGCACCGGCCTACTGGTGGGGGAAATGTGGCTGCTGGCCAGGATCGGGCGGGAGCCGCGGCCGTTGCTGGAAGTGTTTGGTTTGGCGTTTCCGGAACCGTCGCCGAAGGATGCGTTGTTTCGGGAGCGCACCTTGCCGCGCCAATACTGGCCGGTGCTGGGGCTTTCGGTCGTGGCATTGGGGGGTGCTCAACTCCTGCAGCATCGGGAAGAATTCGTTCCTCCTCGTGCCGAGTTCGTCGATTTCCCCATGCAACTGGCCGATTGGACGGGGCGGCGCGAGACGATGGAGCAGCAATACATCGATGCGCTCAAATTCGATGACTACATTCTGGCTAACTATGTCCGCGACGGGGTCATGCCGGTCAATTTTTATTCCGCCTATTACGCCTCCCAGCGCAAGGGCGAGTCGATACATTCGCCCCGCTCCTGCATTCCGGGCGGCGGTTGGGAAATCAAATCGCTGGAGACCGTGAATGCCGATCTTCCCGGCGAGGAAGGCGATCCGCTTAGGATCAACCGCCTGGTCATTCAGAAAGGCGAGGATCGCCAGCTCGTTTACTACTGGTTTCAGCAGCGCGGGCGCAATCTGACCAACGAATATGCCGTGAAGTGGTATCTGTTCTGGGATGCGCTGACGCTTAATCGTACCGACGGCGCCCTAGTGCGGCTCACGACCTATCTTCCCCGCGGAGAGGAGCTCGCGACGGGCGAGGCGCGGCTCAACGAGTTCCTGCGTGTCTTGAAGCCGCAATTGAATCGTTATATCGCGGATTAGACGCATGCGCTTAATTTTGCCGAAGTTGTACGCCAAAGCCGTTAAGTCAAGCTGTCATACCGGCAGGGAGTGCCGGTATCCAGAGCACGGGGATGTGATCCAGGCTGATGCTATCCCTGGCTTCTGGGTTCCGGCATTCCCTGCCGGAACGACGGTATGGAGCTTAATTTAGCGGTATTGGCAGGTACGGATAAGGATTTTCTATGCAGCTTTTTGTGCTGTTCTTGACCACCCTGTTTCTGGCCATGGTGTTGGTGGCCGCACTGATCCGATTTTCTGCGCCGCTCGGCCTGGTGGATGTTCCCGATGCGCGGAAGGTCCATGTTTCGGCGATTCCACGGGTGGGCGGGATCGGCATGGTCATTGCGACCATCGTGGCGCTGCTCCTGGAGTTCGATCTCGATTCCGGATTCCGGATCTGCCTGCTCGGCGTCGGCATTCTAAGCGTGTTCGGCTTACTCGACGATCGCTACGACCTGAACTACAAGATCAAGTTTTTCGGTCAGTTCGTGGCGGTGCTGGTGGTGGTCGTTTTCGGCGACATCGTGATCCGCCGCTTGTGTTTTTGGGACTGCGGAACGCTGCCCGATGCCGTCGCTTACCCGCTGACGGTATTCTTTTTGCTCGGCGTGACGAATGCGATGAATCTGGCCGACGGTTTGGACGGACTGGCGGCGGGACTCAGCATTCTGAGTCTGGCTTGCATTGCGTTTCTAGCCGATTTGGCCGACGGCTATCAAACAATAGCGACTGCTGTTGCCATCCTGGGCGCCATCTTGGGATTTCTGCGCTACAACACCCACCCGGCCATCGTGTTCATGGGCGATACGGGCAGCCAGTTTCTGGGCTTCTCGGCGGGCGTTCTTGCCGTGTTGCTTACGCAAAAGGTCAATACGGCGCTGAGCGGTTCTTTGCCGCTGCTGATCTTGGGATTGCCGATCATCGACACTTTGCTGGTCATGGGGCATCGGATACTTCGCGGCGTGTCGCCGTTCAAGCCGGACCGGAACCATTTTCACCATAAGCTCCTGTCTCTGGGTTTCGACCATTATGAGGCAGTGCTGACGACGTACGTGGTCCAGGCGTCCTGCATTCTTCTCGCGTATTTTCTCCGTTACGAGTCCGACCTATTGGTTCTGGCGATCTATCTGGCCCTGTTCGCCGTGGTCGGAGCATTCTTCCCGCTCGCACAGGCGTTCCGTTGGCGCCTACACGGAGTCGACCGTGGCCAGGCGTCGTTTCTCACCCGAAAATTGAATTTGATTCTGGAGAAAGCCTGGCTGGACAAAACGGCTTTTCAATCCGTCCGTCTCGCCGTGCCGTTGTTCCTGGTTGCAACCGCCGTCACAACGAAGGAGGAGGATCTGGACGAGATTGCGGTGTTTGCCGCGGGAATTCTGGTGACCTGGCTGGTTTGGGTAGGGGCTCGTCTTCCCGGTGCGGGCTTCATCGAGCGCGTGGCCGTTTACTCGAGCGTGATCCTGGTGGTTTATCTCGCCCAGACCGCCGGTTTCGAGTACTCGGAGGCGGAGCGCTGGTTCAATTACGCTATCGCCTTGCTGGCCGTCATCGTGGGCGTGGGCGTGCGGTTTTCGGGGCGCTACTTCACCCTGACGCCGTCGGACTTCCTGGTGATGTTCGTGCTGTTGGTCGCGGCGAACTTACCGGTTTTTAGTCAAGTCAACTACGCCAAGATCGCCGTCCAATCGGCGATCCTGCTGTACGGCGTCGAATACGTCCTGCGCCGCGGGAGCGGAACCGTCTGGGCGGTGCGGAGCGGTGGGATGCTGGCTCTGATCGCGCTGGCTCGCTGGATGGTTCTTTGAGCCGGGTTCTCCGTACACTCGAACGCGGCCCGAGATCAGCGGAGCGTTTCATCCCAAAAACGGGGGGGGGCGCCGTGGTAGGTGCGAATTTATTCGCACAGTCAACGGCTTATTCCGTTCGGCATTCGAATGGACATTCATCGTAGGATGGGTAGAGCGAAGCGAAACCCATCGATGGTGGGTTAGCGCAGCGTAACCCACCGATTCGCGGTCGCTCGGTGGGTTACGGCCTCGCGGCCTAACCCACCCTACAAAAAATTGATTCCTTGTCGGGAATGGATTCCCGACCTACGACCCGGCGGTTCGACGTAGGTCGGCAATCCCTTGCCGACGAATCCCTTCAGCCCTGAATGCCTCCTTCCGTCAGCTTCGCGGGATCCAGAAGCTCGGACAATTCCTCGCGCGGAATCCCGGTCATTTCGGCGGCCACGTCGATGATCGGCCGTTGCTGCTTGTAGGCCGCTTTGGCGATTTCCGCCGCTTTGAGATAGCCGATGACGGGATTCAGCGCGGTAACCAGAATGGGATTGAGTGCCAACGCTTTCTTTAAATTGTCTTCACGAACGACGAAATCGGCGATGGCCTTATCCGCCAATTGACGCGAGACGTTCGCCAGCAGGTCGATGCTTTGCAGCAGATTGTATGCGACGACCGGCAGCATGACGTTGAGCTGGAACGATCCGGACTGGCCGGCGACAGTAATCGTGGCATCGTTGCCGATGACTTGTGCGGCGACCATGCAAACAGCCTCCGGAATCACCGGATTGACTTTGCCCGGCATGATGGAACTGCCGGGCTGTAGCGCCGGCAGTTCGATTTCACCTAGACCCGCCAGGGGGCCGGAATTCATCCAGCGGAGATCATTGGCGATTTTCATGAGGCTGACCGCCACGGTCTTCAGTTGGCCCGACAATTCCACGGCCGCGTCCTGGCAACTCAGGCTTTCGAAAAACGAGGCATTGGGCGCGAACGGCAGGCCCGTGGCGTCGGAAAGCGCCTCCGCCATTTTCGCCGCGAACTCCGGATGGGCGTTGATGCCCGTACCTACGGCCGTGCCGCCCTGGGCGAGTTTGTAGATACGCGGTAATGAGGCGCGCAGACGCTCAACGCCGTTTTGGATTTGCAACGCCCAGCCGGAGAGTTCCTGGCTCAGGGTGACGGGCATGGCGTCCATGAGATGGGTGCGTCCGGTCTTGACCACGTGCTCGATCGATTGCGCCTTGTAGACGATCGTGGTCTGCAAATGCTCCAGTGCGGGGATGAGCTGTGCGTTGACGGCGAGCGCAGCGCTGACGTGGATCGCCGTCGGAATGACGTCATTGCTGCTTTGCCCCATGTTGACGTGGTCGTTGGCGCTCACGCTTTGTCCGCAGGCACGGGAGGCAAGCGTGGCGATGACTTCGTTGACGTTCATGTTGGTGCTGGTGCCGGAACCGGTTTGGAATACGTCGACCGGAAACTGGTTGCCGTAACGTCCGTCGATTATGTCCTGCGTTGCCCGCTCGATGGCCTCGGCAAAGCCGCAGTCCAAAACGCCCAAGTCTCTATTTACGCGGGCGGCGCACTGCTTGATCAAGGCTACGGCCGCGATAAAGGCCGGCGGCATCTTGAGTCCGCTGATCGGGAAATTTTCCACCGCGCGCTGAGTTTGGGCGGCATAAAGGGCATCGGCCGGCACCTGCAATTGGCCCATGCTGTCTTTTTCGATGCGGAAAGCGTTTTGGTTCATGACATTGAAAATCGGTTAAGTGTTAACGGATTAGTTAGGCCGCATGATGTTTGATAAGCCGGACTAGGACAGGCTATGGAGAAACTCGCCTAACCGTTCTTCGTCGAAGGGCCAGCCGAGTTCGGCACCCGATGCGGAATCGCGCACGACCGGAATCCGTACGCCATAGCGGTGTTCCAACTCGAGTTTCTCGGCGATATCTACTATCTCGACGGGAATCTCGGCGCCTTTCGCTTGAATCGCTTTAGACAGCAGAAATTCCGCGTCTTCGCACAAATGACAACCGTGTGTGCCGTAAAGTATTAGTCGAATCAATCTTGCTCGTCCTCGCTGGATACGGCCGGAAGTTTGCGCATCGTCGTCCGGTTCCGGAGCGCGGCAATCTGGCCTCGGTGATAGGGGCAGTGACGGATGTCACGGGGACATCGCTCGCGAGCGGCTAAGCTTATCAGATTAGAGGGGAAACATGCCGAACGAAGATTGTTCGACCGCTCCACAAGTGGGGGGCCTTACGGATAGAGGTACTCAAGCAGCGGCGATGTCGTTTTTCTGGCGAGGACAAAAGAGAAAACGCCCGTTTCATGTCGCATCGGATAATGTCGGGCGTGGTTTCATCACGACGTCCGAAGTGTGGGCGCTTATGGCAGGTATTCGTCGACAGCGCGCCTGTTCCATCGTTTCCAGCTTGGAAACGATGCGGGGTAATCGATCCCGGTCGCCAAACGGTCGCCGGAACCGCTATGCTTAGCCCTCCGTTTAGCGAGCAGCGGGCGCGTGCCGCGTGCGTTGTTCGCACGGAAAATCGCCAGACGGTTGGGCATTCTCCGCGTTCTGAATTACCGAAATGACCGCCGGCCGAATCTGTTGATTGTCAACGAGGTAATTTGTCACAGACGGCGAAATGAATTTACTTGCAGACTGGCAATTCGCCCGGTTTGCCTTATCGAGGAAGCGCTCTGCGCGGCAAGCTCCATCGAAATCCTGAAGGGAGAGACGCTACGATGATAACGTCTTTAATCCGCACCACCCGGCGTGCCAATTTGCTGATGAGGGTTGGATTTTGATTTGTAAAGGTTCGAAAGTCGTCAGAAAACGGTCAGTTTTTGGTCAAATATGGTTTGTTCCGCCAACTGCAATGCTAACCACGAATGCCGGAGCCTGTAGGTATGGAGATCGGTAAGAGTTTGCTATTCGGCCCTTTTCGGCTAGACGCCGGAAACGCCGTCTTGTGGCGAGGGTCGGAGGTGGTGGGCTTGCCGCCGAAAGCCTTTGCGCTTTTGCACTACTTGCTTATGAATCCCGGCCGGCTGTTAACCAAGGACGCTTTGCTCGATGCGGTCTGGCATCGCCGCTTTGTCAGCGAGTCGGTTCTTAAAGGATGCGTCAACGAATTGCGCAAAGCTCTGGCGGATGATCCGAAGTCACCCACTTACATCGAAACGGTGGCGAAACACGGCTATCGCTTCATTGCCGAGGTAATGCAGGCAGACAGCCGGGAAGTTCGTGCGCCGGCACTGTCGCCAATAGCGGCCAATCGCGCAGCCCATGATGTGAATTCGATGTATTGGGTAGGGCGGCGGAGCGAGTTGGAATGGCTGGAAGCACGCTTCGAACGGGTAAGGCGTGGTGAGCGTCAGATAGTCTTCTTCACCGGCGAGGCCGGGATAGGCAAGACCACCCTAATCGATATGTTTCTGGCTCGCGCCAACGGCACGAATCTGGGGCTGCTACGCGCCCGATGCGTCGAACAGTGCGGTGCGGGAGAGGCGTTTATGCCTTTGATCGAGGCTTTGGAGAACGAATGCCGCGGAGCTGGCGCGCAGCAATTGGTCGACCGGCTGCACCGACATGCACCGACCTGGCTGATGCAAATGAACTCGGTCTTGACGCCCGCGGATAAGGACAAGCTCAGCCAGCAGGTCCTGGGCGCAACGAATGCCCGAATGCTCAGAGAGGCGGCGGAGTTTTTCGAGAGCATCAGCTCCGAATTTCCCTTGGTCCTGGTGATCGACGATTTGCATTGGGGCGATTATGCGACGGTCGATCTTATCTCTCTATTAGGGCGTCGAAGTTCACCGGCTCAGTTATTCGTCATCGCGACATACCGACCGGTCGACGTAAGTTTGACGCAACACCCGATCAAGCGGATCAGGCACGAATTGCAGGCGCGCGGTTTATGCGCCGAGCTGGCCTTGTGCGGTCTGGGCGAGGACGAAATCAAGGAATATTTGGTATCGCGCTATCCCGAAGAGGGGGGGCATGAGACTTTATCGTCGTCCATTTACCGATGGACCGAGGGCCATCCCTTTTTCATGGTAAATCTGGTCGAACATCTGGTCGATTTGGGGCGCCTTACATCGAGTTCCTACGATACGGGCTCGAAGCTGGCGATACCCGATAATCTCTTGGAAATGATAGACGCGCAAATCGATCGCCTGAGCGCTTCCGAGCGGCGCTTGCTCGAAATGGCGAGCGTATTCGGCGTCGAATGGTCTGCGGCACTGCTGGCAGCCGTATCCGGCGAAGATTTGGCGACGATCGAACTGTGTTGCGATGAACTCCGCCGGCGCGGCCAGATGTTGAAGTCATGCGGTGCCGACGAGTGGGCGGACGGGATAATGGCCGGACGCTATGGTTTTCGGCATTCCCTCTATCGCGAAATCCTTTATCGCCGCCTTGCGCCCGGGCGCCGGATGCAGTTGCACCGGTCCACCGGAGAATGCTTGGAAAATGGATACGGCGAGAAATCCAAAACGATCGCGGCGGAATTGGCCAATCATTTCGAGCAAGGCAAACAGCTGTCTAAGGCAATCATGTATCTGCGTCTGGCGTCGGAGAACGCCGTGAGCCGCTATGCCAACCGAGAAGCGATAGACTACATCAGCCACGCGCTACGCCTGTCCGAGTCGCTTCCGGAGGCGGAACGCGAGGCCTTAATCATGGAATTGCTGTTCAGACGCGGTGTCGTAAAGCGTTCTATGGACGACACCGATGGCGCCATGGAAGACTTTTCGGCTATTCGCAAGCTTGCGGTCAGCGCGGGTCTTCCGCTTTGGGAGCTCAAAGCCTTGATTGAACAAGGCAGGGTTTGTTATTGGATGGATCGGCCCCGCTGCCTCGCGTTAGTGACCGAGGCGGTAGAACGCGCTCTGGATTTAAAGGACGAGATGATCGAAATCCTGGTTCGAGGCTCCTGGGCTGGATGGCATAACACTTTGCAGGGATGGAGCGAGCACTACATCCGGGATTGTCGAAAGGCCATGGATATGGCCCGCGCAACGCGGAATCGCGAATTGCTTAACGCCAGCCTCACCTTGCATTCCAGTTTCGAATACGCCAGGGCCGACTATCGGTCGGCGATCGCTCTCGCACGCGAGGCAATGGAGATCGCTCAGAACCGGGGCGACGCATTGCAATACATGGTTTGCGAGGCCCTTTGCATAAGGTCGATGCTGCACATCGGAGAGTGGGGGGAAGCCCGGCGCCATATCGCCAAAGCATTAGAGATGGCCGAAAGGAACGGCAATGTCTTTGCAATCATCCATTTCACTCTGCTCATGAGCTGGTTACACGAGCAGGCTTTGGATTACGAAGGTGCACGGAGTCTGTGCCAGGCCGCGATGGAAAAAATGCACGACCAGCGGGATTCCTCGAATGCCTTTTTCGGACTGATCCGGTCGGGGGCGGCCCATCTGGGTTTGAGGCAACACGCCGAAGCCTTCGAGAGTTTCGCCAAAGCCGATCAGCTGCTGGATGCGTGTCAGGGACTGATGGATTGGTACCTGCGGCCGCTCTTTCATTTGGGCCTGGGTGAATACTGGCTGACGCAAGGCCAGTGGGAAAAAGCCGAAGAGCAGGCCAACAAGGTTTGCGAGCTCTCGGCCTTGCCTCCCGATCCGGCTTATCTGGCGCTGGGACATCGGCTGTTGGCCGAAGTGGCCATGGGCCGAAAGGCATTGGATACGGCTGGGGCGGAAGTCGAACAGGCGTTGTCCCATCTCGGTACGATCGAGGCCGCACTCGCGGCATGGCGGGTGTACGCAACCGCTGCGGAGCTGGATAGCCGAAGGGGACGCCTCCCTGAAGCGGAAACCTACCGCCATCGCAGCGCAGCGATACTTCGAGGCTTGGCCGAATCCATGGACGAGGCGGATTGCCTGCGTCAGTCGCTGCTGCGACATCCGCTGTTAACCGGCATTTGCGAGTAATTCCAAATCAAAACTTCGCGTGAATTCCGCCGAATACCGTGGTTCCGGGAGTGTAGCGGGCGTAGATGCCGCCGGTTCGGTTGTTGGTAATATTGTCACCGCGCACATAAAGATCGAGTTGCGGCAACACGCGATAGGTGGCTATGAGATCGACACGGACGGTGTCGTCCGTGGCCAAAGTCGCCGCGCTATCGTTCCATTGCGAGCCTTGGTATGTTGCATTCGCGCGGAGGCTCAGCGGCAAGGCATCCAGGTTCCACTGCGTCCAGATGCGGCCGGATTTTTCCGGATGCACCGGCAAAGGCCGGTCGTTGTCCAGATTGCGGCTGTACTGATAAGTGAAGTCCAGACCGCTGCGGAGCTGTTCGGACCAGAGAACTTCCAACGAAGCCTCTGCTCCGGCGATGCGGGCCCGCGGCGTGTTGCCGAGGCGAACAAAGCGTCCCAAGCTGATTTCTGAAGTGATCAGGTCGTTATAGCGACCGTAGTAGCCGGTTACGGAGATGTATAGATTGCGGATCGGCACCCAATCGAATCCGGCATCTGCCGTCAAGCCTTTCTCCGGTTTGAGAATGGGACTGCCCAAGAGCGGCATATACAGTTCGCCGTAGCTGGGGGCGCGGAATGCGGTGCCCGCGTTGGCCCGGAGGCTCAAGGATGACGAAACGTCCCAGCGAGACCCGAAATGCAGTAGCGTGTGTTTGCCGTAGTCGTCGTGGCTTTCCACCCGGACGCCCGCTTCTTGGTACCATTTCCCCAAATCGGCCTGCAGCTCGGCAAATCCGATCACGGTCTTTCGCTCGTCGTGGAATTGCGACGATTGCAAGGGATGTTCACTTTCCCCATGCTCGTGACGCACCTGCCCACCCCACACCAGTCGCCAGGATCGCTGGCGCGTCTGATCGTTTAAAAGTGCGTGACTGTTGCGCCAATCGGCGAACATCAAATGGCTGCTGAAACTGAACGGTAGACGCCCGGCTCGAGCGGCGACGTCGTTCTCGGTGTAGGCCAGCTGCAACCGACTGGTCCAGTCATCGGTCAGATGCGCTGAGGCGGTATTTTGGGTCAGCCACAGTTTTTCGTGAAAATCCGTGGTCGCACTGTCGACGAAGGTGGGAAGACCGGCCGGAGTCACCCCCGGTAGATCGGCGTCCTGCCATGAGTCTTTGTAGAGGACGCTGCCGTCCACGGCCAAATCCGGCGTGAACCGCGCGCCGTATCGCGCTATCCCTAAGGTGCTGCCGAAGCGGTCCCGCTCCGGATTGCCCCGGTCGGGTATGGCGTCGTACGCACCGTCGAATTGGTTCACCCGACTTCCGGTGACGGAAATGTCGGCATGCTCGGCCAGCAAGCCGCCGCTCAGTGTCGTGCGGAAGGTTCCGAAGCTTCCCCCTTCCGCGTGAACCAAACCATAATCTTCCGTGGTCCGTTTGGAACTCAACTGAATGCTGCCGCCCAAAGCTTGGCTGGTGTAGTAGGCATGGTTGGAACCGAGAACCACGGTAGCTCCGCCCAAGGCTTCGGCGGGAATGGTATCGAGCCAGCTCAGTGCCGGCAGTGCCGTCAGTAACGGTACGCCATCGAATGTCACCATGCCTTGGGTGTAAGTCACGCCGCGTACCCTCAGTCCCACGGCGCGGCCCTCGCTGCCCCGGAGCACGAAAACGCCCGGCGTTCCGCGCAGGAAATCGTTGATATTGCTGTACTGCGAACTTTCGACGTCATTCCGTGACCGAAAAGTGGCATTGTTCGTAAGCGCTCGTGAGAGATTGTCGGCGGTTTGGGGCAGACCGTCCGTGGGAATCACGGTCACCGGAGGCAGTTCCGTCATATCCGCTCGCAATGAAGCCGGTGCACACTGCGCAATCAGTAAGACCGCGGCCGGACCGGCCAGACCCCGTTTGCCCACCTTGACCATGAATCGTGTTTAGCGATTATCGAAGGCTAATCCGGTTCGTAAGCCAGGATCGGCGCCAGCCACCGTTCGGCTTCCCTAAGCGTCACGCCTTTCCGTTTCGCGTAATCCTCGACCTGGTCGCGGCCGATCTTGCCGACGTTGAAATATTTCGCCGCCGGATGTGCCAGATACCATCCGCTGACGGAGGAAGCGGGGTACATCGCGAAAGACTCCGTCAAGCGGATGCCGCTGTTCTGTTCGGCTGCCAGCAGTTCGAACAGCGCGGCCTTTTCGGTGTGGTCCGGACAGGCGGGATAGCCGGGGGCAGGGCGGATGCCCCGATACGCCTCGGCGATCAGTTGCTGGTTGCTGAGCTGCTCGTCCGGCGCGTAGCCCCAGAACTCGCGGCGAACCCGCCGGTGCATCAGTTCGGCGAGGGCTTCCGCCAGACGATCGGCCAGGGCCTTGAGCATGATGCTGCTGTAGTCGTCGTGGTTGGCGGCGAAGCGGTCGAGATGTTTTTCGATGCCGTGGCCGGCGGTAACGGCGAAGCCCCCGATATAGTCGGGCACGCCGCTCTCTTTCGGCGCCACGAAATCGGACAGGCAGTAATTGGGCTGGCCGGGCGGTTTCACCGCCTGCTGGCGCAGATGGCGAAGGACGGTCAGCGTTTCCTTCCGGGTATCGTCGGCATACAGCAGGATATCGTCGGCAGATGCGTTAGCCGGGAAGAATCCGACCACCGCGCGGGCGGTCAGCCACTCTTCCGCGACCAAGGTTTCGAGCATGGCCTTAGCGTCCTTGAACAAGGTGCGCGCATGCTCTCCGACCACTTCGTCGTCGAGAATTTTCGGGTAGCTGCCCGCCAGCTCCCAGGTATGGAAAAAAGGCGACCAGTCGATGTAATCGACAATTTCCCGCAACGGGTAATGGTCGAATACCCGTAGACCCAAGAAAGTCGGATGCGGCGGCACGTAATGCTGCCAATCGCCATGGAAGGCGTTGGCGCGCGCCGCGGCGATCTCGTGCAGCGGGTTTTGTGCCTTGCGTCCCGCGTGGCGTTGGCGCACCTCTTCGTATTCGCGCCGCGTTTGCGAGATGAAATCGTCCCGCAAATCTTCGCTTAAAAGACTCCCGGCGATTCCGACACTTCGCGAGGCATCGGTCACGTAAACCGCCGGGCCGCTGTAGTTCGGCTCGATCTTGACGGCGGTATGGGCGCGCGAGGTGGTTGCGCCTCCGATCAGCAGGGGCAGAGTGAAGCCCAGCCGCTCCATTTCTTTGGCCACATGGACCATTTCATCCAGCGACGGCGTGATCAGACCGGACAGTCCGATGATGTGGACATCATGCTCGCGCGCCGCGTCGAGGATTTTCTCGCAAGGCACCATGACGCCCAGATCGATCACTTCGAAGCCGTTGCATTGCAGCACGACGCCGACGATGTTCTTGCCGATGTCGTGCACGTCGCCTTTGACCGTGGCCAGCAGGATTCTGCCGTTCGATTGAATCGTACCGCCGGCTTTTTCCACTTCCATGAAGGGCATCAGATAGGCCACCGATTTCTTCATGACCCGGGCGGATTTGACCACCTGCGGCAGGAACATCTTGCCGGCGCCGAACAGGTCGCCGACCACGTTCATGCCCTGCATGAGCGGACCTTCGATGACGTGCAAGGGGCGCGCGTATTGCTGGCGGGCCTCCTCGGTGTCTTGCTCGATAAATTCGTCGATACCCTTGACCAGCGCATGTTCCAGGCGCTTCTCGACCGGCCAGTGGCGCCACGCGAGGTCTTCCTTCTTTTCGACGGTTCCGCCTTCGTCCCGGTATTTCTCGGCGATGGACAGAAGCTGTTCGGTGGCGTCCGGATGGCGCGCGAGGATCACATCCTCGATGGCATCCCGAAGTTCCGCCGGAATGTCTTCGTAAATCGCGAGCTGTCCGGCGTTGACGATACCCATGTCCATGCCGGCACGGATCGCATGGTAAAGAAAGACGGCGTGGATGGCTTCGCGCACCGGATTGTTGCCGCGAAAAGAGAAAGACACGTTGGAAACGCCGCCCGAGACCAGGGCATGGGGCAGGGTTTCCTTGATCTGGTGCACGGCTTCGATGTAATCGAAGCCGTAGCGGTTGTGCTCCTCGATGCCGGTGGCGACGGCAAAGATATTCGGGTCGAAGATGATGTCTTCGGCCGGGAGTCCGACCCGTTCGGTGAGAATCTTGTAAGCGCGGGCGCAGATTTCCACCTTGCGCTCGCGCGTGTCCGCCTGGCCCTGCTCGTCGAAGGCCATGACGATGACCGCGGCGCCGTAGCGGCGGACCAGCTTGGCGTGGCGGATGAACGCGTCTTCGCCTTCCTTGAGCGAAATCGAGTTGACGATGCCCTTGCCCTGAAGACATTTCAGTCCGGCTTCCAGGATGTCCCATTTGGACGAGTCCAGCATCACCGGCACGCGCGCGATGTCGGGTTCAGAGGCGATCAGGTTCAGGAAACGGACCATGGCGGCCTGCGAGTCGAGCATGCCTTCGTCCATGTTGACGTCGATGATCTGCGCGCCGTTCTCTACCTGCTGGCGGGCGACGTCGATGGCCTGCTCGTACTTCTCCTCGCGGATCAGGCGGCGAAAGGCCGCCGAGCCGGTGACGTTGGTGCGCTCGCCCACGTTGACGAACAAGGATTCGGGGCCGATGTTCAGGGGCTCGAGCCCGGCCAGGCGGCACTTCGGTTCGATAGCCGGCAGATGTCGCGGCGGGAAATGCTCCACGGCGTCGCGAATGGCTTTGATATGGGGCGGGCGAGTGCCGCAGCAGCCGCCTACGATGTTCAGAAATCCCTGCTCCGCCCATTCCGCGATTTCCTTGGCCATGGCTTCCGGCGATTCGTCGTATTCGCCGAATTCGTTGGGAAGTCCGGCGTTGGGGTGGGCCGAGACATGGGTGTCGGCGATGTGCGAAAGCTCTTCGATGTACTGCCGGAGCTGCTTGGCGCCCAGCGCGCAGTTGAAGCCGATGGAAATGGGTTGCGCGTGGCGCAGCGAATTCCAGAAAGCCTCCACGGTTTGCCCGGACAGGGTGCGGCCAGAGGCGTCGGTGATCGTGCCCGAGATCATGACCGGCAAGCGGAGTCCGCGGTCGTCGCAGTACTGTTCCACGGCGAAGACGGCGGCCTTGGCGTTCAGAGTGTCGAAGATCGTTTCGATGAGAATGATGTCCGCGCCGCCGTCGACCAGGCCTTGGGTGGCTTCGTAATAAGCGCTGACGAGATCGTCGAAACTGACGTTACGAAAGCCGGGGTCGTTGACGTTCGGCGAAATCGAGGCGGTGCGGTTGGTCGGGCCCAATACGCCGGCGACGAACCGCGGCCGGTCGGGAGTCTTCTCGGACATGGCGTCGACCGCTTGCCGCACCAGCCGGGTCGCTTCCACGTTGAGCTCATAAGCCAGTTCCTCCATGCCGTAATCGGCGAGGCTGACCCGATTGGCGTTGAAGGTGTTGGTTTCAATGATGTCCGCACCCGCTTCCAGATAAGCGTCGTGAATCGCCCGGATGATCTGCGGCTGAGTGAGGCAGAGCAGGTCGTTGTTGCCCTTGAGATCTTTCGGCCAGTTCGCAAAACGCTCTCCGCGATAATCCTTTTCCTCGAGCCGGTAGCTTTGGATCATGGTGCCCATCGCGCCGTCCAGGAAGAGAATCCTTTCGGAAAGAAGTTGTCTCAATAGTGCGGTGCGGGCGTTCAAATCGGTCATCGTGGGATATTCCGGGGTAAGGGAGAATTCGAACCGGCGTTTTGACGGCAAAGAGTTCTATTTTAGAGACAGACGGTCCGGCAATAAACCGGTTCATGCGCGGCAAGCCGGTGTATTCCTTGCCATAAGGAAATGAATGATGTCAAAATTCGGCTCGCTTTCAAGAATAGCAAGCTGTTCCGCCCCACGGATGCCTCTTTTTTTGCGGGGAAGAGCAACCGCTACAATAAACGTTCCGGGGAGATTTCTATGAATTTTCGAGCTTTCGGCGCAGCCGGCCTGATTTGGCTTGTTGGAGCCATGGGGACGACCGCTTTGGGAGAAGTCCCGCTAAAAGACAACAGCGAAATTGTGGGTACGTGGCGCCTCGAGTCGGTGGCTCCGGCACTTAATAAACCCAAGATCGAGGAAAATAGGACCTGGGAATTCAAATCTGACGGTACCATCGTCACTTCGGGTTACAACCGGCATTTCAAAGCGGAAGATCGGCACGAGTGGAAGTACAAGGTCGTGGACGGCAAGATCGTGGCGGATGATCCGGGGCGGCCGGGAAAAACGATCGATTACATGGTCTACGAAAAAACGCCCGACCGAATGATCCTGAAAGGCGGTATCGAAGGATTTTATTTCTTTAAAAAACAATAATTAGAGGAAACCGGATATGAATAAGTTTTTTCAGTTCAATAAAGATGACCGAACGATGTGGCTGGGCATGTTGGGAATTAGCGCGATCTTTATCGTGCTGATGTCGTTGTTTACGACCACGTCCCCTTTCTATTACGCGAAACGGATTCTGATCACGATCTTTATCATGTTTCTGCCGGGCTACGCGATTACCAAGCTGTTCTTCGATCATATGGAGTTCACGGAATACAGGGCGCTCGATAAATTCTTGGTTTCGTTCTTCTTTTCCATAGCCACGGTGCAAACCTTGTACTTCATCGCGACCTACGTGCGGACTTACGCCTTAAACGTGGATGAAGATGTCATCAGCAGTAACGCGATCTCGATATCGATTGCTCTCTTGGTTACCGCAGTTGCCTTTGGCGTCAAATTTTATTTGAACAAAAAGAAAACGATCGCATCTTAAAAATAGGCTTTGTTCGGCAGATTTGATGACAACTATGAGTTCCGGTGATTCTAATTCAAAAAGACCTACGGTATTTCAGGTGATTGCCAGTGTCGTCGCGGCGGCTTTCGGCGTTCAAAGCTCGGCTAACCGGGAGCGCGATTTCGCCTTTGGCTCAGCCAAGGCTTATATCATCGGCGGCATCATTTTTACGGTGCTGTTCGTGGTGGCCGTCATTGCCGTGGTGAATCTGGTGATCAAATCCGCCGGGACGTAGGAACGCTTGAACGGTGACGCCGTCAAAAACCCCGCAGGTTTGCCGCGGGGTTTTTCTTTGCACAGAATTTCGGCGTGTCGCTTGTCGAGGAGATCGGTTGACGAATTCTGGAGGCGACGATTAATCTTCCCTGAAGCGGTGCCCATGCCGCTTCGTTTCGCGACTTAACGCTTACGTTTAGTAAGCGATTCAGGGATCCCTAAGGACTAAACGGAGGCTAGGATGGCCGATATTCCCACCAAACATGTCTCGTACTGGATCGATTCGACGCCGGAAACGGGCTATCCGGAACTTCCGGGCGATCTTTCCGTCGATGTAGCCGTTGTCGGTGCCGGTATCGTGGGCCTCACCACGGCGCTTCTGCTGAAACGGGCTGGGCGCAGCGTGGCGGTGATCGACTCGCGGAAGATCGTCGGGCAGGTCACGGGGCGAACCACCGCCAAATTGACCTCGCTCCACGGTCTTATCTATTCCTATCTGATCAAAACTTTCGGCGAAGACGGCGCTCGCGCCTATGCCGAGTCGAATCAAGCCGCGATCGAGATAGTCGACACCATACGGACGCAACTCGGCAGCGACTGCGATTTCGAGCGTCAGTCGGCATTTACCGTTACCGAGTCGGAGGAGCAGGTGCCGGCATTGGAAGCCGAGATGGAAGCTGCCGCGAAGCTTGGATTGCCGGTCGATTTCGTCACCGAGACGACCTTGCCTTTTCCGATTGCCGGCGCGGTACGCTTCGATCACCAGGCGCGTTTCCACCCTCGGAAATACCTGCTGTCGGTCGCACAGGCGGTGAGCGGCGACGGCTGTGCGGTTTTCGAGAATACTCGAGTGCTGGACGTCGAAGAGGGTACCCCGTGCCGGGTGCTGACCGATAAGGGGAAAGTCGAGGCGCGAGACGTGGTCATCGCCACCAATATTCCCATTCTGGATAAAGGCGGATTCTTCGCCAAAGTGTTTCCGAGACAACATGTCGTCGTCGGGATTCGAGTTGCCCCGGAGCAAGTCCCCGACGGCATGTTTCTGTCGGTGGGAGAGCCCAAATATTCGGTTCGCGTCCATCCGACGGATAAAGGGCCGTTGCTGATCGTTTCGGGACAGGGCTATCGGACGGGGCACGCCGACACGGCGCAGAAGTCGAGAGAGCTCAGGTGGTTCGTCCAAAACCGCTTTCAGGTCACCTCTATCGAATACGAGTGGATCAATCAGGATTACGACGCTGCCGACCGAGTGCCTTATATCGGTCATCTCACGCCCGGCTCGAAGCACCTTTATACGGCAACCGGATTCAATGCCTGGGGTTTAACCAACGGCACGGTGGCCGCTACGATCATTTCCGACGAGATTATCGGCAACCACAACCGCTGGGCGAAGCTCTACCGGGCTACGCGCGTGAATCTCAAGGCATCGGGCGGAAAGTTGCTGAAGGAGAACGTCCATGTCGGGGAAATGTGGTTAAGGGACAAATTGGCGTCCGGTCATAGAAAAACGGTGGAGACGGTTGCGCCCGGGGAAGGAGAGATCATCGATCTCCACGGCAAAAAAACCGCCGTGTATCGAAACGAGGAAGGCCGAATTCACGCTGTATCCGCCGTTTGCACGCATCTCGGCTGTATCGTTCACTGGAACAAAGCGGATAAGTCATGGGATTGTCCTTGCCACGGCTCGCGCTTCGATGCCGAAGGAAAGGTGATATCGGGGCCGACGCGAAAGGAACTCGAGCCTGTATCGTTGTAACCGGCCACAGGAGACGGTAAAGAAAATTCAGCCGTGAACCATCGTCGCAAACTTCCCTGGATTCGCCGCTAAGCTTGGGCGGTTGTCCCAGAATTCTTGATCGGTAATCATCCTGATTATTTTTCGTGTCGCATTTGAGTAATTATTTGTTCAAGTCGCGATACTTTTTGTTTTTCCGGAGATGCATCTTTAGTCAGGGCTCGGTTCATTGATTAACGGTCGAGCAGGTGCGCTCGCGGGCGTCGTGCGACCGGTTTGACTCGATGGCCGTATTAAACGGATTTGGACATTAGGAGAAATCCTTAACGCCCGGTAAAACGTCTTTTTACAGTAGCGCACAGGGACGTAAACGCTATGCAATCCGACGAACACCCCGCCGATTTACGGCAGACTCCTGAAAGAGGTGGCGCCGCGCTTTGGACTGCGGTGGCGCTAACCGTTTATTCCGTGTTGGGAGCCGTTCATGCAAAGGACTACCGAAGCATCGACGGTTACGGAAATAACATCGCCCATCCGACATGGGGTATGGCCGGTGCTTACCTGCTGCGCAGCGCGAGCGGAGCTCACTATACGGACGGCATTTCCTTGCCGGCTGGGGCCTCGCGTCCGAGTCCCCGCGAAATCAGCAATGCCGTTTTCGCCCAAAATGACGATCTGATTCCCGCGAAAGGCCGCCAGAGCGATTTCATGTGGACCTGGGGGCAATTTTTGGACCACGATATGGGACTCACCCAAGGAACGGCCGAAAGCTTTCCGATCAAGATTCCAGCGGGAGATCCGTTTTTCGATCCCCGGGGAACAGGCACAAAGACGATGCCTTTCTCGCGCGCCATCTTCGATCCGGCCACCGGGACGAGCACCGGCAACCCGCGCGAGCAGATCAATGAAATTACCGCTTACATCGACGGCTCCATGATTTACGGGTCCGACGAGGCTCGTGCCCGCTGGCTTCGGACCGGGCCGTATCTGAAAGGTTCGTCCGGCAATCTGCTCCCGTACAACGACGGGACCCAACCCAATGCGGGTTCGCCCGAGCAACCGAATTTTTCGTCGGCTCTATTCGTCGCGGGCGACATCCGGGCCAACGAGCAGCCCACGCTTGCGGCCATGCATACGCTGTTCATGCGCGAACACAATTACCAGGTCGACCGAATTCGCGAGGCAAATCCGGATCTCGATGACGAAGAACTGTATCAGCGCGCCAGGGAAATCGTCATCGCCGAAATTCAGCATGTTACGTACGAGGAATATCTGCCGGCGCTTTTGGGGCGAGGCGGCCTTCATATGAGATCGAGCTACGATGCCGGGGTCAATCCGGGGCTCAGCTCGCTTTTTTCGACAGCCGCCTTTCGGCTCGGGCATACCATGCTCAGCCCGTCAATCTTGCGTCTCAACGAAGACGGCTCGCCGATCAGGGAGGGCGCGCTTTCATTGCGGGAAGCATTCTTCGAGGCCACGCCTCCCATGCTGGCCGGCCGTGGCATCGATCCTCTCATCCGCGGTGTGGCGGTGCAGCGCATGCAGGAGCTGGATGAAAAAATCGTTGATGATGTTCGCAATTTTCTGTTCGGTGCGCCGGAGGCCGGCGGGTTGGATCTGGTTGCGTTCAATATCCAGCGCGGCCGTGACATGGGATTGCCCGATTTCAATACCGCGCGTGCGGATCTTGGCTTACCCCGCAGATCCAGTTTCTCCGAGATCACCTCGGATCGGGCTATGGCAACGAGCTTGGAGCGCCTTTACGGCAACGTCGACGACATCGATATGTTCGTGGGTCTTCTCTGCGAGGACGACATGCCCGGCACGATGTTGGGCGAAACGCTGAGAGCCATACTGATGGATCAGTTCCACCGCACTCGTTCCGGAGATCGCTACTGGTATACGCGGACCCTGAAGGGGAAGGATCTCGCTATGGTGCGCCAAACGCGCTTGTCCGACATCATTCGCCGCAATACGTCGATACGGAAGATTCAGAAAAACGTGTTTTTTGCACCGAATCACGATCGCTGAGGCAGGGGCCAGAGCACCCGATGGCGATTAGGCGGAGGCTTATCGCGGTCCGGTCGATGTCACCGTGAAAGAGCAATGATGGCACTGACGGTTGACTTACTGTGGCACTCCGTGCCTATCACCGGGACAATCTGCGAACGTTCCGCTCGCGCCAAACGATGGTATAAGCGTCCTTTGGTACCATTCGTATTACAATCGGCTGAATCACGGGCATGGGTTGAAGATGGGCAGGATAGCTCAATTCGATGATTCACCGGTGGCTGTGGCGGATGGATTTACTTGGTGCAGCCTTAACTAGTGAAGAAACTTGTCATGCAAATCTGGGTCGATGCCGACGCCTGTCCGAACGTCATCAAAGAGATTCTGTATCGTGCGGCGGAAAAACGGCAAATTTCGCTGACTCTCGTCGCTAACCAGCCCCTTCGAACGCCGCCGTCGCGTTATATCCAGGCCATTCAGGTGCCCGCCGGGTTCGATGTGGCCGACAACAAAATCGTTCAGGCAATTCAGCCCGGCGATCTCGCGGTTACCGCGGATATCCCGTTAGCCGCCGAAGTCGTCGAGAAGGGTGGTTATGCGCTCAACCCGAGGGGGCAGTTCTACACGAAAGACAATATCCGCGAACAACTGACGTTGCGAAACTTCATGACGGAGCTGCGCAATAGCGGGGTCGAAATGGGTGGCCCCTCGTCGTTGAGCCAGGGCGACCGCCAGGCGTTCGCGAATCAGCTGGATCGTTTCTTATCCCGACAAGGCAGGAACTGACCAGAGCTTCACGTCCACCGTGACCCTATTCGATCGCCGTGCCTCAGCCCGTCAATAGCGCTCGAAGCCGGTCGCGGCGGCCGGTTCGGGTTTCGGTTCCGCCAACAGCGAGCGCTTGACGAAGAAGATAGCCGCCATCGGCATCGCCAGTCCGACGATGGCGACGGTGATGAACAGCGCGCCGAGTTCGCTGTAATCGGCTGGAATTTCTACGGCTCCGGTGCTTGCATTTCTGACCTCGCGCGTGACGGTGAATATCTGGTTCAGATATTTGGTGCCGAGTTGCGAGAGCGATAGCGCCAGATTGGTAAAGGCGGCCATGACCGCGAAATAGGTTGCCTTGAGCCTTTCCGGAGCCGAGTTGGCGATCCACGCGAGCATCGGGATCATCGCGATCTGGCCCAGGGGCGACTCGAGCGCCGTGTCGATCAGGGCGATGAACCGGGCATCGACGACGCCGCCGGTGCGGGCGGCGGTCCAATGGTGAAATCCGTAGAACATCGCGATATTGGGCAAGAAAAGGACGGCGCCGGCAATGGTCAAGAAGGCAATGATATAGGTGATCGGACGCTCGGCCATGAAGCGGCGGAAGATGAACATGCCGAACAGCGTCAATGCGCTGGCGACCAGCGAAAGCTGAGATAGAAACTGTTGATCGAAACCGAGCTCGTCGATCATCCACCAGGTCGAACCGGCGCCGGTCGTGGGGATCGCGCGGAATGCGAAAATCACGATAGCCGTGGCGTAGAGTTCGTGTCGCGCGCGCTCGGGAAGGTCTCGGGTCAATTGCCGCATCAGGAACAACACGATGCCGAGAGAACCCGCGAAGATGATTTCCTCGTTGAGTGGCACGGCGGCCAAGCCCATGCTGGCCGAGAACAGGACGAACACCAGGCCGCCGCCCAGAATCCACCAGTTGGCCTCGGGCAATTCGTCCATGGGTCTTCCCAGGAACCGCTCGATCTGGTCCATCTCGAAACCTTGAGCGGCTAGCCGCTGTACGTCGCGCCAGCGCAAAGCGGCGGCCAACGCCACGCCAAGAACGGAAACGGCCGGAATGATCAGCGCCAGGCGGTAAATCTGAAGATAAACCGCCGCTTTCTCCAATTCGCCAAGGTTTTCGACGCCGCTGAAAAGGTATACGTTGACGGCGGCGACCAGAACGGTGCCGCCGATGATCGCGACTCGCCCCAGGGTCTGCATGGTGGTGTGGGCCAGGCGAAGCTGTTCGTCGCCGACCGGACGGCCTTCTCGGTCCACGCGAGGTACGGCCTCGACGGTCATGGCGTCCGCCACCGTGTCCTGCAATACGTAACCGACCGGCGCCAGCAGGGCGGAAAGAACGTACCAGGTTTCGATCGGCATAAGCTCGCGCATGGCGTCCGGTTTGTCGAGCAGACCGATCATGATCAAGAGGCTGGCGGAAATCAGCCCGGCACCGAGAATGATGAGGCCGGACTTGTGGCGCCAGATCAAGTCGACCAGATGCCCCATAGGCATCTTCAAGGTCCAGGGCAGCATCATCCAAAAGCTGAGGGCGGCCAGGAACTCCGCAGACAGGCCCAGATATTCCTTGACGAAAAAGGTGCCGACGATGCCGGTCAGTCCGGAAATTCCGGCCGCCATGTAGACCATGAGGGGCGGAAGATAGCTCAGGCGCATTTGGCGGCCGAGGTCGAGAACGTTGCGGTCTAGCCATTCTCTCCAATGCATGGGAATCTCTCTCCTTGGTTGAATATTCCAAACGATTGTAGAACAAGCGATCGAGCGGTCCGAGTTTTTTGGTTGCAAGTCAGTTCGGAACGATCGTCGCCTTCAGGGACTTGGTTTACCTCGACTGGCGATTTTGATAGAACCGGGCGGGTGAATACGGATACGGCGTGGTTGCTTCTGCGCCGGAAGCAAAAGAGAACGTTACATTATTCCCGAAAAGCATGGAGACCAGCATGAAATTGCATTCCTTGGCACAGATGTTCAAGACCCTTTTGTTCGGTGCGCTGATCAGCGGAATCGTCTCGGCGCCGGAGTTGGCGGAGAGCGCTACGCTCGACCAATCGCTGGATCGGGCGCTTCAAGGCGATCACCGGGACCCCGGAAATCGCGAGCGGGACAAATACAGGCATCCCAAGGAAACCCTGCAATTCTTCGGACTGCGGCCGGATATGACGGTAGTCGAAATATCGCCCGGACGCGGCTGGTATACGGAGATTCTGGCTCCTGTCCTGCGTGACGAGGGAAAGCTCTACGCGGCCGGCTTCGGCCCGGTTCGGCCGGGCATGCCCGATTACGCCGTCAAGATACAGAAAGCATACGAAGCCAAGCTCAAGGTGCGCCCGGACGTCTACGACCGGGTTGTGCCGACTTCGATGCAGAATCCGAAGGATGCCGATTTTGCACCGCCGGGCACGGCCGATCTGGTGTTGACCTTCCGGAACGTGCACAACTGGATGGCGGACGGTACGGCGGACGAGATGTTCAAAGCCGTGTACCGGGTTTTGAAACCCGGCGGTACGCTGGGCGTGGTCGAACATCGCGCGAAGCCCGGCACTTCGCTCGAGGATATGAAGAAAAGCGGCTATGTGACCGAGGATTATGTGATTGCTTTGGCCGAAAAAGCCGGTTTCAAGCTGGCCGACAAATCGGAAATCAACGCCAATCCCAAAGACGGCAAAGATCATCCGGAAGGCGTATGGACTCTGCCGCCGACCTTGCGGATGGGCGAAAAAGATCGGGCACGCTACCTTGCGATCGGGGAGAGCGACCGGATGACTCTCAAGTTCACCAAATAGGCGTTCGGACGGACGGCTACCCGAATCAGACGCTAACGTCGCCGGGTTCGATCATCGCTTTGCTTGAGTTGCAGCCACCGGGCTATGAGCAGTGCGGTCAAGATCAGCCAGCCGTAAGGGTAGGGGATGGCCCCGACGAAGAATGCGCTGAGCACGGCGACGAGCAGCGCTCCCAATGTCAAAAGATAGGTATCCATGGCGGCGAGTCTCCGAAAATCGCGGACTGTCCGCATGTTAGACCGCTTGGAATGGCCGGGGTAGCCGCTCGATGAAAAGAAGCGTGGAAACGGGCGTCGGCAAAGGATGGCCGACCTACGAACTTGTGTTGTCCAGTAGGTCGGGAATCCTTTCCCGACATTTATGTTTCCGCAAACGGAGCCATCTCCATTTAGAGGCAAAGGAAACGAGATCAAAACGGCTCCTTGAACGGGCGCAGGTCCAATTCGTGCGTCCAGGCGCTTCGGTGCTGATTGTGCAACTGCCAGTAGGTATCGGCAATCGCGTCGAGATCGAGGAGTCCGTCGGCGCCTTTTTGGGCGACGAATTCGGGAAATGCGTTTCGGGCCCGCTCGCCGTCAATGACGCCGTCGATGATGGCATGCACCACGTGGATGCCCTGCGGTCCGAACTCCCTGGCCATGCCCTGAGCCAGCGCCCGTAGAGCGCTTTTTGCCGCGGCGAAGGCGGTGAACGGAGGACGGGCGCGTAGCGAAGCGCTGGCGCCCGTGAAGAACAAGGTCCCGTACCTTTGATCAGCCATCAGCCGCGCGGCTTCCCGTCCCACCAGAAATGCGGCGTAGGCGTTCTGCAGCCAAAGCTGTCTGAACATGTCGCCGCTGGTTTCGAGCAGCGGTGCCCGGCGATTGCTGTCCACGTTGCAGGCGACAATGTCCAGCTCGCCGGGATCGCCCGAAACCGTTTCGAACAAGGATATGACGTCGCCTTCGACGGTGGCGTCGGTTACGACGGGAACCGCCCGGCCGCCGGCCATTCGGATTTCCCCGGCGACGCGCTCCAGTTTTTCGGCAGTGCGGCCTCCGACATAAACCCTGAGCCCCTCGCGCGCGAAGCGGCGGGCGAGGGCGGCCCCCAAACCCTTGCTAGGCCCAACCCCGATGACGACAGCTTTATGGTCGTTCATATCATGGTACCCGTTCGGTTCGCTAACTTCGGCTAAAGATCAAGCCGAAATTATTGGCCGGCATATCTATCTTCTCGCTCAACCCCAGGGCATAAGCGCTCGCCGCTTTTTCCAAATCGGCGATGTCCTTCAGGCCCCACTCGGAAACCCCGGCTGAGTGGATCATCTGATCGAACTCATGATTCGATGCGGTGGTGTATCGGCCGTGGTCCTTGAAGGGACCGTAGACAAACAGAAAGCCGTCCTCGTTCAGCAATTGCGAGGCGCACTTCATCATGCCGTCCGCGACGGAAATCGGAGCCACCTGGAAGATATTGATGACAAAAATGACGTCGAAGCGCCGCTCGTCCGGGTTCGGCCAGGTCTCATCGCGCGTCAGATCGAGCTGGCTCGGCCGTGCGACGTTCTGCACTCGGTTTTCCCAGGTAACCCGCATGATGTTTTCCAGGGCGTGCTCGTTCAGGTCGGTCGGATGGAACGTCAGATGCGGGAAATATGGCGCGAAATAGTTGATGTGCATGCCGCTCCCGCTGGCGAACTCCAGGACGTTGCCCGGTGTCGACGGGAATTTCTGCTTGAAAACCTCCAGGATCGGATCGCGGTTGCGGTGTCCCGCCCAGGAAACATACGGACTTAAGGGATGCGGATCGAGCGGCGGTCTTTCTTGAGACATAAAGGTTATCCTCGTGGAATGTTCTTTTTGTAATGTTGTAATCAGATTGCGCCAGTGTCCTAAAGTGGGACGTGCATTTTGCAGCAGCTTGTATGCCAGGATTATTTAACGAAAAAAGCCAATAAAATCAGTATTGTAGTAAATAGCTATTCGATATGTTTATGAAATGTTATTTCAGTTGATGAAAAATGATTTCTTAATTCGAAAATCAGGTTTAGGCTATTAAGTCCATGATGTAGCACGAGCGCCCTTTATGAACCAGGCAAGCTTTTCGCAATTGACGCCGATTGGATTTCTCCAGACCTTCGTCATCGAACTGATGGATCTGTGCGAGGAGGCGGGCACGGCGCAGGCGGAGCAGATCATCGAGCGAATCGCCCGTAGCGCGGGCCGGTTTTTCGAGGAGACGTTCCGCGCCGAATACGGCCTCGATGAGGCTCTCGATCGAGAGCGCTACGCGGACTTGATCATTGGACTCAAGAATAAGATCGGCGGCCATTTTTCATTGGTTTCCAGCGATGCCGAGTGCATTCGTGTGGCCAGCAGTTGCTGCCCGTTCGGCGAGGGGGTGAAGAACTCACCGGAATTGTGCCGAATGACGTCCAGCGTGTTCGGCGCCATCGCGGCGCGCAACTTCGGCTACGCCAAGGTCGTGCTGGAGCGGCGTATCGCGCTCGGCCATGACGGCTGTCAAGTGGGGGTCTATCTGAATCCCGAGACCGCCGCAGGGTTGTCGGGGGTCGAATATCGAAACCAACCGGAGTCTAAGCCGGATCAGACGCTTGCCGGCGACTTACAAGCCCGCATCGAAGAGCGTATGCATCGGATATGGTGCCAAATGAGCGGCCGCTGTCCCACGCTCCCGGGCGTCGAACGGCCGGTCATCGTGGCACAGTCGCCCGCCATGCAGCAGGTATTGCGAGCGATCGAAATCGTGGCGCCTACCCCGGCCACGGTGTTGATCCGCGGCGAGACGGGGGTAGGCAAGGAGTTGGTCGCGCGTGCTATCCATGCCATGAGCGAGCGCAGCGAAAAACCCTTCATCGCCGTGAACTGCGGGGCGATTCCCGAAGGTTTGGTGGAGAGCGTGCTGTTCGGCCACGAGAAGGGGGCATTTACGGGTGCCATCGAGGTTCACCGGGGTTATTTCGAGCGGGCCGATGGCGGAACCTTGTTCTTGGACGAGGTGGATTCACTGACGCCGGCGGTGCAGACCAAGCTGCTCCGGGTATTGCAGGAGGGCGAGTTGGAGCGGATAGGGGGGCACCGCACTTTGAGTGTCGACACGCGGATCATTGCCGCCACAAACTGCGATTTGGAAAAGGCAGTAGCCGACGGGAGTTTCCGCAAGGATCTGTACTACCGTATCAACGTCGTGAAATTGGAAATCCCGCCGCTCTCCGAACGACCGGAAGACATCCCTCATCTGGTCGACCTGATCTTGAAGCGTCTGGCCGTTCGCTACCGGAAGCAAATCCATGGCGTGACGGCCGAACTCATGGACAGGCTACGGGCATACTCGTGGCCCGGCAACGTTCGAGAGCTGGAAAACGTCCTGGAACGGGCGGTGCTGTTCACTCAAGGTAACTTCATTAAAGACGCCGAACTCGGGCCGAATCGCGCCGCTCCTTTGGAAAGCGGCTGGAAGGCAATCCGTAAACACGTCTTGGACCGAGCGGAACGCGAATACCTCGAGCAAGCGCTGAAGCGTTTTCAGGGCGACGTCAACCAGGTGGCGGAATGGATGGAGCTGACGCCGCGCGCGGTATATCTGAAACTGAGCGAGCTCGACATCGATCCGTCGCTGTTTCGCCCTCAAAGGTCCAAGACAGCCAAGGATCGATAACCCGGTTTTAGAGCATTTTCTGATTCGGTGTAAGGGAGCCCCATATGTAGGTCGGCAATCCCTTGCCGACGTACCGGCTCGGCAAAGGGCTTTGTCGGCAAGGGATTGCCGACCTACGCTCTTCCTTCCCGACACGAATCCGTACACTGGGATGAAAAACGCTCTAGACCAGAACTTGTCCAAAAACGCCGATTCAATGAGCATATCTGACGGAGTCGACTTATGAGTACATCCAATTCCTGGCATCTGGAAGGCAACTATTTCGAAGCGTGCAACTGCGAAACGGCCTGCCCGTGCGTGTGGTTCAATCCCCCTAGCGAAGGAGATTGCAAGCTGCTCGTCGCCTGGCATATCGATAAAGGTCGTTCGGAAGGCGTTACGCTGGACGGGCTCAATGTGGTTTTGGCGTGTTATGCGCCGGGACACATGAAGGAGGGCAACTGGCAGGCGGCGCTTTATCTCGATGAACGGGCGGATAGTGCCCAGTCGGACGCTCTGGTCCGAATCTTTTCCGGCCAGTCCGGCGGACATCCAGCCGTACTGGCGGGGTTCGTCGGCCAGGTACTCGGTGTGAAGCACGTGCCCATGACCTACGAGGCTCTCGGCAAGGAGCGGCGTCTTCTGATGTCCGATCTCGCGGAAGTGAGTATCCGCGCCATCGACGGCATAGCCGGCGGCGAGGCCACGATTGCCAATCCGCCTCTGTGCGTGGTGCCGTCTCACCCTTCCGTGGTGGCGAAGTCGGGGTCTTACCGCTATCGGGATTATGGCTTCGATTGGGAGTTTTCCGGGCGCAACGGCTATTTCTCCCCTTTCGTATATCACTCCTAGGCCATGGCCGTTTCGGCGAGAATTTCTAAGAGTACGATCCAGGGTTTGCTGATTGCCGCGGGACTGGGCGCCGCCACGATCGCCGCGTGGTGGGCGCTCTATCAGCAGCAAGTGGCGATGAACAGCTTGCCCATGGACCGGATGTGGATGCCGCCGACCGGTACCTGGCGTTGGTCTTTGACCGATTTCGGGCTGACCGCGTCGATGTGGCTGATCATGATGCTGGCCATGATGCTGCCGGTGGTTGCGCCCATGACGATGCTGATCGTGCGTATCGACCGAGGGCGACGGGCGGAAACGCGGATTAATCTGCCGACATTTCTACTGGGTTATTTCGTGCTGTGGGTAGGGTTCGGGATCATCGCCACTTTGCTTCAGTGGCAGTTCCACGGCTTGAGATGGCTAACCCCGATGATGGATAGCCGCAGCTCCATGGTGTCCGGGTCCATTCTGATTATGAGCGGCCTTTATCAATTCACGCCATGGAAAACGGCTTGTCTGAGCCACTGCCGCGCACCCATGGGATTTCTTCTCAGTCATGGACGGCCCGGCTGGCGCGGCGGATTGCGACTGGGCTTGCATCACGGTCTTTATTGCGTGGGCTGCTGTTGGGCGGAGATGCTGGTGATGTTCGCCGTGGGCATCATGAACGTCCTGTGGATGGGATTGATTACCCTTGCGATCTTGGCGGAGCGCTACGTTCCCGGCGCAGGGGAAAGCACACGAAAACTGATCGGCTTCGGGTTGATTGCCTGGGGTTGCGTGCAGTGGCTGTGACGCGAAGAACTACGCCTGAGACGCGGGGATCGGGACTCAGGTTTCACCCAAGGTTCTCCATCGGACGAGTTTCGAGCTCCGTTTTCTGTCGACCGAAGTTTTTCGCCGGCCCCCCGTCGCCTGTACCGAATTGAACTTTGCAGCGGCGCAAGGGCAAGGTCTTGCCTTGACGAGGGCTGTCAGCGCTCGGATGTATTTTAAGTTTCATTTTGTTTCAGGATATACCGCGCCGTTTCAATGCCGTTTCAGGTGAAACGTCGAAATCGCGGTGCAGCCGATTCCTGGCCTGCTAGGGAAGGGTTATACGGCTTGGCACGGAGCTTGTTAATACATTAGCAAACTGTGATATAGGGCTAATCCCTCCGGAAACGATGACGGGCTGCATCCGCCGTCATCAGCGAGCATGCGGGACCAACCCTAAAGAACGGCGTTTCCCCCCTGGCCAGGGACGGCTTTTTCTTTCGTGAGACCGGATAACAATGGGTAACGCAGCGCCGTGGCCCACGAATTAATAACATCCGGAAACTCGATATGAATAACGTCACTTCAGATTTCTCAAAGGGACGCGACCATTTCCGGTGGGAAATTGCCTTGGCTCTGGTCCTCAAGATTGTCCTGCTGAGTGTCTTGTGGTTCGCGTTCTTCCGGCATGATCCAAACGTCCCGAAACCCGCCGTCGCGGATCTGTTTTCATCAGACCGCACGCCTCTTGTCCGCCAGGAGAGCATCAAATGATATCCGGTGAAGAAATCGTCAACCTGTCGAGGCTGCAATTCGGCCTCACGGCCATGTATCACTTTCTGTTCGTGCCCCTGACCCTGGGGCTGGCCTTCATTCTGGCCATCATGGAGTCGGTGTACGTGATGACCGGGAAGGTAGTCTATAAAGACATGACGAAGTTTTGGGGCAAGCTGTTCGCCATCAACTTCGCGATGGGCGTGACCACCGGCATCACCCTGGAATTCCAGTTCGGAACCAACTGGGCCTATTATTCCCACTACGTCGGCGACATCTTCGGCCCTATCCTCGCCAGCGAAGGCTGGATGGCCTTCTTCCTGGAATCCACTTTGGTGGGCCTGTTTTTCTTCGGCTGGGACAGACTGACCAAGGTTCAGCACCTGGCGGTCACCTGGCTGGTCGCCTTCGGAACCAGTTTCTCGGCCTTGTGGATTCTCATCGCCAACGGCTGGATGCAGTACCCGGTCGGGTCCGCGTTCAACTACGAGACCCTGCGCATGGAGATGGCGTCGTTCGCGGACGTGTTCTTCAATCCGGTGGCGCAGGTCAAGTTCGTGCATACCGTTGCCGCTGGGTATGTCACCGGTTCCATGTTCGTGCTGGGCATCAGCGCCTGGTACCTGATCCGGCGGCGCGATCTCGGCTTCGCCCGCCGTTCGTTCTCCATCGCGGCGGCGTTCGGTTTGGCTTCGGTGCTGTCGGTGATCGTTCTCGGCGACGAAAGCGGTTATACCTCGGGCGAGGTACAGAAGATCAAGCTCGCGGCCATCGAAGCGGAATGGGACACCCACGAGCCGCCGGCCAGTTTCACCATAATCGGATTCCCGGACCAGGAAGCGGAAAAGACCCATTTCGCCATCAAGGTGCCCTACGTACTGGGACTCATCGCCACGCGCTCCGTCGACGAGGATGTCAAGGGCTTAAAGGACCTCCGGGCCGAGAGCGCCAAGCGCATCCGAAGCGGCATGATCGCCTACGGTCAGTTGCAGAAAATTCGGGCAGGGGACAAGAGCGAGCCGACCAAGACTTTGTTCGACCAGCACATCACCGACCTCGGGTATGGCCTGTTGCTGAAGAAGTACACCGCCGATCCGGCCAGCGCTTCCGAGGAGATGATTCAACAGGCGGCCAACGACACGATTCCGCGGGTGGCTCCCTTGTTCTGGACTTTCCGCCTGATGGTCGCGGCCGGGTTCACCATGCTGTTTGTGTTCGCCATGGCCTTCTATTTCTGCGCGACGCGCGTAGCCGACCAAAAGAAATGGCTGCTCAGGCTCGCCACCTGGTGCATCCCGCTGCCGTGGATCGCTTCGGAGGCCGGCTGGTTCGTGGCGGAATACGGCCGTCAGCCCTGGACCATCTCGGGCGTGCTGCCGACCCATCTGTCCGCGTCCAACATCAGTTCCGACCAGCTCTGGTTCAGCATCGGCGGATTCGTGTTCTTCTATACCGCTCTGCTGATCATCGAGATGTTCCTCATGATCAAGTACGTGCGTCTGGGGCCGAGCAGTCTGCATACCGGGAAGTATTACTTCGAGACGAATCCGGCGGCTTCAGTGCCGTAATACCGGGAGAAAAACCATGTTCGATTACGAGACTCTAAGAATTATTTGGTGGCTGTTCACCGGGGTGGTCATCATCGCCTTCGTCCTGACTTCCGGATTCGATTTCGGCATCTGCGCGCTCCTGCCGTTTGTCGGGCGCAACGACCTCGAACGCCGGGCCGTCATCAATACCGTCGGTGGAACCTGGGAAGGCAATCAGGTGTGGCTGGTCCTTTTAGGAGGTGCCTTGTTCGCCGTGTGGCCGTTGGTCTATGCGACTCTGTTCTCGGGGCTGTACGTGGCCATGCTGCTGGTGTTGTTCGCCTTGTTCTTCCGACCGGCGGGGTTCGATTATCGAAGCAAGCTGGAGAATCCCGCCTGGCGCAATGCCTGGGATTGGGGGCTGTTTATCGGAGGAGCGGTGCCGCCGATCCTCTTGGGCGTTCTGGTGGGAAATCTGGTTCAGGGCGTGCCGTTCCATTTCGATGCCGATCTCCGGCCGTATTACGACGGCAGCTTCTTCGCCCTGCTCAATCCCTTCGCGCTGTTCTGCGGCGTGCTCGGCCTGCTCATCAGCCTTTTTCACGGTGCGATTTACCTCAAGTGGCGCACCGAAGGCGTGCTCTACCGTCGAGCACTGGCGGTGGTGCGGGTCCTGGGGCCCGTGGTAATCGGCGCTGTGACCCTGGCGGCTCTATGGGTTGTCTTCGGGATGAATCTTCCGGAGATCACAGCCATGCCGGGTACGGATGCCCCGTCCAACCCGCTCAACAAGACGGTGGCCATGACGTCCGGCTGGCTGCGTCAGTTCATGTCCCATCCCTGGATGCTAGTCGCGCCCGCGCTCGGTTTCGGGGGGTTGCTCCTGGCTTGGCGTTCGGCCCTGGAACACACGTCCGTCGGAGCTTTTTTGTTCAGTTCGCTGGGCATCACCGGGGTGCTGCTATCGCTTGGCTTCGGGCTGTTTCCGTATCTCGTGATTTCGTCGACCGATCCGAATCACAGCCTGACTATCTGGGACGCGAGTTCCAGCCATTTCACCCTGGCTTTGGCCTTTTGGATCACGGTGATCTTCCTGCCCATCGTTCTGGCTTATACCCGCTGGGTGTATAGGGTGTTGTGGGGTAGCGTTACCCCGGAGAAAGTGCTGAAGGATCAGCATTCTTTATATTGAGGTAGAAACATGTGGTATTTCGCTTGGATATTGGGTGTCGGTTTCGCTTGCGCATTCGGCATCATCAACGCGATGTGGCTGGAGGCAGAATGCAATATGGACGCCGGCGAGATCGGCGCGTCGCGTAGTTCGTCAAAGTAGTTCGACCAAAAGTCTGATTAACAACTAGAACGGAGGAGGCTGATCATGGCCCGCATCGTTATATTAGGCGCCGGCATAGGCGGCGTTCCGATGGCTCTCGAAATGAAACACCTGGCCCGGAAAGAAGACGAGGTCTGTGTCATTTCGGACAGCCCGACTTTTCACTTCGTCCCGTCGAACCCTTGGGTGGCCGTCAAATGGCGAAAGCCGGACGACATCAAGGTCGAACTGGCGCCGATGCTCAAGAAAAAAGGGATTAACTTCATCAACCAGAAAGTGACTCGGGTTCATCCCGACCGAAACCAGGTCGAGCTGGCCGACGGCAGCAATGTCGACTACGACTACCTGGTCATCGCCACGGGGCCCAAGCTGGCGTTCGAGGAAGTGCCGGGATTCGGTCCGCACGGGCATACGCAGTCCGTCTGCCACGTCGATCACGCTGCCGAAGCCGGCGAATTCTGGGACGAGTTCGTGAAGGACCCGGGCCCGATCATCGTCGGTTCAGTTCAGGGTGCATCCTGTTTCGGGCCGGCCTACGAGTACGCCTTCATCGCCGATTCGGATCTCCGCAAGCGCGAGATTCGCGACAGGGTGCCGATCACTTTCGTTACCTCCGAACCCTATATCGGCCATCTCGGCTTGGGCGGCGTGGGCGACACCAAGGGTCTTTTGGAAGGTGAACTGCGCCAGCATCACATCAAGGCCATCACCAATGCCAAGGTGGACCGCATCGAGAAGGGCGTGATGCATGTGATTGAGGTGGACGAGAAGGGACAGGAAAAGCAGAAGCACGAGCTGCCGTTCAAGCACGCCATGATGATTCCCGCCTTCAAGGGCGTCGATGCCGTGGCCGGAATCGAAGGGCTGGTGAATCCGAGGGGGTTCGTGCTAATCGACGAGTATCAGCGCAACCCGACTTTCAAGAACATCTACTCGGTCGGCGTCTGCGTGGCCATTCCGCCGGTGGAAGCCACGCCCGTACCCACGGGATCGCCCAAGACCGGCTATATGATCGAATCCATGGTGACCGCTACCGCGCACAATATCCGCGAGCAGCTGGACGGCAAGGAGCCCTCGCATAAGGCGACCTGGAATGCCCTGTGCCTGGCCGATCTCGGCGATACCGGCGTGGCCTTCATCGCCCGTCCCCAGATTCCGCCGCGCAACGTCACCTGGGCCAGCAAGGGGCGCTGGGTACACTTGGCCAAGATCGCATTCGAGAAGTATTTCATCCGCAAGATTCGTAAAGGCATCAGCGAACCCTTCTACGAACGCTTGGGTTTGAGGCTGATGGGCATCGTGCGGTTAAAAAAGAGCTAATGATTCGTGGTCCGGGGCTCACAGCAGGTAGATCGCCGGACCGAATAGAGCCGAAAAAAAACGCCGCCGTCTTGGTCCAATGGGCGAAAACAGGCGGCTCGGGAATTCATCAATGACGCGGCCGATGCATTTATTCGTCAAGAGCGTAAACACCTACACCGGCCGCGTTTTGACGGTCTACTGAATTACTTGAAGCGAGAAATCAAAATACCGAACATCGTTCCAAGTGCCAGTACTAACGTCGTAGCTTCTAATACGGCCATAACAACCTCCGGTCTTAACTTAAAAAACCAAGTAAAACACTTGGTATTTACTGTAATGACCGTGAGACAGGTTGAAGGTTCCCTGGTGATTCTTACCGACAAATCTCAACCGGGACCGCTCAGTTGGATGAGCTTTCGGTAATCGATGGCGATCTTCAAGCCTACAAAGCGGCTGGACATTCTTACCAATTCGTCCGTAACCGGATTGAAATAAAGTCTGGCTACGGCAATCCGCCTATTTTCGCCTTCTTCACCCAGCGGAACGGCGTCGGCCTTGAATCGGTAAACATAGAGCGTCATACCGTCCTTCAGCGATTCTTCCGCCGGGTGGCCCAACACTTCCAAAATTTTTCGCCGGTTTGGAGGGGCTGCCGAAACCCTCGGCAGGTCTTCCGCATCGACCTTCAACTGTCGACGACCCTCGTCAACCTTGCCTTTGCCGAGAGACCTGATCGATGCCTCAAGAAACGTCGCGGGGGCCATTTCCAGAAAAACCGGCGAGAAATCCCAGCCGGAGAGTTTGTCTTTCCCGTTGAACGTCATGCGGAAAACGATGGTTTTTCCCGGCTGAGCAGGGCTATCCATTTGGTGGAAATCCAGGTACCACCGGTACCCCAGTGGCAATTTTTCGATTCGGCTGGGATGGAGTTTGGTTAGATAGCGGAAATCCTCGCTCAATAGCACCGGGTGCAAGAAATCAAGGTGAAAATAGTCATCGGTCACCTGAACCCGGAAATTCCGTTCGAAGTCGGCCAGTTGATTTTTTGCTTCCAGCAGCCGGAAATAAACACATCCGCTCAGGGCGAAAAGAAAAAAGGATAAAAGCAGCGTATTGAAAAGACTTTTTGTGAATCTCATAGCTCGGCGCAGTTTCGGTAATGGCGGTAATCGCAGATCACCACATTGATTCATGCGACGACCGGAAAAGACCGGTCGATAGCCGATAGTTTGGTAGATTTAGTAATTGTCAGGCAGGTTAGGATAACGCAATGTTACGCGCGCGGGGATTTCAGGCGCGCCATGGATATCTGGAAAGACAGTGAGACAGAGTGGGGCCGGCGGTGCAAGCGGGAGAAGCCGTGATTATCCCTTCCATCGAAGGCACACGGAAGCCCAGAGATTATGAATGCTCATTCCGATCTTCGATCCGTCGCGGATTGCAAAGAGCATTTGTAATGGACTTGAAGAACAAGAAATCAGTCATTATAATTTCCGCTTCTTTGGGCCGTTAGCTCAGTCGGTAGAGCATTGCACTTTTAATGCAGTGGTCGCTGGTTCGAATCCAGCACGGCCCACCAGGAATATCAAAGGCTTGCAGCGATGCAGGCCTTTTTTATTTTGGCGTGCTGCCCAAATTTTGCGCAAAAGTTTTT
>NZ_MSCV01000032.1 GCF_002005105.1 Methylocaldum sp. 14B | reverse complement strand
AATCCACTTCTCTGATTGTAAGCCATTGAATCAATAAATGTTTCACTGCCTGCCCCGCGTGAAACCGTGCCACGAAGTGACAGCGTGTGACACCCTTTGCCTATCTGTTTTCACGTTGAGTTTCACGCTCGTACAGGGTAAATACCCCTGGGCTTCCTCGCCTCGTCCCCGGACACGTACCTCCTCATGACTAGGCCACTAGGCCCCGTTCGAGCTCAAGCCACATCACCTTCGCTCGCCCTTGACCACGGCGATGACGATCACGCTATTCGTGGGCTCCCGGGAGCGATCCACCACCAGCAAGTCGCCGTAACGGGTGTCCTCTTTGGGGAAGAACTGGCTGCCGGGCAGGGGCATGGTGTTCCGTTAAAAAGCCCGTGGAGGCGAATGATCCACGGGCTTCTCGTCTTCAGTTCTCCTGCATTCTTATTCCGCACGCCTTGCATTCGTGATCTTCGACCGCAAACGCCAAGCAATACGGACATCGAGATGCTTTCCGCCACCCCCAATGAAACTGGTTGATGTTCCAAAGATTCAGTGGAGGGACATACATGGGAGGCTTGCAGAGATAGCGCGCCAATATCGTGTCACCCATTGGCATCCTCCTCCATGGTCTCTAATACCGCCAGTCGCGAGATGACGGAGGCGATGATCGCCTCCATGTCCTGTTTCCAGGGACCGATGATGGTGTAACTGTCACCTCGTCGTTTGCGGAATGCCAGGATGCCCAGCCATTGCCGCAGCCAAGGGTCGCGCTGGAAGCGTTCGCGCAGGAGCTGCACGAATGCTTCGCCATCGCCGTCCCAGCCCGCCGGCGGCGAGAATGGATTGTCCGGATACCGTCCGGGAGTCGTGTCGACCGTGAGAATATCAATGATGCCCATGACGACACTCCCGCTCAGGCTGCCAGAGCCAATGGATCGCGAAGAATCGGAAACCCATCGACACCCCACCGGTTCAGTATATCCAGCCAATCCATGCCAGATTCGGGCGGCAGCAAGAGCAACACCCTGATGCCGGACGATTCCAGTCGGAGCTTCAGGGACTCCGCAGCACGCTGCCCGGCGCCATTCCTATCCCGGTCGCTCCAGATAACGATATGCTCGGTGCCGCAGGGCGGCTGAAACCTTTCCAGAAAGGTGCAGCTCAATGCCGCCCAAACCGTCATGCCGGTAGCCTGCCGAACCGCCAGCGCGGTTTCAATGCCTTCGGCAATCCCCACGCACGAACCCGTCCAACCCAGCCTCACCGCGCCGCCGACCAGTGGTCGATCGGATGCGTGCGGCAGGAGCTTTTTCGGCGACGGCACCGGCGCTTTCTGCCCGTCCAGGGTCAGAAACGTGCGATGGATCGCCGCCGGCCGGCCGTCCGCGCCGGACATCAGAGCCAGCATCGCCGTCCATCGCCCGAGGCATTTTCCCTCTTCCCTATAGGATAGGGATGGATGGAAGCGAAGCGGCAGCGGGCCCCCGAAGGCTTCCGGTGTCAGGCCTCGATTGCGGAGATAGGCTCTCAGCAAGGAGGATTCCGGTGCATTCCAGGGCGATGCAGCCTTCCAGGTGTCCCGGAGCAGCTTTCTGATCCGATCATCGGACAGGGGCGGTCGATGTGCACCGGCGCCCAGAGCACGAGGCCTGGCCGGTAAGTTCGCCGTCATCGACACGCCGTCCAGCGTCCGAGCTACGGCCGCCAGCGCCGTCGGAAAATCCCAGCCCCGCAGCCACATCAGCAATGCAAATCCGTCCGGCCTCGCGCCGCACGAATTGCAGATCCCACCGCCCGAAACCTCTACGTCTCGGAACAAGCGAAATCCGTCCTGTCCGCCGTGGACAGGGCAAGCGCCATGACGGCCGGGCTTGGCCAAGTGAATTTCCAGTTCCGGGCACAAGGCTCCGAGAATGGAAATCCAGCGACCTCTGGCGGCCCAGCGAATGGGTGTCGAATCGAGTGTGTTCATTTTTTTCATGTCTCACCTCCAGTAAAAAGCCCCGCCATCGAGGCTCCCGGAACGTCCATCGGGCGCTTCGGGAAACCCCGGTGGACGGAGCGGATTGGGGTCAATCCACCCGGAGGAGACAAAGACCCCCAGCGGGGAATGCCATCCCCCGGTGGGAGTCGTTTCAGTAATGCAGATCCATCGGGACCAGATACAAGTCCTCCGTTTCGCCAAGCGGCTCGTTGGCGACTTGTTCCGGAACGGGTATCGATGCGGAGCCTTGGATCGCATCGTAGAAGCCGCTGTCCGGGGTGTAGTCCCCTCGCATCAGCTGCAAATAGCGGATGGCGGACCAGAGGGCGTGCTCGCCCAACGATTCGACGTTGCCGAAGAGCGCACGACCGATCGTCTCAGACGTACAGTCGTCTTCGAGTCCCAGCTGTCGCGCCAGATATTCGAGCGCGCCCTGCCTTTCAGCCTTCATCCGCTCGACGATAGCCCGCAACTCGGACATAAACCCGTCCGGGGATTTCCTGAACGATATCGGGGCGGGATATTCCTGCGTCCATCGTCCAGGCCCCTCAGCGTGCCAGTCGAAAACCTCGTCTTGAAAGGATTCGATGGCATCGCTAGCTAGGGTGAAGACCTCGTCCGGCTCCAAGTCCCGGTCCGATTGGAGCAAAATGATGTGCAACGCATGCATGAAAGCCCTCCTGCGAGAATACCGGAGAACTTCGTTCCCCCAGGGGGAAACAAGTCCCCGGGCGGGTGGTGGTGAAGACCTTAGTGGTTAGTAGCGGTCACGTTCTGGAGCAACTCGGCCAAACTGCGATAGCGGACTACCCAGTCAGGCCAATCGCGGCATTCTTTGTCGATCTCGTTCCCGACACCCGTTCCATAGGCCAGCTTGATGTCCTCGACAATCGCTTGAGCAGCGACTGGAATTTTCAGCAGGGATTCGAGATGAATGCCTTCTTCCTCCAGATAGTGGGCCGCTTTGCCGAAATTCCAGTTTCGTTTGGCAATGGCTTTTGTCTCTGGCGTTGAGCCATAGAAATCAACGCCCAGGTCGCCCTCGTACACATACTCGACAGCAAAACCATCGGGCGCGTACTGTGCGAGGTCGTCGATAGCCTCGTCCAGATCCTTGACGAACGAATGTCCGCAGTTCTGCTCCGGGCACTGGACGTTCAGCCAGGCCGTGCCATCGCTGGCGGATTCATCATTGATCTGAGCGTCGTTGATCCACTTGAGAATCTTCTTCAGACCCTTGACAGAAGCCGCTATCGCCGACGTAATGGCTGGTAGATGAATCTCTGTCGAACATCCATACCTCGCGCTCATACGATTCCCCTTACAACCTCGGGATGTCGTGCTTCATCGAGCACTGCGTCGTGTTCGCTCAGAGGCCAGTCACCAGCAATGCCGGCCAGTTCCATCAAAGGCTGGAAGCTGGAATGGATCGGAGTGATGACGGCCGGATCGGTCGCGTTCAGATCATCGAAGTCGGCGATCACCACGTCGACGCCACGATCGGCATAGGCGAAGGCGACGCCGCCCGTGACAATGATCAAAACTTTAGGGTTCATTCAGGTCTCCTATCGGATTTTCCGGGAGGAGGCCTCCCCACCGGGGATGTGCTCCTCGCGGTCGAGATGAAATGTGCCTGCCCAAGGATGCTCTTCCTGGACAGATTCGGTGAATGGCTACGCAGCCTGTCTGCCCCTTTTGAATCGGAAATTCAAAAGAACGCGCAGAGCATCAGGATCGAGTCCTTCGGTGAGACAGCACACCCTGAATGGAAGGGTGTCGTCTCGTCACTGGCGATCCAGTCGAGAAGGATCGAGCGGGTGTTCGCACCCACGCGAGGATTTCTCAGCGACTTGATGGCGTCGACGAGAAGCCCGAAGCGAAGGGTCTGAACGTCCGTATCGGACCAGGCTAAACCCGGCTTGAGCTCGAAATCCCTAGTAAGGCCGAGCTGAGCCGGACAATCGGATGGCGCCGCCCAAGAGAGCGGTCGGCCGAACTTGAGGATCATAATTCCCTCCTAAGCGAAGTCGGAGGGATTGCCCCTGTACGGGGAATCTCCCCGGTAGGGTTTGTGGGTGGGTACGGCCTGTATTCGAGGTCGCAACCAGGCTGAGTGGCTGTTTATTTTCGAAGGCCAGCTACCTCATCAGGGCTCCGTCGGAACGGAACACACTTTCGGCGTTTATACCGCATTTTCCATGTGGCGGTGTCAGAAAAGATCACATTACAACAAACCTTTTCAAGCCTCGCACCGGTAAGCCTGCTCAGCGCTGGTCTCCCGCATGGCGTCCGTTCATGGTAACGCTGAGTGGGTCCAGCATCCACCAGGCCAAAGTTTTCCGAGCGCCTTGTGCGAATGGCTAGTGGGAAAGTGCTACCTGGACGGCAACCCTTTCAGCCGGCTCAGCACACAAAGTTTCCCGAGATAAAGTCACCGACCGGGAGAGGTGTCGGAAGCGACTCAGCAAATGCCTATAATTAAACGTTCGGTAAGTAGACGTTGCGGTTGTGTCAGGATTTCCAGCCGCTCTGCATTCTACGACCGCCAATTTTCGCGCGTCTGTCATGGGGGAGATAAAGCAAACTCAATGTCCCACACCAATGGTTTTGTTTCATTTTTGCGGCATTATGGCCCCATCCCGGCCAGCGACAACATGTATGACGAGTTGATCCAGATAGAGATCAACCGTCACCAGATTGTCCCGCCGATCCAAATCGAACCGGCCCGGCTCGGAGACCTCATTGAGAATTTCGAGAGCGCAGATCCCACCAATGTGATCCTTACCGGTACGGCCGGTGACGGAAAAACCTACCATTGCCGCCGCGTGTGGGAGTATTTCGGCGGCGACCATGACCAATGGCAATCTGGAAAGAAGATCGCGACGCTGATTCTCCCGCATTCCAGAAAGCACTTGATCATCGTCAAAGACCTAAGCGAACTCAAAGCCGAGGAGAAGGCAGACCTGATTCCCGAGCTAGCCTCAGCTGTTGCCGGCACACATGAAGACACGGTCTATCTCGTCGCCGCAAATGACGGTCAACTTGTTGCCAGTTGGCGTGACTGGGCCGAACCGAATGGAGGCAAGGCGTTTGCCGATTTCAAGGCCCTTGAAGGGATGCTGGTGGAAGACCGCAGTCATGATCCGCGTTTGCAGCTGCGTTTGTACAATCTCAGTCGCATGGACGCCTCCACGCACTTTGATGCGCTTGTCGAGCAGGTGGTGGAACATCCGCAATGGCGAGGATGCGCAGGGTGCGAACTCCTCAATATCGACGGTTCCACGACCTGTCCGATCCGACTCAATCGCGAACTTCTGCGCGGAAGCGCCAACTCGCCGTTTCGCCAGCGGCTCGGTGCCCTTCTCCGTCTGGCAGGGGCGAACCGGATGCATCTGCCGATCCGCGATCTGTTGCTGCTGGCGGTCAATATCATCCTCGGCGATCAGAAGGCGGGACAGCCGTTGCTAACGTGCCGCACAGCCAAGAACCGCGCAAAGCAATCCGACTACGCCTCAACCAATCCCTATGCAAACGTCTTCGGCGCCAACCTGCCCGAGAAGGACCGTCAGAAGTATCAGGCGTTCACGACGCTGGACAGTTTCGGCGTCGGCCGAGAAACTGACAATGCTTTCGACAGCCTCCTGATCTACGGTCGCTATAGCGAGAAAGAGCGCTATGAGAAACTGGTCGATAACGACCCGTTTTATGGAAGTCCAGCCTATCGGATGTACCTGCGGGATTATCTGGAAGGGGCACGTGAATCGACCCACGAGTTCATGGCGGCCTTGGAACGGCAGCGCCGCCGCTTGTTCTTTTCCCTCACCGCTGACCCCAAGCTCGATCCCTGGCGGTTGAGCGTGTACCGCTCCGCCGGGCAACTCCTGGAGCTGGCGGAGAAGATCAAGAGCGGTAAAGACATCACGCGGCTGACCGAGCAGTTGGTGCGCGGGCTGAACCGCACGTTCTGCGGCATGATGATTGACGATGGAACACAAGTCTACCTGGCGTCGTCAGGCGGAGACGGTCGCGGCCGGATAGCCTCTGTCCTGAACCATGAGTTGCGCACCGCCGTCCACCGGCGCGACATCTATATCAGTTTCGGATTAGCTGAAGACGGCCTTACGCCCCGGCTGTTTGTGATTGACCCGACGCAGGCGAAGGACCGGCAGGTCATTGATCAGGTCGATCTCCAACTGACGCATTTTGAATATTTGATGCGGGTTGCCGGTGGTAGTCTTCCGGCAAGCTTCTCGCGCCAATGTTATGAAGACTTCCTGGACTTCAAGCTGCGGCTGATTGACCGCCTGGACGCCTTGATCGGCTGTGAAGTTGATGAACGGGAAGTCGCACTCCGTGCCATTACGGTTGATGCAAACGGCCGCCCCCTGGTCGATGACATTCGTATCCGGGTAGCTGCGCGATGACTCCCATTACAGCTCCTCCGAATCACAAAGAAGCCGTCAATTTATGGGCGGATGAGGCAATTTGGGGACACCGGTTTCACAACGATCAGACGCCGTGGCTGGTGTTATTGGAGTTCCTGGCGGTGTTTCGTTCGCGCCACCTCGACGGAAATGCGCTGAACGAACCTCGGAAGAACGGGGAACACGAATGCATCCGCTATCACATCCCGCGTATGACGCCGTTAAGGCAGCTGGTCTTCAACAATCCGCATATCCAGCATATTGAATCCGTGGGAAAAAGCGACGGAGACTGTTGGAATGCCTGGCTGAACGAGATCGGCGGTGAGTACAATTTTTCGTATCTCAAAGACCGTCTCCGCAGCTTCTCCCGCCTCGCGCGCATCATAGAGTTCTTCCAGAACACCGCCGTGGAAGCCCACCGGCAACGTCGTTGGACCTCGCGTTTTCTTTTTCCGTATGGCCCTAATTGTATCTATGCCGATCTACCGGGCAAGATCTCGGGCAGCCCGGACCGGCGCTTCTTTGCGCGAGGCGGCGAGCTTCTGTACCTCATGCTTTCGCGCAGTCACGACGGTCCTGCTTTGGCACAGAAAATCGCAGGCCGGCTGCTCCGTGAAGGCGACCGCTGGGATCGCGTAGTACGAGCATTGTTACCAGATGACTATCGCATTGATCCGGATTCGGTCCTGATTACTTCCATAGGATACCTGCCATTTGCCAAACGATCGGAGTACCAGGCCCTTGCGGACGACTGGCACACGCTCCTAGATCTCAACCTGCCAGGGGCGACGCTGCTTGATCCGTTAATGCGGATATCGGCGCTCCATATGCTGCTTTATATGGTGCGACGCTCCCACGAAGAGGTTCGGGACAGTGCGGAGCCCACCTTCGTCCTGGAAATCGCCGCGCCGCGCAAAACCCCCATTCTCGAACTCTCTGCGGACAATCTTGGCGGCAACCGCAAACTGTCACAGCGCGCGATCCATGCCTATATTGACCGCGCCAAAGAAGATGAACGCTGGCGTATAGCGCTGGAAGCCCGCGCACCGGCTGACGCCGTGCAGGACTTTCTTCGCACGAAGTTTTCCTGGAAACCTGAAGATGGGGTTCCGGGCGGAGATCCGGAGACGATCTTCCTGGCCCTGCGCAGTTACGCTGAAAAGCGTCACAGCGAGCACGTCGCCAAGGTTCATACAGAATGGAGTCGGCATATCGGTTTGTCGGTTTCACGGCGCGGAACCGGCACTTGGTACGCGCCCGACGATGCGCTTCTGAAAGCGCTGGTCATGACCACCGTGGATGGACGTGAAGAGTACCACCGCTTCCTAAACAGGATTTATGAGCGTTATCGTTTGGTGATCGGCGTGAAAGAGGCTGAGGACGCTTATGGTAATTTGCCGACCGACGAAAAGGCGTTCACGCAGAACACCCAGCGCCTGGAGCAGCGCCTAAGAACATTGGGCTTGCTGCGACGGTTGTCAGACGACTGCGCATATGTCGTAAATCCATTCAGGAAAAGGTCATGACGCGGAATGAACTTATCGCTCAGGTCGCAGTTGACCTGATCCGGCAACAGCTTGAAAGCGAGGCAGAAGGAACGCTGCGCTTTTGCATGGTTGGGCTGGATTCCGATCTCATCCTCGAGATCGCCAAAACGGCGCTGGTCGACCGGGAAGTGAGCCGCGTCATAAATGTCCGCATCCCCTCGACGTTTGCGAAATACGGAATGCTTCCACACGAAGCGATCAGCGATGAGTCCATCACCCATTGGCGTCATTGTCGACTCGAACAGGGAAAACGCGGCGTTCTCTTCGCTGCCTCCCACGAGGACTTGCAGCGCAATGACAAGAGCGTAGAAAAGATTACCCGCATTGAAACCGACGGGCTACGTGACCTGCACACGTTCTGGGCCACGCGTGCGGGTCTCACATTGCAGCATATTGATGAAAAACGACGCGAGCACCTCTTTGCGTGCTTCGAAGCCGCCAATGACTCCCATTCCGCGCGCACGATCGAGAGTTTTGCCGATTTTGTTCTTTTGATTGCGGATGCCATTGTCTCCTTGGGCCTGCCGGTTCCAAAGGCGGCGGACTATGCATTACCGGCGCTCAGGTTACCGAGGAACGCCGGTTATTTTGATCGCATCCCCGAACATGCCCGCGGCAACCGGTCGGAGTGGATCAAGATCTTCCGCCGGCTTCATACGCGCACGCGTCCCTTGCTCGTAAGAGAGAACGATCGCGGAGAGTCAATCACCGATCAGTTGCGGAAGAATTTTGCGGAGATACGAGATCGGCTGCCCGATGAACAGATACCCGTCATCGAGGCGTTTTTGGAGGCGGACCTCACCCCGGATACCTGGTCGCCCGCGCAGTCCGGCTTGGCCGAACTTGACTGGAGGTCTATCACAGAACTGTTTGATGGGGCGGAACGCGCAAAAGCGCTGCCTCTCGGTCCTAGGACCATTCAGTTTTTCGAGGAAGAGTTTGACGACCAACTCAATGATGACGATCGGGACCTGCTGACGGGGGCACTGCCCAAGACTCCCTCAGAGCCTTGGGAGGAGTTCTTTGAAATTCGCCGAGAGCAGTTAGCACGTGATAAGAAGCTTTACAGCCAGTGGGAACGCTATATCTACCGCAACCCGCAGCCCTATGATGATTTCCTGGTCGGGTTGATTGACACGCTGCACCGTCTGCGCGAACGCACCGATGATGCCGACCTGAAAGGCCGGCGACTCGTGGTCCGCATCCTCAATGGCCGGGAAAAAAGCTTCTGGCGCGGGAAAAACGTCCATGTCGCGCGCTACTTCGCTTTCCGTTATCGCAGTCTTGCCAGACTGTTTCATCAGGATGTTCAGTTCGACTTCGGACGACTCTATGACTTCTACTTTCCTGAGCCTGATAGCGAGTTGAAGAAGTCCACTTCAGGAGCTAGGGAGGCGAGGCAGCTCAAGTTCGAAGTCGAGTTCGACCCAGATGGCGCCAAGTCGAAACTCATGTTCCTTTGGGAAATGCCGCCTGACGCCCTTGCCAGCGCAATGGTCAACGACCTGTTGCGTATCGCGAATGCCAATGGGAACCGGGCGCTTCTGCCCACAGCAGATATCGCGCGCCAGTCCGTGAGCGCCAAGGGCCAGATTCAGCGTATTGCGCTCGATGATGTCAACACCATGCGGGATGTCGAGAACGGCAATGATGGCGCTTTGGTTGCGCCCAACCGGCCGTCCGGCGACCGTGGAGAGGCTTTTCTTGCGGAGCTCGACAAACTCAAGAACGCAGCCTTGGACGAAGAACAATGCCAACACATCGCCGATGCGTTTGCCGCTTTTGCTACGGACTATACCAAAGCCATCCGGGACTGGGTTGGCGACGAAGGTACAGGAATTTCTTCGCCAGCCTTCACGTCGCAAGCGGAGTCTTATGGGAGGCTGCTTGACGTCTTGAAGAAAGACGCCGACAACGACTTGGCGCGTCAGAAGCTGTGGCGCGAGCTGTTGCGTATTGGGGTGGCCAATGTGGGCGGCGGAGCATCGGCGGCGATCATTACCCCCTGGCATCCGCTAAGGCTGGCCGAGATCCAAATCAAGGCCCAGCAGGCGGCGCGGCTGATTGAGACAGTGCTGAAAGCCGATGAAGACGACATCTTCCGGGCCGACCTTTTGTTTAGCCAGAAGCGGCAGGAATTCAAGGCCAATTACTATCCCGAGATCTGCATCGGGTTTGAGGACGATCAGCCGATATTGCTTTCCGCCGCCGAAACACTCTTCGACTATACGCTCGCAGAACCGCCACAACGACGGCTCATGCAAAATGGTGATGACGCCCTTGATATCGAGCCTGGGGTGGCTGCGCGCGCTTTTAGCGCTGTGGGCGAGCAGTACTTGAAGCTCCTGCCCCATGAGAGGACGAATTTTTCCGTTGTGTTGTTCAACGCGGAATCAAAGGCGTTACCGAGCGCCATTGCTTCCGAGCTTTCCAGCAAGGTCGAGCAAGAAAGCGAGCTTCAGTGCGACCTGCTGCTAACCCATTCCCACCCCATGCGGATGCGGCGGATCTATGAACAGCAGAATGTAGCCGTCAGCGAGGAGGCGGGCTCGGTCATGGCCAGCGATGCCGCCCGCAACTTTCTCTCGCGCCTGCGGGTCGGGTTCCTCGATGCGTCCGCTATCCCGGATGATGAGACGGCACGCACTTCTGACTTGGTGCTTCTGCAAGACGTGATCGCCCGGAATGCCGATGTCAGGTGGAAGGATGCGCCCGGTGACCGACATCCTGGTCTGGGCGAGCACGTCCCGCCGCGATGGTCCCGCCGCCGGCCGGTCGGTCCGGCAGACAGGACATCGGCGGTCTATTTGGCATCCCCTGTTCAGCCGACAGCAGGTCAAGCCTATCTCAATGCCGTCCATACCTTCCTTGAAGGCGGCAATGCCCGTCCGGGAAATGTCATCCCCGCCCGGGAGATCAGCTTCCAGGATGGCGACGTGGCCGATATTTTCCGGCAGACACACCGGATCGGCGAATGGGTCGTCAATTTTGACGAGCTTGTGGACCGCAGGCTGTTAAACAACAACGGCGTGCATGTTATCCGCCATATCCACGACCGGAACGTGGACCGGCACATCGTTGTCTCGACGACCTCGAAGCCGCGACTGCTTCACGCGCTGCTGCGTGAACGGCTTGACCGGATTGATCCGACTCTTTTGGCGACACACGGAGAGGAAGTCATCGACAGGCTGATCGAGCGTGCGAATGCCCTCTCCGGGCAGGTAGTCATGCGCGCAGCGCGCTACGGACATTTCGCGAATGAGTTGTTGGGCATTGTGCTCTCCATGCAGCGCCTTCAGGCGGGCCTGGAAGGCGATCCATCGCAGCCGATCGGCTGGTACTTTCTCGACGACTTCGCGAGTTGGTTCGGTCAGCATGAAGAGCAGATTGCCGACATCATGGCGATCGCGCCGCGCTTCGAAGACAAAAAGCCTGTCCTCAGGATTGCGATCGCGGAAGCGAAGTTCGTCGCCTCGGAAGGTTACCGGGTGCATGCCAAGAAGTCGGCGCGCCAACTCCTAGATACGGTTTCGCGGATCAGCCGCGCCCTGGATCCGAATCACAGGCGGATTGACCGGGAAACCTGGCTGCATCGGCTTGGAGATTTCATGATCGAGGGTATGGAGCCTTTCGACAGTGCGCGATCCGGCGGTTGGAACCTCCATAAATGGTCCGATAATGTGCGGCAGGACAAGGTCCCCATCGAGATTGTCGGGCTTTCCCATGTGTTCGTGCACAGCGACGAATCGTCTGTCGATGCTGGCGGCCCGACCCCTCTTGCGGGCATGGATCATTGCATGCAGGAAATCTTCGACAAGCCCCGTGTCGCTGCGGAGTTGAGGCGTTTCGCTGCCGCTGCGACTATCCAGCCTGAACTGTCCAGGCGAGCAGCGGAAAGCTGGAGCCGAGCCTTGAACTCCCGTCCACAGGAAGAACGAACGGACGACTCGGCTGCTATCCCGCCGGATGATGCTCACCGGACAAAGATTTCGGAAGATCCTTGCGCACCGGAAATTGAAGAGATTGTAGCCCCAGTCGAACAGCCGAAGGTGGAGCACAGCGGAAAATCAACTGAGCCGTCGGTCAATCAGGACACAACGGAAAACAGGCAATGGCCTTCGACCGCTCTTGTGAAGTGGGTCGATGCCGGGAAGGCTGTTGGGGAAGAAGATGCAACTGCCCTGGAATGGCTGAATACAACGGTTAAAAAGCTTCAGCGTGCACTTCGAAGCTATGACATGACGGCTGAGCTGATGGGTTCACGGCTGACACCGAATGCGGCCCTCGTGCGTTTCCGCGGAACGGACGATCTGACCACACCGAAGATTGAACGTCGCCGGCAAGAACTGCTGACCTCTCATGCAATTGACGTGATCAACATCCTCGGTGCGCCCGGAGAGATCATTGTCATGGTTCGGCGGCCAGAGCGCGCCATACTGCAACTGAGGGACCTGTGGCGGCAGCGCGAACTGCCCGAAACCGCACCAGAGAGCAATTCCAGTCTACTCCTAGGTGCCCGAGAGTCGGACGGCGAACTGCTCTATCTCAATGTGGATGATGGATTTGCCGGCTATCAACCTCATGGGCCGCACACCTTGATTGCCGGTGAGACAGGAAGCGGCAAAGGGGTTTTGGTCCAGTGCCTGCTGCTCGATATCTGCGCGACCAATTCACCGCACAACGCACGCATTCGCATGATTGATCCCAAAGCCGGGATCGACTTCCCATGGCTGCGAAGAATGCTGCATCTCGATGGCGACCTTGTCACCCACCAGGACGAAGCCGTCGAAGTGTTCGGCAATCTCGTCGCCGAGATGGAGCGCCGTAACCGGCTCCTGGCAGAGGCCGGGGTAACCAAGCTTTCGCATTACAACAGGAAAGTCGCTCCGCATGAGCGCTTGCCGAGGATTTGGCTGTTTCACGATGAGCTTGCTGACTGGATGTTGATTGACGAGTACCGCGATGCGGTCGAAACCAACGTCACGCGGCTTGGCGTCAAAGCACGTGCTGCCGGTATTAACCTTATTCTCGTGACACAAAGACCGGATAAGGACGCGCTTCCCATGCAGTTGCGTGCCAATTTGTCGAACCGGCTGGTCTTGAAGGTCGCCGATAAGCGCAACTCCGAGCTTGTCTTGGACGAGGCTGGAGCCGAGCGCCTTCTGGGCCGCGGTCACTTGGCGGCAAAACTCTCAGGGGAAGGCAAAGTGATCCATGCCCAAGTCCCGTTTGCCAATGAGGACGAGATTGCCGAACTCGCTGGACTGATTGCGCAGGCATGGAACGAACATAAATATAAGCAAGAGAATGTGTAATTTACTGCGCACGAATGATTGAGTACTAATTTTGATTGCAGGCGAAATTTCAAGGATGTAGAAACTGGTACAACCTGTGTTCTTCATGCTGGTAGTAGGTTGCCTATATAACAACGGAGATTAACGGCTTGTTCAAGATTTGCGCCCGGGCGGTTCTGGAATTAGGTGCGGAGCTAATTAGCTCGGATGTCATTGCATTCTATGAGCTTATCAAAAATGCATTCGACGCCGAATCTCCGAGCGGAGCTGAAATCCGGTTTGAAATAACGCTCAGACGCAATCACTATCTGAAATTACGCGATCGTGTACTACAAGCCTCTGTAGATATTAACCAACTTAACTCAGATATTGAAAACGCACTTGATCCCTCCGCGCCGCCTGACTCTTTGAACCGTTTTCGCGAAGCCATACAAGGAGCAAGAAGCTCGGAATCGCTCCTGGAGGCACTCGATAATGCGTATGCTGCTGAGAATCGGATCATAGTATCTGACGAAGGTAGTGGTATGTCGCGGCAAGACCTGATAGCAAATTACCTTGTTATCGGGACAGCGTCCAGAAAGCGAGCGATAGATGCCGCGCTCGCCAAGCGTGACTCAGGCGAAACCCGAGCCCCTTACCTTGGAGAAAAGGGCATAGGTCGTCTTTCGGCTATGAGATTGGGAGATAGGCTCGCAGTTAAAACAGCGAAAACAGAAGACAAACACTTCAACCTACTTAACATTGACTGGACTGCTTTCAACGATCTTGACGCTATGCTTGATGAAATTAACGTTGTTCCGGAGATCGGTGAGGCAAAACCGGAAAGAGGTTGGAGCGGCACACGCTTGATTATCAGTTCACTAAGCTCTGACTGGACTCATGACCGCGTCAAGTATCTAGGCGAACATGATTTCGCGCGACTGACAGACCCATTCGAAGACGCCAAACGTAGACCTCGCATTGCTATTTTCTGGAATGGCAACCGTGTTCCCATTGCACATATGGATCGACACTTGCTGAGTCATGCACACGCATCCGTAAAGGGGAGGCTCAAATACAAGCAAACCGGGCCGGTCTTGAAATGCACCTTTGAAGCGCTAAACCTTGGTTTCGAGCATCCCCGTGAGGTCGAGAAACGTGAACTCTCCTTCCCTGATCTCGAAGGATCGATCACCGGTACTTCCGGAGAAATTCCAATTTCTGCTCTCAGTGATTTAGGCCCATTTGAATTCGAAGCGTATTGGTATAACCGGCAACGCCTTGGTCGAATCGACAGTATTGGTGACCAAAACGTAGTACGTAAACTCCAAAGGCGCTGGTCTGGAGTCCTTCTATTTCGAGATGGGTTTCGCGTATTGCCTTATGGCGAGGATGACGATGATTGGCTAGCCCTAGATCGGCGAGCATTGGGGAGTACAGGATACCTTTTGAATAAAGCGCAGTTTGTCGGTCGCGTCACGATATCACGTCTTGGAAATCCCCTGCTCATTGACCAGACAAACCGTGAGGGGTTGCGTGTCTGCCCCGAACAGCAAACTTTTGTTAGCCTCCTCCAACTTGCCATTCAATCCCAACTGAGGGACTTTCTGAGAGACGTTCAGCGTCGTTATAAGGATCAGCCTCTCGACATGACCGAGGCCAAAACGGACGTGACGAAGCTCGAAAAAAGAGCAAAGGAAGCGCTCCGGCAGATCAAGAAAATGGCCCCGCAGTCATCGGAAACAGTGGAGGAACTGCAACATACATTCTTAGAGATCAAGGAATTCTTTGATAATGCGCAGCGGCGCATTGAGGAAATAGAGAGCGAAAATCGTCAAATGGTCCAAATGGCAGGAGTAGGGCTGCTCGTCGAAGTTGTCGCCCACGAACTCGCTCGGTCAACAGAAAATGCTCTAGCCGCTCTTGAGGCTTTACGCGGCAAAGACGTACCAGAGCAAATTGCCGGGCTGCTGGAGTCCCTGCGGTCTGAAATGAAATCAGTAGGCAAGCGCATTCGGGTTCTGGACCCGTTGAGCGTATCGGGACGGCAGCGCAAAGAAATTTTTAATTTAGGTACTTTGATTGACGACATCTTGAGCGGACATGAGATTCAATTCGCAAGGCATCATGTGAGATTGAAAGTTACGAAGCCGGACCGAGTAGTCCGTGTACGCGCCGTCAAAGGCATGATTGTCCAGATTCTGGAAAACTTAATCTCCAACTCGCTTTATTGGCTGGACCTCCGCAGCCAACACGAACCAGATTTTAAGCCACGAATCGACATCACTATCGACACGAGCCCGTTGACGATCACTTATGAAGACAATGGCCGAGGAATAGCCAAAGAAAACAGAGAGAAAGTCTTCCGCGCCTTTTTCTCTTTGAAGGAGAAATCGAAAAGACGAGGCTTAGGACTCTTTATTGCGCGTGATTGCGCCGAATATCACGGCGGCACGCTTATCCTTGATGAACATGTCAGTGGGGAAACTGACAGGCTTCACCGGTTTGTCTTGGAGTTACCGGATGAGGTCCTTGTATCATGACGGTGTTAAGAAACCTTCTTGAGGAACGTGGAATCCGAAAGGCGGTCGTGATTGACGACGTTTTCGATGCTGTGCCTCGTCCCGATGAATTGAATGATGCGGACTGGACGATTTTCTTTGATGATCTTGGGGAAACCGGTCATAAACGACTAGCGGAGATATATCCACAATACGAAGCAACGCATAGTGATGATTTGCGGGTTTCCCAGGAGTTCATCAGTATTCTTTGGGAAAATCGGAAGAGCCTACCGCCCGGCGCATGCGATCCACTTTTCAGTGAGTACGAAACTACTAGCACCAGGGAACGGGCGGGGCTCGACGCTCTTGTGACCGCCTTGGAGGGCATAGGCTTGACTTGCGCGACCATGGGACGCGAACTCGACGAGGGGGCGAACGAAGCTGATTTGATCTTCGTCGATTTGTTCCTTGGACGCCAGCAGTCCGAGAATGATATGGAACGCGCAATCCGGCGAGTCACAGAACTCGTCTCAGGCCGCGAACAGAAGCCACCTCTAGTCGTCCTCATGTCAAGAAGTCCTCGTTTGTGGGAGAAGCGAAACGATTTTCGTGACAATGCCGGTCTTCTTGGTTCCACCTTTCGAGTCGTAAGCAAAGCAGACCTTGCTAAGGATGGTATGTTGGAGACGATGTTGACGCGGTTGGCCAGCCACTACGAAGATGCAATGCGCATCGCCCGGTTTGTCCATACATGGGACAGTGGTTTGGATCAGGCACGGAAGAACTTTTTACAGATTCTACGGCGCCTCGATTTGCCAGACCTCGCACAAATTAGAGCTCTGCTGCTCGATTTTGAGGGACAACAGCTCGGTGAGTATCTCCTAGATGTTGCCGATCGTGTTTTACAGCATGAGATAGAAGCTAATTCCGGTACGATTGCAGCAGCCCAGGAACTGAACAAAATCAAGCTTAGCCAGTATCCGGCACCGCATTTGGCAGGTTCCCCTGACCTCCAAGAGCTTGCCCACCGCATGGTTTTTCAGCATGTAGAGCGACTCAAACTTTCTAGTACCGGAGATATTCCTCAACTTCAATTCGGAGACATCCTGCGATGTAAAGATCAAGATTCCGGTGCTGCGACAGACCATGTACTTCTCATTGTAACGCCAGCCTGCGATTTGGCTCGGTGCGGAACAGAAAATATACTGGTTTTACCTGGCTCTCTTAAGCCGCTGTCCGCTCGGGATTGGTCTTACGGTTCTACAGCGGCGAAAACTCCGATATTCACATCGTCCGACGGATCAAGGTATTGGATTCGGTGGAATTTGAAAGGCCGTCAGACAATCCCTTTGAAGACACTCTGTGAGCTACTGTATAAAGGTAAGGGTTATGAACGGCTAGGCCGCATCCGCGAGATGTATGCCATCGAGATTCAGCAAAAGATGTTGGCGGATATGGGACGTATTGGCCAACCCGCAAATCCCCCCGCAACCTTTCCGGTTGCGATTTCTCTTTATGTGGTGTCACCGGATGCAAGACCCAGCCCTATTGAAATTCCGGCATTGACGGATGCTGTCTGCTTTGTGGGGCGCGGCGAGGATCCCAATAGGGTTGATCATCTTGTACTCAGCGAAGCGGCCTGTGATGCGCTCCGGAGCACAATCCAAAAGTTGCAGGCTCAAGAGGTGCACACGGCTGCACACCAGAGCTTGGCTACCATGAAAGCGGATTTGGGTTTTTTCGAGCGGTTCGAACGGGGCTTGATTAATGTGCCTCTGAAAGACAACTTACTGACGCCTGAGACAGGAATAGACAATCTTGTATATATGCACCTTGTCCGAAATGAATGGAAAAACGAAGGTGATCCAGTGCGCGGAAACCATCGGAACGGAGCTATTATCATGAACATACGTGATATCCTGCCGTCCGTGGAGACATGAATGGAATCCAACGATATCTTATCAAAGGCAGTATCGGCCATCCATGTTGGAGGCAAGGAAACTCTGCGAAAGCCTCCGGTTTTCTCATGCTCGGAGCAGACGCATGAGCCATTTCGTTTAATGGAAACGCCAATAGAATTTGAGAATGAGGAAGAAGGGTTTCTGTGGGGTGCTGTCAGAACATCGGGTTGGCAGTTTGACGGTGATCGCAGTGATATACACGACGTTTTTTCGCTTGTTTGGGCTGCATTATTGCGTGCATTTGGTCTTAGCTCCCCGTGGCTAATAGATGAGCCTCACGTTGTCGTTCCCGGCGAACTTGGAGCCCGCCATCTCGTTCTACAACAATGTCCATGGAGCTTGTCACGGGATGCTGATTTCGCAGATGCACGCAAATCCATGAACGCTTGGACCGCCTTTGGTTTCCATCTGCTAGATGATGTGTTTGCTTGGGGGCGTTGCAAAAATCATAGACGACCCTCTTTACCGCCCTTATCTGACGAAAGCAGTCCAGCATGGGCTGACGCAGTGCTTAGGTTTTTGCGGCAGCCTCGAGATGTCATTCTTAGTTACAGAAAATACCCGTTATGGATTTATTTTGCATCATACGAAAGAGGTATAACAATTGTCAGAATGCCAAGAATTCGCCTGATGGCTTTAAAAAGTATTCTCACTCCCTTCCAAGCGTCTAAGGCAAGGGGAGAAGATGCACTTGCCTTATTTGCGAATGGTATACCTAACGCTGTCCCATATACTGTAATACGCAAGGCGCAAAGAATCCTCTCTATTACTGGTGATGGAAATAAGGATCCATTTATCTTGCCTATTGATAGCCACTGCCTCTTTGTAGGTGACAAAACTGTCATCGCAATTAGAGAAAATTGCGGTAAAGAGCTGTTTGAGAGCGAACGAGAATTCCTGCTAAAGCGGCGAGCCTCCGAAAATCTAGTATTCTTTGCCGACTCTGCTGTTAAATGGAAAGATCCTATTAGTGCCGAAGATTTTGAAGGCATCTGTCTTGACCTTTTACGGCGGGAGCCAGGGATAATTCGAGCAAAAGCCGTTGGAGGAATCAATGATCGGGATGGCGGAAGAGATATCTTGATAGATTGGTCCGCGCCACTTTCACACGAAAATAGTAGTGTGAACATTTCTCCGTCTCCGAATCATGAAGGAATTCACGCAGGTGGCGTTAGACCGCTTCGCGTCATAGCACAAGTGAAATCACGCTCAAAGACATTGGGTAAGCGGGACGTCCAAGATATTCGCGATACAATTGAACATTATGAAGCAGATGCATATCTTTTAATCGCTTATCCTAAGATAAGTTCGGCGTTAGTAGACTATCTAGAGAGTTTGAGAAGAAGAACTTGTTTTCGTACGGAGTGGTGGGAAGCCAGTGATATTGAAAGTCGATTGCGTCGTCACCCGGATGTAGCTGTACGCTATCCAAACCTCTTGGAATTACGGTCAGGTTTAGAATCAAGTATTTGATCTAGTAGTTGTCATTTGTGACATGCTAGGCACACTTTTGCCTTGCCATAGAGATCGTCGATATCGAGGGGTTCGGAGTCTGGCCGCAAGGGATTAGGAAGAGTTTTCGAGCGCATGCGGGCAAGCCTTTGCGCATGATCCTGCTTGATTTGCTCGATCCGTTCCGGCCGTTCGAGTTCTTCAAGCGATTCGCCCTGACTCCATGTGAAGGGTGATCCATGTTCAACGGCGTCTTTTTCGTAAGCCTTGGCCTCCTCGAATGCTTCCGGGTGCTCTTCCTTTAGCCGAACCCATTCGATCTTCTGCTGGAAAAAGCAGAATGTACATCCGCTGCGCGTCCGCCATGAGTAATATTTTGGTAGTCCAAGCCCGGCGGCATCTAGGATTTCAAGGACTCCGGCCTTGTCGATACCTGCTTCCTTAAACGGCAGCTTGACGACGAGTTTGTCGTGCTTTGACGAGTATCCTTCACGATACTCTTCATCACTCCGGATAGCCACATAGCTGTAGATGGTGAATCCATCGTTCAACATGGGACGAAGCCAGTGCTCGAATGGCCGCAGTTTGAGCTGACGCGTGCACCATCGGCTCTGTGGCGATGGAAGGAAATCGTTGTACTGCTTGAGCCAAAAATCGAAATCGCGGTCAGGGTTCAGCCGCCGTATAGGCTGCCCGAGAAAGCCTTCGAGCCGTCCGAGATACTCATAGACTTCGGGCAGCTCCTTGCCGGTATCCGTGAAAAAATACTCGATGCTCAGCTCGGGATGGTGCTGACGCATGTAAACGGCGAGCGCCGCGCTATCGCGGCCGCCGGAAAGGCCAAGCACATGTTTCACCTGTTCCATCGTTAAGAGGCCGTTCGTCCTTTCCCGTCCTTGCCCGCAGGCAATGCTGTCTGCATGTAGCGTGCGCTGAGTTCAGCCAATGCCGCCAAGATGACACTGCGCCGGCTGGTATCCGCCTCTTCGAGAGCAGCGGTGACGCGTTCGATCAGGTCGTTGACCGTTGCACGGTCCGTGTCGGCAACGTCAAACTCTTCGAGGAGCGGCGCCGGTCTGCCGTCCATGCCGATCACAACGGCCATGGCCTGTCTTTTCTCGGGACGCCCCTTCACGCGCGCGTATGTTTCCGCGCGAATGAATTTCTGGGCTATATCGGCAATTTCAATGCCGGACTTGTCCAGGTCCGGGTCAACCCAGTCGCGCGGCGGTTTGTTCGCGGCAAGACTAGCGATGCCCTCGAAGCTCTCGACACTTCCATCGAATTGCGAGAGCCTGCCGACAAAGGCTTCCAGCCTGAAGTCGCCGGCAAGTTGCCTGATGTTCTCGGCACGATCGCGCAACTCCGCCAGAGATTGCGGGGAAACATTCGGAACCTGCAACTCCGAGAGCATGATGTCACGCAAGCGGTGAAGCATTGAGGGATAGGCGTGCACCAGTTCCTCCAGTCCTTCCCGGACTCCCCCGACGATCCGACGCAGGGCTTCCTCATTAAGGTTCGCAACGTCTTCGCCAAGCGTTCCCGGAATGTCATCGAACAGGAACTTATTGGGGTCCTTTGCGCGTTTGAAAAGGTCGCGGACACGAACGGCATTCGCAGACAAGCGCATGGTTCGCTTGGTCCACGCGGGCAATTGATCGTAGATCGCCACAAGGCCGCGCGCGACATCGATAGGCTCCAGATGTACAAGAGCATTGGTGCTGTCGAGATCGCGAACGATCTCTGCCATGCCGGAGAGCAGTCGGCGGGAGACATCGCTCAGGTCCATCCATCGCAACTGTATAGCCGCCGCATCCATCGCCAGGTATTCGACATCGACATCGTCGAAGCGCGCCCTGAATATGCCCTCGCGGTAAACGGCCAACTTATTGCGTTGCGAAAGGATGAACGCAACAGCGAGAACCGGCATAAGCCCATCCTTGACGCCAAACGGGGGTCGGTGCCAGAGATCGAACAGCTCAGAGACCGCGATCGTCCGGCCGGCATTCTCTTTGATATGGTCTAGAGCAGCTTCCCATAGCGGGGCCAAGCGGCAAGGATCGGCTTCACCTTGCCCTGGTGCGGTAAAGCGCCATCCCGTGGCCGTATGTATGTAGAGCCGGGTTGATTCAAGAATGGACGCGAAAAGACCGCCCTCGGCCGGGAACCCGTCGATGCCAAGACGCGGCTCGCCTTCGTTGAGGACCATGCGCCGCAACAAGATATTCTGTGCGCCAATGGCGTTGCTCGACGGCTTCTGGCGGTTCAGCAACTCATTGTGCAATTGCGGGCACTGGTCAAACCGGTGATCCGCAAGTTCGGACGCAATGCCGTTCAGCTCAGCCGAGCGCAGGGGTTTTGGTGGGTAGTTCTTGCGGAACCACAATGCGGTGTCAAAGGCCTTATGCAGTTCCATTTCCAGCAGCGCCTGCATCTCTGCGAGACGTGCGGAAACTTCCCGTCGGGCAACAGGGTCTCCAGCCAGTTCCGCATGATTGTTGCTCACGTTTTCCAGCGCAAACAATTCCCGCGCCAAAGGAACAATCGCCCAGGAACGTTTGGAAATGCCGACAACGATATCCCATTTGTGACTACCGTTCTTGCTGTAGCGCGCCGCCTTGCGGCAAAGATCCTGCGCGCGTTCTTCGCTTTCCCCTTCGGTGGGAATAATAAGCAGGAATTGCCCGATCGCGCCGTTCTCGGGTTTGTAGTGAGCAGCAAAGTCAATAACGCCGCTCGACGGGACGATGTTGACTTCAAACCAGCGCAGCGCCCCGGTTTTATGATAGTGCCGCTTGGCCAGAACGGGTTGGAGGCCAGCTAGGGATTTGAGGAGCTTGAAATCAATCTCGTCGATTTCCTCTAGCGCCGTGCGCACGGCTTGGTCGATATCGAAGTCGCTTCCGGCGAATATGGCGTGGGCATCCAAGAACTTCTTGAAGATTGTGAACGACCACTTGTCTAGGTCGGACAACGCTGTTCTGATGTCCTTGGGAGATGATCTAGGCAGACAGGCGCACAGCAATTCGAAATTTGCGACTAGTCCCGAGCGTTCTTTGAACAGATCAATGACGGCGATGGTCTTGAGCAGTTTGATGTGCAGGGCATCGCCCCCTATAGACTCGCATCGCTCAAGGGCCTCGGCGGCCAGAGCCCAGCGATGACCGTCCGGCGAGGCCAGAATGGATGGCTCCAGATTGGCGCGAAGATAGTCCCACAGGCGGTCCGGACCATACAACTCATCGTCATTGGCATGGTTCAGGAAATCTTGAAAACCATACGGCTCCGATGAATTCAGAAATCCGAAGATGCTGCGCTGGTTCTGGCCGAAGCGACGCCGCGATATCGGCCCGAGCAGGTAGGCCACAACCGGATGCAGAGGCCAGCAGGATTCAAGCATCGCGGCCAAACGGGCGGCGTCATTCATGCGTTCACGGCGAGCAAAAGCAGCGATCGTGGACGACAGCTTGCCGGGTTCTTTGGGATGATGATCGCTTTCGATCGCACGCGAGATCAGGTCGATCTGCTCTTCGCCTGCGGTGTTGACAACAAGGTCGATGAAACGCCCCTGAATTTTTGCCCACTCATCGCGCGCCTCGTGAGAAAGGCGATGCGCATATTCTTCGAATGCCTGGTGCAATATGCCAATGACCAGCAAACGCCCCTTGCTGCGCGAGGCAACTTCGGCCAGTTCTTGAAAAACATAAATATCGGATCCATCCTGCGCAGCCGCTTCAAGAAACTTGCCCATCTCGTCGATGAACAGGATGAGGCCGCCATGCGTCCCAGTCTGGGACGCCACCGCCTCTGTCAGCGCCGCGATAAGGTTGCTTTCATTCCATCCTCCGTGTGGCACACAGTGCACGATCCCGGCTCTCTGAACAGCTTCTCCGATAACTTCGACGGGAGCGTGACGTCTCCCGACGACCGGCACAACATGCCATCCCTCTGTTCCTGTCGGTAGGGCATCCCAAATCGTCTTCGTGAGTTTCTGGCCAAAAACTCTGACCGCCCGCTCCTGCAATTCAGTATTGCCGTTCAGCAATGCGCTCAGGGCAATAACAAGACTTGATTTGCCGCTGCCATATGGCCCGGTCCAGGTAAACGCCCCCTGTCCGGTTTCCGAAACGTGGCGCGCCAATGTCATCAGGACTTCAGCGGAGGATTGAGGGCAAATGAATCCATCAAGAGCCGCCGCTTCGCCAAGATCCGAATCAATACGGACGGATCTCAGGAAACGTCGGGCGATACGGACGCGTTCGTTCAATGGCATCAGGCTGCCTCCCTTCCTGCATGCTCGGCGTAATCCATCTGTAGATAGGAAAATTTTGTATCTTCGCTGATATCGATGTTACGCACAACCTGCTTTAGGCCGGCGGTTTCGGACCATCGGAGCGCACCGGCTGTCTCCTCATCGAGAGCGGCGAGACGGTCGGCCACATCGTTTTCTTCAAAGGCGAATACACGCCCCGGCCCGCCCGGTTCATGGGCTATGGCCTCGAACGACAATGTCGTCGCGTTGGAGTACCGCAGCCAGAAATCCATCAGCGCATAGACAAATACACCGTGCCCCAATGTTGATTTGGGGCCGCGCACGAAACGGAAACCGTCCCTTTTGCCGATCGCCTTGATCAACCCCAATTCGGTGAGCGGTGATTCAAGAGCATCGTCATGTCCGGTCTTGCCGGAAGGCTGACGGGCGACATAGGTGCGGATAAAGCAGGCAACATCGTTCTTTATTGTGGCGTTCGACGCACGCGACCAATTGCGCTCCTTTGCAAGGCGTTCGAGTTTTTTTGTCAGGCTCTCTCTCTCAAAGGTTACAGCGGGGAAATGGCTGAACGCCCAAAACCACGTTGTTTTTTCAGGGTGGGCTGCAATCTGCCAATGGATTAACCAAAGGGTAGAGGGATTCTCGAGATAGGGATCGAGGCGCTCCGGCCCGAACAGCATGTGGCCAAGCCGGGTGGTTCGAACCGAATTGGTCCCCTGCGGCTCCTCGATAATGCCGACGGTTTTCGCCCAATGGCGCATGGAGCCGACCATGTTTTTGCCGACCCCGAAACGCGCGATGGCATCATCGTCCCAACAGGCGGACCTGTTATTTGCATTGTGTTCCGTTTCGGAAACGCGGTCATACACCTTTTTCAGCCAACCGTAGCGCAAGGGGAATGTTTCGTGTCCTGAGAATTGTGGACTGTAGGTGTCTTGATAAAGTGGTCCGCGTGCCATGTCTCCTCCGGCTACTGGATGATGTCTCCAGTTCGACTCTAACGCACGCCTGTGCTATGGTCAATCTGAGGCTGGAGATTCCCCCCAGGAACCGCGGGCTCTCAATCGGTCTGAGCCATCAAAACCTAAACCCATAGGCCAATGAATTATAATGAGAATTTCGCGAACTCTGTATTTCGACCACCAAGCGACCACCCCGGTCGATGAACGTGTTTTACAGAAAATGATTCCGTTTTTCAGGGAGAAGTTCGGAAATCCTCATGCATCGGATCACCGAGTCGGATGGGAAACTTCCCGAGCTGTGGCTGAGGCGGCGCACAGCATCGCAAACCTAATTGGTGCCGATGCGGACGAGATTGTTTTCACGTCCGGGGCCACGGAAGCGAACAACCTTGCCCTTCTCGGTCTTGGCAGGCACGAAACTGCGGGCGCGCGGCGGAAGATTCTGGTCAGTGCAGTTGAGCACAAATCCGTGCTCGAAGTCGCGCGCATTCTGGAACAGAAGCTCGGCTACACGGTCGAGCACCTGCCTGTAGACAAGGACGGCCGTGTGTCCGTGTCGGACCTGGAGGATGCGCTGGACGACGACGTGCTTGCCGTATCGATCATGGCCGTGAATAACGAGATCGGAACGATCCAAGACATTAATGGCCTCGCCGAAGCCGCTCGAAAAGCGGGAGCGCTCTTCCACTGCGATGCTGCGCAAGCGCCTGTCGCCATGAACCTGGAGTCGCTTGCTCGGGACGTGGATTTCTTGAGCCTATCCGCGCACAAAATGTACGGTCCGGCAGGTATTGGCATTCTTTATATACGCAGGGATCTTCAAGACCGGATTGAGCCCCTGATATATGGGGGCGGGCAGCAAAACGGTCTGCGCTCGGGCACCTTGCCCGCAGCTTTGTGTATAGGAATGGGCGCGGCGGCGGAAATTCTTGTAGCCCAAGCAAACGAAAAGGAGCGCTCGATCTTGCGCAAACGACGCGACACCTTTCTGGAAAAGTTGCTCGGCCTGCCGTGGCCTGTCCGGCTCAACGGTCCAAGAGGTGAAAACCGGCATCCCGGTAATGTAAACGTTGTGTTCCCCGGGTTATCGGCGCATGACATCCTGAATGCGCTTCAGCCTGGTCTTGCCGCCTCGACCGGTTCGGCGTGCACATCGGGCATCCCGGAACCGTCCCACGTTCTGAAAGCCATCGGCTTGACCGGTGATGAAGCCGAAGCCTCGATCCGTTTCAGCCTTGGCTTTGGGACAACCGATAGTGATGTCGAGGACGCTGTCGGCCTGATAGGTCAGGCATTGGAGCGGCTTTCAAAAATCCCTTCCGCCCATTTCGAGTGATTTCGCACAATTGCCCGCGCCTCTACCGAAGAGCGGTAGCATCTAATCTGTAAACGGTCTTCTACTTGTGGCAGACCACGCGGGCATCACCTCCTTCATCTTCCCCGCAAAGATCATCTATATCGACGAAGCTTTAGGTTGACCATAGGGGGTCCGCGAGCCAGCTTACTTATATCAAGGTATCAAGGCGCAGCCTCGATTACCTAAAGGCTCTTGGAACCTTCCTGCCTTCGGCTTGCGGCCGCAGCTCCCAGGCTTCTCCCAATCGGGATTCCGAATAGCTTACATGGATAGGTCGATCTGCGCCGTAGTAATACAGCCGATCAAAAGGCAGGTTCGCCATTATCCAGCGTGCGACCTCTTCCATGTCCTCATCCTCGACGATGAAGTCCACCGCCGCGCCTAATCGGAGACAGACGGGTTTATCCAAGCGGTTGCGCTCATGGGCAGCATGTTGATCCAGCTTGGGCGCGATGCGTCCTTTGATGTGCTTGGCGAGTTCGGCCGAACAGAAACCGTAAGTGAGTTTGATCATGCCGAAGTAGTCGATCACTGGATCCAGGATGTTCGTGGCCAATTCATATAGCGCTGTGTAACTGTCCGGCTCCTTGGGACGATTGGGAAGACCGGTGCGCGCCTGGGTCTCCCCGCATTCGATCAATTGCCGATAGGTGAAATGGTGGCCGCAGGGATCCTCGAGTTTTGGGATAGTCCGACTACGCACGAGTTGAAAGCCATCGATTTCCCACCGAGTCTGGGCAAGATGGGCATCAAATTCGCTGGGTTTGGGGCCATATCCGGTGAAGTTGAGCAAGCCGGCTTTTTCAAGCTCTGCCTCGAAGGCCAGTTGCTCTGCGTAATTCGGGAATTCTTCGTTGATGTAGCGTGACTTGCGATAGAGATAGGGTGGTTCGTAGGCTTCACCGTACTCGAAAATATCCAGATCTTGTTCCCGGAGTTTGATTTTGGTGCGCTGAATCATGCGCGGCAGAGGCCTGCCCGGGAAATCGTCGAAGCTCATGAGGGTGAGCTTACCGGAACGGATATGAATCTTGATGAGGTCGGCGCTGGTGGCATCGCCGTAGAGGCGTAGACTGCAGCCGACATAGGTCCGCAGCACCGGCGGGAGCTGTACCACAAGTTCGGTTGGCAAAGTGAGGGATTCACTCTCTTCCAGCCACCCGATTCCTCGCTCGGCTGCCTCCCGGCAGGCGGCGTCGATGTTTTCAGGCTTGCCGGCGGCAAAAAGGAGTTCCCGACCTGCTTCTAGCGCTCCGCAGTAGTCGCCGAAAAAGGCCTTCACGTCCTTTCGCAGGCGATTTTCCAAGTAGCGATAGGGTTTGCGAGATTCGAACTGCAGGTGAGCAAAATAGACGCTTAGATCATCAATTCGGGAACTGCGGGCTTGTTCGAGTAGCGCCTCGGCACAATCTTTGTGGGATTTGACGAAGCGAAGAGCGGCCGGGAGGGAACCGAGGTGGGTTGTGATTGCCGATAGGTTCAATGAGGTTTGATTGAGATCACCCTCATCTCGGCCATATCCAAGAGGAAGGTTATCTATTTGACCATTAGCTGGAATTTCGCTGCGGTCCGGCTCTCGCCCTAACCTAAGCCAGGTTTCCCAGAGCGCTTCTAGCAGCGTGCGGTGCTGCTGGTATTTTTCCTCGGCTTTATCTCGTCGGGCCGGTTTTTCTGGCCGAGACAAATGTGCAATCCTCAAGACATTGCGGCGGTTGACCTGGCGTCCGATCATGAAACGCTGCTCGGCCTCCTTGTCCTTGAAGACGTAAAAGATGCCGGGGCCGACCGGTATCGGCTCTTCGTCCAATACCTCGGCAAGATAGGCGCGCAATTCGCCTTGGGTGTAGTACTTCTGAAAGGTGTTGCGCGCGGTTAGCACGCCGTCGCCATAAGGGGTGCCGCGGACCGACTCCGGGTTGGCCAGCATGGCCGAGACGACCAGCAACTCATCGGCCAAGGCATAGGCACCACGCAAGGCTTCCATGCGCTCGACTGGGTCTTCGATGACGTTGATGACGAAGCCCAAGTTGACGATGTGCGCCGTTCGCTTCTCCCTGTCTGCGGCGTAATACGGATCCCAGCCTGCCGCCTCAATGCCGTTCTCCCGCAATCCCCGCAAGTCGTCACCGCGTCCGCAACCATAGTCGAACACGGATTTCCACCCGTCGAGCAAGCCGAAGCGGGCCAGCGTTTGTACTGGCGCGGAAAAACCATAGCGCGTCAGCGCGGTAAGATAGCGGGCAACGCCGCGAAAAGCCTTATGTTGAAGCTCATCGTCGACATCCGATTCTTCATTGCCGATAGGCACCAGCTGATGGCCGACGACACGATAGCCTTTTTGCGCCAGCAGAGTACTCCAAGCCTGTTGGAAGCCGATGCGAGTGGTATCGTCGAAAAGTCCGATTTGCTCGGCGGCGGAAGTTAGCGCGGCAAATTCGGCGAATTGCGGATGCTCCAAGGTTAGGAGCAATTCCTTGCGGTGCAAAATGGGAGGATTGAGCGAGCCTTCGTAGGCGCGGAGATGGACAGTGCCGTTGCCGAGATCGACGGTCCAATATCGCTTGAGAGCCGGGAACCCCTCCTCGAAGAAACCAGGGTAATCGAGCAGCGTGAGCCGTGCGCTATCGTGGCTGAATTTGACGACGTTGAAATCTTGACCTGGACACGTGTCAGTGAGGGCTGAGGCGGTCAGGATTAGCTCACGCCTCTCTTTATCATTCGGGTCAAGTGCGGAGAGGTGGATATATAAATTTTGGGCAACATTTTTCCCAACAGAGGACATCTTCGAACCGAAAGCTTATCGGTAGTCAAGATCAATGTTCAACAGCCAAAAATACTCGTTGTTGTACAGATTCTCATAGCCTCCTCGCAATGATTCCCTCCTAAGCGAACTCGGAGGGATTGCCCTTATATGGGGAAATCTCCCCGGTAGGGTTTGCGGTGGGTACGGCCTCTATTCGAGATCACAACCAAACTGAGCGCCTGTTTATTTCCAGAGGCCCAGCGACCTCATAAAGGCTCCGTCGGGACAGAACACTTCTCCCTTTTATACCTCATTCCATCGTCCGCAGCGTCAGAAAAAATCCGGCTCCGCTATGACAAACTTTTTCAAACCCTACGTCGCTACACGATTGTTAGACTGCAGCCAGGTTACAGCGTGAAGGGTAAGGAGTTCAGCGTTTGACGGCGATGCCTTCCGGGGCCTTGGGCACGGGGATAGTCTTTACTACCTCGTCCGTCTTGGTGTCGATCACCGAGACGGTGCCTGCGCCGGTGTTGGTGATCAAGAGCCAGCGCCCGCCGCTAGCGAAACCTATGCCGTGGCTGCCGGCGTCCGGCGCGATGGGGATGGTCTTGACGATGCGGTGGGTCGCGAGATCGATTTTCTGCACCGTGCCGGCCCCGTCGTTGGCGACATAGGCACGGGTCTGGTCCGGCGTCACCGTGACCTGTACCGGCCCGGCGTCGGTGGGAATGCGGGTGATCAGCTTGTGGGTCGTTCCGTCGATCACTGCCACGTGATTGGCGTTGTGACAGGCGATGTAGACGCGCTTGCCGTCCTTGAGGGCGCCCGCGCCCAGAGGTCCGGCCCCCACAGGCACCGTCGCGAGCGTCTTCCGTTTCGAGCGAGAGAACACAGTCACATCGCCGCCGCCGAAATTGGTGACGAACACCTGGTCGCCGGCCACCAGCGCGAAATGAGGCATGTGGCCTACCTGGAACGTGCGCAATGATGCAAGGGTTTCCGTATCGAAGACTTCCACCCGGTTCTCGAATTCGTTGGTGATGTAGGCTTCCTTTCCGTCCGGGCTGAAGTACGTGTGGCGCGGCCCCAGGCCGGTGGCGAGGGACCGGATGACCGTATTGCCCGCGGTGTCGATGACCGCCACCGTGCCGGCGTTGTTGTTCGTCACCCAGGCCTGTTTCTGATCCGGCCGCAAGGCCACGTTGTGGTTGTGGATGCCGACCGGAATCGTCTGCCTCACCGCGCCGGAAGCAAGATCAACCATGGCGACGCCGCCGCCGAACCAGGAGGTCACATAGGCCGTCCCCGCCAGAGGCGGCGACTCTTCCGCCCAGCCGAGCCGGAGGCTGCAAAGGACCAATAGAATCGAGGCGCATACCGGGCTTTTCAGGAAATAAAGACCGTTCATTGCTTCTGACTCCTTTTGCGAAAGGCTGCGTACAACTCATTGAACACGCCCGAGGCCAGTTCGAACAGGCGGTCGTCTTCGGGGATCGTTTCCTGCAAGTCCACCAACACCCGTACGATACCGCTAGTCCCGGCCGGGCGAATCCCCCCGGCATCGAGGCAGCGCATGAGGGCGCCGATCCGGTTCAAGGCCGGATCGGCAAGACCGAAACTCGCTTGCAGGGTTTCGAAGGTCGCCTTGTCGCCAACATGGGTGAAGAGGCCCCGTCGAAAACGAATTGGTTTGATAGCCTACATCAGATGGTGTTGGATGGAACGGTTCAACTCCTGTTTGAAGTCGGTCGACTGTGCCACGATGCATCATTCGGTCTGAACGGAGGGAAGTGATGAACGAGAAGAAGCGAGGCTAGAAATGAATCGTCCGTACCGATTACGACAACCCGGCGTATCGGCCGCTCTCACGGCGGCCCTGTTGTTCGGCGCCGGCACGCCGCTCGCGAAGGGGCTGCTGTCCGAAGTGAGCCCATGGCTCTTGGCAGCCTTGCTCTACCTGGGGTCCGGACTCGGGCTGAGCGTATATCGTTGGGCCCGTCGTTCGCCCGGCGTGAAGCCGGCCCCCGGCGAATGGTTCTGGCTGGCCGGTGCGATCCTGGCGGGCGGTGTCGTCGGGCCGGTGCTGTTGATGCTCGGACTGGCGGGCCTGCCGGCGTCGGGCGCTTCGCTGCTGCTCAACGCCGAGGGTGTATTCACCGCGCTGTTGGCCTGGTTCGCCTTCCGGGAGAATTTCGACCGGCGCATCGCGCTGGGCATGACCGCGATCGTTCTTGGGGCGGTCGTGCTGAGTTGGCCGGGGGACGCCCGGTTCTCGGGGTTTTGGCCTGTGTTGGCCGTGGTGAGCGCCTGCCTGGCCTGGGGCATCGACAACAATCTGACCCGCAAGGTGTCGCTGGCCGATGCGACCTGGATCGCCTCGATCAAGGGCTTGACGGCGGGCGGCATGAACCTGGCGCTGGCCTTTCTGCTGGGAACGGCCTGGCCACCGCTGCCAGAACTCGCCGGCGCCCTGCTAGTCGGCTGGCTGGCCTACGGCGTCAGCCTGAGCCTGTTCGTGGTGGGCCTGCGTCACCTGGGCACTGCCCGAACCGGCGCCTATTTCTCGGTCGCGCCGTTCTTCGCTGCCATGCTCTCGATTCCACTCCTCGGCGAACCGGTCAGCGGGCGCTTGTGGATCGCCGGAGGGCTCATGGCTTTCGGTGTTTGGCTGCACCTGACCGAGCGGCACCGCCACGAACACACCCATGAGGCGATGGAACACGCGCATGAGCATGTCCACAATGAGCATCATCGGCACCCACACGATGAATCCCTCTTGCCCGGCACCAAACACAGTCATCGGCACCGCCATGAACCGCTGACTCACGCCCATGCCCATTTCCCGGATGCACACCATCGGCACGGTCATTAAGAATCACCGCATCCGCTCGGAAGCGTCGACCGACTCCGACGGCGGCCAGGGTCGATCCGTTCGGCACGCTCGCGGTAAGATGGCCTCGTCCGGGAAGCGGACCTCAACCCTTAAGGAAACATCCCCAACATACACAGGAGACATCGACCATGGCTCAATTTTCCAAGACTTCCGGCGCCTTGCTGGCCACCGCCGCCGCGGCGCTGTTCGCCGGCGGGCTCGTCCAGGCGGCCGAAACGGGTAAAGAGAAAGGTAAAGCCGCCGAAGAGGCGAAGGTGCAGTGCTACGGCATCAATGCCTGCAAAGGGCAGTCGGAATGCAGAACCGCCACCAACGCCTGCAAGGGACAGAATTCCTGCAAGGGCAAAGGCTTTCTCACCACCGCCACGAAGGAGGAATGCAAGGCCAAGGGCGGCAAACTCCAGCAAAGCTGAGGCGGGGCGCCGGGCTCTTCACGGAGTCCGGTGCTCTTTTCTGGGTTGGTAGAGGAAATGGGGAAATCATACGTTAAGGGCTGACCTGTCAGACCAAGGTCATAGAGAGCCGCGCGAACGTGTCAGAAAACGCGGAAACTGGTGCTCTGGTTAGGGTTAGAAATGACAAATTGCTGTGAAGATAAAAGCTGCGAGATAGTCGCCCTGCGCGCGGCGAATCACGGGCGCGTGCTGTGGATCGTGCTCATGATCAATGTCGCGATGTTCTTCGTAGAGGGCTGGGCGGGGCTGCTGGCTCACTCCACCTCGCTTCTCGCCGACGCTCTTGACATGTTTGGTGATGCCTTGGTGTATGGGTTCAGCCTTTTTGTGCTGGCACGTTCGGCGCGTTGGCAGGCGGGTGCGGCTCTCGCGAAGGGCAGTTTCATGCTCGCCTTCGGCCTCGGTGTGTTGGGGGAAGCTGCCTATAAAGCGCTTCATCCCATTATGCCGGGGGTGGAGACGATGGGCGCCATCGGTGGGGTGGCGCTTGCTGCAAATCTTGTTTGTTTCTTCCTGCTCTACCGTCACCGGGGCGACAACCTCAACATGCGTTCTACATGGCTGTGCTCCAGAAATGATCTTATAGCCAACGTCAGTGTCTTGCTGGCCGCGGCCGGTAGCTACCTGCTCGCCTCGCGCTGGCCGGATATTGTTGTTGGAAGTCTCATTGCAAGCCTGTTCCTTAGTTCTGCGTTCAGTGTCTTGCGGCAGTCCATTCGAGCACTGCGTGCACCATCCACGCTATCTCCCCAAATCATGAGATCGGTAACCGTCCGTCGAAGAGGAACGGCGCCGTGAACACGCCCCCAAAAGCAAGACCCTTCCTCGGCTTTGGCTTAGGGCTCCGCAAGGAGCATTACGAAGCCATCCTCCAAGGACAGCCCACGGTGGACTGGTTCGAGATCCTCACCGAAAACTATCTGGTGGAGGGCGGCAAACCCCTTCATTACCTGGAGCGGATTCGCGCCGATTACCCCATCGTCATGCATGGCGTTTCCCTGTCCATCGGCGGCACCGATCCCTTGAATTTCGACTACCTGCACCAGGTTAAGGCGCTGGCGGATCGCATCGAACCCGTGTGGATTTCCGATCACCTGTGCTGGACCGGCGTCGACGGCCTCAATCTGCACGATCTCCTGCCCCTGCCCTACACGGAGGAGGCGCTGGACCACGTGGTCCACCGGGTCGGACAGGTCCAGGAGTTCCTCGGGCGGCGGATTCTGCTGGAGAATGTGTCCAGCTACGTGAGCTATGCCGATTCCGAAATGAGCGAATGGGAATTCCTCGCGGGGGTGGCTGAGACGGCGGACTGCCTGATTCTCCTCGACCTCAACAATATCTACGTGAGCGCCCGCAACCACGGCTTTGACCCTTACGACTATCTGAACCATGTTCCGGAGAAGCGGGTCTGGCAGTTTCACCTGGCGGGCCATTTCGATCGCGGCGATCTCCTCATCGACACCCACGACCGTACCGTGATCGATGAGGTCTGGGGGCTGTACGAAGCGGCCGCAGTCCGCTTCGGAACCGTCTCGACCATGATCGAGCGGGATGACGACATTCCGCCCCTGGAAGTGTTGATGAAAGAATTGAACCGGGCGCGGCGCATCGGCGAGCAGGCGATGCGGGAGGCGGCATGAACCGTCACCCGAGCCGGCCGACATCCAGCTTGGCGGAACTCCAGCGCCGCTTTCAGGCGTACCTGCTGAACCCGAGCGCTAATCCGCCCGCGGCCTTCCGGGACGATGGCCGAGCCTCCGGGGCGCAGCGCGCCGAAGTCTACGCCGAAGCCTACCGGCTGCGTCTCGTTGAGGCGCTGGCGGCCGATTATCCCGCGCTCCGGGCGCTGCTGGGCGAGAATGATTTCGCCCATCTGGGGCGGACCTATGCGGAGGCCCATCCCTCGCGCTCCGCGTCCATCCGCTGGTTCGGCCGACACCTCGGCCGGTTCTTGCAGGACGATTCGGAGTATCGGGAGCGCCCCGAGCTGGCCGAACTGGCGGCGTTCGAGTGGGCGCTCAGCGAAGCCTTCGACGCGGCGGAAGCCCCGGCCGTCTCGCCCGAAGCCCTGGCCGCGCTGCCGGCGGCCCGCTGGCCCGACCTGCGGCTCCGTTTTCATCCGGCCTTACGCCGTGTCAAGCTCCGCTTCAACATCCCGGAAGTCTGGCAGGCACTGAATCAAAAGGCCTCCCCGCCGCCCTTCGAAGCGCTCGATTCCCCTCAAACCTGGATCGTCTGGCGGTCCGATCTCAAGCTGTTTTTCCGGAATTTGAATTTGTCCGAAGCTCAGGCCTTCGATGCCCTGTATCAGGGCTTGCACTTCGCCGAGGTCTGCGAGGGCTTGTGTGATCGACTGCCAGCGGAGAACGTCGCCGCGACGGCCGCTGGTTTTCTGGCCCATTGGCTGACCGAGGGCTGGATCGCGGCCTTCGAAGCCGACCCAGAGTCCTCCGCCACGAATTGAACGCCCCAGTAAGCCGGAAATCCAAAAGGTAGGATTCTGATCGAAGAGCCAATCCGGAAGCCGACATGGAACGGAGGACCTCACCGTGATGCGTAATGGAATGATGGACGGAATGATGGGAGGCGGCATGCTCGTTTGGACGATCGTGGGCCTTCTGCTGATCGTCCTGCTTGCCGTAGTCATCGTCAAATTATTGCGGACATAGCGAAACCCCGTGCGTTTCACAGGCCAAAGATCGTGGCATTTCGTCATTCAGCGAAGCACTCTCTAGCCGTTGGAGCGTGCGCACGTTGGCGCGGTGTGGAGCACATTCCGTGGCTGTACGATGGATTCATGAGCCTGGCCGACGGACTGGGCTTCGCGCGCTGGCGCCGTGCCTTGGTACGAACCGCCCGTGGGTGCACGTTGGAGGTGGGCTGCGGCACCGGCCGCAACCTGCCGCTCTACCCGCCCGGGGTTGCCGTGGTTGGGCTGGACCCCGACCCGCGGTCTTTGGTGCGCGCTCGGCGGCGGGCGCCCCATATCCCTTTGGTCGCCGCTCGGGTGGAGGCCCTGCCGTTTCGGGCCGGGACCTTCGATACCGTGGTCAGCAGCCTTGTCTTTTGCAGCGTGGAGGATCCTGCACAGGGACTGCGCGAAATCCGGCGGGTCCTTCGTGAGGGAGGCCGGTTGCAGATGCTGGAACATGTGCGCTCCAATCGGCCGTTCTGGGCCAAGTTCCAGGACCACATTCAACCACTCTGGACCTATGTCAGTGGCGGCTGCCGTCCCAACCGGGAGACCGAGGCGGCCGTCGAGGCGGCGGGTTTCCGGATCGACTCCTCCGACCGCGAAGCCAGCGGTGTACTGCGACGCTTCCGTGCACGCCCGATTTCCAAAACAGCTTGCGCCAGCGTCTTAAAGAGGCCTTGAGTTCCCGACGAACTTTCATTGAGGGCCTCTTTCCAAAAAAGAAGGCGGATGAAATTCCGTCCGGGATGGTGATGCCAAAGTCTGAAAAAGCTGACGCGCATGAATATCGTAGTGATGGTGCTCGCCGTGATCGGTGCGCTGGCGATCATTGTTCTGCTCGGGATGGCGCTGATGCACGGCATGATGATGGGCGGCATGATGGGCGCTCCCATCGCTACGCTGGCTGGCCTGCTGATTTTGATTGCACTCATTACGGCGGTCGTGATCCTCGCCGTTCGAAGTAATTACGGCGGTCGTGATCTTCGCCGTTCGAAGTAGAAGTAAATGAGGAACAAGACGATGCCTGGTCGACAGCTTTTGGTGGAATACCGCTTCGAGTAAGCCGTAAGCGCAGAGCAGGGAGAGTGGCTGATGGACGACCGAGACGTGGTAATTGTGACCGGACCCACCGGCTTCATTGGCAGCGCGCTCATCGAGGCGCTCGCCAAATGTTTCCGTATCGTTGGTTTCGATCAGCCTGGACCACCCCATCCACCCCCGATCGCCGACTGCGTCTGTGTCGATATCTCCTCTGAGGAGAGCGTGCAGGAGGCATTCCAGAGCGTGCGCCACTGGCACGGCGAGCGCATCGCTTCGGTCATTCACTTGGCCGCTTATTATGATTTCTCCGGAGAGCCGAGCCCGAAATACGAGGAGATCACCGTCCGCGGCACCGAGCGCCTGCTGCGCGGCCTTCGCTCGTTCCAGGTGGAGCAGTTCATCTATTCAAGCACCATGCTCGTCTATGCTCCCACGCAGCCCGATCAGCCCATCCAGGAGGACTGGCCGCTCGATCCAAAGTGGGATTATCCGAAATCGAAGGTCGAGGCCGAAAAGGTCATTCGCGCCCAGCACGGCGCGATTCCCATCGTGCTGCTGCGCATCGCCGGCGTCTATGACGACCTGTGCCATGCTCCGGTGCTCGCCCACCAGATCCAACGCATCTACGAACGCCGACTGGTCGGCCATGTCTTCGCCGGCGAGATGTCCCATGGCCAGTCCTTCCTGCATCTTGACGACCTGGTGAACGCCCTCGTCCGACTCGTGGAGCGCCGCCGCCGGCTGCCGCCCGAACTGGTGCTGCTGCTCGGCGAGCCCGAGACGATGAGCTATGACGAACTGCAGCGCGAGATCGGCCGGCTCGTCCACGGCGAGGCGTGGGAAACCCGTGCCGTACCCAAACCCTTGGCGAAAGCCGGGGCCTGGTTGCGGGACCTCGCGCCGGGAGAGGAACATTTCATTAAGCCGTGGATGGTCGACCGCGCCGACGATCATTACGAGCTCGACATCGGCCGCGCCCGCGCGCTTCTCGACTGGACACCGAAGCGCAGGCTGCGCACCACGCTTCCGAAAATGATCGCCGCCCTCAAGGCCGATCCGCTCGGATGGTACCGGGAAAACGAGCTCCCAGCTCCCGCCGGGCTGGAAAAGGCGGCGGACCGGTCCCGATCGGAAGTCGCTCCCGGGCAGGAACCCGCCGCCGAGGGTGAAGGGCGGGCGCTGACGACCGCCGTGCCCGATCAGGCGATGCGCGAGCATATGGAGATAATGCACGCGCATCGCCGGATGACGCTCTGGGTGCACTTCGCCATCATGGCGCTCGGCCTGTGGCTGATCGCGAGTCCCTTCACGCTGGGCTACCTCGACCCGGAGGTGGGCCCCGAGGCTCTGCGGGTCACGGTCGAACGGGATCTGCCGCCGCCGGCGCTCCGCAACACGGCCCTGGCCTGGAGCGACGGGCTGAGCGGCCTGCTCCTCCTGGCCTTCGGCGCCCTCTCCCTGTCGGCGCGCTACGGGTGGGCGCAATGGGCCAATGTCTTCGTCGGCCTCTGGCTCCTGTCCGCCCCGCTCGTCTTCTGGACGCCGAGCCCCGCGGCCTATCTGAACGACACCCTGGTCGGGGCGCTCGTGATCGCTTTCGCCATCCTGATCCCCGAGATGCCGGGTATGAGCATGGAGGCGATGATGGCGGGCCCGGACATCCCGCCCGGCTGGAGCTATTGCCCCTCGACCTGGCTCCAGCGCTTGCCCATCATCGCCCTGGCGTTCGTCGGCTTTTTCATCGCCCGTTATCTCGCCGCCTATCAGATGGGCCATATCGGCGCCGCCTGGGACCCCTTCTTCGGCAGAGGCACCGAACAAATCATCACCTCGGACGTCTCCCGCGCCTGGCCGGTCCCGGACGCCGGGCTGGGGGCGCTCACCTATATGCTGGAGGCGCTGATGGGCTTCATGGGCGACAAGCGCCGCTGGCGCACCATGCCCTGGATGGTGCTGCTGTTCGGCATCGTGGTCGTGCCGTTGGGGGTGGTCAGCATCGTTTTCATCATCATCCAGCCGATCGTGATCGGCACCTGGTGCACCTTATGCCTGGTCGCCGCCCTCGCCATGCTCGTCATGATCCCCTTCGCCCTGGACGAACTCGTGGCCATGGGGCAATTTCTGGTCCACAGCCACCGGACGGGCCAGCCGTTCTGGAGCACGTTCTTCAGGGGCGGGATCATGCCGGACGGGGCCGAGGACAAATCCCCGGGGTTTGAGGCGTCTTCTTTTACGGAGATGGGCCGGGCGATGGCCTGGGGCGTCACGGTGCCCTGGACGCTGCTGTTGAGCACCGCGATCGGCATCTGGCTCATGTTCACGCGCCTCATCTTCGGAACCGGGGGCGAGATGGCCGACAGCGACCACCTGGTGGGCGCCCTCGCCGTGACCGTCGCCATCATCGCCATGGCGGAGGTCGCCCGCCCGTTGCGCTTCATCAATGGGCTGTTCGGCGCATGGCTGATCATCGCCCCCTGGGTGCTGACCGGGGCCGGCGCGGCCGCCTCCTGGGCGGGGGTCGTTGCGGGCGGCCTTTTGATTCTCCTCAGCCTCCCCCGCGGTCCAGTGAAAGACCATTATGGAAACTGGGACCGATACATCGTCTGAGCGAGGAGCAGATTTCCCGTCTCCCACCTATCAAGGAGAATGAAATGGGTCCAATCCTGAGACTTTTGAGCGTATTCCTATGGATAGTGCTGGGCTCTTACGCCAACGCGCAGATCCATCAACCGCCGCAGCCGACGGCTCCGGACCGCCAAACGACCGGGGATACTCCACCCTCTCCGCTGACCCCGCCGAATCAGGGCGGCATGGGGCAGGGCCCATCGGGTATGCCAGCCATGCCCATGGGCGGCCAATGCCCCATGTGCGAGGCCATGATGCAGAAAGAGCTGATGGTGTTCCCGTGGCTGGTCGGGGGTGGAGCCGTCTTGGGTATTCTGATAACCATAGCCTTGGCGCTCCTGGTGGTGCTCGAGATCCAGTGGATCCGGCTCTGGACGCTTCGCTTGAAGGCTGAAAAGACGAAAGTACCGCCCTAACACGGAAGTGCGGAGGGCTGTACGGTCCTTAGGGTGTTTCCGGCGTGATGGAGCCAGTCCGCTTTGGCATAGAGAGGCCTTGGCATCGGTGATATCGCCCCACGCCTCATTTTTTCTTGTCACCAATCCGACAGGAAAGTCTTTCAGAAAAAAGTCCGGTCGAATTCAAAACAGGTGCCGTCCGGGGAGGAGCGTTTTTATCTCCCGGACGCACTTACAGACCAAATTCCCATTCCTTACCGAAGTTTAGCGATGGACAAGGAGAGGCTATGAATACGAATCCTGATCAACTTGGGGCCGTCGCAGAAAACGGAACGAAAAGTACGCTCAACGGCCGTCATGGCAACGCAGGCCGCGCCGCGTCTTGCCCTCCGTGCATAGGCGTCCGGTTGGAGTACAACTAATGATCGATCAGATCGGGCAAACCCTATATGTCAGCGCCGGTCTCTTCTGGAAGGCATTCTGGGCGCTGGCGTTCGGCTACGCGTTCTCCTCGCTAATCCAGGTCCTGGTCCCGCGCGAGGTGATCGCCAAGTACCTGGGCCACACCGGCCTGAGGCAGACGGTTTTGGCCATGCTGTTGGGACCGGCATCTTCGGCCTGCTCGTTTGCCGCGCTCTCGGCCGGGCGGGCGCTTTTCGCGAAAGGAGCCGCCCTTGTTCCGATGATGGCGTTCCTCTTCGGCTCGACGAACCTCGCACCCCCGGTGGCAGCGCTGGCCTGGATCTTCCTGGGTTGGCAGTTCGCGCTGGCGCTCGTCGTCGGCTCGGTCGCCCACGTCGCCATCATGGCCGTAATTGTCGGCTTAACCTATCCCAACAAAATGGTCGAGCGCGCCCGCGAGGACGCCGCGAAAGCGGGCGAGAAGCGTGCTGGAATTCGCGGTGAGCCATCAGAGGGGCTGCCGAGGTCCTGGCGAGACAAGCTGTGGAGCGGCGAGGCGTGGTGCCGCGTCGGCGTAACCTACCGCGGCGAGTGGGGCATGATTTGGAAAGACCTGTTCTTCGGCTTTCTGATTGCGGGCGCGGTGGCCACGCTCGTGCCCGACGCTGTCTTCCAAGCCATCTTTCCGCGAGAGTTGCCTATGCTTCTGCTCGTGCTCATCCATGCGCTGCTCGGGCCGGCGCTTGCAATCCTTACCATCATCGGCTCGATGGGCAACGGCCCGCTGGCGGCAGTGCTCTGGGAAAATGGAGTGCTTTTTTCCGGAATCGTTGCGTTCCTATATGCTGACTTCGTGGTCATCCCTTCGCTGCACATCAATGCGACATACTACGGCTGGCGCTTCGCCGCTTACCTCGGCGCGATCTTCACCGGGTCTGCGATCGGGGCCGGCATCATCATGCACGCGCTGTTCTGGGCGTTGGGAATGATTCCGGAGTCGAAAGCTGGGCGCGTCCAGGAACTGGCGCAGTTCCGTATCGATTACGTGTTCTTCCTGAATCTCGCCGCGATTACCATCACTGGCGTGCTCATTTGGCTGGGCTGGCAAGGCGCCGGGCCGAGGAAAGGGAGGACCGCGACGGCCAATCGCAGTGATTGATGATCCGATCCGTCGGAGTGAAGGTGAGGAGCGGGGTCGGACCTGCACGATCGGTTGGTTGGCCTCAGAACAGTACCGTCGACATGGATCATCGCGACATTGAAGTCGCCATCGGGCACAACCACGCACTGGCAAGTGCCCTGCGCATCGCTGGCACACCGAGCTTCGTGATTGGCGAGGAGGTTTTCCAGGGCTATACCGACCTTCCAACGCTCCAAAGGCTCATCCAACGCGAGCGGGAGCGCCGCAAACCCTCGCGGCGCTAGAGTTAACGAGCTGCATTTTCGTACGCCAAGTACAGATCGCTTACTATGTTCTTGGCTTGGCGTCTGCCTTCGGCTGGATACCATGCATCGGACCGGTCCTGGGGGCGATCCTCACGGTGAGCGCGGTATCGGCGAGCGTCGGGCAAGGCGTGACACTGCTGGCCGCCTACTCGCTGAGGCTGGGGCTGCCCTTCCTGGCAGCCGCGGCGTTTACCGGAGCGCTGTTGCAGCGTAGCAGCGCCTTGCGCCGGCTCGGGCGTCCGCTGCAAGTCGAGGCCGGCTCGGTAATGGTGCTCGCGGGGCTGGCGATCGCGACCAGACAGCTCTCGGCGTTCTCGTACTGGCTCTTGGACACATTCCCGGCACTCGGTGAGATCGGCTAGCACTACGCTGCGACCTCGCGCAGGTCTGCATGACCAGGAGTCAATCATGAGCCCAAGAAGCGACGTTGCTCATTGGCGCCCTCGCCGTGCGGGGATATTGGGAGTCCTGGACAACCCCTTGGTCTTCCACTGAACTCTCCTCCCTATGAGACTAAGCGTGAACGAGTTTTTTGCGACCCGGCATCGCAAATGCGTCCCGATTATTGAATGTCAACAGGCCCTAGCTGGGTTGGCTTTGGCTTAAGCCCTTGTTCGAAAATGTTTCGGTCAAATTCGGCTATGACAACCGCTACGGATTGATCGACGCCAACGGCTGCGGCGAGTCTCCGTTCATGAAGATCCTCAGCGGAGACCTCGAGCCTACCTGGGGAACGTCTCCACGAACGCCAACGGGCGTCTCGGCAAGCTGCGCCAGGACCAGTTCGGGTTCGAGGACCACACCGTGCTGGAAACCATGCCCATGGGCACACCGAACTCTGGCAGATCAAGGAGGAACGCGACTGCCTCTATGCCCTGCCGGACATGAGCGAAAGCGACGGCATGAAGGTGGCGGACCTGGAAATCCGTTTCGCTCCTCAACTGCCCTTGAATACTGGGTAATCTGCGCGCCGGGGTGACCGATATTCAGCAATCAGCAGTGAAGGCCATCGCTTGAACAGTAAACCCTCGCCCCAGGTTTACCCCACATTACTCTCCCGTTCTGCCATTGGCACATAATCGGTCAGCCCGTTGCCGGTATAAATTTGCCGCGGACGATTGATCCGGCCGGGTTGGGTCCGGATCTGCTTCCACCAGTGGGCGATCCAGCCTGGAAGTCGGCCGATGGCAAACATCACGGTGAACATGTTGATCGGTATCCCTATGGCGCGCAGGACGATGCCGCTGTAGAAGTCCACGTTGGGATACAGTTTGCGCTCCACGAAATAAGGGTCTTCCAGGGCGATTTCTTCCAGTTTGCGGGCAATATCCAACAGCGGATCGGGCTTACCCAAGGTCATCAACAGGCGCTCCGCGACCACGCTGAGCATTTTGGCGCGAGGATCGAAACTCTTGTACACACGATGTCCGAAACCCATGAGGCGTGCCCGGCTGTCCTTGCTCTTGGCCCGCCGCACGTAGTCCTCCGGCGTCACATTGCCTCGGTGGATGTCTTCCAACATGCGCAACACCTCCACGTTGGCGCCGCCATGCAAGGGTCCCCAGAGAGCGCAGACACCGGCGGCGCAGGAGGCGAACAGATTGGCCTGACTTGATCCGACCATGCGGACCGTCGAAGTTGAGCAGTTCTGCTCGTGATCGGCATGCAGAATGAGAACGAGATTCAGGGCGTCCCGCACTACGTCCTCGCACTCGTATTCCACATAAGGCTGGGAAAACATCATGTGCAGAAGGTTGGGCACATAGCGGAGCTTGGGATCGGGGTAGATGTAGGGCTGGCCCTTGGAATGGCGGTAGGAGTAAGCAGCGATGGTGCGTATCTTGCTGATGAGCCGTGCCGCCATCATGCGGAAGGTGACGTCGTCTTCCAGTTCCAGGTACTCGGGATAGAAACAGGACAGGGCGTTTATCATGGCGGATAAAATGGCCATGGGCGGCGCGGAACGGGGAAATCCCTCGAAGTGGTACTTCATGCCCTCGTCCAAATTGGCATGAGCCGTGAGATCGGCCGCAAAGCACCGGTATTCCTCCGGGCTCGGCAACCGGCCGAAGATCAGCAGCCAGGCGACTTCCACGAAATTAGGATCACTCCCGAACTGTTCAATGGGAATACCGCGATAGCGCAAAACGCCCCGGTCACCATCAATGAAGGTGATATCGCTCAGGCAGCTGCCAGTATTGGCATAGCCGGGGTCCAAAGTGATATAGCCGGTACGGCCCCGCAGTTCGCGAATATCGATAGCGCACTCACCTTCCGTACCGACGGAGACGGGCAGTTCATATGAGCGATCGCCTAGACTCAGCGTGGCTGTCTCTGACATGGCGATACCCCGGCAGACTTGTTGATAGACCACCTGTTACCCCGACGATATCGCAGTCGGTAATGGCGCCGGCCAACCGCACATATTCTCGCTGTCGCCTATCCGTATTACGTGGTCTCATATAAATGGGACCGGCAGAGCCTGGGAAGGTTCGGGGCACTACCCGCTTTCACAAAGGTGCGCTAGCCATCGTTCTGTCCCGTACTCAAAATCATCGATGAAGGTGATATCGCCCCAAGAATTGATTACATACCCGCTGACGCATATCAGGTAACTGGAAGGAAGGGCCAGCTCCAGAAGATGAGACAGCCGGCTAAGTGAAGTTTCTGTTCTACTTCCATAGCCTGACGGTGCGTGCGGGTATTATCCAGAATCACCGTGATCCAGTGGTATCCCAATTGGACGTAGCGCAATATGGTCAACACCAGCACAAAGACTCGCAATCAGTTTTGCTCTCGGCGCGGAAATCGGCGTGGATCGTGCCCCGTTGCAGGTCCACGGTGAGAAAGCCATTCAGCCATTTTCGGCGCCGCTCATCGCTTGGCACGGTCGGGACGGTATTCTTCGGTGCCCACGCGTAATGGGTATTCGGGACCGATTGCAAGGCAAATTCATCCATCGCCACCAGAACGGGGGTCCGCGCGGGCGACCTGTTGATTCTCCTCAGCCTCCTCCGTGGCCGGGTGCGGGAACGTTACGGGAGCTGGGACCGGTACATCGTCTGAGCAAAGTGCGCCTCGACCTCAGATAGGGCGCTGTCGAGCCCAACGATAGTGGGCGATGACCACCATAAGTGATGGCACCAGCAGCCATTGCAGCAATGGGGTCAGGCCAATGCCGGCGATCAGGGGCATCGTGGGCGCATAGGTCCAGTGGGCCATGTGATAGACGTTATGCCATTCGCTGAATCCGGTATAGACAACCCCGGCCGTCACCATCGGTATTCCGCCCCGCCACGGCACCCGTACCGGCCAGTCCCAGCTTCTCATTAGGGCCGCGGTACCCAGGAAGGCGGACGTACTGATCAGGACATCGCCCAGCGTGCAGTGGAGCACGGCGTAGACGCGGAATCCGAGGTCAGACGGAAGCTGGTAAAACTGCAGCTGCCCTATTTCCCAGACCACATGCAGGACAAGGGCCAAACCAGCCCAGTTAAATGCGAATGAAGCACTTTGCGGTAAGGTCTTCAGTATAAACATGGTGGCGAGGTGTCCGAAGAATGAAGCGGAGCTGAGCTTGTCCAACAGCGCGGGGAAAACGTCCGCCAGTCGGTTTAGATACTGCACCTAAGCGATATAGCCGGGCAGTGGGGGAAACCCCCGTCGCGCCCATAGCGGTCGGCCTGATTATCGAGTGCTTTGATCTCGCATGGCTATGCAGAATGCCGCACAGTGAGAGGGTTCGTCTGTGAAGCGAAGACCGGCATAGGGCGCAAAGCGTTGAACAAGTATCCCAAGCTCTTCGCGGTCGTGTTCGCACACGATCGGATACAGAGTGATAAGTTGACATTGCCAGTCCATCATCGCCGTCCCTTAGTGGGGTGTTGCCGAACATCCCTAGAGGACTCTTCGGGCGGGCTATTTCTTTATTAATCAATTCTTTCTTAATTCCCATCTTAATTCAGGCCAAGGCCTGGCCTGCCGGCTACTGGTCACCCTGTGCCAAGGCCGTGAGCGAGCCGCCGGTTTTGCCCTCGACGTCCACCCAATAATAAGGCAACCCCAAAGCCTCCAGCCAAGCTGGACCCTCACGCTCCTTGAGCATGGCGATCGTCGCGGCGCTGCCCGCGACGACGCACAGATCGCCGGCCACGCTGACCGAGGCCATGTACCGCACCGGCCAGCCGGTTTTGGGGCTGAGCACATGGCCGTAATACACGCCGTCTAGCACGATGCAGCGTTCGTAGTCGCCGCTAGTGGCCAGCGCGCCTGTGTGCAACAGGAGCGTTTGTATGATCGCACCCGGGCGACGGGGGTGCCGTATACCGATCCGCCACGGACTCCCGTCCGGATGCGGACCGATGATCCTGAGGTCGCCGCCCAGATTGACGATGCCATGACGCACGCCCACTTCCCAACACAGCGCGGATGCACGATCAACGGCGTAGTCCCTGACTATGCCGCCGAAATCGATCTCCATGCCGGGCACCGGAAACTCAAGCACTGGCGGTATCCAGCGAACCCGATGCCAACCGACATTGCCGACCAGGACCTGGACTTGGGCCGGATCCGGCAGTTTGCCAAGATCGAAGTGCCAGGCGCGGCGCAGGATGCCGGAGGTGATGTCGAACAGTCCGTCGCTCTCGCGATAGCAGGTGGCCGCGTAATTCAGCAATGCCGCGGTTTCCTCGTCCACTGAGAGGCGACCGCCGGTGGCGGCCACGCGATTGATGGCGGAGAGAACACTGTCGCCGCGGTAGCGTGAATAGCGCGATTCCAGTCGCTGAACATCAGCGATGACTCGCCTTAAGATCCGGTTGGCCTTGGCGTGACTTTCGGCATAGAGCTGAAGCTCGCATGGCGAACCCATCGCCTGGAATGGATGACGGAAAAATTTCTTGATTCCGATCAGAATGCCAAGCTCCAAGTGGCGAGGAACGAATCTTTACGCTCGAGCTGATAGCCGTTGATATCTTCCTCCACGAGTTAGCCACTCAATAGCGGAGCAATTGTCTTTGAACAGCGATCACCTTCAGGGATTCGCCAGACTCCGTGCTGTGGATATGGCCGCGGTTGGTCTCGAAGAGGTATGAATATTGACCAATACGGCTACTGAGCGCCCTCGGCCATTTGCCGGTGCATCTTCGCCATTTCCAGGCTTTCCGCCGCGGATCGGGTATAAAGGTCGATCAATCTTTCACAATGAACATCGAATCCGATGTATCCCTTGCCGTACAAATAGGGTTTTGCTCGGTAGTCGCTCAGGATTTTCTTATGCTCTTCCGCTTTTTCCTCCAGCATCTTGGCATCCTCCTCATAATGGGCTGCAAGCGCCTCGTGATCGGCGGCGGTTTTGGCGCTTTGCATTAATGTCTTGACTTCCTTGGTATGCGGGGTATGCGGTAACGGCGTCGTGCACGCCATAACGGCAATCGAGACGAAAGCCAAAACCCAGGATAGTTTCTTGTTCATAATACGCTCCGTTAGATCGTCGGTCGTTGATAAATAAGAGAAGCATTCAATCGATCATCAAAATCCGCGCTTGCAGCTGGGCAAAATCACCTCCTTCACCTCACTCATTTCCGAAAGCCGTCATTCTCTCGATAGGTCAGTCTCCTTCTTACCCGTCGAATGGCGCTTTCTTTCATCAGGGCATAAATCAGGAATGGCGATCAGGATCAGCAGCGTCGACGAGGCCATGCCGCCCACCATGGGCGCGGCGATGCGACGCATCACCTCGGAACCGGTCCCCACGTCCCACATGATGAGAAGTAATCCCACCATAATGGCGACCACCGTGTGGAGGCTGAGCCCGGAGGCTGTGGGCAGCCAGAGGGCCGCGAAACTGAGGGTGAGGTCGGGCAAGGTCCCCTCCTGCGAGGGGAGTCGCCGCCATCGCCTCGGCGCGCGCCCTGATCTGGGCCAGGCTGGGATTGTCTTCGAGAGAATAGCGACCGTCTGCTCGTGCGTGATGAGTTCCTCTCCCTCCGGATGATAGGCAGCGAGGACGTGTAGCGGCGAACAGAAACGGCTTAGGAAAAGACCGACGGTCGACCAACGTCGATACGCCGGTAGGAAACCGGTACACAACAGACATGAAAAACCCTCCAATCAGGAAAAGCGCAAAAACGGCTTTCTGACGTGGGAGGGCTAATTCAACAGACTACAGAATTGATAGATGAGCGGGACTCGCCGTCTTCGAAGCAGAAAGTCGGCAGAATGGGGATATGGCGGGCCTTGCTTGAAGCTAACCAGCAGGAAGGTGCAGAAAAACGTCAGAGCTAACCCAAGAAAATCAAACGAGAGCTTGAGTTTTTCTATCAGAAGGCTGTCTTTTCCGCCTGCCAACGCCGTATAACAAATTTTGTTGGCGCACTCCTCCAGGGCGGGCATGTACTTCGCCATATCCATAGGCGCCTTGGCGGCCTTTTGGGCGCAATCGGCCATGGCCACATGCGCCGAGGGCGGTGGCTTGATGCAGTACATATAGAGCGTAGAAGAAAGCCACGCCACCAGGACGAAAAGCGCCACGGCGCGCACCCAGCCTTGGTTTCGCGGGTATCTCAAACTCCGCAGTGTTAGAACTTCCATGGATTTCAAGCTAGCATCCCTGGATAGTAACGTCAACGATGAGGATTGTTGACTACATTTTTGGGGTTTCGTGTTGACAACCGATTCAGCGGAATTTACGCTGAACTGTAATTTCAGAGGATGAGATCGACGGGTGTTGAAATTCTTCCGCTACCAGCGCAATCGGCGATTGCTCCACGGCGTGATTCTATTAGTCATCACGGCATGGTTGGCGCTGTCGCTGACTTCCGCGTGTGCTTTCCCGCCGCAGTACTATGCCAAGGCCAGTCCGTCGGATTGCATGTCCGCCATGGCCATGGAAGAACACTCGTCCGACGAACACACCGCTTCGATGCCGGAGGATTGCCTCAAGTCCTGCTTGACCGATCAGGCGAAGAATGGCTTGGGCTTGACCGGCGACGTCTCTAAGGCGTTTTCATCCTTGCCGCTGCTTCTCTGGGCTTTCGCCTACGTCCTTCTGCTCCCTCTCTCCCCAGCGGGTTCCTATCCGCGCCGGCGCCTGCTCCCGCCCTACAAACGCATACCCCTCATCTACCAGTTCTGTTCTCTGCTGAATTAGCCAGCCCTCCGCCAGCCAAGGCCGTTTCCGTCGGGTGATGTTCACCCGGGGCGCCATAGCGCCCCGTTAAAACCGCGTTCGCGTCGGCCTCCCGCGCTTTTCGCGGGGCTTGCCCAAACGGATCGGAATTCGGCTTCGTCTACCGGCTCGTTATCGAGTCATCCCGATGGCCTGTCCATCGGCCGTCGACTCCAGTCAGGATTTCGAGGAGCACTACGCATGAGAACGATGTGGTCATTCATACTGGGCATCGCTTTGATGACCTCCACGGGGTTGCTGTTCGGTTGCGCCCCCTCAGGTGCTGCGTTCAAAACGCAGGAACTGACGGCTTTCGATATCGAAGCCGCCGTAAAAAACGCCAGAACCAAAACGGACCATGAAAGCATCGCGGCTTACTACGAACGAGAAGCCAAATCCTACCAAGCCAAAGCCAAGCGCCACGAAAGAATGAGCGAGACTTATGCTCACATCGGTTTTGTGAAAGGGGAAAGCCCTATCCATACGAGCCGGCATTGTGATCGCCTGGCCCGGACCTATCGGGAAGCCGCGGAAAAATCACGGTCCTTGGCCCGCCAGCATCGACAGCTGGCGGAGGCGACGAACTGAAGAACCCAATCAAGGTTTTGGTTGCGGCGGCTGCGGAGGGGAGAATGTCGAAGGCAAGAAGGAAGAAGCGAGTGTATTTTCTCATGGGTCTATTCCTGTCGTGGGTGGGATCGGCACGGGCACTTCCTCCTCCCGGCCTGGCGGGCGAAGGTGACCTACCTTCGTTTACACCTACTCACAAGACGGAAAGCGCCGAAACGGAAGAGGCGCCATGGCTGGGCGAAGCCTTGGCGCTCGAGAAGGTGCTCGCCTATGCTCAGGAACATAATCCCGCCATCCAGGCAGCAAAAAGCCGCCTTTCGGCGGCCAGGCAAGTGCCCGACCAGGCTTCCGCCTACGAGGACCCCACGGTGAGCTGGGAAGCCTGGAACGCGCCCGAGAACTTTCGTATCGACCAGGCGAATAACAATATCATCCGCCTCTCCCAAAAGATCCCCTTTCCCGGCAAGCTCCGCCTGAAGGGCGAAATCGCGTCCAAGGAGGCGGAGCGGATGGAGGCGGAGCTGAAGGCCGTGGAGATCGACATCGTGGCCCAGCTCAAGAAGGCCTATTTCGATCTCTGGCTGGTGTACCAAAACCTGGAGGTCTACCGCCGGGATCGGGAACTGGTGGCGCAGTTCGCCCGCATCGCCGAACAAAAATACGCCGTGGGCCAGGTCTCCCAGCCGGACGTGCTGCGGGCCCAGGTGGAGCTGACGCGCTTGATCAACCGGGTGACCACCGAGACCCTAGCGCTGGGCAAGGCCCGGGCGCGGCTCAATGCGCTCCTCAGCCGTCCCCCCGAAGCTCCCTTGGGGATGCCCCAAAGCCCGCCCGCGCCCGCCGTACCGTACGCCATGGCGGAGCTGGAAGCACTGGCGCTCGCCAACCGGCCGGAACTTCTCGCCCAGATCAGGACCTTGGAAAAGGAAGGTTTGGCCCGTGATCTGGCCCGCAAGGCCTACTATCCGAACTTCGAGGTCTCCGTGAGCCGCTTCGAGAACTTCGGTCAACGCAACGGCTTCGGGGTCGGCGTTTCCGCTTCCATTCCCCTGGTCTTCAAATACAAGTACGACGCCGCGGTAGGGGAGGCCACCGCGAATCTGCAGACGGCGCAAAGCGAGCTTTCGCGTCTTCGGGATCTGTCCCTGTTCGAGGTGAAACAGGCCTTCGTGGAGCTGCAGACCGCCCTGGAGCAGCTCGATCTCTTCCTCCACACCCACATTCCCCAGGCCGAACAGGCCCTCGAGGCCTCACAGATCAGCTATCAGACCGGCGTGCTCGATTTCCTCTCGCTGATCGACAGCGTGCGCGCCGTTGAGCAGGTCCATCTCGAGCACCTGACCGCCGCGGCGAATTTCGAGAAGGCTTGGGCGGACTTGGAGCGGGCCGTGGGTCAGGAATTGGCCAGAACCGCTTTGCCGGGAACGAAACGAACCCGCGCAACGGGCCCTGAAGGGGCAAGGCCCAGCGGTGGGGCGGGCACCGCTTTGTCGGAACCTTTTGCCCGGAGCACAACGGGACGTGCGCAGCATGCTCACGGAGCCCAAACCACGGAAGGCCTGCCTCTACAAAACCCCGCGAAGCCGCGGAGTCCAGGAAGGGGGGTCAGCGATGAGAGACCGTAGAACGCTTTGGGCCTGTCTCCTGGCCTTGGCCTTGGCGCTTCAATCATTCGAGGGAGGAGTCAAAGCCGCTCCCGACGAAGCTCAGCCCGGCGGTAAAGGGCGCTCTTCTCCCGTGATGCCGCAACAGGGACCTGTCCAACTCAGCCCGATACAACGACAGCTCATCGGCGTCACCTACGGAACGGTCACGAAGAAGCCTTTGGTTAAAGTCATCCGGACGGTGGGCCGCGTGGAATACGACGAGCGTAAGCTGGCCGAGGTGACGCTCAAGATCTCCGGCTGGATACAAGACCTCGTGGTGAACTCTACCGGCAGGCTCGTCAAGAAAGGACAGCCGCTCCTGACCATTTATAGTCCCGATCTGGTGAGCGCCCAGCAGGAGTATCTGTTGGCGCTCCGCACCCGGGACAAGCTCAAGGACAGCCGCCTGCACGAGGCGCTGGAGTCGGCGGAATTCCTGGTCGAGGCCAGCCGTAACCGCCTGCTGCTGTGGGACCTCACGCCCGCTCAGATCCGGGCCTTGGAGCAATCGGGCAAGCCGCAGTTTCACCAGATTCTTTATTCCCCGATCACCGGTTACGTCATCGAAAAGGAAGCCTTGCAAGGGCAGCGGGTGGAGCCGGGGACCACCCTGTACAAGATTGCCGATCTCTCCACCGTCTGGGTGAAGGCGGCGATCTACGAATACGAACTGCCCCTCATCCGCGAGGGGCAAGAGGCCGCCATCTCGCTGGCCTATATCCCTGGGGCCGTCTGGCGGGGGACCGTCGATTACATCTATCCCTACCTGGAGACCGAGACCCGCACCAACCAGGTGCGGTTCGTGTTTCCGAACCCCGACCATAAGCTCAAACCGGGCATGTACGCCAATATGGAACTGAAGGCCGATTTGGGCGAGAAGCGGGTCGTGCCCGAGAGCGCCGTGCTCCACTCCGGGGTGCGCAACCTGGTCTTCGTCGATCGCGGCGAGGGGCGCCTGGAGCCGCGCGAAGTGACCTTAGGGATGCAGACGGAGGGGTACTGGGAGGTCCTGGACGGCCTTGAGGAGGGAGAGCGGATCGCATCGAGCGGCAATTTCCTCATCGATTCCGAGAGCAAGCTCGCTGCGGCGGAGAGCATGATGGCGATGATGGGGCAAATCGGCATGGGGGACTGGAAGATGGAGAGCGCCAAGCCCATGGAGATGGGCGGGGGAACACCTGCCGCTGGCCCCCAGGAGAAAGCCATCGGTGACCTGAGACTGCGTATCAGTACCCAACCCGAGCCGGCCAAGGTGGGTGAGAATGCACTTCGCATTGAAGTCAAAGATGCCCGCGGTCAGCCCGTCACCCATGCCGCGCTCGCCGTCGAATACACCATGGACATGCCGGGCATGCCGATCGACAAGGCGGAGGTCCGCCACATTGGGGACGGTGTCTACGAGACCCAAGTCCGGTTCACTATGGCCGGCCCCTGGGGCGTGACGGTGAGCCTCCGGCAGCCGGGTCAGGCCGAAGTCCGAGAGCGCTTCACTATCAATGCCAGCCTCGAGGAGGCGGAGGCCAAGAAATCCATGGAAATGGGAAGCGCAAGGCCCATGGAGGAGGAAATGGGCGCTGCGGTACCCCAAAAGGAAAAGCCCGCGGGCGAGATCAAGTTGCGCCTCGGTACTCAGCCGGAGCCGGCCCAAGTGGGCGACAACACCCTTCGCATCGAGGTCCGGGACGCCGGTGATCGGCCGGTCACCGGCGCCACAGTGGCCGTGGAGTACACCATGGACATGCCGGGCATGATGGTCGACAAGGCGGAGGCCGTCCCGATCGGGAAAGGTGTTTACGAGGCCAAGGTCCGGTTCACCATGGCGGGCCCGTGGAGCGTGACGGTGAAAGTGGAGCGGCCGGGGCAGGCCAAAGTCCACGAGCGCTTCACCGTCAATGCACACCTTCAGGGGGGTGGATCGTGATCGGCAAGCTCATCGAATACAACGCCAAGAACAGGTTCCTGGTTCTGCTCCTGCTCTTTTTCGCTTCCGCCTGGGGCCTTTGGGCGCTCTTGCGCGTGCCGTTGGACGCCATTCCGGATCTCTCGGATGTGCAGGTGATCGTCTACACCGAGTGGCCGGGCCGCAGCCCCCAGATCATGGAGGACCAGATCACGTATCCCATCGTCTCCTCTCTGATCGCCGCACCGCGGGTCAAATATGTGCGCGGCGTCTCCATGATCGGGGATTCCTTCGTCTACGTGGTCTTCGAGGACGGCACCGACATCTACTGGGCCAGAAGCCGGGTACTCGAATATCTGCAGGGGATCGCCCGGAGGCTCCCCGAAGGGGTGACGCCGACCCTCGGTCCCGACGCCACCGGCGTGGGCTGGGTATTCCAGTACGCGCTGGTGGACAAGAGCGGAAAGCATAGCCTGGCCGAGTTGCGCTCCCTGCAGGACTGGTATCTCCGCTACTGGCTTTCGAGCGTGCCGGGGGTGGCCGAAGTGGCGACGGTGGGGGGCTTCGTCAAGCAGTACCAGGTCACGGTCAATCCCCAGGCGCTCCTCGCCTATAACCTGCCCCTAGCGACCGTGATCGAGGCCATCCGCCGCAGCAACAACGAAGTGGGCGGCCGGGTGCTGGAGGTCAGCAGTGTGGAGCACTTCGTCCGCGGGCTCGGCTATATCCGCTCGCTCGAGGACATCGAGGACATCCCCGTGGGCACCGACGGCCAGGGCACGGCTATCCGGGTCCGCGACATCGGTCAGGTGCAGTTGGGTCCCGACCTCCGCCGGGGAATCGCCGAGCTCAACGGCGAGGGCGAGGCGGTGGGGGGTATCGTGGTGATGCGCTACGGGGAAAACGCCCTCACGGTGATCCGGGAGGTCAAGGAGAAATTGGAGGAGGTCAAGCGTTCGCTGCCGGAGGGCGTGGAGATCGTCACCACCTACGACCGTTCGAACCTCATCCGGCGCGCCATCGACACCCTGAAGGCCACCCTGAAAGAGGAAATGCTCGTGGTGGGCCTGGTCATCATCCTGTTCCTCTTCCATCTCCGCAGTTCGCTGATCCCCATCTTCACGCTCCCCGTTGCGGTGCTGCTCGCCTTCGTCCCTATGTACTATCTGGGCGTCCCGGCCACCCTCATGTCCCTGGGCGGCATTGCCATCGCCATCGGCGCCATGGTGGATGCGGCGATCATCATGGTGGAGAACGCCCACAAGCGGCTCGACGAGTGGCAGAGGCAGGGGCGGCCGGGCTCTCGCGAGCGGGTGATCATCGAGGCGTTCAAGGAGGTCGGCCCCGCCATCTTCTTCGCCCTGCTGGTGATCACCGTCTCCTTCATTCCGATCTTCGCCTTGGAGTCGCAGGAAGGCCGGCTCTTCAAGCCGCTCGCCTACACCACCATGTTTTCGATGGCCTTCGCGGCGCTGCTCGCCGTGACCCTGACTCCGGCACTGGCCACCTTCTTCATCCGCGGGCGGATCCACAGTGAAGAGCGGCATCCGGTGAGCCGGGTGCTCATCGCGCTCTATCAGCCCATCGTCGCCTTCGTCATCCGCTTTCGCAAGACGATGGTCGTCGCGGCGGTGGTGGTGATGGCCCTGAGTCTCCCGGTCTTTGCCAAGCTCGGTTCGGAGTTCATGCCCCCGCTCAATGAAGGCACCCTCCTCTACATGCCCACCGCCCTGCCGGGTATGTCGGTCACCCAGGCACGCCAAGTTCTCCAGACCCAGGATCAGCTGCTCAAGGGTTTTCCGGAAACGGAGATGGTTGCCGGCAAGATCGGGCGGGCCAACAGTCCCACGGACCCGGCCCCGCTCAATATGGTGGAGACCGTGGTGAACCTGAAGCCGCCCGAGGCATGGCGCACGGTGAAGGTGGAGCGCTGGCATTCCGGCTGGACGCCGGACTGGCTCAAGGCCCCATTGCAGCGGCTGTGGCCCGAGGAGCGGCCGATGACCTGGGACGAGCTGCTCGACGAGATGGACAAGACGCTGAGATTCCCCGGCATGCCCAACATCTTCTGGATGCCCATCCAGACCCGCACCGAGATGCTGGCCACCGGGATCCGGAGCGTCTTGGGCATCAAGGTCTTCGGTCCCGATCTCGAGTCCATCGAGCAGGTCGGCACCCGGATCGAGGCGGTGCTGGGCCCCTTGCGCGGCACCCGCAGCGCCTACTACGACCGGGCGGCCGGCGGCTACTATCTGGACTTCGACGTGCGGCGGGCCGAGGCGGCGCGCTACGGTCTGACCGTCGGAGATGTGCAGGATGTCATCGAGACGGCCATCGGCGGCAAGCACATCACCTGGACCGTGGAGGGACGGGAGCGGTATTCCGTCAATCTCCGCTATCCCCGCGAGCTGCGCGACGATGTGGAGAAGCTCAAGCGCACGCTGATCCACACCCCCGCAGGACCGCTCGTGCCCATGGCCCAACTCGCGGATCTCCGCTACTCGGTGGGGCCGCCGATGGTGCGGGACGAGGACGCCCAACTGGTCGGCTATGTCTTTGTGGACGTGGCGGGCCGGGACCTCGGGGGTTACGTGGCGGAGGCCAAGCAGACGCTGGCCGAACGGATCGCGCTACCGCCCGGCGTCCACCTCGCCTGGGCCGGGCAGTTCCAGTACCTGGAACGGGCGCAAGAAAAGCTCATGTTTGTTGTGCCCCTCACCCTGCTGGTGGTGTTCGTGCTGATCTACCTCAACACGGGCTCGGCGGTAAAGACCCTGATCGTGTTTCTGGCGGTGCCCTTCTCGCTGGTGGGCGCGGTGTGGCTCCTCTACCTCCTCGGCTATAACCTGAGCGTAGCGGTGTGGGTGGGCCTCATCGCCCTCGCAGGACTCGACGCCGAGACCGGGGTGGTGATGCTGCTCTATCTCGATCTCGCCTACGAGCAGATGAAGCGGGAAGGCCGGATGAAGAGCTTTGCCGACCTCCAGGAGGCGGTGATGCACGGGGCGGTCAAGCGCATCCGGCCCAAGATGATGACGGTGATGGCCATCCTGGTGGGGTTATTGCCCATCCTGTGGAGCTCCGGCACCGGCGCCGACGTGATGAAGCGGATCGCCGCGCCGATGCTCGGCGGGATCGTCACGTCGGCCGTGCTGGAGCTGCTCATCTATCCGGCCATTTATACCCTTTGGAAGTGGCGCTGGGAGGTAAAACCGGCCCTTGGAACTCAAGATTAGCACCATGGCTGTCCCGCCTCAGGCCATACCCATCGCCTGGAATGGCGTTGCGGTGGCTTTGAACGTCTATCTGGCGCACACCCGAAAGCGAATCTGAAAACGAGGCGGATCCGGTATCGAATGACAGGACCCACTAAAATAACGGGCTGCCGATCCGCAAAATAAAAATGGGGTGTGATGGAGACTTCAAGATTGATCGAACTGATTGACCGCTACAAGGCCGATCAGGAATCGGTGTACAACACGTGGTTCATCAACGGGGAAGCGCGCATGAAAGCCTTCCGTACCATACGGCGCGGGGTGCGCGATGTCGTGGACAGCATCGCCCATGGGACTTTCGGAAACGATTTCAAAGGTTCCTCCTTAGATGTGGTGTTGACCGCGATCACCGAACAGAAGGAAGTTTTCGAAGGTGCGGCCCATCCGTTCTACTGGAAACCCAAGCTTCGCATCCCCGACATCTATGAAAATGAGACGAACAAGCGCACGTTTGGCGCATTCCTCAACGCCTGTCTCACCACCACGCAGGCGGATCGGGTATTGGCCGAAATGAGCCGTCTGGCCGCGGCCCGGATCAAAGGGCTGGGGCCTGCGGCGGCCAATATCGTGTACTTTCTGCATCCCACCCTCGTGCCGCCCTTCAATACCGCCATGGTCAACGGCTTCAACGCCCTGTTCGCGGACAAGAAGAAACTCGGTTCCTGGGAGAGTTATCTCGCCATGCGCGAGACCATCATCCAGGCGAACGACAAGGTACGCAACCAGCTCTCCAAAGATCTCGGCGCATTTGCGGGTTTGCTGTATGAAATCGGTTCGGGACGGTTACCGATGCAGGGCAATGCCGAGGCCGTCCTCGCGACGGAGAAGGCCAAAGCCGAGAAAGCCGCCAAGGCTCGACATGCGGCGATCGTAGAGGAGCAGCGGGAAGAATCCGAGCACACGCGCATTCAACATCTGCTGATTACGATTGGGCGCGCCCTCCAATATGAAGTCCATGTGGCCCGCAATGACCGTCATCGCTCCTACGACGGTCAAAGCTTCGCGCTGCTCACCGTACCCGAATTGCCTCCGAAGGACTGGCCACAGGAAGTACTGGAGACGGTGGGTCTGATTGACGTGCTCTGGCTGAAACCAGACACGGGGGAGATCGTCGGTGCCTTCGAGGTCGAGAAAAGCACCTCCATCTACTCGGGAATCCTCCGATTGGAGGATTTGGCGCGATCGATTCCCGACTGCACGTGCGATCTTTATCTGGTGGCGCCGGATCGCCGCGAGAAGGAAGTGATGGCGCAATTGGCCCGCCCCGCCTTTCGCAACGCCCTGGCCGAGATCCCGATCGCCTTCATTCCGTTCAATGATTTGTGCGAGCACTGTAAAGCGATTTGTACCTTCGGCGAAGATCATTCCATTTTAAGAAAGATCGCCCGTACCAGGCCGTGAGCGTAAAACTTGGAGGGGGCCGGATTTATTCATCATGAGTTGAACGTCAGGTTGGATTAGCGCGGCTCTTCAGAGCCTTGGGCGAACCGCCTGCCGCTGAAACCCCATCCGACGAATCCCGCTCGTCGATCATGGATCGAACGACATCTCATCCGACGGGACAAAGGTCTCGTCAGAGATCACCGCTGTCAGGGGAGAATCGATATTCGCTCGCTCTCACTCCTTGTATCTATAGGATTTGCTCGGATTTCCACCCGGTAAACACCTTAGCACCTCCCTCTTGACCTTTGAGCAAGCTCCAAGGTGTAGGCTGCCATCGACGCGGTACGGATCGGCCCCTCGACGAGAAGTCGAGACGCGCGGCGTCAAAATCCGCGAAACCAGTAACAGGAGCGTAGAAATGATGACGAAACGCAAAATCGAGGTGTTCAGCGCCGGTTGCACGGTCTGCGAGGACGTCATCGAAATGATAAAGCGGGCCGCCTGTCCGTCTTGCGAGGTGACGCTGCACGACATGAACGACATCAATGTAGCCAAGCGTGCCCGAGACCTGGGCGTTCGTTCGGTGCCGGCGGTCGCCATCGACGGCCGGTTGGCCCCGTGCTGTACGGGGGCAGGCGTCGACGAGCCAGCGCTTCGCGCGGCCGGACTGGGCCAGTCTTTAGCCGACTCGCCCCGGCAAAGGACCGCCGCCCCTCGCCGGGGCGCCGCTTCTACCGGATTCTTTGGACCAAACGCTTGACCTTGGTGCCTACTCCAGGGTTTATCTTTTTTGCGTGGCGTTCCGTCGGTAGGAGGCAATTATGGCTTCCAAGATAGCCGTGCAACGCAGGGCTGCCATACCAGGCCCTGTCTTGTCTACATCAGGTGCATAGGTCGCTCAAAGCCGCCTACCGCTTCGCGTATTTGGAAAAATGGAACGAAAAGACCGGTTTTGTACTAACAGAGAGGTGTCATTATGAACACCGCAACGACCATTGAGTCTGCTCCACACTTCTGGAGCGAAGAACCTTCGAAAATACCGGGCCGCCGAAGAATCCGCGCGCATATCGGCGGGCTGCACTGCTCGTTGTGCACCGGCACGATTGAAAGGGCGCTGGGCAGGCTGCCGGGCGTGGACAAAGTCGCGGTCAGCTTGACTCATGAACAGGCGCTTATCGAATACGACCCGAGCGTGGCACGTGCCGAGGACCTACTGCAGACGCTCAAAGACATCGGCTACACCATCTCCGATCCGCGCAAGGTGCGTCCGTTTGAGGAAGAAGAGCGCGCACTGGTGCGCGAGCGTGGACGTTTCCTGACCGCACTGACCATGAGCATTGCCGCGATGGGGTTGGCCGGATACCCGGTCAGCAGCGCATGGTTCTGGCTATGCGTGTTTTCCATCGCGAGCCTCGTAGTATTCTCTTTCGTGGTCTTGCGTGCGTATGGTTTGGAGCGGGCGCTCACCGGATCGGCTCTTCTCGGCGCGATGGGCGCCACCGTCTATGCTCTCCAGTTGCGCGGCGCGTTCGGCGCGGCCACGCCGTGGTTGGCCGGAGCGCTTACGGTAGCGATCATTTTCGGCGTCGGCGGACATATCATCAACATGGCGGCCGCAGCGCTTCGGCGGGGAATCCTGAACCAGCATGTGCTGGTGGAGTTCGGAGCGTTCGCGGGGCTTATCGGCGGAGTGGTCGGCTTGGCCCTCCGATTCCCCTATTACCCCACGGCAGCGTTCTTTTCGGTCGGGGTCATGGTGCTCTCGTATCACATCTTCTCCGAGTGGCTGTCGCTCATCGTCAAGACCCGCAGCTCTCAGGCTGTTAAGAAGCTCCTGGACCTCGAGCCTGACGTGGCGCATGTCATCAAGGACGACAAAGAGCAAGAGATCCCGCTCGAACAGGTGCGCGTGGGCGACTTGGTGCGCATCCGCCCCGGCGAGCGAGTGCCGGTGGACGGCGAGGTGGAATCGGGGGAATCAGACGTGGACGAATCGCTCGTCACCGGTGAGCCAAGCCTCATCGAGAAACGCCCCGGAGACCAGACCATAAGCGGCTCGCTGAACGGTCACGGCACACTCCTCGTGCGGGTGAGGGTGGTGGGCGAAGAAAGTTTCCTGAGGCAAGTGATACGGAGCGTGGAGGATGCGCGGGCGCTGAAACCCGGCCTGTTGCACCTGGTAGACCGCGTGTTGCGCGTTTATACACCACTCGTGCTGCTCACCGCGGCGGGCGCGACGCTGTTCTGGCTGCTTGCTCCACTGGTCGTCGGAGACTCACCCGATTTGCAGCGGGCGATGTTCGCCGGCCTGAGTGTGCTCGTTATGGGCTATCCGTGCGCCGTCGGGATCTCGGCGCCGCTGTCGATTGTGCGTGGGGCGGGCGAAGCGGCCGAGCGCGGCGTGTTGATGCGTACCGGCGAGGCTTTTCAGGCCTTGCGGCGCGTGCAGCGCGTGGTTTTTGATAAAACCGGCACGCTCACCGAGGGACGCCCCGCGTTGCGGGAAATCGTCCCGGTGGAAGGAACGGAAGAAGAACTGCTCACGCTCGCAGGAGCCGCCGAGGCCGGGTCAGAACACCCGCTCGCGCGCGCCGTGGTGGAAGAGGCGTTTAACCGCAGCATCGCTCTGCCCGAGGTGCAGGGATTCGAGGCCGTCGCGGGTAAAGGAGTCCGGGCGCGCCTCGGCAATAGGAGACTCGTGATCGGCAGCCCGTCTTTTCTCACAACCGAGGGAGTAAACCTCGCACCCCAGGAAGAACGCCTCAAGGAACTTGAAGCGCAGGGACTCACGGTGATCACTGTGGCACGGGACGGCGAACTCCTTGGGCTGCTGGCGCTTGGCGACGCGTTGCGGCCTGACGCAGCCGAGACGGTGCGCCGTCTCCACGCGCTCGGCATCCGCACGAGCTTGATCACTGGTGATAACGAGCGGGCGGCACAACATTTCGCTCGTGCCGTCGGCATCGAAGATGTGCATGCGCGCGTGCTGCCAGCCGACAAGGCGGCGATAATCCGCAAACTTCAAGAGAGCGCGCGCGTCGCCATGGTCGGCGACGGCATCAACGACGCGCCGGCCCTGATGCAAGCCGAGGTCGGCATTGCCTTTGGCAGCGGAGCCGATATCGCGATTGAATCCGCCGACGTGATCATCCTCAACAAGCGGGTCAGCGCCGTGCTCACGGCTTACGAGATCAGCCGCTACAGTTATCGAAAGATGCTGCAAAACATAGTGCTCGCATTTACGTTCAACGGCATCGGGATCCCGGCGGCCGCGACAGGATTGGTCTATCCAATCTGGGGCATGGTCGCGATGGCGGCCAGCGTGACGTCGATCTTCATCAACTCCCTGTGGAGCCGCGGCACTTATTTTTTCCAGGCCATCAAGACGGTCGGGCAACTGTCACCGCATTAATGGGAGATATTACCCATGCTCAAGTCCATCACCTTTGAAGTCGTTGGTGATAATCGCCTCGTCTGTGAGGGATGCGAGCAGCGCGTCGAGCGCCTGCTCAAAGCTCTTCAGGGGGTGGGGCAGGTTCGCGCGCAGGTGCGCAACCAACGCATTGAAGTACTCTTTGACACGGCGGTTCTGGAAGCCGCTGCAATCACGGAACGTATAAGTAAGGCCGGCTATCAGACCAAAGTCGTCAGTTGAACTTCCGAAGCATGTCTATGTACGTTTCGAGCCGGACAAAGTGCACGAAGAGCAACTCAAGCAGGCCATCCAGAAGGCAGGATACACCATGCTGGAGACATAGGAGGGACGGCTCTACGGGCACAGCCGTTTACTCTGAACAAGTCGGGGCTGACCAACCGTGAGAGCTCCGCTCACCCTGTTTGCCCGACGGCAAGGCCCAGGCCGTCGGCCACGGTCCCTGGATTCCCATGTCGAATGGAGGCACCATGCAAGCTGACACTACCCCGCAAGAGGTGCTTAACAGATACCTGACATTGTCCCGGTCGGGTGTTGAAAGCGATTTCCTGGAGTGCTACCGGGAGGACTCCTTCCTGATCATGCCCAGCGGGGTGCGCCGTGGGCTGGATGGGATCCGCGCCTGCTATCGCCAATTGAATCAGGAATTGCCAAACGCTCACTACACCTACAAAGCCGTCATCGTAGCAGGACGTCGGTTTCCTTGAATGGTCGGCGGATTCCGACACCCACAGCGTCACGGACGGCGCGGACTCTTAGGTCATCCAAAATGGATATATCCGAGCGCAGACCATTCACTACACGCTCATTCCAAAGCGAGCGAACACCAAAACCGCGCGCCGTGCGAAATGAAGTTGAGATGGCGCTTGACCTTGGTGTTTGCTCTACAGTTTACGCTGAATGCCTTATAGGGAGGTATTTGTCATGTACACCATCGGCAAGCTGTCATTGCTGGCTGGAGTAAGCACCGACACGCTGCGCTACTACGAAAAGGAAGGTTTGATCACGCCGGCATCGAAAACGGCTGCCGGCTACCGCCTCTACGACGATGGAGCCGCGCGCCGTATCCGCTTCGTCAAGCATGCCCAGCACTGTGGCTTCACGCTGGCGGAGATTCAGGAACTCCTGAAGCTCAAGGCAACGGATCGCGCCTGCTGCCAGGATGTGCGCCGGCTGGCGATCGAGAAAAAGCTGCGGATCGCACACAAGCTCAGGGCCTTGCAGGCCATGTCGCGCGCCCTCGACGACTTGATCGAGCGCTGTAAGGACAGCGAAAAGCCGCTCGACGACTGCCCCATCCTGCGTGCGCTCGAGAACACCCTGCAGGAGGTGTCCCGATGAGCGTACAAATCGAGGTTATCGCCGCGCCGGGGTGCCAGAAGTGCGCCAGCGTACAGGCGGAGCTGCGCGCGGCCGCCGCGTCCGTACTGGGCGAGGACAACCTGATCTGGCGCGAGGTCAACGTGCTCGACGAACTCGACTACGCGGTGGCGCTCAGGGTGCTGACCCTGCCGGCCATCGCCGTGAACGGCGAACTGCGGTTTGCCTCTCTGCCGACTCCCGAGCAATTCCGGGCCATGCTGGCCCGCCTGGAGCGACGCTGATGGACGCCGAGGCGCTGCGGCTAGCGGTGGCGCACGCCGGGTTCGGCGCCCTGTGGGTCGGGCTCGTGACGGGCTTCGTGTTCAGTTTCAATCCGGTCGCGCTGGCCGCCATCCCCGTTTCGCTTGCCTACGTAATGAAATCACGCACGCCCCGCCAGGCGGTGGTGCTCGGCGGCCTTTTCGTCTTGGGCGTGCTTCTTACCCATGCAGCGCTGGGTTTGGCGGCCGGTTTGGGAGGTAGCTGGGTTCAACACCTGCTTGGCCGCACATGGGGGCTGATCCTCGGCCCCTTGCTGATTGCCCTCGGCCTGATCTGGGCGGGGTGGCTGCCGCTTTCGCTGCCGGCATGGGGGCTGCGCGCCAAGCCCGTGGCCGGAGCCTGGGGCGCCTTTGTGCTCGGAGCGGCGTTCTCGGTGGCGATCTGCCCATTCTGTACGCCGGCGCTGGTCGTGCTGCTCGGCGTGGCGGCGGGCATCGGCTCTCCCCTGTTCGGGACGATTCTGCTGCTGGCGTTTGCCCTAGGACGGGCAATTCCAATCCTCCTCGGCGCGGTTGCCGTAGGCTGGCTGGAAAATCTTTCGGCGTTGGGCAGGTTCCAGAAGGCCTTTGAACTCATCGGCGGAATTCTGCTGATCCTGTCCGGCCTATATATGCTCAATGCTTATTTCGTCGTCGTACCCAGTCTGGCGGCGTGAACAAGCCAGGCCGACTAGCTGATCGGAAGATCCGCTCAGCGGCGCTGCCAACTGTCCGGTTGAGCTATATGAGGCGCTGATCGCGCCGTTGTCCGATCATCACCGGCTTCCCTTGATGGTCTGCTGAAACTGCATGAAGGCTCCAAGGGCAATGGCCTCATCTGGCTACGCCCACCGCCCGGTCCGCCGTCCAGCGATAGACCTCGGAGAGCAGGATCAAGAACAGCGTTCTAGCCCGACGCCTAGGTCGCACAGCAGGAGAGTTGTGTCACGTCCTTCGAGAAGGTCAGCGCTGCCAGTTTGATCCCCTCCGCCATCGTCAAGTAGGGGTGTAAGGTGCCGATCACGTCTTTCGTCGTCAGCTTGAAGCGGATCGCGAGCGTCGCCTCCTGGATGACCTCGCCGGCTTCGGCGGCGAGCACGTGCGCGCCGAGCAGGCGCAAGGTGGAACGCTCACGGACCAGCTTGATGAGCCCGTTGGGATTGCGCGAGGCTTGCGCCCGCGGCACCTGCGAAACGGGCAGGAGGGCCGTTTCTACCTCTAAGCCCTCCGCCTTCGCCTGGGCCTCGGTGAGTCCCACGCTGGCGAGTTGCGGATCGGTGAAGGTTACCCGCGGCAGCGCGGAAAGGTCGTATACCCGGCCCGCTCCGGTGAGCGCATTCTCCGCCGCGAGCTGCCCGGCATAGGCGGCGACATAGACGAACATCGGATCGCCGATGCAATCGCCCGCCGCGTAGACGTCGGGGTTTTTCGTCTGCAAGTGCCGATCGACGAGGATCTCGCCCTTGGTGCCGAGGGCGATACCCGCTTCCTCCAAGCCAAAGCCTTCCGTATGGGCGCGCCGGCCGGTGGCGACGAGCAGCTGTTCGGCCTCAAGCGTTTGCTTGGCGCCGTTCAGGTCCACCGCCATCCGATACACCGCCTCGGTGCGATCGACCCGCTCGATCTTCGTGCCGGTCAGCACCCTCACCCGTTCGGCCGTCAAATACCCGGCCAGCGCGTCGCTGATTTCCGGTTCCTCGGCGGCGGCGATGTGGGGGAAGGTCTCCACCAGGGTGACGCGCACCCCGAAACGGGCGAAGAGTTGCCCGAGTTCCAGCCCGATCGCCCCGCCGCCGATGACGATGAGGGTTTGCGGCAGGGCCGGCAGACTGAGCGCGTCGGTGGAGTCGAGGTAGCCCGCTTCGGCCAGCCCAGGGATCGGCGGCGCCCACGGCCGCGAGCCGGTCGCGATCAGGATTTTCCCGGGCGTGTAAGCCTGGCCGTCGATGAACACGCTACGGCCGCCGGTCAGCCGGGCGTGGCCCCGGAGCAGGGTGATAGTGGGGTAACTGTCGAGCAGTTTGATGTACTTTTCCTCGCGCAGCTGCGCCACCAACTCGTCCTTTTGCTCGACAACCCGCCGCCAATCGGAGGGCGGCGGGCAGGCCGTCATGCCTTCGAAGTGGGAGTAGGCGGCGTGGTAGCAGATCTCCGCCGCCTTGATCAGCGTCTTCGAGGGTACGCAGCCGATGTTGACGCAGGTACCGCCGATGGTGCCTTCCTCGACGATGGCGACGCGGGTGCCCAGCTCTGCGGCCTTGATCGCCGCGGCGAAGGCGGCCGAACCCCCGCCGAGGGTCATCAGATCGAAATCGGCGCCCTCCGACCGAGGCGCCTGCTTTCCGCTTTCGAGCGGCCGTTGGGCCTGAACCACAGCGCGGTAGCCGGCTTTCGCCACCGCTTCCGCCAAGGCCTCCTCCGTGACAGTGCCAGCCGCCACGACCGCCGCCGTCCCTTCGCGCCAATCACCCACTTCGGCGCTTTCCACACCCGGAACAGCCTTGAGCGCCTGGGCGACATGCCGCGCGCAGCCGTCACAAGTCATCCCTTCGACGCGCAAAATAAAATGAAGTCGGTCTGTCATGTGACTATCCTCCGTATTGCTTTTCATTTGCCATCGTTTTGCACCTCTTTTCGATCCACTTGATTATCGGTACCGCAGGCCAAGGTCTCGTTTGACCCCCAACCGGCGAATTTGCCCCACACGTGCTCGGACACCCACCACAAAACGGCGCCGCCGCCCCCCGCGGTGAGGCCGATCCAGGTCCAGCCCTGCGGGCCGAGCCGGACGATCTCGTAGCCGTGGAGGAGCGACAGCAAAGCCATGAGGAGAAAAAACGGCCCGGTGAAGTGACAGTGCATCCGCCGACATCGGGCGGCGTTGGCGAGGCAGGCGATACCCATCCACACCAGAGCGGCCGGCCAAAGGATCGCCTTCGCCGACGAATCGAGAAACATCGCCGCGACCAGCCCGAGGCCCGGCAATCCCCAGCCCAGCGCGAAAGCGCCGGGCGTTCCGACCCAATCCTTGCGTTCTGAGAAACAGGCCTTTTCCATGGCCTTCACGCCGCGCAGCAGGACAGCTGCTTGACATCCTTGCGGAAGGTCTGGGCGCACAGCTTGAGCCCTTCCACCAGGGTGAGGTAGGGGAAGAGCTGCTTCGCCAGTTCGTCGATGGTCATGCGATGGCGGATCGCCAGTGCCGCCGATTGGATGACGTCCCCGGCGTTGGGGGCCAGCACCTGGGCACCGAGCAGCCGGCCGGTATCCCGCTCCGCGACCAGCTGGACGAAGCCGCGGGTATCGAAGTTCGCCAAGGCGCGCGGCACGTTGTCCAAGGTGAGCGTGCGACTTTCCGTATGGAACCCTTGCCTGTTGGCCTCCGCCTCGGTCAATCCCACGCTGGCCACCTGGGGATCGGTGAAGATCACTTCCGGCACGACGGAAAGATCGAGCTTGGCCTCGCCGCCCGTCATGTTGATCGCCGCGCAGCTGCCGGCCGCCGCCGCTACGTACACATATTGGGGCTGATCGGTGCAATCCCCCGCCGCATAGATATGTTCGGCGGAGGTCCGCAGGCGCTCGTCGACCCGGATGGCCCCGCCGTGGCCGGTTTTGACGCCGGCCTTGTGCAAATCCAGGCCGGCGGTGTTGGGCCGGCGCCCGGTCGCCACCAGCAGCTTATCGCCCCGGATCGTTTCCTTATCGGTGATGACGCTGAACCGTCCGCCCCCTCGTCTGTTCCACAGCCGCCACAAGCCTCGCGGCCGGTCGAAGCTCACCCCTTTGAGCTGGGTATGGAGCAACACCCGCATGCCCTCGTTTTCCAGGATCTCTTTCAAATGGACCCCGAACAGGGGCGCCTCCTTGGACAGCAGGGTGGAGCGGGCGATAAGGGTGACTTGGGAACCCAGGCGCAGAAAGGCTTGCGCCAGTTCCAGAGCAACCACCGAGCCGCCGTAGACGATGAGATTTTCGGGCAGGGTTTCGGCCACCAGGGCCTCGGTCGAGGTCCAGTAGGGCGCGTCCTTCAGGCCCGGTACGTCGGGGATCGACGGCGAGGCGCCGGTGGCGATCAGCACCCGGTCGGGATGGAGGCGCTGTTCGCCGTCGCTTTTCTCGACCACCAGTGTCCGAGAGTCCAGGAAACGGGCAAAACCTCGCACCAGGTGCAGATTGGTGTTGGATTCCAGGATGCTTTCGTACTTGGCGTGGCGCAGCTCTTCCACCCGCGCCTGCTGCTGGGCGACCAGCGCGGCGCGGTCTACGGCCGGATGGTTTTTGTCCATTCCGTCGAACGGGTGATGGCCCTGTGCATGGGCGATGTGGGCCGCCTGGATCATGATCTTGGACGGCACGCAGCCCACGTTGACGCAGGTGCCGCCCACCGTGCCCGCCTCGATGAGGGTCACCTGCGCCCCTTCCTCGGCGGCGCGGATCGCGGCGGCGAAAGCGGCTCCGCCGGTGCCAATGATGGCGATGTTCAATCCCGAACCGCCTCCCTTGCGCGCAGTGACCGGGGCTTGGCCGAGCGGTTCGGCGCCGAAACCTTGGGCCACCACCGCATCGAGCAGCAGCGAAACCGGCAGAGGAGACGCCGTCTCGACTCGCGCCAGGCTCTCTTCATAGGAGACCTTCGCCTCGGCGACGCCATCCACGTCCTTCAGCGCCTGTTCGATCGAGCGGGCGCAGTGATCGCAGGTCATGCCGCTGATGCGCAAGACCTGGGCGCTCATCGGGCCGCCCCCTTCACCGTCGAAGGATAGCCCGCGCCGGCAGTCGCCTGGGTCAGGGACTCGGCCGTGGTCTTGACGTCGTCGAAAGTCACGACGGCCTCTTTCTTTTCGTAACTGACCTCCACCTGGGTCACGCCGTCTACCTTTTGCAGCGCTTTTTTCACCGTGATGGGGCAGACCGGGCAGGTCATGCCCGGCACGGCCAAGGTGACCGTCTGCATCGCGGCCCAAGCCGGCGATGAGGCCAAAACAAAAGTCGAAACGAGAGCGGCAAGGGATTTCTTCATGGGATTTCTCCTAATAAAACAAGGGAGCCAGGGATGGAAAGCCCAGCGACAACAGAACGAGCGCCGTGACGACCCAGAACACCGCCTTGTAGGTGTTTTGAGTTTTCGGCGCCGCGCATATCGTGCCAGGCTCGCAGCTTGGGGCGGGCGCCAGGAAAATCTTGCGATACGCGAACACGAGTGCCGCGACCGCAACGATGAGGAACATCGGCCGCAGGGGTTCCAGCAAGGTCAAGTTGCTGGCCCAGGCGCCGCCGAGCCCGAGGCCCACCAGCACCAGCGGGCCGAGGCAGCAGACGGACGCCAACACCCCGGCGATACCGCCGGCCAGTAATGTTTTTGCTTCGATCGGGCGGAGCGTGCCCTCCGTGGGCTGCTCGCATTTGTCGGATTTATCTTCGTTCATGGCTGTCACCTTCAGGGGAAATAGGAATGAGGATCAGCTTAAGTGCGTAGTTGAGTCCGGAGTCAAGAGGGTGATTGAACAACCGACGGCCAGCGGCCGACTGCCCAAAGGACAGGCGGTTCACCTGACGGTTCCTCTCAAGGCCGCTGTCCCTTTTGGCTATCTGTGCCGGATTCTTTCGGGTTTTCATCAGGATCCTTTTTCTTGACGTTTTCCTCCGAGCCCATCAGGACGACGAAATAGCCGAACATCAGCATGAAAACGACCAGCGAAAGATAGGCCAGCTCTTTTAGGCCGAACTCCATGACGCACCTCCACAAGGCGATGAGTTGCAGCAAGGCACGGTACGAGCCCGGCCTGATCCTAGATGGAGCATCAAGGCGCCTTGGGCGGCTGCGCCGGTTTGCCGTCCATCTTCATGCCGGCACCGCATTTGCCTTCCATGGTTTTCTGCGGGGCAGTCTTGTCGTCTTGGGGCTTCGCCGTTTCGGCGCTGCGCTTCTGGGCGCCACAGGCCATTTCCTTCTTTTCCTTGGCGGTTTCCGCCTCGGCGACGAGGGTGTAACCCGTTGCGAGGTCCTTGAGCGCAAAAGGGTTTTCAGCCGCGTTCACTGCCCCGGCTGAGAGCGAGCCGACCAAGGTGGTTCCGATCAAGGTTACGATTTTCTTCATGGCGAGTTCCTCATGGATAGATGAAAAGGTGCGACCGTGTTTTCTTCCCGATCACAGGATTTCGCCTATGAGGAAAGAAGGTACAGTGATACGCTAAGTGCGTAGTTAAATACGGAGTCAAGAGGTTTAACGATGTCCGAACAGCCGATGACCATTGGCCGGTTGGCCCAGGCCGCCAGCGTCAACGTGGAAACGATCCGTTATTACCAGCGGATCGGCTTGATTCCGACGCCAAAGAAGGCCTACGGCAGCTTTCGCCGCTACCCGAGAGACAGCCTCATGCGGCTGCGCTTCATCAAACGGGCGCAGCAACTGGGGTTTACCCTGGACGAGGTGGCGCTCCTGCTCAAACTCAGCGACGGTACCCATTGCGAGGAAACCCGCGAGCTGGCGGAGCGAAAACTGGCGGTGGTCGACCGGAAACTCGCGGACCTGACCGCCATCCACGACGTGCTTGGCGAACTGATCGCGGCCTGTCGCCGCGGCAGCCCCGCCGCGGGTTGCTCCATCATCGAATCGCTCACCCGCAACGGCAACGCCGATGAAAGCGAAGCGGAGCCGACCGCAAATCAGGCCACCCCGGACTGACCGGGCTGGCATTCTCGGGATGCGGTTCCTTCACGCCTTGGACTTCAAAATGGCCGTTATACAGTGGGCCAGCTCATGGCCTTTACTGATCAGGAGTTCCCCGATGATTTTGTTGATACTGGGCTTGTTCTCCGCGGCGCAAACGGCTTCCACGCTGGAATAGGTGGACACACAATAGGGAACGAAATAGGTCAATGTGATTTTGATCAAGGCGGCCGGGGTAAGTCCGGAGCTCAGCATTACGTCGCCGTGATTGATCAGCATCAGAACCGAACCCACGACCAGGGCGATCTTGATCGCGCGTGTCCAAATATCCCTTTGCAGGGCAATTTCAAACCATACGTTCATCATGCTGTGAATCCTCGAAATTCAAGGTGTTACTATTTGAAAAACATCACATAGCCTGCCTGCAGGGTAATCACCAAGCCATCGAGCAGCGCGATAACAGCAAAAACCTTTTTGGTCGCGCGAGGGGAAATCCATTGCGCGAGAAACGGCCCCAGCCGCCCGCCCCAGAGCACGCCGAGCATGGTGAATGCCGCCATATCCCAGGGTACGCCGCCGGAATAGAAGGCATGAATAAAAGCCAGTAACAAGGAATTTACCGAGAGCAATACCACGCCCAATGCGATGGCCGGTTCGCGTTAAGGCCATAGGCGAGCATGCAAAAGGCGGCGATGATCTCGCCCTCGCCGATCGCGACCCAACCGGTGATCATGCCGCCGATCAAGGAAACCAGGACGAGGGGGACCCGCGCCTTGGCAGGAAGCCCGATTCGCCCGCCTTTTCGATCCAGGGTGATGAGCGTGAGCAAGCCCGCCAGGAACGCAATGGGGCCAAACAGCCCTTTGACCAGCATCGGCTGGGGGTGGATCAGAAATGTGGAAATCATCGTCCCGACCACGAGCGAAGGCACGGTCCAGTGCAAAAGCTGCAAGGGAACTTCGCCGCGCTTGAGTCAACCGGATGCGCCGCTGGTCATGCCGACGGCTTGGGTGACGAATGCGAGTTTCAAGGCGCTCACGGGATCCACGCTGTAGGCGAACATCAGCACGGGGATAAAAACGAGGCCGCCCCCGATCGCCGTCACGTTGCCGATGAATGACCCGACCACACCCACCAGGATCAGCGGCCAATGGCTGGCGGCAAGTCGGATGGGGTCGGGAAATACAGCCCCGTAAGCGGCAAGCCAGATCAGGGTGAATGCGAAAAGCCACGGCGTGAGATAGGAAAAGTTCTTTGCCGAATCCCGGTACCCACGCCAGCGCTCGTCGATCGTGGATTTCACTTGCATCATGGCGGCCTTCCTTCCGAAAAAATAAACCGGCGCCCAGCCTAGGTGCGTAGTTAGATACGGTGTCAAGCGGGAACATCCCGCTTGACACCGTACCCAGGTACGCTGGGTAGACTGCGCGTAACGGTAAAACCCCAATCGGAGGAGTATTCCCATGAAGACGATCACCTTACGGATCACCGGCATGACCTGCGATCATTGCGCTGCGGACTTGAAAAACACCTTGAATGCGCTGCCGGGCGTCAAGGCTGAAGTGTCCTACGGGGAGGGAGTGGCCCGAGTGGAAGCGCGGGAGGAAATCGGCGTCGAGCGGCTGTTGGAGACGGTGAAGGCGAAAGGCTATGGGGCAGAGCGAGTCGAATAGCACTTTACCGGACTGCGGGAGCGAGGAGGTCTTGACCAGGCCAGCGAGCACCGAACCTGTGGCCGCCCCGGACACAACCTATACTCTCTCGCAACTGGCCCTGGCGGCCGGCACGACGGTCCACATGGTCAACAACTATGCGACGGAAGACTTGATCGCCTGCTGCGCACGGACGGCAGCCGGCTACCGACGGTTCGATGCGACGGCGCTCGCCCGATTACGCTTTATCCGCACAGGGCGGGCCGCTGGTTTTTTGCTCAGCGATCTCAAGCCGTTGCTGCAAGCACTCGACCGGGGCGAGGCAGCCGGTATCGCGCGCAGCTTGGCAGATTTGAAGGCCGCCGTCGACGAGGCGGCGGAGCGTCTGGCCGTGTTCGAGCGCGTCGCCGAGCAGTTGGGAGAAGAGTCCCGCGTTGACGAGTCGTATCCCTTGCCTAGGAGGTTACCATGACACCCGCACAACGCAGCCTCTGGGGGCAGTTTTCCACACTTTTCGGCGCGGGCGTGGCAGCGGCCTGCTGCCTCGGTTTACCGGTGGTATTGACCGCCATGGGCGCGGTGGGTCTGGGTTTTTTGTTGAATGACCTCTACCTGATCCCCTTGTTCGTCGGCTTCGCTGGAGCGAACCTCTGGATGCTCCACCACTCAGCGAACCGGCACGATGGTCTCGCCCCGTTTTGGGCCGGGGTGATCGGCGCCGTAATCGCTACGATCGGGCTTTTGCTGCTGGTGACGGGCCAGCTTTCGCTGCCGGTCTGGATTTACGTGGGGCTGCTGCTGTTCGCCTCCGGCAGTGTCTGGGATGTAGTGAGGTAGATGCCCTGTTGACCCATTGGGGAAGCCGCGCATCCACCTTCAGCCGACTGGCGTGAGCGTTCACGCCGCTGATCAAAATCCGCCGCTCTTCTTTTGCGGTGGGCTTGACGCTATTCGCCGTTGCCATTTCTGGGTGGCTGGGGCCGGAACAGGGACGGATGGATGCCGAATTCATTGAGCTTCAGGTACACCGCCCTGGGCGTCAGCTCCATCCATTCGGCCACCTGGCCGACATTGCCCTGAAAGCGCTGCAGGGCCTGTTGCAAATACTCGCGTTCCGCATTATCCAGAACCTGCTTGCGAATCGCCTTCCATCCGCACTCCAGGGGCGGGGCGGGATTGACCTCGAGATCGACCTCCGAAATTTCCGGCCCCTGAGCGAAGAGCACTGCACGCTCCAGGGTGTTCTCCAGCTCTCGGACGTTGCCGGGCCAGTCGTAGCTTCGCAGCCGTGCCATGACCTCGGGGCTCACCCCGTGGATGGTTTTCCGGTAGCGTGTGGCCAGACGCTTGACGATTAGGCCGACAAGATGGGGGAGATCGTCCGGCCGCTCCGCAAGCGGCGGGATCACCAGTTTCACAACGTTGAGGCGGTAGTAGAGATCCTTGCGGAAGGCGCCGTCGGCGACCACCTTTTCCAGGTCGCAGTTGGTAGCGGCGATGATGCGGGTATCCACCATCAGGGTTCGATGCCCGCCCACCCGCTCCAGTTCGCCTTCCTGCAGGACCCGCAATAAACGTGTCTGGACCGCCGGGGTGAGGGAATCCACTTCATCCAGAAACAGCGTGCCGCCGTCGGCCCGCTCGAAATAGCCCTGATGGACTTCGATGGCGCCCGTAAAGGCGCCCTTTTCATGACCGAACAGCGCGCTTTCGATGAGGCTCTCGGGAATGGCGCCGCAATTCACGGCAAGGAAGGCTTTCCGGGAACGGTCGCTCATGGCATGGATGGCACGGGCCACCAGTTCCTTGCCGACGCCGGTCTCGCCCCGGATCAGCACCGTGGCCGGGGTCGGCGCCACGGTCTCGATAGCCTGCAGCACCTGTCGCATGGCGGGCGACCAGGCCACGATGATGGGCCGTTCGATCTCTGGAAGCGCAGTGCGCCGCGAGTTCATCTGGCACCAGATTTGATGCATCCGTTCTTCGATACGGGCCTGCAATTCGCCTATATGCTGTTGTTCTGCCGTCACCTCCGGATAATCCCGGTATTCGATGCCCTCTCGATCCCTCGCGGCCTCTTTGTCGAAATAGATCGCGACTTCGCAGCCGTCGTGGTTCAGCGCGATGCGCTTCTCCAGGACAACCTTGGCATAGCCGAAATTCCGCGCCGCGATGCCGCCGAAGACGCTGGAGGTCATCCGGCACAATTTCGGGGTGTTCTTCACGCCTTCGCCGAACGGGCAGCGGGTGCTGGCGACCCGAATGCATTCGGCATCGCTGGAGACCAGCGAGAAATTGCCCCCGATCTTGTTCTTGAGGCCGATGATCAGATCCGCATACCGTTGCCGGTCCAGCGCCTGTTCAAACGCGTACTCGGCGCGGAACGCTTCCTCGAAGAACCGTCCGGCGCTGCGGGCGATCCGCTCGATCAGTTGCTCCGCTTGCGTGGTGCCCGCCGCCTCGCAAGCATCCATGAGCTCGATGACGAAGGTCTGGAGAAAGCCTACGGGCGTCAGATGGGAAAAAGTCGTGTTGGCCATGACGGACGGCGGCGCTGCAAAACAGGGACCGGAAAGCTAAAGCTGACGGCCAGATTATGAACTTAATTTTCATTCAATGAAACTGAATTTCAAATCGGCATTGTCAAGCGGTTTATAACTACTTGTTTTAACGTTAAAACTGATCCCAATCAGCATTGGCATACAAGCTGCTTCTTCGCTACAGGTCTGCCTGTCAGACTCTTTCTAGAACTGATAACCACATAATTCCAGAGGAGAATTTTCATGTACGAGGACCGACCCCCACTCGATCCCCATCCGCTCAGCCCCTACGTCGCCTGGGCCGGACATCGGAACCGCGATCCGATCCTGGAGGTGCTGCATACCCTATTCCCGAAAGAAGAGGCGCATGTGCTCGAATTCGCCTCGGGGAGCGGCATGCATCTGCACTACTTCGCGCCGCATTTCGACCATCTGCGATTCCATCCCTCGGATATGAATGAGGAGGTGTTTCCGCACATCGAAAAGCTGACGGCGGAAAGCGGCCTCGGCAATGTCGGCAAGCCGCGCCGGCTGGATCTCACTCAGCCGCAAACTTGGCCGGAGGACGAGGAATTTCACGCCATCTACTGCATCAATATCTTTCAGGTGGCGCCGGTTTCCATCGCCGACGGCATGATGCAGTGCGCCTCGAAGGTGCTGGCGGAGGATGGGTTTCTGTTCATTTACGGCCCCTTCAAAGTCGACGGGAAATTCACCACGCCCTCCAACGAAGAGTTCGATCGGACCCTGCGTTCGGCGGGCGTGCCGGAATGGGGCCTAAAGGACACCGCCGATCTGAACCGCGCCGCTGAAAAGCATGGCTTGAAACTGGACCAAGCCGTCGACATGCCGGCCAATAATTTCGCTCTAATCTACCGCCGGGCGTAGTCGGCGATTTCCTAACACCTTGAAACGAGAACCCTAAAAGAGGAGAACCATCATGAGCAAGATTTTTGATGAGGTATTGGCGGCGAACAAAAGCTATGTCGCCGCTTTCGATAAGGGACACCTACCCATGCCGCCGGGGCGGCATTTCGCCATCCTGACTTGCATGGACGCGCGGCTCGATCCCGCCAAGTATGCGGGCCTTTCCGAAGGCGACGCCCACGTGATCCGCAACGCGGGCGGACGGGCCAGCGACGACGCGATCCGGTCTTTAGTGATCTCCTATAAGTTGCTGGGCACGCGCGAATGGTTTGTGATTCATCACACGGACTGTGGGATGGAGACCTTTACCCAGGAAATTATGCGGGACTTATTGAGAAAAAGCCTTAAGGCAGCGCAGTTCGGCGAAAGCGGCTGGTCCGATGTGGGTCAGGGAGAAGGTCACCCAGCGGGAGACTTTATTAACTGGCTAACCATACAGGAACAGTCCGAAAGCGTTTGCGCGGATGTCCAGCACATCCGTTCTCATCCGTTGGTGCCACAGGACATCCCTATCTATGGGCTCATCTACGACGTCAAGACCGGCAAGCTGATCGAAGTGCCAGAGGCGATGCAAATCGGTAGGGCAGGTTAGTACCACAACTGACCTCATTTACCAGGAACCGGATGGGTGGTTTGCTGCGGGAGCGGCGCCCTTGCCGCCAGGGGACGCCTGGTCGCGGCCGGGGAGCCGCTCCCACGCCGGCACGAGACACCAGGTTGCCTGTCCAATGAGCCTGGGCAGAGCACTAGGCATATACAGCCTAGGCTCGAGTTCTGCCCGAGTCCGGGTTTAACCCGATGGAGAAATCTTCATGAGCAACAACCGCTCGGCCGTCATCGTCGGCGTCGGTCCCGTTCAAGGACTGGGGGCTGCGCTGGCCCGACGTTTCGCACGGGAGGGATTGTTGGTGTATGTGGTGGGTCGGACGGCGGCCAAGCTGGAGCAGGTGGCCGGCAAGATCGTCTGCGATAACGGCCGGGCGGTTCCCTGGGTCGCCGACGCCACAGCCGAAGCCGAGGTCGTGCGCTTGTTCGAGTCCGTCGCCCGAGATACAGTCCCGGAGGCGGTGGTCTACAACGTGGACCGCAACGAGCGGGCGCCGCTCCTCGAAACCTCTGCGGACCTGTTCGAGGATCTGTGGCGGAAGAATTGCCTCGGCGGTTTCCTGGTGGGCCGGGAGGCGGTCCGCGCCTTCCTGCCGAGACAGCGCGGGACACTGTTCTTCACCGGCGCCACCGCCTCCCTGCGCGCCCGCCCGCCCTTCACCGCGTTCGCCGCGGCCAAGACGGGCTTGCGGGCGCTGGCTCAGGGCATGGCGCGGGAATTCGGCCCGCAGGGCATTCATGTCGTGCATGCGGTGATCGACGGTGTCATCGATGGCGAGCGCGCCCGCCGGCAATTCCCAGAATTCGTGGAGGCCAAGGGTGAGGACGGCCTGCTCGATCCGGAAGCCATCGCCGAAACATACTGGGCACTGCACCGCCAGCCAAGAAGCGCCTGGACGTATGAAATCGATTTGCGGCCGTATCGGGAAAGCTTCTAAGCGGTCGAAGAATTCGCCATCGAGAGCCGGTTTTTCGTGGAGCAGCACCCGAGTACAGCTTGACCAAGCCGCCACTCATCAGAATTTACGAGGTAACCGATCATGAAACAGTGCCGTAGAGTATTTCTATTGATGGGAATCAGTCTTGTGGGGATGACGATGGTGGCAGTCGGGCCAGCCAAAGGGGAAGGACTTCCTAAAATGCCGCCTCGCCAGGTGCTGTTGCAAAAGGAAGTTGATTTGGCGGCGCCCCGGATTACGGCGAATGTCATCCGTGTCTCATTTCTCCCTGGGTATAAAACTCCCCTGCATACCCACGAAGGACCTGGACCGCGCTACGTTTTGAAAGGGAACCTCAAGGTCGAGGATGGTGGCGCGTCCCATGTGTATGGACCTGGAGACGTGTTCTGGGAGTCCGGCCAGGAAATGATGATAGAAAATGTTGGTGGGACCGAGGCCGAGATGGTGATTTTCGAAATGGTAGCCCGAAAATAATCGGCGGTAACGATTCTGTGTTTTACACTGCTGGTTCGGTGCTCCAGCGGCTAAGTGCAAAACGACAATCGCGCACACGGTCGATATATTATTTGAAAGTGACTATAAAGCTTGCCGTCTCCCATTCCCTAGGCCATGAGCACCAGAACCTCGTCCAGTCGAAAAAAGCCGAAGCGGTCCACTCATGAACGCTTGGGGAGTGTGAGTCAGGCGGTCCGCACTGCGGAGCGGCTGTGCACTGAACGCAGCGTTCGGTTCACGAGACTCCGGAAAAATTTGAACTTGGAACATGACATCGCAGTGCTTGCTGATAGGCCTGCGGCCCCACAAGCCTCGGAGGGCGTATGTCGCTAAACCGCAAAGCCCGGCTTCCCGTCATCGTCCTGACCGGTTTTCTCGGTAGCGGCAAGACCACGCTGCTGAATCGCCTGCTGCATCAGGGACCGCGGACGGCGGTGCTCATCAACGAATTCGGCAGCACACCGGT
>NZ_MSCV01000031.1 GCF_002005105.1 Methylocaldum sp. 14B | reverse complement strand
AGTCGTCCGAACCACACTTCGCAAAATGGCCGTGCAACGTTACGGCCGTATCGAGTTCAAGGAGGGAGCATAGTGTACGTTAAGCCTTCAATCCGGTCGCATCGGGTGTTCAAGGCGACAGCGCTGCACGCAAAGGACGGCACTTTGCCGAATTTCAATCCATCGCCCTTGTTTTCTTCGCGGCATCGATCCGTTTTCGACAAGCCGCGGCGCGCCTCCTATGAAATCACTCGTCTGAAGAGTCAATCTTTCAAAACCTTGGCTTGTCGGAGGCAATCGAATCGTGGCTGAGGTGTTACTCATAAGCCGGTGCTGGCGCGCCGAATGTTTCGATCAGTTCTATTCGGTGTTGTTCCATCAACGTGTCCCGCCGATTTAGCGGTCGGCGGCAGGCAAGGAAGTGATAATGATAAAAAAATGCATAGTCTTCATTTGTGGGGCATTTTTGCTTGCGCTCGTAGATAGCGGTGTTTCCTACGCCCGTACGAAGGCGGGAGCGACGAAATCAGCGGTAGAGGACACCGTTCCTCGGAGTGAATACGAGAAACTGAAACAAGAAGTCGAGGCGCTGAAGGCGCAGGTCCAGATTCTCATCGAAAACGAAACTTGGGAGCGAGAGTCCTTGCCGCAGGCGCAGGCACAGAAAACCCAAGAAGCGGCGGCAGAGACATCCGAGCAAGGGGAGAAGACGGCGACGGCACAAGCCGAAACGGCTCCCGCCGCGCCCAAAAAAGTATCTCCGGAAATGGGGTTGAAGGAGGGGGACCGAGAAAAAGAGGCGGAGGAGGCCAAGATAGAACTCGATCAATTCCTGAGATCGCAAAAGGTCTTGTTCAAGAGAGGCGATCTGCAGGTCGAGTTCATCGCGAGTTACGCTCAAGATACATCCGAAATATCGCCATATAAATTGAGGGCTAGAGCGGCAAGCGCTGGTGTTTTGTTTCGCTACGGCTTGATCGACGATCTCGAGCTGGATATATCCGTTCCATTTAATTTCCAAGAGCTAGAACTAGATACAATTCAGCCGTTTTTTGCTCGCGAAGGCTTTAGGCGGCAGGATGGTTCCGGACTGGGTGACGTCAGCGGCAGTCTGCGATGGGGCGCCTTGCACGAAGAGGGCCTCGTTCCGGAAACAACGTTGAGCCTGAACGTCAAATCCAATACCGGACACGAGGGGCGCGGCCTTACGAGTGTTTTAGGGCCCAGCGTAGGGTCCAATTTACTGATCGTAGATCCCAGTTTAGGCACAGGCTTTTGGAATGTCGGTGGCTCCGTATCGCTCGTCAAGACGGTAGATCCGGTAGTTCTCTTCGGTTCTCTGGGTTACAACGCGGTCCTCGAAGACGGCAGAATTGACCCGGGCGATCAAATTCCTTATTCCCTCGGTATGGGCTTCTCGTTGAACGATCGGGTAAGTTTCTCCACAGCCTTGAACGGTGCCGCGATACTGCGAGACAAGATCGATGGTCGAGAAATTATGGGTTCCGGCAGGGATATTCACTCGCTCAACTTGGCCGTTACCGTACAGGTGGCTAAGGGCTTATTTGTGGAACCCTTCGTAAATTTCGGCTTGACCGAAGAGGCCACGGATTTTTTCGCGGGCGTCAACGTTCCGTACCGGTTTGATCGACAGTATCCCCTGCCTTTTTTCCGATGAGCAGAGCGTCTATCTAACTAAAGGAGATTAAATGCTATGAGTAGCTGTTTTATTCAAGGTTTCATTCTCCCGGTTGGAGAAGAGAGTGGGGTGGCTCATTTTCGACTCCTTTAACGTAGTTGATCAGTAAAACATGGTGTTGGTAATAAGCCGGAGGTGTTTGCAAACTGCATAAGAAAGTTTTTGCATTGGATGCGGCTGCCTAAACGATATGACCTAGTTCGCGAAACAATTGACCCAGGCTAGGCAGGCTGACCGGCACCCTGTTATCGGTTTCGACGTTTTTTCTTAGCCAAAACTTGCACGGATCGCAAGGTTGGGAAGATTACATGGAAAGTATCAACGTTCTTTACCTCGCCCTCAAACCAGAGGCAGATGATGCCGTTTCATCGATAAGAAATGCGGTGGGACGCAATATTCATGTTACGTGTGATCCCGCACAAGCTCGGAATCTTTTGAGTAGTGGCGATTTTCATGTCGGGCTCATTCAATTCGAGCCATTCGACGAAAACTTTTTCCAGCGCGTTATCGGCGACATTTTTTATTATCCGGAAGGGTCATCCATGCAGTGGGTGGCTTTGGTATCTTCGTCGTCTATGGAAAACGAGGCGGTCTGCCGGCTTATCGCAGAGTATTTCTACGATTATCACACGTTGCCTTTCGATATCGACCGCCTAAGGATTACACTCGGTCATGCATCCGGTATGGCGGGAGTTAGAAGGAAGGTATTTCCGCGTACAAGCGAATGGCTCAATAAAAGCGAGTTGATCGGATCAAGCCCGGCCATGAGGCGGGTACTTCACAGTATCGACAAAGTTTTATCTTACGACTTGCCAGTTTTGATCACGGGAGAAAGCGGCACCGGCAAGGAATTGGCCGCGTTAGCCATTCACAATCATTCACCACGTTCCGAAGGACCTTTTGTTGCCGTCAACTGCGCCGCTTTGCCGTCCAATCTGATTCAGTCGGAACTTTTCGGTTACGAGAAAGGCGCTTTCACCGGCGCTCATCAGCGAAAACTGGGATTAATCGAAAAAGCCGGAGGGGGTACTCTTTTTCTGGATGAAACCGGTGAATTACCGCTTGATTTGCAAGCCAATCTTCTTCGCTTTCTCCAGCAGAAAACCATTTATCGAGTCGGCGGCCACGAAGAGATTGCCGTCGACGTCAGAATCATTTCGGCAACCCATGTCGACCTAGAGGAAGCTGTCCGCAAAGGGCGTTTCAGGGAAGATCTCTATTATCGACTTAATGTCTTGAGGGTTACCATGCCGCCTTTGCGTGACCGGGGTTACGATATTGAATTACTGGCGGAGTACTTTCTAAATAGTTTCAAGAAACAAAATGTCTGTAAGGCAAGGCAGTTCAGTCGGCGTGCGTTGAAGGTGATGCGGCACTACAGTTGGCCTGGAAACGTGCGCGAATTGAAAAACCGCGTAGAGCGCGCGCTGGTCATGTGCGACGACGCGTATATTTCGCCGGCGGATTTGGGTTTGGAGGAATATTCGCCGCAGCCTCTCGCGCTAAACCTGAAGGCTGTCAAGGATCAGGCAGAGAAGGACATACTCCACCGGGTATTAGATCAGGCGGGCGACAGCGTAGTGACGGCTGCTCAAATATTGGGGGTATCCCATGTTACGCTTTACCGGTTGATCAAGAAGCACGATATTAAACTTCAAAAATAATTTTTTCCATTTAAAAAACCTGTCGTTACGGTTGAGCTAGCGAAGCAGTAAAATCCTTTTACCCGTTTGACCGACGCACGTCTGGCTGCCTCGGAGAGAATTTGCAGCGATGGTGATATGCCTGCGCGCCTGCAAATTACCTCTGATACTCTCTTGGTTATGCTTTTCGGTTTTCGCGGCATTGGCTCAACGAAGGGCCATGATTGCTCGTTGCACGGGAGTGTCTTTAAGGATTTGTTAGTCGGCTTTTTTCAAAAAGTTAAATTCACCGAAAATCTCAATCATTCAATATAATCAGTCACTTAGGGTTGCTGGCGGTACGGCGGAAGGACGGGAATAACAAAATTGTAAAAGTGGGCCGGTGTTTCGGGAGCCGCCTGGTTGGCGCGAGGCACTCGGACCGGAAGCCAAGGACGCGGCGGGGCCGCTTCGAGGAATCTCAGCTTTGGGGCAAGGGGGTAACCGTTTTGTTATACCGAATTCACCGCGATAAAGTCCTGTGATATGACCGGGTTATTCACCCTATTACAGCCGTGTAACACGGGTGGCGGTTATGGCCGGAGCGCTGACGTACCTTAACGGGAATGGGGCGGTTTTAGATCGGCTTGTTTCGTCTGGCTTACGCCATTTAAACCCGGAAATAAAGGCGTGGCTCAATACCTCAGGCAACGCGGTGTGTTTACCTTTTTCAAAAACGTACATTTTCAAGCTGGAAAGCGGGCGGTGGAGGTATGTCATGCCGGCGGAATCTGGAGCGGCGGCAGGGGCGGCGCATATGGAAAATAAAAAACTCGTTTTAAAACAATTGAAAATGGCTGGTCGGGATTCTGGTGGTCAAAGGTGGCACGAGGTCTGCAATATGGTTATTGGTCGCAAGGATGCGACTCGAACAAAAGGGAATTTGATAACTGTGATCTTGCTGCGCACTGTTCTGAGGAACGGGTGCGATAGTAAGGGATGAATGCATTAGGCAAGACCTAGAAAGGAGTTCGATTATGAAATCGTATGCATTGGCTGCTGTGTTGTCTTCGGTGATGGTTGCCGGTCCGGCGTTGGCCGACAACGATTTTCGTGCTTTGGGGCAGGTGTCCAATCTGACGCCGATGACGGAAACGCAGCTCGCGGCCGTCGAGGGCGGCCAGTCTTGCTCGGGTGGTTTATTCAATCTTGCGAACACCTGTCTTAACGTAGCCGTACCTACCGTAGTTGCAATTAACCTGGGCATTTTGGGGAGTCCCAGCCAGTATATTAAGCAAATCACGTCACAGTATATTCAATAACAGCGAACTCGGAGTCCCGATGGCATCCTGATCGGGACCGGGGAATCAGGCGGGGGGCGATCATCAGTCGGCCCTCGCCTTTTTGATGAGAGCCTGGCGAGAGCCGAATGGGTTGAAAGTATCGGCTTGAAAGGTTGTTTTTATACGGAAAATGGGTATCGATGCGAATTCAGCACGATATCCCCAGAACGCAAGAGTCTATATCGTAAAGCAATCCATTTTCTGTTTTGAGCGTTATTTCGTTCCCCAAATCTTCGGGTATTCCCTGTTGTGTTTTATCGGTTGATCAATAAGCACGATATCAAACTTCAAAAATAACTCTCCTCATTTACAAAAGCCTGCCATCGTGGCCGAGATTGCGGAGCGGAAAATCGGCTGTTGTCGGTACTGCTTCGAACGTCCGTAAGCGCTGTTGATATTCCCTACATTAACCCCGGTACGTCCAAATCGGTATCTTGCTGTTCTTTCTTCGCCGTGTCGGCGAAGAAGAGCGCCCCGACTGCCCGCTGACTGGAGTGGATCTAAACGCCCGGCAGCTCGGCAATATCAAGAAGTTAAATTCACCGAAAATATTAGTCACTCAATATAATCAGTCACTTAGAGTTGCTGGCGGTATAACTGAAGGATGGGAATAACAAAATTGTAAAAGTGGGCCGGTGTTTCGGGAGCCGCCTGGTTGCCGCGAGGCACTCGGACCGGAGGCCAAGGACGCGGCGGGGCCGCTTCGAGGAATCTCAGCTTTGGGGCAAGGGGGTAACCGTTTTGTTATACCGAATTCACCGCGATAAAGTCCTGTGATATGACCGGGTTATTCACCCTATTACAGCCGTGTAACACGGGTGGCGGTTATGGCCGGAGCGCTGACGTACCTTAACGGGAATGGGGCGGTTTTAGATCGGCTTGTTTCGTCTGGCTTACGCCATTTAAATCCGGAAATAAAGGCGTGGCTCAATACCTCAGGCAAAGCGGCGTGTTTACCTTTTTCAAAAACGTACATTTTCAAGCTGGAAAGCGGGCGGTGGAGGTATGTCATGCCGGCGGAATCTGGGGCGGCGGCAGGGGCGGCGCATATGGAAAATAAAAAACTCGTTTTAAAACAATTGAAAATGGCTGGTCGGGATTCTGGTGGTCAAAGGTGGCACGAGGTCTGCAATATGGTTATCGGTCGCAAGGATGCGACTCGAACAAAAGGGAATTTGATAACTGTGATCTTGCTGCGCACTGTTCTGAGGAACGGGTGCGATGGTAAGGGATGAATGCATTAGGCAAGACCTAGATAAGGAGTTCGATTATGAAATCGTATGCATTGGCTGCTGTGTTGTCTTCGGTGATGGTTGCCGGTCCGGCGTTGGCCGACAACGATTTTCGTGCTTTGGGGCAGGTGTCCAATCTGACGCCGATGACTGAAACGCAGCTCGCGGCCGTCGAGGGCGGTCAGTCTTGCTCTGGTCTTCTGAGTTTCGCGAACACCTGTCTTAACGTAGCCGTACCTACGATCACCGCGTACAACGTGAGTTTTCTCGGGCTACTTGGAGCTACCACCCAGAGCATTAAGCAAGTTACAAACCAGTATATTCAATAACGGCGAACTCGGAATCCCGATGGCATCCTGATCGGGACCGGGGAATCAGGCGGGGGGCGATCATCAGTCGGCCCTCGCCTTTGTGATAAGTCGGCGGCATACCTCGTTTGAACTCGGGGCTAATGTGTCGTCAAAATCGAATTGTTCATGCAGGAAAAGGAGTTCGATCATGAAAGCATATGCATTGGTTGCTGTGTTGTCTTCGGTGATGGTTGCCGGCCCGGCGTTGGCCGACAACGATTTTCGTGCTTTGGGGCAGGTGTCCAATCTGACGCCGATGACTGAAACGCAGCTCGCGGCCGTCGAGGGCGGTCAGTCTTGCTCTGGTTTTTTCAGTATTGGAAACACATGCCTCAATGTAGCCGTACCTACGGTAACTGCGGTTAATCTGAGCCTCTTCGGACGAGCCTTCCAGGATATCGTACAGGTCACGAACCAGAGTATCCACTAACGGCAAACTCGGGGTCCCGACGGCATCCTGATCGGGACCGGGGAGTCAGGCGGGGGCGGTCAGTCCGTCCCCGCCTTTTTGCTGAACACGCGGTGAGAAACGAACGGGACCCAAGGATTGGCTCGCGAGCTTTTTTTCGCTACACCGTCTAAGGCGTATTGACCAACAATGGATCACTAAGGAAATCATGGAGAGACCTATGAAAACCTTATTCATACCGGGTGGCTTGATAACGCTTTCGTTATTGTCCATGATCTCGGTCCATGCTGAGTCCGATTTTCATGCGATGGAGAAGCTTTCCCTGCAAGATGCGGATATCGTGTCGTCTTGGCTGAACGACAGTGAGCTCGATCGAGTAGAGGGAGGGCTGGATATTTTGAGTGTCGCGTCAGGTCTGGGTGACACGGAGGTGCTGACGCAAGCCTATCTGGCGCAGGCGGCGCTTCAAAACGCCATGAACACGTCAGCAGCCGATGGCGGCATTACGCAAAATCAGGTGGACAGGACAACATCGCTACGTCAGGCTTGCGAATCACAAGCATGCACTCAAAGTGCGAACCTAACGACTAATTCGCGGATTTAGTGGTATAAGGAAACATCGTCCATCGCTGTCTGGTTTAGGGAAAGGGAATGACAAAGATAAGCGGCTTAATTGTGTGGGGGGTGTTGCTGTGCGCTGCCATGGCACACACGGTTGCGGCCGAGCCGAGAACGGCGCCCGCGATAACACGGCATACCTTGATCGAGCTCCGGGATCGGGCGGTCGTCAAGCAGCATCTCGATTATTCCTGTGGTGCCGCGGCATTGGCGACACTGCTGCGGTACTACTATGGCGAGGATACCTCCGAGCAAGATATTCTGAATCGCCTTAATGCAATTTTGGTCAATTTGACCAAGGAGCAATGGGCACACAAGAAGCGGATCGGTTTTTCGCTGCTCGATCTCAAGAAGGTGGCTCAGCAAAAAGGCTACCGGGCAGCAGGCTTCGAATTGACGATCGATCAGCTAAAACAGCTGATAGCGCCCGTCCTGGTCTACGTGCATCCTTTCGGATATCACCATTTCGCCGTATTGAGAGGAATTGCTGGTGACCGGGTCTACCTTGCCGATCCCGGGCGCGGCAACCTGCGAATGAGTCTATCGCGCTTTCAAGACGAGTACGGCGGCGTCATCTTCGTGCTGGGAAAGCCGGGGGAAGAAAACATCGTGTCCTATCCACTGGCGCTGGGAAGGCCTTCCGACTACCCGGAAGTGCGGTTGCGGGATTTCGCCGAGCGAGCCGACATTCTGACCAGTTCCGCGACCAATCTGAATGTCAGGATACACCCACCGCGTTAGCTTAAACCCTATTGTCCGGGGGGGGCGGGTGCGGGAGATGGTCAAGGGTGCTGTTTGGGAGAGTCGAAGAAAACCAGACGGCCGCTCCCGTGCATGACGTATGCCCAGGCATCGACCGGGAACTTGATCGCAGCGATTCCGCAGGTCGGAAGAGTGCCGAGACTTTCGCCGGTCAGCCGAGTGACCAGTTCGCTGAGATCGGGGTTGTGGCCGATTAGGTAGACTCTGTTATGGATATTCTCTAGGGACCGAATCAATTCGAGGAGAGCCGGTGTCCCTTGCAGGTAAATGCTGTCACGTACCGCGATTGCCCGGCTGTCGTAGCCGACCGCTTCCGCGATCAGTTCGGCGGTTTCGAGAGCGCGTTTTGCCGGGCTCGTTACGATTAGATCCGGTTCCTGTCCGCGAAATTTCAATACATCGCCCATGACCGGCGCATCGCGTTTGCCGCGGTTGTTCAAGGGGCGGTCGATATCCGCCAGAAACGGTTGATCCCGGTCGGATTTGGCGTGACGGATGACGATTAGGCTTTTCATGGCGGCGACCGCGCGCTGTTTCCAATTTGATCACGGCATTTTCATGAAACGATCTTTCCTGTACAAGAGGGGGAAGCTGGACGCGCTTTCGATGGAAGAGCTCGGACAGTACCTCGACGGAATGATTTTTCGTTATGCACCGGCAGGTTATACTATGCCCAAATGGCGTGTTTCCGCCGCGTTCTCATCCTCTTTCGTGGTCCTAAGATTCCGACTGAGTCGTATTTGAAGCAGTTCGTTCTTTTTAATACACCCGTTTTGCAAGCAAAGTCCGTAATACTCGATCACGACAGTGATCAGTCGAGTATTCTTGCCGTGTTTGTCGTTTAGTAATGCCTTGACAATATTGTGGGTTTTGCTATTTAGGGCTAATTTGCCCCGGCTTTTGAGCTCGGGCAAGGAAAAAATGCATGTGAACGTAAGAGACCTGAGCCTGGTCCGCAGCACAAGATTTGGTTACTGAGTTTCCGAGGAAAAACACACTGTGAGCTTTCGAAGCTGGATTGTCGTCTTTTTGTGTCCTTTATTTTTCAATGATGCCTTGGCCGAGCCCGGCAAGCCGGCGCCGCCGCCACCCCAAGTTCCAGCTCCGAGCGCACCCGTTACACCTCCGGCCGACAAAGCGCCGGCCAAGCCTTTCGAGTTTTCGGATGTGGAGCAGAAGGCAAAGGAATTAGCCCGCAAGCCTTATGTGCGCGACGAAGCCGGGATGCCCGAGTTTCTGACCAAGCTGGATTACGATCAATACCGCGATATTCGGTATAAACCGGAAAAAGCCCTCTGGCGCGATGAGAACCTGCCCTTTCAAATTCAGGCGTTCCATCGCGGTTTTATGTTCAAGGACCGCGTGATCATCAATATCGTGGACCACGGAAATGCGACGCGGCTCGCGTATTCGCCGGAACTATTCGACTTCGGCAAGAATCAATTTCCCAATCCACTTCCCGCGGATCTAGGATTTGCCGGTATACGCTTCCATCATCCGCTGCGGAAAGACGACGTCTCCGACGAAATCGCCGTTTTTCTAGGCGCCAGTTATTTCCGGGCGGTCGGATTGGGACAGTTGTACGGCTTGTCCGCGCGCGGGCTGGCGATCGATACCGGTTTGCCTAAGGCGGAGGAGTTCCCGATCTTCAAAGAGTTCTGGATCGAAAAGCCGGCGAAGGACGCGAGTTCGCTCACGGTGCACGCTTTACTGGATAGCCAAAGGGTAACCGGCGCTTATCGCTTCGTCATTCACCCTGGCCTTGATTTGACCATGGATGTGACGAGTCACCTTTATTTTCGCCAGAGCATCGAACGGATTGGAATTGCGCCGCTAACCAGCATGTTCTTTCACGGCGAGAACACCGATCGTTTCATGGACGACTTCCGGCCGGAGGTGCACGATTCCGATGGCCTATTGATCGGGAGAAGCACCGGCGAATGGGTATGGCGTCCGTTGAACAACCCGCGCCAGCTTCGCATTAGCGTCTTCAGAGATGAGAAGCCCGTGGGTTTCGGCTTGATGCAAAGAGACCGCAGTTTCGATCATTACCAAGACTTGGAAGCCAGCTATAACCGCCGTCCCAGCGCCTGGATCGAAGCTTTGGGCGATTGGGGGCCGGGCGCGGTTTACCTGATTGAAATTCCGAGCGACGCGGAGAAATACGACAATATCGTCGCTTTTTGGGTGCCCGATCAGCCAACCGGAGAAGGCAAGGAATATACGTACAGCTATCGTCTCCATTTCGAATTGGACGAATTCACCGCGCCTGGCGGCGGAAAAGTCGCGGCCACCCGTATCGGCGCGACCATTCCGGATAGTCCCAACCGCAAGTTCGTCGTCGAGTTCGCCAGTCCTACGCTCAAGCTGCTCAGCGACAAGGCCTCGGTCGAAGCCGAGGTAAGTGCTTCCGCCGGTAAGATTACCAATACCGTGGTTCAGAAAAACAGTGAAAATGATCAGTGGCGTTTGAGTTTTGATTTAGAACCCGAAAAAGATAAAGACCCGGTCGAGTTGCGTGCGATGTTGAAATCCGGCAAGGATGCGCTTACCGAAACGTGGGTTTATCAGTGGAACCGTCGATGAATCAAGTACGGATTTTAGAAGAGATGATAACGTCCGGCGATGCGGACTCCGCTCCTCAATCATGGCTTCCCGGAATCAAGGAGCGGGTCGTCGCCTACCTGCAGAGCCTCGGCTTGTCTCGGCAGGATTTGATCGAGAACTTAGCCGACGACTGTCTAAACCGTGCCCGCCGCCGGGTCGGACGCGGGGCTGGAGACGAATTGCTCAAGCGTGCGATAGAAGAGGCCCAGCGGCGTTTCGACCACGCCTTGGCGCGAGCCATGCGCTTGTCTCCGTCCAAGGATCCTCATCCCATAGCTGCGGCCCGCGCCGCCTTGCTGCTGACCGGTTGCCCGTCGGCCAGCGACGCTCTGTTCGGAAATCCGGATCCGCCGTCTGAGACGGGTGAAATGCTAAGAGAAATTCTGCCCCGACCCACTCCGCCCGAGGACTCCGTTCCTATGGCCGAACAGCCGCTGAGATTCTGGCTGTTCAAATCGACTCATCAAAGCAGCTAACCCTTTTTCAAATATGTCTTCCAATGCCAGCGCTCTGCCGGGCTATGTCCGCACTTTAAGGCGAACGTTTTTCTTCACTCTGGTAACCCTGACGGCCTTCGCGGCGCTTGCCATGATAACGAGCGCTTTCCTGCAGAACGGAATAACGCCGCAGGAGATCGTGCTGCTCATACTTTATACCTTGCTGATTCTGTGGATCAGCACCTCGTTTTGGACCGCTACGCTCGGATTCTGGTGCTTGCTTCGGGGTGGCGACAAGCGCTCGATTTCGAGACTGGTCCCGAATCCGGACATGACGTCCGACCAGGAGCCGGCGCTCACGGCGCTGGTGATGCCGATCTACAACGAGGATCCGGTGCGGGTATTCGCGGGACTGCGGGCGATTTATCAGTCGCTCCGCGAAACCGGGCGCGCGGACGAGTTCGAACTGTTCATCCTCAGCGATACGCGCGATCCCGATACCTGGATGCAGGAGGAGGTAAACTGGTATCGCATGTGCCGCGACTTCAATGCGCACGGCAAAATCTTTTACCGCAATCGCGAGAAGAACATCGCCCGCAAGAGCGGCAACATCGAGGATTTTTGCCGTCGCTGGGGCGGCCGTTACCGCTACATGATCGTCCTCGATGCTGACAGCCTCATGGCCGGTGAGACGCTGACGAAAATGGTGGATCTGATGGAGGCTCATCCCCGCGTCGCACTGATTCAATCACCGCCGCTGCCGGTAAATCATAAATCCTTGTTCGCCCGTATCCTTCAGTTCGCCAGCAGTTTGTACAGCGACATCTTCATTGCCGGGATCAATTTCTGGCAGCTCTCGGGTAGCAATTATTGGGGGCACAACGCGATTATCCGCATGCAGCCCTTCGTTCGGCATTGCGGTTTGCCGAAGTTGCCGGGGCGGGAGCCATTCGGCGGCGAGATCTTGAGCCACGACTTCGTCGAGGCGACTTTGTTGCGCGAGGCCGGATGGGAAGTGTGGCTGGCGGCCGATCTCAAGGGCAGCTACGAGGAGCTGCCGCCGACGCTGATCGACTACGCCAAGCGCGATCGGCGTTGGTGCCAGGGGAATTTGCAACATTTGCGCATGGTGTTCGCCCGCGGCTTTTCTGGACTCAGCCGTTTGTATTTTCTGATGGGCATCATGTCCTATCTGTCCTCGCCGTTATGGTTGCTGTTTCTGGTTTTAACCGGCTTTGAGGCGTATGTGCAGAGCCAAACCATGCCGGTTTATTTTTTCGGCGACAATATTTTTCCGGTCTGGCCCGAGTCTTATGCGGTCGAGATGACGACGGTCTTGCTGGTGACGCTGGCCATGCTGTTTCTGCCGAAATTCTGGAGCTTTTTGCTGCTCCTGATGCGTCCCAGAATAATCAAGGGCTATGGCGGCGTGATACGCGCCGCTTTCAGCGTCTTTTTCGAAAGCGCATTTTCAGTGCTGACGGCGCCTGTGCTCATGCTGTATCAGAGCAAATTCGTCGTCGCCATTTTGCTGCGTCGCAGCGTCGGCTGGCCTCCGCAAAATCGCGGCGATCACCGTTTGAGCCTCAAGGAAGCCACTCTGGCTCACGGCGGGCAGACGCTGACCGGGTTGGGTGCCGGATGGCTGAGCTACGAGTATGTGCCTGACTTTTTCCTGTGGCTGATTCCCGTTCTGGCCGGGTTGGTCCTTGCCATACCCGTTTCGATCCTTTCCAGCAGCACGTCGGTGGGTTCGCTCGCCCGTAAACTCGGATTTTTCCTGACTCCGGAAGAGTATAAGGCGCCGCGTGTCGTCGAACTGCTCCACGAAAATCTTGCCCGTACCGAGCAAGCGGGTGCGCAAAATGAAGGCGAGTTGAACGTTGCCGATCCGGGAACGTATTCCCTCCACTTCGCTCTTTTGCCCGATCGTCCGGTGAAAAAGCGCCAGCGCCACCAGTTGCGCGCTTTGGTGTACCAATTGGTGGAAGAGGGGCCGGAAACGCTGTCCGCCGCCGACAAGCGTGCCTTGATTTCCGATCCGGAGACGCTGACTCGGTTGCACACCTTGGCTTGGAGCCGGAAGGACAAGGACACCCCTCAACCGTCCTGAGGAGCGACCGCCCATGAACGAGCGGTTGCGCTCATTGATCCTCCACCAAGAGGCCTTGAAGAACTGCGTGCGTTGCGCCGGGATGATCGGTCCGGTGGTGATGGGGCGCGCCGTGTTGTCGCCCGTGATCCTCATCGGCCAGGCGCCGGGCGGCAAGGAAGGGCAATTCGGAAAGCCGTTTGCGTGGACAGCGGGAAAAACCCTTTTCAAATGGTTTGCCGAGATAGGCATATCCGAAGACAATTTTCGCCGCAACATCTACATGGCGGCCGTATGCCGCTGCTTTCCCGGCAAGAACCCGAAAGGCGGCGATCGGGTTCCGTCTCCGGAGGAGATCGATCGTTGCGCCGATTGGCTGAATGCCGAAATTCGGCTTATAAGACCCAAGCTCATTATTCCGGTCGGCAAGCTGGCGATCCGTCAAATTCTCGTCGCCGATAGACTGGATCAGGTGATCGGGCTTAGGCACGAGCTTTGTCGAGAAAGTCTAGAGATAGACGTAATACCCTTGCCTCACCCGTCCGGGGCCTCCACCTGGCACCGCCGAGAACCCGGCAAAACCCTGCTGCATAATGCGTTAAGGCTAATTCGCGAGCATCCCGCTTGGGGTGAGGTCTGTCACGGCTCGAGCGACGGTGTTTTGACATAGCGCAAAAGTTATGCACAACGGATGAGTTGTTTTTCAGTGCTTTCGGTGTACCGGCGTCAGGTTTTTGACGTTTTTGGCAAGTTTTTGATTATTTGCATGTTTTGGCCCAAGAATAAAAATCGTCAAATTAGGGAAAGATCAGGACCGGCGGGGTTTCAAAAGTGTTTTAAGACTGCATTCCACAAACTTATCCACAGGTTCTGGGAAGTTCTTCTTTTTAAGGAGTGCGACAGAATGCTTATCAATAATCAATGGAAGATCTAACAAAGGAATTCCGATGCAAACAATCAACGCTCAGGTAAGGCCGGAAGGCACTCTGGAGGTTTTGTCCAAGCTGGAAGTGGCGAAGCTGCTCGATACCAGCCAGGGCGGTCTTCACGAGCTCTTCCGGCGTTGTTCGCTGGCGGTCCTGAATTGCGGCAGCGCTGTCGATGACACCAAGCTGGTGCTCGAGCAACATAAAGACTTTGACATTCGCGTATTGCAACAGCAGCGCGGTATCAAGCTGGAGGTGCTGAACGCGCCGGTCTCGGCTTTCGTCGACGGCGAGATGATCAAAGGCATACGGGAGCATCTGTTTTCGGTGCTTAGGGATATCGTTTTCACCGGATCGGAGATCGTATCGAATTCGGCGTTCAATCTGGGCAAGTCGGAAGATATCACCAGCGCCGTTTTTCACATTCTGCGCAACGCGGGCAGCCTGATCACGAATACCTCTCCGAACTTGGTCGTATGCTGGGGAGGCCATTCGATCAGCCGGGAAGAATACGATTACACCAAGGAGGTCGGCCATGAGCTGGGGTTGCGGGGGCTCAACGTCTGTACCGGCTGCGGCCCTGGAGCCATGAAGGGGCCGATGAAAGGCGCCACGATCGGCCATTCAAAACAACGTATCTACGAGGCCCGCTACGTGGGCATTTCGGAGCCGGGAATCATCGCCGCGGAGCCTCCGAATCCCATCGTCAACGAGCTGGTCATCATGCCGGATATCGAAAAACGCCTCGAAGCGTTCGTAAGACTCGGGCATGGCATCGTCATCTTCCCGGGTGGCGTCGGCACGGCCGAGGAGATTCTCCACCTCTTGGGTATCCTGCTTCACCCCGACAACAAGAATTTGCCTTTTCCGGTCATTTTGACGGGGCCTGCGGAGTGCGCCGGCTATTTCGAGCTTATCGACCGGTTTATGGTTTCGACGATTGGTCGAGACGTGCGCCGATGCTATCGGATCATCGTCGACGATCCCGCCGGCGTTGCCCGGGAAATGAAAGAGGGGATCAGCCTGGTGCGGGAATTCCGGAAACAGAACGGTGACGCCTACTATTTCAACTGGCTGCTGAAGATAGAGCAGCAGTTCCAGATCCCTTTCGTACCCTCGCATCAGAATATGGCTTCGTTGGAATTGCATCGACAGCAGGAGCCTCACCACCTGGCGGCCAACCTGCGCCGAGCCTTTTCCGGAATCGTGGCTGGAAACGTGAAGGCGGAAGGCATACGAACCATCGAGGAGCATGGGCCTTTCGAGCTGAGGGGGGACGCGGAGGTCTTGAAGCCTCTGGATGAGTTGTTGGCGGCGTTCGTCGCACAGGGCCGCATGAAGCTTCCGGGCGTGCGTTACGAGCCGTGTTACCGGCTGGTAGCGTAAATTTTGAGGAAAAAACGATTTAAGAGGAGTTCGAGATGTTCATTGCCATGAATCGATTCAAGATTGCTTTAGGGAAAGAGAGCGAATTCATTGCAATCTGGCGGAATCGTGAAACCTACTTGCATGAAGTTCCGGGATTCCGTGAATTTCATCTGCTTCAAGGTCCGAGCAATGAGGACTTCACGCTGTTCGCTTCCCATTCGACGTGGGAGTCGAAAGAGGCTTTCGAAGCCTGGACGCGTTCGGAGGCATTTCGCAACGCTCATGCCAGCGCGGGCGGAAGCAAGGAGCTCTACCTCGGACCGCCTCAGTTCGAGGGTTTCGAGGTCGTCCTTTAAGGAAGCTCTGATTAAGTCCTTCGACAGGCTCAGGACGAACGGTAAGGTATTGATTCCGTTCGTGGTGAGCTTGTCGAACCATGAACGGAATCAACTTGTTCAGAGCTTCCTTAAGCGATCGGTCGAGCCCTCATGGGATCTCTAGAGCATTTTCCGGTTCGGCGTAGCGCTCCCAAGCTGCAGTAGGTCGGCAATCCTTTGCCGACACACGCGGTAGACGAGGGGCTTTGTCGGCAAAGGATTGCCGACCTACAAATTATTTTGGCCCGCATTTTGAGCAATCGGATCGCCGGATAATCCGGTACGGTGGGGCAAAGGAGTTATTTCGCCGCTTTCTGCACGATGCTGTCGATGCCTTTCTTGCGCAGGTAGGCCCTGATCTTGTCGGCATCGGCCAGAGTGGCGTACGGGCCGATTTTGACGCGGTACCAGGCCGAATTATCGATCTCGATCATTTCGATCTTGGCCTTGATCTTGATCTTGGCCAGGTCGCCCTTCAGTTGCTCGGCATTCTGTAGATTGTCGAAAGATCCTGCCTGCACCAGATAAAGCGCTGCGGTGGGTTTGCTTCCCTGGCTTTCTTCCCGCTTGATCGTTTTAATCTCGCTTTCAGGAATGATGACTTCCTTTTCGGGGAGGATCTTATAAAAAGTAAACCGGGGCTCGCGCGACTTGATCGGTTGCGGTTTCTGCTCGGGTTTTTGGGCGGCTGTTTTCTTGCCCTCGGTGTTTTGTTTCCTTTCCTGCTGGGGCTGACTCTTTTTTTCGGCTTCCGGAACCGCAGCAGCGGCTTGAGGCGCCGGCGCGGGTATGGACACGGGTTCCGGGGCCTTTGGAGGGGCCTCGCTATCGGCACCTGAGAAAACGTACACAACGAGCCCGATCGCACCAGCAATGCCGACCGCCGCTAGGCCCCAACGTCTCGGAATTTGGAGCTGGCGTTTTCGGTATCCCGGAATCCGGTGCTTATAGTCCTTGGACATGCCTTTACATTGCTTCGGGTGCGGAAACGTCCAGCAGGCTTAAACCGTTGCCGATAACCTGTCTCACCGCGGCAATCAAATTGAGCCGGGCATCCCGTAACGCGGCATCCTCCACCAGGAACTGGTGGGCGTTGTAATAAGTGTGGAATTCGTACGCCAGCTCGCGCAGATAATGCACCAGATGATGAGGCTCGTGCTGAACGGCCGATTGTTCCACAACCTCGGTATAGCGGGACAGCGTGTTGATTAATGCCAACTCGTGCGTTTCCGTCAATAGGTCCAGACGATTCATGCCGCCGGCGAGGTCGCGTTTCCAGCCTTTTTCGTCCAATTGCCTAAACACGCTGCAAATCCGCGCGTGAGCGTATTGCACGTAATAAACCGGATTTTCGTTGGTCCTCGAGGTGGCCAGCTTCAGGTCGAAATCCATATGCTGGTCGGATTTTCGCATGACATAGAAGAACCGGGCCGCGTCTTTGCCCACTTCGTTGCGAAGCTGCCGGAGCGTTACGAATTCTCCGGAGCGGGTGGACATCTGGACTTTTTCTTCCCCGCGATATAACACCGCGAACTGGACCAGCAGCACGTGGAGCCGTTCCGGGGCGCCCCCCAATGCCTTGATGGCGGCCTTGACGCGGGGAATGTAGCCGTGATGATCGGCGCCCCAGATGTTGATGATTTGATCGAAGCCGCGCTCCAGCTTATTCAAATGGTAAGCGATGTCGGATGCGAAATAGGTCATCTGACCGTTTTCTCGAACCACCACCCGGTCCTTTTCGTCCCCCAGCCGGCTCGAAGCGAACCAGGTTGCCCCGTCTTTTTCGTAGAGATAGCCCGCTTCTTGAAGCTTTTCCAGCGCACGCTCGATGGCGCCGGTATCGGCCAGGCTGCGTTCCGAAAACCACTCGTCGTAATGAACCCCGAACTCCTCCAGATCCTGGCGAATGTCGTCGAGGATGCTGTTGAGGCCGGCGTCGAACACGATTCGGTAATCGTCGGCGCCGAGCAGCGACTTGGCCCTTGCCACCAGCGCATCGATATGAACTTCCTTATCGCCGCCCTGGGGCTCGTCCGGTGGAATGTCCGCCATGACTTCGGCGGCCGGCCGCCGGTATTTCTCCCCGACTCGCTTGTGCAGATCCCAGGCAATCGTCCGAACGTATTCGCCGCGATAACCGTTGCTCGGGAAGGTCAGCACCTCGCCGCATTCTTCCAGGTAGCGGAGCCACACGCTGGCGGCCAGAATATCCATCTGCCGGCCGGCATCATTGACGTAGTACTCGCGGTGTACCTCGAATCCGGCGGCAGCAAGCAGGTTCGCCACCACGGCGCCGTAGGCCGCGCCGCGCCCGTGTCCCACATGCAAGGGGCCGGTCGGATTGGCCGAGACGAATTCCACCTGAACTTTGCGGCCGGCGCCGACGGCGGTCTTGCCGAACTCGTGCCCGGCTTCGTGAATATCGGCGACGATTCGATGTTGAGCCTTGGGATCGATGAAGAAATTGATGAATCCGGGGCCTGCGACCTCCAGCTTGGCGACGATGCCATCATGGGGCAGTGCCGCCACGATTTTTTCCGCCAACTGTCGGGGATTGCATTTGGCGGCCTTTGCCAGGGTCATTGCGAGATTGGAGGCGAAATCGCCGTGCTGCGCATCGCGCGCACGCTCCACCATAATGGTCGGATCGATATCGGGAGGTAGCTCGCCATTCGCTTTCAATGCGGAAACGGCGCCATGCAGCAGATTCTCCAGACGTTTTTTCATGCGGGGAATGGTTAGGACGGGAAAAATGAGCGGCTATTATCCTAAAATCGCGGACGTGCTTGCAACGCAGCGACTGCCAAGGGCCTGTGAATGCCGCATGGCCGCCTTCCTGTCGCTCGTCTTCCTGACTCAGCCCCAAACGCCGTTCGTCCCGAATGGTTCTTCGGAACTATGTATTTCTACTTATAGGCCGGTTGCGGCCGGTCCGATTAATCTGCGGGCAAGTTGATCGCCCTTGCAGTCCGCTGCAGCACATCCGGAGGAGTGGCATGAATGCCGATCTGGTGCAGGCATCGAATCTTTGGCCGTTCATCGCTTATATCGCGGCGATCATGGTCGTAATCGCGGCGATGTTGGTGATCCCCCGTTTTCTTGCCCGGCCCAGTCGCGGACGCGCGACCGGCGAGCCTTTTGAATCCGGCGTCGTGCCAGTAGGCGATATTCATGTGCGCCTCACCATACGGTTTTATCCGGTCGCCATCTTTTTCGTGATCTTCGACCTGGAAGCCGTTTTTATCCTCGCTTGGGCCGTCGCCTTTCGCGAGGCCGGGTGGATCGGGTACATCGAAATGCTGGTGTTCATCGGCATTTTGCTGGCCGCTCTGGTTTATCTCTGGCGGATCGGCGCTCTGGATTGGCGTACCGAGCGGCAGAAATTGCAGGATGCCCGACTACAAATTTAAGGGGAGTACGGGATGGAGTGGACTCTTACCAAAGCCGATTCCGACCCAGCGCCCCGCCCCGGCGAGCGCGTCAGCGAGGAAGCCATGCGCCGCAACCTGCTCATGGCGAAGTTGGAGGACCTGATCGCCTGGGGTCGAGCGAATTCCGTCTGGCCTTTCAATTTCGGGCTTTCCTGTTGCTACGTCGAAATGGCCACCGCTTTCACGAGCCGTTACGATATCGCCCGCTTCGGTTCCGAGGTGATCCGGGCAAGCCCGCGGCAAGCGGACCTGATCGTGATTTCCGGCACGGTCTTCATGAAAATGGCTCCGGTCATCAAGCGTCTCTACGAGCAGTTGCTGGAGCCGCGCTGGGTGATTTCCATGGGGTCGTGCGCCAATTCGGGCGGGATGTACGATGTTTACAGTGTGGTTCAGGGTGTGGACAAATTTTTGCCGGTCGACGTGTATGTGCCGGGCTGCCCGCCGCGTCCGGACGCCTTGCTCGAAGGTCTGATCCTGCTGCAGGAGTCGATCGGAAAAGAGAGACGGCCCCTAGGCTGGACGGTCGGCGAAGGCGGTGTTCAGAAAGCGCCGATCAAAAGCTTCCGAGACCTCAAGACTCCGGAGCGCATGAGGGCCACCGAGTTGCGCAGTCCGGATCGCCTTTAAGGTATTTAGGATGACTTTTACCACGACGGCAGGCAGCGCGACAACGACGGAAAGGCCGAAGACCGGCGCTATCGTCGGCGAACTCCGGCGCCGTTTCGGGGATGACGAATTTACCGTTCAATCCACCTATGACGGCATTCCAACCCTTTGGGTAAGCAAGGACCGTTTCGTCGATTGTCTGACTTATCTGAAGCGCGAGACCGAGCGGCCATACCCCATGCTGTTCGATCTCACCGCGGTGGACGAGCGCCTGCGCCAATACCGGGATGGGCTCCCGGCCAGCGAATTCACGCTGGTCTATCATCTTTTGTCTTTCGATCGGAACGAGGATATCCGTCTCAAGGTCGCCTTGGCCGATGGCGGTTTGAGCGTGCCGAGCATCGCCTCGCTTTGGCCCAACGCCAACTGGTACGAGCGCGAAGTCTTCGACATGTTCGGGATTCGCTTCGAGGGCCATCCGAATCTCCGCCGTATCCTGATGCCGCCCACCTGGAAAGGGTATCCGCTGCGCAAGGATCATCCGGCTCGGGCCACCGAGATGGGGCGGTTCTCGTTGCCCGAGCAAAAGCAGGAGGCGGAACAGGAGGCCTTGCGGTTCGTGCCCGAGGAATGGGGCATGCAGCGGCAGAAGGACAGCAGCGATTTTCTGTTTCTCAATCTCGGCCCTAACCACCCCAGCGTGCACGGGGTATTCCGCATCGCCCTGCAGCTCGACGGCGAGGAAATCGTCGATGCCGTGCCGGATATCGGCTATCACCATCGCGCCGCGGAAAAGATGGGGGAACGCCAGTCCTGGCATACCTACATCCCTTATACCGACCGGGTGGATTATCTCGGCGGCTCGCTGAACAACCTGCCTTACGTCATGGCGCTCGAACAAATGGCCGGCATCGAGGTGCCGCCCAGGGCGCAGACGATTCGGGTGATGATCTCGGAGTTTTACCGGATCAACAATCACCTCTTGTTTTACGGCACCTTCGCGCAGGACGTCGGACAACTATCGCCGGTTTTCTACATGTTCGTCGATCGCGAGAGGGTCTTCGAAATCATCGAAGCCATTACCGGTGGGCGCATGCACTCCAGCTTTTTTCGCATCGGCGGCACGGCGATGGATTTGCCCGAGGGCTGGGACAAGAAGGTGCGGGAATTCGTCGACTATTTTCCGAAACGGCTGGCGCACTACGACAAGATGGTGCTGGCGAACAGCATCCTCAAGCGGCGCACCCAGGGCATCGGCGTTTACGACACGAAAGAGGCGATCGACTGGGGCGCTACCGGACCGGGGTTAAGGGCCACAGGTCTCGCCTGGGACTACCGCAAGGCGCGCCCCTATTCCGGCTACGAAAATTTCGAATTCGAGGTCCCGTCGGGGAAAAACGGGGACTGCTACGACCGATGTCAGGTGCGGGTAGAAGAGATGCGGCAGAGCTTAAGAATCATCGAGCAATGCCTGAACAACATGCCATCGGGCCCCTACAAGGCGTTTCATCCGTTGACGACTCCACCGCCGAAAGCGCGGACCATGCACGACATCGAGACGCTGATCCAGCACTTTCTGAACGTCAGCTGGGGGCCGGTAATCCCGGCCGGGGAGGGCTCCGCCTGCGTGGAAGGGACCAAGGGGCTGTATCGCTATTACCTGACGAGCGACGGCAACACGACGTCCTACCGTACCCGCGTCCGTACCGCCTCGTTCCCCCATCTTCAGATGATTCCCCTGATGTCGCGCGGCCTCATGATCGCCGATCTCATCGCGATCCTGGGGAGCATCGATTTCGTGATGTCGGATGTGGATAGGTGAGGGGGATATGACGTTTCTAAATGGCTTGTTTGCGGAGGTTGAGGATGTCGGTCTAGCCAGCGGGTTCGGGGTAGTGGCAGCTGGTGCTGCCGGTGATTTTAGATGCGGGTCTCGCCCCGCGGGCGAGTTACTTTTGCAAACCCCATCCATGGGGTTTGCCCTTTGGGCCCGTCTTCGGCGGTCCAAACTCGCTCCCGGCGAGTTTGTCTTTGCTTGCCCAAAGACAAATTTGTCGGGAACAAATTTGGACGCGCGAAGTGCGCCCGAAGGGTTTGCGCCAGGACAGGCGCAAATCCAAAGTAACCAAAAGAAACGGCGCCCGAGCGGCATGCTTTTCCTGCGCTTCTCGCTTTGGCGCTGGGGCGACAGAAGGAGCTTCCCTGCTCCTCTGTCGCCGCGCGTCTTCCTGACGCGCCCCTTCGGGCATTCCAGCGCCAAAGCTTGCGATGCTCGGGCATGCCGCACGGGACAAAAATAGCAATATCCCGTATGACGCACCTGAGCATCGCAGTCCTGGACCGGAAAAGCCCGAAGGGGTGCGCAAAGGATTGCGCACGTGTCCCGAGGGACATGGAAGTCCCTTCGGGACGCCCCGCGGCCAGGACGAGAAGCGCAGGAAAAGTGCGTCATCCGGGCGGCGTTTTCTTTGGTTACTTTCTTTTGGCCGAACAAAAGAAAGTAACCCGCGTGCGGGGCGGTTCCCCGCATCAAAAAATGATTTTTCGGGTTCTCTTATGAACGAAACCCGCATCTTGAGCGAACAGGAAACCGCCGAAATCCTCGCGGCCGCGGGTCATTATCCGGACAAATCCGCCGCTTCCGTCGAGGCGCTCAAGATCGTGCAGAAATATCGCGGCTGGGTGTCGGATGAAGCGTTGAAAACCGTTGCCGGGCTCTTGGAGATGTCGCCGGACGAACTGGATGGGGTGGCGACGTTTTACAACCTGATCTTTCGAAGGCCGGTCGGCGAAAACGTCATTCTTTGTTGCGACAGCGTGAGCTGCTGGATGCTGGGAGCCGACCGAATCCGTGAGCATCTGTCCGAAAGGCTGGGCATCGGCTTGGGCGAAACCACGGCGGACGGACGCTACACGCTGCTGCCGATCGTCTGTCTCGGCGCATGCGATCGCGCGCCGGTGCTGATGGTCGGCGAAGAGCTTTACGAAGACGTGGACGAATCGAAAATCGATGAGCTATTAAAAAGGAACGGCCAGACATGGACAGACCGCTGACGCAGAACATCAAGCCCGATCTCTCGCCGGTGACGCTGGACGATTACCGCCGCGCCGGTGGCTATGAGGGCTTGGCCAAAGCCTTGAAAGAAATGGCGCCTGCGGACGTGATCGGGGCGGTCAAGGATTCCGGGTTGCGCGGGCGCGGCGGTGCCGGGTTTCCCACCGGCGTCAAGTGGAGCCTGGTGCCGCAGGGCGAGTCGGCGGAGCAGAAATATGTGGTGGTGAACGCCGACGAAATGGAGCCGGGCACTTTCAAGGATCGCCTGCTGATGGAGGCCGACCCGCACCAGCTCATAGAAGGCGTGGTCATCGCCGCCTATGCCGTGCAGGCCGATACGGCCTATATCTTTCTCCGGGGCGAATACCATCTTTCCGCGAGCCGGCTTGAGCAAGCCTTGGGGGAAGCGCGTAGCGCCGCCTATCTCGGCAAAAACATTCTGGGCTCGGACTTCGATCTGGAGATACATCTTCATACCAGCGCGGGGCGCTACATCTGCGGCGAAGAGACCGCGCTCCTGAATTCGCTCGAAGGCAAGCGCGCAATACCGCGCGCCAAGCCGCCGTTTCCCCAGATCAGCGGACTGTGGGGCCGTCCGACGGTCGTCAACAATGTCGAGACCTTTTGCAACGTGCCCCATATCATCCGCAACGGCGTGGACTGGTACCGGGGATTGGGCCGGGGCGAGGATGCCGGCACCAAGCTGTTCGGCGCGAGCGGTCGGGTCAAGAAGCCGGGGTTGTGGGAACTGCCCATGGGCACGCCGATCCGGGTACTGATCGAGGAATGCGCCGGCGGCATGCAGGAGGGGTATACGCTGCGAGGGTTCCTGCCCGGCGGCGCATCCACGGATTTTCTGCTGCCCGAGCACTTGGATCTGCCCATGGATTTCGACGCGATGATGAAAGCCGGCAGCCGGCTCGGCACCGGCACCATGATCGTGCTGGACGATCAGACCTGTCCGGTGCGAATGGTGCTCAACCTGGAGCGGTTTTTCGCGCAGGAATCCTGCGGTTGGTGTACCCCCTGTCGGGATGGGCTGCCTTGGGTCGTCGAACTCCTCGAAGGCCTTTTGGCCGGACGTGGCCGGCCGGAGGACCTGGACCAACTCGAACAGCTCGCGCGCCTGATGGGACCCGGCAATACCTTTTGCGCGCTCGCGCCCGGGGCCGCCGAGCCGTTACAGAGCGCATTGAAATATTTCCGGGCCGATTTCGAACGCTATTTGAAACCGGCATCGACTGCAAGGGTGGCCTGATAGGATTCAATCCATGGCAAAAATCACGGTAGACGGCCAGACCTACGACGTAAAAGCGGGAGACAATCTGCTCAAGACCTGCTTGTCGTTGAGGCTAGATTTGCCGTACTTCTGCTGGCATCCGGCCCTCGGGTCCGTGGGCGCCTGCCGGCAATGCGCGGTCGTGCAGTACAAGGACGAGAGCGACGCCCAGGGGCGGCTGGTCATGGCCTGCATGACCCCGGTGACCGAGGGCCTCCGCGTGTCCCTCGAAGCTCCTCAGGCACGGGAGTTCCGCGCCGGAGTCATCGAGTTCCTGATGACCAATCATCCTCACGATTGTCCGGTGTGCGAGGAGGGCGGCGAGTGCCATCTCCAGGACATGACGGTCATGACCGGGCATACCTTTCGTCGCTATCGCGGCTTGAAGCGCACCCACCGAAACCAGTATCTGGGACCGTTCATCAATCACGAGATGAACCGCTGCATCGCCTGTTACCGCTGCGTTAGGGTTTACCGCGACTACGCCGGAGGCAAGGACCTCGACGTGTTTGCATCCCGCAACAACGTCTATTTCGGGCGCTTCGAGGACGGCGTTCTGGAAAACGAGTTCAGCGGCAATCTGGTCGAGGTCTGTCCCACCGGAGTTTTCACCGATCGGACGTTCAGCCAGCATTACGTCCGGAAGTGGGATCTACAGCATGCGCCCTCGATTTGCGTGCACTGCGGGGTGGGATGCAATACCAGCCCCGGCGAACGCTACGGAACGCTTAGGCGCATCGTCAATCGCTATAACGGAGAGGTGAACGGCTATTTTCTCTGCGATCGGGGCCGCTTCGGCTATGGATTCGTCAATAGCGAGCGGCGCATACGCCAGCCGATGCTTCGCGGAGAGCCGGTCTCCGGGGAGACCGCGCTGGCCCATTTTCAAGGCTTGCTGGGCGGTCACACGATCGGAATCGGCTCTCCCCGCGCCTCGTTGGAAGTCAACTTCGCCCTGCGGGAACTGGTCGGCGCCGAGCATTTTTATGCCGGTTTTGCCCAGGGGGAGGCATCGCTGGCAGCGGCCATACTGGACGTGCTGAGACATTGGCCGGTCCATAATCCGTCGCTGCGGGAGGTGGAGCAGGCGGACGCCGTCTTGATCCTGGGCGAAGACGTGGCGAATACCGCGCCGCGTGTGGCGCTCGCGTTGCGCCAGGCGGTTCGGAACCGCGCTTTCGAACGCGCCGACCGGCTCAAGATACCGCGCTGGCAAGATGCCGCCGTAAGAGAGGCGGCTCAAGGCGAGAAGAGCCCGCTGTTCGTCGTAGCGCCTAACGCTACCCGGCTGGACGACATAGCGGAAGCGATCTGCCGGGGAACGCCGGAAGACATCGCGCGGCTGGGCCTGGCAATCGCCAACCGGATCGATGCCAGCGCGCCGGCGGTGGCCGACCTTTCCCAAGAGGACGAACATCTGGCGGAACTCATCGGCGATACCCTCACTGCCGCGGCGCATCCGCTCATCGTCTCGGGCACCGGTTGCGGCAGTCTCTCCGTGGTCCGGGCGGCGGCCAATATCGCCTTAGCCTTGAGCAACCGGCGAGAAGGAAGGGCTGTCGATCTGTGCTATGTCGTGCCGGAATGCAATACGCTCGGATTGGCGATGATGGACGAGCGCAGCGTCAAGGACGCCTTCGCCGCGGCGAAGACCCGAGACTTGAACACCGTGATCGTGCTGGAGAACGATCTTTACCGGCGGGCGGACGCCGGGGCCGTGGACAGCTTTTTCAACGGCACGCGGCATGTGGTGGTGATCGATCATATTCGCCACGGCACTGCAGCCAAGGCCCAATTACTTCTTCCGGGAAGCACGTTTGCGGAAACCGAGGGCACTCTGGTCAGCCTCGAGGGGCGGGCGCAACGGTTTTATTCCGTCATGCCGGGCAGCGGCGAAATCCGCGACAGCTGGCGCTGGCTAGCCGATGCCGCAGCGAAACGCTGGTCGAACATCGATGCGCTTACCGCCGCTTGTGCCGCGGCTCTGCCGGAATTCGGGCCGATCCGGAACGCCGCTCCGCCGGCGGGTTTTCGTGTCGAGGGCGAAAAGGTCCCGCGCGAACCCCATCGCTATAGCGGACGGACCGCGATGTTTGCAAACCGGGAAATCCATGAACCCAAGCCGCCCGACGACCCCGATTCGGCTTTGGCGTTTTCCATGGAAGGCGCAAGTGTCGACGTGCCGCCGGCATTATTGCCATTCGTCTGGGCGCCAGGTTGGAATTCGCATCAGCAGGCCGTCAACAAATTTCAGGACGAGGTGGGCGGGGCTTTGCGAGGCGGCGATCCCGGGGTGAGGCTTTTCGAGTCGCCGGAAACAGCGGAGCCCCGCTGGTTCGACGAAGTGCCCTACCGTCTACGCGACGAAGCCCGTTGGCGGGCCATCCCGCTTTACCACGTTTTCGGCAGCGAGGAGCTGAGCGCGCTATCGCCGCCATTGGCGGAGCGGGTGCCGGCAGCCTATGCCGCGCTGCACCCGGAGGATGCGGAAAGACTCGGCGTCGGCGAGACCCTGGCGGTGCGGCTGAACGAGCGCGTCGTGCGTTTGCCGCTGAGGCTGGAATCGTCCTTGCCGAGAGGCGCCGTGGGCATCTCCGCCGGCCTTGCCGGTCTGTTCCGTAGCGATCTTCCGGCATGGATCGCCATCGAAAAAGAAGGGGAGAGGCCATGACGCTGGGGTCGCCGTTCGATATCGCCGGCATTCTCGGGGCGTTGATCACCGTGGCGGCGCTCTTGATCTGGGTCGAACGCCGGCTGCTCGCCATCTGGCAAGACCGTCTGGGCCCCAATCGCGTGGGACCTCTGGGACTGTTCCAGGTCGTCGCCGATATGCTCAAGATCCTGAGCAAGGAAGACTGGATTCCGCCCTTCGCCGACAAACCGGTATTCGTGCTCGCTCCGGTCGTGATCATGGGATGCATGCTGGCCGCTTTCGCGGTGATTCCGATCGCGCCGGACATCGGAATCATCGATTTCGACTTCGATTTGCTTTATGTGCTGGCGGTCCTGGCGCTGTCGGTGTACAGCGTGGTTCTGGCCGGTTATGCGTCCAACAGCAAATACTCGCTGATCGGTTCCCTGAGGGCTACGGCGCAGGCCATCAGTTACGAGGTATTTCTGGCGATGTCCGCGTTGGGGGTCGTCATGCTGGCCGGAACCTTCGATTTGCGCGCCATCGTGGAAGCGCAAAGGGACGGATGGTTCGTGGTGCCGCAATTTCTGGGATTCATCCTGTTCTTTATCGGGGTTCTCGCGGAAACTCACCGCACCCCGTTCGATCTGCCGGAAGCGGAAAACGAGCTGGTGGCCGGCTATCACACCGAATATTCCGGCATGAAGTTCGGCATGTTCTTCGTCGGCGAGTACATCGGCGTTACCCTCGGGGCGGCCCTGATCGTCACTCTGTTCTTCGGCGGCTGGTTGGGGCCGGTCTTGCCGCCCCTGGCTTGGTTCACGATCAAGACCGCCGTCTTTATCCTGCTGTTCATTCTGGTGCGCGGTTCCCTGCCGAGACCGCGCTATGACCAGCTCATGTCGTTCGGGTGGCTGGTGATGCTGCCGCTGTCGTTCCTGAATTTACTGGTTACCGGAGCCGTCATCCTATGGCGATAGGGCATCGGAGGAACGAAAAGCTGGCTTCGCCTGTATCACCCATGGCTGTGGGTGAGCCGTCATGTTGAAGGACTTCTTGACTCAGTTCCAGACGCTGTGGACGGTGTTTCAGCATACGTTCACCAAGGCGGACACCGTGCAATATCCCGAGGAGAAGCCGGCCCTGGCCCCGCGCTATCGCGGACGAATCGTGCTGACCCGCGACCCCGACGGGGAGGAACGCTGCGTGGCCTGCAACCTGTGTGCGGTGGCATGTCCCGTGGACTGCATCGCCCTGCAGAAGACCCAGGACGAATACGGCCGCTGGTATCCGGAGTTCTTCCGCATCAACTTTTCCCGCTGTATCTACTGCGGGTTTTGCGAGGAGGCCTGTCCGACCTACGCCATTCAGTTGACGCCGGACATGGAGATGAGCGAGTACGACCGCCGCAACATGGTTTATGAAAAGGAGCATCTTTTGATCGACGGGACCGGCAAATATCACGATTACAACTTCTACCGCGTCGCCGGGAAAAGCGTGGCCGGAAAGGATAAGGGCGAGGCCGAGAACGAGGCGCCGCCGGTGGACGTCCGGAGTCTGTTGCCTTAGGAGAACGACCCCATGCTGTATGTCCTGTTTTATTCCTCCGCCTTGATCAGCGTGATTTCCACGCTGCTGGTGATCGTTTCGCTCAACGCGGTGCACGCCCTGTTGTACGTGATTTTGTCCCTGCTGGCTTCGGGCGTCGTGTTCTTTCTCATGGGGGCGTACTATGGAGCGATGCTCCAGATCATCGTTCACATCGGGGCGATCATGATGCTGTTCCTGTTCGTGGTGATGATGCTGAATCTGGGGCGGCGAACCCTGGAGCAGGAGAGAAAGTGGCTGCCGCCTGCCGCGTGGCGGTGGCCGTCCGCGATGGCGGCGGTGCTGCTGACCGAGCTGATCTTCGTCCTGATGCAGGAAGAGCGGGCCGCGCTCGGCCATATCGTCGCATCCAAGGAGGTGGGTATTCGGCTGCTCGGACCTTATGTGCTGGCAGTGGAATTGGCGTCCATGCTTCTCCTGGCCGGATTGGTCGGAGCTTATCACTTGACCCGGCAGGAGGTGAAGAAATGAACGGAACCATTCCCGAGGCACACGGACTGCTGTTGGCGGCCGTCCTGTTCGCGCTGGGGCTTACCGGTGTTCTGGTGCGGCGCAACCTGATCTTCATGCTGATCTCCCTGGAAATCATGCTGAATTCGACGGGGCTCGCTTTCATCGTCGCCGGCTCGCGCTGGAATCAGGCGGACGGGCAAATCATGTTCCTGCTGGTGCTTGCGATGGCGGCGGCGGAAGTAGGCGTGGCCATGGGCTTGGTGACGCAGATTTATCATCGGTTCGAGACCTTGGATGTGGACGCTTTGAGCCGGATGAAGGGTTGAGTGCCGCTGCCGTGAAACCGATCGGCTGGATGGATCAAAAACATCGACGCCGTGAAGGGGTCGGAATTTAGAAGATTTTTCACCGCCATCTTGCGACATGGTATAGGAAACGCCGCCCTACACCCCGCAAAATGGAGGCCGAAAGAGTTGTAGGTCGGCAATCCTTTGCCGATAAATCCTGCGTCGGCAAAGGATTGCCGACCTACAGCAGCTTCGGGCGTACACCACATTGGTACATGCGCTCGCAAGGAAACCGAGGGACGGGGGCATTCCCCTGAAAAGCGATAGAAGCAGGACAACCCTTTAACTAACAAGGAGAAATACGGGTGCTGAACTACTTGGGTCTTATTCCGCTTTTCCCATTGATCGGTTTTCTGATTCTGGTGGCGAGCCAAGGGAATATGCCGAGGCGCTGGGTGCCCTGGATCGGCGCCGGATCCGTCGGGTTGTCGGCGGTGCTCGCGGCGCTGGTCGGCATCGAGTTCTTGAGCGGCTCGCTCGAACCCTACCGTCAGACGCTGTGGACCTGGATGCGAGTGGGCCATTTCGCATCCGGCTTCTCGCTTTATCTCGACGCCTTGTCGCTGAACATGATGTTCGTGGTGACCGGCGTCGGATTTCTCATCCATGTCTACTCGGTCGGCTTCATGGCGGACGATGCCGGCTACGCCCGTTTCTTCGCGTACATGAATCTTTTCGTATTCGCCATGCTAGTCCTGGTCTTGGCGGACAACCTGGTGCTGTTGTACCTGGGCTGGGAGGGCGTCGGTCTGTGCAGCTATCTTCTGATCGGCTTCTGGTACGAGAATCCGGAGAACGGCGCGGCGGCCCGGAAGGCTTTCGTGATGACGAGGGTAGGCGATACGGCGATGGCGATAGGCCTGTTTCTTCTGTTCGCGCGGCTCGGCACCCTGGACATTCAAGCACTCTTGAACAGAGCCTCCGCGGCCTGGCCGGTCGGCTCCGGTATGGCCGCGCTCGCCGCCCTGCTGCTATTGGGCGGCGCGGTCGGCAAGTCGGCCCAATTGCCGCTGCAAACCTGGCTGCCCGACGCCATGGCCGGTCCGACGCCGATCAGCGCCCTGATCCACGCCGCGACCATGGTTACCGCCGGGGTTTATCTGATCGCCCGCACCCACACCCTGTTCGAACTGGCGCCCGCAGTGCTGCAATTGGTCGCCGCGGTCGGTGCCGTCACCCTGCTGATCGCGGGTTTCACCGCGCTGACCCAGCGCGATATCAAGCGGATTCTGGCGTACTCCACCATCAGCCAGATCGGTTACATGTTTCTGGCGCTGGGGGTGACCGCGTTCTCGTCGGCGATTTTTCATCTGACGACCCACGCCTATTTCAAGGCGCTCCTGTTCCTCGCCGCCGGAGCGGTGATTCACAGCTATCACCACGAACACGACATCTTCCGCATGGGAGGACTCAGAAAACGGCTGCCGATCGCGTTTTGGAGCTTCGTCATCGGCAGCGCCGCCCTGACCGCTCTGCCGTTCACCTCGGGCTATTTCAGCAAGCACGAGATCCTGGCTTCCGCCTTCCATGCGGAGAACGGCTTCTGGTTCTGGGCTGCCGGAACGCTAGGGGCGCTGTTGACCGGCATCTACAGCTTTCGGCTGGTGTTCATCGCCTTTTTCGGCCCGGAAAACGAGCGGGCTTCGGAGCATCTCGGGTTCGCCATGAGTGTCCCGCTCATCCTGCTGGGCGCACTGGCCTTGCTGGGAGGATTTGTTTCGATGCCGCTGGGTTCGGTGTTTCCGAGATCCGAACCGGGCGAGCTGGGATTGATCGCCGGGATCTTCACCGATCTGGCGCCGCTCGTCGGGGTGGGTATCGCGGTTCTCCTCTATCTGCTCCGAACCTACCCGGTCGAAGCCCTGACGGAAACCCGATGGGGCGATATGCTGCACCGCTTCTGGTTCAGCGGCTGGGGATTCGATTGGCTGTACGGAAAGCTGCTGGTCAACCCGTTCCGCTGGCTGGCCGCCGTCAATAGCAGCGATATCGCGGACGATATCTACCGGGGGATCGCGGCCGCCAGCCAGTATGCGCATCGCGCGTTCGCCGCCACCCAAACCGGACAATTGCGCTGGTATGTCGCCGCTTTCACGGGGGGAACCGTGTTGGCCATCGCGCTGGGGATTTTGTCGTGATGCTCGCAGCGCTGATTCTGGTGCTGGCGGTCGGCGGCCTGCTCGCCTGGCAGGCGGAGCGCTACGGTGCGAACGCCCCCCGCTGGATCGCCCTCATGACGTTGATAGTGGACGGGGCGTTGCTGATCCCTTATTTCGCCGGCGGCTTTCCCGAAGCCGGCGTTTGGCTGGACGATATCCGCCTGCACTGGATACCCCGCTTCGGCATCAGCTTTCATCTCGGACTGGACGGCGTCAGTCTGTTGCTGGTCGTCTTGACGATTTTTCTCGGTCTCATGGCCGTGGCGGCGTCCTGGACCGAGATCAGGGAGCGGGTGGGGTTTTTTCACTTCAATCTCCTGTGGACGCTGGCCGGTGTGCTGGGAGTGTTCCTCGCGCTGGATCTGTTTCTGTTCTTCGTGTTCTGGGAAATCATGATCGTACCCATGTATTTCCTGATCGCGCTGTGGGGACACGAGAACCGGGCTTACGCGGCGATCAAGTTCTTTTTGTTCACTCAGGTCTCGGGACTCTTGATGTTGCTGGCCATGGTGGTTCTGGTGATCATCCATCAACGAGATGCCGGCGTTTATACCTTCGACTACTTCGACCTCTTGCAGACGAGTCTCGAGCTCAATACCGCCTGGTGGCTGATGCTGGGATTCTTCATCGCCTTCACCGTAAAACTGCCGGGCGTGCCGTTCCATACCTGGCTGCCGGACGCGCACACCCAGGCGCCGACCGGGGGCAGCGTCATTCTGGCGGGGGTGATGCTGAAAACCGGCGCCTACGGCTTGCTGCGTTTCGTGATCCCGCTGTTTCCCGAAACCGTTGCCGATTTTTCCCCCATCGCGATGGGATTGGGCGTGGCCGGCATTCTTTATGGCGGCATGCTCGCTTTCGCGCAGTCGGACATGAAGCGACTGGTCGCTTACAGCAGCGTCAGCCACATGGGATTCGTGCTGGTCGGGCTGTTTGCCTGGAATGCGCTGGCGCTGCAAGGAGTGGTGATTACCTTGCTGGCCCACGGCATTTCGTCGGCCGCCCTGTTCGTCCTGGCCGGCGCGGTGCAGGAGCGCATCCATACCCGCGATATGAATCGGATGGGCGGGTTATGGACCGATGTGCCGCGCATGGCGGCCATCGGATTGTTCTTTTCCGTGGCTGCGCTCGGCATGCCGGGGCTCGGCAATTTCATCGGCGAGTTCCTGGTGCTGCTGGGCGCTTACCGGGTGGATGCCGCCATGACGGCAGCCGCGGCCTTGGGTTTGATCATAGCGCCGGTTTATTCGCTGATCCTGATTCAACGGGCTTTCCACGGCGAAACGCGGGAGATTCATCGAATCCGCGATTTCGGCGCGCGCGAATTGGCCCTGATGGGTTTTCTGATCGTGGCGACGGTTTGGATCGGGATGTATCCGCAGTCCATGCTGGACGTCTCCGATACGTGGCTGAAGAATAGTTTGAGAGGCTGGGGAGAGGGCGTCGCCCAGCCGAATGATTCGCAACCGCCGGGCGAGCGTTTGGCGGATCGGGGAGAGCCATGATCACCACAACCGATCTTCTCGCGCTTTTGCCTTTGATCGTGCTGTCGGCCGTGGCGGTGATCGTGATGCTGGCCATCGCCGTACACCGCAATCATCGTCTCGCCTTCCTCCTGACGGTCGCCGGCATTCTGATCTCGCTGATCACGGTCCCGCTGGTTTCGGATCTCGTGCCGAGGCTGATCACGCCGCTCGTGCTGGTGGATCGCTACGCCCTGGTCTTTACCGTCATGGCCTACGCCGCGGGCCTGGTCGCGGCGGTGCTGTGCTGGGAGTATTTCCGCGTTCGCGAGGGCCACCAGGAAGAAGTATATCTGCTGATTCTGACGGCGCTGCTGGGTGCCGGAGTTCTGGCGGCCGCCCATCATTTTGCGTCGTTCTTCCTGGGGCTCGAGATCCTCAGCGTGTCGCTGTTCGCGCTCATCGCCTATCCGCTGCGCGAAATCCGGGCGTTGGAAGCGGGCATCAAATATCTCGTGCTGTCCGGCGTAGCCTCGGCTTTCCTGCTGTTCGGCATGGCCTTGGTCTACGCCGAGACGGGCACCATGGAGTTCGCGGTCTTGGGCGGGAGGCCCGGAACCTTTCCTTCCGTCATCGGAACCATTCTGATCCTGGTGGCCGTGGGTTTCAAACTATCGCTGGTGCCCTTTCATCTGTGGACCGCCGACGTCTATCAAGGGGCGCCGGCGCCGATCACGGCCCTGCTCGCCACGGTTTCCAAGGGCTCGGTTTTTATCCTGCTGCTGCGCTACGGACTGGAAAGCGGCGTTTTTCGCGTTCCGGTGGTGAGCGTACTTCTGGCCTTGATCGCCGTGGTTTCCATGCTGGTGGGCAATTTTCTCGCCTTGCGGCAGAACAATGTCAAGCGCATTCTGGCCTATTCTTCGATAGGTCACATGGGCTATCTGCTGGTGGCGCCGGTCGCGGCGAACGTCGTTGGCGGAAACTTGGCGGCCGAGGCGCTGTTGGTTTATCTCGCCGCTTATTTCGCCATGACGCTGGCGGCATTCGGCGTGGTGACGGTGATGAGTCCGGCCGATCGCGAAGCGGAGGAGTTGGACGATTATACCGGCCTGTTCTGGACTCGTCCCTGGCTCGCGACCGTGTTCAGCGTGGCGCTCCTCTCTCTGGCCGGCATACCGCTGACCGCCGGTTTCATCGGCAAGTTCTATTTGTTCGCCGCCGGAAGTCAGGGGGCGCTCTGGATGCTGCTGGGCGCGCTCATCATCGGCAGTGGACTGGGGCTCTACTATTACATCCGCATCGTCTTTCAAATGGCCCAAGCGCCCGCCGCACTGCAAGCGAGACCGGAGGCCCGGCCGGTCGGGGCGCATCTGGTGCTGGCGATATTGCTTCTCCTGATTTTCGGTCTGGGGGTTTACCCGGCTCCCTTCATCGATCTGCTGCATCCGGAGATCAACGTTCCGAAGCAAAGCGCCGCGCAGCAGTAGGTCGGCAATCCTTTTCCAATCGCAAACGGGCGTTTAGAGCGTTTTCCGAATCGGTGTAAGGGATTCGGATATGTAGGTCGGCAATCCCTTGCCGACGTATCGGCTCGGCGAAGGGCTTTGTCGGCAAGGGATTGCCGACCTACGTTCTCCCCTCCCGGAACGAATCTGTACACCGGGATGGAAAACGCTTTAATCGGCCCCTTCCAATCGCAAACGGTCGCTTTAGTCGCGACCCTTCCAATCGCAAACGGCATCTCCGGGAGCGCCAGAGCTGCCCTTCCGACAAAGCCCTTCGCCAACTCGGTGTGTCGGCAAAGGATTGCCGACCTACGAATTTCCCGATCCTCGCCGCTGAACGGCGGTGAAAAACACTCTAACAGGCCATTTGCAGTCAATCCTTCCGTGCGAGTGGAAACTGCTCCAAGAACCCTTCGCCAAAAATAATCCAATCCTCATCTGATTTTAATTTTTCCCTCGGCAGTTCGCTCATCTTGCTCCCGTAGGCTAATGCTCGAAGGCTGTCTCTGTCTCCGTACTCGGCAGCCTTCTCGATGTCGCGAGGAATAACAAGAGGTTCACGAACATGCCACTCGGTTTTGGAATCGTATTCAGAGGACTTTACAAACAGTATGGGCACACAGTGATCGTGTTGTTGAGATTTCTGGACATCGCGATGCTGCTGGCCGCTGCTTGGGTCGCCTTTTATTTCTGGCATCAGAAGCCGGTCATCGATCAGGACCATAGGGTCGTGATCGCTCTCGGCATTCTGGGAGCCATCATTTTCTTCGAGATCGGGCAGATTTATCGCCCGTGGCGTAACGACGCGATGCGGGGGGAACTGGTCCGCATCCTGCGAGCCTGGCTATTCACCTTGATCTCGGTCGTATCCATCGTCGCCCTGGTCCGCTTGCATGTGTGGCTTGGTTCCAGCTATCGCTGGATCGCGACCTGGGGTGTGCTGGGCTTTCTGTTCGTCGTTCTCTCGCGAGCGGTGCTTTCGCGCGTGCTCCGGATATTGCGCGCCCGCGGCTGGCAGCAAGGCCGGATCGTGATGGTCGGGCTGAACGAGATGGCGATCGCCGCGAGCCGGCAGTTGAACGAATCGCCGTGGGCCGGTTTGCAGGTGATCGGTTATGTCGACGACCGCGCCAATCCCAGAGGGCTGGCCGGAGATGTTTCCCTGCCTCGGCTCGGCGGGCTCAAGGATCTGGCGTCCCTGGTGACGCGCGAAGCCATCGACGAAGTCTGGGTCGCGTTTCCGTTCAAGGGCGAGTCGCGCGCGGAACAGGTGCTTCACGAACTGCGTCATTTGCCGGTCAGCATCCGGCTGGTGATCGACTGCTTCGCTTTCAAGATGAGCAAGTTCCTGAATCTGAACGAAGTCGCCGGCATCCCGACGCTCGATATTTCGGTGTCGCCGTTGCACGGCATCAACCGCTACATCAAGGAAATCGAAGACCGCCTGTTGGCGCTGATCCTCCTGATTCTGGCGAGCCCCGTGATGCTGCTCATCGCCGTCGGGGTGAAGCTCAGCTCGCCGGGTCCGGTGTTCTATCGCCAGGAGCGGGTAGGCTGGAACAATCGGTCGTTCGTCATGCTGAAGTTCCGGTCCATGCCGGTGAACGCGGAGTCGAAAACCGGTCCGGTCTGGGCCAAGCCCGGCGAAAACCGCGCCACGCCGTTCGGGGCCTTCCTGCGCAAGAGCAGCCTGGACGAACTGCCGCAGCTCATCAACGTGCTCAAGGGCGACATGTCTCTGGTGGGCCCGCGGCCCGAGCGCCCGGATTTCGTGGAAGTGTTCAAGGATCAGGTGCCGAACTACATGAAGAAGCACATGGTGAAGGCCGGCATCACCGGCTGGGCGCAAGTGAACGGCTGGCGCGGCGACACCGACCTGAACAAGCGCATCGAGCACGATCTTTATTACATCCAGAACTGGTCGGTCTGGTTCGATCTGGAGATCGCCATGAGAACCGTCGTATCCGGCTTCGTCAACAAGAACGCCTATTGATGTGGGCCTTGCGGGAAAGGGGTAAGCATCCATGATTGCATCGTCATTTTCGAATTCGTTGGTCGGGAAGCCGGGGGCGCTGGCCGGGATTCTGGCGCTGTGGCTGTCCGTTTTTCTCCCCGGCTGTTCGCTGACCCCCGGCATGGATATGAAGCGGGGCAGCGATATCTCGGACGCGACCGTGCCGGTCATGAAGGACGGCAAGCTGGTCAAGGAGAAGGTCAAGATCGTGCCGATCACCGCCGATTTGATCATCGAGCGGGAAAACGCAAGACTGCAAGACGCCAGTAAGCTCACCCTGCCGAGCTCGGAAGCGGGGGCGGGGCCGTACCGGGTCGGGCCGCACGACCGGTTGCAGATCACGGTTTGGGATCACCCCGAGCTCAACGATCCGGGCGGAGAGAAGATTCTGCCCGAACTGGCGGGCAAGGTCGTTCAAGATGACGGCACGATCTTCTATCCCTATGTCGGCACCGTTCACGTGGCGGACAAAACCGTGTCCGAAATCAGGGATCTGTTGAGCGAGGGGCTTTCCAAATATTTCAAGAAGGTCAAGCTCGATGTCCGCGTGCTCTCGTTCGAGGCCCACAAAGTTGCCGTGGTCGGCGAGGTGAAACATCCGGGGGTCCAGTCGATGGTGGATACGCCGCTCAATGTCGCGGAAGCCATCAGTCGCGCGGGCGGCGTGACGGCGGAGGCGGATTTGAGTCACGTGACCTTGTCGCGCGGGGAAAAGCTCTATCCGATCAACCTCCAAGCCCTTTATGAACAGGGCAATAACGGCCAGAACTTGCAGCTGATGGACGGCGACGTGCTGAACGTACCCGATCGCTACCACAGCAAGGTCTTCGTCACCGGCGAAGTGGGGCGGCAGCAGGCGCTGCAAATCCACAAGGGCAAAATGACGCTCGCGCAGGCTTTGTCGGAATCCAACGGAGTCGACTTCAATACCTCCAACACGGAGGAGATTTACGTCATTCGAGCCGGACAGACCAAGCCGGAAATTTTTCAGCTCGACGGGGAATCGCCCGATGCCATGATTCTGGCCGAACAATTTTCGCTGCAGCCGCACGACATCGTTTTCGTGGGTACGGCGGGTGTCACTCAATGGTCGAGGGTACTCAACCAGTTGCTGCCGTCGTCCTTTAGCCAGGTCATGACCCGAGGGGCGTTTTATGGGTTCTAGCCCGGTTGCCGGAAGCGCTTCGTCTTTCGACTTCTCTCCCGAAGCAGAACCCGCAGTAGGTCGGGAATCCTTTCCCGACGCTAATGGATACTACCGGCACCTTCGTCGGCAAAGGGTTGCCGACCTACAACTGACGGTTCGTCCGAGATAAGCCTGGCCGGCGTGAAATCGAAGGGGCGTTTGTTGTTCCCGGCAAATGGCTTCGAAGATACGAATGGACTTCAGTCTCTTTCAACCGAATCGATATGTGGATTGAGTCATGAATATGCACGGACATAACGAGATTAGCCTGCTCCCGCCGCCGAACCTGTCGCGGATCGAGGAGCCGAGCGTCAGCATCAGGGACTATGTCGATCTGTTGCTCGAAGGCAAGAAAACCATCCTTCTGACATTGCTTTCGATATTGACGGTGACGGTGGTCTATCTGATCTTCGCGCCCCGCACGTACAAGGCGGATGCCCTGTTGCGGATCGACAAGAACAAGGCACTGCTCACGGCCCCGCTCCGCAGCGAGGCCAGCAAGTCTCCGGCCGAGGCCGAAAATCCGAGGGCGCAGCGGGAGGTCGAAATCCTGAGATCCCGTTCGGTTCTCGGCAAGGTCGTCGACGGTCTGAATCTGACGGTGGAGGTCACGCCCAGGTATCTTCCTCTGATCGGCGAGACGCTCGCGCGCTGGCACGATCCGCATGACGGCGTGGCCGGCGCCTGGTGGGGCTTCAACCGCTGGGCATTCGGCGGCGAGAGGATCAAGGTCGCCGATTTCACCGTTCCCGATCGGTATCTGGGAAAAGACTTCACCCTGATCGCTCTGGACGGCGGGCGCTTTCAACTGCTCGACCCCAAGGGAGAACCGGTGGGCGAGGGACGGGTAGGCGACAGCGTCGAGATCGATGTGGGCGAAGCCGTACCGGTCGTGATCAAGGTTTCGGAACTCAAGGCCCATCCCGGCACTTATTTCGATCTGACCCGGGAAAGCCGACTGACGGCCATCGAAAAACTGAAGAAGGCGTTCACCGTCAAGGAAGCCTCCAAGGATACGGATATTCTCAACGTCGAACTCAAGGGGCGCGAGCCTGAGCAGCTCGCCAAATCGGTCAACGACATCGCCACGACCTATGTAAATGCGACGGTGAACTGGGAATCGGCGGAAGCCGGGCAAAAATTGGCCTTCCTCGAAAGCCAGTTGCCTGTCGTGAAGGAGCGTCTGGAACGGGCGGAGCAGGCATTGAGCGCATACCGGCAGCAACACGGCGCGGTCGACATCTCCGCCGAGGCCGAGGTGCTCTTGAAGCAGGCGGCGGAAATGGAAACCCTGGGCATCCAGCTCAGACAAAAGTACGAGGAACAGACCCAGCGCCTTACGGACGCGCACCCCGACATGATGGCGACCAAAGCCCAGATCGGCCGGGTCGAGCGCAAGCTGGCGGACCTCAACAAGCGGATCAAGGAGCTGCCGCGCACGCAGCAAAACATGGTGAGCCTGTCGCGCGACGTGCAGGTCAATACCGAGCTGTATACCTCGCTGCTGAACAGTGCCCAGGAACAGCGCGTGGCCGCCGCGGGATCGATCGGCAATTCCCGTATCGTCGATTTTGCCGTTATCCCGGAAAAACCGCACTGGCCTAAGCCGATGCTTCTTATCGCCATAGCCACGGTGCTGGGCATGACCTTGGGGGCGGCGATCGTATTCCTGCGCAATTCGCTGCAGCGTCACGACAATTACCCGGCACTGCTGGAATACCGGGTCGGGATTCCCCTTTACGCGGCGATACCGCACAGCAAGAAGCAAAAGCGTCTGGCGAGATTGGTCGATCAGGATCAACCGGCGGTGCTGGCCAGCCAGGCGCCCCACGACATTTCGGTCGAATCGCTGCGCGCCCTGCGGACGACTCTGGAAGCCACGCTCGCCAGCGGCGAAAGCAAGATCATCATGATCAGCAGTCCCGCGCCCGGCATGGGTAAATCTTTCGTCAGTTCGAATCTGGCTGCGCTGTTGGCCAGCATCCGGAAGCGGGTGCTGATCATCGACGCCGACCTCCGCAACGGTCGGCTGCATGAAGCCTTTTCCGTTCAGAAAGAGCAGGGGCTCTCGGATCTCCTTGCCGGTACGGCTTCTCTGGCCGAGACGATCACCAGCCTTCCCGAGGTGGGAGTGGATTTCATCTCGAAGGGGCGGAACGTGTCCAACCCCGCGGAATTGCTGGTGCTCGGCGGCCTGGACGCGATCCTGGAGGACCTGAAAGCCTTCTACAACCACATCGTGATCGACTCGCCGCCGATCCTGGGCGCCACCGACGCCGCCATCATCGGCAAACACGCCGACGCCACCTTCCTGGTGGTCAAGGAAGGACGCTACACCGCGCAGGAACTGGAGGTCAGCTTCCGTCGCTTCCAGCACGTGGGCATCAAGCCGAACGGCTTCATCATGAACGACATGAAAGAAGGGTCGTCGTATTACCCGTATTACGGGTATGCGTATCCGAAGGCGGTTTAAAAGGATTTTGGTTTTTTCTAGTGTGAGGAAGCTGGTTGATGTTGGGCAAGCACGTAGATGTTCGCCTTCGGCGGGGATTTGTTTTAAAGCGGGGTGTCGCCCCGCACGCGGACTACGCTGCGAAGTCCGTCCGTGGACTTCGCCCTTCGGGCCAGCGTTCCGCTGTCCCAATTCGCTCCTGGCGAATTGGTCTTTTGCTCGGCCAAAAGAAAGTAGCCAAAGAAAAGGCCGCCCGGTTGCCGCTTGAATCCTGTGCTCCTCGCTTTCGGCGAGAGGCGATCGAAGGGCCATCCTTGGCCCTCGATCGCCGCGCAGAATCCATTCTGCGCCCCTTACGGGTTATTCCCGCCGAAAGCTCCGGTGCTCGGCGCGGCAAACGGGAGGAAAACACACGTCTTTGTCCGCTTAAACAACTCTATCCACACTCCACTGGCGAGATCGGCAATCGCCTCACAGTAGTCTGTTTCGGGATTGACCATTGTTCGATAAAAAGGATTTCGGTCTCCTTCCCGTATGGCGACCCCGAGCATCGGAGCCTCGGACCGGAACAGCCTGAAAGGGCGCGCGAGGGATCGCGCGCGGCGACCGAGGGACAGGGATGGCCCTTCGGTCGCCCCCGGTCCGAGGCGAGAAGCGCAGGATTAGGGGCGCCATTCGGGCGGCCTTTCTTTTGGGTACTTTTCTTTGGCCGCACAAAGAAAAGTATCTCGCCGGCGGGGCGAGACCCGCATCCAAATAACCCGCCGCATTAGCGGCACCATTAAAGAGAGCTTTGGTTGGCACTGCAAACAGCCAAGAAACTTTATAAACGATGAAAATCCGACTCGAAAAAGACCTACCCGTACTTCTGATCGCTCTGGTGAGCGTGTCGGCTCTTGCCTCGCTGCCTCAGGTCGAATCGGCGTGGAACGGGGTCAAGGAGGTTTACGGAGAGCAGGACTTCGGGTTGCGCATCTTGCGCGAAGTGATGCTGGTGGTCGTGGTCGGCTATGCGGCGCTGGAACGGCGGTTCTGGAACGGCGCGGCGACTGGTTCGATGTTCGCTTTCCTCGCGGTGGTCGCGAGCTATGCGCTGTTCGAGGTCGCCTACGCGCTGTTTCTGGATTTGCCGCTGGTGGTGCCGATGTCGGGCCTTCGCGTGTTCGAATACCTGCCGCTGGCACTGATCGGCTTCATGACGGCGCGGCTGGGCGCGGCCGAGACGGTGATCCTGAAGTTCACGTCTTACCTTCGTTATTACATCGTCCTGCAAGGCGTGTTGGCCATTGCCCAGGCGCTGTGGGCGCCGCCTCTGGTCGGAGTGTCGATTCTGGGCGGCGGCCGTCCGTTCGGTACCTTCGTCAGTCCCAATCTGTTCGGCGCGGCGATGTCGACCTGCACACTTTTCTTTGCGCTCGCCGAAGCCCCAAACGTCCGGAGATGGATGTACGCGACCACCTTTCTGGCGTTGCTGAGCGGGTCTCGGACGGCGCTGCTCAGTTCCTTCTTGGTTCTTTTCTTTCAGTTCTTTTCGGCGGTGCGTCCCCGCGACCGCTGGGCCTTGGTGCTGCCAGCCCCAGCTCTCGCGGTCGGCGCGCTGCTGTTGGCTTCGAGCCCGCTGCTGAGCGGCCGGGACGATGCCGATCCCACGCAGGACGGCCGCATCACGCTGTGGCAAAGAATGCTGAGCAACAATATCAATGACATGCCGGATCTTCTGTTCGGCTGGGGGCTCGGGCTAGGTTCCAATACCATCAACGTTTTGTTCGGCGCCGAACATTTTCCGGGGCAGTTCGATTCTGACAGCCTGTATCTTTTTCTGCTCAACGGGTACGGCTTGATCGGCCTCTTGGCTTATCTGGTGTTCGTCTGGATGTCCGCCAAAATGTCCGGTTATCCGCAAAAGGGATTGGCGATGACCTTCATTGTCGTGGCGGGTTTGCCATTCAATCTTTGGGAGTATTTTCCCCAGAATGCGATGCTGATGTTCCTGTGGGGCGCGGTCGTGGGAACCGCGCGTGCGCCGAATTTACAGCCGTCGCGGGCGACGGCGGCGAGTTACCGCGGCTATGGCGAACAAATCCGTTAAACCCTCGTCGGGACGGCGCATCTTCGGAGACGCCTCTTGGGCATTGCTCGGCCAGGTTGGGTCGGGCGTGGTGCTTCTTTTGGGCACCCGGATCATCACCGAATTGGTTTCGCCCGAGGTTTACGGCCAGGTCGCCTTGCTGACCGGCATCGTGGCGCTCGGCGTCGGCATTTTTGCCTATCCGTTTATCTGTGCGGGAATGCGTCTGCTGCCGGAGTGTCTGGAACCGGGCAAGCGGTCGGCGTTGCACCGGGTCGTCCGCGGTCTGGCCGCGCGTTCAAGCACAGTCGCCGTGTTTTTTCTGGCGTTCGGAGGGGCGGCGTACAGCCAGATGACCGGGTTGGATCCCTGGTTGTTCGGGGTCGCTGCCCTGCTTTTTTTAGCTACCGTGCGCCGGGAAATAGGATTCCAATTGTTGATCGGCGAACGCCGGCAGCGCGAAGCCAGCCTTTGGCAGACCAGCGACGGCATTCTGCGGCCGCTGTTCGCCATTCTGTTGGTGTGGTACTGGGGGCCGAACGCCGCCTGGGTGCTTTTGGGTTATGCCTTTGCCAGTATCGCCTCAAATACGGTCTGGTCGTTCGTTCACAGGCCCAAACGGAGCAAAAGGATCCGGCATCGTTCGGCAGTTCTGGGGAACCTCAAACGGGACGTCAGGGCTTATGCGGTGCCGCTGATTCCGATGGAACTGTTGTCCTGGTTCAGCGGCCTGGGCGACCGGTATATCGTCGGCTATTTGATGACGGCGGCGGATGTCGGCATCTACGCGGCCGCATACACCCTGACCAACGAGGCGTTCAACCGTAGCGCCATCGTGCTGTTGCGCACTTTTCAGCCGGTGTACTTCCAGCATTTCTCGGCGGGCCGGAAAGAGCAGGCGTTCAAGATCTTCTGGATTTGGCTGAGTTGCGTGGCCGCCATGGGCATAGCGGGCGTCGTGGCCCTGGTGGTGCTGAAAGACTGGGTGGCCGGCTTGCTGCTGGCGGGGAGCTATCACTCCGCGGCCGTACTGATGCCCATCATCGGGGCCGGTTGCGCGCTGCAAGCCTTGGGGATGGTGGCCTCGCAACCTCTGCTGGCGGTCAAGCGGACGCGGCCCTTGCTGGTCGGCCGTTTGTGCGGGGCCATCGCCGCCGCCGTCGCCATACCCTTAATGATTCAGAAATACGGTCTGATTGGCGCGGCCATGGCCGCTCCCGTTTATTTCGGCATCGAGGCCTTCGTCATGGCCATGCTGGCGAGGCCTTGGCGGATGATGGGCGCGGCTCGGCGGGAGGGCTTGTATCCGGAGCCCGAGGCTACGAGTTGTTGAACGGAGCGGATGATCCGAATCTGGAAGATTCGCCTTTCGAAATTGATTTCAACCCAGAAGTTGTGAAAAACCGTAGCGAGCGGCCCGCCTCCGCGCCGACAAATCGGCACGACAGCCGATTTGCACGGCAGTGCCGCCCCCGGAGGGTGCCGCACAGGGAACGTGCGGCATGACAAGCGCAGGCGTACATTGGAGTACGTTGAGCATCGCAGGAGTGGAGGCGGGCCGCGCAGTAGGTTTCTTCACAACCTCGTATTCCATAGGAGTTAGGTAAATGCCCGTACCTCTGTATTTTTTCTCTGATATCGCCTGGGACGAGAGCGATGCGGTGCTGGCATCGACGGGTTCCGCCATATACGGAGACATTCTGCGGGAATGCGTTGCCTGCGGCAGCGAGAATCTACGCTTTTGGCGAAGGAAGCGTTACCAGTACACCCTGGACAGCAGCGTCGAGACCTTTCATATCTGGCGCTGCTCCGATTGCGGTACCGGTTTTCTGAATCGGCCGCCTCATGCGGATTGGCTGAAAACCATTTACCAATACTCGGGCCAAGCGCTTACCGAACCGGTGACGGTCGCGGACATCCTCGCGCGCGAGGCGAAATTCCCCAACATCACGGTCGACGCCGCACGCATGGCGCGCAATGCGGATCGGTATAACGGTTCGGGAAACAAACGAGCGCTGGATATCGGTTCGGGTTTCGGATTCTACACGCAGGCCCTCAGAAGAGAAGGTTATCGCACCGTCAGCATCAATCCCGGCAGATATGAAAATGCCGTTTTCAAGGAGCTCAACGGGGACGAGCCGATACCTCTCATGTTCGACTCCTTTCAGGATTCAGAACCTTATGGGGTAGTCATGATGTCGCAGGTGCTGGAGCACCTTTTGGGACCGGAACAGGCGATCAGGAAAGTATCCGGACTATTGGCGCCGGGCGGTGTTCTGGCTTGTGCCGTGCCCAATTTCGAATCGTTTAACGTGAAACTGCTCGGTACTCAGGATAATGCCTGTTTATGGGTGCCGGAACATGTCAATTACTTTACGGAAAAAGGTTTGAGATTACTGCTCGAACATAACGGACTTAAGGTGGTGAAAATGGAACAGACAACCAGAATTCAACCGAAGGCACTGGCAAAACGCATCAAAGCCGGACAGATGTTGTCGTCTTTTCTGGAATCCCTGGTGATAAACCTGCAAAAGCCGTTTTCGCAAGTTGTCAATTCGCTGGGAATGGGCACGTATATCAGCGTATACGCCGTCAAATCGTAGCTGGTTCAACGGAAGAGATGAAATGAATAATCGTATGCTGACCATCGTGATTTTGACCAAGAACGAGGAAGACAATCTCCCCCGTTGCCTGGACGGGATACCCAACCGATACCCCATCGTGATCGTGGACTCCGGGAGTACCGACCGGACGATTTCGATCGCGAAAGAGCGCGGCTGCACGGTTTACGAAAATCCCTGGCCGGGCTTCGCGGAGCAGCGCAACTTCGCGCTGCAGCGCTGCAATATCAAAAGCCGCTGGATTTTGTTCGTCGACGCTGACGAGATTTATCCGGCTAGGTTCTATAACTGGTTCGAATCGCAGATCGCCGCCTCGGATTCGATCGATGTCGTGATGGCGCCGTCGATTCTTTATCTGCGCGGGAAACGGCTCGATTACGCTCCGGGTTACCCGATTTATCATCCGAGACTGGTGCGCAGGGATACCGCAAAATTCGTTACCAATCATACCGGTCATGGCGAAGCCGTGCTCGATACTTGCCGTATTTCGTATTCGCCCATTCCTTACGACCATTATTTCTATTACGGCGAAATCATCGAATGGATGCACAAGCATGTCGGCAAAGCGGCGCAGGAAGTGAGGCTGCATCCCACCGCGGGAGCCGTGATGACGGCGCGCGGCCGCTTGAGCGTTTGGCTCGGGCGCTCGGTATTCAGGATATTCGCCAGATTTCTGTATCACTTTGTACTGCGGCGGGGTTTTTTGGACGGCGCCGCAGGGCTGGAGTTCGCTCTGATGTTCACCTGGTATGAGGCCACCATATACCTGCAAGCAAAGGCGGACGCCAATCGGAAGCCGGTTTCTTCGGAGGGCGTGACGCCTTGCTCGAAAGTCATCCTTGAATAAAGGAGGAGGTATTTGCTATGAAGTGCTCACTTATTCTGGCGACGCTTGGAAGGGATGTAGAGCTGATTTATTTCTTGAATTCATTGCAGAATCAGACTTATCGGGATTTCGAGCTGATTGTCATCGACCAAAACAGAGACGGAAAAATAGATTCCGTCATCGCTTCCTGCAAGACCCGCTTTCCGGTAAACCACATAAAAGTGGATTTCAAGGGAAATTCGAGAGCCAGAGATTACGGCATCCGCTTTGCGCAAGGGGATATCATCGCATTTCCCGACGACGATTGCGTTTATGAAAAAGACGTTCTGAAAAAAGTGGTCGAGGAATTCCGGGATAAACCGAACATCGCCATTTTATCGGCCGGTTCTTACGATTTTTCGGAAACCCGGTTCAGTATAGGCGTCAATTCGAAATGGCCCAGATATTTCTCCCAGTTCTATATGATGGGCGTCGAGTTTACCCACTTTTTCAACCTGAAAAGGATGGATCGGAGCGAGTTTTATCTGGATCACGAGTTCGGAATAGGGGGCAAATATCCGGGCGCCGAAGGATTCGAGTTGCTTTACCGGTTGCTGCGCGCCGGAAACAAGGCTTTTTATGACCCGGATATAAAAATATATCATGCCGATAAGGACAATTATAAAGTCGGTACGGACAGGATGCTTTTGTATTCCGCAGGGGTCGGCGCCTATATCCGGAAGTTCACGAACGAATATGATTTGTCGATGCTGTATTACATTGCGAGAAAAATGTTTGTCGCACCCGTGATAAAAATGATGGTGGCCGCGGTATTGATGAATCGGAAAAGGTTCGTTTATTCCTATAACAATTTGATCGGCGTATGGCGGGGCTTTTGCGCATATGGGAGATACGGCCATGGATAATGTGATGGATGTAGGGGTCGTTTCGACGCACATTCCTCCCGCCAAAGGTTATGGCGGAGTATCGGTAACGGCCGCGGTCTTGACCAAGGCATGGGCGGAGTCGGGGCTCAAGATTTCGCTGGTATCCTCCAGCGAATCGATCGACCGCCGGCTGGAACCGTCGGACGTGCGATTGGGCGATACGGTGGAGGTCGGTCTGTACCGGTCTTATGGGTTCAAGCGCTGGGGGTTCGGGCTCGGGGCCATCCCCAAGCTGTTCGGATTGTGCGTCAAGGCGCCGGTCGTCTATATCCACGGCATCGCCACCTGGCCGTCCACGCTTGCGGCCATCTTCTGCGTGCTGCTGAGACGCCGTTTCATGGTTGCGGTGCACGGTGGTCTGATGCCCGAGCACGTCGCCCTGATCCGCCGGCGGAAACCGCACAAGTGGCTGTTCTATAGATGGCTCACGTTTCCCACGTTACGGCGAGCGATCGCCATTCATTGCACCAGCGAGACCGAAGCGGAAGGGATCAGGAATGTCCTCGGCGAGGATGCCCGCATCCTGCTGGTTCCGAACGGCATCGACAGCCGGCCTGTGAAGGTTGCGGATTATCCCGAGGGAGAAGGCATACAGATCTGTTTTCTCGGCCACATTCAGCAGGAAAAAGGCATCAACGCGTTCATCCGAGCCTGGCTCAGGACCCGGCGCGAAGCCGACCGCCTGGTGGTCGCCGGACGCAGCGTGGACGGGGCTTATTTCAAGGAATTTCAGGCTCTGGTCGAGCAGGCCGGCGGGGCCATCCGTTATCGAGGTTATCTCGGACAGGCCGAGGTCGCGGCGCTGCTGGCGGACAGCCATTATCTCGCGCTTCCGTCCGGCCTCGAGGAAACCGGCGGCATGCGCGAGAACTTCGGCAACGTGGTGGCCGAAGCCATGGCCGCTGGACGGCCGGTCCTGGTCGCCAGAGGCTTGGCTTGGGATCATGTCGAAGCCATGGCCGCCGGCTTCATCTTCGACCGCAGCGAAGATTCGGCATGCGAAATCCTGCGCCGGGCGCAGTCGTTGAGCCGAACGGACTGGGAACGGATGTCGGAAAACGCTAGACGGTACGTCGAGACGCATCTCGATCCGGTAAGGCTTGGCGAGCAGGTCTGGCGGGTGCTGAAGGGCTCCAATACGAACGCTTCGTCTCAGGAAATAGCTCTTTGCAGGCCGGAATAAGCTCTTATTCCAAATCGCTTTCAATAAGGCATTCATGTTTGTAGGGCGGGTTAGGCCGCAAGGCCGTAACCCGCCGAGCGGCCTCGAATCGGTAGGTTACGCGGAGCCTGTCCCGAGCGGAGCCGAGGGGCTAACCCACCCTACGGTTAATGTTCACTCGAATGCCGACTGGAATTAGGCCGGTTTCAGGACAGGCTCCCATACCCGGCCGTTTTCCCGGCACAAGACCGTATTCATTCGCATTACTCGGAGTTTTCTCATGACCAAGATCGGCCTGATTGTTCCAACCCTGAATGCAGGCGGCCTCTGGAAAACCTGGCTCGCCGCGTTCGATCGACAAACCCGAAAGCCGGATTGCCGCCTGGTCATAGACTCTTCGTCCAGCGACGACACGGCTGTCCTGGCGCGTTCCCACGGTTTCGACGTGCATGTCATCGCCAAGGCCGATTTCAACCATGGCGGAACCCGCCAGTTCGGAATCGGCCTTTTGCCGGAAGCCGAGATCATCGTCTTTCTGACCCAGGATGCCTTGCTCGCCGGCCCCGATGCCATCGAGCGCCTTCTGGAAGCTTTTGCGGACGAACGGGTCGGGGCTGCATACGGACGGCAGCTTCCTCATCGGGATTCCAGGCCGATCGGCGCCCATGCTCGTCTTTTCAATTACCCGCCGCAGAGTCAGGTGCGAAGCTTCGATGATCGCCGCCGGCTCGGCATCAAGACCGCGTTCATATCCAATTCGTTTGCCGCTTACCGGCGCAGTGCTCTATTCGAGGTGGGCGGGTTTCCCACTGACACCGTCATGAACGAAGACACCTTCGTCGCCGGAAAAATGCTGCTGTCGGGCTGGAAAATCGCCTACCGCGCGGATGCCCAAGTCCACCATTCGCATGATTATTCCTACGCGGACGAATTCAAGCGCTATTTCGATATCGGCGTGTTTCACGCCCGCACCCCTTGGTTGCAGCAAACCTTCGGGAAAGCGGCCGGCGAAGGTCGGCGCTACGTCCTGTCGGAACTTCGCTATCTCGTGAAAAACGCGCCTTGGCTGATTCCGTCCGCCCTGCTGCGGACCGGCCTCAAGTGGCTGGGCTTCAAAATGGGAAGTTCCTTGCACCGGAAGCTGCCCTTGTTTCTCAACCGGCGCCTAAGCCTGCATAGAGCCTACTGGCGCCGGGCTTTGCCCTAAGAGGGTGTGTGGGAAGCTACTACGCAGCCCGATGGCTTGGTTGCGCGGTACTCGGCCTCCTCATGTACTTCGTGTACGCTCCGGGGCCTTGCGTGCCGGGCGTCTCGCCCTCGAGCTGCTCGCTACGCTTCCCACTCACCCTCTAAGTCCGTTTTCTGGGTGGTGACATGAGCAAGACACAAGGAAAAGTTCGGCTGACGTTGCTCTTCTGGGGGTTCGTTTCCGCCGGGATGGCGGCGGAGGATTCCCAGCCAGTGGGTGCTTTGATCGATGCCGCCAAAAAGGACAATTCGGTCGTCCGCCGCGAGGCCGTAGAGAAGCTGGGCGAAACGGGCGATCCGCAGGTCTTCGATTCGGTCGTCGCCGCCTTGCGCGACGATAACCCTGAGGTTCGGCGGAAAGCCGCGGAGGCATTGGGCGAGCTCAAAGATCCGAGGGCGGTCGAGCCGCTGATCGGCAGCTTGAGGGACGACGACTCGGCGGTTCGATGGGCGGTTGCCGTGGCGCTGGGAGAGATGGACGGGTCGGCGGTCGAGCTTCTCGTCAATGCTCTCAAGGACAGCGAGCCTTCGGTCCGATGGGGAGCGGCGAAGGCGCTCGGAGAAATCAAAAATCCTTCGGTCGTGGAACCGCTGATCGGAGCTTTGTTCGACAGCGACGCTCTGGTTCGCCGCGAAGCCGTGGAGTCGCTTGGGAATCTTCGCGACCCCCGCGCGGTGGAACCGCTGGCGGAAGCCTTGAAAGACGCCGAACCCTCGGTCCAGTGGGATGCGGCGGTCGCGCTCGGACGCTTGAACGACGCTCGGGCGGTCGAATCCTTGATCGCAGCGCTCAAGGACAGCGAAGTGGGGTTCCGGGCCAAGCTTACGGAAGCGCTAGCGGCGATCGGTCCGTCCGCAGCGGAGGCTCTGGTAGCGGCACTGCGGAACAATGATCCGGGCGTCCGGTCCGGGGTAACCGAAGCCTTGGCGAGCATCGGCCGGCCGGCTGTCGACTCCCTGATCGCGGGATTTAGGGACGACGACAGCGAGTTTCGGCGGGCGGTCAGGGAAGCGTTGCTGACGATTGGGCCCGGCGCGACCGTCCCCTTGATAGCCGCGTTGGAAAATCCGGATTGGCGAATTCGCTACGGAGCCTCAGCAGCGCTCCGGAAGGCCAAGGATTCGCGCGCGGCGGATGCGATCTCCGCAAGAATCAAGAGTGTCGCTCCGCTGGCCGAAACCTACGGCGGACAGATCGAAAAAGGCGAGTCCGGAACCGAGGACCGGCTGATCGATGCTCTGAGCTTGCTGGGAAATCCGCGGATGGCCGCGGATTTCGTCCACTGCGGAAATCCGATGCTGGAAGCGGCCGGGCGCCGATGGTCCGAAGATCACGGCCGCCGGGTCCCGAATTTATCGGAGAAGAGGAAAAGCCCCCGCTGGGGCGAGCAGCAAACCGTCCTCTAATTGGGTAGCTCCGACGCTGCCTTTCTTCTTCCATTCGGCATTCGAGGCCTGAAGCCTACGATTTATAGGATGCGCTGACGAAGGAAGCGCATCAATCGCGAACGATGCACTTCCAATCGCAAATGGCATCTCTGGGAGCATCAGAGCTGCCCTTCCAATCGCAAACGGACCTTTAGTCGCGACCCTTCCAATCGCAAACGGTTGCTTTAGTCGCAACCCTTCCTTCGTCAGCGCATCCTATGTAATGGCGCCCTAACCCTTGCCTTTCCTTAATCGTGCGCTGCCAGCGGATGATGCGCCACTTCCTCCTGTGCGATGACTTCGGCTGGCGTGGGCGATCCTTCGATGGCGCGCTTGATCGACAGCTTGGTCGCCTCGTAATTCCAGTCCTGAATCTTGTCGTCGTCGTCGGCTTCCCAATGGATGAAGACGCCGACACAGATGAACGTGTTCTCGGCTTCATCCATCGGGATGATGCCGTCCCTGACGCTGTCCACCACGGCCTTGGCAATGCCGCGCTGCGCCGGCCCGAACATCTGGGTCGCCTGCTTCTCGTTCTTGATTTCGACTTTGTTGAACAACACCGTGTGGGGTTTGGCCATGAGATTGGGAGCGACCAGCGCCAGCAGCGCATTGTCGCCCCGCTTCTGATTGGTCAAAGCGATGCAGAATGCGGTCTCCGCATTACTGCCACGCGGTCCCATGATCAGATCGATATGCGCGACCTCTTTGCCTTCTCCTACCAAGGCTTCGCCCACCAGCACTCGATCGATTTTCGGCACTTGCATTTGCATGGTAATCCCTCCTTTGAATGCGCTTATCGGCGGAACAAACGTCCGGTTCCGAGCGCAAAGTCGCCGAAGCGTCTGCACCCGGTTTGTCACCCTTAGATCACGAGTCGGGCGGAATCGTTGCAGGTTCTTATTGAAATGGCGGCAAGCCGGGAAGGCTGTGTTCTACCCATCCTGCGCGGTTCTTAATCGCTCAAGATGCCCTCGACGCGTCTCCCGTGAGCGTACGTTTGGTAGTCCCGGAGACGGAATCCCCGCCGATGATCACCGGCCTCGAGATAAGAAAGTCGTACTCACCGATTCGGCATTGCTTCCGCCGTCTGTAAGGCCGTCATCGAGTGGCGTTTCCTCGGGTTCTACACAGTCGGCCAGGAATATTTCATCGAAGTTGTCGCTATTGCCCCCGGTCAGGTCGGACCTCGACACGAAGGCGATGCGTCTCCCGTCGAAACTGATCGAAGGACTGATACTGCTGCCCGCCGCGGCATCGGTGACCGGCGTAAAGGCGCCGGTAGTGATATCGAATAAGACGATTTCGAGACTGCCGTCGGGGTTGGTCCCGGTTAAATCCCGGCCGGACACAAAGGCGATACGGGCGCCGTCGCCACTAATCGATGCGGAGTAGTTCTCGAGGAGAGGGTCGCCCTCGGTGGAATAGGTGATCTGCGTGAGTACGCCTGCGGTCGCGTCGAACAGGAAGATCTCGTCGTTGCCGTCGGTGTTGCCGCCCGTCAGGTCCTGGTTGGAGTGAAAGGCAATGCGGGTACCGTCGGCATTGATGGATGGAGCGAAGTTGCCGATTCCGGCCGCGCTTGCGATGGAGTTGGTGAGCTGCGTCGTGGCGTTGGTCGCTGTGTCGAACAGGAATATCTCCCGGTTGAAGTCGGGATTCCCGCCGGTCAGGTCCTCATCGGATTCGAAGGCGATGCGGGTGCCGTTTGCGCTGATCGACGCATTGAAGCTGCCGGCCCTGGCGGGGGAATTGGTGATCTGAGTGGTGCTATTGGCCGCCGTGTCGACCAGGTCTATTTCAGAGTTGCCGTTAGGGTTCTGACCGGTCGGATTCGCGTTGGACTCGAAAGCGATACGGGTGCCGTCGGCGTTGATGGATGGCAGGAAGGCCTGGCCGATTCCGGCGTTTTCGGTGAGCTGCGTGACGGCGCCAGCCGTGGCGTCGAACACAAAGATCTCTCTGTTCAGCTCCGGGTTCTGCCCGGTCAAATCCGCAGTCGACTCGAAGGCGATACGGGTACCGTCCGCGTTCAGAGAGGGAGCATGGTTGGCCGGCGCTGATCCGCTCGTCGTATTGGTAATCTGGGTGACGGTGTTCGTATTGGTATCGAACAGGAAGAGCTCGAAATTGCGGTCAGCATTGCCTCCCGTCAGGTCCGCGTCGAGATGAAAGGCGATGCGGCTGCCGTCGGCGCTTATGGACGCATTGTTTTGCTGGACGATGGCTCCGAACGTGTTCCCGTCGGTGAGCTGCGTGATGCCGCAGGTCAATTGGGCGAGCGCCGTCTGCGACCAGATCCCCATCAACGGCAGGGCGACCGACAAGCCTGCACGGAGATGTTTCTTCGCTCTGCCCGTTCCCTGCTCGTTATTCCTTAACGCCTTCATGATTCCCTCCTTCCTCAAAGGCGCATCCTTTCAATTCGAGAACAATTTATTTACGGTAGTTCCTCATTTTTGTGACAAGTTTGGGGCGGGGTAAGCAGTCCGGTAGGCTGGGACGAGCGAAGCGATTCCCAGCAAACGCGGCTCTATCTATCTTGTACTCTAATCTTTCCATAATCTCGGTAGGCTAGGTTGAAGGAACCGGAACCCAGCTAAACTCGATTCATGCGTGTCTATAAACGAGCCAAAATTGCCGGCGGAGTGTACTTTTTTACGGTGAATCTGGCGGAAAGGTGCGGCAACGACCTTCTCACGCGGCATATTGCCGATCTGCGCGAAGCGTTCAAGATGACTCGGAAATCGCATCCCTTCTCGATCGAGGCCATTGTGGTCTTGCCGGACCATCTCCATTGCGTGTGGCAACTGCCGCCGGCCGATGACGATTTCTCAACCCGCTGGCGTTTAATAAAGGCGCGCTTTTCCCGCCGAATCGATGGAGAAGAGCGCATTTCGGCGAGCCGCCGGAGAAAAGGCGAGCGAGGCATATGGCAACGCCGGTATTGGGAGCATGTCATTCGGGACGAACGGGATTACCACCGACACCTGGATTACATTCACTTCAACCCGGTCAAACATGGCTACGTGCAATCTCCGAAGGATTGGCCTTATTCGTCCTTTCATCGTTGGGTCGAACGGGGCGTCTACCCTGCCGACTGGGCGTCGATCTCGCCGGATGTCGCGGCGTGTCAATGGGAGTAACAGCTTGATTTGCTGGGATTCGTTTCACTCATCCCAGCCTACGGGCTCGAAGGATTGGGCGGGTTCCGAGATGGACGATTTGGATTTCGAATAGGCTTCTCGGATTGATGGGTTTCGCTTCGCTCTACCCATCCTACGCGGGCTGGTTCAATTCGGAGCTTGCTCAACTCGTGCATCAGGAAACCAGAGTCGGCCTCAGGTGCCAACAGGATTTCTCGAATTGCGGCGCCCGCAATTGCCTCTCGAAAGTCGAACTCAAGTTGCAGGGAGGGCGGGAAGTGAATAAATGTGCCGTCCTTTAGAGCGAAGTGCCCAATGCCAATGGCAGAAAAGGAAATGCGCAACTCCTTCTCTTCGCTGAAGCGATCGGCGTCTTTGATGTACGTGTAGAGAATTGGATTGGACAGATACGTCTCGTTTGTCTGATGGGTGTCCCAATCGACATAGCTAACCAAGCCGTAATTTACCGAGAATATCTGACGACAGGGATTGCCTTCATATAGAAGGACGGCGCCTTCGGGATTCAATGCGCGATTGAGCATGGCTCGCAGCTTCCCAAACTCGAACACGACGCAGACTTTGCCCTTCTCGCTACCGTTGGCGTAGTTGTTCCAGATATAGTCGGAGTTCTCGACGGAGAAGCAGCTCGCAAAGGTTCTGCTCCTGCATTCGTCGTAATAATGCGCCACGGAAAAGTCCGGGGCCTTCTGGAACCTAGCGGCAGCATTGGCCGGTTGATCCTTTGGTAACTGCCGGCTGTCGTTCTCGTCAGCGTTGGGGAAGTCCGAGTAACTGTCGACGCGGCTGAAGTAGAGATAATTGCCGGTGACTGAGCGCAAGAGATTCTCGACCGTCATGATCTTGTACAGCAATTGGTCTTGCGGCGGAATGCGCAGTAGTGGCGCGTGGGGTTCGATACTTCCCAAAGGGGCAAGAGGGCGTTGGGAATCTTCTGAGCTATTCATCTCGGAGTCCACCGATGATCACTGGCGCTGAACTGACGCCGAACGTTGCCGCTCACGCGGTGCGTTTCTTAACGCGGTCGCGTGCAGCGGTTTGTTGGGCAGGCTTGAGCGATATCGAACCTACGCCAACTCCGTGAATGAACGGGTAGTCGCCCAATTCCGCCGCCTCATGCATTTCTTTGATAATTGCCGATACATCTTCCTCAGCCCGCTTTGCATTCGACTCTGTGCAGTATTCTTCCCAATGGGCTTTGGGCGTATGGCGGTGTGGCTCGTCTTTAGAACTAACCTCTTTGGATTCTTCGAGAATTACCGATTTGCCATGCGCTATGGCGTTCCTGAACTTAAAGAGCGCACTGAGAGTTTGGTATGGTCTCTTTGAGAAATCGGTCGTGATCCCCAGGTGCTTGCAAAGGGCGGCGTACTTATCCAAGACCTTGATTGATTCGATTTCCGGCCAGAAGTCGAATAGATGACTACCCAGGTGATTGAGGTATGCCTCGAAAGTGAAAGCTCTCATCAGCAGTGAAGCCATGGTCGTGTAGTAGCTGCCCTTCTCGTCTTCCAATGACTTCTGTAAGAGAACATTGGCCCCATGATTCAAGTCAACGAAGGTGCGAACCTCGCGCTCTCCCGAATATACAGCGTCTTTAGCCATATGCTCCCTTAAATGCCCAACTTGAAATAGAAGTTCTATATAACGTCTTATTTTGTATCAAAAGTGACAGATAAAGCGCCTGATTTATGATCAATGCTTCTAAAAACTTTGGTTCACACCGTAGGATGGGTAGAGCGAAGCGAAACCCATCAACCAGCTACCGCCCCCGCATCAACCTTTCATAATCCCCCTTACTCAGAATATACAAGGGACTCGCGGATACCCTGGCAGCCGCTTTGCCGTTCATATCGACCGCAAGATGCTCAGCATGTCCCACCACGTCTACCACGACCCAAGCCTTCGCCGGATCGAGCTTTAGCGGCCAATCGCCGGTCTGCTCGTCCGTCCGCCAGATCATGAAGGTTTCGCCGAAATAGGCGGCCTGGATGTTGGCGTCTTGGGTGTCCACGGCCTTGTAGGGCAAGCCGTCGATCAGGGCGCCGGCGGTGTAGAGAGCCGCCTCGGCGGGTTTGTGACCCATGGAGTAGTCCCAGAGGCGGCCGTAGCCCCAGTCGTATTCGTGGCCGAGGCAGAAGGCCAGCCCCAAGTAGTCGCTGCGGCTGTTGGCCCAGGCGATCATCTTCGCGGCCTGTTCCGCCTGCCAGCGGCGGCCGGTGAAACCATGGGCGGTCTTGGCGCCGGCTTCGCCCAGCCAGAACGGCAGGGTGTTCTTGCGTCCGAGACTTTCGTAAGCCGAGAGAACGCCGCGTTCGTCTTCGGTGGAGCCGTTGCCGATAGGATGGCCGAAGCGGGGCGGGCGTTGCGGATAGGCGTGGACGTCCCAGGCGTCCTGGTACTTGTCGAGGCCGAGCTTGAGCACTTCGGCGAACCACTTTCCCGAACTCAAGCCCCCGGCATAGCCTCCGTCATCCGTCGTATCGCCGGGGCGCACCAGGCTGCCGCCGACGTAATGGCCGTCCTTCCGGGCCCCGTGTACCGCTTCGTACTCCCACTTAGCCCGCTCGACCCAATGGGCGGGGGCGCGCAGTTTTTGCCATTCCCCTTCGCGGCGGATGTCGATTTCGTTGGTCGCTTTGAAGAAGCGGGTATAGGCCGAGGCCTTTTCGATGAAGGCGCGCCCGTCTTCCGGCTTGTCGTTGAGCCAATGGCTGTCGCCCGAGGTGTCGCCGAAGAAGACCAGTCCGCGCGACTTGGCGCGTTCCCACTTCGTTTGATGCTCCGGCGGGAATCCGGGATAGGAGCCGTAGCTCTTGTAGATGCCCGTGCGCTCCAGCCAGGCGAAGTATCCGCCCTCCTGGCGGAAGCCTTTGTCGCCGTCGAAGAAGGCGTAATAGTCGTTGTTCCAGAGCTTTTTCTTGTCCAGCCGTTCCTTTTGGGCGGCGTTTCCGCGAACCACGGTGAAGCCGTCGGCGGGATAGGCCATGATGAGCTTGCCGTCGGGTGTGTGCAGGGAAGGGTAGACGGCGTAATAGCCCGTTTTGGGCGTTTTTCCGAAATCGAGCGTGGCCTCGCCGGGGAAGAATCCATCGACCTCTTTCACGGCGACCTCGTTGCCCCGGTAATCCGTCATCCTGAGGCGCAGCTTGGCGCGGAAGCGGGGCAGGGGAGCGGGCAGTTCGGTTTCCTCCAGAATCGGATGCCAGCGGATGTCGGCGCGCAGCTTGAGCGGGTCGCCCGGTCGGGGCAGATTGGCAGGCGCGTCGACGTACACCAACGGCCTGAGCTTCGCGGCCACGCCGGCTAGCGCCAAATCGGCGTTCGGATCGGCGAGCTGCGTCTTGATCGAATCGAGCGGACTTCCGGACTCATCGGTAAATCGAGCGGCAAAGAAGAAGCTTTCGCCTTTATCGTGCTGCATCGCCAGCTTGACCAACAGACGATGCCACCCCGGCGCAAGCGCCAAGGGCGCGGCCTGTGAAGGCTCGGCGCGTTCCGGCAGGGCAGTGACCGCAAGACCCTCGGTGGTGAATCCCTGTAGCGCATTCTTGGCGGGTTCGCCCGGAACCGGGAAGTCGGCCGGCGGGTTCGGATCGTCGGCGAAGGAGAGGGGCTCCCCGTCCAGCCATCCGGCGGTTCTGATCCCGGACTGGCGCAATTTCAGCAGCGCCTGGGTCGGCTGGTCGACGTGAAGATAGAGCTGAGCGTAGCCGGTTCCGCGCGACCAGCCGTAGGAGTGATCGGTGGCGGGCTCGATGACGGTGACGCCATTGGCTGCGGCCGGAGCCTTTTGCCAGGTCTTTATCTTGCCGCCCATCATGGCGGTGCTGAGGTAGGGCTGGCCGGGATTCGGACGCAGCACGGTTTCGCTATCGAGGCCGTAAATCGAAACGCCCGCAAGGCCATCCTGCAATCCGCCCACCAGCCAGGCTTCGGGCACGCCGTTATGGAGCGTGGTAGGCGCGTCTGATGTGACGGCCGGGATTGTGAGCATCGTGCCCGCGTGTTCCGGATCGGCGAGAAATTTCGCCACGGCCGCTTCGTTTTTCGGCGAGGCGAGGGCGCTGAGCACGGTGTAGTTGTTGTCGGTTACGAGCGCGGCGGGCAGCGCGGGCAGATTGAGGCGCCGTGCCATGTCCTCGGCTTCGGGCCCGATCGAATAGTTCACCCGGAGCTTTTGAACCCGCTGGCGTGCGGCATCGGCCGCCAATCCCCGGAACAAAATTTCGCCATGATCGCCCTTGCCGTCGAGCACGTAGAGCTGTCCGCTAGGATCGGACACACTCTTCGTCCGCGCCAGAAAGCGGTTTCGGGCTTCCGCCGCCGAGGCGCTCATCCAGTCGCCGAGCGGCGTTTCCATCTTGAGGAGAAAGGCATCGAAAACCTTCGCGCCGTCAGCTTTACCCGCGTTTTCTATTTGCAGCACCTTGTCGCCCGGCAAGATGGCCACGGTGGCAGCGCCTTTCACCCACTGGTATTCCCAGGGCGAGGTGTTGGTCACTACAAATTCGCCGCGAGCGGCCAGTGCATTCGGATCGGCGCCGGCTTTTACGGTGAAGGTCTGGGCGACCTGCGACACTTCGCCGCCGCTCTTGTACCTTGCGAAGAAGCGATAGAGGCCGGGCGGAACGGCGGGATCGAGGCTGAACCTAAAGCTCGCGCCCCAAGCGCCGAAGCCTTGATGAAAAACCTGGACTTCGTCTTTTTCGGTCAGGATCGAGCCCGCGCCTTCGAGTCCCGCAGCGGTTCCGGGATGGACCCGAATCGCGGGATCTTTGCCCGCCGACATCCAAAGCGGCGTTTTGCCCAATTCCAGAAGAACCGCCGGAAGTTCGTTAGTGCCTTGTTCCGGAAGCGCCGTCGGCGACTCTGGGCCGCCGAGCAGAAAAGCGTCGAAAATCTTGGCGTCGTGGCCGGCTCCGCTGTCGCGGATTTCGATTACGGTATCGTCGGCCTTGAGCGTCAGCGGGGTTTCCGCGCCGATCCAGGCGTATTCCCAGCCCTTGGGTTTCAGCTTCACGACCGCGCGTTGTTCGAGCTTCGAGGCATCGGGTCCCGCCCAAATCTCGAAGGTCTGCACGCAAACCTCCGGTTCGCCGCCTTGCCGCCAGCGCGCCCAAAAGGTGTAGGGGCTCGCGTTTGCCCGGGGTTCCAGTTTGAATCGGAAAGCGACACTCCACGAGCCGAATCCCGGATGCAGCGAACTGATATCATCCGGACCGGTTTGAATCGAGGCGTCTCCTTCGTGCGCACTGACATCGCCCTTATAAACACGCGTCGCATTGTCCTGGGCTGCGGCCGACGGCGGCTGGCTGCCGAGTTCGAGCAGCAGAGCAGGATTCTCGGCGCTGCCCGGAACCGGCAATCCCGAGAGTTCGGCGCCGGTAGCCAAAGTCAGCCAGGTTGCCGCCGCAATGGCAAATCCGCCCTTCGAAAAAAAATGCTTTGTCATTCGATTCACCTTGCAGAATACGCCGCTGCGCAGGAAGTCGCTCGTGGGGCGAACACGCCATTCAACACGACCGGACGATAAATCCCTATCATAAGGGAGGTCACAAGAGTGTTACGGCATCGTCGAGGTCGGTTTGCGAACCCAACGATGCGGCAATGATTGATTTGAAGCGGATGAGATTCGAAAAGTTATTCTCGCTGAAATACCTGATCCCCATAGGGTTCGTGGTCGTTCTGGTTCCCTTGCTGTTTGCCGTGATGTATGCGGCCTTCGCCATGCGCGACATCGCGCGGCTGGAGCAAAGAACCTTTTATCAGATCGTCGAGCAGGTGAAAACCGCCCGCTCGGCGCTACAAATGGTTTCCGATATCGAGCGAAAAGCCAAGCTCTTCGTCATTTTGGCGCATCCGGCCTTGCGCCAGCCCTATGAGCGGCAGTCTTACGAAACCGTTCGGAACTCCCTGAGGGAGGCCTTGGGCGAACTGCTGAAAATGGGCGTGGACGAAAAAGTCGCGCTTTCGATCAATCAGTTGTCGGAGCAAGAGCGCTTGGTTTACGAGCAAATCATCAGCTCCGACACCGGCGATCGCGTCGCCCTGCCCGACGACCAGGCATTTCAAGGTTTGCATGCGGCGGCTAATGCTTTGTGGCAGGAAATCTCGGAACAGGTCGACCGGGAGGCGAAACAGCTCTACGCACAGTCGAGATCGGTTCAGCAGGATCTGGTGATCAAGGCAGGATTTCTCTTGCCTACTTCGGTTGCCGTCATCCTGTTCTTGCTGACCTTGCTCAGCCGCTCGGTCCGGCAGTTGGACGAAGCGATCCGAAGGCTGACGGCGCGGGATTTCGGAAAGCCTATCAGCGTGGCGGGGCCGCAAGATCTTCGGTATCTCGGCGATCAATTGGAATTGTTGCGGACGCGCCTGCGCTCGCTCGAAGAGTCGAAACGGCAGTTGATGGATAATGTGTCGATCGAGATCGAGACGCCGCTGGCCCGGATCGTCGAAAGCGCGGAACAGCTCGAGATGATGAGTGACGAAGCCGGTCCTGAACAGCGCGAAATCGGCCGGACGCTGACCACGAACATTCAAAAGCTGCAAGAGTTGTTGGCGGAGCTGACCCGCTACAACCGGCTTCACGAGGAACCGGAACAGAATGTCGCCGAAAGCGTTAAGATGCAGGATCTGTTAAGGTCCGTCATCGCGGATCACCGGCCTCGCCTGCAAGCGAAGTCCTTGACGGTCAAGGAATTGGTCCAGCCGGTCGAGGTGTCCGGCGATCGGGACCAGCTACAAACCATTATTGACAACCTGATTTCCAATGCCGTGAGCTACTCGCCCGTAGGCGGCGAAATTCGAATCATTCTCCGCGCCGTGGGGGGCAACATGGAGCTGGAGGTCGAAGACGACGGGCCCGGTATCGACGAAGAGGAAAGCAAGCATGTATTCGAACCGTTTTACCGGGGCAAGGCCGCGTCCAGCCTCGCCACCGAAGGTACCGGAATGGGATTGGCCATCGCCAGCGAGTGCGTCGCCAATCAGCGCGGAAAGATCGAGGTTCTCGAACCGCGGCAGGACAAACAAGGCGCTCGCATCCGGGTTCAATTACCGCTGGTCGAGGCTGCCTGAATGAACATGCTTGTCCGCAGTACAGTTTTAATGGGGCTCTCGGTGTTGGCCGGCTGCGCGGAATTCTACCCGGACCGCTACCGGGCTTCGTATTACACACCTTCCCACGATGCCTATTCGCGATCGGATATCGACGAACTGCTGGGCTTCGGCGCCGCGTTCGCCAATAAAACCGCCGCATCTCGCGCCGAGGAATGCCGGCGGATGCTCAAGCATTACCGGCAAAATCCGGGCGTCGGCGTGCGCTTGCACCTTCTGATTGCGCGAACGCTTTCCGAAGCCTGCGGCGACACGACCAAGATCTTGGCGTCCGTGGGGGCCATACCCCCCGAGCGGATGCCGGACGGAAGGGTACAGAACCTGGTTGCCATTCAAATGGAGACTCTGAAGCGGGCCGGGAGTCTGTCGAGAAAAGCGGTAGCCGCGGAACGAAAACCGGACCGCAAACAGGCGACGGTTTGTGCCCCGGACTCGAAGACGGTCGATAAGACCAATCCCCCGACCGACGAGGCGAAAATTCTTCGGGAGAAACTGGAAGCCATCAGGGCCATCGAGAAGAGCATGGACGCGCCGACGATCGACACCGAGGGTGGCGAGGGGGGAGGGAAGTAGCCAGGGGCTTTGCCGTACCCCTCGGGCACTGCGCTGTTCGCCGGCTCCCTGCTGGCCGGTGCAGCGCCTTGACACCCTTGCGACAAAGGCGTGCGAGAAATGTGGGCTAATAGTAGGTCGGCAACCCCTTGCCGACGAAGCCGTTTTTCCGACGGTTGCGTCGGGAAAGGATTCCCGACCTACTCTCCCTTGGACCGCTAAACCGGACCGGAAAGTATTGTAAGGCCGTAACCCGCCGAGCGGCCTAGCCTTTGCCGCCGACAAGCGCATCGATCTTCGCAAGCAGCCTTCCGAGCGGGGTGCGGCTGAGCGCCAGGCCGAGGCAAACGCCGATACCGTTGGCGACCATGTCGACCGGATCGAATGTACGCACGTTGCTGAGTCCTTGAAGAAATTCCAGTCCGATCCCCAGGAAAAGGAGAAACAGCGGCCAGCGCCAACGGGGCAGGAAGGCCTGTCGAAACCAGTACGTCAGCGAGGCATACGCCAAGGCATGTTGCGCCTTGTCCCAAGCGAGCAACGGCGTGGGCGGCTGAGGCGGTTCCGGCGTCAGGCTCAGCCAGACCACGACGGCGACCATCAGCCAGCCGATGCCTTGCCAGAGGCGGGGAAGGTGTAAGGGGCGGCGTGCTTCGCCGCTGGCCGGAGGTCTATGTTTGCGACGCCCGACCGTTTTCCGAAGTCCTGTTCCCATGCAGATGAATGCTTTCCTGGAGTTAAACGGCGGATTCTAGCAATTCTGCGGACGCGGAACTTGCTGGACATTTCGAATAGGGACGTCTCCGTCGGCTGGTTGCACAGGCTGAGGTGGAGGCACCGGAGGCGGCGATCGAAGCGCCACCTAGCGAAGCCCCTGCTCTTTCAGAACGATAAAACGATCTCAGCGTGCCGCGATCGCCGCCGCTTCCTCGGGAAAGATTTCGCGCATGATGCGCTCCGCCGAAGCGGTGTAGTCGTGCCGGGTCGAGACCGGTTCCCAGGGAAGCCCGTCCAGCAGGGTCCGCAAAACCAGCCGGACGTTGTTCTCCAGGTCGCCGATCCCCATGTTCCGGTAAGGGAAGTTGAAGGTTTCGAACATGAGTTCGCCGTAATGCAATGCCCAGAAACCGTAGACCAGGTCCTGCGGCGCCATGGTCCCCGGCAGCTTCAAGTCGCCGTTTTCGATGGCTTCGTCGATGACGATGACGACCCGGTCGATCACGTCCTTCATGAGCTCGTTTTGAGCCGCGTGGCTCTCCGGCGAGATTTTTTCCCGGACGCCGGCGGACTTGACCGTGTAAATGCTTTCGTATTCCACCGGGTACAGCTTGGCGTAGAAGTGGTGGGCCAGGTGTATGGCCAGCAGCCGTTCGCGGCTGTTGCCGCGGAGCTTCAGCGCGCGATCGAAAAAGTCGCGCCAGGTTCGGAGTCCGCGTATGCAAAGGTGCATCAGCACCTCCTCCTTGCACTGGAAGTGCTGGTAAATGGTGCCCTTGGAGTACTCGGTCAACTCCGCTATCCGGTCCATCCCGAAGTTGCTGAAGCCCTGTTCGGCGATCAGCTTCGCCGATATGTCCAAAATTAATTCCTTCCGGGCGATGATTTCACGTTGCTTTCGGGTTAATTTCGTCATGATTTTGACGGTATGGATAAATTTTGACGAAACGTCAATTGTTATGCTGTAATCTGAGCCGTAGCTTGGGCGAAGAACTCGCTGTGACCCAAGCAGCGTACCCGGTAAGAAGGCTGGATTTCAATGAGGCGATTCCGATGCATCGTTCCCCGTTCGTTCGGCTGATCTCGATTTTTGCAGTTCTGGTGCTAGTCCATTCCCCCGTCTGGTCTCAGAACAGTCCTCCGGCCGAGCGGGCGTCGACGGGTGAAAGTCCTGATCTTAAGACGCTCGCAGTGCTGGACTTGGAACTCACCGGCGATCTCGGCGACAGCACGCGGGAGGCCGAGTGGGGCAGGCGGCTCGCTGTCATGACCGAGGTTTTGCGGGACGATCTGAGCCGCAGCGGGTTGTACCGGGTGGTGGATCATGGGCCGGCTCCCGAACTCGTCGCCGAGCTGAAGTCGGCCCGCTATCTGCATGCCTGCAACGGCTGCGAGCTGGACATCGCCCGGCGGCTCGGCGCCGAGCGGGTTCTCGTCGGATGGGTGTTCCGAATGAGCAATCTGGTCCTCAGCCTGCACATCCAAATCCGCGACGTCGCCACGGGGCAAACCCTGATCAACCGCGCCTTCGATTTTCGGGGTGACAAGGACGAATCCTGGCGCCGGGCCATAGCCTATTTCGTCCAAGACCTGCGGGAAAGGCCGCCAAGAAGGCAATAGCTGTCCGCCTTGGGCTTTCCGGTCCAACTTCCGGAGAAAGCAAGCATGCTCGAAAAGCTGAATGTGACGAAAGCGATCGATGTGCCCGGCCACGAAGTTTGAACAGCGATCAGCGGCATCGAGCAGGATTTACGATAGGAGCATAGTCATGTCTGTCTTAAGCAAGATCATTTCAGTCCTTACTCTCGCGATCCTCGTTTCCCTTCCGGTACGCGCGAATTCCAGTATTGGGGTTCTGGATTTCGAGTTGAACGATGTCACCTCGAATCCGGGCGTTGCCGAAGAAGTGGAAAGAACGGCCTCGCTAAAACGGTTACTGGAGGAACATTTGAGTGGCAAGGGCTATCACATCGATGCGACCGACCCGGCCGCTCAAGCCGCCGCCACCAAGGGGTTCGGATACCTCTGGGATCATTCGGACGAAGCGGCGGAGCTCGGGAAAAATAGCGGGAGCGAGTTCGTCGTCGTCGGACGGTTGCACAAGCCGAGTTTCCTGTTCGTCTATCTCATGGCGCATTTGATCGATACCAAGACCGGCAATGTCGTCGGCGACTTCATCGTCGAGGTCAAGGGCCAACAGCAGAACTTCACCGCCAAGGGCATCGAGAACCTGGCTCGGCAGATCGATACGAGACTCAAGACGGTTAGCGGGTCGTAAGCCCCGGCGGGCTGCGAAAGGTTGTGCAACGCCGGGAGGTTTCCGGTCACCCGCGCAACCCCTTTGGTACCAGCCGGCGTTCGGCGAGCTCGAAGACGCCCTCGATCAATAGCGCAAGCAGGGCGGCAGGGATAGCCCCTTGGAGGATCAATCCCGTATCGTCCAGGCGAATGCCCGTGAGAATCGGCTGCCCATATCCTCCCGCACCGATCAGCGCGCCAAGGGTCGCCATGCCGACGTTGATCACGGCAGCCGTCCTGACTCCGGAGATGATGGTGCGCAAGGCCAGGGGCAACTCCACCAGTCGTAGCCGGGCGAAGCGGGGGAGGCCGAGCGCATCGGCCGATTCGAGCAGCGGACCGGGAATGTTCTGAAGCCCGGTACAGGTATTGCGCACGATGGGCAGGAGGCTGTACAGGAACAGAGCGGTGATGGCCGGCCAGGCTCCGATTCCGAGCAGCGGGATCATGAACACGAGGAGCGCCAGCGACGGTATCGTTTGAAGAATCCCGGTGGCTCCAAGTACCAGCCTTCCCAGGCGCGGTCTACGCGCGCACAGAATACCCAGCGGAATGGCCACGAGGATGGCGGCGGCCAGCGAGATTGCGACCAGAGAGAGATGTTCGAGCGTGTGGCGCCACAGGCTGGCAGCCAAGCCCTCGACCTCGCCGTCGGACGCGATGGCTAGCCGTTTCCGCAGGAAGTCGGCGGCCACCTTGCGCTCCGATACCTTGCCGAGCTTGGCCGCCGCGTTCATGGCGGTCATCTCTTTCTCCGAAATCCGGCCTTCCAGTTGCCGGAGTACCGGAAGGACGGCCGGCAGGCGTTCGGCGAGGTCGGCCCGGTAAAGAAACACGGCGCGATAGTCGGGGAAATAGCCTCGGTCATCCTCTAGCACCCGGAGCGAGTAGTATTGAATCTCCGCGTCGGTGGTATAGAGGTCGGTCACATCCAGGCGGCCGCCGGCAAGGCCGCGATAGGCGAGCCCATGATCCAGACCCACGACCGCTTGCTGGGGTAAGCGGTAGGCTCGTTTGAGCCCGGGCCATCCATCCGCCCTAGCCATGAATTCGTTGCTGAAACCGAACTTGAGCTCCGGGTGGTCGCGCAGCTCGGAGATGGTGGTGATTCCCAAGCGTTCCGCGCGAGCGGTCATCATCCCCAGGGCATAGGTGTTGTTGAATCCGAGCGGCTCGGTCATCGACACGCCCTGTTCCGCCAGGACCCGGCGCAGCGTCGCCAAGTCCCGCTTCCCTTGTAGCCGGCCGCCCAGAACCTCCTCGATCAGAGTCCCGGTATATTCGGGATAGAGGTCGATCTCGCCATCGATCAAAGCCTGCCAAAGGAACCGCGTCCCGCCGAGCTGCTTTCGGTGTTGCACGTCGATCCTCGCGTTTTCGAGGATCTGGGTCGCGATCTCGCCGAGGATCACCGATTCCGTGAACTCCTTGGAACCCACGGCCACCCCCGTCGTCTCCCCGGCTTCAGGAGCCGAGCCGTAACCGATCCACAAGCTCAAGAGCAGGGTCAGCCGGTAGATCATGTCGCCCGTTGCACAAGTCCGTCGACCAGGCTGCGCTGCGCCCGCACGAGGCGCGCGACGTACTCGGTGGCCGGCGAATCGATCAAAGCCGTCATCGGCCCTCGCTGTTCGATGGAGCCCTCGCGCAGCAGCACGATCTCGTCGGCAAAATGGCCGGCCTCGCTCAGATCGTGCGTCACCATTAGAACGGTTTTCCCGAGAGCGGTGAACAGCGTCTTGAGATCGGTCTGGAGTTCGTAGCGGATCAGCGGGTCCAGTGCGCCGAGCGGTTCGTCCAGCAGCAGGATCTCGGGGTCCAGCATCAGCGCCCGCATCAGGGCCACTCGTTGCCGTTCGCCTCCGGAGAGTTGGGACGGGTAGCGGTCGAGCGCTCCCGTAGGCAGGCGGACCAGTTCTGCGAGTTCGATCATCCGCGCCTCTGTTCGCGCGGATGACCAGCCGAGCCGGCCCGGCATCAAGGCCACGTTGCCGCGGGCGGTCAAGTGCGGAAACAGTCCGCCCTCCTGGATGACATAGCCCATTCGGCGGCGCAGTGCCAGAGCCGTCGAGGCGGTGACCGGCGTGCCCATCAACTCGACGGTGCCTCGGTCCGGGAGGACCAGGCCGTTCGCCAGCCGGAGCAGAGTGGATTTGCCGCAGCCGCTCGCGCCGATGATCACCGCCACCTGCCCCTCGGGAATCGAGAGATCGATGTCGCGAAGCACGGCAACGCCGTCATAGCTTTTGGTGACCCGTGACAGTTTGAGCATGCGGCGATAATACCGGTTAATAGCCTGAATTTCGTGGACCCGCCCTCTAAATTTGTTCCGCGACAGGACAGGGTCGATTGTCGCCGGCTTCCGATGCGCGACTCGAAACGGTTCGCGGGTCGTGTAGCTCATTTTGGCACTGCGAGTTTGCGCAACGCCTCGCGAGTTCGTTCATCGGCCACGGATAAGCGCAGTTTCCGTTCAGTCGCCGCGGCAAACCGCGGAGAGGCCGCCCCCGAAGCGATAATGTGGAGCGCGGTTCGCAGCTCATCGATCAAAGACCAGTCGGCATCGGTCATGCCGGATGAATCGGGATGTCGCGAGCCCCGAATCCAGCCATCGATGTCGCCGTCGAATCGTTGGTATATCTCGAGCTTTTCAAGGGTAATCATGATCTATGAGAATGCGTTTTGAACTCAGCACCAAAAGTAATATCGCAAATAGATTGATACCAAGCCCTCTCGGGTTTGCGACATCTTGTATGGAACCTTCCAGCATATTCAAAGGTATGGCGAATCCGGGATCCAATTTGAAAACGAAGTTTTCACCATAAATGAAAACCACCTGTAATGAATAAAAACCATTACGAGCTGTCTTCCGATGGAAAGGCGAACCGCGGTTAAAATCCCGCCGGAAAATCCGATAATCCCGAATATAAGACATGGGATATTGAGATGTTGATGATCGCGGATGGAAATAAAGCTGCCGGATAATGCGGATGCGGAAAGCAGGAGCGTGATTGCCGAAAGTGCAAGTCGTTTCTTTTTCATGGATCTCTCTGCAAGGCAGGACGACGCAATAGCGAACTCAATTCCACTTCTCCATTCACCCGATGCCGAATTTTTTCGATGGAACGGTCAATCGTGCCGAATCTGCGCGCAGGCATTTAGTGTTCCCGCTGTCGATATTCCCGCGGCGAGCAGCCGAAGCGCTGCTTGAAAGCCCGGCTGAAATGCGACAGATCGTTAAACCCCCAGCGGAGCGCGATTTCGGACAAGCTGTGGCCTACATGCGCCGAGTCGAGCAGGTTTTTCGCGCAATTTTCCAGCCGGCGCCGCCAGACATGGCGCATCAGGGAGGTCTCCTCGTCCTTGAAAAGATCGTTGATATAGCGGGCCGACAAGCCCACGCCGCTCGCGACCGATTCGACATTCAGGCCGGGGTCGGAAAGGTGCCGCTCGACGAACGCCTTGACCCGGTAGAGGGAGAGCGAACGGCTGCGGGAGAGATGAAAGTTCGCGGGGCGCGCCGAATTTATGGCGAGGGTCAGCAGGCCGAGCGACTGTTCGGCAAGGGCGGAGAACTCGTGCGGATTCAAGCGGCCCGCCTGGCTGGCGGACCCGCGAAGGAACATGGACGCCACGGCGCCGATGCCGTCTTTTCCGGGAATCCGGAGCGCCGTGCAGTGCTCGATTCCGGCAATTCTGTCTCTCAGCATCGTGCGCGGAATAGAGACGATCAGTTTCGAAAAAGTCCGCGGGCAGTAGATGCGGTGGGGCCGGGTGGCATCGTAGAGGGTGATGTCGCCGGGTCTTAGAAAAACCTCCCGTCCCTGCTGTTCCAGGGAGTATTGGCCCGAGAGCAACACCACCGCGAAATAGGCGTCCTGATCGGATCGATACGGCTCGCCCGGCAGCCGTTCGATGCCGATGGCGTTGGACCGGATAGCGGAGAGGCGCAGGTCTTCCCACGGATATATCGTCATCTCGTTGAACAATGCGCCGTCGGCGGGTGGGCTGATTTCCACCTTGACGTACTCCCGGCCAATGACTTCCCGCAGCCAGCCCTGCCTCTCGCTTCTGGGCACATCGGCTGTGGATAGCGTTAAGGCCTTGGTATTCGATGTGTGCATGGATCAGGTTCGCGTTTTTCTCGATGGCTCCGGATAGTAGGCGTGCGGCAAACGGCTGTAAACGGCGAAACCGCCGTTTCAGTCAAGTTTTCTTTCCGTCCCGATCCAGCGGACAAAGGCGGAAATATTCATACTGCGCGGCACCGATTTGTAACCGGAATTCACGATGAGATTGACGATGCAGCAAGATTCAGGACTCGCGGGAAACATGATATTGCTCAGAGGCGCCGCGCTGTGGCTGTTGATGGCTCTGGTTCTGGCCTGGTGCATGGTCGGCCTGGGATTCGGTCTGCCCGTGCTGCCGGCCATTTTTCCGGGCAAGTTCACCCGCCTCTTGCAGGCGCATCTGGATTTCCTGCTCATGAGCGCCCTGATTTTCGGCTTCTATGCCGCCAGAGTGCCGCTGCCCTGGCATGTGCGCTGGGCCATGGTGGTCGGTGCCTTCACCAATTCCAGCCTGTTTTTGATGCAGGCGATGTTTCCGGTGCTGGATACTCCCACGCCCTCGGACGGTTTGTTTCCGGCGGCGTTTCGGCTGTTTTTGCTGGCTAGTATCGTCCTCACCAGCTACGGTTTCGGCAAGGGGGCGGTCATCGTATTGCGATCGACATTCAGGAACGATTGAAGCTCGACGGACGCCCTCCGGCGCATCACCCTGACTCGGCCGGATCGAGTTCGCAGAGGCTGGGAAGCCAGGGGAGGTCAGTGACGCCGTAGTCGAGCCCCAGTTGGCTCAGCAAGGTCGTCAGTTGTCCTCGGTGGTGGGTCTGATGGTTGAAGAGATGTGCGACCAGCAGCCAGAAGGGCCGGGTGCGCGTTTTACGGTCCGAAAGGCTGGTATAGGTGAAGGGCTGAGCGAGACGTTCGGGAGAGAGTGTCCGGGTCCAGTCGAGAATCTTCCGGTCCATCGTCTCGCGCTCCCGCCGCAAGTCGTCGAACGCGGAATAAAGTTCCTGGCCCAGGGCTGCCGTTGTCAACGGCAGCCCAGCCAAGCGTCCCATCCAGATGAGGTCGGCATGGAGCAGGTGATTGAGCGTGCCGTGAATCGAGCCGAAAAAAGCGCCGAGATCCTTTTTCCGGAGTTCGTCGGGAATTTCGGCGCACACCCGGTAGAGCTTCTCGTTCATCCAGGCGTTGTATTCGGCCATGGTTTCGTAATAGCTGAGCTCGTACATGAGACTATTGCTCCAATCTGCGTTTTCGTAGCCCGTATGCAGCGCAGCGGAATACGGGGAAAGAGGATTATTCGTTCACCGCGACCACCGCTTCCTTGCTGGCTCTCGACCGGCCGGTGCTATTGATGAACACCACCGATCCGATGATGATCGCCGATGCCGACAGGATGCGCGGGGTCAGCGGTTCCTGCGCGAACCAGTTGCCGAGGAACACCGCCACCAGCGGATTGACGTAGGCGTAGGTCGCCACCAGCGGAATCGGCGCGTTTTGCAAGAGCCAGGCGTACGCGACGAAACCGATCATAGACCCGAAGGCGATGAGATACGCCAATGCCAGCCACGAGTCGGTGGAAACCTCCGAAAAGCTGAATCCCTTCAATTCGCCGTTCATGGCGCTCGCGGCCATTAGGGCGCAACCGCCGGCCAGCATTTCCGCGCCCGTCGTCATCAAGGCGGACTTCGGCAGATTCATGGTTTTGCCGCAGATCGAGCCGAGTGCCCATAGAAATCCGGCGATCAGGAGCGCCGCCACGCCGAGAGCGTCCAAATGCAGGTCGTCCGAGAATTCCGACGGGCCGACCAGCAAGTAAATCCCGGTGAAGCCGATGGCCAGCCCGGCGATCACTCGGGCCGTCGGTCTGACGCCGTTCGGCCTGAGCGCGTCGGCGATCACCATGAACATCGGCACCGCGCCGATAATCAGCGCTGCAATGCCCGATGGAACGGTCTGCTCGGCCCATGAGACCAGCCCGTTGCCGCCGAGGAGGAGCAAGGTGCCGACGATGGCTGCCGATCGCCATTGGCGAAGGGTCGGCATGGCATCTCCGGCCGCGCGTCGCCAGATCAGCAGGATCGCGCCCGAAACGAGGAAGCGGAGCCCGCCCGACAGAAACGGCGGAAGCGTTTCCACCGCGAAGCGGATCACCAGATAGGTCGAGCCCCAAACGAAATAAACCGCCAGCAACGCTAGCCAAATCCTCGTTTTCATTCCTCGAACGCCTGGATGACCTCGGTTTCCGATTTGCCGGCCCCGATCCATTCAACCATGGCAGGATGGCCGAGCACCGTATTCACGTAGTCCTGCGCCACGGGACCTGCATCGAGCCGATAGGTCCAAAAACGCAAGGCCACCGGTGCGTACATGGCATCGACGACGGTGAAGCGGCCGAACAGCCAAGGACCGTCATTCGCGTGCCGCTCCCGGCAGTCCCGCCAGATTTGCCCGATTCGGGCGACATCCTTTTGAGCGTCCTCGGGCAATTCCTTGCTTGCGGACTGTCGCCGGCAGTTCATGCTGCAATGCGTGCGCAAGGCCTGAAAGCCTGCGTGCATTTCCGCCGCGAGCGAGCGGGCCTTTGCCCTGTCGGAAAGTGTTTTCGGCCATCCGCCGGTTTCCGGGAAGCGTTCCGCCAGATATTCGAGTATGGCCAGGGAATCCCAGACAGTAACCCCATCGTTCACCAGTACGGGCACTTTTCCGGACGGCGAATAGGCGGCGATGCGGCTTGCCGTGTCTTCTCGATAGAGGGGAATCCGGACCTCTTCGAAGGGAATGCCGTGGTGTTTCAGAAACAGCCAGGGGCGCAGCGACCAGGAGGAATAATTCTTGTTGCCGATGACCAGGGTCAGATTCATGAAAGACAACTCCTTTTCGATGAAAAAAGTTCAGACGGACAAGGACGGGCTGTTCGTGCGGTTTCCACCGCGGTCGGTGATTTCCCCCAGAATTTCCGCGATCAGGCCGATGCCCCGCTCGATGTTTTCCGGAGCCGCATGGCTAAAGTTCAGGCGCAAGGCCGGGTAACGCTGGTCTCTTGCGGGAAAGAACGGTTCGCCCGGCATGAACGCCACGTCGCGCGTGAGGGCCGCCTGGAGCGCCGCCAGGGTATCGCACTCGCGGGTCAGACGCAGCCAGAAGAACAGGCCGCCGGCAGGCGCCCGCCACTCGGCGAGCCCCTCGAAATGGCGCAGGAGGGCGGCCTGCATGGCGTCGCGCCGTTCCCCGTAGACCCGGATCATCCGCGCCATGTGTTCGTCGAACCCGGCCGAGCTCAGAAACCGCGTGAGCCAGGCCTGGCCGATGCGGTTGGTATGCAGATCGCTCGACTGCTTCAGCCGCACCAGTCCGGAGAAGAGTTCCGGCGACGAAGCGAGATAGCCCACCCTGAGGCCCGGCGCGGTGATCTTGGAAAAGCTCCCGAGATAAACCCAGGGCGCCCGTTCCAGATAGGCGCAGATCGGGGTACGGTCGACCGTCTGGTAGACCAGGTCCCGGTACGGATCGTCTTCGATCAGGGGCACGCCGGTTTCGTCCAGAACCTGGGCTACCGCGCGCCGGACTTCGTCCGAGTAGCAATACCCGGAAGGGTTCTGGAAAGTCGGGATCAAATAGACGAAAGCCGGTCGGCGACGGTCTATGGCCAGGCGCAACGTATCCGGATCGACGCCGTCGGCGGACAGCGGAAGTCCTTCGAATTCCGCGCCGTACACGCCGAGCGCCTGGATCGTGGCGAGATAGGTGGGCGCTTCCAGCAAGACCTGCGAGCCTTCGTCGACGAACAGCTTCCCGACCAGGTCGATGCCCTGCTGCGAGCCGGACGTGACCAGCACCCGATCCGCGTTGCAATCCACCCCCAATGTGGACAGGTTCTGCGCGATCAGGCTCCGCAAGGCAGGTTCGCCTTCGCTGGGGCCGTACTGGCGGTAGTCGTCGGCGAGGCCTTCGAAATCCAGGGGCGGCATCAGTTCGTCTGCGGGCAATCCGCCGGCGAAGGAAATCACGCCGGGCCGCTGGGTGACTTGCAGGATGTCGCGGATCAGGGAACTGGTGAGCCGCTCGGCACGGCGGGACAATCGAAGCGTCATGGGATCGTTGATTCCTCGGTAAAGGATTGAAGCAGTATTTCGCCTTGCAGGTATTTTACGGCCCGGCCCGAGATGAGAACGCGTTCCCCCCGCAGTTCGCATTCCAGTTCGCCGCCCCGGCTGGACAGTTGTCTCGCGGAGAAGCGGGTTTTCCCGGTGCGCTCCGCCCAGTAGGTCGTCAGCAGGCAGTGGGCCGCGCCGGTCACCGGATCTTCCGGAATGCCGACCTTGGGTGCGAACATGCGCGAAACGAAATCCACCGAGCGGCCCGGCGCCGTGACGATGACGCCCATGAGGTCGAGCTTGGCCAAAGCCGAGAAGTCGGGCTGCAAGGAGCGTATGTCCTCTTCGTCGGCAAAAACGCAAAGGTACATGGCACCGCGCAGGACTTCCAGGGGGTTGCGGCCCAACCCTTCGGCCAGGAGGTCCGGGCAATCGCAAATCATGCCGTGACTCGCCGGAAAATCCAGCGTCATGAGCTCGTTCTCGCGGCGAACCCGGAGCTCGCCGCTGCGGCTGTCGAAGATCACTTCCCGCAAGGCCGGCTCCATTTCCCGGAACACCACATGGGCCGCGGCCAGAGTCGCGTGGCCGCACAGGTCCACCTCGACCGTGGGCGTGAACCAGCGCAAGCTGTAACGCCCGTTCCCGCCGACCAGGAAAGCGGTCTCGGAAAGATTGTTTTCCGCGGCAATCGATTGCAGCGCGGAATCGTCGAGCCAGCGACCGAGCACGCACACGGCGGCCGGGTTGCCGCCGAACAGGCGATCGGTGAATGCATCGATCTGATAGATGGGAATACGCATGGATTTTTTTACCTTCCTAGAGCGTTTTTTATTGCGGCTTGGCGGCGAGCATCGGAGATGCGTAGGTCGGCAATCCTTTGCCGACAGAGCTCCCGCCGACGGGCTGCGTCGGCAAAGGATTGCCGACCTACTTCGTGCGCTACGCCAAACCGAAAAATGTTGGTTTAGTAGGCCGGGAATCCTTTCCCGGCGTAACGGCTCGACCAAGCCACCTTGAGTCGGTGGGTTACGTTCCGCTAAGCCACCACAATAAATGTTCATTCAAATGCCGAATGGACTATCAGAGACCGGACATGCCCACGTAACCGGGCAAGGACCGGATGCGTGCGATCCATTGCCCGATGTGTGGAAATTCGTCCAGTACGACGCCGCCTTCCGGAGCGAGAGCGACGTACGGATAACAGGCGATATCCGCTATGGTTGGGTGGTCGGCGGCGAGCCATCGATTTTTTTCGAGATGGTTTTCCATGACCCCCAATCCGGATCTTCCCAGATCCTGGCATTGCGCCAGATCCCAGGGACGGTTGAATTTGGTTACCGCCCGAGCCCGTGCAAGCCCGTACAGGATTTCGTTTTCCGACAAGGCCAGCCACTGCATGACCCTGGCCATCGTTTCCGCCTCGGTAGGGAGCCACCGTTCGCCCCCGTATTTTCTGGCCAGGTACACCAGAATCGCCATGGAGTCCCATACGACGGTGCCGGCATCGTCCAGCACCGGAACCTGGCCGCGCGGGTTCCGGGCCAGGAAGGCCGCCTGCTTGTGTTCCCCCTTCATCAGGTCGACGGGTATGGATTCGTAGTTCACCCCTGACAATGAACAAAACAGCCTTATCTTGTAGCAGTTACCCGATAATTCCATGTCATAAAGCTTCATGATCGTTCCTCATTAAGATTTGATTTTTCTCGGTCCGTAATGTCATTGAATGGCGAATTCGGCGGCCTTCGCGCTTGATTTCCGCCGACTGCCGCATCGGAGAGTGCTGACTGACCCAAAGGCTTGTCACTACGACGGCAGCCACGCCGAGCAGCGAACCGCTCAACGCCTCCCCCAGCCATAACGCGGAGGCGCCCAAGGTCAGGAATGGCTGCAGCAGTTGTATCTGGCCGATCTTTGCGATACCGCCCACGGCCAGACCGCGATACCACAATATGAATGCCAGGAACTGGCTGACCACGGCGACATAAGCGAACCCGGCCCAAGCGTCGAACGGCGCCGAGAGATCGGTATGCGCCATGATCCAGCACAGCGGTCCCAGCAACCAAGGCACCGACAGCACCAGGGCCCAGCTGATCACCTGCCAGCCCCCCAGAATGCGGGTCAGCCTGGCGCCCTCGGCATAACCGAGCGCGGCCAGCAAAGACGCCGCGAACAGCCAGAGATCGCCCGAGCGAAGGCTGCCGCCCCCGGCTTCGAAGGCGAACGCGAACACCGCGGCCGCACCGATCAGCGCCGCGATCCAAAAGCGTCCGGGCAGCCGCTCGCCCGCCAACCACGCGCCGAAACAGGCCGTGGCCAAGGGCGTGACCGAAAGCGCGATGCCGCCGTGGGACGCCGGCAGTTCGCGCATGGCCCAGGCCGAAAGCACCGGGAAGCCGATGATGACCCCCAATGCGACCAAGGCTAAGCCTCGAAGCTGATGACGCTTCGGCCAAGGTTGCCGGGTGACCAGCAAAGCGATTGCCGCCAGTCCAGACGCAAGTACGCCGCGTCCAAAGGCAACGAACCAGGGATCGAGATGCAGGACGGCGACGCGCGTTGCGGGCAAGGTCAGACTGAAGCCGGCAATTCCCCAAATAGCGAGAAGCCAACCCCGGCGTATCTTCGACGTGTTCGACTGCATGACAACCGATTCCCCGAGCGTGTTTTCGTAGCGTGGTGGCCGTACAATAAATTGCCGCCGGCGGACAATACAGATACAGTTGACGATCCGTTCGGCCATCCTGTACCGGTCGCGGAGCCATAACAATCATGAATTCCCTCAACCTCGATCCCCACGACAGCCGGCCCTTGATCGAACAGATCGTGGCGGGCATCAAGCAGCGCGTCGACGAGCGCGCCTTGCGGCCCGGCGCGCGCCTGCCGTCGATCCGGCATTTCGCGAGCGAGCATCGGGTCAGCAAGTTCACCGTGGTCCAGGCCTTCGACCGGCTGGTGGCGATGGGCTATCTGAAATCCCGGCAGGGGTCGGGTTTTTACGTGGCTCAACGCTCGGAATCCGGCGCTGCGGTGAATCAGTCCTGCCGGCTTGAACGGGCCATGGACGTGCTCTGGCTGCTCCGCAACGCCTTGCAGGAACAGCCGCACATCGCCATGCCCGGCGCCGGCTGGCTGCCCGGCGAATGGATGGACGGCGAGGGCATTCAGCGCAGCCTCCGCACCCTCGCCCGCAAGAGCGGCACCTATCTGACCGGATACGGTCTGCCGGCCGGCTACGAACCGCTGCGGTCCCTGCTGGCGCGGCGGCTCGACGATCAGGGCATCGGCTGCTCTCCCCGGCAGATCGTCACCACCCGCGGGGCCACTCATGCCCTGGACCTGATCAGCCGGCTGTTCGTCAAACCGGGCGACGCCGTGCTGGTGGACGATCCCGGCTATTACACCCTGTTCGGTTACCTGAAGCTTTCGGGGGCGCGGCTGGTCGGCGTACCCTGGACTACTCAGGGGCCGGATACCGCCGCGATGGAAAGCCTCATCGAGGAGCACCGGCCCAAGGTGTTTTTCACCAACACGCTGCTCCACAACCCGACCGGCGTCAGCATTACCCAGGCGGTGGCCTACCGGGTTTTGCAACTGGCCGAGCGCTACGATCTGATGATCGTGGAGGACGATATCTACGGCGATTTGTTGACCGGACAGGCGACGCGCCTTGCGACGCTCGACCAGCTGGAGCGGGTGCTGTTCGTCAGCAGTTTTTCGAAAACCGTTTCCGCAAGTCTCCGGGTCGGCTTCCTGGCCTGCAAGTACGAAATCGCCGAGAGCCTCACCGATCTCAAGCTCCTGACCAGCCTGACCACCTCGGAAATCGACGAGCGGCTGGTCTACGAACTCCTTACCGACGGCTATTACCGGAAACACCTGGAAAAACTGCGCTCACGCCTCCGCAAGGCGCGCGGCGAGGCGGTCAGAAACCTCGAAAGCAGCGGGCTGGAAATTTACCAGGACGCGGAGGACGGACTGTTCATCTGGGCGCGCCGCGACGCGTCCGAGAACGCCACGCATTTAGCCGCCGCGGCCGCCAAGCAGGGCATCATGCTCGCCCCGGGCGCCCTGTTCAGGCCTCAGCAGGAAGCCTCGCCCTGGCTGCGCTTCAATGCCGCGGGTTGCGGGAATCCGGCCATTTTCCGGTTTCTGGATGAGGGGCTTGCCGGCCGGGATTCCGGAACGGATTTCGACGACTGAAACGTGCCCGGCGGAAGTCGTTGGCGCCTACAGTCAGGATAGATCGACTCAAACCTTC
>NZ_MSCV01000030.1 GCF_002005105.1 Methylocaldum sp. 14B | reverse complement strand
TTTAATAATTTAACTTTTGCGATTTTCCGTTTTCCTACCTGGACGATGTAAGACGCCCCTGCTTTCAAGGCGACCTGTCGGTCAGAGATCTTCTCCCCGTCAACTTTTACGCCGCCTTGAAGAATGAGGCGGTTCGATTCCGAGGTGCTAGAAGCCAGCCCCAGGTCTTTAAGAAGATTCGCTATCGGGTAGCCGGCTTCCCCCGCTGTCAGCTCCTGCTCTTCGAGATCTTCAGGAATCAAACCCTGCTTAAAGCGGGCCTCAAAATTCTCCAAAGCACTCTTGGCCGAAGTCGATCCATGAAACCTAGTCACGATTTCTTGCGCGAATCCAACTTTGTAATCGCGCGGATTCGCTCCCTCACTGCAGTGCCGTTTCCAAGTGCCGATCTCAGATAACGGGGTAAAACTCAGCAGCTCCATGTAACGCCACATCAAATCGTCGGATATCGACATCAGCTTTCCGAACATTTCATCAGATGGCTCGGCAATTCCGACGTAGTTGCCCAGCGACTTCGACATTTTCTGCACGCCATCCAATCCTTCTAGGATCGGCATCGTGATAACGACTTGAGGCTTCAGCCCGAACGCCTCCTGCAATTGGCGTCCGACTAACAGATTGAATTTTTGGTCCGTCCCACCCAATTCAACATCAGCCTTCATAGCGACCGAGTCGTACCCCTGAATGAGCGGATAGAGAAATTCATGGATCGCTATCGGCTGTCCGCTCTTATATCTATTGTTGAAGTCATCCCTCTCCAGCATTCGTGCGACAGTGTGTTTAGCGGCCAACTGAATCAACTCCGCCGAGGTCATGGCGTTCATCCAACTGGAATTGAACATAACCAGGGTCTTTTCGGGGTGCAAAATTTTATAAATTTGCTCCTCGTACGTCCGGGCATTCTCGATGACCTGGTCGCGGGTCAAAGGTTTCCGGGTAGCATTTTTTCCGGTGGGATCGCCGATCATTCCGGTAAAGTCGCCGATGAGGAATATGGCCTCATGCCCCAGATCCTGAAACTGTTTCAACTTGTTCAAAAGGACCGTGTGCCCGAGATGCAGATCCGGTGCCGTGGGATCGAAGCCGGCTTTTACGCGCAGAGGGCGCCTTTCGCCCAACTTCTTGATTAGTTCATCTTCTCTGATGATCTCCGCCGTGCCTCGTCCAATCAATGCTAATGCTTCGTCGACAGACATAGAGAAACCCTGTTGATCGTTTTGGATAAAAAACCACGAATTGTAAAACAGCGGGCAGATTTACGTCGCTCAGAATTGGTTTGAAGTGTGCACAAGCGGGATCGATGCTTCGCTTGCGGATGTCAATGAAACCCGCTCATCGTCCGTGCGATTTGGAGCATTTTTCATTAGACTTGTCGAAGTATGGGTGATTCTATACCAGTGCCAGCAACCGCCTAACAAATACAATCGATCGAGCATACAACCGTTTAGAACCTTCGCCAGCAGGTAGATAGATAATTTGACAAACCTGATTCTCTACCTCGCCTCATGACTCAAGTTCACTTTATTAGCCGTTATCTCGTCATTCCGGCGGTTTTGACGCTTCTCGTTCTGCTCGCATTGAGCATAGAAACCAAGCCATTGGTGCCGCCGAACCAAGATCCCACCTACGAGTATCTGGCCAGAACTCGTCAACTGCTCAGCACGACGGTTCAGCTCACGCAGACTGACAATCCTGAGCGATTGATCGTTCTGACGGCCAACGATCTGACCGCCGCCGCTAACTTCGCTCTACTTAAAAAGAAATTCGAAGGCCATGCCAATTGCACGATCAGAAAAAACCGATTGAAACTCATTGCAACCATTCGGTTGCCGACAAATTTGACTCCGCTTTTTCTCAATTTCAGAGTCATCGCCGATGATGCCGAACCGCATGCGGTCATCAAGCAGGTCAAACTCGGCCGTTTGGCCATGCCCAGAGTGGTGGTCAAATGGCTATTGAACGGTTTCTTGAACTTTACGCCGCTATTTCGATATAGCCAGGTCGGTCATCAATTGGTCAAGGAAATCCGCATTGTCGATGGGCAGCTACAGGTGGCTGTCAACTGGAACCGCGACGCATTGAGCCAGGCCAAGGGCTTAATAACGGATTTGGCCGATAAAGAACGATTATTGGTTTACAACGACAAGCTCGCCGAAACCATCAATCAATCGCAACTGAAGCGATTCATACGACTCGGCTCTTTGATGCAACAACTATTCGCCTTGGCCAAGAGCAGATCCGAAGGTAACGGCGACCCTATCGCGGAAAACCGCGCGCTTATCTTAGTTTTGAGCGCATACGTTAACGGTAAAAACATCGTTCAGTGGCTTCCGTTAAATCACCAACCGGTAATTCCTTCCCGGCGCGAGGTTCTCCTTAACCGTCGCACGGATACCGCCCAACACTTCATGGCGTCAGCGGCGTTGGCGATGTCCGGCCACAGCACCTTGGCGAACATGATCGGCCTCGCCAAAGAAATGAATGATACCCACAGTGGCAGCGGTTTCAGTTTCACCGATTTAGCCGCCGATCATGCCGGCACACTGTTCGGCAAGACCGCAGTACGCTCGGAAGAAAAGGCACGCAGAGTTCAGAATATTCTGAGCCAGAGTGCCGACGAATCCTTGTTTATGCCGAACATCAAAGACTTGCCGGAAAATTTGAGCCCCGCCGATTTCGCGCAACGTTTCAAGGACATCCAAAGTCCGGAATTCAATGCGTTGAAACAGCAGATCGAAGAGCGAATCCTGGCTTGCAGTCTCTATCAGCCGTAATCCCCCTTAAGGCGTCATAGACGAAGTAATTATCCCTGTCGTGAATATAGCGATGTCCGGCGCGCGCAAATAAAAAAGCCAGCTCGAAGCGAGCTGGCTTTTTGCTAAACGCCGACCGTTGCGGTTATTCGTAATTGAACGTCTTGTCCGCATAGCTCGGCAGGCGCGGCATTTCCTGCTTCGGGAACTCGCCGGTCAGAGCATTGAGGAAAGCTACAAGATCCCCGGTTTGCTCCGGCGTCAGATCTTTGTTCAACTGAAGCTTGGCCATGACTTTAACGGCGTCCTCCAAGTTCTTGACTTTGCCGTTGTGGAAGTAAGGCGCGGTCAAGGCGGCGTTGCGCAGCGTCGGCACCTTATACATGTGCTTGTCGGCTTCGTTCTTGGTCACATCGTAACGGCCCAAATCCTTGGAAAAATCGTATTGGGCTTCGAGATAACCATTCTGATAAGTGGGAAACTTCATGAAGAAACCCGTGCCCTCAGGCAATTGCGGGCCATTGAAAGCGGGCCCCGAATGACAACTGCTGCAACCGACTTCGGCAAAAGTATTCATGCCCCGCACCTGCTGCGCGGTCATGGCATTCTTATCGCCGTTGACGTATCGGTCATAAGCGCTGTTCGGCGTAATCAGCGTCCGCTCGTAGGCGGCGATCGCCTTGGCGGCGTTATCGGCGGTAACGGAATCGGCACCGCCGAAAGCAGCGGAAAACGCCTGTACATAACCCGGAATGGATTTCAAGCGGGCAACCACGTCGTCCCAGCTTTTCATGCCCATTTCGATCGGATTGGTAACCGGCCCCTTGGCTTGCGCTTCGAGGCTCGGTGCCCGCCCATCCCAGAATTGCACAGAATTGAAGGCAGAGTTCCAAACGGTCGGGGCGCTGCGCCCACCCACCTGTCCGCGCACGCCTACGGAGCCGCCGCGGTTATCCTCGCCGCCGCCCATCACATTGTGGCAAGAACTGCATGACACCGTGCCGCTAGAGGACAAACGGGGGTCGTGATAGAGCATTTTGCCCAATTCGACTTTAGCGGGCGTGCTCGGATTATCCGCGGGCTCCGGCGCTTTGCCGGGCAAAGCTTGCCACTCGACCGCCGCAGCAGTCATCGATGCCCCTGCCAGTGCCAGAGCACTGATTAGTAGATTCAGCTTAAACATAGAATGCTGCTCCTCTCTTCTATTTATTGGGTTCTTCGGCGACGGAAAGGCCGTCGCATCGTTCTATGGAGATAGGGGAAACCCTTATATTGAATTACTTTGACAATTGCAACCGGGAGCATGGAACCGCACGAGCGCGAAGGCTCGAACCTTCGGAACGGTAAGAAACGGACGAGGCGGGAAATATCGCCGAGGGTTTCGCTACGCGGATCGCTTAGGCCGAAAGAAGACGGGTAGGGTACGATCCGCGGCAACCAGCCAGAGCATTTTCGTACCTACCCTGCGGGAACTCGCGAGTAGGTCGGCAATCCTTTGCCGACGAACCCATCGGCCCGGCGGCGCCGTCGGCAAAGGATTGCCGACCTACGAATACTCGAGTCGATTTACCCTGGCCGATGGCGCCAACGACTTCCGCCAAGCCTGTTATGCCGTATGAGCGAGATGAAAACGCACTAATCGTGCAGCATCCCCTGGCGGACCACGAAATCCGCAACGCTCCCCAGTCCCTCGCCCGTCTTGAGATTGGTGAAGACGAATGGCCGCTCGCCGCGCATCCTCTTGGCGTCGCGCTCCATGACTTCCAAAGAAGCCCCGACATAGGGCGCGAGATCGATCTTGTTAATGACCAGCAAATCCGAGCGGGTAATGCCTGGCCCGCCCTTACGAGGGATCTTGTCCCCGGCCGCCACGTCGATGACATAAATGGTGAGATCGGCCAATTCCGGACTGAAGGTGGCGCTCAGATTGTCGCCGCCGCTTTCCACCAGAACGAAATCCAGATTCGGAAAACGATGGCACAGCTCGTCCACCGCCGCGAGATTCATGGAGGCGTCCTCCCGAATCGCCGTGTGCGGACAGCCGCCGGTTTCCACCCCCATGATCCGCTCCTCCGGCAACGCCTGGCTGCGGATCAGGAATTGCTGGTCTTCCCTCGTGTAGATGTCGTTGGTCACCACGCCAATCTCATAGCGCTCCCGCATCAGCTTGCACAAGGCGTCCACCAGCGCGGTCTTGCCCGAACCCACCGGACCGCCGACGCCAACCCTCAATACGTGCCGATCTTGATCAGTCATGTCTTCTCTCTTAAGAACGGAATAACCGCGAGTATTGCACCTCGTGACGGCTGCTGGCCAAGGCGAGACCGAAGGCGCTTCCGCCGATCTCGTCATCGCTCAGATCGAGCGCCGCCTTCACCCGCTCCGGAAGATGTTCCGCCAGTTGGCTTAGCAGCCGCTGCCCCGCCGCCTGGCCCAAGGGCACGAGCTTGACCGCGCACAAAACCTGGTTTTCCAGCCAACTCCAAAGGTAACCCAGCAATGCTTCGAACTTCGGGATCTTCCAGCTTACCGCCGCCAAGCTGAAACCCGTGGCGAGAGTGGCGGACGGGTGCCGTATCCAGGCCTCTGCCCTCTCGACGCTCAAGCCGACGAGAAGTCTCACCAAGGCCTGTCCACTCTGCCGGTCCTCCGCCCGCAACTCGCTCGTCTCTCGGCAGGCCAGAAGATGGATGCTCCAGCGCTCGACCGAGGCCACATCGCCTTCAGCCCAGGCATCGTAGAGGTGCGACAGACACGGCAAATCGGTTCTGGTTTGACAGCGTTCCAGAATGCCGGCAATCCACTCGCCCGCCTGCCGCTCATTTCCGATCCAGCCATCCTCTACCGCGCGCTCCAGGCCTTGCGAATAGCTGTACATGCCGATGGGCAGCGCCGGACTGACCAGTTGCAGCAGTCTCACCAGCCCCAGATCAGTGATCATGGTTGTGAGTTTTTCTCGATTGTGAACTTGAGAGATTCCGCCTGTCTCACCAGCCCCAGATCAGTGATCATGGTTGTGAGCCCCATGATAAGCCCCGCGTTCCGGTTCGAAAGGCATCAACGCATGCTCGATCGTGAGCCCCAATCCTCGCACCATGTCGTCCAAGACGTGATCCCGCAGATAACGCAGTTCCCCACTATCGATTTGTAAAGCGACATGCCGGTTGCCCAGGTGGTAACAGGCGCGTGCGAACGATAGGGCATCGGCGGTCCGTACCACCGATACCGGCTCCGCCGCCGCGCGCACCAACACCACGCGGCCATCATCGGCTAGCAAACGGTCGCCGTCGCGAAGAACGGTACCGCGAGGGAGAAAAACGCCTGCTTCGGCCCCGCTGTCCAGGCGTACCAGCAAACGGGATTTCTGGCGAGCCTCGTAAAGCAGGGTCAGGGTGTCGTGATGCTCCGCTCCCGGCGGGGCCAATTCTGCGAGTCTAGTCATGCCCCAAGAATCAAAACAGGAAGTACCGTTGGGCCAAGGGCAGCACGTTCGCCGGCTCGCAGGCCAGCAATACGCCGTCCGCGCGCACCGCATAGGTTTGCGGGTCGACTTCGATTCGCGGCATGTAGTCGTTGTGAACCAGCTTGCCTTTACCGATGCTTCGGGTATTCGAAACGACGCCGACGAGCTTTTGAAGTCCAAGACGTTTCGCAACCTCTGCTTCGGCCGCCGCCTTCGATAGAAAGGTCATCGAGGTGGCCTGGCAAGCGCCGCCGTAGGCGCCGAACATGGGGCGATAATGTACCGGCTGCGGCGTCGGAATCGAAGCGTTGGGATCGCCCATGGGCGCGGCGGCGATCATCCCGCCCTTGATGATGAGACTGGGCTTCACGCCGAAGAAAGCGGGCGGCCACAGCACCAGATCGGCCAGCTTGCCGACTTCCACCGAACCCACCTCGTGGGCGATGCCGTGGCTGATGGCCGGGTTGATGGTGTACTTCGCGATGTAGCGCTTCACGCGGAAATTGTCGTGCCGTGCCGGATCTTTCGGAAGACTGCCCCGCTGAATCTTCATTTTGTGGGCGGTTTGCCAGGTGCGCGTGATCACTTCTCCCACCCGTCCCATGGCCTGCGAATCGGACGAGATCATGGAGAATGCTCCGAGATCATGCAGAATGTCCTCGGCAGCGATCGTCTCCCGGCGGATGCGGGATTCCGCGAAAGCGACGTCCTCGGGAATGCTCGGGTCCAGGTGATGGCAGACCATCAGCATGTCGAGATGTTCGTCCACCGTATTGACTGTATAAGGTCGGGTGGGATTGGTGGAGGAGGGCAGCACGTTGGCTTCGCCGCAGGCTTTAATGATGTCCGGGGCATGGCCACCGCCGGCGCCTTCGGTGTGATAGGTATGAATGGTGCGCCCCTTGAACGCGGCGATCGTGTCTTCTACGAAGCCGGATTCGTTCAAGGTGTCGGTATGAATCGCCACCTGCACGTCGAAACGATCGGCAACCGAGAGGCAGCAATCGATAGCGGCCGGCGTCGTGCCCCAGTCTTCGTGCAGCTTCAATCCCATCGCCCCGGCGCGAAGCTGCTCCTCCAGCGCCTCCGGCAGACTGGCATTGCCTTTCCCGAGAAAGCCGATGTTCACCGGCAAGCCGTCCACCGACTGCAGCATGCGATGGATGTTCCAAGGTCCCGGCGTACAGGTGGTGGCGTTGGTGCCGGTTGCGGGGCCCGTGCCGCCGCCGATCATGGTGGTGATGCCGGACATCAGGGCTTCTTCGATTTGCTGCGGACAGATGAAATGGATATGCGCGTCGATGCCGCCCGCCGTGAGAATCTGGCCCTCGCCCGCGATGACTTCGGTGCCGGGCCCGACAACGATGTCGACGCCGGCCTGGGTGTCCGGATTGCCCGCCTTGCCGATCCCGGCGATCCGCCCGTTCTTGATGCCGACATCGGCTTTGACGATACCCCAATGGTCCACGATCAGCGCATTGGTGATGACCGTGTCCACCGCGGTTTCCGACGTGCATTGGCTTTGCCCCATACCGTCGCGGATCACCTTGCCGCCGCCGAACTTCACTTCGTCGCCGTAAACCGTCCGGTCTTCCTCCACCTGGATGAAAAGCTCGGTGTCCGCCAGCCGCACGCGATCTCCGGTGGTCGGGCCGAACATTTCGGCATAGGCTTGCCTCCCGATCCGGCTCATAAGGCCCCCATGATCTTCTGTTGAAACCCGTAAACGCGGCGCTTGCCCGCGAACGGCACCAGCCGCACCTCGCGCGTCTGCCCCGGCTCGAAGCGCACCGCCGTGCCCGCCGGAATGTCCAGCCGATAGCCCCGCGCCAGATCCCGATCGAAACGCAAGGCCGGATTGGTCTCGAAGAAATGGTAATGCGAGCCCACCTGTATCGGCCGATCTCCGGTGTTCGCCACGACCACGGTAATGGCCTCGCGTCCCGCGTTCAGCTCGATCTCGCCGTCTTCGACGATGATTTCTCCAGGTATCATCGAGTCTCCCCCCTACAAAATCGGTTCGTGAACCGTCACCAGCTTGGTGCCGTCCGGAAACGTCGCCTCCACCTGCACCTCCGGAATCATCTCCGCCACGCCGTCCATCACATCGTCCCGGCTCAGCAGAGTGCGTCCGTATTCCATCAGTTCCGCGACGCTGCGCCCTTCCCTCGCGCCTTCCATGATGGCGGCGCTGAGATAGGCCACCGCTTCCGGGTAATTGAGCTTCAATCCCTTGGCCTTGCGCCGCTCGGCGAGCAGCGCGGCGGTGAAGAGGAGCAGTTTGTCTTTTTCGCGTGGGGTTAATTGCATGGCCGGTACTACATTCAAAAACGAAAATTCATGGGTAGGGTGGGTTAGACGCGCCTCCTTTGACCCTTCCCTTTACACTACCTTCGTGCGCGTCGCAACCCACCAGATTAGCCTTTGAGCTTGCCCCGAACGTCGCCGGTGGGTTACGGCACGCATCAAACTCGCGTCTCAACCGGAAAGGTAATCGGAAAGCGTGCCTAACCCACCCTACATTTAAAGGTCATCAAGTCGCCCAAATCCTCGGCAAGCATGCCTTCCGGCCGATGACGTCCGGACGAACGGCCCGCCACAACTCGACCAACAGCCGGCGCAGCGGTTCGATCTGACTATCCAGTGCCCGGCACACCAGCAAACCGTCGATCAGCGTGGCTCCGAAGCCGGCTCGATCGCCCGCGATTGCCCGCACCGACTCCAGATTTTTCGGAAGCGCGGGATAGGCGAACAAGCTTGCGGCTATCGGCTGCCCCTGCAAGCCCCAGTTCGCGTTCAAAACCTCCTCATCCACCTCGAACCGTTCGATCAGCAGCGGCCGTCCGCTCACCCGCACCGACCAGCAAAATGCAGCCCTTCCCCGATCGAACGTTTCGCCGCAGGCCGGCCTACCGAAGCAAAAGCTTTCCCAGCCGATAAACCGCGCCGTTTCCGCCAAGTCCACGTCCACCTCCGAAACGACGCTAGCCCCGCGATAGAAAATCGACTCCTGCGGAAGCCATTCGAGCGCAGCGACGTCGTTCACCGCCAAACGCACCGTCTGCCTTGCCGGCAGACCCTCGCTCCGATAGAACTTTCCCGCAGCGGGCGTGGTGATCAGAGCCCTGCTCTCCTTTCCGGCCGTTGCCCGAATGTCCAGACGATCGCCCCCGACGACGCCGCCCGGCGGATGCAGAAGATACACGTGGCAAACCTCTCCTTCCGGATAAAACGGCCTTTGCACCGCAAGCGGGCCGCGGTGCCGCCGTTCGGCCAGCACGGTTTTCCCGCCTCTGGATTCGAAGCCGAGCTTGAGTTCCGCCGCCCAACCGGGGCCTCCCAATTCTTGGGCCAACAAGCGAGCCGCCTAGCTTCCCGCTAGAAGGTAGACCCCCACCCCCGCGCAAAACGCTCCGAGCGCCTTACGCAGCAAATCGAGCCTGCCGACGGCCGCACCGAGCAGCATACCCAATCCGTGCAAGACTGCGGTCGCGATCAAAAATCCCCCGGCGTAGTGAAACGCGCCCATGTCCCGCCCGATCTCCTCGGCATGGACATAGCCGTGGAAAAGCGCGAACCCCGCCGCCAAAGCGCCCGCGAGACCGTAGCCCGCGCGCCAGTTGACGACGAGAACCAGCCCCATCACGGCGACCGAAAGCGCCACCGCCATCTCGGCGGACGGCAAAACTAAACCGAAATGCTGAACGCCCGCCCCAACCGCCATCACGGTCACGAAGGAGAGCGGGACGAACCATAAGGCGCGACCGCCCAACACGGCAGCCCAGAAGCCGACTGCAAGCATGGTCAGCAGATGGTCCGGTCCTAGGAAGGGATGCACGAATCCGGCGGTAAACCCGTGTATCGAACCCGCGCCGGTGTGGGCGAACACGCCTTCGGGCAGTGTGCCCAAGCTCACGATAACCGTCAGGCTGTGGAAAAACCGCTTACTCATAAATTCTCCCAAAAATCGAAATCGGTAATGGATCAACCAAGGCCCTTCCCAGTAGGTCCCAAAAACCCTTCGACCGGCCGGTCCTGAGCCTGCCGAAGGGCTCAGGGCGAACGGGCTACTGAGATGGACTCTAAGCTACACGGTCAGATATCGCCGCACCAAATCTTCCGTCAATTCCGCCATGGCTCCGCCGGCGACGATGCGTCCCTTGTCCATGACCAGGAACCGGTCGGCCACGCGCTTTACGAAATGCTGTTTCTGTTCCACGAGGAGAACCGTTACCCCCATTTCCCGGTTGACGCGCACGATGGCATCACGGATCTCGTCCGCCATCGACGGCTCGCGTTTCTCGAAATGGACCTCCTTCCCCCGCGCCCGGTTCAGGCGGATGATCACGTCGCCGATTTCGCTGACGATGTTGGGCTGTATGCCCTCGGTGGGTTCGTCGAGGATCAGCAGCTTGGGTCTCAGCACCAGCGCCCGCCCTATGGCGAGTTGCTGCTGCTGGCCGCCGGAAAGATCGCCGCCCCGGCGACGCAGCATGGTCTTGAGCACCGGGAAGATCTCGAAGATTTCCTCAGGGATGCGTTTGGACTTGTCGCCGCGCGCCCTAAGTCCGGTCCTGAGATTTTCCTCCACCGTCAGCATGGGAAAGATTTCCCGACCCTGCGGGACATATCCGATTCCGAGTTCCGCTCGCCGTTCCGCTCGGAGCGCGGTCAACGAACGATCCTCATAGCGAATCTCGCCCGAGCGCGAGGGCAGCAGCCCCATGATGCATTTCAGCAGCGTGGTCTTGCCGACGCCGTTCCGCCCCATCAGGGCCACGCTGGACCCGGCCGGAATATCGAGGCTCAGATCCCAGAGGGTGTGGCTTTCGCCGTAGTATTGGTTCAGTGCGGCTACGCTGAGCATCAGGCCCCCAAATAGACTTCGATGACTCGCGGATCGTTCTGCACCTCGTCCATGCGGCCCTCGGTCAATACGGAGCCTTCGTGCAGCACGGTGACCTTGCGGGCAATCGAACGCACGAACTCCATGTCGTGCTCCACCACCACGACCGAGTGCTTGCCTTCCAGAGACAGCAGCAACTCGGCGGTCCGTTCGGTCTCCTGGTGAGTCATGCCCGCCACCGGTTCGTCGACCAAGAGCAGCTTGGGCTCCTGCATCAGCAGCATGCCGATTTCCAGCCATTGCTTCTGGCCGTGGGACAGCTCGCCGGCCCGCCGGTCGCGGTGGGCAGTCAAGCCGACGGTCTCCAGCACTTCGTGGATCGCATCCCGCTGCTCCCCGGTCAATCGCGCGAACAGGGTCGGCCGCACCCGCTTGTCGGTGCGCATGGCCAGCTCCAGGTTTTCGAACACGGTTTGCTTCTCGAACACACTGGGCTTCTGGAATTTCCGGCAGATGCCGGCTTCGGCGATGGCCGGCTCGTCCAGTTCCAAAAGATCCAGGGTTTGGCCGAAATAGATCGTACCCTTGTCCGGCCGGGTCTTTCCGGTGATGACGTCCATCATCGTGGTCTTGCCGGCGCCGTTCGGCCCTATGATGCAGCGCAACTCGCCCTCGTCGATGTACAGGGTAAGCGCGTTAAGCGCCCGGAATCCGTCGAAGCTGACCGTGACTTCTTCCAGATAGAGTATCGGTTTGTGCGCCGGCTCGATCCGGCGTTCGGCGACGGGTTCCTCATGCACCGGAGTGCCTGGAATTGCAGCCTTTGCGGCGTTTGCGGCGATCATGCGGCTTGCTCCTTTCGACGCCAAAACCCGGTCAGGCCTTCGGGGAGCAGCAAGGTGACCAGTACGAATATCGCCCCCAGGGCGAACAGCCACATTTCCGGCAGCACGCCGGTGAACACGGTCTTGGCGTAATTCACCAGAACCGCGCCGACCACCGCGCCGTAAAGCGTTCCGCGACCGCCGACCGCGACCCAGACGACGATCTCGAGCGAGTTCAGCGGCGAAAATTCGCTGGGATTGATGATGCCGACCTGGGGCACGTACAAGGCCCCGGCGATGCCAGCGAGGACCGCGGAAAAGACGAAGACCCAGAGCTTGAACTGTTCGACCCGATAACCCAGGAAGCGCACGCGGTTTTCGGCGTCGCGGATCGCCGCGACCACCCGCCCCAGCTTGGATTCGACCACCAGGCGGCTGGCCGCGTACGCCCCCATCAACGCAATCGCCGAGGCGGCGAACAGCGCCGCGCGTGTGCTATCGGACTGGAGATTGAAACCCAGGATGTCCTTGAAATCGGTCAGGCCGTTATTGCCGCCGAATCCCATCTCATTGCGGAAGAATGCCAGCATCAGGGCGTAGGTCAGCGCTTGAGTGATGATGGAAAGATAAACGCCGGTCACCCGCGAGCGAAACGCAAGCCATCCGAACACATAGGCCAGCAGGCCCGGCGCCAAAGCCACCACGAGGAGAGAGAACCAGAAATGATCGAAGCCGTACCAATACCAGGGCAATTCCTGCCAGTTGAGAAAGACCATGAAATCCGGCAGAACCGGATTGCCGTACACGCCGCGTTCGCCGATCTGCCGCATCAGATACATGCCCATGGCATAGCCGCCCAAGGCAAAAAAAGCGCCGTGGCCCAGGCTCAGGATGCCGCAATAGCCCCAAACCAGGTCCACGGCCAGCGCCAGCAGTGCGTAGGTCAAGTATTTGCCCACCAAGGTCACGGTGTAAGTCGAAAGGTGCAAGGGCGACGATTCCGGCAAGGCCAGATTCGCTAGCGGAACGAGCACGGTTATGACCGCCAGCACCGCCAGAAACGGAACGTCGACCGCCGATTTCCGCAATAAACTGAACGCCATGGATCAAGCCTCCGCTGCTCGGCCCTTCTGCGGAAACAAACCGCGCGGGCGTTTCTGGATGAATAGGATGATGAACACGAGCATCAGGATTTTCGCCAGCACCGCGCCGGCGTACGGTTCCAGCAGCTTGTTGGCGATCCCCAGCGAAAATCCGCCAATCAGGGTGCCCCACAAGTTGCCCACCCCGCCGAACACCACCACCATGAACGAATCCACGATGTACGACTGCCCGAGATTCGGTCCCACGTTGGTGAGCTGGCTGAGCGCCACGCCGGCGACGCCGGCGATGCCCGAGCCCAGCCCGAAGGTCAGCGCATCGACCCGCTCGGTCGGAATGCCCATGGCTTTGGCCATGGCGCGGTTTTGCGCGACCGCCCGCACTTCCAGTCCGATCCGGCTACGTTTCAGGACTTGCAGCAAGGCTGCGAACACCAGAAGGCAAAACATCAGGATGTAGAACCGGTTCAAGGTCAGCGACAGCGCGCCGTTGATCTCCAGCGAACCGCTCATCCAGGCCGGCGTCGCGACGCTGCGATTCAGAGGCGAAAAGATCGTGCGGACCAGCTGCTGAAGAAACAGGCTCACCCCGAACGTCGCCAGCAGGGTTTCGAGAGGACGTCCGTAGAGAAACCGGATGATGCCGCGCTCGATGGCGATGCCGACCAGCGCGGACAGCAGAAATGCCGCCGGGATGGCCACGAACAAGGAAATGTCCAGATGCCCCGGCATCAGTTGCTGGACCACGTAAGTGGTGTAAGCGCCCAGCATCATCAATTCGCCATGGGCCATGTTGATGACGCCCATGACGCCGAAGGTGATCGCGAGACCGATGGAGGCAAGTACCAGCACCGCGCCCAGGCTCAAACCGAAAAACACTGTCTCGGCCGCGCGATATACCGCCAGCTTGGATTCGATGGATTTGACGGCGACCTGCGCCGAGTGTCGAACGTCCGGGTCGGGCTCAAGATATTGTCCCGCGTCGTCTTTCTCCAGCAATTGATTCAGACGGTTGAGCGCATCCGGATTGAGGCTGCCGTGCAAGGCATTGATGGCGGCGATGCGCACGGCCTTGTCGTCGCTGGAGAGATCGGCCAGAGCCAAAGCCGTTTCGATCGCTTCCGACACCTTGGCATCGGTTTCGGTATTCAGTCGGGCCCGCAGCAGTTCGAGGTTTTCTTCGTCCAGCGATTTGCTCATGGCCTCGACCGCCTTGAGCCGCTGAACAGGGTCGTCCGCCGTCAATTCGAGCCGCCCGAGGGTTTCGCGCAAACTCGTGCGCAGCGCATTGTTGACGCCGACCTTCTTGAGATCGAACTTGCCGACTATGCCCAAAGTTTCTCCGTCGAGGACGTTCACGATAGCCAGGCCGTCCTCGGCCGGGTCGCCGAAAACGACGCTGCCGTCGTCCTTGCGGTAATAAAGCCGACCGTCGAGCAGAGCCCGCAACACGGGCGCGACCCTCGGGTCCTTGGTTTCGGCGAGCCGATCGACGGCTTCGCCCAATTCAGTCAGAGGAGCCTCCTTGAGCCGGGCCAATGCGTCGACGAACGGTCCCCCCGGCTCCGCCACCGCATTGCACAAGCCCGGCATCATCATAATCAGCATGGCGATACACCATCTGCTCATGCCGAAAATCAAAGGTCTCATCTCGTCTCCCGAATTCTTGAACAAAGTCTGGTCGCGAATGTTTCCGTCGCAGGGTGGGTTAGGCGCGTACCAGAAAACGTTTTCTGGCGGTCACTGGGCTATGAACGCGCCGTAACCCACCGATTCCGTAGCCTTGCCCGGTGGGTTACGGCGCGCGACACCACCAGCGAACATTGCGGACTCAGTGCAAGGCGCGCCTAACCCACCCTACGGCGGAACCCCGAGTCAAAACCTCGCCCCCGCCTATCCCGTATTCCGTTCGCCGCTGTCGTAGCCGGCAGGAGAGGGAGAGGTTTTGCGTCGGCCTATCCCCAGAAGAAACCCCATCGATCAATACTTCTGACCCGAACACTTCTTGGTCTTGGTGTTGTAGTTGCCGCAATTGATCGGCGCCGTCCACTGGGCGACGATCGGCTTGCTTTCCGGCAGGTAATCCGACCAGGCGTCGCCCTCGACCAAACTCTTGGTCTGCCATACGGTCTGGAACTGGCCGTCGTCCTGAATCTCGCCGATCAGCACCGGCTTGGTGATGTGGTGGTTCGGAAGCATCTTCGACGTCCCGCCGGTCAGGTTCGGCGCCTCGATGCCGATGATCGCCTTGCCCACCGCGTCGGTATCCGTCGTGCCCGCCTTTTCCACCGCCTTGACCCACATGTTGAAGCCAATGTAATGCGCTTCCATCGGGTCGTTGGTTACCCGGCTCCGGTTCTTGATGAACTGGTGCCATTTGGTGATGAACACGGCATTCTCGGGCGTATCGACGCTCATGAAATAGTTCCAGGCAGCGAGATGGCCGACCAGAGGCTTGGTGTCGATGCCGGACAGCTCCTCTTCGCCGACCGAGAACGCCACGACCGGAATCGACTCGGCCGAAATGCCCTGATTGCCCAGCTCCTTATAGAAAGGCACGTTGGCGTCGCCGTTGATGGTGGACACTACCGCCGTTTTCTTGCCCGCCGAACCGAACTTCTTGATGTCCGCGACGATGCTCTGCCAATCCGAATGGCCGAACGGCGTGTAATTGATCATGATGTCCTTGTCCTTCACGCCTTTCGATTTCAGATATGCCTCCAGAATCTTGTTGGTCGTTCTCGGATATACATAATCCGTGCCGGCCAGTACCCAGCGTTTGACCTTCAGCTCCTTCATCAGGTAATCGACGGCGGGAATCGCCTGCTGGTTGGGCGCGGCGCCGGTATAGAACACGTTCTTCGACGATTCCTCACCCTCGTACTGAACCGGATAGAAGAGAAGGCCGTTCAATTCCTCCACCACCGGCAGCACCGATTTGCGGGACACCGAGGTCCAGCAGCCGAAGATGGCGGCGACCTTGTCCTTGGTCAGAAGCTCTCGCGTTTTTTCGGCGAACAGCGGCCAGTTCGAAGCGGGATCGACGACCACCGGTTCCAGTTTTTTGCCGAGCAAACCGCCTTTCTTGTTCTGCTCGTCGATCAGCATCAGCATGGTGTCCTTCAGCGTGGTTTCGCTGATCGCCATGGTGCCGGAGAGCGAATGGAGAATGCCCACCTTGATCGTGTCTTCGGCGCGCGCCTCCGCACCAAAAAGGAGCATGGCCGCCGACAGAGCCAAACAGAACTGTCGTAAGGATCTTGCATAATCAGGCATGAATAGTTACCTCGCGAGTAATTGATGGAGTGTCTAGGAGTGATCAGATCTGCAACTGGAAGCCCAGCTTGATCGAGCTGACGTCGTCGCCCGCGGCGGTCGAGGTGTAATCCAGCCCCTTGGTGAGCAGATCGCCGTACTCGTACATCAGCATGATCTTGGCGTTGTGGCCGTCGATGATGTAATTGATGCCGGCTTCGTAAACGTCGCGGCTGGCGCTTTTGATCGGATCGACGTTGACATAGCGGACGTAAGGCTGGAATTGACCGACCCACACCTTTTGCGGAAGCAGGTACATGGCGCTTACGTCGTAGGCGTCGCCCTCGAACATGGCAAAGCCGCCGCCCGCGAGCCTGGACGCCATGCCGTAGCCCTTGATGCCGTAGTTCTTGTATTCGCCGTTGACGGTCACCACGCCCATATCGCCCAACGGCTTCTCGAACAGAATGTCGACCGCGGTGCCGCGGAAATTGCCCGGATCGCTCCGCGTCCCGGCGCCGTCTTCCTGATACTGGTTGGAAACGCCCAAGGTCAGGATGTCGCCGCCCTGGCCGTAGTACGTCCCGCTGGTGTAGTAACCGGGATTCTTTTCCACGTCGAGGAAGTTATAGGCGAAGCGCTGGGCGTAGAGGATGTTGTCGTCGACGTTGGCGCCGTTGCGGAGCCCACGGAAAAAGCCCGCCGCGTATTGCAGGCGGCCGTCGAAGAACGAACCCCAGATGGTGGCACCGTCGTCGCGGCCGAAGGAGCCGGCGGACGTGCCGTCGGATCGGATCGTCGTGTTGAAGTCCGCCGGTTCGAAGGGTGTGCCGGCGCCGAAGATGTTGTACACGGCGCTGAAGAACGGTCCGTTCATTTCGCGGCGCTCGGCGGGCACCAGCATGCGGCCCATCCAGATATTGAACATGGGATCGAATTCGAATTTGCCGATGGCATCGAGAATGCGCATCTCGCCGCCATCGCCGCAGGTCTGGCAATCGGTGTTGAACTCGATCTTGAAATACTTGTGAATCTGGCCGTTCAGGTACAAACGGATATTGTCCAGATTGAAATCGTTCGACCATTTGCCCGCATTGGCGGCTTCCTCGGTAGCGGTAAAGCTCGTTCTAAGGCCGGCGCCTATGCTCACCCACTTGGTATCGTCGATTTTGAACGTCGCTCCCCCAAGCGACACGGGTGCGTACGCCGTCGTCAGCGCCGCCAAGGCGGCGGGCAAAAGCGCAATCCGCAAGCCGCGGCGATCCGCTTGCGTCGCGCATGTTGTTCGATTCTTCATGACTTGAAACCCCCTGATCGTTGAAGTCGGTCCGCGGGCGGTCCGCGCCACCGGTCGTTTCCGGTGTAGTCGCGAGCCGCCCGGATGTCCGCGCCCCGTCGGCGAAGGCCTTTCATCGGGCGCGGCAAATATCCTTATCGGTTGAATCCGAAGAGCTGTTCACGGAGTCGGCCGTTGCGGCTAACTCGTTGTCGGCACGGGGGTAATTAGATTTCCGGGGGGTATATGTCACAATCAGTCAAATGACGTATCCCGGAGCGGGGGGTATCGGCTTAGAGTCTCGGCAGCGCACTCGCGGCCGGTTACAGGCGACTTGGAGGGTGTGTAAGCAGTGGCGAACAACCCGGAACGCCAAGATCGGAAAGGGCGTCTTCGGCGCTCCCGAAGACGCCGTTTGCGATTGGGAGGGATTCCCGACCTACAGGGGCTACGGTCGTAGGTCGGCAACCCTTTGCCGACGTTAGGTACCGGGCCGCTCAGAGAACTCGAACCGGCTTGGCCACCGACGCCGTAAGCACTCTTAACCTTATGAAAAAATATGCGTATTCCGTTTCTGATCGTTTCTTTTAGCCTGCTCGCCGGCTGCTCCATCGGCCTGAAACCCCAAGGCACTCCGCTCCGGCCCGAATCGGTGGGCGAGATTCTGTTCCGCGTGGCACCGGATAATCTGGACGAGGAGCAAACCGCAGCCATGGCCGAACGGATCAGCAAGAATCTGAGTTCCTGGGGATATCCGGTGGAGCCGGATCTAGACGAGAGCGGCGAAACCGGCGCCACTCACGAGATGGAAGCACGGGTTGGCAGGATCGAGAACAAGAGCACGCCCACCGGGTTCTCGTTCAGCATCGGCAATTCCGACCCGCGCGCGCTCGATTTTCAAAAGGCGGACGTGTTGCCGGTAACCTGTACGCTCAAATCCACCGCGCGTTCGTCCGAAACCGTAAGCCTCTTCATGGATTTCATCGCCGACGAGAAAATCAAGAATCCGAACCGCATCAAGAGCGATCCGGCATTGCTGGAAACTTACGAGAATCACATCGGAACGGTCTGCTTCAATCTTCTCGACAAGCTGAAGGTGCCGAGAAAAAAAGCAGCCTCGTCGACCAGCACCAGCACCTGGATGCCCGAGATACGCATCGAAGTCACGGAAAAACCGGCGAAGTCCGAAAGCGGCGCCTCGACCGGCGCGCTTCCCGTTCTCCCCGTGGAAACGGATAGGCCCACGAATCCGGACGCGCGGAACTCCGAAGACGGCCAATCGAACCCGCCCGAAGAGCCGCCGGTAACAACTGAAACCAACACCGATACGGAGGAAGGTCGCAAGCGGATCATCATTCACAATCGCGGCAACCCGGTGATCCTCGACTTCGGCTTCGAGCGGAAATAGGCCTGACGCCGGCTTCCTGCCGCCACCCGCCCTTTTAGCGTGCAATCTTGCGGTCTTCGCCCCAAATCGGGGCGGCGACCGTTCAGCAACACCCTCTTCTTCTGCCTTCTCCCTGTAGTCAACTCAACGGCACGTGATTTGCTCACCTTGTTGAATTCGAGCGACAAATTGGAATTGCACTCGGCATAAAAACAACAAGATCAGACAAGAGGCAAACCATCGCTTTGGAAGGATTGAGCCGTCAGGCCATCGTAAAGATACGGCGCGACTATAACGCCTGGGTCGCGAACGAGACCCTGGAAGACTATGCGCTTCGGTTCGCGCCGCGGTCGTTTCGGAAGTGGTCCGAGTTCCGGGTGGCGAACACCGCCTTCGGCTCGATTTCGTTTCTGGTTCTGGAAGCCATCGGCGGTTTTCTCGCGATCAACTACGGATTCGTCAACGCCTGCTGGGCCATCATCGCGGTGGGCCTCGTCGTTTTCCTCACCGGGCTCCCGATCAGCTACTACGCCGCCAAACACAACATCGACATGGACTTGCTGACCCGCGGCGCCGGGTTCGGCTATATCGGCTCGACCCTGACCTCGCTGATCTACGCCTCCTTCACCTTCACCCTATTCGCGCTGGAAGCGTCCATCATGTCGCTGGCGCTGGAACTGTACTTCGACATTCCCATCGCCGCAGCGCATGTCGTCAGCGCCCTCTCGGTCATTCCGCTCGTCACCTTCGGCGTCACCACCATCAGCCGGCTTCAGCTCTGGACCCAACCGTTGTGGATCGTGCTGCTTGTCGCACCCTACGCGGCCGTCATCTGGCGCGAACCAGAGGCTCTGGCCGAACTCGCCCTGTTCCCCGGAAGCGAGAATCGCGGCGCGCAGTTCGACTGGATACTGTTCGGAACGGCCGCGACCATGGCCTTTTCCATGGTGGCCCAAATCGGCGAGCAAGTGGACTTTCTACGGTTTCTGCCGGAAAAGAATCATCGCAACCGATACCGGTGGTGGGCGGCCACCATTATCGCCGGTCCCGGATGGATCTTTTTGGGCATGGCCCGGCAACTGGGCGGCGCTTTCCTGGCGTATCTGGCGCTCAAGCACGGCATCGCCGGCGAGCGCGCGCACGAACCCACCCAGATGTATCGGGTGGCCTACGGCTACCTGGTCGACGACGGCAGGCTGGCGCTGGCGGCGACGGTACTGTTCGTGGTCGTGTCGCAGCTCAAGATCAATGTCACCAACGCTTATGCGGGCTCGCTCGCCTGGTCGAACTTTTTCTCGCGGCTGACCCACAGCCACCCCGGACGGGTGGTCTGGCTGGTCTTTAATGTGCTGATCGCCCTGCTCCTCATGGAGCTCGGCGTATTCGGCGCGCTCGAGCGGGTCCTCGGCCTGTTTTCGAACGTCGCCATCGCCTGGATCGGCGCCCTGGTGGCCGATCTGGTGATCAACAAGCCGCTGGGCCTGAGTCCGCCCTTCGTCGAATTCAAGCGAGCGTACCTGCCGGACATCAACCCGGTCGGCGTGGTGTCCACGCTCGGCGCCTCGGCGGTTTCGACCGCCGCCTACGCGGGCCTGTTCGGGGCGCTGCCGCAAGCGTTTTCGGCCTTCATCGCTTTGGCGACCGCCTTTCTGCTGACACCGGCCATCGCTTGCCTGACCCGAGGCCGCCACTATCTGGCGAGAGACCGCAACGACTGGGGGCCGACCACGCCCCATGCGAAATGCTGCATTTGCGAAAACGATTTCGAACTGGAAGATAAGGCGTACTGCCCTGCCTATCAGGGAACGATCTGCTCGCTCTGCTGCACCCTGGATGCCCGTTGCCTGGACACCTGCAAACCGAACGCGCGGCTCAAGGACCAGCTCGAACGGGCCAGCCGCCGCTGGCTGCCCTCGTGCCTGTCGCCGCAATTCAGGCTGCGCCTGATTCAGTTCGCTCTCGTTTACCTGCTGCTCGCCGCGCTCACCGGCGTATTCGTAGGCGTGATCTATTACCAGGATATCCTGGCAGCCGCTTCCGGGGACGAGGCTTTATCTCAAGCACTGTTCGCCAATTTCCTCAAGGTCTATTCGGCGCTGCTGGTTTTCCTGGGCCTCGCCGCGTGGTGGATCGTGCTCAGCAACGAAAGCCGTCAGGTGGCGCAGGAGGAATCCGGGAAACAAACCGCTCTGCTGCTCAAGGAAATCGAGGAGCATAAGAAAACCGACAGCATGCTCCAGGAAACACGCGAGGCCGCGGATCGGGCCAACCAAGCCAAGAGCCGCTTCGTGAGCGACATGAGCCACGAGATTCGAACGCCGCTGAACAGCATACTCGGGTACGCCCAGATCCTGCGCAAAGATCCGAACATCCCGGCACATCGCCGGGAGGCGGTGGAGATCATTCAGCGCAGCGGGGAACACCTTTCTTCCCTGATCGAAGACATTCTCGACATCGCCCGCATCGAGGCGCGCAAGATCGAGCTGCGGCACGGGGCTATCGATTTTCCCGCCTTCATCGAGCAATTGGTGCGCATGTTCCGGCCGCAGGCGGAAGCGAAAGGACTGACCTTCCGTTGCCAGATCGTCGATGTGCTGCCGCGCCGGATCCGCGGCGACGAAAAGCGGGTGGGCCAGATTCTCATCAATCTGCTGAGCAACGCCGTGAAGTTCACCCAGGAGGGCGGAATCGTTTTCCGTGTGGGCTACAGCGGAGAAATCGCTCGGTTCCAGGTGACGGACACCGGCGAAGGCATATCGCAGGACCAGATCGAAACCATCTTCCTGCCCTTCCGGCGTCTGCCCAGAACCCGCGGCAACGCCATTCCCGGCAGCGGTCTGGGGCTCACCATCAGCAAGATGCTCACGCAAATCATGGGCGGCGAACTGACGGTAGAGAGCGAGCCTCAGAAGGGTTCCACGTTTGCCGTCCGCTTGTTCCTTCCCAGCCTGCGCGGCGCGGAAGAGGTTCGGGATGAAGGCGACATCGTGGGTTACCGCGGTCCGCGCCGCAAGATCCTGGTGGTCGACGACCAACCCGAGCATCGCGGCATTCTGACCTCGGCGCTAACCCCCTTGGGGTTCGTTCTCGAGGAAGCGGGTTCCGGCGAAGAATGCCTGGCGAAGGCCAGGGAATGGAATCCGGACCTGATTCTGCTGGACATCATCATGCCCGGAACGACCGGCATCGAAGCGGCGGCCAGCCTGCGCCAGACCGGATTCAAGACCCCCATCATCGTCGTCAGCGCCAACGCCTACCAAAGCGACCGCCGTTCGGCCAGCGCCGCCGGCTGCGACGATTTCCTGGCCAAGCCGATTCAGATCGAAGAACTCCTGCGCAAACTCAAACTGCATTTGAGTCTCGACTGGCTCTATCGGGGAGAGGATACGGAGCAAATCGAAACCGCCCCCGACACCGCGCAGCCGATGTTAAGGCCGCCGCCCGACTGCCTCGAAGAACTGGCCGCATTCGCCCGCATCGGCGATCTTCGGGGCCTTGCGGACCGCCTGGACACGCTGGCCGGAAGCGATGCCGGCTACATCCCGTTCGCCGAGCATCTCCAGGCGCTTTCGCGGGAGTTCCGTCTCGGCGACATCAAGAAAACACTCAGCGAGGTCTAAGATGAGCTTAAAACGTCAATACCGCCAAGGCACGGTAATGATCGTGGACGACGTACCGGCCAATCTCGCCCTGCTTTCCGACGCCCTGGACGAAGCTGGCTATCGCGTACTGGTTGCGACCGACGGCGCTTCCGCCCTGGAGCAGCTTCGCTACGCCGAACCCGACGTCATATTGATGGACGCGGTCATGCCGGGCATGGACGGTTTCGAAACCTGCCGCCACCTAAAGGCGAATCCCGCGACCCGCTCCATTCCCATCATTTTCATGACCGGACTCGGCGAGCTGAACGATTTGCTCCGGGGTTTTCGCGAAGGCGCCGTGGATTATCTGGTCAAGCCGATCCGCCATGAGGAGGTTCTGGCCCGGGTCGAAGCACATCTGGCCCAGTCGCGGATGGTGTTCCGCGCGGAAGAAGCCCTGGAGCGCAGCGGATTCGCGACGATCAGCATCGATGCCGCCGGGCGGATCATCTGGCTGACATCCTCGGCCGTCCGCTGGCTGGCGGCGTTCTCGGGAATCAAGGTGTTCGATTTCGAGACCTCAGCCTGCTTTTTGCCCAAGACACTTCTGGATTGGGCTTTAGCCCGTATCGCTCCGGGCGGAACCACGGAACACGAGCTGTTCACGCTTCATCGCGACGGCAAGAAATTCACCGCGAAGCTCGCCCCATGCGAAAGCGGACGCGAATACCTGCTGCTATTGCAGGAATTTTCCGGCGACTGGAACTTGGAGTCCTTGCGGGACGAACTCGGACTTACCTTCCGCGAAGCGGAAATCCTCATGTGGATCGCCCGCGGCAAAACCAACCGCGAGGTCGGGACTATCCTCGGCAGCAGTCCCCGGACGGTCAACAAACATCTGGAGCACATTTTCGAAAAGCTCGGCGTCGGCACCCGCGCCGCCGCGGTCGCCGTCGTCATGCAGCGCATGAGGACGGGAGCCGAAGCGGCTTGACCGAGGCACCCGGTAGGTCGGGAATCCCTTGCCGACGCCATCTCCCGGCCGGGCGGTTTCGTCGGCAAAGGATTGCCGACCTACGACCGTACCGCCGTAGGTCGCGAATCCTTTCGCGACGCCGTGCTCCGACCGTGCGTCTGCATCGGCAAAGGATTGCCGACCTACGAAGGCTGTCGCCGATAAATTGAACTCGTTGGTCCATGGCACAGGTCTCTTTCCACGGCATCGGCGTTTCCTCCTCGCCAATACCTTAATGGATGTAAACCATGTGCCCGGTCTATTTTGTATCTGCGTACGTCCTGCGTAACAAACCGAGGTAACGAAAACAGCCAAACCACACCGTTCTATCGGGTTTCCGTGGTTCCGCTCCCGGCGAAGCCATGCGCCGACCCCGCCACCGGTATTTCGCGGATATCCGCATCCAGGCGGCGCGCCTCTTCGATCCGCGCCCTCGCCTCACGGGTGTCCAGGCGCACGCCGTACGCCACGTAGGCGAGGTCGGAAAGCGGCGCGCGGCTCCCCTGAAAGAAAGGCCATTGCTTGTTCTTGCGGTAGAAGGTTTCCACGAAACTGGTGATGGCCAAGAGCGAAGCATTCCCCTGCGGATCGGAAGCGATCCACGGACCGCCGGAATCGCCGCGCGTAGGCATGGGCTCGTCGACCGAATAAGCCCCTTGAGCATCCAATCGGTTGACCGCCAGCAGGGTGGAAAGAGAAGACACCGATGATTCCTTGGATTCGAACTGCGCCCGGAACTGCAGGTGAAGTATGGGATCCAGATCCTCGTATCGCTTCGGCACGAACTCATAGAAACTGCTCGTCAAATCGAAGACGCGCTTCTCGGCACAGCGGGGACCATCGATTTCCGTTTCCCGGTAACCATAACCGAAGCCACAGATCAGGGCCTTATCGGGAGTATTCCCGGTCGTGATCGGCAATGGCCGCAGCGCGTCCCCGACATCCGCGTCGAAAATCAGAATGGCGATATCCTCGGCGATGTTCTCCTGCACGACGCCGAAATTCGGATACACCGCCGCGCGCAGCCTGGCATTCGATACCGTTGCGGAAGGAGCGGCCTGCAAGCGGACCGCCGGCAATTTAAGCGGTCCCTCCAGACGTACGTCGCGCAGACAATGCGCAGCCGTGATCAAAGTCAGCGGGCGCGTGCCGAGTACCGCGGAACTGCAAGCACCGTTCCCACTTTTCCAGACCCGCCGGTACTCATCCCAGTGATGTAGTTCGATCGTCAGCGGCAGGGTCGATTCCCGGCCGATCGGCAACGGTTCGCCGTGGATGAGCGCAAAGACGCGCCCGGCCGACAGAACGGCCACAATAACCGCAAACGCCAGCACAACGATGTTCATGCAGACAGTCCTGTGATCTCTCCCTATTTCTCTGACAGCGCAATTCAGCACTGATTCTGCCCGGATCATCCGTTCGCATCCAATCCTCTTCCCGGGCCCGATCAGGCCGTCACATTTCAATGGTAGCGATACTGCACAGCGGGGGAAGTTTCAATGGGAAAACAAGCTTTCGAAAATGCGGTTGAGTTAAGGAAGCTCTGATTAAGTCCTTCGACAGGCGCAGGACGAACGGTAACGTATTGGTTCCGTTCGCGGTGAGCCCTTCGGCTTCGCTCAGGACAGGCCCTTCGACTCGGCTCAGGACAGGCTTGTCGAACGCTCTCCTGAGCCTGCCCTGAGCCTGTCGAAGGGGCATGAACGGATTCCACTTGTTCAGAGCTTCCTTAAAACATCAATCTCTCTATCACGAGTATGAGAGTGGACCGGCAGAGGGAATCAATTCGGATGCCTTGAGTTACGGAAGGTGTAATGCCGTATGGGATATAAAACCCGCCCGTGAACCTCAAACCAGTTCGACCTTCAGCCAGCCGGGTCGATGCTCGTCGAATGCCTGATAGGCTTCGATGACTGAAGTCAAAGGCTCGGTTTGGGTCAGGATCTCGGTCGGATCGATGACTCCGCTCCGAACCAGGTCGATCAGCATGGGGATGTACTGGCGATGATTGCAGTTCCCCATCTTCAGGGTGAGATTCTTGTTCATCGCCATGCCGATCGGGAAGAAACGGTCGGATGGCGGATAAACGCCGATGATCGACAATGTTCCGGCCTTGGCCAGAGCCTGAACGGCCCAGGTCAAAACCAGGGACGGGCTGTCGCCATGATGCCAGCGAATCCCGGCCTGCTGGGCTTCCGGCGCGATTTCGTTCAGTTCCTGGTCGAACTGGGCCTTTTGCTCATCGGCCTTTTGCGCGGCCGGCCCATGATGGGGACGCTCGGCATCCACGCCCACCGCATCGATGGCGCGGTCCACGCCAATCCCGCCGGTCAGATCGCGGATCGTCTGCACCGGATCTTCGAGATCGAAATTGATGACCTCCGCACCCTGATTGCGTGCCATCTCGAGACGAGAGGGTTCGTTGTCCACGGCCAGGACCCGGCCGGCGCCCTGAAGCTTGGCGCAAGTGATTGAGAATTGCCCGACCGGTCCGCACCCGAAGACGGCTACGGTATCGCCGGGCTTGATCTCCGCCAGTTCCGCGCCGAAGTACGCCGTCGGCAGAATGTCCGAGATGAGTATGGCCTCATCGTCGGTGATGTCGTCCGGCAGCTTGACCAGCCCGACATTGGCGAACGGGATGCGCGCTTTTTCCGCCTGCAATCCGTTCAGGCCGCCGGCGATCGCCGGACCGCCGAAAAAGGTCGTGCCGCCCAGAAGACCGTTGGGATTGGCGTTGTCGCACTGGGCGTAGTAGCCCGCTCGGCAATAGGAGCAATAGCCGCAGGCAACGGTCGACGGCACCACCACCCGATCGCCTTCCCTGAGATTCCGAACGTTCGATCCCAGAGATTCGACGACGCCGACGGCCTCGTGTCCCAGTACGGTGCCGGGTTTGAGCCCGCCCAAGGTGCCGCGCACCATGTGCAGATCGGTTCCGCAAATCGCGCTGGCGGTGATTCGCAAAATAGCGTCTGTAGGATCTTCGATATGCGGCTCGGGGATATCTTCCAGACGAATATCGCCGATTCCGTGAAAAACGACTCCCTTCATTTTTGCCTCCGGTCTTCACCTGGTGGTTTCGGGGCGCCGCGCCAAATCCCAGCGCCCGATCGGGACTCTTCCCCTGGCCTAAAAGCCTGTTTTCCCCGCGAAATACCCGCCCGTTGATTTTTGGTTTGATGCTCGTGCTTCGCCGCAGTTCCCGCCGACTTGCGCCGCCGAGACATTCGCACAGATCGGGCGGCAAATGAATCGAAACCTCCCTAACGCTTGGAAGTCGGCGCCCCGGCCGGTTTCGCGCAGGGGCCGGCGTGATCGAGCTGAACCTGGGCGCGGCGGCGTGCGCAATCGTTGCTGTAGGTTTCGCCGTCGCATCCGCAGACGGGATTGTGCTCGGTCGTGCAGATTTCGGGCGGAACCTCGCAGGTTCCCGATATGCTGGTCGAACCGCATGCATTGGGAGTTCCGATCTCGCAGTATTGGCCGGGCGGACACCGTGCCCCTGTCGTTCCGCCGCAGGCTTGGCCGGTTACCGGCGCCGGGGATTCCATCAGGTAGAATTCGCTCGCGATAAGGGACTTGCTCGTACCGGCCGGGCCGGTCACGGCCTGATGAGTGCCGGCCACCAGTATGCTCCCCTGCTTGAGAGCCTGATATCCGGCATTGACCTTCTCCGGATCGGCGGCGGATGCGAGCAGGTCGACCTCGGCAATCAGAGCCTTGGTCAGCGTATTCAGCCGCTCTTCCTCGATGTGCTCGCAGGGCTCGGTCGGACAAGGGCCATCGACATCCCTCACCCGGTACAGAGCGCCCGCGGGAGATGCCCGTGCCTGGGCCCGCCATGTTTCGTGCACGACCAGAACGCTGTCTTCTCTGTTGGAATCGGTCGCACGCCTCTCGAGAATTCCGCGCACCAGCCCGCGCCCCAAAACGAACTCCTTCTTGAAGTCCTCGTTTTGTTGCGGCACGCCTCCCGTCTCGGAAAAGTCTATCGCGCCGACATAGCATTCCCGGCGCCAAATCCCGTCGGCGCAGCGCGTTCGCGGTTTGTTGACTTCCTTAACGAAAACCTTGTCGCACGTTGGTGCAACGCACTGTCTTGGATCTTGGCGAGCAACCTTGAAGTAGCGGCCTTCGTCTCCATAGATCGGACTGCTTTCCCAGAGACCTATGATCGTCAGCCATAGAGCCAGCTCTTTGATCATTCCTGATCCTCCTTCCGTTCGATTCGATGTCCGCGATACCGATCGTATCAAGGCATCGAGGAAATATCACGAATCCGGAAGAAAGCCGCACGAAGGCACGATAAACCGGGACAAAAGAAAAGGTGTCGCCATTCTCGGCGACACCCGGTCCAGAGAGGGAGGGGAGAGAATCGGAGACGCTGAATGGTGCGGTCCGATGAGTGGATGTTGATTGGTGGCATCCTGCCGATCACTCACCGGCCGCCGAAATATAAATTGCAATTCATATGCCATGCGCAACGCCAGTTGTTGCAGCACTTGCCGAAACGCGCGTGGATAAAGGGCGTGAGATGCCGCAGGGAGATGATGGAATTGCCATAGCCTACATTTTCGCCGCGATTAGGGGCGGAAACGCTATCGGAATGGCCGTGCTGCGTCGCTAGCGCACGACGGGCGCTATGCCCCGCCCGAACGTTTGGCCGAACCGCCGCAGCATTTCTTGTATTTTTTACCGCTGCCGCAGGGGCACGGCGCATTGCGAAGGATTTCGCCCTTGTGGGCGATTTTGCCGTGATAATTGATGGTGCCGTCCAGATAGACCCATCGTCCCGCCACCCGGTGAAACCGGCTGACTTCATGGATCAGATAGGTGTCGTCTCCCAACTCGAACTGGGCTTTGAATTCCACGACGCCTCTATCGTCGTTTTCGCCGCCACCTATGGTTCCGACGATCTCTAGACGGGACCAGGTGCGGGTGTCGCCTTCGAAGTCCAAAGATGCCGGCCGCTTGCCGGGGTCCCAGCTCTCCCTGAGATAATCGGCATCGCGCAGTTGGAAAGCGGTAAACCGCGAGCGCATCAAGGCTTCAGCGGTGGGCGCAGCGGATTGTCCCGCCAGATAAGGGCCGCAACATTGATCGAAAGGCTTTTCGGAGCCGCAGGGGCAAGTCATAGGAGTATTCACAGGATTCTGCAGAGTGCGGGTTGATCGGCTGAAGGTCGACGAGCGGTGCGCCGAAGTTCGTTTCGGCTCGAATTGTCGAGGGCCGATTCTAACACGGGGACGTCATTACGGCCTGTTCCCTCACGAACGCGATAACACGAGCCCGGACAGCTTCGTCGGCAGAGGATTGTCGACCTGTAACTTGAATGATGGAAAGGCGATTCTAAAGCGGCTGAATCCAAATCGCTTTCAATCAGGCATTCATTTTCGTAGGGTGGGTTAGGCGCACATCAGCACTGACCGACCGCCGATCTGCGCGCCAGGGCAAGCGCGAAACCGGCCGCATTCTTACGCCGCGATTAAACGACCTCGGTCTCCAAAGCGCGCAAGTTTTCTTCCACCCCGGCGGCATGAGTCAGCTCGGCCACGTTGTCCTTGGTGAAGAACCCCTGGAAGTCGCCGAAGCGTTGCACGTATTCCACGATCAGGGAGGAATATTCCGAGGCGCTGGAGAAGATTTGCTTGAGCCCTTCCTCCCTGGAGCCGATGACGTCGAGCAGGAATTCCTTGCCGCAGTCCCGCAGCGTGCCCACCACGTAATCGATGTTGGCCTTCCCTTCGGTTTCGCCGTCCCGGACCGCAACCGCAAGATGATGGAGCCTCGGCCCGTAGTTGCGGACGAAGGCTTCGGTGGGCGACGGCAGCTTGAGCAGGTGGTTGACGAAATAGGGATGATTCGCGGCCGTGAACACCTTGGCGGGACATTCCAGCTCGTTCGAGTAATGCACGCTCTTGGTGACGTTGGTCGAGGAATTCTGGGAAACGATGTCGTAAGAGCCCCAGTAGTAATAACTGGTCAAGGTCAGCCATTCGAGGATGGCGGCTTCCCGGTTCTGGCTATAGATGCGGGTGGCAAGATGGTCGATGGGCAGGAGCAGCGCTTCCAGCCCCAGTTTGACCTGAGCTTCCTTCGCCTCCAGGTAGGCCCTTTGAACGTCGTCGCGAATGGTGCTCCGACTCGGGGCATAAACACGGGTGTCCGCTTCCGACCGCTCCCAATAGCCGACGATGTTGTGGGTATAGGGCGACGGCTTGACGATGGCCATGTCGTCGGGCATTTCCAGCTTCTGGATCTGATCCCGATTGAAGAAGCGGACATCCCTAGACTTCTGCAATGCCACCACTTCGTTCACATCGGTCACCCGAAACACTTCGCCCATGTAGCGCGAATTCGGCTTGTGCGCGCCGATCGGGTATAGCTCGTTGAGGCTTCGGAAAATGCCTCGCGTCTCGGGGTCCTTGACTTCGCGGATCAGAACGTCGGGAGCGTTCAGGTCGATGCGGAGCACATGGGTGTAATGGCGTTCCGATTCGATCGTCGCGAGATAATGATAAGGCGTCATCAGGCACAGCTCGCCCACATAGGGAACCGAGTGCCCAGGCTCGACCGCGATCATCATGGCATCCACCTGATGGATCAGCTCGGTAAGCCCGATCCTATCGCGCTGCTCCAGCAGTTTGACCAGGAACTCCTCGAAAAACGGCGAGTTCGCCTTGTCTCCATGACGGGGAAAATCGAGCGAAGACATCACGGTCGCTACTCCCTATTCATTGACTACCCGTACTGTCGAGGTAGTCTGTTGCTGTCGCATATAGAAATAGAAATACTGATTCGACACCGCCACATGAATGGCGCCCAAGTCGGTTTGGACCTGATCCAAGTACTCGTGCAGAACGGCAGGCGCCAAGCCTTCCCAGCGCAGGCCCGTGAGCCGCCGCCAAGTCCGGCGAGTCACTTTCATGACCTCCTTGTGGTTCGGCAGCATGGCCAGACACTCCTCGATTTCCGAGAGGCAGTGACGGACGGTCCGCGGAAAATGGGGATCGAGCAGCAGATAATTCAGCACGGCGTGGCCGCGCACATGCACGTCCACGTGACGGCGGTACATCTGGTAAGCGCTCAAGGCCTTGAGCACGCTCATCCACAACCGCTCCTGCAAAGGCTCCAACGCGCCGCCTTGCCGCGGGAGCAGCACGGCCGCGTTGATATCCGCGATGCGCGTGGTCATGTCGGCGCGCTCGATGTTTCTCCCCAGCCTGATGAATTCATAAACCAGGTCGTGGCTCATGCAACTGATCAGCAAGCCGGCCAGCGATTGGTTGCGCTCGATGATGTGATTGAGGACTTCGTAACGCTGCGCCCGATTTTGCGCCGCGCTGGACGCGAATCCTTGGACATAGAGATAAAGCCCGTTTACCCGCTCCCAAAATTCCTTGGGAAGGATTTCCCGGAATGTGCGGCTGTTCTCGCGGGCGCGGCGGATGCTGGATACGATGGCGCTCGGGTTGCGCTCGTCCTGGATCAGGAAGCGCAGGATATTGGATTCGTTCGCCTCTCGGTAATGCTCTTCGAAGAGTTCGTCCAGGCCGACCAACTTGAGCAGGATATCCCAGCCGAACGAGGCGCCTTTGGGGAGATCCAGCAGCACATCGGTCGTGGTGTTGATCAAGCGTGCGGTATTCTCGGCCCGCTCCAGATAACGGGCCATCCAATACAAGTTCTCGGCTACGCGGGATAGCATGCGTCCTCCGTGTCGACGATCCAGGTATCTTTGCTGCCCCCGCCCTGCGATGAATTCACGACCAGGGACCCCGCTTTCAGCGCCACTCGCGTCAGTCCGCCGGTGGTGGCGTAGAGCCGGCTGGATTGCAGTATGAAAGGCCGAAGATCCAGGTGGCGGGGAGCGAGGCAATCGCCGACCAGGGTCGGCGCGGTGGAGATACTCAGCGTCGGCTGCGCCATGTAATTGCGCGGATTGGCCCGGATCAGCTCGGCGAACGCCGCACGTTCCTCGGGGCTGGCCCTAGGGCCTATGATCATGCCGTAGCCGCCCGATTCGTTGGCCGGCTTGACCACCAGTTTGTCCAGGTTGGCCAGCACATAAGCCCGCTCTTTTTCGTCCATGCACAAATAGCTCGGCACGTTGGGAATGATCGGGTCCTGATCGAGGTAATAGCGGATGATTTTAGGCAGGTAGGTGTATACGACCTTGTCGTCCGCCACCCCCGAGCCGGGCGCATTGGCAATGCCGACCTTGCCGTTGCGCCAGGCGCGCATGAGACCCGGAACGCCGAGCGCCGAGTCCGGACGGAAGGCCTCCGGATCCAGAAAATCGTCGTCGATGCGGCGGTAGATCACATCGACCCGCCTGGGGCCGGAAACGGTCTTCATGTAGACCCTGTCATCCGCATCCACCATCAGATCCGAGCCTTCCACCAGGAAGGCGCCCATCTGCTGCGCCAGATAGCTGTGTTCGAAATAAGCCGAGTTGAAAATTCCCGGAGTCAGCACGGCCACCACCGGCCTCTCGCCATCCCTCGGAGAAAGAGCCGCCAGCGCATCGTAGAGCTGAACCGGGTAGTCATCGACCGGCAAGATATCGCAACCCTGAAAAAATTCGGGAAACAGGCGCTTCGTCAATTGTCGGTTTTCCAGCATATAAGACACGCCCGACGGCACCCGGAGATTGTCCTCCAGCACGTAGACCGTGCCGTCCTTGTCGCGCACCAAATCGGTGCCCGAAATATGGGCCCACACGCCGAAACGGGGCGTAATGCCTACACACTGCTGCCGGAAATTGCGCGAACCGGCGATCACTTCGAGCGGAAAGACGCCGTCCTTGACGATGCGCTGCTCGTTATAGAGATCGTTGATGAACAGATTCAGGGCCGTGAGGCGCTGCTTCAGCCCTTCCTCGATGCGCATCCACTCGGTTTTCGCCATGACCCGGGGAATGATGTCGAAAGGCCAGGCGCGGTCGATGTTCCCGGCCTCGCTGTACACGGTGAAAGTGATGCCCATGGTCATGATGGCCGCATCCACCGACTGCCGGCGAGCCTCCAGTTCGCCCGGCTGAAGCGTGTTCAGATAATGAAACAGGGCGCGTGCGGCGCACCGCGGTTGGCCGCCCGGTTCCAGGAGTTCGTCGTAGGCTTCGCTGACGCGGTAGTCGTGGGAAATGTTCATGATCGAACAAAAATATTGACGTTTCCGACGAAGCATCGTCCGTGCCAATAGTGAGTCGAGCCTTACAGCGCGGCGCCGGGCAGACAGCGGTCCAACCGTTTTGTCGATATTCCGACAAAACCGATCAGGTGCAGGAATGCGCGTGTTCCGCGCCGTCGTGGTGCGAACCGTAAGACCTCGAGACGCACGGCCGCTCGAGTACTAAATGATTTCATCCTGAAACGTCTGACGATAGAATCGATCGAATATCCATAACCCGAGTCCATCCTGACATCGCCATGACCTATTGCCTTTCGATCAACGTGGAACGCGGCCTGGTGTTCTGCTCCGATTCCCGCACCAATGCCGGAATGGACAGCATCGGCACCTATTCGAAAATGCACACCTTCGTGTGGCCGGGAGAGCGGGTTTTTGTCTTGCTCTCCGCCGGCAATCTCGCCACCACCCAGGCGGTGGTGAAAAAGATGTATCGCGATGTCGAGCAGGCCTGGGTACCCAATCTGATGACGGCGACCAACATGTGCGAAGCCGCGGATTACGTCGGCATGATCAGCACCCAGCTACAGCGCCAGCAGGCTAGCCGCGATACCGCCAACACCAGCTTCGAGGCCACCTTCATCTTCGGCGGTCAGCTGGGCCATAGCCCGCCCGAGACCTTCATGATTTACCCGCAGGGCAATTACATTCACGAATCGGGGGAACATCCCTTCCTGCAAATCGGCGAAACCAAGTACGGCAAGCCCATCCTGGACCGCATCATCAAGCGGGACATCGGCCTGGAGCGGGCCGCCCGATGCGCCCTGGTCTCCATGAACTCCACCATACGCAGCAACGTGACCGTCGGCCCGCCGGTGGAATTGTTGATCTACGAGCGAGACAGCCTGACCGAAGGCCGCCGGCTGTTCCTCACCGAGGATGATCCTTTCGCCCGGCAGCTTTCCGAGAAATGGAACGAGGGGTTGATTCTCGCTCTGGAAAATCTGCCGAATTTCCCCTGGGAAAACGCCGAATCGCAAACTGCCGACTTTAAGCTCGCCCTGCTCAAGCAGCAACTCGATCTATAGAAACGAACAGGCTTTTCGCTGAACGATGCCGATTGGCGCGTACCCGGTTCCAGCGGTTCGGCATCTGTCGCTTCCCGTTTTGTCTCACTCAGATATAGGGTGGATTAGACGCGCACTGCTACGAACCATGCCGTCGCTGCCGGACTCTCCGCGCGCCTAACTCACTGATTCCGCGGCCTTGCCCGGTGGACGACGGCGCGTGGAAACACCAAAGGACACCTCGAAAAACCGTCGCGAGCGCCCCGAGTGCTAGGCGCCCGGAGCACAGGAACCGGAGTGTACATGGAGTACATGAGGATTCCGCGCACCGCGCAACGCAGCAATCGAGTCGCGCAGTAGATTTTTCGAGGTGTCCCAAAGGAACTTTTCGGTTCCCTTGCGATGCGCGCCCAACCCGCCCTACGCCGGAAACACGAATCGGAACATTATTTTTGGCTATATCCTATCCGGGTAGGCTTTTCGTACCGCGGTGAACAAGGAGTGAAAACCGATGGCACTGGAAAAAATACTGCATCAGACCGTAACCGGACTATTGGACCGGCATATCCGGGAAGGCTCTCTCCATCTTCACGTTACAGGCGGTCCGAGCCGCCGCTTCGGAACCGGGCAGCCGGAAGCGCACTGGAATGTTCTAGACCCTTCGGCCCTGCTCCGCCTCTTGTGGGATCCGGAACTTCAATTGGGCGAAACCTATCTCGAAGGCGGTTGGAACGTGGGATCCTCCGACGCGTTGCCGGCGTTCATGGAGGTCATGATGCGGAATTTCTCCGAACCCGGACCCGCACCCTATCTGCATGTCCGCCGATGGTTGCACCCGCTTGTTCGAACGGGTAACGCCATCGCCCGCAGTTACCGGAATGTGAGCCATCATTACAATCTCGACGAATGGCTGTTCCGACGGTTTCTGGATGAACGCCTGTTTTATTCCTGCGCTTATTTCGAAACGCCCGAGCAGACGCTCGAAGAGGCGCAACTCGCCAAATGCCGGCTCATCGCCCGAAAGCTGCGTCTACAGCCCGGAATGCAGGTCCTCGATATCGGCAGCGGCTGGGGAGGCTTAGCCGTTTACCTCGCGCAAGAAGCCGGCGTCGAAGTAACCGGCGTAACGCTCTCCAGGGAGCAGCTCCGAGTGGCGCAAGCCGATGCCGAACGACTCGGACTTCAAGATCAGGTTCGCTTCCATCTTCGAGATTACCGGAAGCACACCGGAGAATATGACCGGATCGTCAGCGTCGGAATGTTCGAACATGTCGGAGCCCGCCACTATCCGGCATTCTTCCGGCAAATGGCGAAACTGCTGAAACCCGACGGCATAGCACTGCTCCATACCATCGGCGCCACCAACAAGGATGGCCCCGCCAACCCATGGATAAAGCGCCACATTTTTCCGGGCAGTTATATCCCTTTGCTTTCCGACGTGTCGCCGGCAATGCAGCGCTCGGGCCTGATTCTGACCGATCTGGAGGTGTTGCGGCTGCATTATGCATATACCCTTCGCGAATGGTTTCGGCGTTTCCAGAACCATAGAGCCGAAGTGGTCGAGCGGATGGGAGAACGCTTCGCCCGCATGTGGGAATTTTATCTGGCGGTATGCGAAGGCTCGTTCCGCTGGCGCGACATGGTGGTTTTTCAACTTCAGCTGGCGAAGCGGCATGGAGCCGTACCGATCACCCGGAACTACCTCGTGACGGATCATTGAGAAAGGCGCGTCCCTGATCGGCCGATCCCGGCCGCGCCGGCGGCCGGGCGGGTCTGCGCCCCCTGTCTTCTGCAAACGTGGCTTGGCAGCACGAATCTTGCCGATTATCCTTATCGGCCTCGGGGGCTGACTTATCAACTCAAGAATTCTCATATGAGCGAATCATGCGATGTGCTGGTCATCGGGGGAGGACCGGCCGGGTCGTCGATTGCGGCGTTGCTGGCGGAAAAGAATTGGCGCGTCGTTCTGGCCGAAAAGGATCGACATCCGAGGTTTCACATCGGCGAATCCCTGCTGCCTTTGAGTCTTCCTTACCTGGAACGGCTGGGCGTGCTGAATGAGGTCGAGAAGATCGGTCTTCGCAAGTACGCCGCCGAATTCGATTCCATCTACCACGGCAAGTGCTCCGACTTTCAGTTCGGCGAGGCTCTGGACAAAACTCATCCCTATGCCTTCGAGGTCAAGCGGGCGGAGTTCGATCATATCCTCTTGAAAAACGCCGCCGCCAAGGGCGCGGACGTTCGCGAGGGCTGCCGCGTGACTTCGGTGGAATTCCACGAAGGCCGCGTGGATAAAGTCAGGGCGACCGGTGAAAACGGCGCGGAGCATGTCTGGCAACCGCGCTTCCTGGTCGATGCATCGGGCCGCGACACCTTTTTGGCCGACAGGCTCGGCACCAAGGAGCGCAACAAGAAACACAGCAGCGCGGCTGTTTTCGGCCATTTCGAAGGAGCCGAGCGCAGAAGCGGCCGGGACGAAGGCAATATCAGCATTTACTGGTTCGATCACGGCTGGTTTTGGATGATCCCGCTCAAGGGGGACCTGATGAGCGTTGGCGCCGTCTGCTGGCCTTATTATCTGAAAGGCCGCCAGACACCGGTCGAACAATTCCTGTTCGACACCATCGCCTTATGCCCGCCGGTGCAAGCTCGCCTGAAAAACGCCCGGCTGGTGTCGCCCGTAACCGCGACCGGCAATTATTCGTACGCTTCCAAACGGATGAGGGGCAAGAATTACTTGTTGATCGGCGATGCTTTCGCCTTTATCGATCCGGTATTTTCCAGCGGCGTCCATCTCGCGCTGTACGGCGCGATGTCCGGCGCGGAGACCGTGGACGGCATCCTGCGCGAGCCGAAAACCGCGGAAAAACGCCTCAATCAGTACGAAAAATCGGTGCGCCGCGGGCTGAAGACGTTTTCCTGGTTCATCTACCGCATCACCACACCCGCCATGCGGGACTTGATCATCCATCCTCACAACCGGTTCCGTATCAAGGAAGGCGTCATTTCGCTGCTTGCCGGCGACCTGTTCCGGAACACCCCGATCGCGCCCAAACTCTTGATGTTCAAGGTTATTTATTATTTGAAAAGCCTGTTCGACCCGATCAATAACTACGCGGCCCATAAGCGCAGACGCCAAAACATCGCATCCTGAAGCTCGTCTCATATACGCCCGACATGAATTTGCCAGCACGAATGGGCTCTTTCGATCCGAGCCTAGGCGTTACGCAACAGCGTTCCGCCAGGCTTGATCCGCCCGTTTATCTCACCCTGTTTCCTGCCGAAGCCCTGAGCGGTCTGACGAACACGAAGCCAGCCTCCGTGCTCGGAATCATCGGCTTCGATGGCTTTTCCGAATCCGGTACAGACACGCCGTACCCGGTCCTGACGCTGCCCATGAGCAGCTTGGACGAACAAAAGCTTTGCGAAGTCTGGCTCAGCCCACAGCCGGCACGCTACGGAGAACATCAGGGGATACGCTACGCCTGCAACGGCGATATTCTGTTCGGCTGCTTTTATTTGCCCGACCAGGAGCAGGATTCGGTGGAAGCCCGGACTTACCGGACGTACTGCCGGATACTGGATCTGATCCGCGTCTCCGGCTATACCCATCTCATCCGCATGTGGAACTATCTTCCGCGGATCAACGGCGAATACCTTGGGCTCGAAAACTATCAGCGCTTTTGCCTGGGGCGGCACCAAGCCTTCGCCGAAGCCGATTACGTGTTCGACCGGGATTTGCCCGCCGCCAGCGCAATCGGGACCGGGGCAGAAGGGCTGCGGATCTATTTCATCGCCTCCCGCGTCCCGGGACGCCAGATCGAGAATCCGCGCCAGGTGAGCGCCTATCGATATCCGTTACAATACGGACCGCGCAGCCCGTCGTTTTCGCGCGCGACGCTGACGGAGTTCGGCGGTGAACGCCAGCTTTATCTGTCGGGAACCGCGAGCATCGTAGGGCACGAAACCCTGCATCACGAGGATGCGGCCGGGCAATTGCGGGAAACGCTGAGCAACATTCAGGCCGTACTAAACGAGCTGGGCCAGTCCCGAATCAAGCTCGAAGAATTGGGGCCAGACAGCATGTTGAAAGTTTATATACGCCATCACGAACATTTCGGCATCGCGAAGCGACTGCTCGCGGAAACCCTGAATCCTTCATGCCCGGTTATCTTTCTACAAGGCGATATTTGCCGCAGAGACCTTTTGCTGGAAATCGAAGGCATTATTCGATTGCCCCGTCCGTAATCCGGTCCAAGGCGATCGGCCTTAATGATCTAACTGTCGAATATCAATAGCTTATGACCACGCAACTGACCCCGATGGAACTGGAACTGGCACGGATGATCGTCGAATCGTTGAATCTCGAAGCCATTCCCGAGCACATCGAGCCGGAAAAACCTCTGTACCGGGACGGGTTGGGACTCGATTCCATAGACCTGCTCGAACTCTCCCTGGTTATCTCCAAAAAATACGGACTTCAGATCAAATCGGACGATCCGGACGTCACTAATATTTTCTCTTCGCTCCGGGCGCTGGCCAGCACCATCGAAAAGCGGCGTTCGAAATAAGGTATGGGGATCAAACCGGCTTTAACCGTGTGCCTGGCGGCGCTCTTTCCGGTTTTTTCCTTTGCCGCCGTCCGTTCGGACATCTCGCCGGTCTGGCTTGGATTCGTCGACTTTCTTCTCTTCACGGCCATCTTGATCGCAATGCGCTTATCGGGCGAAGGCCGGTCGAGCATGATAGGCCGCCTTTGGCCTTTCGCGGTGGGCATCGGCCTCTGCGCGCCGCTCTTTTATCTGAGGCCGGACGCGATGATCTATTTTTCGCCCGTCGGCATCGGCCTGATACTCGCAAGCCTATTCCTGACGACGCTGACTCCGGGGCGGGAACCGCTGATTACACGCTTTGCCCGGCTGGAGCGGCGGGGTGTGCTGCCCGACGATTTGCGGATTTACACTCGCAATCTCACCTGGGCCTGGGCGATCTTTTTCTGCCTGTTGGTTCTGGAATCGGTGTTGCTGGCCTTGTTCGCTCCGGTGGAAACCTTTCTCCTATTCACCAACACCGTGAATTATTTCTTCGTCGGCGCGTTTTTCATCACCGAGTACATCTACCGGCGCATCCGCTACCGGCATCACAGCCATCCGTCCATCCTCCACTTGATCGCGACCATCGCCCGCTCGGGCGTAATCTCGGCGCCCAAGAACTGACCGGAATTCCGCCGGGCGAACTCGAACGACAACCAGACCGATGGAGGCACACTTTACCGTTTCATCAGACCACCCTGCCCTGCCCGGTCATTTTCCGGGCAATCCGGTGGTGCCCGGCGTAGTGATTTTGGACGAGATCGCCTGTCTCTGGCTGGCGGGCCATCCAGGCTTTCGCCTCGCCGGCATTCCTGCCGCGAAATTTCTCTCGGTGCTCCGTCCGGGCGAACCGTGCCGGGTGCAATTCGATGATGCGGGAGAAAAATCGGTGAAATTCGACTGCTTCTCGGGCGACCGGCGCATCGCGCAAGGGCGTCTACTGTTCACCTCAGTCGCACCATGAGCCGCAGCTGGATTAATCAAAAAGAGCGCAGCACCGGCTTCTGGCTGCGAACGATCGTCTGGATCGCCCTGCGGCTCGGGCGGCCGATCGCCCGCGCCCTGCTCTACCCCATCACGGCGTATTTTCTGATTTTCGCCGACCGCGCGCGGCAAGCTTCCGCTGCCTATCTGACACGCATCTTCGGTAGACCACCGTCGGGCCGGGAGTTGTTCCGCCACTATCACACTTTCGCCGAAGCTCTGCTCGACAGGGTGTTCGTGTTCGCCGAGCGGGACGAATTCTTTCAAATCCGGATGCACGGATTCGATCTGCTGGAGCGGCTGATAGCGGACAAACAGGGATTCCTCCTGGTCGGCGCCCATGTCGGCAGCTTCGAAATCCTCCGCGGCCTCGGGCTGAGGCACAGGGGGCTTTCCGTCAAGGCGCTGGTTTACGGCGAAAATTCCCCCAAGATCAATGCCATTTTCAGGACGCTGAACCCGGATCTGTTCAAGGACATCATCCCCGTAGGCACGGCGAGCGCCCTTCTGGGGCTGGATGAGCACATCGCTAACGGCGGCGTGGTCGCCTTGCTCGGAGACCGCAGCGTACACGGGGAGAAGCGCGTCCTGTGCCGGTTTCTCGGCGAGGACGCCTGGTTCCCGGCGGCGCCAGTGCTGCTGGCGAACTTGTTCAAGGCTCCGGTGATTCTGTTCTTTTGTCTCCACAAAGGCGGCGCCGATTACGACGTACACTTTGAGCTGCTGGCCGAGCGCATCGAGTGTTCCCGGAAAAACCGCGACGAAAAAATCCGGGCGTTCATGCAGCACTACGCCGACCGGCTGGAACATTACTGCCGCCAGGCGCCTTACAATTGGTTCAATTTTTATGATTTTTGGGATAAGAGCGACAGCACGGACGAGCAGCGTATGTCCGATGCCTTAAGTCCCGAAATGACCCGGAATTTTGAACCTCGTCGAGCATCCGCCAATCGTGGCTCTCCGGCTTCATAATTCGATCCAGCCCCGCTCAGACGGTCGAACCGAAGATCTTGCACTAGAGCGTCTTCATCTCGCTCGTACGGCAAAACAGGCTTGGCGGAACTCGTTGGCGCCTTCGGCTCGGGTGAACCGATTCAAGCATTCGTCGGCAATCCCTTGCCGGCGAAGACGCTCGGCCGGGCCGTGGCGTCGCGAAAGGACTCCCGATCTACGGGGATGCACGATCGTAGGTCGGCAATCCCTTGCCGACGAAGACGCTCGGCCGGAGCATGGCGTCGGGAAGGGCGGCTTCGGCGCTCCAATCGCAAACGGTCGTCCCAGGAGCGCTGGGATGACCGTTTGCGATTGGAAGGGTCGCGACTAAAGCGACCGTTTGCAATTGGGAAGGGATCCCCGACCTACTCGCCAGTGCTCGTACAGTAGGTTTAAAAATGCACTAGCTGCGCAGCGCTCGCCGGTGAAATGACGGACAGCACGGCGACGCCGCGTCACTCGAACCGCCAAGCCGATGCCATATCAAATCTTCGAGCGCCTGAGGAATCTCTTCCGCGGATGATGTGCCGGCACAAAACCCTCCAGTAGAATTTTTCTCTGTCAAGATAACAATTCACGTTGCGCGAAATTTCCTACTATTTTTATAGTTCTTTAACGGAAAGCGCCGATTCGGTTTTTGTCGAGCAGACGCGAGAAGCCGGGAGCGGACAGCTTGGAAAGCCGCGGGCCGGTCGCTACGTCAAACGTGATAGCACGCCATGTTTCTCTACGGTAAGGTCGGGAATATGATTGGCGCAGCCCGTGGTAACGCTTGGTGCTGCGTTATGGGTTGGGACAACGACTGTTCGACGGCGATAGCAGAGAGAACGCTGGCGCCGACGGCACAATGAACGACTATAAAGAATAACAATGAACGATAATAATTTGGCTCTGCCGCGTGCCGCCGAAGGCTATGCTTTTCCGCAGCCGGACAACCGAAATAGGCCAGGCTTGATCCGATCAGCGATATGAACGCCGAGCCAGACGCTTCGCAGCCGTTAACTCGCATTCCAATCGACGATCCGGACTTCCGGGTCTTATTCGAATCTGCGCCGGGCCTTTATCTTGTGCTGACTCCGGACCTCCGTATCGCAGCCGTCAGCGACTCCTATGCGCGTGCCACGATGACGCAACGGAAGGAGATTATCGGTCGCGATATTTTCGAGGTCTTCCCGGACAACCCCGAGGACCCTGACGCCACTGGCGTACGCAACTTGAGAGCCTCCCTGCAGCGTGTGCTGCGGAACCGTACGGCGGATGTCATGGCGGTGCAGAAATACGATATCCGTATACCAGAGGAGGAAGGCGGCGGGTTTGCCGTGCGCTACTGGAGCCCATTCAACTCCCCCGTGCTGAGCGCGGACGGCTCGGTCGCCTACATCATCCACCGAGTGGAGGACGTCACCGAACTCGTCCGGCTCAAACAGCAGGGAATCGAGCAGAGCCGGCTCACCGAGTCGCTGCGTGAACAAGTTTTGCGGATGGAAGCGGAGATTTATGCCCGGGCCAAGGACACGGCCGAGGCGGCACAGCGCGAAAGCGAGGCGCGAGCCCAGCTGATTTTCGATACCTCGCCTTTGGCCATGCTCGTCGTCGATAGCGGCGGACAAATCGTCCAAGCGAACGGGCGTGCCGCCGAGCTCTTCCGCTGCCCGTCCGAAAAGCTGATCGGACGTCCGATGGACGTCCTTATACCCGAACGTTTTCATGTTCGTCATCAGATGCTCGCTTCGGAGTATTTCCGCCATCCGGAGCCGCGCGCCATGGGCAAGGGCCGCGATCTGCACGCTGTCCGGGCCGACGGGGAAGAGTTTCCCTGCGAGGTGAGCTTGGGGCCGGTGGCCATTGGCGGGGAGCTCCATGTGATCGTCAGTGTCGTCGATATCACCCTGCGCAAGCGGGCCGAGGAAGAAATCCGCCTCCTCAATGCCGATCTGGAGAGGCGGGTCGAGGAGCGTACGGCCGAACTCCAGGCCGCCAACCAGGAGTTGGAGAGTTTCGCCTACGCCGTCTCTCACGACCTCCGCGCGCCTCTTAGGGCTATGAGCGGATTCAGCCAGGCCTTGATGGAGGATTACGGCGAGCGCCTGGAAGGCGAAGCCCGCGTCTATCTGGATCAAATCATGCTCGCCAGTCGTCGCATGGGCGAACTGATCGACGGCCTGCTCCAGCTTTCGCGCTGCACCCGCGGTGAGTTGGGGCGTGACCCGGTGGATCTTTCCGCGCTTGCGGAACGCATCCTCGCCGAGTTGACTCGGGTGGAACCGGCCCGCCGGGTGGAATGGTGCGTAGAACCGGGCCTTTTCGCTCGGGGCGATGTTCGAATGATCGAAGTGGTTCTGAGAAATCTCATCGGCAACGCCTGGAAATACACCGCCGGCACCGATACGCCGATGATCCGGGTGTATGCCGAGCAAGCCTCTGAAGGCGAGTATCGGCGATTTTATGTGGCAGACAATGGCGCCGGTTTTGACATGGCCCACGCCGGCAAACTGTTTCAGCCGTTCCAGCGGCTGCACCGGCAAGAGGAATTTCCGGGTCTGGGCATAGGCCTGGCCACGGTCCAGCGCATCGTTCATCGTCACGGTGGCACGATTGACGCCGTTTCTGCTCCGGGCCAGGGCGCTACCTTCCGTTTTTCGCTACCGGCCGTGGGCCGCGGAGACGAGGAAATTCGATGAAAGCCAAGACGATTCTGCTGGTGGAGGACAACGCTCAGGACGAGATGCTGACCCTGCGCGCGCTGCGCAGGGTCAATCTGGCCAATCAGGTGGACGTGGTACGCGATGGCCAGCAGGCGCTGGATTATGTGTTCCGGGAGGGCGAATTCGCGACACGCGAAGGTCCCGACTTGCCCACGGTGGTTTTGCTGGATCTCAACCTGCCCAGAATCGGAGGTCTGGAAGTGCTGGAACGGCTGCGTGCCGATCCGCGTAGCCGTCTGGTGCCGGTGGTCATCCTCACGTCCTCCGACGAGGAGAGAGACCGCTTGGGCAGCTACGAACACGGTGCCAATAGTTTCGTCCGCAAGCCCCTGGATTTCACCGAATTCGCAGAAACGGTGGCGCGCCTCGGGGTTTACTGGCTAGCCACGAACGAACCGCCATGGGGTTGACTAGACCGTGACCGCGCCGCTAAACCTTCTGGTCATCGAAGATAGCGAGACCGACTTCCTCTTGATTCAGCGCCAGCTGCGGCTTCACGGGTTGACCGCCCGCTGTCGGCGAGTTGTTAGCTGCGGAGAACTGAACCAGGCCCTGGAGGAAGAGAGCTGGGATGCCGTGTTATCCGACTACAGCGTACCCGGCCTGGATTTCGAAGCGAGTCTCAGGCTCATACAGGAAAGGCTCCCCGATTTGCCGGTAATCCTGATCTCGGGCAGTATCGGCGAAGAGAGAGCGGTCGAACTCCTGAAACAGGGCGTTTGGGACTTCGTCCTCAAGGACCGTCCGGGCCGTCTCGGGCCGGCCATAGAGCGCAGCTTGCGCGAGATGGAAGAGCGGCGTGTGCGGCATGCCGCCGAAAAGGCCCTGCGCGAGAGCGAACTGCGTTTTCGCCGGATGGCGGAAACGATAGGCGAAGTGTTCTGGCTGAGCGCGCCGGATTTCCAGTCCGTTCTTTACGTGAGCCCCGCATTCGAACAGGTCTGGGGACGACCCTGCGCCGAACTGTATGCGAATCCCAAGCTTTGGATGGAGGCCGTTCATGCCGAGGATTCCCGGCAAGTCTTGCGTGCCTTGGAAGAGCTGGCACACGGCCGCCACTTCGACATTCAGTACCGCATCAACCGTCCCGACGGCACGGTGCGCTGGATCAACGACCGCAGCTACGCGCTGTGCGACGATGCCGGCAAGGTCATCCTGACCTCGGGCGTGGCCTCGGACATCACGGAGCAACGCCAGGCGGAGGAGCGGCTGCGTCAGGCGGCTACCGTATTCACCAGCACTCAAGAGGGAGTGATCATTACCGACCTCGATGGCAACATCCTCACGGTCAACCCGGCTTTTACCATGATCACCGAATATACCGAGGCGGAGGTTTCGGGCAAGAACCCGCGCCTTCTGCAATCGGGCCACCATAGCCGCTCGTTCTACCAAGCCATGTGGCACGCCATCCGCACCACCGGCTCCTGGCAGGGGGAACTCTGGAATCGGCGCAAGGGCGGCGAAATCTATCCGGAGTGGCTCAACATCAGCACGGTACGCAACGAGCAAGGCGAGGCGGTCAATTACGTGGGAGTGTTTACCGACATCACCCACCTCAAGCGTTCGGAAACCCAACTGGAATACCTAGCTCATTACGACCCGCTGACCGGCTTGCCCAATCGGCTTTTGCTCCTCTCCCGCCTGAACCATGCCCTGGAGCGCGCCAGGCGTGATAGGAGTCGCGGCGCCGTACTGTTTCTCGACCTTGACCGGTTCAAGAACGTCAACGACAGCTTGGGGCACGCCACCGGCGACGAACTGTTGCAACTCGCCTCGCAGCGCATGCGCGAATGCCTGCGCGAGACCGATACCGTGGCCCGCTTGGGCGGCGACGAATTCGTCGTGGTGCTGGAAGAACTGTCCGATCCCGAGAACGCCGCGAGCGTGGCTCATCACCTGATCGACCGGCTCAGCGCACCCTTCGTGCTGTCCGGCGGACAGGAGGTTTACATCGGCGCCAGTCTCGGTATCGGCATTTTCCCCGACGACGGCGATGATGCCGATCGGCTCATCCAATACGCGGATGCGGCGCTCTACCAGGCAAAAGACAGCGGTCGAGGGACATATCACTTCTATACCGAGTCGTTGACCACGTCCGCCAACGAGCGGCTCGCTCTGGAAACCCGGCTGCGCCACGCGCTGGACCGGGATGAATTCGTCTTGCACTATCAGCCGCTGGTGACGCTGACGGATGGCCGGATCTTCGGCGTGGAGGCCCTGTTGCGCTGGCAGATTCCCGACCAGGGTCTGCTTTCCCCCGATCGTTTCATTCCCTTGGCGGAAGAAACCGGCCTCATCGTGCCGCTGGGCGAATGGGTACTGCGCACGGCCTGCAGGTGCATGAAAGCCTGGCTGGATGCCGGTCTGCCGCTGGAAATGCTGGCGGTCAATCTCTCGCCGCGCCAGTTCCAGCAGGGCGATCTTCACGAACGCATCCGTGCCATCCTGGCCGAAACCGGCCTGCCGTCCCATCACCTCGAACTGGAAATCACCGAAACCGCCCTCATGGAGGATGGCCCGGAGAACGAGGCCAAACTGGCTGCCCTCAAGGAGCTCGGCGTCCGGATTGCGATCGACGACTTCGGTACAGGCTACTCGTCGCTGGCCTATCTGAAGCGCTTCCCCATCGACAAGCTCAAAATCGACCAAAGCTTCATGCGGGACATTCCTCAAGATACGTCCAACATGGAAATCGCCGCCGCCATCATCGCCATGGCGCGGAACCTGAAACTGGAGGTGCTGGCCGAGGGAGTGGAAGCGGAAGCCCAGCTAGCTTTCCTGAAGCGCCACGGCTGCGACGTCGCCCAGGGCTATTTATTCGGCCGCCCGATGACAGCCGATACGATGCAAGCCATTTTGGAAGCGGCCATGGCGAACCGATGAATGGCATTCACTCGCTTATGGGTGCGCTGGAACTGCTCAAAAACTTGGCTAGAGCCGGTTTCTCGGTTTGGTGTAGCGCCCGCTGTTGTAGGTCGGGAATCCTTCCCAATCGCAAACGGTCGCTTTAGTCGCGACCCTTCCCGACAGCAACTGTCCGGCCAGCGGGTTTGTCGGCAACGGATTGCCGACCTACGATTCTTTCGGCTTCCATTTTAGGGGGTGGAGCGGTCTCCCATGCTATGTCGCTATATTGTGGTGAAAAATGCTCTAAAGCCGGTTTCCCGGCGAGGAAGTGTGGTTTCCAGCGGCGCCGAATACCGGAAAAATTACGGAAACGCTAAAGAAGTTGGTGCAGTTCGTGCCCTTCGTCTGGACGCATGAGGGGAGTCGATGAGCTCACCACGAGCCGAATCAACACCTTACCGTTTGTCCCGATCCTGAAGAAGGACCTGATCAGAGCTTTCTTACCGATGCGTTCACGCCCGCAAGACCACCCGAACGCGCGGACTCTTCACCGGGAACGTTTTCGGTGAATCGTGTCGATCGCGATCAGCCGATCGGTTCAGCAATAACGCCTGGCATATTCTTGCAGAGCGCCGGGGCCAAGACGCCGGTGCAGTTGTTCGCCCACGCCGAGCATCAGCGCGCGCCAATAAGGAGCATCGCCTTCGGTCGCTGCCGCTTTGCAGCTGCGCGCGTTGTGCAGAGCTTCGAACAATTAATCCACGCTCATCTCCGGCAGGCTCGCCAGAAAAGCGCGAAGCCGGACTTGCTGCTCCGGTGTCATCTCGGATTCCTCACAAAACCGCCGTCCGGAAATTCATCACGCGTCGAGATCCAGGCCGTCTTCTTCGGCTAGTTCCACGCCGGTGACGCAAACATCGCCGTCATCGACGATCAAAGGCACGGCTGTGAGCTGCTTGCCTTGGCAGGGTCCAATGAAACAGTGCCCGCTATCGATGTCGAACTGGGCGTGATGTTGGCCGCAGGTCAGAAAGTTGCCATCTTCATCCATGAACTGCCCCGGTACGGTATCCAGCCGGCTGCCGGCATGAGGGCAGACATTTTCAAATCCAAAAAAACGGTTGCCCTTGCGCGTAATCAGAATCGGCCAGGGTTTTACCTCGCCGGTCTCGGTTCGCACGGCCAGCCAAAAGCCCCGCGCCTGTTCTTCGTCTATTTCCGTCGTACGGCAAACTACAAATAGCTCATTCATATCGCACACCCAAGATTGAGGATCGGACCGAAGCGCCGCGCACAGGATCTCGGCGGACGTTGCGCCCATGAGCCATCAAGCAATTCCGGTACCAGGATTAAACTGCTCGATTTTTAGCCATCTCGCGGGCCTTTGCCGATATCCGAAGAAAGAAGAGTGATGGAAACCCGACAATGTTTGTCGTGAACGTGCCGATCGGCACCGAATCGTTTGGAGAAACGGTCACAGGTCGATAGCGGCAAGAATCGGGTTCAAGCAAGGCGCGTCGCGATTACTTCCACGCTTCCGAAATTGTTCCAGTACCACCCCGGCACATCGTTCGCGAAACAGTACAGCCGCCCTGCGGCTTCGGCGGTGTACCGACAGCTTTCCCCGATAACAAATGCCGTCTGGCCGTTCCGGTCCAAGGCTCCGCAGAGAGCGAACCATTTCTCGCGTGGAAGACGCAGCGACGACCCCAACTTGTTCTGATAAGACAAACCGGAGTACCCGGCGGGGCCGCAGGAAATGAAGAAATCCGTCCATGTTCTCCGAGCGGAAAACTGATAAATGCCACCCGCGGCGAGATCGATGCCGCTGTCGTTCCAGAACGATCTAGCGCGGACGGAAAAGGATTTCTGATCGCCGACATTCATCGTGAAATCTCCTGTCCATTGAGTTTCCCGACGTGCAAGCCAGCTCGCGCGAAGAGACCGGCCGGCGAAACTGCAGGATTCGTTTCATGGAACCTAGGACCGCCGCCACACGCTGGCCAGCCAGGGCTGCGCCGGTCGAGGCAATCCGGCGGGCCGGAAATAGTGTTCGAGCTCCACGAATCCCGCAGCGGTCATCCGCTGACGCCACCCGTCCAGGTCATAGTAAGCGCCGTAGCGTCCGCTGCTCCAGCATTCCTCGTTGGTACCGCGCGGATTGGAGCTGAAAAGGACGCCGCCCGCCTTCAGTGCGGCATGCAATTGACCGAGTACCCTCGGCAGTTCCTGGGATGGAACATGAAACAAGCTCGCATTGGCAAATATGCCATCAAAGGAACTATTCGGAAGGTCGAGTTGCAGGAAATCCTGTTGCCACACCTCGCAACCGGTATCCTCCCTCGCCATGGCCGCAAAGCGCTCCGCCCCCTCCACGCCTACAGCTATGTGTCCGCGCCTGGCGAATTCCTTGAGATCACGCCCCGGCCCACAGCCGAAATCGAGGATTCTGAAGGGCGGGTCCCCTTCGATATGGCGCAGCAGCGCATCAATGTTCTGGCTGACGTCGTGATTCCGCGTTCCCTCCCGAAAATCTTCCGCATGCCGGTTATAGTGCGCCAGTGTCAGGGTTACGATCTTGTTCAGATCGTCGGGCAGTAGCTTCATGGTCGATCAGTGACTGGGAATTTCCGATCCCAGTGTATAGCACTTCGGCGGTCGTCTTAAGACGCAATGTCCTTCGAGCGCGGCAGGGAGACGAACCGGCACAGTAAAAGCTTCGCTTTCTCCGGAAGTTGTCGCCGATGCTGACGCTCGGGGTCATGCGAATGCCGGTTTGTACGGCGCCGGTGGCGACCTCGGGCGGTTGAGGAAGCTCTCGGCGGTTTTCCCGAAATGAGGGAAGATGAGGCGAACCGGTCTTGTCCGGCCACGGGACGGAGTCATGGGCGATAAATAATCGTGTTGTAGTAATACTTCGCGATTTCCGTCCATTTCACGTCCTCTAAAAAATCGGAAGAGTTGAGTTCCGAAAAGGTCGTAAATCCTTCTTTCTCCCGGTAAGCGCGAAATTCGTCTTCATTCAACGGCACAGCAAGCTCGGTATTGGTCACTTCGATGTACCAGCGTCCTTTCCCCGCTCTCCAAACGAGCATGACGTGCTCGATGTTCCCGCGCGCCGCATCGTTCGTCTTTAGGACGACCGCTCGAAACGGAAGATTGAGCGCTTCACCGACCGCGAGATAGAGCGTTACCAGCGTATCGCAATCCAGCGATTTTTCATCCAGTCCTTGAGACAACAGGTATTGCGGAGCCGTGTGATTTATCAGGCGAAGATACAGGATATGTTTGATGACATCGGCTAAACGCTGGACGTCCTTTTTGTCGGGATTATTGAGATTAATCCCGGAAGAAACCTCCTTTTTCACATCCTCGATAAAATTATCGATGCTTCTGTAATGGTCTGGCTCTACCTTGTAAACAGCGCTTTCGATATCGAGGCGGGCGGCCGCAACGGTCGAGTATTTTCTGTTTGGGTGTTTGGTATTGATTGTTCTTGCGAGCTCAAGAGCGAAGAGATGTTTCGATATCTTGATGTCTCTCCGATAGCTGGCAGTAACTTGCGCTTCAGGGAACGCGCCGTAATACCATCGCTCGACCATGAATGTGACGGTGGCATAAACACCGACCAAGGCGAACGCGACCAAAACAAGGAAAGCGGAGATTTTTACCCTGGCGGATAAGGTCGAAATCTTTCCGCTAAACCGGATCAATACGCGTTCAAGGAATGAGACCCGAAACAACATGGTGGATAAGCCTGGCAAATGACAAGGGACGTTTTCCTCATTATTCGCAACTTGCTCAACGAAATCCCCGGATGGCAACAGGGAGGTAACTGGCTCCAGGTGTTTCCCGCCGCGCGAGAGATACCAATCCGAACAGTGGAATTGTGCGCCGCCACTATGTCTTAGACTAGAATTTGCGGCGGACAATCAACCGAACCTTGGCCGCTTTCAGCATTGCCAAACCGGCGACGACGCCTGTCCTGAGCCGAGTCGAAGGGCGCTTCCCGAATGTCGGTGCGTCCTACGGACTGAATTGTCGAAGATCGCTCTTTATGCCGACGCAATATATGATCGCAACAATAAACCATCGAAAGAAACGATAAGCTATGGGACTATTTAGGTTTGTCGCCGGCTTGTTCATCGTAACGGGCATCGGCCTGATTGGGCTCGCCTGCCATGAAACCTACGAATCACTGCGGGTAACGGTTCTCTCATCCTCTCTCGAGAAAACCACCGCCAAACTGCTTGGCTACCACCAAGAGATATCCAGAGTCCGAAAAACAACAGGCACCGGTTACACGACGGGCGTCTGGTTTCCGCAGCCCAAGGTCGAGTACAAGGGCAAAACTTACACCGATCCCAATATCGTTCCCATCGAATGGTATGAGCCTGGAGACCAGGTCCCTATCAGCGTCGTGGCCGATGGAAAAGGCGGCGTGTATGTCGATACCTTTTACGTACGCTATACCGCCGCCGCCATTTATTTTGTTCTCGGTTCGATCTTCTTCGGATTGACTCTTCTATGCTGGCCAATGCTGTCCGCGGCGACAGAAAACGATGTCGACCCTATTTTTGAACACGCTCCCGTTTGGTTCAAACACGTCAAATGGGCTTTTATCGGCATCTTTGGTTTTGCTGCCGTCATGGCATCGAAAGAGTATCTTCCCGGACTGATTCCGGACACCTGGAAACCGGGCAACCTCGAACGAGAATTCATTCAGGCAATGAAGAAAAGAGATTACGCGCAAGCGAAAAATCTCCTGAATAATGAAGAGCTGAACCTCGATTACCATGAATATGACAGCTATAAAAACACCCTGATAATGGCCGCATTGGAAGGCGGTCACGATGAGATCGCTCGCCGCATGATGCAAAAAAAGTTCGACATCAATGCCAGGGATTGGAGAGGCCACTCGGTCATCTATTATGCCGTTCGCTACCAAAACCCATTCGTTTTGAAGGAACTGATCGAGAGAAACGCAAGTCTCGAGTCCAAGGACGACCTGCTTCTATTGGCCATCGCCGTCAAAAGCAGAGAGGCCGTCGAAATTCTCGTCGAAGCGGGTTACCCGGTTGATAGAAAAGACCCCGAGCTCAGGGTTTTTCCGAGCGACATGGCTATCTATGCGGAAAGGCCCGACATTCTGAATTACCTCGTCTCGAAAGGGGCGCCAACCAGCGCCCCTCGAGAATTCATCGATGTTGCACGCGATCCGGCGAACGTAAGCCTGCAAGATGAGAATCTGAGGTTCGGGAAGAAGATGACCCTGAAACGATGGAAGGCGTTATGCGAGGAAGAAGCGCAAGGGCGGACGAATTAAAGGGGTCAAGCCGATCACACGCCGCGAGGTTTCAAAGGATGATAGAGCGTTTTCATCTCGCTCGTACGGCAAAACCGGCTTGGCGAAAGTCGTTGGCGCCTTCGGCTCGGGTGAATTGATTCAAGCATTCGTAGCTCGGCAATCCTTTCCCAATCGCAAACGGTCGCTTTAGTCGCGACCCTTCCGACGAAGACGCTCGGCCGGGACGTGGTGTCGGGAAGGGCGGCTTCGGCGCTCCAATCGCAAACGGCCTGGCCGGGAGCGCCGGCCACGCCCTTCCCGAAGACGCCGTTTGCGATTGGGAAGGATTCCCGACCTACTCGCGAGTGCCCGTACAGTAGGTATGAAAATGCTCTAATGGCGGCGATGGGACAGCCGGATGCGCGGCCGGATGACCTGAAACCGGTATAGCAGCAGGGAGCACGATGGATGCGGCAGGCCGGTAGATTCCGACCGTCCGCCACGTGCCAAACAACGGCTGGTTCCGAACGAAAAATAGTCACCGACAACAGGCAAGTCGGCATCTGCCGGATGAACCGAACGGGTCATCCTCCGGAATCGACACGGCGATTCATGGCCTTAATCTCACTTCACCGGCGCGAGTTCGAAAATCACGATCTCGGCGTCGCCTCCCCCAATATTCTCGACGGTCATGGCGGCCCCCGTTTCCCAGAAAACATCGCCCGGACCGTAGACGTGCGTCTCGCCGGAGTCCTCCACCTTTAACCTCCCCTTGAGTACGTAGCGCGGACCGGGACCTTCGTGGGTATGCAGGGGCGTCTTGTAGCCGGACGGGAACTGAACCCGAACGACTCGTGTTTCGACGGTATCGGCGGATAGCGGTACCGCCTTTTTCAACAACAGTTGCCGCGGCGCCATCGTCGGCGCTTCCTCGGCGTAGGCCGAGCCGATCCCGGCACCGAAAATTAATATGCCCAGCATGAGGGCGATATACGAACAGCTTGGATTTCGTTGCATGGTATTGCCTCTCGAAATTGTTCATACCAATCGTACCGACCGAATCTTGGGCGGGAAGTCGGTCGATGGATGGATACTCCGACCGACTCCACTTGGGGCTTATCCGCTTCGACTCGTCGGAACCGAAATTCAGCCGACGCGACCGGCTTTCATCGCCTCCGGTACTTCGATCAGCTTGCCCGATCTTACGTCGTAGATGAAACCGTAGATCGGAATGTTCTTCGGCACCAGGGTGTGATTACGGATGCGTCTCACGTCCTCGGCAACGCTCTGTTCCTGATTCTTGATGGTCAGCCAGTTGATGTATTTGCCGTCGGTACACCCCGGCCCTTTACCCACATCGTGCCAACCGCTGGCGTCGATGGTCGCGGTTTCGAGGCTATTGCTCAGAAGATCGCCCATGATCTCATTGGTGAACAGTTCCATACCGCAATCGGTATGGTGAATCACGAACCATTCGCGGGTGCCGAGCAGCTTGTACGAAATCACCAGAGAGCGGATGGCATCGTCGCTGGCCCGTCCGCCGGCATTGCGGATCACGTGGGCGTCGCCCTCGGTAAGACCGGCGTACTTGGCAGGATCGAGGCGCGCGTCCATACAGGTCAGGATCGCGAAATGCCGCCCCGGCGGCAAGGGAAGATGGCCCTTGTTGAAACTGGCAGCATAGCCTTGGTTGGCGTTTAGAACTTCGGTCAGGATCTGGCTCATATGATTTCCTCCTAAGGATTGTTGTTGTAAAAGACAAGCCGCCTATTAGCCCCGGCGGTAGATGAGGGCGAAGTTGTTGGCGGGCATGTCCATGGCTTTGTCCAGCTTCATGCCGTGTTTGGCGGCAGCCCGGTTCAGGTCGGCCGTATCCTTCAAGCCCCATTCCGGCACGCCGGCCGAACGCAGGGTCCGATCGAATTCTTCGTTCGATGGTGTGGTGAATCGCCCGTCGATCTTGAAGGGGCCATAGATGAACAGAAGGCCGTTGTCCGCCAATACCTCGGAAGCGCACTGCATCATGCCGTCGGCGATGGAGACCGGTGCAACCTGAAAAATGTTGATGCAGTAAATGGCGTGGAACTCCTCCTCGTCCGGATCAGGCCATGTGTCCGGCTGGGTGAGATCCAGCCGGCGCGGTTTCCGGATATTGCCGAGGCCGCTCTCCGCCGTCAGCTTCTCGATGTTCGGAAACACCTCCTCGTTCATGTCCGTGGGATGGAATTGCAGATGCTCGAAATGCGGCGCGAAGTAATGCAGGTGCATGCCGCTCCCCGAGGCAAATTCGAGCACGTGGGCTTTGTTTTTCGGGAGCAGCGTTTTCAGCGTTTCCAAGATGGAATCACGGTTGCGATGCCCCGCCCAAGCCACGTAGGGGCTCAACGGATGGGGATCGAGTGGGGGTCTGTCCTCGTACATGAAACATCTCCTCTGGAATAAAAGGTTATCAGTTCTAGGACAAGCCTGACGGACAGGCCTATAGCAGGTAGCAGCTTATGTGCCAAGCTTATTCGATTCGGTTTTAACGTAAAAACAGGTACTTATAAGAAACTTCACACCCGGGCTTGAAAAACCGCTTCACAGGATGAAATTGCAATTCATGTGGCGGCGATCCACGTCGCTGATCACGCCGTTATCCACATCCAAACTCTTATGGCGTATTTCAGCAGCGAAACCGCCCTTCCAATCGCAAACGGCGTCTCCGGGAGCACCGAAGCCGCCCTTCCAATCGCAAACGGCTTCTCTGGGAGCGCCAGAGATGCCCTTCCTACTGCGGACGCCGTCCCAATTGCAAACAGAGGCCGTAGGATGCGGTGAGGAACGAACCGCATCGTTCGCGAGCGATGCGCCTCCAATCGCAAACGGCTTCTCTGGGAGCACCAGAGCTGCCCTTCCAATCGCAAACGGTTGCTTTAGTCGCAACCCTTCCTTCGTCGGCACATCCTACAGCTCTGGCACGGCGGCTCGACGTAGTATCGGCTACGCCTTCCCCGTCGCTCAATCCGTGCGGCGCGCCACACCGGCGCCTCGGCGCCATCGCGATGAAGAGACGTGAGAAATCCGGGCTAGACCTTGAGAAATATCCAGATGGGAGCGGATAAAGCGCGCCGCTATTCCCTGGCGGAGGACGCCTTACTATCATGTAGGCAACCTCGCATCACCCATCGCGATCATTGATTATTCAGATACCCTTCCGGCGTTCGATACATCGCCGAAACCTACTCGAAGAATCAGAACAATAGGCATCCTATGACTTTTGGGACAAGAACGGGCCGGGCGTGCTGCCTGGCGCGACGCATACGGCATATCTCGCGTTGGCTCGCCATACCGCTCAGCTTCATTTTGGCAGTAACCCTGGCTGGCGCGGCCGAGCGCTGGGACATCGATGCGCTGATGAGCGTACTGTCCCGCATCGAGAGCGGCGAGAAACGCTATACCGAAATCAAGACCATGGCGCTCCTCAAGGAACCCATGCGCCTGAGCGGCACGTTGATCTACCGCGCGCCGTCGTTCCTCGAAAAACGGGTGCTTTCCCCCTTCGAGGAGCGCTATACGGTGGATGGCGACTCCCTGACCATCGAGAATCCCGCAAAAGGCGTCAAACAGACCCTTTCGCTGGCTTCCCAACCCGCCATCTGGGCTTTCGTGGAAAGCATCAGGGCGCCGCTGGCGGGCGATCTCGCGACCCTGAACCGCTTTTACAAAGTCAGCTTCGGCGGATCGAAACGTAATTGGCTGCTGGCCCTGGTGCCCACCGAACCGGATATGGCCAAGCTGGTTCGGTTCATCCGGATTCGAGGCAGCGGCGACCGCATCGATCGAGTCGAAATCGAGGAAACCGGGGGCGACACCTCCGTCATGACCATCGAGCATCGGCCGTGAGGGAGCGCCTGCCGGTCTTCGTGTGGCTGGTCCTCATGGCGGCAGGCGCATGGATCGCGCTGTTCCGCACACCAATTTCCACCGACCTCACGCATTTTCTCCCGAAAAAGGCGGGAATCGCGGAGCAGATCCTGGTCGAGCAGTTGCGTCACGGAGTCGCGTCCCGCCTGCTGCTCATGGCGCTGGAGGGAGACAAGGAATCCGATCTGGCCGAGGTCAGTCGACGCCTGGCGGAACGGTTGCGGGAGAACCGCGCGTTCGTGCGGATCGACAACGGGACTCAAGGGCTTTCCGCGGCAGACCGGGAATTTCTGTTCGAAAATCGCTATCTCTTGAGCCCTAAGGTCAGCGAACAGCGGTTCGGCGCGGAAGGGCTCCGGCAAGCCTTGGAAGCGCGCCTGGCGGAACTGGCCTCGCCGGCCGGTTTATTGGAAAAGGAATTCCTGCCCCGCGATCCGACCGGCGAATTCCTCGAAACCTTGCGGCCTTGGATGAAATCCGCGGGGCCTTCGCTCCGACAGGGCGTCTGGTTCTCGCCGGACGGCCGTCGGGCGCTGCTCGTGGCGGAGACGAAAGAGCCTGCTTTCGATCTGGATGCCCAGGCCGAAGCCGTGGCTGCGATTCGGGAGAGCTTCGCGGCGGTCAAGGGAAACCGCTCGGTCGAGCTGCTCCTGAGCGGCCCTGGCGCGTTTTCGGTGGAAGCCAACGCCACCATCACGCAGGATGCCGTTAGGCTGTCCCTGCTCAATACGTTGGCGATCACGCTGCTGTTGGCGGCGGTGTACCGGTCGCTGCGGGTCATCCTGCTCGGCCTGGTGCCGCTGGCGACGGGCGCCTTGGCAGGGACCTGCGCGGTGAGCCTCTGGTCCGGCGGGATACACGGCATCACCCTGGGATTCGGCGCGACCTTGCTCGGCGTCGCCGCCGATTATCCCAACCATCTGTTCACCCATGTGCGCCGTGGAGAGACCAGCCGCCAGACGGTAAGCCTGATCTGGCCGACGCTACGCCTTGGCATACTCACCAACGTGGCGGGCTTTGCCGCGATGCTGTTTTCGGGCTTCGAAGGCCTTTCACAATTGGGCGTTTTCGCGGCGACGGGACTCCTGGCCGCCGGGCTGACCTGCCGCTGGATCATGCCGGCGCTCATGCCCCAGCATATCGCCCTACCCGACCGGATCGTCAGAGGGTTGCATGCCGATGAGTTTCTCAGAAGGCTAAGCCGGTTCCGCTTCGTTCCGCCTTTGCTGATCTTCGCCGCGATTGCATGGATAACCGGCTCCGGCGCGTCGCTCTGGAACGACGATATCGATGCCCTGAGCCCGGTACCCGAGTCCCGCAAAGCGCTGGACGAAGCCCTGCGCCGCGATCTGGGCGCACCGGATCTTCGCCAGTTGATCGTCGTAACCGGCGCCGGTGCCGAAACCGTTCTGAGGCGGAGCGAGGATCTGAAAAGAATCCTACAGCCCCTGGCCGACAACGGAACGATGGCCGGATTCGACATGGCGGCGCTTTACCTGCCCAGCCATGAAACGCAAAGCCATCGGCAGTCGGCCTTGCCCGAGACGGAAATCCTGCGGCGCAACCTGGATGAAGCGCTCCGGAAAACGTCTTTCAAGCCCAATGCCTTCGAACCCTTCATCGCCGACGTATCGCATGCGAAACATACGCCGCTGCTCGATGAAACGAGCTTTGCCGGAACCTCGTTCCGGCTCAAGATCGAATCGCTCCTTTTCCGGCATGGCGAACTCTGGGTCGGCCTGGTTCCGCTCGTCGGCGTGGCCGATGCCGCGCAGTTGCAGGCGGCGCTCGCGGCGGACAAGAACCTCATCTATCTGGATCTTCGCGAGGCATCGAGCCGGCTGCTTCGGGATTACCGGCGCGAAGCCGTTCACTTGCTCGGCGCGAGCGTGGCAGCCATCGTGATCCTGCTGACTTTCGGACTCCGCTCGCCGGGCGGCATGCTGCGGGTTGTGACGCCCATGGCCGCTGCGGCTTTCGTCACCGCAGCGGTATTGATGAGGCTGTACGGAGGCCTGTCGCTTTATCACCTGGTTTCGCTGCTCCTGGTAATGGGGCTCGGCATGGACCAGGCATTGTTCTTCAACAAACCCAGCCGAACCCCGGAGGAGCGCAACCGGACCCTCCTGTCGCTTCTGATTTGCAGCTTCAGCGCAGTAATGGCTTTCGGCATTCTGGCAACATCGAGCGTCAACATTCTCAACGCCATCGGCAGCACCGTGGCCATGGGCGCGGCTCTCGCGGTTCTTTTCGCAGCGATGCTGGCCAGACGGAATCCGTCTTCGGCATAATACTTGAATTCTTCACATCGCCATCTCACGCTATCTTTCTCCACACCCACTTGATGCAGCCTTTGATTATTTCCGCATTCACCCTGACCAACTGTCTGGGAAGGGGGCTGAATGCGACTTCGGCGGCGCTTCGGGAACAGCGCAGCGGTCTTCGCCACTGCGACTTTCCGGGTACCGAACTGGACACTTACATCGGCCGGATCGACGGAATCGAAAACGAACCCGTAAGCGGACGCTTAAGCGATTATGATTGCCGCAACAACCGCCTGGCCCGGATCGGTCTCGAGCAGGACGGCTTCGTTCAAGCCGTGGAAAGCGCCCGGCGGCGCTATGGGCCGGAAAGAATCGCGGTGATCCTCGGCACCAGTACATCCGGCATCCTGGAAACGGAATCCGCTTATCGGAGGCGCAATCCCGAAACCGGGGCGCTGCCGCCCGATTTTCGTTATCGGCAGACCCAGAATACGTTTTCCGTGGGCGATTTCACCCGGCGCTATCTCGATCTGCAGGGCCCCGCATCCGTCGTCTCCACGGCTTGTTCGTCCAGCAGCAAGGTTTTCGCCAGCGCCGCGCGCCTGATTCAGACGGGGCTGTGCGATGCGGCAGTCGTCGGAGGCGTCGACAGTCTCTGCTTTACCACCCTATACGGCTTCACCGCGCTCGAACTGGTATCGTCCACCCCGTGCCGTCCAGCCGATGCAGACCGCAACGGCATTTCCATCGGAGAAGCGGCCGGTTTCGCCCTGCTGGAAAAACCGGAACGCGGCACCGGCGATATCGCGCTGCTCGGCTACGGCGAAAGCACCGACGCCTACCACATGTCTTCGCCCCATCCCGATGGCCTGGGTGCGGCGGAGGCCATGAACAAGGCCATGCAGCGGGCCGGGATCGATCCGGGCGCTATCGATTACATCAATCTGCACGGCACCGCCACCAAAGCCAACGATGCGGCCGAGGACAAAGCCGTGTCCGGCATCTTCGGCGCAGCGGTACCGTGCAGCTCGATCAAGGGCTGGACCGGCCATACCCTGGGAGCGGCGGGAATCGTGAATGTTATCGTCGGTTGCCTGAGCATTCGCGAAAATTTCGTGCCGCGCAGCCTGAACACCGAGCGGGTCGATCCGGAGATCGCGTCCTGGATCGCCACCGAGGAACTGCGGCGGCCGGTCCGGACCGTCCTCTGCAACGCCTTCGGTTTCGGCGGAAACAACGCCAGCCTGGTTCTGGGAAAACGCTCATGATCCGCGTATTCGTCGAAGGCGTCGGCATGATCGGTCCCGGGCTTTCCTCCTGGAAGGAGAGCCGCGAGATTTTGGCCGGACGGCAAGCCTATGCTGGCGGCGAGCTGCCGCGGCTCCTGGCGAGCAGACTTCCTGCAGCGGAGCGACGAAGAAGCACCGCCGTTACCCGGCTCGCGATCGACGTGGCGGAACAAGCGCTACCGCCGGACGTAAACGCGGGAGATATCGCGACGGTATTCACGTCCTCGGGCGGCGAAGTCGAAATCATTCATCGGATTTTCGAGGAATTGGCCACCGTCGAGCGGCAGATCTCGCCGACCCAATTCCACAACTCGGTCCACAACGCGGCATCCGGATACTGGAGCATCGCGACCGGTTCGCGGCAGGCGTCCACCAGCCTGTCCTGCTTCGACGACTCCTTCGCCATGGGACTGCTGGAAACCGCCGGCCAGGCATTCGTCGAAGACACGAAGGTTCTACTAGTCGCCTATGATTTCCCGCCGCTTGATCCGATTCTCCGGGCTCGTCCGTTGCTGGCACCGTTTGCGGTCTCCCTGCTGCTTGCTTCGGAAAGATCCGAGCACAGCCGCGGCGAGTTGACGATCGGCCTCGATACCGCCAATGCGGGCGACATAGGCCACATGGACGATGCGGGGCTCGAGGCCTTGCGCGCCGGCAATCCCGCGGCTCGAAGCCTGCCGCTTTTGGCGGCTCTGGCGCGTTCCGAGCCTGCCGAACTGAGTTATGGCCAAGCGCGGGTCGGGCTTAAGCCATGCGCCTAGACCGATCGGAGCTCATTGGCCTGCTCCCTCATGCGGGTACCATGTGCTTGCTCGATGACATACTCGACTGGGATGAAACCCGCATTGTCGCGTCGGCCACCAACCACCGGCGGTCGGATAATCCGCTACGCCGTCAAGAGGGCTTAAGCGCCGTATGCGGCATCGAATATGCCGCTCAAGCGGCCGCGATACATGGGAGCCTGTTGGCCGGAAAACAAGATGCTCCGGTGAAACCGGGCTATCTGGCGGCCGTTCGCGAGCTCGAACTCGCCGTCGGGTACTTGAACAGAATCGAATCCACGCTCGTAATTCGAGCGGAAAAACTTCACGGAAATGAAACCGGTTTGCTGTACGCTTTTGCCGTCGAATCGAACGGCAACGTTCTTCTCACGGGTAGGGTATCGGTGTTCTTGTCGGCCTAAGCCGAACCGGGATATCGCTCGGGACCGTTTCTTTGGAAAACACTGCATCGGGTAGAACCACCCTCCTCGGGAGAGTACAATACTTAACCTTTTATAACGCGCTTCTATTTGGGCAAACGAGGCGATTCCTGCGGTAAGACAAGGCTATGAAACAGCTCTCGGAGATCATGGCGGTAATGCATAACGAATACAACACGGACGATTTGCGCATTTGCGAAGTTAAGGAGGTCATTCCGCCCGTACAGGTTCACGAAGAATTTCCCATCACCCAAGAGGCCGCGCTGACGACTTTACAAGCGCGCCGGGAAATCCACCGTATTCTGGCCGGCCAGGACGACCGCCTGCTCGTCGTCATAGGTCCGTGCTCGATTCACGATCCCGAAGCCGCTCTGGAGTACGCCAGACGCTTGCTGGAAGCGAAGCGGGAGCTGGTCGACGATCTGGTGATCGTCATGCGGGTTTACTTCGAGAAGCCCAGGACCACGATAGGCTGGAAAGGGTTGATCAACGATCCATGTCTGGACGAGAGCTTCAATATCAACAAAGGGCTGAGATTAGCCCGGCAACTGCTGCTCAATCTGAACCAGATTGGCATGCCGTCCGCCACCGAATATCTCGATCTGATTACGCCGCAATACGTGTCGGACCTTATCGCCTGGGGGGCGATCGGCGCCCGCACCACGGAAAGCCAGGTGCACCGTGAACTGGCTTCCGGCCTTTCCTGCCCCGTCGGCTTCAAGAATGCCACCGACGGCGGTATCAAAGTAGCCATAGACGCCATCAGCGCGGCCAGACGTCCGCATCATTTTCTGTCCTTGACCAAGGCGGGCCATTCAGCCATTTTTTCGACCACGGGCAACGAAGACAGTCACATAATTCTCCGCGGTGGAAAGCAGCCGAACTACGATGCCGAGAGCGTGGAGGCCACGGCTCAGGCTCTGGAAAAGGCGGGCCTGCCACCCAACATCATGATCGATTTCAGTCACGCCAACTGCATGAAGGATTATCACCGCCAATTGAGCGTAGGAACGGATGTGGCGATGCAACTCGAAGCCGGCGATTACCGCATCTTCGGCGTCATGATCGAAAGCCATTTGAAAGCCGGCAATCAGAAACTCGAGCCGCGCAAGCCGCTGGAATACGGCCTCAGCATTACGGATCCCTGCCTCGGCTGGGACGACAGCAACTCTCTGCTGCAACGCTTGGCGAAAGGCGTGGCTCGCCGGCGCCGACATGGCCGCCAAGAAACCGCCGCAGAGCTTATCCGATCGAGCACCTGAATCATGCGTATTTTCGTCAATGGCGAACTGCGTACCGTAGCTGATGGAGCGACGCTCGCGGACCTTATCGCCGAATTGAATCTGGGCGGCAAACGCATCGCCGTAGAACTCAACCGAGAAATCGTGCCTCACGGGCACTATGAAGATCATCGACTCGCTATGGACGATAAAATAGAAATCGTACATGCCATTGGCGGCGGACAAGCCGATCCCTTGGTCATCGCCGGCCGCACTTATCATTCGAGGCTCCTGGTCGGGACCGGGAAATACAAGGATCTGGACGAAACCCGCCGTTGCGTGGAGGCTTCCGGGGCCGAGATCGTCACGATCGCCATACGCCGCAGCAACATCGGGCAAGACCCCGGTCAGCCCAATCTGCTCGATGCGGTTCCGCCGGATCGTTACACCCTGCTGCCCAATACGGCCGGGTGTTATACCGTGGAAGACGCAGTGCGTACCTGCCGGCTCGCCCGAGAGCTCTTGGGCGGCCACAAGCTGGTCAAGCTGGAAGTGCTGGGCGATCCCAAAACGCTGTATCCGGACGTTACCGGCACTTTGGCGGCTGCCGAAATTCTGATCAAGGAAGGATTCGAAGTCATGGTTTATACCAGCGATGATCCGGTGGTGGCCAAACGACTCGAAGAGCTCGGTTGTGTCGCCGTCATGCCGCTCGCTGCGCCGATCGGCTCCGGATTGGGTATACGCAACCCCTACAACATTCTGACCATCATCGAAAACGCCAAGGTTCCCATTCTGGTGGACGCCGGCGTGGGCACGGCGTCCGACGCCGCCGTCGCCATGGAACTCGGCTGCCACGGCGTATTGATGAATACCGCCATTGCGGAGGCGAAAAACCCCGTACTGATGGCACAAGCCATGAAAAAGGCCGTGGAAGCGGGCCGCGAGGCTTTTCTCGCCGGCCGCATGCCGCGCCGCCGCTACGCTTCGGCCTCCTCACCCGAATCAGGGCTGTTCTTTTATTAATCAGGCCCCTAAATACCCTCCTGGTATTTCGGGCCGCCGCCCAGGCCGGTACACGCCCGGCCTGGGCTCACGCGGCTTGTCGCCGCGCCGGGGCATCCCTGCCCCGGATTAACCCGGCCTATATTTATAGGCCGGGTTAATAATTCACGAGCAAGCGGTATTCCTGCCATTGTTGCCGGCGGAAAAATACTGTGTCGCCGGCAAAACGACGGGCAACAATCTAAGCGCGGCAGGCTTTTCCGTTCGTCATCCCGCGTGGATTGCGGGAAGAATTTCTGACTATTTTTGTGTAGAATCGATGGCTCTTGATTTTGATCTTTCGGCCGTCATTTTAAGGATGACCGAAGCTTTTGAAGCCACCGGATCGGTTTCCGTGGCTTATGGCCAGTACATCTAAACCTGACACAATTCACAATTAAAGGAGACGATTGATGAGCGTATTAGTCGGTAAACCCGCCCCCGATTTTCAAGCGGCCGCTGTTCTTGGCGATGGCAAGATCGTCGACAACTACTGGTTCTCGAAGGAAACCAAAGGCAAGTACGCCGCCATTGTTTTTTATCCGCTGGATTTCACCTTCGTCTGCCCGACCGAATTGATCGCCCTCGATCACCGTATCGACGAATTCAAAAAGCGCGGCGTAGAAGTCATCGCGGTTTCCATCGATTCCCAGTTCACCCACAACGCCTGGCGTAACACGCCGGTTGAAAAAGGCGGCATCGGCCAGGTGCGGTACACCATGGTGGCGGACGTCAGCCACGCCATCGCCAAGGCTTACGATGTAGAAGTGGAAGGCGCGGCCGTGGCCTATCGCGGTAGTTTCCTGATCGACCGGAGCGGCATCGTCCGTCACCAGGTCGTCAACGATTTGCCGCTGGGCCGTAACATGGACGAACTCGTCCGCATGGTCGACGCACTCCAGTTCTGCGAAGAGCACGGCGAAGTTTGCCCGGCCGGCTGGAACAAAGGCAAGACCGGCATGAACGCCAACCCCGAAGGCGTGGCCGATTACCTGAGCAAGAACGCGGCCAATCTCTAAAATCCGGGTTTTTCCCGCATCAACGCCCCGCAAGCGTGCGCCTGCGGGGCGTTTTTGTCTTCTGCTACTGCGCCTTAGCTGCCTTGAGCAAGAAAAAATGCCGAACCAGCACGGCGCACACGAGACCGAGGGCAACCGATGAAAAATTGATCAGCCCGGTCGAGAAGCTTGCTTGCTGTACGTGGAGTGAAGCAATCCACGGCTTTGCGACCAACAAGCTCCAAGCGAAATTGGGTACGTAAAACGCCAATAGCCCCGCGAAAGCCCATTGAAAAGTCGGAAGACCGCGATCTTCCGCGCTCCGATAAAACCAGTATGCGATCAACACTGCGACAACGCCGCCTATCATGGTGCCTCTCCTCTGAGTGATATTGTTTTAATAGTTGTAGATTTGCCGGTTGTTCCGGCATCGCGAAGCTGTCTTGTCCAGACCGTGCTCCGGGAGATGGTAAGCGCTTCGTAACAGCGTACGATACAAAAGATCCGGACTCCTTTCACCATCAAAGATTGAGCGATTTCCTCTCCATCAAATAGCAGAAGCAGTCCTGTCGGATAATTCGCTTGTCCAAGGTCAGCATGGACGGCATCACCGCCCTTTTCAGCACCAGCCGGTCTTCGCGAATTTCGAAATAGTCGGCGGCGACATCGTGCCCCGATTCGTCGCAGGCGATGAACGGAAGAGTGGACGAGCCGTTCTTGACCATTCCCAAAGCCGTCCCGGCGCTCAATTCCGTGAAATTAAGATGATCCAAATCTTCGTTCAGCCGAAGGTCGGTGTCCTCGGATGAAAAGTCGAAGGACACGTTCTCGCGCACGGTGACTTGTACGACCGTGTGATAAAAATCCAGATCCTGCGATGCAACCGGGTGGTCCGGTATATCGGTGAGGTGCAGGCAGGCGTCCAAATATTCGAAGACATGCTCGCTCCCGTATTTTTGTCCCGGTTTGCCGCATTCCAGGGTAACCGCAGGACACAGCCGGGCGAAAGCAGAGGTTTGGGTGCCTTTGGGATAGGTAAAATAAATCACCAACCGGCTGAACATGGACGCCAATCGAAAAAACCGGTGGTCCAGCCGGTTGACGCAGGCGTAATGAGGGTTCACCCCGGTATTGTTGTGCACATCGATGCTGGCGAAAACGCGACGCCTGGCCATTTCTTCCATTACCGACTGCATCATGGCCGTCTCAGGGCAAGCGGAATGCGTAGTTCCGGGCCAAATGCGATTGTAATCCACCTGCCCATCCAGCCGCCGCACACCATTCCGCGCCGCACTGACATTGCCGATGAAAACCGACAGCGCGCGCGGCAAAGTCTGGTCCGAATACTTTCTGAGCAAGCTTTGCACAGCAAGTAGGCCGGTAGGCTCATTGCCGTGAAGCAGAACGGACACGAACAAGGGTCTTTCCTGACGTCCCGGGAGATGAATGAGCGTAGGTCCCGGCAATATCGTATGGAGGCGTTCCGCGGCTATCTCGGTCAATCCTTGCGGGACATGGTCCAGTTGAGTCAGAGACGGAGCATCCATCAGAGCGGCCATCGATGAACCGGCTCCCCGCTCTTCTGACGATTCAGATACTCGCGAGTCATGGTCGAAAATTCCCCAGGATGTTTCTCTATAAAGCGGCGTTGCCATTCGCTGCCGGTCTGGCCGGATAATATCCGTTGCTCGATAATGCCCAAAAAATAGGCGATATCCGCTTCCGCCAACCCCAATCGCTTTAAACCGGATTCCGCTTTCGGGAGCAGTTCATGCAGAAGCCATGGCTTGAGCGGCAGCTTTGTCTCGTCCCGCCAAATCACGTGCGCCCCCAGGCCGTATCGAGCCGCCTGATAAAAATTATCCTTGGCCTGAGCGAACGGAATCAACGGCTCATGGTACTCGTTCGCGAACGCTTCCACCAAACCGTAAAAGAATGCCGCATTGGCGATCATATCCACAATGCTCGGCCCTGCGGGAATAACGCGATGCTCGATTCGGATATGGGGGCGGCCGTCGGGATCGAAACCGACCAGAGGGCGGTTCCAGCGCCAGATGGTGCCGTTGTGCAGCCGCAAATGGGCGAACTGCTCGGGCGGGCACTCCGACAGTATCGGCAGCAAAACCGGATAATGTTGAAAATTCTCCTCGAACACCTCGGTAATAGCGTGCCTCGCATAACCGCTGCCGAAGCCGACTCTATGCAAGGGGCCGTGGCTCGCCTCATGGAAACCGCCGCTGTCGACCGCTTGCTCGAACAGAGGAATCCGCGTCTCCGCCCACAGATCCTTTCCGAACAAGAACGGCGAATTGGCGGAAACAGCTACCAGCGGCGCGGAGACCAGAATGGCGGTATTGAAATACTCCCGTACCCGTTCAAGCGGAACCTGGAGATGAATCTGAAACGATGTTGCCGCCGATTCCAGCATCACGTCCTGGTGTTCGACCGCGAGATGCTGATGACCGGAAATGTCGAGTTTCAAAGGCTCCTGGCGACGTGCCGACAGAATCTGCTCGTTTAGCGCCCGGTATCGGTTCATCTCCGAAATATTGTTCAGATTGAGCACCGCCGAGGGCACCGTAGGTAAGATTCCGATCGCCACGAGTTCGACGCCCAAAGATTCCGCCGCCGCGCAGGCCTTTCGCCAGAGTTCGCCCAAATCGACGCGAAGCTGCGAAAGCACCTGTCCCCGCAGGAATTGCGGCACGCTATTGAACTCCACATTGAATTTCGCGAGCTCCGGACAGGCGAGCGAGCCGCCGAAAGCTTCGAGAAACGCGGCATTGACCGGCGCGGGGTTCATTTCCGAATCCACTAGCCAGGATTCCAGCTCGAACCCGGTAATCGGTCCCAGCGACGAACACACGCCCTTACGGACATAGCGGCTGAGTAATCCAGTTTCCGCTTCCAGGCGCTGGCGAAAATTATCGAAATCGGCATCGGAGAACCGGGCTTTTTCTATCTCTTGCCCCATGTTCCACCCCAAAGTTTTGGCGCTCTGACCACATCATGCCACGGACTTAAGGCCGACCAAAGACGCAATTTATCTTATGCAGGCTATAGACCGCAAAAGTGGTCGAAAAGATTGATCCTGGCCAGCGAAAGCGCTTAAAATCACGAAGACAAGCGGGTGTAGTTCAATGGTAGAACCTCAGCTTCCCAAGCGTGCGACACGAGTCGCGTCGGTAGCTGGCCTACTCACAACGTCATCGTGAGGAAAACAGCCCTTTATCCACCAGCGTGCCTGCGCTCCTGGTGGCAGGATCGCAACCTCTATAAGACATCTTCAAGATGTTCGTGGTTCTGAAGCAGGCTTTGTATCGACATTGCGGCGAATGCCGTTTAAGTAGTTGTCTTGCAGATTGCAGGATTTGACAAGACCCGGTGTTCAGCCACCGGTAGCCTAGGTACGGTGCTGGGTTGATAACGACCCCGTGCCAAGCGTACTGACAATGTAGCCACCTTACGGGGTACACTAGCTCCGTGAGGAGCCTAGTGTGATATCGGGAGTCGCACCCGGTTGAGGCGCTAGGCTGAGTCGAATGGTTAGCGTAAGCGAACCGCTATTAAACGTCGTCAAGCTGAACAAGCCAAAAGCGACTGATAGGCTTGACCCAAAATGGGACGTGGTGGGTTGCTCTTCTGCTTGGTAAGGGCACGCTGACAAACAACACCACCGGCGGAAAGGCGGAACCTTAACGACTTTTGCTACTTGAACGGAACGTGGTAAGCCCATATAGGTGTCCTGGCAACAGGACGAAGCAGCCCGCAAGGTCTGCTGATGCCTTTGTGGGTAAAGGATCGCGGAAAAAGCGAAGGCTGGTCTGTAATGGACCGGATAGGGGATGAAACGATTGCCCCGACCCGAAAGGGTGCTGACTTCTGCGTGGTGGCCTATCGCGAGATAGGTCTGTTAACTAACCCCCGAGGGGATGGATGCATCCCTTCGGGGGAGAAATGCGTCCATCTCCGACGGAATCGGGCGGGTGTAGTTCAATGGTAGAACTTCAGGTTCCCAACCTGATAACGTGGGTTCGATTCCCATCACCCGCTCCATATCGGAGGCTGATATGGACGCTCTTCCAAAGAGTGATGTCGCTTCCACTGCATGGTCAAGTTGGCACGAAATTTCGTGGTCCGACGCCCATCGTGTAGTCGGGAGGTTGCAGACACGCATCGCGAAATCAACGAAAGCAGGCAACTGGCGACGAGTCAGACGCTTGCAGTCCCTCCTGACCCGCTCCACCAGCGCGAAAGTGCTAGCGGTCAAGCGCGTCACGGAGAATCAAGGTCGAAAGACGCCCGGCGTCGACGGCCAGACCTGGAGTACCCCGGAAGACAAGTGGCACGCCGCGCATAATCTGCGCAGCAAGGGTTATCGCCCCGCCCCTCTACGCCGGATTCACATCCCCAAAGCGAACGGCGGAAAACGCCCATTGGGCATTCCGACGATGCGCGACCGGGCGATGCAGGCGCTTCATCTGCTGGTTTTAGACCCGGTAGCGGAAACGCTCGCCGATTCACACTCCTACGGCTTCCGAAAGGGCCGATCAACGGCGGATGCCATCGAACAGGTACGCAACGTGCTTGGACGAAAAGCGTCTCCGAAGTACGTCCTGGAAGGCGATATCAAAGGGTGCTTCGACCATATCAGCCATGACTGGTTGTTGGCGAATGTTTGTATGGACAAGCGCCTGCTCCGGAAATGGTTGAAGGCGGGATATATGGAAAAAGGGTGCCTGTTCCCGACCGAAGCGGGTACGCCCCAGGGGGGTATTGTCTCCCCCGTACTCGCGAATTGGGCACTTGATGGCCTGCAACAGCGGCTCGAATCGTTGTTCCGAACGGTTCGGGAGGCCCGCGCTGCCAAGGTCCATCTGGTGCGCTATGCCGATGATTTTGTGATTACCGGCAGTTCGAAAGAATTGCTGGAAACGAAAGTTAAACCCGCTGTCGCCGAATTCCTGCGGGAAAGAGGATTGACGCTGTCGGAGACCAAGACCCGCATTACCCATGTGGATAAGGGCTTCGACTTTTTGGGTTGGAACGTCCGAATGCACCGATCGATGCTGTTGATACAGCCTTCGAAACGGAACACCAAGGCGTTTCTCGGCAAGGTCAGACAGGTACTCAAGGACCTGCGGGCCGTGAGCCAGGTCACGGTGATCGATACCTTGAACCCGATTCTTCGGGGATGGGCGAACTATCACCGCAGCCAAATGGCGACCCGCACGTTCACCCGATGCGACCATCACATCTGGGGTGCCCTATGGCGCTGGGCCGTCCGCCGTCACCCGAACAAAGGGAAACGATGGATCAAGCAGCGCTATTTTCAGCGCCTGAAGGGTCGTGACTGGCGTTTCGGGGAAAAGGACAAGCTTCTGTTGTGTCTGGGTGGCGTACACAAGCGCAAACACACCAAGATCGCAGCGGAGGCCAATCCCTACGATCCTGCGTTTGATGACTATTTTTCCGGGCGGCTCGCCGCTCGCATGCTTCAGACGCTGGAGGATCGAAAGCGGCTTCGCTGGCTCTGGTGGTTCCAGGGAGGAATCTGTCCGGTATGCAACCAAAAAATCACGGCAGAAACGTGGTGGCATCTCCACCACGTCCTGCCGCGGCGCTTGGGCGGATCGGACACGATGAGCAATCTCGTGCTGCTGCATGAGAATTGCCATCGACAGGTCCACGCGAAGGAAAAGCCGACCTTTGTTGGTGGCCTACTCCGAAACGGGTAGGCTTTCAGGCTGCTTGAGCCGGATGCGTGGAAACATGCACGTCCGGTTCTTAGGGGAGGAGATGGCCGCGAGGCCCTCTCCTTACCCGACTGATGACGTGGGTTCGATTCCCATCACCCGCTCCACGTCCCCCGCCTTCTTCATCCTCGAACATCAAAGTTGCTTCACTTCAGTTCGAACCGCCTATGCAGGCAGGCTCAGGTTATTCCTTTGAGATTGCCATAGAGAAAAGCCCACATAAGACACAATCCCAATATTGACGGCGAAAGTCAGGACCTTGATCCACGAGACGCCGGCCAGCAACTCGAAAAGCTCTATGGGAATATAGATGGCACCGCTCGCCACCGCGAACCACTCGGCCCAGCGCCGTCCTCGCCATAATCCATAAGCCTCGATAAACCGCAACCCACTGTACGTAAATGCAAAACCGGCAAAAAGCCAAAGCCTCTTATCAGAAAGCCGTCCTGCCAAATCGATAAAAATTCGCGGATACCGGCTGGCTGGATTGAGGTGAAAATGACCGACAATTTCCTCAGCCAGTTGCTGCACATCATGATGGATAAGCGAGAGGAGTCCGAATCCCGCCAGCACGATCAGCACACCTTTGCTCAACTCGACTATCGCAATCACGCGTAAGCCTCCCGGCGAGTGCGAAGACCTGACGGCGCTATTTTGCTTGGCAGATAATAGTTGTCCCATGACCACACGCCTCCTAAAATCCTTGGCCGCCAACTTTTTGAGCAAATGAACTCGGGATCGAGCGATTGGATTGCGAATATGATCGACGTCGCATCTTTTAACGCCGGCTGTCATGCGCCATGTCCCCGATGGCTGTGCTAGACCGTTGGCAATACCTTTTTGAGTAGCTCCACTATGTTTCTTATCCTTTGCATTTTATGAAAGACCCGATCGACAACAATCAAGTTAGCATGAACGCCTTTAAACGCCTGTTGTTCATGGCTCTGTTTTTTGCGCTCTTCGGTATCGTACGTTTTGTTCTGTGGGCCATCGTGCTGTTCCAGTTCATCGCCCATCTCTTTACCGGCCGAGCCACCCGCCTCGGCGTGAAGTGGGGTGAAGCCCTGTCGGCGTGGATTTACAACATGATGCTCTTCATGTCCTACAGCACCGACCGCATGCCTTTCCCGTTTTCCGCCTTCGGAGCGAGAGAGGATTGACGGTCGCGGAGTTCGTTGCTCGATTATCCGGGCTTTCAAGCTCTTATCTTTCAGCATCCCCGGAAATAAAAAAACCCACCATGCGGTGGGTCAAGAGGAGGAAGAACACATACATGTAGACAGCGTGGCAGCCCGTTAGTTCATGCGCACACGAAATTTTGTTGCCTGCTGTGTACAAATTGTTGCGGCAAAGGTGCCGCCGGGTGGGCGAAGATCCCGGCCGATGCCGAGGAAGTGATCGGATGAGGCGCGGACCGGCAAAGCGCCTTCCACCTTCAAGAGATATAGCCTGGAAAAGATGCGGTAGATCGGCAATCCCTTGCCGACGAAGGCCTCCCGATAGTGCTACGACATACCGGAAAAGGCTCTGACGGCTGCTATTGCGCCGCCTTCCGATTCAGCAGGTAGTAAACCACCGGCACCACGTACAGGGAGAATGCGGTCGACGCGAAGATGCCGAAGATGAAGCTCCAGGCAAGGCCGGAGAAGATGGGATCCAGGGTGATGACGAAAGAACCGAACAGCGCGGCGGCGGCGGTGAGAAAAATCGGGCGGAGACGGGTGGCACCGGCCTCGATGAGGGCATCGACGAGGGTTTCGCCCTGAGCCCGCAGCCGCTCGATGAAGTCGATGAGAATGATGGAGTTCCGGACCACGATGCCGGCCAGAGCGATCATGCCGATCATGGCCGTTGCGGTGAACAGGATGGGATTGTCGAAACCCGCCACGGGCTCGGTAAACAGCAGGTTGAGCAGCGCGAAGCCGGGCATGATGCCGATGACGGTCAAGGGAATGGCCACCATGATGATGAGCGGCATCCCCAGGGAACCCGTCTGCGCCACCAGAAGCACGTAAATCATGAGCAGGGCCGCACCGAACGCGAGCCCTAAATCCCGGAACACATCCACCGTGATCTTCCACTCCCCTTCCCCGGCCAGATCGACCGTATAGCCTTCGGGCAGCGGTTTTTCGTCCTCGATGTCCCACCAGTCGAACACGGCTTCCACGGGACTTCGCCCCGCCATTTCGGCGGTAACGTAGCTCAGGCGCCTGAGATCTTTATGATAAATCGTGAGATCGGCCGGCTCCTCGATCGCGTGGCCGATTTCTCCCAGCGGCACCAGCGAGCCGTCCAGGCCTTTCACCCGGAGCGTATTCAGATCGGCCATGGAGGAGCGTTCCGCACGCCGCAGCCGCATAACGATTTCCAAGGGCTGGCGCTCGGACGAAATGTGCACCGCACCGGCGGAGGCGCCGTTCAACGCGGCACGTAGGGTTTCCGCGACCTCCGCCACGGTCACGCCATGCAGCGCGGCCTGCTGACGGTCCAACTGATAGCGGATCACGGTCTGCGGCTCGTCGACGGTATCGTCCACATCCACGACGCCCTCTATCCCGGCGATCTCCTGTTTCACCCGCTCGGCGACGCGCGCCAGATCGGAATAAGCCGCGTCCAGAGGCCCGTATACCTCGGCCACGAAGGTGGACAGCACCGGGGGACCCGGAGGGGTTTCGACGATCTTGGCATTGGCGCCGTAAGCCTTGACGATCCGCTCGATATCGGGACGGATGCGCAGGGCGATTTCGTGAGACTGCTGCTCGCGCCGTTCCTTGGGCAGCAGGTTGATCCGAATCTCGGCCTGATGGGGCTCGCGCCGCAGATAGTAATGTCGCACCAAACCGTTAAAATCCATGGGCGACGCGAGTCCCACATAACTCTCGTAATCGGTCACTTCGTTGACTGTGGCGAGATAATCGCCCAGCGCCCGCGCGGCGGCGTCGGATGCTTCCAGCGTGGTGCCGCGCGGCATGTCGACGACGATTTGCAGTTCGTTCTTGTTGTCGAAAGGCAGGAGTTTGAGCGGCACGATGCGGAAGACCGCGAGCAAGGCAGAAACTACGAAGGCCGCCAGCACCAGCCACAGAAAAATCTTCGCCCGACCGGCAGTCGCCAGGAGTCCGCCCAAGGTGCGGTGATAAAACCGGTACACCGTGCTCTGCTTGAGATCGAACGCTTCCTCGCCCTTGCCGTACTCGCTCTTCAGAAGGTAATAGCTCGCCCAGGGGGTTACGGTGAACGCCACCAGGAGCGACATCAGCATCGCGATAGGTACGTTGAAAGCCATGGGCGCCATGTACGGCCCCATCATGCCGGTGATGAAGAACATCGGCAGAAAGGAAACGATGACGGTAAAGGTCGCGAAGATGGTGGGCGGACGGACCTCGTCGACCGCGGTCAAGGTGGCGTCCAGGGGCGGCTCCCGGCGCAGCTGGAAATGGCGAAAGATGTTTTCCACATCGACGATGGGATCGTCCACCAGGAGCCCCAGCGACAGAATCAGCGCGAACAGGGTCACGCGATTGATGGTGTAGCCGAAGATGAGATCGCAGAACAGGGTCACGCCCAAAGTCATCGGCACCGCCAGGGCGACGATGAAAGACTCCTTCGGCCCCAAGGCGAAAGCCAAAAGGACGACGATCGTGGCGATGGCGATGAAGAGATGCCGGACCAGTTCGTTGACCTTGTGATTGGCGGTCTCGCCGTAATTGCGGGTGATATTGACGGTGACGTTTTCCGGAATGACGGTGCCGTACAGTTCCTTCGCCGCCTCGATGACCTCTTCGGCCACCGCAACCGCATTGGCCCCTTTCCGCTTGGCCACGGTTACGGTGACCGATTGCCGCTCTTCGCCGGGCTTCGCGGCTTCCGTTTCGCCCAGGCGCGGGCTCTCGGCGGCTGCCGGCCCGTAGCCGATTCGGGTGTAACTCGATGCTTCCTGCGGACCGTCGATAACCGCCGCCACGTCGCGGAGATAAACCAGTTTGCCGCCCTGCCCGGCCACCGGCGTGCCGGCGACCTCGTCCGCGCTGGTAAAGAACGGACCGGCCTCCAAGCGGACGGCGCGGTTGGCCTGTTCGAAGGTCCCGGCCTGCAGGTTGATATTGGCGGCTTGCAAGGCTCGCATCACGTCCAGAACGGTTACGCCGTGTGCCGCCAAACGCGCGGGATCGGGATAAACCGAGATCTGCCGGCGCTCTCCGCCGACCACGGTAATCTTGCCGGCATCCTCCACCACGGCCAGTTTGTCCTTCATCTCGTCGGCCAAACGGCGCAGCGCCGCCGCATCGTAAACCGGATCGTTCGACGACAACGCCAGCGTAACGATGGGGACATCGTCGATTTCCACCGGCTTCACGGTCCAGGAGCTGACCAAGGGCGGTATCCGGTCCTGGTTGGACATCAGCTTGTTCCAGACCTTGACCAGACTGTCCTCGCGGTCTTCGCCGACATAGAAGCGCACCGTCACCAGGGCCTCGCCTTCGCGCGAAGCGGAATACACGTATTCCACGCCGTCCACTTCCCTCAGCAGGGTCTCGAGCGGCGTCGACACCAGTTTTTCGACTTCCTCGGCATCGGCGCCCGGCGCGCTGATCAAAACGTCCGCCACCGGCACCACGATCTGCGGTTCTTCCTCGCGCGGCGTCAGCACCAGCGCGGCGAACCCGGCCAGAAAGGACGCGATCAGCAACAACACCGACAGCTTGGAGGTGATGAACAGCTCGACGATGCGGGCCGTCAAACCCCGCTCGACAGAGGTTTCCGCGCTCATCGGCCGGCCTCCGGGAGCAGCACGGTATCGCCTTCCGTCAGCCCCGAAAGGATTTCGATCCGCCCATCGTACCGCTTGCCGGTGCGGACGTGGCGCAGCCGGACCTTATCGTCCACCACCAGCCGCACGCTCTCGAGTTGCCCCACGCGACTCACCGCGGAAACCGGCACCAGCAGCACGTCCGCTTGGCCGCAGGGCTGGTAGAGCCAGCCGAACGCTCCGGGCTGCACGCCCGAATCTTCCGGCAAACGGGCTTTCACCAGCACGGTTCGGGTCTTCGGATCGGCGGCGGGCTGGATCTCGTCCACCACGGCCTTGAACTCGCTTTCCGGATTGGCGATGCGGACCTTGAGTTCATTCCCGATTTCGACCAGACCGGCGCATTGGGCCGGAACGGCGCTCTCGATCCGAAGCCGCTGCGATTCCTGAAGAACCAGTATCGGCGCACCGGGCAAGGCCATGTCGCCCGGTTCCAGACGGCGTTCGACGATGACACCGTCGAAGGGCGCGCGCAGCACCGTTTCCGTCTGAGAGGATTCCGCCTCGCGAATTGCGTCCCTGGCTTCCCGCACTTGCGCTTCCGCGGTCCGGGCCGCCGCCAGGGCGGCATCGAGGGCTTGCCGGGTCGCGGCCTCTTTGTCGTAGAGGTTTTGGATTCGGCGCGCATCCGCACGAGCGCGTCCGGCTTGCGCCTCGGCGGCGGCGAGAGCGGCGCGCGCCTGGCCGAGGCGCGACCGAGTTTCCCGTTCGTCGAGGCGTGCCAGCACTTGGCCTTGCTTGACGCGGTCGCCCGCGCGAACCGTGATTTCCAGAATCCTGCCGGGAATCTTGGGAGCGATCTGCGCCACCGTCCGCGCCGCGACGGTTCCGGGCCAGGCAAAGACTTTTTCGACTTCCTTTCGAACCACCTTGGCCGTTGGCGTGCGCTCGTCGGCTTTCCCATTCGCCACGGACTCGCTCACCCCCGGTTCCACCTTGTCCTTAAAGCCTCCCTGCATCCAGACGAGAAGAAGAATCAAAACGGATACCGCGATCAGGGCGTAGATAAGCTTGGTCCGGGAGTGCGTGGCATGCGTCATGAATTAGCCTATCGGTTTCTTGCTTGTTCGTAGTCGGGCAAAAGTCCCCGGCGCCTGAATGAAAGCCGGCCAGAGCGGGGGTTGAAGCACAGGTTGTCCGGAGACCTTATCGCCAGTGCCCCACCGCCTTCTTCAGCTGCGCTTGCGCCACCTCCGCCTCGTAACGGGCGACGATGACGCGCAGGGCGGCATCGGCACGATCTGTTTCCGCTTCCAGATACCGCGTCACGCTAGCAGCGCCGCCTCGATATTGCTCATTAACCAGTCGCAGAGCCTCGTCGGCGGCGGCAGCGCCGGCTTCGGCCACTTTAAGGCGTTGCAGCGCTTCTTCCAGGGTCGTATAGGCGCGCCGGACTTCATCCTCGATCTCCAGCCGGGTGCGCTGCTCCAGGGCTTGAGCTTCGGTCAGCCGGCGTTCCGCTTGGGCGATACGGGCGCTGACCGCGCCACCCGAAAATAGATCCACCTCGGCGTTGACGCCCAGGGTGACGTTGTCCCGGCTGAACGCGAAATCCGGCGAGCGGCTGTTCTGACCGTAAGCAGCGTAGGCATTCACCCGCGGCCAGCGCGCTCCCCGTTCGGCCTGAAGTTCCTCGCGCCGGATCTGCGACTGATGTATCGCGGCCTGCATCTCGGGACGCTGGGCCAAGGCTTGATCCAGCAGCCGCGCATAATCTTGAGCTGGATGGTCGGCAAGTCTGTCCGCGGGTTCGCGCAGCTCCAGGATTTCGCCCGTCGTGATGCCGAGGAGCGTCTTAAGCGCCGAACGGGACAATTCGATGGCGTTTTGGGCCTTCAACTCGGACTCGCGGGCCTCCGCCGCGCGGACTTCCAAGGATAAAACGTCCGCCTTGAGCGCCATGCCTTCCGCCACCCGATGTTTGGTATGCTCCAGTTCGCGCTCGACGGCCTCGATCGAATGGCGCGCCACATCCACTTGCTGCGGCGCGGACAGCAGCGCGTAATACGCCGCCGTCACTGCCGCAGCCAGACGGTTGCGAATTGCCGAACGTTCCAATTCGGCCGCTTCGACGCCCAATTCGGCGGCTTTCTTCCGATAACTGTCCTGCCCGCCTCGATACAACGACCAGGTGCCGACGATCTCGGGGCGAAAGTTTTCCACCCAGCCCGGATGATTGATATCCATGCCGAAGTTGAAACGGCGCTGTGCCACGATATAGGAAAAGGCTTGGGAAGGATCGTCGGAATAGGCGTAACCGACCCGCGCCATAAGCTTGGGATAGAAGTTCGCGGCGGCTTCGGCAACCTTGGCCTCGGCCTCGCCGATCCGGGCGGCGGCCGCGAGAAGATCGGGGTTTTGCTCGAAGGCCAAATCGATGGCTTCCTCCAGCTTGAGCGGATGGCGAGCGCTTGTTTCCGCCAGCGCGTCTGCGGCAGACCCGGCTCCGACCAGTATCAGACAGAGTGTCGCACCCGCGGCCAAAAGTCTCGACTGGGAAAGCTTCAAACTCATATCCTGCCTTTGCTCCTCATCGTCTTGCGCCTTGATGCTTGAAAACCGCCAAGTGCTTCGAAACTCGAATGCCTACCCCGGATCTGTCGCCACACTCCGTAATGCGAATACCGCTCGATCATGGACAAGCAAAAATATAAGCATTTGCTAATATTTAATCAAGTCCGCATCCTGTTCGAAAGGATTGCACCCCCTCGGGATGTTCGATAGCTTTTTAATGTTCGCCCCTCAGCCCGCAGTCTCGCGCGGGCGAATGAAGAGGCCGCCGACCGTTTCACGAACGGAATTTACAACACGTACCACAGGAAAGCATCTCAATGTCCCAGGAAAGAGATTTCGTTCCCCTCAACATCGCCATATTGACGGTATCCGACACGCGCACGGAAGACACCGATGTTTCCGGGAAAACCCTGGTCGACCGGCTAAGCGCCGCCGGACATCACCTGGCGGATAAACGCATCGTAGCCGACGACATCTACCGAATCCGCGCCGTGGTATCGGAATGGATCGCCTCCGAGACGATACAGGTCGTCATCACCACCGGCGGCACCGGCGTGACCGGACGGGACGGCACACCGGAAGCGGTTTCAGTCCTGTTCGACAAGACTCTGGACGGATTCGGCGAGGTCTTTCGCGCCATCTCGTATCAAGATATCAAGACGTCCACGATTCAGTCCCGCGCCGTTGCCGGGGTAGCCAACGGGACCTATATCTTCTGTCTGCCAGGCTCTTCGGGCGCATGTCGAACCGCTTGGGACCAGATCATTCGAGATCAGCTCGATTACCGTACCCGTCCGTGCAATCTGGTGGAATTGATGCCCCGCTTGCTGGAGAAATGAGCCGAACAGGGAGTGCGCGACGACGCTGACAACTTAA
>NZ_MSCV01000029.1 GCF_002005105.1 Methylocaldum sp. 14B | reverse complement strand
AAAGCAGTGCTCTACCAGGCTGAGCTACACCCCGGAAATTGGATTTTAATAGCTTCGTTCGACCGATAAGTGGGCCAGCTGAACGAGTGCGTCCTTGTAGTCTGATGCGGGAAGTGCATTGAGCAGTTCGACCGCTTTGTTTGCTTCTTCCCTAGCGCGCCGTGCAGTGTACGCGATTGCGTCCGTAGATTCAACGATTTCGTAAACTTCGCGGAACGCATCGCGGTTGCCGTTCTCGATAGCGTCCCGAAGTGCGGCGGCCTGCGATGCATTGCCGTGCTCGATGGCATAGATCAGAGGCAGCGTCGGTTTGCCTTCGGCCAGGTCATCACCGAGATTTTTTCCGAGCTCTTCGGGATTCGCCATGTAATCCAGGGCATCGTCGATCAACTGAAACGCAATGCCGAGGTGAAGGCCATAGTCCTTCAGCGCCAATTCGGTGGACTCGGGCGCTCCCGTTAGCACAGCGGCCAATTGTGCTGCGGCGCTGAACAAGATTGCGGTCTTGCGAGAGATGACTTCGAGGTACTTGTGTTCGGTTGTTGCGGGATTATTGCAATTGAGAAGCTGCAACACCTCGCCCTCGGCGATGGCTGTGGTGGTGCGGGAGAGGATCTCCATGATGCGGAGGTCCTGCACGCTCACCATCAATTCGAACGAGCGGGAATACAAGTAGTCGCCGACTAGAACGCTGGCCGAGTTTCCCCAAAGCGCATTGACGGTATTTCGCCCACGGCGCAGGGTCGATTCGTCGACCACGTCGTCGTGGAGGAGGGTAGCCGTGTGAATGAATTCGATGACTGCTGCAAGGGTGATGTGTTGCTGCCCTTGATATTGGAGAGCCTTGGAGACCAGCAGCAACAGCATCGGGCGCAGTCGTTTGCCGCCGCTGTTTACGATGTATCGGCCGATCTGATTGATAAGCAATACATCGGAACTGAGCTCGCGAAGAATGAGTCGGTCGACAGCCGACGTTTCTTCTTCTACCAAACAGCGGATACTTGTAAAGGCTGTTTTTGGATTTTGCGAAGCTGTCGTTGTGATCTGTGACGTAGTCAATATGCTCATTAAGGATGAAATTGCTCTCGCTGCGGCAGAGTCCTGCAAAACGCTGGAATGCTATGGATGAGAGGTCGGCGTGTCAAGCTAAAACGGTTTCGACTTGCCACTTAGCGTAGCCGAACGCCAGTCGATGCATCATAGATGGCCGTTGGACCGCGCAGTCCTCCGAGTCGTCCGGGGAAGATCAGGACGCGCCCGGTAGAGAAATGCTTGCGAGCCGATATCGGCGTACGGGCTGGCGGCCGGCCGCTTTTGTTGGCGCTGGTCGATACGATCGGCCCGCCGAAAGCGCGGCATAGGGCGGCCGCATCGGGATGAGCCGTGACGCGGACGGCCAGCGTCGCGTGTTCGCCTCGGAGCCAAGCCGGTACCCAGCTAGCAGCGGGAACGATCCAGGTGACCGGTCCGGGCCAGGTCGCCAAGAGTCGGCTCCGCATAAATTCGGTCGGGATGTCGAGATAAGGTTCGATCTGATCGAATTCCGCGGCAATGAGGATCAGTCCTTTCGCCGAGGGTCGTTCCTTTAAAGCCAGGAGCCGGCGTACCGCATCTTGGTCGAGAGCGTCGCAGCCGAGTCCGTACACGCCCTCGGTCGGATAGGCGATAATGCCTCCGCGACGCAGGTGACTCGCCGCGAGCCTCAGACGAAACGGCGAGAGCATTTTTTCCTTGGCCCGCGGTCGAAAACGCTAGGTTGCGGATTCGGCCAGCGGTTCGCCTTCGTAAGGCGCCGCATAGCCGCATTCCTTGCGAGGACAGACTTTTTCCGTGCCGCGCCGCTTGGTGACTTTCAGCGTCAGGATCGGCCAGCCGCAGTTGGGGCAGGGCTCTGCGACAGGCGGGTTCCAGACGGCGTAGGTGCAACTGGGATAGGTATTGCAGGAGAAGAATAATTTTCCGAAGCGCGACTTCCGCTTGATCAATTGGCCCTTATTGCATTCAGGACAACGTACCCCGGTGTTCTCCGGTTTTTCGAGCGGTTCGATATGCTTGCACTTGGGATAATTGCTGCAGCCTATGAACTTCCCGAACCGACCGGTCTTGATGACCAGCGGCGAGGAGCATTCGGGGCAGACCTTTCCTTCCACGACTTCCGGCGCGGCGGGCGCGGCTTCCCCGTTGATGTTGCGGGTGTATTTGCACTCGGGATAATTGGTACAGCCGATGAAGCGGCCGTTACGTCCGAGGCGTATGGATAGCTGTCCGCCGCATTCGGGACATGCTTCGTCTAGCGATTCGTGAGTAACGTCGGCGCGTCTCAAGCTTTCATCCTTGGCATCGATCAGCGACTTGAACGGATACCAAAACTCGCGCATCAGCGGAATCCAATTTCTTTCGCCGCGCGAGACGGCGTCCAGATCGTCTTCCAAATTGGCGGTGAAGTTGTAGTCGACGTATTGGGTGAAGTGCTCCGTCAAGAATTTGTTGACGATGCGCCCCACGTCCGTCGGATGGAACCGTTTATTTTCCAGCACGACGTAATGACGCTGCTGCAGGGTCGAGATAATAGCCGCGTAAGTCGACGGCCGGCCGATGCCGTACTCCTCCAACGCCTTGACCAGGCTTGCTTCCGTATAGCGCGGCGGCGGTTCGGTGAAGTGCTGAGCGGTGACGATATCGAGCAGATCGACCCATTGGCCTTCTTTCAGCGCGGGCAATAAACTTTCGTCGTCTTCGGTGGATACGTCGTCCCTGCCTTCGAGGTAGACGCTCATAAAGCCCGGATTCACCACCGTCGAGCCTGTTGCGCGAAATACGCCCATCGTGCCGCAGGACAGGTCGACCGAGACCGTTTTGATGGTGGCGTGAATCATCTGGCAAGCGACGGTCCGCTTCCAGATCAGGTTGTAAAGCTTGTATTGCTCGGGACTGAGATAAGGCTTGACTTGTTCCGGCAGCCGAAAAGCCGATGTGGGCCGAATGGCTTCGTGGGCTTCCTGAGCGTTCTTGCTCTTGGTTTTGTATAGAGGCGGCTGCTTGGGCAGGTTTTCTTTGCCGAACCGGGACGCGATCAGCTCACGAATTTCCTGTACCGCTTCATTGGCGAGATTGACCGAATCGGTACGCATGTAGGTGATCAGCCCGGTGGTTTCGCCCCCCAGGTCGATACCTTCGTAAAGCTGTTGGGCGATTGCCATGGTGCGCTTGGTGGTGAACCCCAGCTTGCGAGCCGCTTCCTGCTGCAAAGTGGAGGTAATGAACGGTGCCGCGGGATTCTTTTTGCGCTCTTTCTCCTCAATCTTCACCACCCGGAGCTTGCCGTTGGCCTCCGCAAGCAGCGAGTTCCTAATCTGGCTCGCCTGTTCTTCAGTGACGATGCTGAACTGTTCCAGCTTCGCGCCGTTCAGGTTGATGAGCCGGGCGCGGAACTTCTGCCCCTCGGTGCTGGCGTCGGCATCGAGAGTCCAATATTCCCGAATCTGGAAGTTCTCGATTTCGATCTCGCGCTCGACAATCATCCGGAGTGCCGGGCTTTGCACCCGTCCGGCGGATAGGCCTCGCCGAATCTTTTTCCACAGCAAGGGCGACAGCTTAAAGCCGACCAGATAATCCAGTGCACGGCGCGCCTGCTGCGCATTGATCAGGTCGGTAGAGAGCGCTTTGGGGTGTTTGATCGCCTCGGTAATGGCGCGCTTGGTGATTTCATGGAAAACGACACGGTGTACCGGTTTATTGTCGAGCACCTTGCGGTTTTTCAGGATCTCGTAGATATGCCACGAAATGGCCTCGCCTTCGCGGTCCGGGTCGGTCGCGAGGAACAAGGCGTCAGCTTTCTGAGCAGCTTTGGCGATGGTTTGTACGTGCTTCTCGTTTCTCTCGATGAGTTCATACTTCATCGCGAAATCATGATCGGGATCTACTGCTCCTTCTTTGGGAACAAGGTCACGGACATGGCCATAGGATGCATAGACCTGAAAATCTCGGCCGAGATATTTTTCAATGGTCTTGGCTTTTGCTGGTGATTCAACAATGACCAGGTTTTGGCTCATCGGAGTTAATAAGGTGCGAGCTATTTGCGTTTAAGAATAAACGATTCTCCGGTTTCTTCTGCGGAGAAGAAATGGAGAAACGGGTGATGTATCAATGCAGATAATTAGGCAGGCTCTCGTAGACGAGATTTTCCATGCGCGCGAAAGCGATTTCTTCGTTGGGTTGGCTGAAAAGTACCATAAGCACAACCCACTTCAGGTTTTCCAGAGAGATGGCTTCTTCGTTGAATGCCATGACACGGTCGATGACCAGTTCGCGGCTTGCCGGCGTAAGGATTCCGCTTTGTTCCAGAAACATCAGGAGACCACGGCATTCGGCATCGAGCTTAGCCGTTTCCTGGGCGGAAAAGATACGAAATGCCGGCGAGGAAACAGGCTTGATCGCATTATGCTCGGCCAACGATTCTAGCCACTCAAAGGCTTTATTGATTTCGGTTTGAGGGAATCCCGCCTCCAAAAGTTCGGTGCGAATCATGTCGGGATCGGGTGTGAGCTCGACATCATCATCCATATAGTTTTCGAAAAGATAAATTAGGACATCGAATACGTTTTCTTTCATTGAGTGGTCTCAACTAAGGGATGCGCAACGGCTAGGAAATTTACTGGGTCCGGAAGTAGCATCCTCCGGGTGTAGAGGCAACATGACCTTGCAGTTCCAACATTAAAAGCATCGAGGCGATAGCTTCCGGCGTTTTTCCTGTGGCTGCCACTAGAGTATCCACAGAGGTTGGGTCGTACGCAATATATTTCAAGAGTTCCATATGGGGTTGGTTGTCGTCCGAATCGGTTTTGAACGAAGGTTTGTAGGCTTGGACGGATAATCGCGCCTCGAATTCCTCGACGATATCCTCAACCGTTTGGATCAGTTTTGCTCCGTTTTTTATCAATTCGTTGCAACCGCGGGAAAGCGGATTGTAAATCGAGCCGGGTACGGCGAAGACCTCGCGTCCCTGTTCGGCTGCGAGACGTGCAGTGATCAAGGATCCGGACCGCGGCGCGGCTTCGACGACCAGGGTACCCAAGGAAAGGCCGCTGATAATACGATTCCGACGGGGGAAATGATCGGCCTTGGGGCCGGTTCCGGGAGGGAATTCGGATACCAAGGCTCCGTTCTGGGCGATGATTTCGTGTGCCAGATTCTGATGACGGTACGGATATACTCGGTCCAATCCCGTGGCGGCGACGGCTATGGTAACACCGCCCGCTTCGAGCGCTCCGGAATGCCCGGCGGCATCGATCCCCAATGCCAGCCCGCTGGTGACAGCAAAGCCAGCGGAGACTAAGCCTGACGCGATTTCTCGCGCAATCCGCCGACCGGACGGCGACGGATTTCTGCTGCCGACAACTGCAATCTGGCGAAATGAAAGGGCCGAAACGTCCCCTTTAACGAAGATCAGCGGGGGCGGATCGGATATTTCGCGCAGCAGCGCGGGATATCGAGGATCGTGCAGCGTGAGGCAATCGTGGCCCGACGCACTCAGCCATTGCAAATCGGCTTCCACGGCCAGCCAATCCGGATGGCAGAGATAGACGATGGTTTCTTCTTTAAGACCTAAGGCGGCTAGATCAGCCGCCTTGGTTTCGAAGAGGATTCTAGGACTGTGGAAATGGGCGAGAATGGCGCAGAACCGCCGGCTTCCGATGAGCGGTGCTCGATGCAGTGCCAGCCAGTAGCGCAGGTCTTCTAAGCTTTCCGCGGAGCAGCCTGTCGTCAAGGGGTTGCAGCAATGTCTGACACGTGTATCGCACGTGTTGCGTTCATGACCAGCGCATAACTGACGCGTTCGAAGGGGCGGAAGATCATCAACAAGCCGGCGTGTTCGTCGGGCAAGGCCACGGTTTCGCCGGGTCTCTGGCTTACGATATCCCGTATCGGACGTGCGCTTTGATAAATGTCGAGAACGTGTCCGGTTTCGATGCCGTCGGCGGTTCCTTTGTCGATCACCACGACCTGGTATTGGCCGATCTGCGAGACCCCATCCAAGACACTGATGATATGGGCTTCGATATCTTGCTCGGGCGCACGTGGCTGGAAATAAAGCTCGATTTTTTCTTGCTCGACCGGCATGAGCCGGTCGCCGATAATGGCTTCGCGCTGGGCGCGGGTCAACACCAGTGTTGCCGGGTCGCCGATACGTTGCAGTTGGGCGTCGGCTACGTAGATCGCTTCATAGCCGAGAATGTCGCCGGTAACTGGGTCCTGGTAGGCCGGGCCCGGTCTGAACAAGGTAAATGCCTGGTTCGTGCCGTCTTCGACCGCACGCACGTAAATCCCGTCGCCGATCCCTCCCACGATATGCTCGTCGACAAACGCCACGATATATGGCGCATCCTGTAATTCGCGCTTGTTGACGACCCTGGGTCTACTCAGAAACTGACGGATCGCGTCCATGGGAATGAGCGGCACGGCTCGGGCGATCGGGCTGACTCGAACTTCCGGGCTCAGGCGTACTTCGGACGGCGTTTCGATTTGCAGGCGGGGCTCGCCGTTTACGTAGCTCAGGGCGATCACGTCGCCCGGATAAATAAGATGCGGATTTGCGATTTGGGGGTTGTTTTGCCAAATTTCCGGCCACTGCCAGGGCTTGCTCAAGAACTTACCGGAGATGCCCCATAGCGTGTCTCCCTGGACTACGGTGTATCGGTCCGGATGATTCGGATTTAGCTGAATGTGATCGGCCGACACCGTGCCGACGACGAACGATAAGGCAATACCGATAATGATTCGAAGCGTCATCTTGTCTCCTGCTCATCACGCATGGCGCGGCCATTCGAGTGTGGGAAGCGCTGGACTCACTGCAAGAATTTGTTCGCGATAAGGCATGTGCAACTTTCAAAAACCAATCGAGTCTTAAGGAACGGCGTTCAAAGTCTAGTTGAATTTCGTTAGAATTCCATTGACTTAGGTATTCAGCGTCCACGATAAACGTTATGGCCATCTTAACCATTCTTGAATTTCCCGATGACCGGCTCCGCAAGAAAGCGGTTCCCGTGCCCGTGGTCGACGAGTCGATCAAGCGGCTTGTGGACGACATGTTCGAAACGATGTACGCCGCTCCCGGCGTAGGTCTTGCCGCAACGCAGGTCAACGTCCAAAAACGCATCGTGGTCATCGATGTGTCCGAGGAAAAGAACACCCCGGTTTGCCTGATCAACCCCGAGATCGTGGAGAAGGACGGGAGCGAGGAAATGGATGAGGGTTGCTTGTCGGTTCCCGGTGTTTTCGAAAAGGTAACTCGCGCCGAGACGGTCAAGATTCGTGCATTGGACCGCAATGGCGATGCTTTCGAACTTGAAACCGATGGCCTCCTCGCGGTCTGCATCCAGCACGAGATCGACCATCTGGATGGAAAGTTGTTCGTCGATTATCTCTCGCCGTTGAAACGCCAGCTTATCCGTAAGAAACTGAAAAAGGATCAGCGGCAGCGGACCTCACAGCAGCCGCAGAAAACACGGGCAGTCGTCTGATTTCAAGTCTCCCGATACTTCGGGGGAGTAGGATTCGCTCCGGGCGGAGAGGGTCCTTCTTTTGGTTTACGCAGCGGCACGTAGCTGCGTCTTTGCAATTCGCCACTTCCATCTTATGAAGATCGTTTTCGCCGGCACACCGGAGTTTGCCGTTCCTACCCTCGAGATGCTTTTGGAGGGGCCGCATGATGTCTGTGCGATCTATACCCAGCCCGATCGCCCGGCGGGCCGGGGCCAGAAGCTCAAGCCGAGTCCGGTGAAGCAGTTGGCACAGTCTCACGGTATACCCATCTTTCAGCCGACCACGCTGAAAGACCCCGAGGAACAGGAGCGGCTCAGGTCTCATGATGCTGACTTGATGGTGGTGGTGGCTTACGGCCTCATCTTGCCCAAAGCGGTTCTGGAGATTCCCCGTCTAGGTTGCGTCAATGTTCACGCATCGTTACTGCCTCGGTGGCGAGGCGCGGCGCCCATACAGCGGGCCATCCTCGCCGGCGACGAGGTAAGCGGCATTACCATCATGTTCGTGGAGCCGCGTCTCGACGCGGGCCCGATGTTGCATAAGAAGAGCTGCAGGATCGCGCCCTTGGAAACGGCTGGAGAGCTGCACGACCGCCTGGCCGGGCTCGGCGCGGAAGCGCTCGCGGAAATATTGCCCGAAATCGAAGCAGGGACGGTGCGGCCCGAGGTTCAGGACGAAACCCAAGTTACCTATGCGGCGAAGCTGGAAAAGCACGAGGCGCGTTTGGACTGGACGATGGCGGCGATCGACCTGGAGCGCCGGATCAGAGCATTCAATCCCTGGCCGGTCGCCGAGACACTTTACCGGGGAGACATCTTACGGATTTGGCGGGCTGAGAGCCTGGATGAACCCGCGGGGGCAGAGCCGGGAACGATTCTTGATCGCGGCAAGACCCTGGATGTCACCACCGGCAGCGGAGTACTCCGGCTGCTGGAAGTTCAGCTTCCGGGAGGGAGGCGGATGACGGCTCAGGCATTTCTGAACGCGCATCCGGTTAGATCGGAACGCTTCGGCTGATGGAGTCGAATTCACGCGTATTCGCGGCGGATGTACTCGTTCAGGTGGTGGGAGAACAGAAAACCCTCACGCACGCACTCGAATCCGTCCTGCCCAAGATTCCACGGGAAAACGACCGCGCTTTCGTGCAAGCCCTGTGCTACGGCGTCATGCGCTGGTATTGGCGGCTGGATTATCTGCTCGGGTTGCTGACGCGGAAACCGATCAAGGACCTGGATCTCCGGATGTTGGCCATGCTCGGCTTATATCAACTCAAGTACACTAGGGTAAAGCCTCATGCGGCGGTGGCCGAAACGGTATCGGCGGCACGGCGGAAGGCCTGGGCGAAGCCGCTACTGAACGGGATTTTGCGCACCTATCTTCGGGAGCAGTCGACGCTGGAAGCTCGGGTTGAGGAAAAGAAAGTCGTTGCCGAAGCTCACCCGGAGTGGTTGGCCTCGCAGATACAGCGAGACTGGCCGGGTCGATACACCGAGGTTCTGAGGCAAAACAATCTCGCTCCTCCCATGGTTTTGCGGGTAAACCGCCTGGCGATATCGCGGGCGGCTTACCTGGAACGATTGGCGCAGACAGGCATTTCGGCCTATGCTTCCCCGGTCGGCGACAGTGCCGTAGTGTTGGAAAGCCCTACGGCGGTAGAGAGGCTGCCGGGGTTCGCGGAGGGTTGGGTATCCGTGCAGGACAGTGCCGCCCAGTTAGCCGCTGCGTTATTGGAGCTGAAGCCGGGTTTGCGGGTGCTCGATGTGTGCGCGGCTCCCGGCGGTAAATTGATGCATGTCCTCGAAACCTGTTCCGGTTTGAAGGAAGTGGTTGCAGTCGATATTTCCCCCGAGCGGGTTGCCAGGATTCACGATAATCTTGCGCGCGCCGGGCTGAACGCCCGGGTGCTGACTGCCGATGCCACGGATCCCGAAGCGTGGTGGGACGGGCAGATTTTCGACCGGATTTTGTTGGATGCGCCTTGCTCCGCTACCGGGGTCATACGGCGTCATCCGGATATCAAGGTATTGCGTAAGCCTTCCGATATTGGCGGGTTGCTGGACTTGCAGCGGCTTATTTTGGATGCCGCTTGGCCGATGCTGGCGCCCGGCGGATTGCTGCTTTACGCTACGTGTTCCATCTTGCGGCAAGAAAACGAAGTGAGAATCGCCGAATTCCTCGAGAATCATTCCGACGCACGGGAAGTGCCCATCGAGGCGACTTGGGGGGAGGCGGTAAGCCATGGCCGGCAGATATTGACCGGCGATCAGGGAATGGATGGGTTTTATTACGCTCGCATAGTGAAAACCAGCTAGTGCTCCAACGTCTGAGTCAATGGAGCTTTCTTGTCGGCCTTTTACTGGCCTTCGATGCCGTGTGCGCGGATTACGGATTTCGGATCATACGCGCCGAGCTTGTGCCGTCCGGCACCAACTTCGTTTTAAACGCGGATATCGACTACCGTTTCAGCGAGTCCGCCCTCGAAGCCCTGAGACACGGAGTTCCCCTGACTTTGGCTGTTCGGCTCAAGATCAAGCGTCAGCGGCATTATTGGTTAAATGAAACGATCTTGAGTGAAATCCATAAGTTCCGGATTCTCTATCATCCCTTAGGGAGGTCGTTCCAGATCATTCACGCGGGCGGGAATACCGAAAGCTTTGCGAGTCTGACGGCCTTGCTGGAAGCCATGGGCGCGATCCGGGGCTGGTTCATGCTGCCGGCCGATCGCATCGTCGAGGGCAATAGCTACGAAGCGAGCCTGTCGGTAGATCTGGATATAGAATCCTTGCCGCTTCCTTTGCGTCCGATTGCCTACGTTTCCCCAAGCTGGTATCTCGGGAGTTCCTGGTACCGATGGCGCGTCGCAGATTAAAGCCACCGCTCAGTTTAACGATCCTGGTGCTGTTTTCGGCGCTCTTGGCATCGCTTCATTTGATGAGTACGGCGACCCAAGACGCGTCCCAGCTCGGAAAGATGTATTCCTGGCTGGTGCTGATCAATTCGCTGGGATCGGTTTTGCTTCTGGGATTGGTGGGCGCCAACGTCTACTGGCTGCTGAAACAGTTGAGGCGGAAGGCGGCCGGTTCCAATCTCACGCTCCGCATGGTGTTTCTGTTCACCCTGCTGAGCCTGGCCCCGGCCACCATAGTCTTTTATTACTCCATGCAATTCCTTCAGCAGAGCATCGACAGTTGGTTCGATGTCCGCGTCGACCAGGCCATGGAGGATGCGCTGCAACTGGGACAAGCCGCTTTGGACGAGCGTATGCGAGCCGTCTTGAAGCAAACCGAGCAAATGGCGGAAGGCTTGGAAGGCTCGCCGGAAGGTCTTGTGCCTATTCGCTTGGCAGAGCTGCGCAGCCATGCCGAGGACGGCGAGCTCACCGTTTTTTCCAAGCAAGGCCGCATCATGGGCTTTATCGGCAGCCAAACCGGAAGAATCATTCCGGACTTTCCGGAAACGGGCGTCTTGTTGCAGGTGAAGCAAGGCAAATCGTACGTAGGTCTCGAACCCGACGTCGGAAACGGCCTGCAAATCAGGGCGGTCGTATCCATCGCAGGGGATGACGCGCAATACCTTCAAGGCATTTATCCGGTACCGTTGCGTGTGGCCGATCTCGCGAAAACGGTCGAGGCGGCTTATGTTCACTACAAGGAGCTTACCTTTCTGCGGGGGTCATTGAAGCTGACGTTTTCCCTGACCCTGTCTCTGGTACTCCTTCTGAGTCTTTTAGCCGCGATGTGGTCCGCGTTTCTCAGCATCCGCCGCATCGTGGCTCCGGTCCGGTATTTGGCCCAGGGCACCAGAGCCGTGGCCCAAGGCAATTACGAGAAGCGCTTGCCGGTAAAACGCAAGGATGAGCTGGGCTTCTTGGTCGAGTCGTTCAACGCCATGACGCAGAAGATCGCCCAGGCAAGAGACGAGGCGCAGCATTCCCGGCAGGAGGTTGAGCGCCAGCGCGCCTATCTGGAAACCGTATTGGCGAACCTTTCCTCCGGCGTGTTGAGTTTCGACGAGTCGATGCGGCTTCTGACCGCCAATCAGGCCGCGAATGCCATTCTTCACGCCGAACTCGACAAGAGCGTCGGCGCTACGATCGGCGAGCTGACGGAAGCGCAGCCGCATCTGGCCGATTTGATGCAAATCGTTGGAAATCGATTGGAAAAGGAAAATAGCGTCTGGCGCGAAGAAATTCCCTTCCTCGGGCCCAAAGGCCGGCAGGAACTCTTATGCCGCGGAACGCCGCTATTCGGTTCGGACGGTGAGTCGCAAGGTGCCGTCGTGGTGTTCGACGATGTCACCGCACTGATCCAGGCCCAGCGTCAGGCGGCATGGAGCGAAGTGGCTCAGCGTCTGGCACACGAGATCAAAAATCCGCTCACACCGATTCAGCTTTCGGCCGAGCGTCTCAAGCACAAGCTGTCCAAGAATCTGGAGACGGCCGAAGCCGAGGTTCTGGATCGCGCGACCCGTACCATCGTGCAACAGGTCGAGGCCATGAAGACCATGGTCAATGCCTTCTCCGAATACGCCAAACCATCCATTATCCAGTTGCAACGGATCGATATCGATGCTTTGATCGAGGAAGTCGTGGCGCTTTATCCGCCTCAATCCGGTTTGGAGTTCGAACTCGATCTGGAGCCCACTTTGCCTCCGATATACGCCGATCCGATCAGAATTCGACAGGTTCTGCACAACATGATCAAGAACGCGCAGGAAGCCATGGCACCGGGGGTGTCGGGTAAAATGGGCATTCAGACGCGTTTGATCGAGGAAAACCGTCATCATTACGTCGAAATCGAGTTGCACGACTCCGGGCCCGGTATTCCGCCCGAGCAGGCTGACCGAATTTTCGAACCTTATGTAACGACTAAATCGAAGGGTACCGGTTTGGGATTGGCCATTGTAAAGAAGATTGTCGAGGAGCATGGGGGAAGCATCCGGCTGGTTTCGGGGCGCGGTGAAGGCGCGCGCTTTATCATACGAGTGCCCATCGCAACCGAAACGGCTGCGGTGCGCGGGCTAGCGATGGAGGTATAAGCGGTGGTCAAAGCGAATATTTTGGTGGTGGACGACGAGCCGGACATTCGCCAATTGCTCCAGGAGATTCTGGAGGACGAGGGCTATCGGGTTGCCGCGGCCGAGAACGCGAGCGTTGCGCGCAAGCTCAGGGCGGAACGCATGCCGGATCTGATATTGCTGGATATCTGGATGCCGGACGAGGACGGCATCACTCTGCTGAAAGAGTGGCTCCGGGATGACCAGCTTTGCCCTGTCATCATGATGTCCGGGCACGCGACGGTTGAAACCGCGGTCGAAGCGACCCGGCTGGGCGCGTACGATTTTCTTGAAAAGCCGTTGTCCCTGGCCAAACTCCTGGTTACCGTCGAGCGGGCCCTGGAAAACGCCAGGCTCAAGCGGGAAAACATCGGATTGAAGCGGCGGGTGGACATCCCGATAGAACCTGTCGGCAAGAGCGCCGCCATGGAGCGCCTCCGCGATCAGATCAAGCGTTTGGCGCAGCACGACGCCCGCGTCTTGTTCGTGGGCGAGCCCGGTTCCGGGAAAGAAACCCTGGCGCGTTATCTTCATGCCAACAGCGCGCGGCGCGACGGCCCTTTCGTGGACGTGGGCGTAGGCACGATCGCGCCGCAGTTCTCGGCGGTGGAATTTTTCGGCAGGATGGAAGACGGCCGGATTCACTACGGATTGCTGGAGCAGGCGCACGGCGGAACGTTATTCCTCGACGAAGTGGCCGATATGGAAGAGGAGACGCAGTTGCGCCTCCTCAGCGCGCTGGAATCGAGTTCATTCTCGCGGGTGGGCGGCAGTGAACTGATCAACGTGGATGTCCGTATCGTCGCATCGACCCGAAAATCGTTGGAAGAAGAGGTGCGGGCCGGCCGTTTCCGGCGCGAGCTCTATTACCTGCTGAACGTCGTCACGCTCAAGGTTCCGCCCTTGCGCGAACACAGCGAAGATGTGCCCGATCTGCTGCGGTTTTATGTGGATTACTTCGTGAGCCGGGAGAAATTGCCGTTTCGGAAGTTTCCCGTTCCGGTCCAGAACTTTTTGCGGAATTATCCGTGGCATGGCAATATCCGCGAGCTCAAGAATCTGGTGCAGCGCCTTTTGATCCTGGGCAGCGGGGAAGAGGTAGAGCTGGACGAAGTGAAGGCGGCGCTCGGCGAATCCTTGGGCGAAGTCGGCCCAGCCGCGGGCCAGCCCGATTTCTACGACCTGCCGCTCAAAGAGGCGCGCGAACGGTTCGAGAAGGCTTATCTCGAGTATCACCTGGAAAAATACAGCGGCAGCGTTGCCCGTCTTTCACATGCCATCGGCCTCGAGCGTACTCATTTGTATCGCAAGCTCAATTCGCTTGGGATCAAATTCAGAGAAAAGCGATAGCATCGCGGCTCTCGAATTTGCCGTTTCCTGTCTTAGTTTCTCTAACTTCTGCTCTCGATAATGAAAATAATCATACTTGGCGCCGGGCAGGTCGGAAGCAGCGTGCTCGCCAGCTTGGCGAGCGAGGCTAACGATATCGTCATGGTCGATACGCAGCCCGCCTTATTGAAGGATTTGCAAGACCGGTTCGACATCGGCACGGTTCAGGGCAATGCGGCGCATCCCACGGTATTGAAGCGAGCCGGGGCCGATGAGGCCGATATGCTCATCGCCGTCACCAGCGACGATGAAACCAATATGCTGGCCTGTCAGATGGCGGATATCCTGTTCAAGATTCCGCGAAAGATCGCCCGTGTCCGCGCCATCGAATATTTCAGCTATCCGGGCATTTTTTCCCCCGAGACCATTCCTATCGACGTCGTCATCAGCCCGGAGCAGATCATCACGCAATTCATCGAGCGGCTGCTCAAGTATCCGGGGGCCTCGCAAGTCCTGGATTTTGCCGAGGGCCGCGTCCGGCTGGTGTCGGTCAGGGCCCATCAAGGCGGGCCGCTGGTCGGGCGGGAAATCCGCGAGCTTCATCAGCACATGCCGAATGTCCATGCGCGCATCACGGCAATTTTTCGAAACGGCCTGCCTGTCATCCCGAACGGAAAAACCATTATTCAGGCGGATGACGAGGTATTTTTCGCCGCATCATCCGAAGAAATCAAAGCGGTCATGAGCGAGCTCAGAGAGCTCGAACGGCCTTACAAGCGACTGATGTTCGCCGGCGGCGGACACATCGGCAAGCGCGTGGCTCAAGCGCTGGAGGGGCGTTATCAGGTCAAGCTCGTAGAAAAGGATTATAAGCGCGCCCAGAAAATCGCCGCCGATCTGAGCAATACGGTGGTATTGGCGGGCGATGCTTCGGACAAGGAGCTTCTGCTCAGCGAAAACATCGAGAACACCGATATTTTCTGCGCCATTACCAACGACGACGAAGCCAATATTTTGTCCGCCATGTTGGCCAAACGCCTGGGTGCCCGCCGGGTGATCAGCCTGGTGAACAAGAGCGCTTACGCGGACCTCGTCGATTCCTCACTGGTGGACCTCGTCCTTTCTCCGCAGCAGGCGACCATCAGCGCCTTGCTGCGTTATGTTCGGCGCGGCGATATCGTTCAGGTCCACTCCCTTCGGCATGGCGCCTCGGAAGCGATCGAAGCGGTCGCCCACGGGCGCCGCGGCAGCTCGAAGGTGGTCGGCATACCCATCGACAAGATCAACATTCCGCCGGGCGTGGTGATGGGGGCCTTGGTCAGGGGGGACGAGGTGATTCAGGTTCACCACGACACGGTGATCGAGGAGGGTGATCACGTCATCATGTTCCTACTCGACAAGAAACTTATTCCCATGGTCGAACAAATCTTTCAAGCTACCGATGTACCGGTCTGATTCCGGAGATTATCTATGACCGACGACGGGTTTCCGATTCGAGACAAATGGGACCGGATCTACCGGGGAGCCGGCGACGCGATTCCCGAGCCGGCACCGGTTTTGGCGGATAATGCGCATCTTCTCCCTGAATCCGGAACCGCCTTGGACTTGGCTTGCGGGCTGGGAGGAAACGCGTTGTTTCTTGCGCGGCGAGGGCTGGAGACCCAGGCATGGGATATTTCTCCGGAGGCGATCAGCCGGCTGAACGTTCATGCCCGACGGCTCGGTCTGGGTCTCCGCGCCGAGACCAGAGACGTGGTCGAGTTGCCTCCCACGGCGGAATCCTTCGACGTCATCGTCATCAGCCGCTTTTTGGAACGGTCTTTGACCTTGGCTATTACAAAGGCGCTGAAACCCGGCGGCTTGCTCTTCTATCAGACTTACACACGAGACAAAGCTGCCGGGATCGGGCCTACAAATCCGGCTTTTCTTCTCGATACGAACGAACTGCCTCGGCTGTTTGGCAGCCTCAGACTCGTGTTTTATCGGGAAGAAGGGCAAATCGGCGATTTGAACCGAGGCAGTCGCAACGAGGCTTTTTTTGTGGGGCAAAAGGCATAGGCGCCGTGTAGCGGTACCTTGCTCACGTGAATCAACTCTTCAGGAGTACCAAGATGTCGTCTGTAAAAAGCTTAACTCCGCCCAACGCGTGGAATGCTTTCAGGGAACAAAGCGGTGCCGTGCTGCTGGATGTCCGCGATCCTTTGGAATTCTCCTATGTCGGGCATCCGTGCGGCGCCATCAACATTCCGTGGAAATGGGCGCCGGACTGGAAGCCCAATCCGGACTTCGTGAATCGCGTTCGCCAAATCGCTCCGAACGCCGATACCCCGATTTTCTTATTGTGCCGCAGCGGGCAGCGTTCGCTCGATGCCGCCAATGCCTTGGCAGCCGAAGGCTATTCGGATCTTACGAATATCGAGCAAGGCTTCGAAGGCCCTCTCGACGAACAGAAACATCGTAGCAGCGTCGGCGGCTGGCGTTATCATGGGCTTCCTTGGGAGCAAAGCTGATAGGGACGAAAGAGCCCGTCACTTTAAACGCCCTAACGCACACGGAAATGGGGAAGGCGCGCATCCGATAGGAGCTTCGCACCCCCCTGCGTCCGTATCCGCATATCAAAGGCTCGACCTGCGATAAATCCCTTTAAACCGGCTACCGTTCTTCGTTTTGCAACATGGCGATGTTAATGATAGTCGCCTCATGCATCGCAAAAACGATAGAGAAGGGATCAGAGGGGTTTTCATGCAATCGAGTGATATCACGGTTGTGCTGCCGACGCTGAACGAAGAGATAAACATCGCTCATTTTCTGTCGTCGTTACCGGATCGCTGTCGTCTCATTGTCGTGGATGCCGGGGACGACCGAACTGCGGAAATCGTCGCTCGCCACCGTTCGCCGGAGTTCACCCAAATTGTGAGGCTGAAAAGCACGATATCGGAAGCTCGTCAGATCGGTATGGAGTTGGCCGGAACCGGATGGGTCTTGTTTACGGACGCAGACGTGGTATTCCCACCAACCTACTTTCGGGCACTCGCCGGATATGCGGAATTCGACTGCGTCTACGGTCCAAAACTGTCGCACAATCGATTTCGCCGATATTACCGCTGGTTCGCCCACGGGCAATGGATATCTCACAAAATGGGAATTCCTGCGGCGAGCGGCTCCAATTTGCTGGTCAGGCGCCATATCGTGACGGAGGTGGGCGGATTCGATCCCGATCTGCTTTGCAACGAAGATTCGGAACTGGTCTGGCGCATTAAACGCGCCGGCTACCGCACCGCGTTCGCACTGGATCTGCCCGTATATGCAATGGATCATCGTCGTCTGGAGCGGGGCGTGTTCCGCAAGACGCTTCACTCTGTTGTCCGGTGCTTATTCCTTTATTGCGACCTGATTCCTGCCCGCTGGCGCAGACTGGATTGGGGTTACTGGTCGCATGTCCAGCAGGGCGAAAGCGGTGCGTCCGCTCAGGACTGAGTGAGCTTTAAAATCTGGTAGAATAACCGGTTTTACCCGGCTCCCTGCCCCCACCATCCATCCTTTTTCCGATTTATGATCGAAAAACTTCGCAATATCGCCATCATCGCCCACGTAGACCACGGCAAGACCACTCTGGTCGATAAGCTGCTCCAGCAATCCGGCACGTTCGCCGCCCACGAAAAAGTGGAGGAACGGGTCATGGACTCGAACGCCCTGGAGAAGGAGCGCGGTATCACCATTCTGGCCAAGAACACCGCCATCGACTGGAACGGCTATCACATCAACATCGTCGATACCCCCGGCCACGCCGACTTCGGCGGCGAAGTCGAACGCGTTTTGTCCATGGTCGATTCCGTGCTGCTCTTGGTCGATGCGGTAGACGGCCCGATGCCGCAGACCCGTTTCGTGACGCAGAAGGCGTTCGCCCTGGGGCTCAAGCCCATCGTCGTCATCAATAAAATCGATCGTCCGGGAGCGCGCGCCCATTGGGTATTGGACCAGACCTTCGATTTATTCGACCGGCTGGGAGCGACCGAAGAGCAGCTCGACTTTCCGGTCATTTACGCATCCGCCCTGAACGGCTATGCCGGCCACAGCCCGGATATCCGCGAAGGCAACATGGACCCCTTGTTCGAAACCATTATCGAAAAGGTGCATCCGCCCGTGGTCGACGAAGAGGGCGGCTTTCAAATGCAGATCAGCCAGCTGGACTATAGCTCCTATGTGGGCGTGATCGGCATCGGCCGCATCCAGCGCGGCACCATCAGGACCAACACCCCGGTGGTGGTCGTCAGCCGCGACGGCAAGCAGCGCAACGCCCGTATCCTGCAGGTGTTCGGATTCAAGGGGCTGGAAAGGGTCGAAGTGCCCGAGGCGAATGCCGGCGATATCATCGCCTTCACCGGCATCGATGCGCTGGAGATTTCCGACACCATTTGTGCCGTCGATTGCGTAGAGCCGCTTCCGCCTTTGACCGTTGACGAGCCCACCGTGAGCATGACCTTCCAGGTCAACAACTCGCCTTTTGCCGGCAAGGAGGGCAAGTTCGTCACGTCGCGGCAAATTCGCGAACGTCTTCAGCGGGAACTGCTGCACAACGTTGCCCTGCGCGTGGAAGACACGTCCGATCCCGACAAATTTAAGGTTTCGGGACGCGGCGAGTTGCATCTCTCCATCCTGATTGAAAACATGCGCCGCGAGGGCTACGAGCTTGGCGTGTCGCGTCCCGAGGTGATCATCAAGGAGGTCGACGGCGAGCTCTGCGAACCCTATGAATTCGTCACCATCGAAGTGGAGGAGGCGAATCAGGGCGCGGTGATGGAGAAACTGGGCGAGCGCAAGGGCGATCTTTTGAACATGGTGCCGGACGGGCAGGGCAGGGTACGGCTGGAATACATGATGCCGTCACGCGGCCTGATCGGCTTTCAGACCGAATTCATGACTGCCACCTCGGGCACCGGCCTTCTGTACCACGTCTTCGATCATTACGGCCCGGTGAAGAAAGGCGATATCGGCCAGCGTATCAACGGTGTGATGATTTCCATGGTGGAAGGCAAGGCCCTGGGCTATGCGCTGTTCAATCTGCAAGAACGCGGACGCCTGTTCATCGAGCACGGCACGGAAGTCTACGAGGGCATGATCATCGGCATCCATTCCCGCGACAACGACTTGGTGGTGAACCCCACCAAAGCCAAGCAGTTGACCAATATCCGCGCCGCCGGCAGCGACGAGAACATCATTTTGACTCCGCCCATCAAACTGAGTCTGGAGCAGGCTCTGGAGTTCATCGATGATGACGAACTAGTGGAGGTGACCCCGAAATCCGTTCGACTCAGAAAAAAGCTGCTTCTGGAACACGAACGCAAAAAAGCCACCCGTGCAGCGGGCGCCTGATGCCGAGATAAGGGAATATTCGCGATTGTCGATATCTGCCTTGGCCGTTTGTCGGATGATTGTCATCGCGGCGGACGGTCGAGGCTGCCCAAGGTCTGGTGCTCGGCTTTTCCGCTAGATATAAAGAAGCAGGAGTATCAGGGCCATCCCCGTGAGGGCGATTTGCCAGCCGATGCTCGACCAGCTGACTTGGACGCGCTCTTTTTGTTCCTGCCACCAAACGGGAACGGTTGACTTGGCTCGTTGGAAAATTCCGTTCAGCTTTTTGAATCCGAAAAGGAGGATGAGCATGAGCAGCCCGAATCCAAGCCATGCGGTAACTGCCTGAGCTTCATAGGGGGTGAGGGCAAGGAGAGCCTCCAGGACATGCTCGGTGACTAATTCGAGGGTTTCGAGCAGAAGTTCCACCGCCGTGATCAGAAAATCCAGCAGCACATCGCCCCAAAAAATAGCTGCGAGCACTCCTGCTCCAATCACTCCGGCCTTTTTCATCGTGGATCCCCTTTTGTCTTTCGTGCCCCGGTTCTCGGGCAGCCGCGCAAAAATTTTGCCCAAGCCAGGGTTCATCTAGTTCGCGTCTCGTCGAGCTTCCTCACGGTGTCTTCCTGGTGCAGAACAGAGCGTCGACCCTGCTGTTTTCAGTTTACAGATACAGGCTGCAATCTGCCATTTATAAAGCGTCGAACAGGCGATTTCTTGTGACGGGAAACAAGACGCGGCCTAACAGCTTTCTTGAAAACATGACTGGAGAACGCTCTGCACCTATTGGCGCACGACAATATGCTGCCCACGTTTTGAGGATCAAAAGGCCGGTAAAAATCGGCCGAGAGTGAATGAACCTACCAGCCGGCTTCTTTCTCCGGGGAAGCGCTGATTTTATGGATGGTTAAGTCCGCGCCGGCGAATTCATCTTCCGGGTCCAGGCGCAATCCGACCGTAAGCCTGAGAAATCCATAAATCAGGAGACCGCCGACCGCGGCTACGAAAAGCCCGAGCCCGGTGCCGATCAACTGCGATAAGAAACTGACGCCGCCGACACCCCCGAACGCTGGCAGGCCAAAAATTCCGGCAGCGATTCCTCCCCATGCCCCACAAAGGCCGTGCAAGGGCCAAACGCCCAACACATCGTCAATCTTCCAGCGATTCTGGGTCAGGGTGAACAAGACGACGAACAGAATCCCGGCGCCGGCCCCGACTACCAATGCACCGATCGGGTGCATGAGATCGGATCCCGCACATACGGCAACCAAACCGGCCAAGGGACCATTGTGTACGAAGCCGGGATCGTTGCGTCCCATCAGAAGAGCAGCCAAGGTCCCCCCGACCATCGCCATGAGAGAATTCAAGGCTACTAAACCGCTGGCAGCATTCAAGGTCTGCGCCGACATGACGTTGAAGCCGAACCAGCCGACAGTCAGTATCCAGGCACCGAGCGCCAGAAACGGTATGCTTGATGGTGGATGGGCGGAGATGTCGCCGTTTCGATGATAACGGCCCCGGCGCGGCCCAAGCAGAATCACGGCGACCAGGCCGATCCAGCCGCCTACGGCATGCACCACGACCGAACCGGCAAAATCGTGGAATCCTGCTCCGAAATTCTGCTCGAGCCAAGCCTGAACGCCGAAATTCTTGTTCCATGCAATCCCCTCGAAAAACGGGTACACGAGCCCGACCAGCAAAAACGTAGCGGTTATTTGCGGATTGAATTTCGCGCGTTCCGCTATCCCGCCGGACACGATAGCGGGAATCGCGGCTGCGAAAGTGAGCAGGAAGAAAAACTTGACCAGCTCAAAGCCGTTGTTTTGAGCCAGATGTGCCGCCCCGTCGAAGAATTGGACGCCGTAGGCGATGTAATAGCCGATAAAAAAATAGGCTACGGTCGACATGGCGAAATCCGTCAGGATCTTTACCAAGGCGTTAACCTGATTCTTGCGGCGAACGGTGCCGAGTTCGAGAAACGCGAAGCCGGCGTGCATTGCAAGCACCATGACCGCGCCGAGTAGCACGAAGAATACGTCGTTGCTTTTACTGACAGTCTCCATAAAAACGATCTCTTTGGTTTCAGGACGGGGTGTCGTAAGCAAGAAACGAGCCTTTTGTTCTTGGCAGCATATGGCCTCGTTTTGGGGCATGTCTTCCCGAAACGGTGCAGCGCCGAATGATCCTATATGGTGCGAAAAGGACGGATGTGCACCAGAGATGAACAATATGTCATGCAGGGTAAGTGAATGCACTTAGATCGTTTGCCTGAATCCATTCTCCTTCCCGCTGTCATAGTCAGGAGTGTTTCGAAAACGAAACGATATTTCCTTGGGACTGACTTATTTTTGGACAGGAGGCGTTATGGCCGTAAAGCTCTTTGACTCGAGGGGTGTTCCCCTTGAAAAGCAACGGTTCACGTGGAAAGAGATGGTTCAGAAGCCGATCAGCAAGCTCGATGACGAGGCGTTCACGCGAGTCAGGATCATCCTCATGAACGGACTTGAAATGGAGGCGCTACGTTTTCAGCACCTGTGCGCACGGATGAACAAGGACCTTCAGGTACCGCTGGCTAAGGTCAGGCGGGCCGAACAGCATCAGCAGACTACCGTCAATTGGCTCATTTCTTCCGATCATTCACCGCTGGAGACCACCATCGCCTACGAGCAAGTGGCCGTCGAGGTCACCGCGGCGGTAGCGCAAAACGAGCCCGACGGCTATCTGGCTCAGGTTTACCGCTTCGGCTTGCTGGAGGATTTCGACCACCTTTACCGCTATTCGGCGCTGTTGGATCGGCTCGAGGGCAAAGACGCGAACAACATTCTGCAATCCCACACGGACATCATCCCGGGAAGACCGACCGTGGATGAGCATCGAGCGCCGCAGAACGATTTGCGCGAGCACTACGATCGAACCAAAGCGGCCGCGATCAGCAAGCTGCATGCGACGACGATCATGGCCGCCGAGTATCAGACCCATGATTTCTACGCCAATGTCGGACCGATGTATGCCGATGCGGTCGCCCGCCAGTTATATGCCGAAATCGCCTCGATCGAGGAGCAGCATGTCACTCAGTATGAGTCCATCATAGACCCCAACGAAACATGGCTCGAAAAATGGCTGCTGCACGAAGCGACGGAAGCCTACAACTACTACAGCTGCGTGGAGCAGGAATCCAACCCGCGCATCAAGGCGATATGGGAGCGTTTCCTGGATTATGAGCTCGGACATGTCGCATACGTGTCGGAACTGTTCAAGAAGTATGAGAGGCGCGATCCGGCCGAGGTCATTTCAGACACGTTGCCGGAACCTATTCCGTTCAAGAGCAACCGCGAATTCGTCCGCAAGGTGCTCGATCAAGAAGTGGACTTGCGCACCCGCGGCACTCAATTTGTCGATAAGTCGCAGGAAGATTCGGCGTCCTTGGATTACCGGCAGCATATGAATTCGGACGGGTCGCCATCTCAAACGGTGGCGGCGGGATACCAGTGGTCCCCCGGTACCGAGTTGAATCGCAGGGTCGCATAAATCGCAAGAAACCGTCTGAGGAGTTGAACCATGGAAAAAACATCAGTCGAGATGAGCTCGAAAAATCGCACCGGTATCGGCATGTCGCCGGTCGACAGCCAGCGGATGATAGACGCGGCGCAGGCGGCTCCTCCGAGTTCGTCGGGAGACGAATCGGCGCTTGCGAAACTCGATAGCGTCTATATTCGGGAAGCCGAGCCGGTGGGGTCGGTTCCGCCGCCGGGTACCTTGAAAGGTATGGCTCAGGCCACCCTACAGAAACTGACCGGCAAGCATCCCGAAGTCTTGGTCGATAAGCTGGGCGAGCGCCTGGCGTTCGAGCGCACCGGTACGCGGCTCTACGACTATCTCATTAACAAATGTGAAACCGCGTCCGAGGCCGGCTCGCCGATCTCTGTCGACACGCTCAAACGTTTTCGGCGAGAGGAGGCCCAGCATTTCAAGCTGGTGGCAAAGGCACTGGAGTCGTTAGGCGCCGATCCGACCACGCAAACGCCCGGTGCGGACGTCAGCGCCGTCGCGTCGAGCGGAGTGCTTCAGATCATGAGCGATCCGCGCACCTCCATAGACCAATCCTTAGAAGCAATCCTCACCGCCGAGCTGGTCGATCATGCCGGTTGGGAACTCTTGATCCGATTGACCAGCGAGATGGGGCTTGATGATATGGCCAACGATTTCCGGACGGCGCTTGCGGAGGAGGATGATCACCTGATGCAGGTGCGCCAGTGGCACGAACAATCCACGCTGTCCCACGCAGGCGTATCGGCGATCTGACGGCCATCGGTGCGGCTGCCTCGGAATTCGGCTTTTTATTAACCCGGCCTATAAATATAGGCCGGGTTAATCCGGGGCAGGGATGCCCCGGCGCGGCGACAAGCCGCGTGAGCCCAGGCCGGGCGTGTACCGGCCTGGGCGGCGGCCCGAAATACCAGGAGGGTATTTACGGGCCTGATTAATATTCAGGCAAAGGTCGGCCCGAGGCGGCTGCAGGGCAGTAGGATGATGCGCTGTCGTACCATAGGATCGTATTGCCTAACGCTTTTGCTTCGCCCATTTTATTCGTCACGATTCATGCCCGCGCAGCCGGAGTGATTTTGGGATTCTGAGAAACGGCGTTTCCTGCTTGCAGCTGCCACATGGCGTCGAATACACCGCGCCGCCGTCTCAGTTCCTCGGGGCTGCCGTCCTCGACGATACAGCCTTCACTGAGCACGATGATCCGGTCGAACGAGGCCACCGTGGACAGCCGATGAGCCACCGCCAGCACGGTGCGGCCCCGCATGAGCTTGGCCAGCGCCTGGTGAATCTCGAGCTCCGAAGCGGTATCCAGTGCCGAGGTGGCTTCATCCAAGATCAGGATCGGCGCGTTCTTCAGAAAGGCGCGGGCGATGCCGATGCGCTGACGCTGACCTCCGGACAGTTTCACGCCGCGCTCTCCGACCAGCGTGTGGTATCCCTCCGGTAACGCGCGGATGAAAGCATCGCAAAAGGCCTGACGGGCCGCGGCGTAGACCTCCTCGTCGCTGGCCTCGGAGCGGCCGTAGCGGATGTTGTCCAGGATCGAACGGTGGAACAGCGAAATATCCTGCGGCACCACGGCAATAGCCGCACGCAGAGCATCCTGCGGAATTTCGGTCACGCACCGACCGTCGATCAGAATGCTGCCTGTATGAACATCGTCGAGCCGTTGCACCAGGCTCACCAGCGTCGACTTGCCGGCGCCGGATGGGCCGATGATGCCTAGCCTCTGGCCGGCCGGAATGTCGAGGCCTAGATCGCGGAAAAGGAGATCGCCGTTTGCATAGCCGAAGCAGACGTTCTCGAACTTGATGGCTCCGCCTTGTGGCACGAACGGTTTCGCCCGTGGACAATCGGTTACCGAGTGCGGCTTGCCGATGTCCCTCAGGGTCTCCGCGATAAGCCCGAGCTGCTGAGTGGTGCCGAACAAGGCAAAGGCGAGGTCGCGGGAGCCGTGTAGTATGCGGAATGTCAACGTGCTGACCAGCACCACCTCGCCGGGCGTAATCCGATTCTCAGCCCAGAGTTGGAGCGCCCAAGCCAGTATGGTTCCCGCCATCAACCATAGCAGCAGGTCGTGAAGCACCCTGGTTTTCTCCTGATACATCCAGCTCCGCCGCTGGCTTTCGGCTTCCAATCCCAAATGCTCGGCCAAGCGTTCCCGTTCGCGTTGCCGGGTGGAAAATGCCTTCACCGCCCAGATGTTTCCCACCACGTCAACCAGTTCGCCATTCGCGCGCGAACACTGTTCAGCATAATGGCGATGTATGGGTTGGCCGCGCCGCCCGAACAGAATCATGCCCCCACCGACGATCGCGACAAAGACGCACAGGAGCGCAGCCATGTCACCGTGGACAGTTCCCAGCACGATCATAGCGCCCAGGAAATCGGTGCAAGGCGGCACCATATTCCAGGCGAGTACGCTGAACAGCGTCCCCGTGGCGGCAGCGGTTTCGCTGATGCGGTTGCCCAGGGAGCCGGCCATACGATCATTGAAATAGCACATGGAGTGGCCGGAGAGGTGCTGGAACAAATCGAGCCGCACATCCACGCCGGTGCTCACCATGGTCCGGCAGCCGAGCCAGCCGCTCAATCGCCACAGCCCATGCTCGACACCCACGAGAGTGATAAACAGTGCCAGGGGACCCCAGACGGCCAGCCGATTCCTCTCCGGAGCGGACATGGCGTCTACCAGAAACTTCATGCCCACCTGCACACCGATGGCGCAGGCGGCGGCGCCGATCACCAACAGGAACAAACCGGCGAAATGGAACGGCCGGCGCCGAACATAGTGCAGGAGAAAGAATAGGGGGCGTCTCAGAAAACGAGGTGTCGCTTCGGACGTATTCGAATTTTTGGTGTCTGGCATCTGTCCCTGATCCCTAAACCGCAAAGCTCACGCGCAATTGCAACGGCAAGGCTTGGCATCATGCTTATGACGCGTCCGCTCTAACCGCCAGTTATCCGACCCGATGCTAAGCGGATCGAAACCTCGGGTGAATAGGGGCTGTCCCGTATATCAGGAGGATTATGTAGGCGTTGAACATGCCGACAAACAAGGATTTAGCGCTTGATTCGATGTTGGAGCGGGTTTCGCGTTCTCCGTACTTCGGAACCGCGAACAAACGGACCCGGTCTCATTGGATAGTCTATTTTTCGCGATGCAGCAGAAAAATCCATTTCCAAGGAGGGCTCATGGAAAAAACACCCAAGATGACCGTATTTTCCCACCTACGTTGGAATTGGGTCTGGCAACGCCCTCAACATCTGCTGTCTCGCCTGGCCAAGCATTTTTCCACTGTCTTTATCGAGGAGCCGCTACACTCTGAAGCCGCGCATTGGGAGTTTCATCGCCCGGTTCCGGGGGTGCTTGTTGCCACCCCTTTCACGCCTATTCTCGACCCGGGCTTCAACCATCGCCAGTTCACGGAACTGGAGCCGCTCATGGACGACTTGAGCGAGCGCGAGGAACTGCGCAATGGCCTGGTTTGGCTCTACACACCCATGGCGCTGCCTTTGGCCCGTCGGCTCAAGCCCACGGCGATGGTCTACGACGTCATGGATGAGCTGTCCGCTTTCAAGGGCGCCTCTCCCGATCTATTGGAGTTCGAAGCGGAGGCCTATCGCGCAGTTGACCTGGTATTCACCGGAGGCCCCAGCCTGTATCGCGCCAAGGCGCACCGCCATCCCAACGTACACTGCTTTCCGAGCAGCGTTGATGCGGCCCACTTCGGCAAGGCTCGCGAAGCCGGCCTGGATCATCCCGAGCAAGCGGATCTGCCCCGGCCGCGGCTCGGCTTCTTCGGTGTTATCGACGAGCGCATCGACCTGCCGTTACTGGACGCCATGGCACGGACAAGGCCGGACTGGCAATTGATGATGGTCGGACCCGTCGCCAAGATCGATCCCGCGGAGTTGCCACGGCACCCCAACCTTCATTACTTCGGTCAGCGTTCCTATGAGGAGCTGCCCGCATTCTTGGCTGGATGGGACCTTTGCCTGTTGCCCTTTGCCCGGAACGATTCGACCCGCTTCATCAGTCCGACCAAAACCTTGGAATACATGGCGGCGGAAAAACCGATCGTCGGCACGCCCATCGCCGACGTGGCGGGGCCCTATGGGGAGATCGTCCACCTTGGGGATAGCGTCGACCAATTCGTCACGGCCTGCGACCGGGTGCTGACGGAAGGGGGCGATCGCACCCGGCGCATCGAGGCGATGCGCAAGGTATTGCGGAATACGTCCTGGGATGCTACCGCACGGTCCATGGCCAACGAGATCGGCAAAGTGCTGCACGGACGCCGGCGGGGCTCCGGTCCCGCTTCCCGCCGCTCGATGCGATCGCAGAACGAGCAGTGGGACATTGCCATCATCGGAGCCGGACCGACCGGCCTATCCGCCGCTTATCATGCCCCCGGCGCACTGCTGCTGGAAGCCAACGACAGCATAGGCGGCTGGTGCCGCTCCATCGAGGAGAACGGTTTCACCTTCGATTATGCCGGGCATATCATGTTTTCCAATGATGCGTATGTGCACGAGCTATACCGAAAGCTTTTGGGCGACAACGTGCACTGGCAGGATCGGGAAGCCTGGATCTACAGCAAGGGCGTGTACACCCGCTATCCGTTCCAGGGCGGTCTGTACGGCCTGCCGCCCGAAGTCATCAAGGAGTGTCTCGTCGGTGCCATCGAAGCCCGTTTTGGCCCCCTGAAGGAACGGAAAACTCAGGGCGGTAACCGCAGGGAATCGCTCCGTGACTGGGATTGCCAGGGCGGGGACGTGAAGGATTGCTGCGGCGACGGCATCCTGGAAAGTACCGTCCGCTGGGGTGCTGCGAACACTCGGAAAGGACTGCCGGAAGGCTTCGCAAATTTCGAGGAATTCATCTATAAGGTGTGGGGCGCCGGCATCGCCAAGCATTTCGCTATCCCCTACAACCGCAAGTTATGGGCGGTGGATCTCAAGGCGATGGAAACCTCCTGGCTGGGCGGACGGGTACCGCTGCCTGATCTGGAGGACATGATCGAGGGCGCCTTGAGGCCGGTGCCCAAGCCCATGGGACCGAACGCCCGGTTCGGCTATCCCCTGCGGGGCGGGTTTCAGGCGCTGATGAACGGCTTTATTCCCCACGTGTGCGATCGGCTCCGCCTCAATGCCGGGGTGGTCGCGATCTCTCCTCACCGGCATACCGCAACCTTGACCGATGGCATGCAGATCGAGTACGGCCACTTGATCAGCACGATGCCGCTGCCGGTACTGGTCCGTAGCCTCGGCGAGGAAGCGCCGGTCCATATCCGCCGGGCGAGCGAGGGTTTACGCCACGTCTCGGTACGTTGCGTAAATCTCGGGATCGGCCGGCCCCATCTCACCGAGAAGCATTGGATCTATTACCCAGAGGACACGGTATTTCACCGCATTTTCGTGCAGGGCAACGCCAGCCCCCATTGCAATGCGCCGGGCGGTTTCGGCCTCACCTGCGAGATCACCTATTCGCCCGCGAAACCGCTGCCCTGCGACGGTGACGCCTTGATCGAGCGCTGCATTCGAGACTGTCAGAGGGTTGGCATGTTCACCCCCGACGACCCGATTTGGGCTGCCCACCAAGTGGACCTGCCGCATGCTTACGTCATTTACGATCATGTCCGTGCCGAAAACGTGAAGCTGATCCGGGACTGGCTTGCCGAACACGACATCCTTTTGGCCGGGCGCTACAGCGAATGGGAGTATTACAATTCCGATCACGCCTTCCTCGCCGGAAAGCGGGCCGCCGAGGCGGTGCGGGAGCGGCAGACTAAGCGCGCGCAACACAAGATGAGTTCATCTTCCGAGTCGGTGCTCCTGGCTGCAGCGGCGGCCGCGGAGGGCGCGCTGAAATTCTAGAGCGGCGCGATGACATGTAGAAGGATCGGTATGGATAGCCGCTATCCAAGACCCCAACTGCGGCGCCCCGACTGGATATCGCTGGATGGTCCGTGGCGCTTCCGGTTCGACGATGAACTGGCGTTCCGGATACCGCGCGACGTGCCCGACTGGCCTTTGACCATCGAGGTGCCGTTCGCCCCTGAAAGCCAGCGGAGCGGCATCGCCGACACGGGTTTTCACCGGGCGTGCTGGTATCAGCGGGAGTTCGATCTTCCGGAAAATCGCAGCGGCAGGGTTCTGCTGCACTTCGGCGCGGTCGACTGGCAGGCTCGGGTCTGGGTCAACGACGTCAAGGTGGCCGAACACCAGGGCGGGCATACGCCCTTCGGCGCCGACATCAGCTTCGCACTGGCGCCCGGTCGCAGGCAGCGCATCACGGTGTGGGCCGAGGATGACCCTCATGATCTCGAAAAGCCGCGCGGCAAGCAGGACTGGCGGCTGGAGCCCCACAGCATCTGGTATCCACGTACCACCGGCATCTGGCAGACCGTGTGGCTGGAATTCGTGGGCGACAACTACATCGAAAAAATCCGCTGGACGCCCAGCGTGGAGCGCTGGGACATCACCTTCGATGCTTACGTCACCGGGAGGCACCCCGATGAGACTTATGTCTCCGTATGTCTCCGCTGCGGTGCGCAAATTCTCGCGAACGACACCTATCACGTCATCGGCGGCGAGGTGCATCGACGGATCGGGTTGTCCGATCCCGGCATCGACGACTTCCGCAACGAACTGCTCTGGTCTCCTGAATGGCCTACGCTGATCGATGCCGAAATAAAGCTGCTCTGCGAAGGGCAAGTGGTCGATCAAGTGTATTCCTACACCGCTCTGCGGTCTGTGGGCGCACAGCGGGAGCGCATTTTGCTGAACGGCCGGCCTTATGTTCTGCGCCTGGCCTTGGACCAGGGCTACTGGCCGGATTCGCTGATGACCGCACCCACGAGCGATGCGTTGAAGCGCGATGTGGAGCTGGCCAAGGCCATGGGCTTCAACGGGGTGCGCAAGCATCAGAAGATCGAGGATCCGCGCTACCTGTATTGGGCCGATGTGCTGGGCCTCCTGGTTTTCACCGAAATGCCCAGTGCCTATCGATTTACCCACAAGGCCTTGAATCGGCTGCTGAGAGAATGGACCGAGGTCATCGAGCGCGACATCAGCCATCCCTGCGTGGTGATTTGGGTGCCTTTCAACGAATCCTGGGGCGTTCCCGATCTGCCCGCGTTGCCGGCGCCGCAGGATGCGGTTCAGTCCTTCTATCACCTCACCCGGTCTCTGGATCCGACCCGTCTCGTCATCGGCAATGACGGTTGGGAAAGTTCCGCCACCGACATTATCGGCGTACACGATTACGACGGTAACCCGGACCATATCCGCGCCCGTTACGGACCCGAGGTCAAATTGCAGGAAGTGGTCGACCGGCGCTGGGCCGGAGGGCGCATTCTGACCCTGGATGGGCACCCTCACCGCGGCCAGCCGGTGCTGCTTTCCGAGTTCGGCGGCGTGGCTTACATTCGGCCCGGAGACGAACGCTACGACCGTGGCTGGGGCTATCAACGCTACGACGATCTCGAGGAATACAAGCAGCGCACCTGCGCCATCATCGAGGCGGTGCGCTCAACCGCAATGTTCAGCGGCTTCTGCTACACGCAGTTCGCGGACACATTCCAGGAGGCCAACGGCCTCTTATTCGACGATCGCACTCCGAAGATGCCGGTGGAAGACATAGCCCGCGCGGTGCGCGGAAACAATTATGTACACCCGTGATCTCATGAAAGCGGACGGCCGCACGCTGAGCCTGTACAGCCGTCGGCCCATCGCCTGGAATATCCAGCCCTCGCTGCTGTCCGCCCCGGAAGGGCTCAATCCCCACCTCCGCTGGCATCCCCTGCGAGGCGAATGGGTGGCCTATGCTGCCTATCGGCAAGGGCGCACCTTTCATCCGCCGCCGGAGTACAACCCTTTTGCACCCTCGGACGATCCGGACAATCCCACCGAACTGCCCTGCGGCGACTATGACATCGCCGTGTTCGATAACCGCTTTCCGGCACTGACCGGGAAGGCTCACGATCCGCCCGAAAGCCTGGTCAGCACCCTTCCGGCCAAAGGCCACTGCGAAGTCGTCGTGTTCACCCAGGACCCACAGAGTAGCCTAGGCCGATTGCCCTTGGATCACATCGAGTTGCTTCTGGAAGTCTGGGGGCGCCGCACGGAAGTCCTCGCCATGCGCCGGGATGTGCGTTATGTGTTGCCTTTCGAGAATCGCGGGGCCGAGGTAGGCGTGACCCTGCATCATCCTCACGGTCAGATCTATGCCTATCCCTTCGTGCCGCCGTTTCCCGAGCGCATTCACCAGAACGAAGCCGAGCATTTCGAGAAGACCGGCGGTTCGTTGCTCCAGGAATTGATCGCAGCGGAGGCTAAGAGCGGCGAGCGGGTGCTGTATCTCGGCGAGCACGCGATCGCATTCGTGCCGGCATGGGCGCGCTATCCGTACGAAGTGTGGGTGGCCCCCATTGTCGCGGTTCCGTCGTTCTTGGCTTTGAATTCCGAGCAGCGGGCCGATCTGGCCGCCGCCCTGAAAACGGTTCTGCTCAAATACGACGGGCTTTGGCAGCGGCCATTCCCTTATCTCATGGCTTGGTACCAGGCTCCGGTCGATCGGCGCCAGCATCCGGAGTGCCATCTCCATGCCGAGTTCTATCCGCCCTACCGTACCGCAGACCGGCTGAAATATCTGGCCGGCACCGAGCTCGCCGCCGGCATGTTCGCGAATGACGCATTGCCGGAAGAAAAGGCAAGGGAACTCAAGGCGATAGCGGTGGCTTGGTGAGTAATGAATGATGGGAGCAGACCACCTCAAGTTCTCCGAACTGTACGGTTCCGAACCCGAGCTCGAAGCCGGCGCGCCGGGCCGGGTGAATCTGCTCGGGGAACACACCGATTATAACGACGGCTATGTTCTTCCCACCGCGATTCCGCAGAGGACCCAGGTCGAAATGGCACGGAGCCAAGACGAATGGTGCCGATTTTATTCGGCGAATTTCGACGAACTGGTTCGCTACCGCGCGGGCGGCGCCATTGCCCATGGGTTCACCGGCTATGTCGCAGGTTGCCTTGAAGTGCTTCGGGAAGCGGGCTGCGCCATAGCTCCGGTGAACCTCCTGATCCGCTCGGAGGTTCCGATCGGGGCAGGGCTATCCAGCAGCGCGGCCCTGGAAGTCGCGGTGCTGAGGGGATTACGCGGTTTGTTTCAGCTCGATATAGACGACCTCGCCATCGCTCTCCTGGCCCAGCAAGCCGAAATCCGGTTCGCCGGGGTCCGTTGCGGCATCATGGATCAGATGGCGGCGAGCTTCGGCGATGTCTTGCACATGCTGTTTCTGGACACCCGGACGCTGGAGCGCCGCTTGCTGCCCCTGCCGGAGCACGCCGAACTGATCGTGCTGGACAGCGGCGTGCCGCGCCGCCTGGCCGCTAGCGCCTACAACCAGCGGCGCCAGGAATGCGAGGAAGCCGCTCGCCGATTGGGTGTCATGGCCCTCAGGGATATCGGCGACCTTGCGATTACGGAGAGCCTGCCGGAACCTTTGAACCGTCGCGCGCGTCACGTCTTCAGCGAAAATCAGCGCGTGCTCGTGGCGGTGTCCGGCGTATCGGCCGAGGAGTTCGGCGAGCTGATGAATGCGTCCCATGCAAGCCTCCGTGATGACTACGAGGTGTCTGTTCCGGCCCTCGATCTTCTCGTGGAGCTATTGCAAAAACAGCCGGCCGTCTACGGCGCCCGGCTCACCGGCGCAGGTTTCGGCGGTGCCTGCGTGGCGCTGGCGAAGGCGGGGCAAGCCGCCGCGGTGAAGGCGACGGCCCTTGCCGCCTACCGCGCTCAAGGGCATGACGGCCGCGTGCTGGTGTAATCCCGTGCCCCCCGTAGCTCTTAATCGACCGCAATTCATACAACGAGGCTGCTGAATGACGACCGATCACATCGCTCCGGCACTTCTCAAGTCCTTTTGGATGGCAGGATTCGAGGGAGCCAGCCATATCAATTCATCCGGCAAGCGTCTGGACATGGTGCATTCCACGCACCATGACCTCCTGGTGGACAGCGACTATGCCATGCTGCGCGAAGTCGGGATTCAGGTCGTTCGGGAAAGCGTACGCTGGCATCTGATCGAGCGCGGCGGGCGATTCGATTTTTCCTCGCTCGCTCCCATGTTGCGCGCGGCCAACGAGCACGGCGTCCAGGTCAACTGGACCCTTTGCCATTATGGCTGGCCGGACGACCTGGACCTGTTTTCGCCGGCTTTCGTGCATCGCTTTGCCCGCTTTTCCGCCGAAGCTGCGCGCTTCATCGCCGATCACAGCAATGCGGAACCCGTATATTCGCCCATCAATGAAATATCCTTCATCTGCTGGGCGGTTTGTCATAGCGATTTGATGTACCCGTACGCGGTTCACAGCAAGGGCCGGGACAACGAACTGAAGCGCCAGCTCGTTCGGGCCGCCATCGAAGCGATTGAAGCGGTGTGGGAAGTGGATCCTCGTGCGCGCATCATCCATATCGATCCTATCATCCACATCATCGCGCCGCCCGGCCGCCCCGATTTGGAAGACGCGGCGCGGGCGCAGCGCGCTTCCATGTTCGAGGCTTGGGACATGTTGCGCGGCTCCCGCGACGAGGATTTGGGCGGGGACCCGAAGTACCTGGACATCATCGGCGTCAACTATTATCACTCCAATCAGTGGGAGTATCTAACGAATGACCGTCTCCACTGGCACCTCGGCGATCCAAGGCGGATGCCGCTGCACCGCTTGTTGCAAGAGGTGTACGAGCGTTATCAGGTCCCCATGATCATCGGCGAGACCAGCCATGTCGGCGCCGGTCGGGGGCAATGGATACGGGAAATTGCCGAAGAGGTGTGCAGGGCGCGCCAGTTGGGTGTACCGGTGGAAGGCGTCTGTCTGTACCCGATAGTCGACCGCACCGACTGGGAAAACGACCATCACTGGCACAATAGCGGACTATGGGACGTGGAACCCGACGAAGAAGGCGTTTTGCGGCGGGTGATCAATCAGGCGTATCTGGACGATTTTCTGGAGGCGCAACGCCATCTCAACCGGGAAGAATGCAAGTTGCAGCATCCGGAGGCGCAAGCCGGCCTTCGGTGAATGAAGCCGATTCGGCCTGCCGTCTGCGGACGGTTACAGCGGGTATTTTTGCGTATGAGGAGGACGGTTTTTGCCCGTTGCAAGGCTCTTCCAGGCTGAGTGAGGCGCCTCGCAACGGGAGTGTGGCCTGGCTTACTTCTTGAAGCGGCGGTATAAGGAGATTGCTAAATGGACGGCTTGATCAAACAGGCTCTTGCCGAGGTTGGCTCCATAGATGACGACGTCTTTCGAGCTCATGCCTTTGAAGCGCTGCTTGAAATTGCTCACGGCAAATGGTGTCGCGAACAAGCCGAGGGCTAGGCCGATAATGAATGTGCCGGTATTGGACGAAGATTGAGGCGCCGGCAGCGGTTGAGCCGCTGTAGGTTGAGTAACTGCAGGCTGCGCCGACGTAGTAGCCGCTATTTGCGTTGGGCCGTAATTGTCGGGAATGGCGAAGTCGGTCAGACCGGGGATACTGGGAAACGTGCCGCCGCCTTTCCCAACGACCAGCTGTCCTTTCATTCCCTTTTCCATGTGCTGGGCGATGTCGCAGTGCACCAGATAGGTCTTGTCTTCCTTGGGCACGATCAGCGTACCGCTTATTTTGGCTGGGCCGGTTACCTCCAAGTGGAACATGCCCTTGTCGTACAAATACTTGGGCAATCCATGCATCATCCATTGATGGCGAATATTGTCCTCGTTGATGAAGTGCACCGTGAGGCGCGTACAGGGCTTAATGCGCCACTCCTGCTTGTCGAACGCGAACATGGTGCCGGGAAATTTCTTTGAATACTTGTGCCCGGCCCGTACGGTGATCTCTTCGTCCCCGCTGATCTTGTCGCAGCCACCGGGCAGCTTATCCTTGTTTTGGCCCATGACCATGCCGCCATCCATATCCATGAGGTGGCCATCACCGTGATCCATCAATAACTTATGTTCTACGATTTCCTGCTGTTTCGCGGCATGGGCCGACGAAGCGGTCAGAAAAGCGCCGAAGATTATGAGATGCGTAAACTTTGACATGACGTTCGACTGCCTCAATGCTTGCCTTTGGCCTGGGACGCGAGTTGGCTGATTACAGCGAGTACGCGTTCCCGGTACAGATAGAGCACATAACCCGCAATACCGAACAGCAGTCCATTGAAAAGGCTGCCCAGCGGATTGGATGACGTATCGGTGGCGACCACGTCTGGCGCAGATTTAACTCCGGTCGTTCCGGTCACGCTTGCCGCAGCCGCTGTTTGAATGCCTGCAGGCTCAGCCAAGCTGCCCCAGTCATCTGCCCAGTCTTGCCATACGGGTATTTTTCTCTCCCAAAATTCCTTGGTGAAATACGGAGTCAAATCCATGCCGTGAGTTTTCGGCGTGCCGTTTTCCTCTAGATAAGACTTGTACACGATGAGACTGATGCTGCCGCCTTCGCCCATGCCGTCGGTGGTGAAGGATCTTTCGACATGGTCGTGGAACATCCATATACCGGACCCGAAGCTGTGCAAGCCGTCATCCGTCGTATTGATCGACAGGTCCAGCCGCTGGGCCGGCGCCATCATGTAAACATCACGGGTCACCTGAGCGCTGGGGTTCTGTTCGACCCCGTCATAATGAGTTTCGGTCGCCTTGTGGCCATGCGTATGAAGCGCAAGCGTCTCGGTATGGCCGTTCAAAATGCGCAGCTTGATCTTCTCGTTCGGGTTAACCGTAATGAGCGACTCCCGAAGCGTGTACGGGAAGGAGCGTCCGTTCAGTAGAAAATAGTCGTCAGTCGCGTCCGTGATGTCATACTCCTGGTTCATCGCTCTCGCGATCAGGCGGGGATCGTTGGCTGCCTGCGGAAGTTTATGCAGATCTTTGTCGACCGACTGATAGTGCAGGTCGTATTCCTGGCTGAATTTTTCCAATACCGCTACGGAGGGATGGCGAACTTGGCCGGCGCCCACGTTAAAGGTTTGAACCCAGTTGTTCGGCCGGTTCTCTTCCACTATAAACATGCCCGCAAGCCCCATCGGAATATGCGTATGAGGCTGGACGTGGCAGTGATAATACATAGTGCCGGGCTGACGTGGCCGGATCACGTAAGTCTTGCTTTGGCCCGGCATGATATCCATTTGGCTGGTTTGGCCAACGCCATCGTTGCCTTCGCCGCCGTGGTCCATGAAGGGGTGGTCGACGCCGTGAAGGTGTATCGAGTGAGGGAAGTAGTGGGTATTCTCAACGACCAGCCAGACCACGTCGCCCTGCTCGACGCGTATCGGTGCGGACGGCATGCGCAGCATCGGATTTGCTTCCACGCTTGCGAAGCTACGCGTCGACATATCGCGGGTTTTCGGAGCGAAGACCCAGAAGCTGGGTTGTATGCCGGGTGCGATATCGAAGGTGGGTACTACGCCGGCGAAATCCGGCGAGTGCCCGTTTACTTCCATGATTTCGACTTTAATGATGATATGGTCGGGGTCACCGTCGCCATCCATATCATTGGTTTTCGTGATCGCATCCGCAGCTAAGCTGGACGTATCCATGATCGTTTGCATGGATATGTTGTTGGTTCCCTTCACGAACGCCGCGATGTCTGCCGGATTATCCGCGTTGCAGACCCTCGATTCTTGAATGTTTACGCCTTCGATGACTTGAGCTTTGCGCCATTCGCTAGGAACCCCGCTGTTGCAGAAAGGTTCTGCTTGGCCGAGTTGGACTTTGGCGCTGGGCGGTGGAGAAGTAACGGCTCCGGCACCGGTGGATAAGCTCAACAGGGCCGAACCAAACAAGAATACGAGGGAGCGTGTCTGCATTTTGAGTACCGTTGGGAACAGAGATTCGAAGACTTGACTAAGATTGGCGACGGCTTGCGCTTAGTCAATCGATCCGACCTAAAAGTTCCTAAGAGGTCTTTTTCAACATCCGATCTACGGCGCCTTTGAACGACGCATTGGAAAGATAAAAGATATAGCCGGCCGCAATCAAAATGACGGCAATGACCAAGTAAGTGCTGGTCGAAGGCCCGGATGCGGAGGCTCCGACACTAAAGGGTACGTGGGCGTCCACCTTTTGCCCTTCATTGACCAGGGTCACATGGGCCAAGTACTTACCAGGCTCGGTGAAGTTGATTGTGGTGTTGGCGGTGCCGGTCGGATAGGTCGACGGCTCCTTGTAAAAGACGCGGGTTCCTTGCGGTTCCTTGGTGATTTCAAATTCAACCGTCATGTTTCGCAACGCCTTCCCTTCGTAATCGAATACCAGGGTGGCTGAACCAACTTCGGGAATGGAATCGCAGTATTCGGTTGTTCCAGTCAACTGCGGTTGGTAAGCGGTGAAATGGACCCAGTGCGGGCCGACCGGAATGCGGCAAGCATCCAAATCGACGCCGGAGGCTCCTCCGTGCGCCCAGCTCGATACGGGGATCACGGCGGAAACGAGCAGGCTCAGAGCGAGCAAGCACTCTTTGAAGCAAATTAGTTTACGCATATCTCTTCCCTCACTTGATGGATTATCGGATTTTTGTATTACGTTGTTGAAGCGGGCCTAATGAAAGGCTCGTAGTTTCTCGACTTCCCCTCGCCTCCGAATGAGCTAAAGGAATAGGTAAATATACATAAGCAGGGTGCCATGCACAATGTTTCGGTCCAACGCACGCCGCGTTGTCTGCTTCTTGCCGTTTGGATTGGCGCTAATCCGGTACAGCAGAACGAATTGGTATTAAAGACAGATATTCGCGAATTTAGTTTTGAGACAAGTCAATAATTCACCGCTGGAAAACCTTTCAACCGCTTTTCGATACGGAACGATTCTTAGTTGAAAGCTAAGCCAGAGCGAGGGGAGTTTCTAATCGTTGCCATGCCCTCGAGCATTGGCCAGCAAGAGATCAAGCTGGCCGACACGCTCCAGGGCAGCGAGGTCGTCATAACCCCCTACATGAGTTTCGCCGATGTAAATCTGGGGTACCGTGCGGCGTTTTGTCCTTTCCATCATTTCGATGCGGAGTTCCGGCTCCAGGTCGACCCTGATCTTTTGGATATTCTCGACGCCTTTTTTCAAAAGCAAGCGCTCCGCCATGACACAATAGGGGCAGAAGGCTGAGCTGTACATGATTACATTAGCCATCCAATATTTTCCTCGAATGTGCGGCCAGCGTTCAGAGCCGTCCCATATTCCATCGATGTTCGAAATTTGGTTTCTTCGCCATCAAGGCAGCTGAGTTCACCAAAAAAACCCGTTTGATACTATCCGCGACAGGACCGTTTTCTGCTCGCTTTTCCGAATGAGTCTTGCAGATCATGCGCCGACGTGCGTCACACTCGATTCATCGGCGAACTCGTACTTTATCGCGGGCTCGAGTTTGATATATTAGAGAATTCTAACATGAGGCTGCTATGACTACACATCGTTTAGTAAGAATTTTCGCAGGATTTTTTGTTTTGCTATCGTTGGCACTTGGCGCGGAAGCCAGCCCGATATTCGTAAACAAGAACTGGCTTTGGTTTACAGCATTTGTCGGAGCCAACTTGTTTCAGAGCGGATTTACCAAAATTTGTCCTTTGGAAACCATTTTAAAGAGACTTGGATTCAAAGAGTCCTGAAAACGGGGAACCCTTCCTCCTAGCGGAGCTGTCTAATTTTATTCGAGGACGTCGACTTCCAGGCGATGCGGTCGTGTGATCGCGTGGGACGCTCCATGACGAGGGGAACCGTAGCCGACGCCGTGAAGTTGCTTTATGAAGGGGCATCTGTGCGGGAATCGCATCGGAGGCATCGATTATCGGCGTTGGTCGGGCTGCAATTTCAGCTCGGATGTTTGTTCGGATTGTCATGGACGGAGCGTCGCGATGGACAGCATCTGGTTTTCGATCGCTCGAAGAGTGCTCAACAGTGTCATTCTGGCTGCTCTGGCGGCGTGCGCCGCTCAAGAGCCGAAACAGCTTTACGCAAATGCCAAACAAACCACCGCAACGGTCAAAGAGATCGATTTGCAAAGCCGTCAGGTCTTTTTGACGGACGCAAACGGAAACGGATTCGCCGTACACATCGACCCGAAAGTTGAAAATCTCGCCAAAATGAAAGTCGGCGATCAGGTGACCATCGGTTATTACGAGGCGCTTGCGGCCGAGATCAAAAATCCCGGCGAGGGTGCAAAGGATGTCAAAGTTGGAGAAGGAAGCTCGATAACACAGTCCGGAGAGCGTCCGGCCGGATCGGTAGGGCGCTCGGTCAGGGCGACGGTGAAAGTCTTGTCCGTTGATCACGATGCGAACAGAGTGACGATTTCGAGCCCGAGCGGTCGCGTGCACACGGTTGAGGTGCGAAATCCTCAGCTCCGAAAGTACATAAAGAACTTAGGGGCAGGGGATGAAGTGGAACTCACCTACACTGAAGCGGTCACGATAACCGTGGAGCCCGTTGAAGACTGATTTTCACAACCCCGCCCTCAAACCCGATCGATCTTTTTCGACGCTCCAAAACTGACATCGTCCTAATTACGCTTTATTCTGTAGAGCATATTCTTCGGTCCGGGAGCAGGCCGACGGAGATATCGCTCGTCGATGCCGTTTTTCTCGAATTGCAAATTTCGTCACCAAAGTTGCTGGTAATAAAATGAAAAAGACATTACAGAAATTCTTTGGCTATTTTCTTATCGGTGTATTGGGTGTACTTCCCATCGTTATCATCCTACAGATCGTAATCGCGGTCGAAGGATTGCTTCGAGACTTCGTGTTGAGCATCTTCGGGCGTTACGAGAACTTCTTTATCCCCATAGGCTTGTTTACGACGGCCATTTTGGTCCTGACGTATTTCGGTTATTTGCTCAAGCAGGATAAAGCGCATGTGTGGTACTACCTGGAGGGTCTGCTTAACCGTATTCCGCTGCTCGGCACGATATACCGGGTTACCAAAAAAATACTGAACCTGTTTCGGGGCGATGAGAAGGAAAAGCTGCGCGACGTGGTTTACATCGAATATCCTAAGGAAGGCATTTGGGTGCCGGCCTATGTAACCAACCGGGTCGACGATTACCTGGTGCTGTATGTTCCGACCTCGCCGAATCCGACCTCGGGCTTTACCGTAATCGTCCACGAATCGAAGGTCAGAGTGTCCGAGATGAGCATCGAGGAGGCGTCGAGTTTCGTCATCAGTCTCGGCGTGGACATTCCCAGACCCAACGAAGCATCCCGCCTCGAACTGAACGCCGATAAGGCGTCGCAATGATCGCCGTTTCCGGTTGATCGGGTATTCGATTCATGGCCGACTTCCGAGGAGAAAAACGTATGGCTTCCGCTACCGCCCGTTTGAAAGAGCTTCTTGCCTCGCCTGGTATCCGCATTATGCCGGGCTGCCACGATGCCATATCGGCCAAATTGATCCAGGAGTCCGGTTTCGAGATGGGCTTTATGAGTGGTTTTGCCGTGTCCGGGGCGCGCCTCGGTCTGCCCGATACCGGCTTGATTTCCTACGGGGAACTGGTGGAACAGGGCCGGAATATTTGTGCCGCCGTCTCTATTCCGATGTTCGGCGATGGGGATACTGGCTTCGGCAATGCACTCAACGTAAAGCGCACCGTGCAAGGCTACGCTCGGGCGGGATTTGCTTGCATCATGATCGAGGATCAGCTGGCTCCGAAACGTTGCGGTCACACCCAGGGAAAGGCGGTGGTGAGCCGGGACGAAGCCGCAATGCGAATCCGTGCGGCGGTTGACGCACGCAATGCCGGCGACGACATACTCATCATGGCGCGAACCGACGCGCGGGCCGTGTTAGGTTTGGAGGAAGCCATCGCACGCTGTCGATTATTCCGGGAGTTGGGCGCCGATATCACTTTTCTGGAAGCTCCGGAAAGCGTCGAGGAAATGCATCGCTACTGCGCCGAAGTTGACGGGCCCAAGATGGCCAACATGATCGAATACGGCAAGACTCCGGTCTTGCCGCCCCAACAGCTGGAGGCGATAGGCTATAAGATCGCGGTATATCCTCTAACCTTGCTGAATGCCGGCATCCGCGCCATGCGTGAGGCTTTGAGCAGCCTCAGGCAGGGGCGGATGCCGGAGAACATCATGGAATTCGAGGAGTTGAAAGCGGCTGTCGGATTTCCTCAGTATTACGAGGAGGAGCACCGTTATCAGTATTGAAGCGAAGTTCAGGCACGCCGCTCGATGCGATACGCCGGTCAAGACCGGATTTCCAGCAATCATCTTCGGATGGTGAGCGCGCTCGGATGTCGGACGAAGATCGAATAATCGCCGCGTCGACGCGATAGCCAACCCCGTGCTTCAACGTTCCGGCGCAGATAGGTCTCCAAGGGAGGGAATAGGTTGAGGTTTTCTCTCGGGACGCGGACTTCGAATCGATCGGAAAATTTCAAGCGGAAATAACGCTTGCTTTCGACGATAGCGGACGGTGCGCCTGTCAAACGCTGCCAGCCGCGTAGCGTCGGCCGCACAATCAGCGCTTCCACTGGCTTCGGCCGGTAATCCGGCATTCCCCAAATGCCGCGTTTAGCCAGTTCTGCTCCACTCTCGGCCTGAGTCAAGGCTTCGGCATATTTGAGATTGGGCGGATGAATGTCTACAAAAGCCAAGCCCGCTTCTATCAACGCCAGGTTGATGTGTTCGCCGTTGTCGGCGAAGACATGGGCCAATAGCCGCCGGTACTTGTCCCTAAGCTCCATATCATGCTCCAGGCGCACCGTTCGGCCCGTCAAGCGTCGTTGGAGCCAGAGCTTTGCCTCTTCGCCTCCCGCTTCACCGATCTTCCTTGGGCTGTCCACTTCGGGTGTATTGATTCCAAGCAGCCGGACTTTCTCCCCATTGTCGAGCAAGACGGTGTCGCCGTCGAATACCGCTTTTACCGCGTGAACCGCTGGTGCCGCGTCGATATTTGTAGGTTCGGCACCTTCGGCGGCATGATCGGAGTAATGAACGCGCCCTTTCTCGTCCTTCCAGCGGAAAACTTCATCGCTTTGCGCCGGGCCGTAGAGAATCGGCAAAAAGGCCGCGACGATCAGGAAGAGAGATCGAAGGCGGATCGGTGGTGATTTTTTCATCGGTATGACGATCGGATCCATGGCCACATTTGAGCGACAAGCCTTGAATGGTCGGAAAATGAGATCGACTTGCTTGTGTGTATTGCCAGAGCGGGGATATTCTCCACGTCAGGATCGTTGGCGGCGCGAGTGTAACATCCTGGGAATCGGTCCAGGAAGTATGGGGCATCAAGGCTATTACGACCATGCAGCGGCGATTTTCCGATCTTAAGAACAAGACCTTCGATTTGCTGGTCGTCGGTGGCGGCATTTATGGCGCCTGGACGGCTTATGATGCCGCCTTGCGCGGATTGTCAACGGCTTTGATCGACCGGGGGGATTGGGCCGGAGGTACGTCTTCGGCATCGACCAAGCTGATCCACGGCGGGCTGCGTTACGTCGCGCAGGGGCATTTCGGACTGGTTCGGAAATCGTTGAACGAGCGGCAGCGGCTGATGCGGCTTTGTCCGCACCGGGTCGAAGCGCTACGTTTCGGTGTCCCGGTTTATCGCAAAGATCGCTTGGCATCCTGGCGGCTTCGTCTGGGGCTGTCGATCTACGATCTGCTGGGAAGTATCGCCGGCTCGGAAGCACGCCACGAGCGTTTGAGCGCCGAGGCATTTGCACGTCGTTTCCCGTGGCTCCGCGTTACGGATTTGGATAGCGGGTGGGTTTACGGAGATGCGCAGACGGACGATGCCCGCTTCGTGCTGGAATTGGTGGACGGAGCCTTGGCAGCCGGTGCCGTGGCGGTCAACTATTGCGGTGCCATAGCTTACGAAGAGCGGCACGGGCGAGTGACGGGCGTCATCGTCAAGGATCAAGTGACAGGGGAGCAGACGCCGGTGCATGCCCGCTGTGTGGTCAACGCCACCGGTGCATGGGTGAAAGATGCGCCCGGTTTTTCGCCCAAGGCCTGTCGTCTGTGTAAAGGCGTTCATCTTATCTTGCCTCGTTTGCCCGGTAGGGATGCCTTGCTGTTCTTTTCGGAAACGGACGGCCGGGTGATCTTTTTGGTGCCGTGGTATGGCCTAACGCTGCTAGGCACTACCGATACGGATTATGCGGGCAATCCCGAGGATGTCGACGTGGAGCGGGAGGATGTCGATTATTTGCTGCGATCGGCAAACCGTGTGCTCGGCTCCGTGCAATGGCGCGAAGAGGATATACTCGGCGGCTTTGCCGGTCTCCGGGTGCTGAAGGGCAAACAGGGGCTCGCGCCATCGGCGCTGAGTCGCGAGTGGACTTTGAAAGAGTTGAATAATGGCGTGCTGGTCTCGGTGGGCGGCAAGTTTACCTCGGCGCGTTACGACGCCGCGGCGATCGTCGATAAAGTTTGCCGAAAGCTGGGTGTTCGACGCCCTTGCATGACAGCGGGTCTGGCTTTCCCTTGGGCTCCCGACCAAAACTATTCGGAATGGCTTCGGAACTCGGTGGAGCGGGGCCGGAATTTAGGGCTCGGAGCCGAAGAGATTCGCTGGTTGGGTTTCCGCCATGGCAGGCGGATCGAGGAGATTTTCCAATCTATCGAGCGGAACAACGCCCTGGGTTCGCGTGCTCTGTCGGACTTGCCATTCATTGTCGCCGATCTTTTTCATTGCGCCCGTAATGAAATGATCGTTCACTTGGACGATCTCCTGCGGCGTCGTTCGCCCTTGCTCGTTCTACATCGCTTTTCTCCCGACGAGATGGAAGCCATTGCAGCCGACATCGCTCCGATCCTGGAATGGGACAAAGCACGTCAAAGACTTGAAATCGGGAAATGCCTGGATAGTTTTCTTAGATTCCGGAAGCGGGTTTAACACCGAAATCCGTTGCGCACGCATCCGGCCGGTACGGAGCAGTCCACTCTCCGGCGACTTGCCCGGCCGATCTCCGGTTACGCTCCTTTTGTAACAATCAACCGATCTGGAGGCGAATTTCCGTGGCCGGGCGGAATCCTCCCGCCGGGAGGCTCTATTTTTTCAACTCTCCGAACGCATTCCATGTCCCGGCCAAGCGGGCCGGCGCGCCTTCGCGGATGTTGCCGCATGACCTGCCGCCGTGGGAAGCCGTTTATCAACAGACCCAGCGTTGGCTCGCGGCGGGCTGCTTCGAGGCGATCGTGCACGATCGCCTCGAAATTTTGCGTCTGGCGCAGGGGCGAAAATCGCAGCCGAAAGCCGCGATTTTGGATGGGCGAACGCTGCGACCCAATTGTGAGAGTGGGTCGCGTGCCGGTTACGATGACTATAAACGCAAGAAGGGCAGCAAGGTCCACATGGCCGTCGATACCTTGGGCCATCTGTTGGCGCTCCTGGTGACTCCGGCCAATGAGCCGGAACGGGCGCAGGTGGCGGAACTGGCGCGCTCTGTTCAACAAGTCACGGGACAAGGTGTGGAAGTGGCGTTTGTCGACCAGGGCGACGCCGGTGACGAGGCAGCCGAGGTCGCCCGCCAGCACGGCATTCGGCTGGAAGTGGTCAAGCTGCCTGAGGTCAAAAGAGGCTTTGTGCTGTTGCCCCGGCGCTGGGTGGTGGAGCGGAGTTTCGGTTGGATCGCCCGTTTTCGGCGTTTGGCTCGCGATTACGAGCGGTTAGCCGAAACCTTGGCGGGCCTGCACTTCGTGGTGTTCGCCGTCCTCATGCTCGTCAAGGCCTCGCTACTCCTGCAAAGTGCATAACACGCTCTAATAAAGCGTGAACCGTCAATCGAATCCCTGCTCCGACCGACCGCCATCCTCGATCTGGTCGAAGCGCAGACCGGCCGATCCTTCCCCGGTGCCGACTTCGCTGCGGAACGCGGTCCATACCCAGGTCGACCCATCGATCCAACGCGTCATATGGCGCCGACGCGTAATATGCACGCCTTCACGGGGGACCTCCTCGTCGTAGAGCCATTGCGTGCTCAACGCCTTGAGCACCTCGCTACGGGCGAACTGTGGTTTTGCCGTGGAATTCGGCTGAAGTACGGCCCCGGGCCGGAGCTGCGAAACCGCGTTGTCGGTGTTATTCGGTTGCACGGGCAGCAGCGGTATCCAGTTGTCCGGCACGGTCGTCGACAGCCGATAGCGCGGCAGTGCGGTGGAGGGGGGCGGAGCGCTGTTGGCCTGCGCCGGATCGCTTGCCAGCTTGAGCGGCGTTTCGATGGCGCTTTCGATGCTACGCTCGATGCCCCACCCCATGTTGGCCATTTCGTCGCGCATGAACAGCACGTCTTCCAGGGGTGCGCCGTCGATGGTCCGGCCAAGCGTGGGTGGAAGAAAGAACAGATTGGGGACGGGAGCGCCGATCCGCTCGCCGGTCGGTAACTCTTCCCCGAGGCTTTTGCCCGCACGGCGCAGGGTCGAATTCTGCCACAGGGAAAAGAAGGGCTGCGGCAGTTCCGGATCTCCGATGGGACGCAGCAGGCTGCGGACGCCGAAGGTGTCGGTCACCACCAGCGAGTCGATGCGGGTGACGCTGCCCACCGGCAAGTTCAGCGGCACGACAAACCAGTCATTGCCGTAGGTGCTGGCATACTCGATCATGAGCATTTGCGCCACATCCGCCGGTCCGGCCGACACCAGACCGTAGGCGATTTTCGCGTCCTCCAGTTCCCAGAAACGCGGAGCGGGCGCGCCGTGAAAGCTCACCGGCGCGGGCATCGTGGTTTCCGTGAGCGCGATCGGATACACGTCGCCGGTGGTGTCGACACCGGCTGTTTTATTGATGTCGAAGCTGCTCCAGTCGAGTCGGCCGCCATCGAATTCGCTGGCGGAGAAGGTCAGCGCGTCCTGCGGATCGGCGGACAAACGGGTGGCGACCGACACGGCATACTCGAGGCGCGACGGCATCCAGGCGTCCTGGGACGGTGCCCCAGGCTCGGTGAAAAGCCCGTCGTACCAGGCCAGCCAAGCCGATGCGACCTGCTGCACCGGGGCACGGTCGGCTGCCGCGATGTTAAGCGCCGCATCGAAAACGATCTGGGACGAGTCCGGCTGGCGGAACGCGGACGCGAGCCGGCGCGCGTCGGGCGCTCGACCGACCATGGTCTGGACGAAGCGCCGGCCGGCGTCGTCGGCCGGCAGCGTGAGGGACGGTTGCAGTACATAGTGGGCGAGGAATGCCGGGCGATATTTCTTCGCCGTCGCGTTGCGTTCCAGCATGCGCAGGAAGTGGAGCCCGGCTTCCACAGCCAGCGTGAGCATGCGGGAATCGTCGGCGCCGGCGGGACGCATGCGCCGGCGTTCCACCACGGCCTCGAGCGGTTCGAGCGTCGGGTCGTACGGAGGCGCCTTGTTATTCTCGGGCAACTCCCCGAAATAGCACCGCGTGAGCAGTGCGCCCGTTGCCCGCACCCGCGCCTGCACCGGCGAGCCGGTATCCTCGCCCTGGAATTCGCCGATCTGCCATTGCCGCGTCATGAGCCATAGCGGATCGAACAGGCGGGCGTTGGAACTGGAACCGATGTCCGCGTTGGAACACTGCGGTTCGAGCCGCGTCCAGCTGGTAATCGAGGACGTCGTCGGCACGCCGGCCAGCGTTGTTTTTACGTTCGGATCGACTTCGGTCGGCATCGGATACTCGAGCACCGTCAAGGTTTTCTGGACGGTCGTGACCGACCCGAAATTGTCGGACGCCCGCACGGTGATGACACTGTCCCCTTTGGTCGCCACGGAAACCGCCGCAGTCCAGCGAGCCGCGTTGCCAACGACGGGACTCGCGGCCACGAACGCACCGTTTCCGATCCGATACTGGACTTGGGGGACGCCGTAGATCTCGGGTTTAGCCTCCGATGCGGATCCTTCGAGCTGGAAAACATAGGGGAACTGCGTCACCACGACGGGCGACTGGAACGAATCGACCGTCAGTTCCGGCACCACGTTTTCGAGCACGACGTTGAGGACGGCTTGTCCGTCGACCGTCTCGTATTCCGGTTCCGGCCAACCCTTGGTCTGTATCACTCCGCTGGCAGTGACGATGATCTGAAACGCCTGGCCCGGGCGGATGTTGTTTGGGATCAGTCCCTGCCAACTCCAATTCTCGCGACCGTTGGGCTTCACTGTAGGTCCCCCGGCGCCGAGCTGGATACTAACCCAGGAGACGGAACCGCTACCGGCGCCTCCAACCGAACCGGACAACTGTATGCTCCGTCCGACCATGCTGTACTGGGCCGGGCTGGCTACGAAAACGAAAAGTCCTGCCATTACGTCGTTTCCTCTATCTATTTCGTTGGTGGCGGCGGTTGAATTAGGCCGTGAGCGGCGCGAAGTCGGTCGAGACCGCGTCGTCCGCGACATTGAAGGGCACGTAGATGCCCGGCAGATACTGCGCGGCCGCGCCGAGCAGGCGCGTGTCGACGGCGCGCAGCTTGGCCAGATCGAGCGTCTCGGCGAGCACGCAGCGCAAGGTTTCGGTGGTCCAGTCCTGGCCCGGAACCGGGGGCACGGCGATCAGCACGTTCTGCGGCGGGAAGGCATTGGGCGGATCGAACTGAAAGGTGAGGGCGGTCGTTTCCTCCTTGTTCGGCACCACCTCCACCCATTCGTCGATGAACAGGCCGGACAAGGGCAGGGCGGCATCGATTGCCGTCATGGGTTGCACCACCAGCGACAGCTTGCTCGGAGGCAGTTCTTTCCCGGCCCCCGGCAGGCCTACCCAGCGCTCTTCCGCGTTGAAAGGCAATTGCGCGACATTAAGGTCCAGGCGGGCGCCGGTCGCGAAGACTTCCGCCGTCTGCAGGCACAGGCCGAGAGGCGCCAGGGCGTCGCGCACCCGCGAGGCGCGCATGAACCAGCCGTGGACGGCGAGCGGATCGCCGCCTTGTTGCCGGGTGCCGGCCGCGAGTGCGGCATTGAGTTCGGCGGCGCCGGCAGCGTCGCAGGTAAAGCTTGGGAGCGACACGAACTCGGCGCCATAGACGGCGCGTCCGCGTTCGAGCAGTTGGTCGCAGCGCGCGCGGGGGTCGGTTGCTGCAACCCGGGTTCGAAGCGCGGCGCCCTGTTCCAAGCGCGGTCCGCTGACCTTCAGCATCGCGGCCGCCTGCCGGGCCAAGGCGCTGCGAATCTCGGGCGTGTCGCCGACCGCGACGCCGGGGACGGCCGGCTCGACGCTGAAATGGCCGAGGTTCAGTATCGCCGTCCGGAAATCCTCGGCGAGGGTCTCCGCGCCCTTGGACACCAGGCTTGCGAGCGTCTTGTGGGCGGCATTCAGGCCGTTCTCGTATCGCACGACACGTGCTTCCAGGTCCGCCAGATCGAGCGTGGACTGATGCGGGCGGTCGGGCGGGCTCAGGTCCTCGGGACGCAGTCCGCGTGCGCCCTGGAGCAAGCGCCGAATGGCGCGTGCCTGCTCCAGCACGTCGAACAGCGTCGTCTCTCCGGCGGCGAGATCGGCCGGCCGCTCGTGCTGCAGCCGCACCCCGGCGTCGTTGCCGAAGCCGTTCGCCAGGCGTCTTGCATGATAAAGCACGCGCTGCTCGGCGAGGCAGGGCGACGCGTCGGCCGTGGCCGACTGGCCCCCGGGCTGTACGCTGTACACGAAGTCTAGGGTAGACATCGGCACATCGCTCAACGGGAAAACGGCGGTTTCCGTCACCGCGCCGGTGGTGTCGTCGAGCCGCTCGACGGTGCACCGCACCTTGCGCGCATCGCCCAGCAACAGCCTGATCCAGGCATTGAGCCAGCGCTCGTTGACAGTGCGTGTGGTCGAGTTGGTCCAGCCGCCGCCGGCATTCGACACGCCGCTGAACAGCACCAGCACGCGATGGGTCAGCGAGGTGCCGGTGCGAGGGATGCGGGCCACTTCCAGTTCCGGTACCGGCGCATCCCCCAGGGCGATGGCCGACAGCGTGCTGGCCAGGCGCGGGGTGTTGCCGCGAGCGATCTGGTACGCCGCCTCGGCGACGAGTGCATCGCCAAGACCGTCGATCGCATCGCCGAGCGCTTCGATCTCACGTTCGACCCGGAACCTTTCGTCGTCGCTCCCCACGTTCCTGATCTCAAAGGCGATGCTATTCCGGTATGCCTTCCATGCTCGGAACAGCTCTAGTCCGTCCACCACGTTGTTGGCCGCGTTGGCTTTGAAGATCTCGTTCGGCCAGGCGTCGGTTTCCCGCTTGCGGACTGCCAACGGTGAGATTTTTCGCAGCGGCGCGATGAAATGATCGAGCCCGGCTTCATGCAGGCGGCGTTCGAGCCGATAGCCCAGGAGCGCGCCCAGCGGCTGTCCCTGGCGCACGCCTTCGAGCAGCCGCGAGGCATCGCGCACCCGCCGCGACGACAGATCGATGGCAAACGATCCATCCGGCTGCGGGACTCCGTCGGGGCCGAGATGCGCATTGCGCAGCAAGGCCGCCGCGGACGCGTGGGTTAGCGAGGGGGCATGAATGAAGCCGCTGTCATTGGCCAGCGGATACAGCGGCGCCTGCTCCTCCGGTGCCTGCTCCCCCGGCGGCAACAGCTCGGCGGGAATCGGCTCCGCCCGATGCGCCGGCCGGAGATTTTCCACCCAGCCGTAGGCGCCCACGTAAACACCCGGCGATCCGCCGGGGGTCATCGCTTTCAGGCGCTTGGTGGCGAACGAGGTGATCCAGGCGTCGAGCCGATGCGAGGAGAGATCGAGCGTGGACTGCATCAGATAGTGTAGCGACTCGGTGTCCAGCATCTGCAGATGGGCCAGGCCGGCGCGGAATTCGCCGAGCGCCGCGACGGCCGGATGGTTGCCGCCGGCGCGCGCCTGCAGCCAGTCTTCGAGATACCGGCCGATCGTCTGGTCGGCGGGAAGGCCCGGAACGCCATGGATTTCGAGCTGGCGCTTCCAGTGCAGCGTGTCCGCCGGCTTCTGCACCGTGTAGCCGATGATGGACCCGTCGACCAGATCGACCAGTTCGGAATCGCGCAGCAGGTCGAGCGTCGCGTATTGTTTGTCCGGCACGGTTGCCGCCATGCGCGCGGCGGCTTCCGCGATTTCGCGGAGCAGTGCGTGACGCAGCAGCGCATACAAAAGACTCGGACTCGGCGGCGGATCGAGCGTGATCAATGCCTCGATGCTCGTGGTTTCGAGCAGCGCGCTGATGTAATTGGACTCCAGGCGCTGCCACGGCGAAATTTCTCCCGCGTGCACCAGGGGAGCGGTCACCGGCACGGGTGCCGTGTCCAGGAAACAGCGCGCGAGGCGGGGAAGCTTCTGCACCGTCAGCTTCAAGCGATCGATCAGCTTGGCCGAAATCTCGCCTTGCGCTACCGCGAGCGGGCTGAAGTCCCGCCCGGCCAGCGCGTACAGGTGCTCGAGATAATGCCGGCCGAGCACTCTGCGGGTGAGATGTCCGTGCGAAACGCCATCGGTTCGCATGACGTCGGCGAGGTCGCTGTCAGGATCGGCCTTCCCGGGCGTTTCCTGCCGGAGTCCGATGCGTGCGACCAGGTGCACGACGGGGCGCCATACTTCGTTGCGCATGGCGAGCAGCAGCTCTTTGAGCCGGGATTCCCGGGCGGCGGAAGCTTCGCCCGCCTCCGGCGTCCATAAGTCCAGCGACGTCACCGGCAGGATGCCATAGGGCTGGGTTCCGCAGCGCAGGGACGGGAAGGGACCGCCGCTGCGCACGTAGTTCAGGAAGTGGTTGCGCGCCCAATCGAGCGCTTCGGCCGTGAGGCCGGTTTCCGCGCCCATCATGTTGCTGAGGAAATAGCCCCAGCCGACCTGCCATAGCGCGGCATTCATGCTGCGCAGGTCGCGTTCGTGGTCCTGGCCGGCCTGGCCCACGCGTCCCAGGGTGGTTGCGATCCGTTCCGGCGGCAGCCCGAGCACCGTCCCGACGAGCCGCGCGTTCGGCGTGTTTTCGGGATTCGCGACGACCTCGTTGGCGAAGCTTCGGCGGTGGCCGGGATCATCCGTGCTGTAGCCGGCGCGCCTATCGTCGGTGTTGTTCGTGGGGGTTCCGAAGCGCAGGAACTCGAGCCCGTCGGTGTAATGGTGCGCATCGAGAAGATCGGCCAGCCGGTTGGCCGTATCGGCTGTGTCCGGCGAGTCGGCGACGCCGAATACCATGAGACCGTCGATGCCGGTTTCCAGAACGGCCGCCGGCACGGTCATGGTGAGCGCCATTCCGGCCGACTGGGCCTTGTCGAAGTCCACCAGCCACATCATGTCCTCATCCAGGGCGAGCGTGTCGCCGGCACCGGCCGACATGTCGGTTTTATCGTCGGACACATTCGGGTTAAGGCCGACCGCGAGCTCTCGCTGAATGTCGTTTCCGGTGGCCGTCAACGCGACCGTTCCTCCCGAGTGCAGTACGGCGGTCCAGCGGTCCGGCAGCAGCCGGGCCACCGGCGCATGCTCGCCCCGTACCGGGGGCAGGGGCGGGAATACCGGCGGCTCCTTGGGGCGCTGGGCGAGGTTGGTGGGCTGCAGTACCCGGGCTATCCACGCGGCGCGCTCCGCATCGACGCGGCTGGCCAGGGTATGCCAGGCGTCGGCGCGGGCGGTTTCGTCTCCCGCCGCCCAATCCTGCTGCCAATACTGCATTCCCAAGGCCTGTTCTTCCTCCGTGAGGTCTGGCTGGTGGGTGTCGATATGAATCTTGTCGGGATAGACGCGCACCCGCAGTGTGGCTGAGCCGTCGGGCAGTTCGAAGAAACGCGTCTCCAGTCGCACCGGCAGCAGCACCAGGGGAACATTGCCGGGACAGAGCCTTTGGGGCGTAATCTCGGGGTTTACCGAGGGAAGCGCGAAACTGGTATCGAATAGCGGTTTATTCATCGGTGTGAGTCCGTGGGTCAGGCCGGCATGATGAGCCGTTTGGCGTGAATGGCGATGCGTACCGGAAGCCGGCGCGTGGCGGCGGCGGTTTGCGCGGCGTGCGCGGGCGGAGCGGCATCGAGGCCGAGATCGCCGAGGCTGAGATGGCTGCTGTCTCGCGTTCGATCCGCATCGATGCCGAAGCGCGGTTCGGTGGGATGCTCCTGAATGACTACGTAGTAGCCTGGATCGCCGCCGGCCTCGTCCGGAGAGACATCAAAACCTAAAATGAACACATCCGGCTGCATGAAGCCGCTGAAGATGGGCAGCAGCTCGGGCGCCGCCGGGTCGGGCTGGAACGCCAGGGGGTCGGGGGGCGACCCCGGATGCATCGAGCGAACCATGAAGACCGACGCGTTGGGATAGCGCTGCAGCAGGCTGCTGCGCAGCAGCATGACGAACGGATTGGCGTCCGGAGGCGCGCCGAAGGCGAGATCGCCCAGCGGCCTCATTTTCCCGGTCGCCGAATCGATGACGCTCCAGGTGTGCAGGGCGGTGATATCCGGGTGCCCGATGCTCCAGAACCGGTCGAAATAGGTGCCGCGCTGATCGGTCGGGTAACCCCGCCACAGCAGCTCGCGGGCCATTTCATGATTGAGCCCGACCAGGTAGGCCTCGATGAACCGCCGATTCGTCTCCAGGCCGACAACCGTCTCCGGCCTGACCTTGTCGATTCCCGGCAGCAGCAGTTCCTGCGACAGGTCGCGCAGCGTTTCGTACATGGGCTGCGGGAAGTGCGGCGCCATCATGACTGTATCCACCCCGTCGGTCTCCGCCGGCGCGAGCACGTTGTCTCCGGTCGACATGATCGCCTTGACCAGGGCCGGCAGCGTTTCCCGCGGGATGGTCTGTGCGAGCACCGGGATAGTGATGGCCTGCATCGGGAGCCGTAGTTCGGCAGAGGCGGTGCGTGGGGCGGGGAAGCGATTCAGATGTTCCTGCGCCGCCTTGCGGAAAAAGCCGGGAACCTCGGTCCGGTCCTGCTTCAGCAGCGGCGTGCCCGGCGACAGCACGGGGGTGTTTTCGGGCGAGACGAAGAATGCGCCGAAGTACGATCCGTTCTTCTGGGGTTGGGCCCCCTCGAGCCCGAGATACTCGACCGGCAGGCTCCCCGGTATCGGGCAAAAGTCCTGCTGCGGCGGCTGCGGCGGCTGGATCGGAGGGGTGTCCCCCGGCATATTGTTGAGGCGGGCCACCCAGGTGTCTTTGGCGTTGCGCTGGTAATTCTGGGCAGCGACGCGGCGGGTCAGCGGGCCGCGCTGGCGTCCGATGCGGCGCATCGCCGGGCGGTTTGCCGCTACCGGCAATGCGGAACGGGCCTGTTCGGCTAGCAGCGACGGTTCCGCCGTCGCGGCCGCGCTTGCGGCCAGCCCCGAAACATCCTGTTGCCGGGAGACTCGCAAGCGGGCGAAGGCGGGCGCCGTGATGCGCAGCATTCTTTCCTCGGTGAACTTGGAGAGATGGCGAGCGTGCAGGCTCTCGCCCACGGCGAGGCTCAGCTGGATCTGGCGCAAACGCTGGTTGGCGACCGCCGATTCGGCGGCCTGTTCCCACGCCGAGGCCATCAGCGCTTCCTGGTGCTCCTGAACGACGCGGGTTCCGAAGGCGGCGGCGATACGCCAGCGCGGATCGACATTGAGCTGATCGAGCCAGGTTGCGCCCGCTGGATCGACCGTTGCGTCCTTGGTGTACCAGCGGCCGTAGATGGGGGGGGCGAGCACGGGGTCGGAGTCCGGTCCGGTGATGCTGCCGTTGACGGTCTTGGCGAGATTGTCCCTGAACGGCTGCGGAACGGGGGCCGGGGCCGGCGAGCCGCCGGGCGGCGAGATCGGCAGCAGCGCGCCTTCGAGTTCCACCTCCGTCGCGCCCGACTCGGGAAAGGGCTGGCTGATGTCGATCCTGCGCTTGCCGAGACCGTCCGGCACATCGGCCTTCAGATTCCTGGCGATCGACTCGAAATCGCCCGGCTGGCCCGAACGGAATTCCCAATGGTAATAAACGGGCAGCCGGGTCGGTCCGTACTCGGTCGGCGGTTCGGGCGGTATCGACCAGGCCGGCGCCGGCGTCTCGTATTCCGTTTTCTCGATGGGTATGCCTAGCCCGGCTTTCCGGCCCAGTTCGAAAGCGGGAACCACGCAGGCGATGTAGTCGTTGTCGGGCGCCAGGATGCGCGGACACAGCAGCCTCGAAAGCGACAGCTCCGGCGAACCTTGCAAGGCCCCCCGAATGGCATCTTTGCTGCCGTCGTCCGCGGCCACCTGGGCATGCGCCCAGGCCCAGGATTCGTTCAGGTCCGGGAGTTCGACCCATGGCCGCGCCGGTGCGGCGATCGTCAAAACGGGCAGCGGCGCGTCGGCCGCACTGTTCAAACTCACGCCGGCTTGTTTCCGTACCACCACGAGGCACAGCCATGGCCGCAGCCGGTTGTCGGCGAGGGCTTTTGCCGGCGTGAACAGCCATGGAAAGTCCGGGCGGTCGAACTCGATCGACGGAAAGCAGTTCGGCTCGAAGTCGTTCGAACCCGGCCGGGGGTCGGTGCGAACGACCTGGTTGGCGTCGATCCCGATCACGTCCGCCGGGCCGCGCAACTTTACCGAAACCGGAACCGTCTTGGCATCCAGCGTGAGCATCACATTGACACTGGCGATCCCGGTTTTCTGTTCGGCGTCGATGGCGGAGGCGGCGCCCTGCCGCACCCAGGGCAGGAAATACAGGTTTGCGTTGGACACGGTGACTTGGCTCCTTTACAAGGCTTCGAGTTCGTGGGCGGGGACCATCAGCCAGCGGACGCCGCCGCGGTTCAGGTCGGCGAGCGCGGCGCGGCAGTCGCTCCAGGAATTCACCCCGGGATCCAAGGGCGCCGGCGCGCCGTCGCTCGCCCGGATGATCCGCCAGCGGGGAGCGGAGAGAGTGGCCGCGGGCGTCACGGCGGTATTGCGGAACCGCGCGCGGCCGACATGCCGCACCGGCGCCCGCGCTGCGGCTCCGCTCGAGCGCTGGGCCTGGAATGCGGCCAGCGGCATCGTATAGAGCTGCGTGGCCGGGAGTGCGGCAAAGGAAGCCGCAATGCCGGCGGTTTCCGCTGCCGACGATGGATTCACGGTGATCGGTTCGTAATTCAGTCCCGATGCCGCGACGGCGTTCTCATCGAACGTCGCATCGGTGTCGCCTACCACGAATCCCGCGTCCATCTCCTCGAACGAAGGTGCGGCCAGCTTCTCGTCGTCGCTCATCGTGAAATAGCGCGCCGGCGCGAACGCCCCGGTCACCGGTGTGCCGGCCTTTCCGTTCAGCGAGGCGGCGGCCGTGAACCGGCGGCGCCCGGCGATCGGCGCGCCGCCGTAGGTATCGATGTCCCGATGGGTGTTCAGCGGCACGACCTGCTGCTGTACGACCAGTTGGCCCAAGGGGTCGAGCACCAGGCCCGCATTCGCCGGCAGGCTGCGCAGGGCCACGCCGTGGACGACGCCGGGTGCCCGCCGCGTGCTCCAGTTCGCCGGGTCGGTGAGCGCCTTCTCCAGTTCGGTCTCCAGAGATATTGCCGCTATCGACCGCGAGGCCGAGCCGTCGGCGAGGGTGAACGCGAAGCGCACCGTAAAGCTGAACCACAGGATCTTGAACTTCGCCTTGGCGGCAATCCGCAACGGCAGCGGGCCTTCCAGGGTGCCGTCGAGCGCGACCTTGAACAGATTGCGCGACTTGTACTTCAACTGCACCAGGGCATGGAAATCCACGATGAAGTGCGGCGGGACGATCGTCACCAGGGCGTCGAAGCCGAGGTCCCCTGTGACGGTGAAACCGGCACCTTTGGCATAAAGCGAGGCGCGCGCGCCGAATTGCACGGTATTGGGGGTGATCGCGAAATAAGCATCGCAGATCAGCCGGGGATTCTCCCCCGAGGACAAGGCGATGGCGACCCGGTCTAGCGTCGGGAAGCCGGCCGGCGCGGCAAACCGGGGATTCAGCCCACCCACCGCCAGCACGAAATGGGACCCCGCCAGCCCGCCGCCGCCCGCCGGCCAGCGCGCCCGCAGCGCGGCCGAGCCGGTGATCGGGAACTTGTGCACCAGCCTGGAATCGACCAGCACCGCGTCGGCTTCCAGCGTGCCGGCGTCGAAGTCCAGCACGCCCAGCGCGTCCATGTTCAGACGGATCAGGTCGTTGTCGGCCGACGGCAGCAATGCGCTGGCGCGCCCGAGCACCAGCAGCCGCTCGCGCGCGCCGAGCTCCCGGATCAGCGCCAGGTCCATCTGTACCAGGGGGGGCGTGAACCAGGTGATGCGCGCCATCAGGCCGAGCAGGTAACTGCCCGGTTTGGCCGGGAACGCGGCCGACAGGGCCTGGATCAGCGCCGGCGCATTGGCCACGGGATCGCGCGGGAACAGCAGCGTGCGCAGCATATCGGTTTTCAGCCCGGCCCTGAGCACCTCGTGATCGAAGGTGCGGTTGATGCCCACCATGCCGCCGATGCTTTGCAGCACGAAGCCGAAGCCCAGGGGAACCGGCTTGAAGCCGTCGGCGGTGATGAAGATGAGCATCGAGTAGCCGGGGCGGCCGTCGGGCAGCCGGGTCGCGATGAGCCCGAAGGCGTTCAGCGTGATTTCATCGTGCAGCGAGAGCTGCATGGCGCCGGCGTAGAGCTGCCGCGCGGGGTCGTGGAACAGGAAGCCGCCGCCGGTGAGGACGCCTTGGGCGTCGATCGAGAGGCCCACGCCTAACGGTGGCTGAAAGCCCAGATCGAGATCGAATGGCCCAGCATTACCGTCGGCAAAGCGAAAGACCATCCGTAGCCCGACGTTGTCCAAGGACATTGCTACCGGTCCGATACGGCCGGACAACGATGTCCCGACTCCCAGTGCCAGCTCGGGCGATTGGCCGGGTGTGTTGATGGACGTCAGCGCGAGTTGGATCTGTTGGAGGTTGGTCGGCCCCCAACGTAGGTTGCCCGGCAGGCTCACACGGAAGCCCATGCCGCCGACGAACCCGATCCCGGTTTCACTTGACCAACGGAAAATGATCGGCAGCGACGCGGTCATATCCTGGTTACCCAGCAGCTCTCCCAGGAAGCCATCCAAGTCGGCCGCAGCAATGATCAACTTCATGTCTCCCGGAGCGATCTCAAGCCCAAGCTCCAACCGACCGTCGTGGGAGTCAAGGTTGATGATTGTCGCCAGGTCCTTGAGTTCGAGTCGACTCTTGCCGGGCATTCCCAGCAACAGCGCCGGGCTTTCAGGCGCGTAGCGCAGAGTCGCGCCAAATCCGCTGTCAGGGAGTACAGCCCCTTGCTGGAATGGAAACTTTACAGAGAGATCGCCGGGCCTAAGCAGCACACCGAAGGTTTTGGAAACGTCGCTGCCCGCGCGAAGTTCAAGCCGTAGGTGGTCCGTAATGTCGATGCTTTCCCCGATTTGGGGCGACGCCAAAGGCTGGAGAATGAGTCCTGCGGGCTTGCCGTTCTGTGCGGGTAGTTCCATCAGCGCGAGCCCGACCTCGATTTCCTTGCCGCCGATATTGTCCAGCAGCACGGGAATCTTCAGACCCCATTCGATCGAGGGTGAGAAATAATCTGGGAGGTCCTGAAAACCGCTTCCCAATTTCTCGTCAACCCGACCGATGTAAGCCGGTAAATCCAGCGCGAGGAAAATACCCAGCAGATGACCCGTGAGGCGGTGAAAGTCCAGGTCATCGGTGCCCCAGCCATACACGCGGGCGGGAATCGACGCCGGGTCGGTCACCACCTTGGGAATCTCATCCCACTGGAAGCGGCGCAGCAGGAAGCCGGGCCGGACTTCCGTTTCATCCACGTTTTCTTCCGTGATGATGCCAATCGTCAGCAATGCAGAGTACGTCAGCGGCAAGGCCTCACTGAGATAATCCATTAGCAGCAGTTCGAACAGGCGCCGGCCGATTTCCGAGGAGAACGCCGCCGCGTCCACGCCCTCGGGGGCGCTCGTGATGCCCTTGAACGCTTGATAAAGCGTCGTGACCTCGCCAAGAACAGCGAAAATTTGCGACGGCTGCGGGCTCTCGCCCAGGTTGTTCAATGCCGTTATCGCCGAGTCCACCTTCGCCCCGAGAGAAGCGTATTCCGGAGGGAGCGATTTGACGTCCCAGCCCAGCCGGTAGATCACTGTCCGGAATGCCGGCAGGTCGGCAACCGCCTCCTTCAATGGCTCCAGCGCTGACACCAGGTGCCTTGCGAGTGTGTGAAGCGTTCCGTATTGTGTGTTCATCGCTGTCAAAGGCTCACTTCGGGGTAGAGCTTATCCAGATCGCCGTGCTTCGTCGGATCCACCGCTTCCACGAGAATGTAGCGGCAGACATGGCAGAAGGGGATCGTTATGGTGTTGCTATTTCTCATTCTGCAGCGTCCGGCAGGGCGGAAGACGCCGCAGTCGTGGTAGTAACCGCCTTCGTAGATGCCGATGATGTCGGCCTTATTGCGCGGGCGTTTCGAGAGCCCCGGCAGGTTGGTAGGCGTTGCGATAGAACCTAAATAGCCCGCCGCCGCACAGGCTGCATGCGGGTTTTCCTTCGGAGCATTCAGCGGTCCGTCGGTCACATCGATATGTCTCAGTATGGGACCGGCTACTAGAGTGATCTCGCTGCCATTCACCCTGCGGGGATGGATGAGCGAATAAGGGCCTTCCTTGGAATCGAACTGGGCGAGAAACAAAGTACGGTCAAATCCGCCCATAGGTTCATCCGTCACCTCGTTGCTTCCTGGTCTCACTGTCACCGGAATAATGGTCACGACGTCATCCTCAACCGCCGACAGCCTGAAAAAGCTCCCGGCAAACTGGTCGTTAGAGGGGTCGCGCCAGTCCTTCCATATCCTGAACCGCACGACCTCGTTCACCGCGAATTGCCTGCCGTGGTGCTTGAGGAGCGGAACGCGGATGCCGCTGTCGGTGAGATCAGATGGTTCCAGTGGCCGCGGGAGCAATCCTGCTTTGGTGATCCTGGGCCAGGCCCATTTGATCCTGTTGACGTAAAAAGACAGGGGTGGGGGACTAGGACCCGATAGGGGCGGAGCTACCACGGTCTTTGCTTGCAGATTGGGTAGGGATGGGTAATCTTCTGCACCGTTCTGTAGATGCGAGCCATTTCCATCGCCATATTCATCTCCCAGTCCCAACGCGTGCCCCAGTTCGTGAGCGACGATAGATGCCAAGAGATGGCGTTGATTGTTCCTCACCGGATACGTCTCGATGTCCAGCCCGGAATTTCCTGGCGTTTTCAGATTGACGTAAGACAACAGACCGGTAGTGGCAGTAAAGTAACCGTCAGGCGATTGCGTTCCCCCGTCCCTATCGCTCAGGCAAATGAACCCGACCAAACCCGAATCCGCCCCTCCTTTTTGCCACCTGGCACCGATAGGGTAGCCGCCGATGGTTAGATTGCGGAGGAACTCTTGAAGCTTGGCCGCGCTCGTACGGCGCGTACTCAACTCGGTAAGAACGTTGTCCGTTGCCGTCCCCGTAGTGTGGGGTCGGACGCCAATGGTCATGCCGAAAGCCGTGTCGCGTTCGTTGAGCGGCGAAAGGGATTCGAGAGTCTCCCAAATCTCGCCAGAGACTTCGGCAACGCGCAGTTCGGTAACGTGATCTCCGTATAGCTTCTGCCAATCGGCTAACATGTCCGGCGGTGAGCGGCGAACTTCCGCTTTGATGGGCAGCCCGACTTCATGGATGAGCTCCTGGAAATCCCACATGATGGCAGTGGCGGAAGGGCGAATTGCTCTAGGCAGCAACCTTCCCGTTAATCTATGTTCCCCGCCATAAACGTAATTTCCAAGGAGGCTGACGCCGTCCTGCTCGGAGGGAACGAACACTGTCCAGTAGTTGATGGAATCCTTGAGCAGATTGAAAGGTTGGAAGGTCGATGCGAATGCCGCCTCCTCGCCTCGGAACACCCGAGCGATCGTGTTCACAATGTTCCTGAAGTCGAATCTCTGATCATGGCGAAAGCCCTCGGCGACGAACAGAACGTTTATCCTGTTCTCTACCACCGACTTGATGCTATCCGGCTCGGCGCCGAAAGGGTTGCGCTCGTCGGGTCTGCGTTTTCCCGCCACGAATTCGACCTTCGCCGCTTTGGCGACCTCCGCCCAGCTCGGTTTCGCAAGGGCCGTCGCCGGCGCGCTCGTCTTGTTGATGCCCAGGGAGGCAATGGCCAGATTTGCGGTGATGGGCGCGCTTCCACTAGGCACTTCCGCCCTCACGATCCCTCCGGCGAGTACGGTCACGACTCCCGCGTCGAAACTTCGGTAGGTGAGTTCAGGCCAATCCGTAATGTCCCCGACACTTTTGTCATTGAAGCGAGCTAGCACCGTAAATCGGCACTCATCGGCACCTTCATGTATCGTGAGGGTGGAAGGCGTCAGCCAGATGTCCTCCACAGAATCGTGAATGTGAACCCTGATCTCGACTTCTTCCTTATCGCCACCGGGAGCAGCGAACAAGGCTGTTAAAAGGAAATTGTTGACTCTGGGAAAGGTTGGGTCCGGGTGGGCCAGTGCGGTTACGATGCCTGCGCTTACGTCCACCTCTACGCCGTGTCGATCCGAACCGCTCACCAGGTTAGGAATAAAGGTGACTGAAGACTTCTGGCTAGCATCCAGGTCCAGAGCGTCGATCAACTTCTTCGATGCAGGCCCGCCGCGTAGCAGGTGGATGTCGTAACCTTCGCCTTCCTTCCACTTCAGCGGGGGAGCAGACATTGGAAGACTCCTTTGGGTGTTTGGTCTATGGGGGCGCGAGTGTGGCAAAACGTCACCCCTGAAACTGCGTCGCGTTTCTGGCTCTCCCATGGATAGCGCTCTGAATCAGAGGACAACGCACTGGACACCCCGATGCTCGCGGGCACGGCCGAGGCAACGGCCCCGGCGAAGAACGGGATTCGGCGTGTGGTTCCGATCATTACGGTATTGCTGTCTTTCATGGCGTACTCCTTCTGCCATTAACAATTCTGCCGTTGTGGCCGGCCGGCAGGGCGATCGGCACGGTGAAATTGCCGGTATGGAGATCGGGGGTGGGTTTTTCACCGATGCCGTGTAAGGCCCCGTCGCCCTGAGGCAGATTGATAATCTGGCTGGACGTACCTGATTTATTGCTCATCTGAACGCAAACTCCATGATGTTTTGCCGACCGTGCCGTCGTTCCCCTGCATCACGCTCCGGGCATACGACTGTTCAACGATCTTGATCGCCGCTTTAGTACGCGGTGTGTTTGGAATAAAAGAAGTACTCCGCCTTGTACGGCACCAGCGCCTTCTGCCCCACGTCCGTCGGTTCGGCACACCCGGTCGAGGGTGCCACGCCTCCAACGGTGTTCAGCCGCTGGATGAAAGTTGTCGGCGTGAGCGCGTGGCCTCCGGTGGGGCCGTCCTGGGCGCCGACCACCTGGACCAGAAGCCAGGGAATTGCGTCGGGCGCGACGAAGGCAGGGTCGGAAGAGGAGGCGATTCCCTGGCCCCAGACGGTGCTCGTGTCCCGCGAGTGTTGCCAAGTGACGCGAGAGGTCTCTTTCTCGAACGGGTTGGGGCTGAGGAAGTGGGTGATGACCTGCTGGTTATAGCGGTTGAACAGGGTGGCCTGCGGCCCGAAGAAAGTCCAGGCGAAGCCGGAATCCGAAGGGAGGCAGATGTAGTTCTGGGTGCCGGAGGCGTGCGCTTTGAGGAAAGGCTCGTTGCCTTCCGGCACCTGAATGTCGGCAGGCACGGATGGCGGCGTGACAAAATCGGCGTAGGCTGATGCCGGTAGCGAAACCGGACCGGCCAGAGCAGAGGCACAGGCGATGGGCAAGATACGACGCGCGGTCTGATTCCGTGCAGTATTTCCGATTTTCATGGCATTCCCCTGTCGCGCTTCGGGCGCGGGTTATAGAGTGATCGTTTCTATGGCAGTTTTCAGAATCGAAAACCGCCGTTTTCCGGTTTCTTATCCTTGCACCGGCTTATCGCGGCCGAAACCGGTGTCATCCATGCACCGTCCGGATCTCAGGCTTGAACGGCGAGTCCTCAAAGCAAAAGAGATCAATCCGATCGTTCTGTGAACTATTGCCGCGAATACCGCCGCGCGGCGTGATAGCATCGCTTACGGCACTTTCTGGTTCCGCGCAGTCTGGAGCATCGTTGCCGGGCCGGGACAAGGCGGCAAACACAATAGCTTTCAGCCTCATACACTGCTCTTCGACGGGTCCCTCTAGGGTAAGCGGCGAGAGCTTTCGACGGTTCTGGCGATTGCATCTTGCACGTCGAAAGCATATCAGCGGCTAAATCCGGGTGCCGTTTAGGCACCGTGGAATTCTCGTGCAATTTCCGTAAACATCGCGCAACACTCCACAGATTTTGTTTTGGGTAACGGACCGCAATGACGCGCCAACATCACCTTTTCTTTCCTCCGTTTCAGCTGGATTTGGTCAATGAGAAACTGTTTTGCGGCGCGCAACACATACCCTTGCGACCGAAGGCGCTCGCCGTGCTGCGTTATCTGGCGGAACACGCGCAAAGCTTGGTCACCAAGGAAGAGTTGCTCGAAGCCGTGTGGCGTCGATCCTATGTGAGTGAAGGACTGTTGCGGGGGTATATTCGCGAGCTCCGCGCCGTGCTCGGGGATGAGGCTCAGGCGCCGCGCTTCATCGAGACGGCCAGCCGGCGAGGCTATCGGTTCATCGCCCCGGTTACCAGTGCTTCAGCGGTCTCCTCGGGAGGGGATCAGCGTGAGCCCGCCTTTCGCGCAACCTCGGACGGGCAACTATGGGTGGGGCGGGAGGCGCAACTGAGGCGTTTGCAGGAGTTATGGCTGACGGCCCAAGGCGGCCGGCGGCAGATCGTTTTCCTGACCGGGGAGGCAGGCTCGGGCAAAACGACTTTCATTGAAATGTTTCTTGAGACGCTGGCGCGGGATGAGCACAGGCTAATGTGGGGGCAGTGCATTGAGCACTATGGGGCGGGAGAGGCATTTCTGCCGCTGCTGGAGGCCTTGGGCCGTGAGGGCGATGCAAGTCGCTTAAAAGCCGCGTTGAGTGCCTGCGCCCCCACCTGGCTGTCGCAGTTGCCGAGGCTGCTCGCTGCGGAGGAACGAGAGGAGGTGCAGCGGCAAGTGCTGGGGGCGACGCGGGAGCGTATGCTGCGGGAGGGTTGCGAACTGCTGGAGGCCCTGTCGGCGGAAGCGCCGCTCGTGCTGGTTCTGGAAGACATGCACTGGAGCGATTATGCCACCCTGGATCTGCTCGCCGCGCTGGGACGACGCCGGGAGCGGGCGGCGCTGTTGGTGATCGTCAGCTACAGGGCAAGCGATGCGGCGCTTCGCGACCATCCCTTGCAACGGGTGCGGCAGGAGTTACAGGCGCGTCGGCTGTGTGCCGAACTGCCGATCGACGCCTTCTCCCGGAAAGAACTGCGCGCTTATCTCGTCCGGCGGTTTTCGCAAGCCCCGTTTCTCGAAGAGATCGCCCGAATCATTCATCGACGTACCGGCGGCCACCCTTTGTTCGTGGTGAATCTTATCGATTACCTGCTCGCCGACGGACGTCTTCGGCAAGCCGAGGGAGAATGGAGCATCGAAGGCGGTGTTGAGGACCTAGAGCGCGGCGTACCGGATGACATCCGAGAGCTAATCGAGCATCAGCTGGAACGACTGTCCACCCGAGAGCAGCAGGCGCTCGGTGTAGCGAGTGCGGCCGGAATGGAATGCTCGGCGGCCCTTCTTGCGGCGGCATTGGAAGAAGATCCGCTGGCTGTCGAGGCCTGCTGCGAAGCGTTGGTGCGGCGTAGTCCGATGTGGGCGGCGAGCGGAATAGCCGAGTGGCCGGATGGAACTGTGGCGGGAAACTACGCGTTTCGCCATGCTTTGTTTGCGGAAGTGCTGTACCAGCGGCTGACTCCGGCTTACCGGATTGCATTGCATCGGTGCCTGGGGAAACGACTGGAACTTGCCTTCGGGGAACGGTCGGGAGAAATCGCGGCCGAGTTGGCCAGGCACTTCGAGGAGGGGAGGGATTTTTCGAAGGCTCTGGGTTATCTTCGCCTCGCCGCCGAACAGTCCTCGCGGCGTTTCGCCAACCGCGAAGCCTTGAATTACCTCGGCCGTGCATTGGCGCTAGTGGACCGGCAACCGGCCGAAGCCCGGATCGACAGCCGTCTGTCACTCATGGAGCAGCGCGCCCTGGTCCATCGCGTGCTCTCCGATTGGCCTTGCATGGTGGAAGACCTGGAGGGGCTGGTGGCGCTGGCCGGCGCCGAAGGTCGGCGGGAGCAGGAGGTCGGGGGCTTGATAGCATTGACCTTGGCGCTGTTTCATTCCGATCCCTTGCGCTGTATCGCCACGGCTGATCTGGCGGTCGAGCGGAGTCGCGATCTTGCCGCCGACCGGCTAAGAACCTACGCGGTAGCCAACCAGGCGCTTTTTCGCCTCGCGTTTGGCTTATGCCGAGAGGAAGACAGGGTGGCGGTCGTCCATGGCGCGGAAGTCGCCCGCTCGGCGCAGGATGCCATGCCCTTAGCTTTATATTGCACGCTGCAAACCGTCATGGATCTCGATCAGGCCGATTACCCCGGTGCCCTGAGGTCCGCGCAAGAGGTCCTGCGCCTGGGCAGCGCAATGGGCGACGGCTTCAATTACATGTCCGGCCAGTACTATTCCGCCTGGGCGTTGCTCCATCTCGGAAGATGGGGCGAAGTGAGGCGCATCCAGGCGGCAGGGCTGACGGCGGCGGAGCAAAACGACAGTCCAATGCCGCGGTCGCTATTCCACCTGGTTGCAGCGGCCTTGTCTCTGGAGGCGCTGGACTATCGCAGCGCTCTGACGTTGTGCCGAAGTGCCACCCCGCGCCCTTCGGACGCTTATGCCGTGCCGCTCTTTGTGCTTTTGAGGAGCCGTGCGCATCTCGCCCTGGGCCGGTATCACGAAGCGATTTGTTGTCTTGAGTACCTTGCCCAAATGACCGAAGCTGGCGAGTTGCTCAGTTTGCGCAATCGGATGATGCTCCGTGAGAGCCTGGGCGAATACTGGCTGGCCATGGGGAAGCCCGCGCAGGCCTACACCGAGGCGGAGCGATTGCTCGAACTTGCCGCCACCCCCGGCGATCGCCACTTTTTGGCTCTGGGGCACCGGCTTTTGGCTCGGATCGCGATCGCGGAGCAGGATCGGAATGAGGCGGAATGCCAGCTATCGCAAGCCCTAGCCGTCATCGAAGGCGCCGTGGTTCCGTTGGCGGCCTGGCGGGTCTATTTCACGGCGGCGGAGCTAAATGAAGGGCAAGAGCGGACGGCCGAGGCTAGCGTGTACTGGAACCGCGGCGCGGCGGTCGTCCGTGCACTGGCCGATTCTCTCGAAGAAACGGATCCCCTGCGCCGGTCGTTGCTGACCGCCTTGCCCGTTCAAGAAGGGGCATAATCCGGCCGGCTTCATTTGTCCGATCAGGTATCTGTCTTCACGCGGTCAGTTGCCGGTGGTCGGAACTTTGCGCCGTTTGATGTGTGAGCCTAGCCAAGGATTGTCCCATGCGGACGATACTGTCGGGCACGAGCGATTCTTCCCATTCGACCACGTTATCGCCGAATAGAACGATTATCGTAGATCCCATATTGAAGCGCCCCATTTCCTGGCCGCGGGAAAGGACCGGCGGGTTCTCCGGATAATGCCAGGTTCGTACGGTCGTGCTAGTCGGCGGGGTAACGACGCCATGCCAAACCGTTTCGATGCTGGCGACAAAGATGGCTCCTACGAGGACCAATGCCATAGGCCCGACCTCGGTGTCGAACAGCGCGATAACGCGTTCGTTGCGCGCGAACAGATTCGGGACATTGGCCGTGGTGGCCGCGTTGACGCTGAACAGTTTTCCGGGAACATGGGTCATCTCCTTGAGCGTCCCGTCGAGGGGCATGTGCAGGCGATGATAGTCCCGCGGCGAGAGGTAGATTGTCGCAAACCGGCCGTTGGCGAACAACTCTGCTTGTTCCGCGTGTCCGCCGAGCAACTCGGCCACACTGAAATCTTTTTCCTTGGCCTGGATGATGCGTCCCTCGGTAATCGCTCCGATTTGGCTGACGGTGCCGTCCGCCGGACAGACTACGGCGTCGGGTTCGGGCGCGATGGGGCGGGTCTCCGGTTTGAGCGCGCGGGTGAAGAACTCGTTGAAGCAGCCGTAAGCAGTCGGATCCGGCTCGGCAGCTTGCGCCATATCGACGCCGTACAGCTTGATGAATGAGCGAATCATTGCATCTTTGAAGGCGCTGTTCCGGCACCGGGTTATCGAACCCATCAGCCGCGACAGCATGTGCTGGGGCAGCACATGCTGGCCGAGCGCGAAGAGTTTTTCCGAGGTAGACATAGTGGGATCAATTGGTGCTTGGGGCGAAGGAATCAATAACCCCGCTCGGCAAAAACCTTTTGAGCAGCGGTTACGGCCACTCCGGCGGTAATCGGGGCTTTGGTTTCGGCAAGCACGGCTTCGAGCGCGCTCAGGCAAACCAAAACATTCTTCGGCGATGCGCTGAACCCCATGAGTCCGATGCGCCAAATCTTGCCCGCCAGTGCTCCAAGTCCCGCTCCGATTTCGAGGCCGTAACGGTTGAGCAGGGTCGAGCGGACATAAACATCATCGGCACCTTCCGGAATCGTGACCGCGTTGAGCTGGGGCAAGCGAGCCGCTGTCGGCACGATGAAGCGCAGTCCCATCGCCTCGAGACCGGCCTTCAGCGCGGTATGCATGTCCTGGTGCCGTTGCCAGGCATTCTCCAACCCTTCCTCCTGGAGCAGTACCAGAGCCTCATGCAGGCCGTACAGCGCGTTGATCGGCGCCGTGTGATGATAGGCTCGTTTGGTACCGCCGCCCCAGTAATTCATCACCAGGCTGAGATCCAGGAACCAGCTTTGCACTTTGGTCTTGCGATTCTTGATGACCTCGATCGCCCGTTGATTGAAACTGACCGGCGAAAGACCAGGCGTGCAGGATAGGCACTTCTGCGAGCCGGAGTAGATGGCGTCGACGTTCCATTCGTCCACTTTTAGCGGAGAACCGCCGAGCGAGGTCACGGCATCCACGATGACCAGGCAGCCATGCTCATGGGCGAGCCGGGCAAGCGTCTCCACGTCCGAGCACGCGCCGGTGGACGTTTCGGCCTGAACGAAGGCTACGATCTTGGCTTCCGGGTGGGCCTTGAGGGCATCGGCTACTTTGTTCGGGTCGACGGGCATGCCCCATTCGTCCTCGACTAGGACGGCCTTGCCGCCGCAACGTTCCACGTTTTCCTTCATCCGACCGCCGAAAACGCCATTTTGGCATACGATCACCGTATCGCCCGGTTCCACGAGGTTGACGAAGCAGGTTTCCATGCCGGCCGAGCCGGGGGCGGAAACCGGCAGAGTCAATTCGCTACTGGTCTTGAAGGCGTAGTGCAGCAAGGCCTTCATTTCATCCATCATGTCGATGAAGCGGGGGTCCAGGTGGCCGATCGTCGGTCGCGCCATGGCCTCCAAAATTCTCGGGTGGACGTCGGACGGGCCAGGGCCCATAAGGGTGCGGACGGGAGGGTGGAAAGATCGGATGCTCATTTTTCGATGTTTTATTTTATATGTACGTGAGTGAATTGATGATGCTCGTCGAGATAAAGAGTGAGGTCGGCGCGGTTCGGCATTTCATCCAGCGTATGCCGCGTGAGACGCTCGTAATGCATGATGAAGCGCCGTAACGCGGCGACGTCCATCAAACGGTGCCGGTTGCTGGGATCGGTATTTTCGGCCAGTTTTTTCTCTTGCAGGCTGCGCCATTCGAAGACGCTGTCCATTCCGGGGACTTTGAGCATGACCAGCCTGTTTAATTCCCCAAAGAGAATCGCGTAGGCGCCTTTGAGCTGATCGTTGACGTAGCGGCGCCACGCGCCATCGGAGTCTTCGCTTTTCTCCAGCTCGTTTACCGGCGAGTCGAGCGCATCGTCCGATTGTGGCCGCGTGCCTACACACCAGCCTTCGAAAATAACGATATCGGGTCGGCCTCGAACAACCGGCCATTCAACCACCGGTTTGCGGTCGTCGCGTGCCTTGTCGAAAGCGGGCAGGGGAGTCAGCGTATCCGCTCCGGCCGTTTTCAAGGCGCGAAGAGTTTGGAGCCCGAGGTCGACGTCATGAGTGCCGGGTACGCCGCGGGTCAGCAAGAGCGGATGAACTTCGCGCGCCAAGCGCTCGCGCTCGGCCCGCGTTTTATAAATGTCGTCTATGGAGAATCCGGCGACGCGGAAACCATAGGTTTCGGTCAAGATCAGCTGGAGAAAGTCGCATAGTGTGGATTTTCCAGATCCCTGGGCTCCGTTGACGCCCAGTACCAGCGTGTCCGTCGATTTTTGCCGGCGCACCCACGCTCCAAGCGGAAGATAAACCGAGGCGAGTCTTGCAGTCAGGCTCTCGTCGATACGGTGAGCGCGCACCCGCTCGGTAAAGACCGGCCGGATGCGCTCCCAAAGTTCGTCGTACTCGGCTGGCGCGAGCATTCCGGCAGGCCAGAACGAGTTCGTTTCGGCGGCGGACACGACGTTCAGGCCACCTTGTCCCGCGGCGTTTGTCCGGCAAAGAAGGCCGTGACGTTGTCGATGACCCGCATGCCCATGGCCTCGCGGGTTTCAAGCGTGGCGCTGCCCAAGTGCGGCAACAAGGCGACGTTGTCCAGCTCGAGGAACCCTTTGTTCAAATTCGGCTCTCCTTCGAACACGTCCAGGCCGGCGCCCTTGATGGTTTTTTTCTTCAAGGCATCGATCAAAGCTGCGTTGTCGACCACGTCGCCGCGAGCGGTGTTAATGAGGTAAGCCGCGGGCTTCATCAATGCGAGGCGTTCGGCGTTGATGAGGTGGCGGTTTTCCTTGCTTCCGGGGCAATGCAGGGCGACGAAATCGGCCCGGCGCAGCACCTCTTCGATGGTGCTGCATTGTTCGGCGTCAAAAGACTTGACGACTTCAGGGGCAGGCGGATAAGGATCGAAAAAGATGATCGGCATGTCGAAACCGAAATGCGCTTTCTTCGCCATCGCTCGGGCAATGCGCCCGAAACCGATCAGGCCGAGGGTCTTGCCGGTGACCTTGGTGCCCATCATGTGCGTGGGGTGCCAGCCGGTCCATTCGCCGCTGCGCACATGGCGCTCGCCCTCGCCGCCGCGCCGGGCGGCCATCAGCATCAGCAACATGGCGATGTCGGCGGTGCAGTCGGTGAGGACGTCGGGGGTGTTGGTGACGGTGATGCCGCGCGCCTTGGCCGCCTCAATGTCGATATGGTTGAAACCCACGCCGAAGTTGCCGAGGATCTTGCAACGCAAAGGTTCGGCACTCAACACATCGGCCGTGATCGGGTCGGTCACCGTCGGCATGACCACATCGTAATTGCGCAGGGCATCTTTCAATTCCTCCGCGGTCATCGGATGGTTGTCGGTGTTGAAAGTGACGTCGAACAGTTCTTGAAGCTTGGTTTCGCAAGCTTCGGGCCAGCGGCGGGTGACTAAGGCTTTGGGTTTGCTCATGGTGCAGGCTCCAAATTACGTAAGGTGGGCAATACCCACCTTACTCGGATTTCGTGCCCTCTGCCCTGGAAGACGTTGCGCGAGTCAGCCGGATCATTCCGGCCTGTCTCAAGCTGTTGCGGCTCCCCCGGGGCGAGCGAGGTCGAGGCGAAGGCTCGGTCAGCGCGGCTTGACGGCCGGCGCCGTTTCGCGCCAGTACTCGCAGGCCGCTGCGATACCGCTGCCCGGCGTCACTTGGATGCCGGTGTCGCGCATGGCCATTTCGGCGCCCGCGATTGCGCTGCACAGCATCAGTTCGTTGAGATCGCCCAGGTGACCGATGCGGAACACTTTGCCCATGACCTCGCTCAAGCCGGCGCCGAGGGAAAGATTGTAGCGGTGATACGCATAATGCATGACGTCGCGGGCATCGTAGCCTTGCGGAACGACGATGGCGGAAACGGTGTTCGAGTACCATTTCGGATCACGGGCACACAACTCCAGTCCCCAGGCTTTAACCGCGCGACGCACCCCTTCGGCAAGCCGGTGGTGGCGGGCAAAGACGTTTTGGAGCCCTTCTTCGAGCAGCAGGTCGATGGATTTGCGCAGACCGTAGAGCAATGGGATCGACGGTGTATACGGGAAATAACCGCCGGCGTTGTGCGTCATCTGATCCTGAATGTCCAAAAAACAGCGACGGCTCTTGGCGCTTTGGCGCGCATCCAGGGCTTTCTGGCTGAAGCATAGCAAGGCCAGACCAGCGGGCAGCATGAATCCTTTCTGTGAACCGGCAAGACCGATATCTATGCCCCATTCGTCCATACGGAAGTCGATGCTGGCGATCGAACTGACCCCGTCCACGAAAAACATGGCCGAATGCCCGGCCGCATCCAAGGCTTTGCGTACGCCCGCCAGATCGTTGGTGACGCCAGTGGCGGTTTCGTTATGGCAAATCAGGAGGGCCTTAATGTCCTGATTTGTATCCGCTTTGAGCCGCGCTTCCAAGCGATCCAAAGGTATGCCTTCACCCCAGGGGATTTCCTCATGCTCTACATCGAAGCCGAGGCGGCGTGCCATATCGATCCACAAGTGGCTGAACTGGCCGAAGCGATAAGCCAGAACTTTATCGCCGGGAGATAAGGTGTTGGTCAGGGCGATTTCCCAGCCGGCCGTACCGGTGGCGGGAAAAATGAAGCATTGGCCTTTTTCGGTTTGGAAGATTTTTTTGAGATCTTCCAATAATGGCTTAACCAGCTCCGGAAAATCGGGGCGCCGGTGATCTTCCATCGGCACATGCATGGCGCTCAGGATAGAGTCCGGAATATTGGTGGGACCGGGAACGTAAAGATGAGTTCGACCTGGCATTAATTTCACCTTATGGAACGTGGTTACCTTGGAACGGCGCGAAAACGCGCTGGAGTTCAAAACCGGCTATGGACTGCAGAAGACCGCCCAAAAACAGCCCGTAATCATGCCACAGGGGAGAAGCTGTCTTCAAGGTAAGCCCCGTTTGCCGAGATGGGGGCTATGGTGCTCGGCTCATTCAATAACGATTAGTGATTCGAGTGGACTTGCGGAAAACCCTTCTTCACACCGGAATAGAAGTGAGGGTTGAACCAGGATCGAGTGAGCCGGGGACTCGGTCCGTTTCGGGGACTGATCGCGATCCAATCGGACCCGAATGCCGGAGCGGGAAAAGGCCCGCTCCGAGCGTTTTCGACGAGAATCGGACCTTATTCGTCGCCGCTAAAAACACCTAGCAGGTGCAGGAGACTGGTAAACAGATTGAAGATCGACACATACAGGGTCACTGTGGCGAGAATGTAGTTACGCTCGCCGCCGTGCACGATTTCGCTGGTCTGGTAAAGAATGAGACCGGCCATCAAAACAATGAACATTGCCGACACGGCGATCTGGAGTCCCGGCATATGAAAGAAGAGCGCAGCCAGTGCGGCGAGGAACGCGACCAGGATGCCGGCGGTAAGCATGCCGCCCAGGAAACTGAAGTCCTTCCTCGTGGTCAGGGCGTAGGCCGACAGCCCAAGGAAAATCGCTCCGGTGCCCCCAAGGGCGGTCATCACCAGTTGCGGGCCATTACCGATCTGGGTCAGATATATATTGAGAATCGGCCCGAGGGTCAGCCCCATGAAGCCGGTAAGGGCAAATACGAAGACAAGCCCGAGGGCGCTGTTCTGAAACTTGGAAACCAGGAACAGCAAGCCGAAGTATCCGATTAACGTCACAATCACTCCGGGGTGGGGTAGCTCCAGAGCCATCGACAAGCCCGCCGTGAATGCGCTGAAGGTCAGCGTCATGGCCAGCAAAGCATAAGTGTTGCGTAGGACTTTGTTGGTTTCCAATACGCCGGCGGAAGCGCGAGCGTAGGCCGGATTGATTTGATTCATAATGATCTCCTTTGCTTAGGACATAATCGGGCAATTGGACCAGGAAATGGTACAGTAGTTTTTCTTGCGCGTGTAATGGTTTGAGCTAGACGGGGTTTTTCATGCGGGAGCCATTTCGAGACCGATTTTTCCGCCTCATCTCAGATCTCGTTCTTTGTCATTCGCCAAGCGGCAAGGAACAGGAAATAGACGCGTTCATCCTATCGTGGCTCGAGTCTATCGGCGTCGAGGCGAGCCAAGATGATGCCGGCAATATCATCGCGAGCGTTCGGGGAACGAACTCTGCTCGCGTCCTCGCCATTACCGCACACAAGGACGAGATCGGCGGCATCGTGAAGCGTGTGAGAGAAGACGGCAAGGTGGAGGTCCGGAAGCTCGGCGGTACTTTCCCATGGGTCTATGGGGAAGGGGTTGTGGATTTACTCGGCGACAGCTTAACGATTCCGGCGATCCTGAGTTTCGGTTCCCGGCATGTATGCCATGAATCGCCTCAAAAGGCATACGAGGAAGACAAGCCGCCGAAATGGGATACCGTTTGGCTGGATGCCAAACTGAGCAAATCGGAACTCACAGAAGCGGGGGTGCGTCCGGGAACGCGGATGGTTATCGGCAAACATCGGAAAGCGCCATTCCGGATGGGGGATTATGTCGCCAGTTACGCCTTGGACAACAAGGCCGCCGTTGCAATTCTTTTACTGCTGGCCGAGACCGTGAAGAGCCCAGTATCGGATTTGGATCTGGTTTTTTCCGCGCAGGAGGAGGTGGGAGCCATCGGAGCGCTCTATTACACCCGGCAGAAACGAGTCGACGAGCTGATTGCCGTCGAGATTGCCCCGAAATCGGCGGAGTATCCCATCGAAAGCGACGAAGAGCCCGTACTTTTGTCTCAGGATGGCTATGGCATGTATGATGAGACGTTGAATCGACGTCTTGCTGAGGCCGCGCGTAAGACGGGCGTGTCCGTGCAATACGCGGTGTTGAGCCAATTCGGCAGCGATGCGTCGGTGGCGATGAAAACTGGGCACGTGCCGAAAGGCGCATGCCTCGGGTTTCCCGCAGATAACACTCATGGATACGAAATCGCTCATTTAGGAGCGCTGGAAGCCTGTTATCAATTATTGCAAACCTACTTATCCTGAGATTGTCTAATGCCCACCTTGGGTTCAAAGGTTGATTTTTGAATATTCGTTGCCATATAACAGGCATATCCGATTCTTGACTACAGACGTGGGTTATCGATGAAGAAACGTACTGGATTGGTTTTGAGCGTATTGATCGGGCTGTCCTTGGCGCTGTCCGGAATGGGCGACGCTTACGCCAAGCGCGTGGGCGGCGGTAAGTCGTTCGGCAGCCGGCCGTCCTACAGCACGCCCTATAAACGCTCTACCGATATGACGCAATCCGCTTCTCCGGCTCAGCAACAAGCCTACCAATCGCCGGCCCAAAAGAACCAGGCGGCGCGCGAAGCGATGTCGCGACGGGGCGGGCTCATGGGAATGCTGGGTGGCCTGGCCTTGGGCGGTTTATTGGGCGCTCTCCTGTTCGGCGGGGCCTTCGAGCATCTCAACTTCCTGGACATTCTGGTGTTTGCGCTGATCGCATTCATGCTGTTCAAGTTTTTCGCCGCTCGGAGGCGAACCGAATCGAGCGAACCGGCAGCGGCAGGAGGATATTATTCGGGGACGGACTCGGCTCGGAATCCGGAATCCGATCACGCTTACCGGCGTCAGGCCGATTCCGGACAGGCGAGCAATTCGGGGTTCGATACGGACGTTCTGTTCGGAAAAGGGCGAGGTGCTTCGTCTTCAGGGCAAACTGCCGGCACGGCCGGACAACCCAATTCGGTTCCGACGGATTTCGATTCGGCCGGTTTTCTTTCCGGCGCAAGAGCGGCCTACGAGACGATGCAGAAAGCGTGGGACGAGGGAGACTTGGCGCAGTTAAGGGCTTTGACCACCGACAAGGTATTCGGCGAGCTTCAGGATCAATTGAGAGCTCGCGGAACCGAGAGCAACAGGACGGAACTGCTCAAGGTCGACGTGGAACTTCTCGAGGTGCGTGACCTCGGCTCAGACCGCGAGGCAACCGTACTGTTTGATGTGATCATACGTGAGTCTCCCGAGGAAAGACCTACGCAAGTGCGCGAAGTTTGGCACTTCGTACGTCCGAAACACAGCCGTCAACCGACCTGGTTCCTGGATGGAATTCAGCAGTTGGAAGACTGAGCAGAGTTGGGTTAAAGCGGGGGGAAGATAAAGCTTTGTCTTCCCTCCGGTCAGCTCATGAATAAAGCCAAATTTTGGCTCATGGCGTTCGCCATCGTAACGGTGGCAAGCCTCGGCCTGTATCGATGGGGTTTCCAACGAACCGCCCCGGATGCGGAGTTCGTCACGATCAAGGGCGAGCACATTCAGATGCGGGAGCTCCGCGGTCATCCGGTGTTGGTGACATTCTGGGCCAGCGACTGCCGGGCGTGCATCGAGGAAATGCCCGAACTGGCCGAGTTATACCAACAGCTTTTCGCGCGAGGTTTCAAATTGATTTCGGTCGCTATGCCTTATGATGTTCCAAGCCGGGTTTTAAGCTTGGCCGAGGCGAAACAGTTGCCTTATCCCGTGGCCCTTGATCCACTCGGACATCTGGCGGAAACATTCGATCAGGTCCGATTGGTTCCCAATAGTTTCTTGATTTCTCCTGACGGCCGGATTGTTATGCACCAACTGGGACGAATCGATGCCCGGAATCTCCGTGAGCGAGTCGAGCGGATGCTCGGAGACGTGTAAACGATGTGGCTGAAAGCCTTTCATCTCATCTTCATGGTGACTTGGTTCGCCGGTTTGTTTTATCTTCCCCGGTTGTTCGTCTACCACACGATGAGTGCCGATGCCGTCAGCGTCGAGCGGTTCAAGATCATGGAACGTAAACTCTACTTTGGGATCATGACTCCCGGAATGATTTTGACGCTCGTGTTCGGCTTATGGATGCTCCACGACTATGCTTGGGAAGACTACGGTGACAGCGGCTGGCTTCGCGTTAAACTGTTCCTGATCGGATTGTTGGTGGGTTATCACGCTTTATGCGGAAAATGGCTGCGTGATCTGAAATATGACCGTAATGGTCACAGCCATATTTTTTTCCGCTGGATGAATGAAGTGCCGGTCTTGTTCTTATTCGCGATCGTGCTTCTGGCGACGCTCAAGCCGTTCTGATCTCCCCTGTCCGCTTGTCGAAACAACTATTTTGCCGATTCTTGTCGAGGATAATTACATGCCAACTTACGACTATCAGTGCGAAGCCTGCAAACATGAGTTCACCGCCATGCACAAAATCAGCGAGGCACCACCGAAGTGCCCTGATTGCGGCGGCGACGTCCGGAAAAAATTATCGGCTCCCGCGGTACACGGCAGTGGTGCTCGGAAAGAGTCTGCCATCAGTCCGGGACATGGTTGTGGGGCAGGGGCATGTGGATGTAAACACTAATGGGAGAGCAAAACCGGATTGCACGCCTTTCCAGGGACGGAAAGCGAAGCTTGCTACTCAATTGCTTCCGTACGGAAACCTTCCTGACTCCAGCATAAGACCGTTTCGCCATTTCCCCACTCGGGCAGGACGAAGCGCCGACATCGCTTATTCTCGATCTCGAACTCATGAACAGCGGGGCGGTGGGTGTGGCCGTGAATCAATCGATCCACGCCATAACGGCTCATGGTTTCTCTCACTGCTTCCGGGTTGACGTCCATGATCTCCGCCGTTTTGCCGCGCTTATCGAGCCCGCTCTTGAAGCGGTACCAGCGCGCGTACATGCGGCGCAGCCAAAGCGGCTTCGATAGCGCCGCTTGTTTCCATGCCTCGGTGCGGATGCGTTCTCGAGCCCTCTGATACTGAACATCGTCGGTGCACAGGAGATCTCCGTGGGTAATCAACGTGGACACCCCGAAGAGATCGATGACCTCGTAATCGGCAAGCAAGCGGATGCCGGTTTCCCGAGCGAAGCTTTCGCCGAGCAGAAAATCGCGGTTACCGTGCTGGAAGTACACTTTGATGCCGGAGTCCGTAAGCTGCCTGAACGCGGACTTGACCTCCCGGTTAGGGGAGAAGTTGTCGTCGTCACCGAGATAGGCGTCGAAAAGGTCTCCGAGGACGTACAGCCGCTCGGCATCTGATGCGCGGCGTTTCAGAAACCGCAAGAAACGCTGTGTAATTTCCGGTCGTGTAACGCTGAGATGCAGATCGGAGATGAACAGCGTTTCGTTTTTCAAGGAAGATGGCTTCGTCTGTCTATTGACCGACGATGGTCGCTTTCTCGATGATGATGGGTGTTTGCGGCACATCCGATGCCATCGGGCCGCCGGAGCCCGTCGGAATTTTTGCCATCTTGTCGACGACGTCCATGCCTTCGGTGACCTCACCGAATACGGAATAACCCCATCCTTGCGGTGTGGCGCTCTTGTAATCCAAGAACGCATTGTCGACAAAATTGATGAAGAATTGAGACGTGGCGGAATGGGGATCCGGAGTACGGGCCATGGCTATCGTTCCGCGCTTGTTTTTAAGTCCATTATCGGCCTCGTTCTTGATTGCCGGGCGCGTGGGTTTCTGCTTGAAATCCTCGGTGTAACCACCGCCTTGAGCCATGAAGTTCGGTATGACTCTGTGGAAGATGGTACCGTCATAATGCCCCTCTTTGACATACGTCAAAAAGTTCTCGACCGTGGCGGGGGCTTTAGCTGAATCCAGCGTTAGAACGACATCCCCGAGATTGGTCTCCAACCGGACTTGAGGGGCGGGTTGATTCATTTTTGGTTTCTCCGCTGCAATGGATGATAAGGCAAAGCCGAAAAGACAAACGAAAACGATCTTGGCGAGCTTCATAGTATATCGCGTTGATGGTTAGGGTTCTTTCGCGGCGCTAATTTCCGGGTCTTGTTTATAAATTGGATCGAGCGAGCTGTCAGCCTCAAGGGAGGCGATTTCCTTAATGATACCGTCATTCAACCCGTAAACCCATCCGTGGAGATCCGGACGATCGCCGGCTCGCCACGCTCGCTGAATGACCGAGGTCTGCGCCAGGTTGTGAACCTGTTCGATGACATTGAGTTCGACCAGTCGGTTGTGACGCGCGTCCTCCGAATTTTCGGCATCGATGTTCTCTCGGTGCAGACGATGGATGTCCTTGATGTATTTGAGCCACTTGTTCATGAACAAGTGGTCGGGATGCGGTTTTCCCATCGCTGCTTTGATGCTGCCACAGCCGTAATGCCCGCAAACGATGATGTGCTTCACCTTTAGAAAATCGACGGCATATTCGAGCGCGGCCAGGAAATTCATATCCATGATCGCCACTTGGTTGGCTATGTTCCGATGAACGAAAATTTCACCGGGCTCGGTTTGTGTCACCTGGTCGGCATGCACGCGGCTGTCGGAACACCCGATCCAGAACACGTCCGGATTCCGTGGCTGCCGTAGTTTGTCGAAAAATTCCGGATCGTGAGCGGCTTTCTCCTGAGCCCAAGCCTTATTTTCAAGCAGCAGCCTTTCGAGCGGTTTCATAATTTTCTCCGGTTACAGTTTGCTGTTTATCGGTGGTAGAGGCGCGCTGCGTCGCGATGCCGTGCGTGCCGTTGAGGTTTTTCAATTCCACGGTGATGTTGTCGTCCGAGGCGGCGGCCACGAAGTCGTGGATGGTTTCGAGGATGTCCTGATCGATGAATTGCGCC
>NZ_MSCV01000028.1 GCF_002005105.1 Methylocaldum sp. 14B | reverse complement strand
ACAGTACTTAGAGGTTTTGATGACGATCGATAGTGTGGCCGCAGCGTGTGCACATGAAGGGCTCGAGGACTTACCGGCGGAACCGCTTCAGCCGATTGTCACGAACGATCAGGCTTCGGAGTCAAAACCCTGTGGGGCCAAGCTGCGGAACGGCTCGGCATGTCAGCGTCCGGGACTGAAAAACGGCCGCTGTGAGTGGCACGGCGGCCTGTCAACGGGGGCCAGAACGCCCGAGGGCAAGCAGGTGGTCCGCCACGCCACCTGGAAACACGGCCGGCGATCGGCGGAAAGCCGCTTGATCGCGAAAGCCTTGAAGACCAGCGGCCAGTTGATCGAGGCGCTTTACGATCCCAAGGCACCGCCCCGGACGCGCGCCGAGCTGATGCAGCTGATTCATCAGGCCAAAGCCATGGCCGAGGCTGTTCCCGAAGCGCGCCGCCGCTTGGAAGAACGGCGAGCCTATATGCAGGCGCAGGGGAATGAGACTGAATCTTCATAACGCCAGGCTTCCTGAAAGGGCAGCTTGAACGTTGGGGCAAACGGGCGCTTAAAGCCATCGAGACCAACAGCTATCCGGCGGCGGTCGTCGGGCTGCTGGTGAAAGGCGAGCCGATCCGCGAGTGGCGCTTTACGTCCCGCGTACCGCTCGGGGTGCGTCTTCATCAAGATGACACCGCGCGCGTCATGGATAGAGCCATGCGTGATTTGCGGGCCGAGCATCCACGGTGCTGGCTCGTCCTGGCGTTGCATTACCTGCTGCCTTCACGGGATACCGACGAACAGAAGGCCCGGCTGTGCGAAGTCTCGACCGGCGCGTACAGGCGGCTGAAGCATCGGGGCCGGACGTGGCGGAAAGCGGCGCTCAACCATGGGTCTGGACTATAATGCCGCGGCCTCGGTCCTTTACCTGGAGATTCCGCTATGCTGCTCTATGCCCTCTTGATACTCGGCCTATCCGCGTTGCTGATTGGCTTCTTTCTGTACCGACGCCGCCGGGCCATCGAAAATCAAGATGATCATTACTGCATTTGGAGCCTAAAGCCTAAAGGCGACGATCCATATGGGAACCGCACCGAGTTTTTTTGCGTCAGACGGAATCACAGAACCCCCAACGCCGCGCCGTGAACGGCGGAAGAGCGTCTGGGGGGGCTGAGGCTTTCGTCACCGTCCAGAGTAGCGTCATCCGTTTCGGAGAAGGGTCGTTCATCGCCTTCGGGCTTAGGCAAGCCGGGGGTGTCGCCGGCGCTCGACCGCTCCGAGCAGTGCCTTTCCGACCGCAATTCGACTGCTGCGCCAGACGGAGTCGCGACGCCGGGAACCAACTTCAAGCGTCTCTTGCGTCGGCCGCCGATAGCACCTATGCTTGCTTCACTGCTTTGGCCGCGAGCGTTGGAATTGCCCTGACCGGATGTCTTTTCGGGCGCAATTGCGAATGCGGGCTGTTGTCCGGGAACAGTGAAGACGGGTTTGCTCCCTTCCCAAAGCGGCACGAGGACCCCTTTCGTTTTGGCGTGTTCTCTCGCCTGAAAGATCACCCTCGGCGTGACCTCTTGAGTTTAGAGCCTCGCGCGGAGTGAACAACCCCTGGCAATTGGAGCCCGGCAGTCGTACTCCACGCGGGGCTTCTTCGTTTGTTGAATCGATCCTTGGCCATGGACCTCTGTTTAACGAGATTTCGCCAGACACGTAATGTGTTATCGGAAGGCTTCCGTGTGGTGCGCTACTCCCGCTTTGGCTGCAGGGAAGCACCAGACTGGCGCGGGGGTCTTTCTTCTGTCCCCTAGTCTCTCATCGACCACTTGGGACACCCTAGACCGGTTTGACGGGGTTTCACCAGACGCCTAATCTGTGCTGGTCAGCGGAAACGGCTGCCGCTTCCGATTGGGTTGGAACCGCGTCACCGGTCCGCCCGCTGGTCCGTCATGGTGACTCGGCCGCATCCGTGGTTCGCGCGGCGCTCACTTAACAGTCTTAGCAGAATTTGGTTTGATGGGCCGAAAAGGTTGACTAGAGGGTTAAAGAGGGGCAGCTTTATCGAGGGCCCGAGCAATCAGCCGAGGCCCCTTCTTTGGGAAGGGCAGCGCAAGCCGAATCTCCGGGCTTTCTCCTCTGATTAAGAGGAGCCTCGCTATTTCTTTGGCCGTATGTGTTCGTGGTCTCCGGGCCGGCATTTTCCGGAGATACAGCAAAACGGGTCTGCTTGCCGGAAGCAGACGAGCGCTCGCGCCGCTCCCCATTCTCAAAAACCCGTCGCGATCGGTTTACTGGTTTGGTTTCGCGACGGAATCAAGAACGGACGAATGGCCCCGGATATCAATGCCCTGCTGCATTTGATTCCGGTGGAGATTGCAAATTCCGATCTCGATGGAGCGGAATGGCTTAGGCCGCGTTCGGCCGAACACCGCGGCAGTTCGGAAACTGAGAGCACCCCCAGAACGATTGGCCGGCGTTTGCGCCCTTCCGGGCGGTGCGCAGCCGCATCGAAGCCCCACATTTCGGGCACATGGGTGTCGAGCTAACTTCAGCGAGTGGCGAGGACGGCTCCGATAAATCGATTGAGAGCGTTGTCGTTCGGGGATGGGCATCCGCTCGTCGCAGATCCTTTATCATCGCGAACAATTTCTCGCCATCGATCAATTCAATATTTCGGCCGGAGGCGAATTGGCGGGCGTCGTCCGTGAATACGCCGGAGGTTACGATGAATCCACCGACGGCGCCCCGTGCGGCCATGACCCCATAGAGTTCGCGAACGATGTTCACGCTGACCTTGAAGGCCCGCCACTGCTTACATTGGACCAGATAGGTTTCGCCACCACGGGTCAGAACCAAATCGACCCCACCGTCCGCTATACCTCCGGTTTCGGTCACCGCGTAGCCTTGGCGCCGAAAGAACTCGCCCACCAACATTTCGAATTCGCGCCAGCTCATTCCGTTCAAGGCATCGGCTGCGGGCTGTCGAGCGACGACTTCATGCAGGTTGGCCCGTTTTCGCCGACCGATGATCGAGATCAAGGCACCCAGGGAAAAACAGAAGGGAACGATATACTGCCCGAATAGGGCGAAAGTCTTGGTTAATTGCTTCCCGACCGCATCCCCGATACGTCCGGGGACCATCGGCGCGGGTACTTCCATTACCGCATAATGATGAATGGCGAAATACGACACAATTGCCAACAGGAGCGCCAGCCACCAGGGCAACATGGCGGCGAGATCGATCACATCTTCGAGAGCACTGGTGCGGCGTCTTCTAGCCATTGTTCTCCTTTTTCGCTTTGTAAGCGGATTTTAGGCATTCCGGATCACCGATAAATTTAGACTGCTTCCGTAGATTTCGGCCTGATCGACGCCGAATCAGGTCATTGGCCCGGCCTATCCATAGCTGAGTCCAGTTCGAGGGTAAGGCTCAGCCCAAGTCTTGCGCCGCGACGGTCCAGATGCGCTTCAAAGGCAATTCGGCCTTCAAGTCTTCGTCGAGTTGATCGTAGTGAGCAAAGAGGTGTTCCAGCAGTTCCTTTTGGGTCCAAAGCCGCACTTTGAAGAAACTCGCCGCCAGTTCTTTTTGTACGTTGCTTTTGAAGCCGCTCCACGCCACGAACAATCCTTCATGTGCGCCGAACTTGGTGACCGCTCCGAGTAGCTTATCCACCGTCGGCCTGTCGATGGGTGACGCTTCCGATTTCACCTCGACGCAAAGCCGGGGAGCGCCAAATCCCAGTGGTCCTCCACCCGCGAGGATATCGGCGCCGCCGTCGGCTCCCTCCGGGCTGAGATAGGTGGTATAACCCTGAGCCCTGAGAATGGCTTCCACCAGGCGAGTCAAGCCATGGCCCTTGAAACGGGCGGAAATCAGTTGGGCGATCTGATCACGCGCCAATTCTTCGAGATCGGTATTCTCGGCGGCCTCGTTGGTGTCGGAGGCGGTAGCTGCGGTTGCCGCAGCAATCGTTTCCGGTTTCCAGCCGTTGGCTCGCATGGCGTTGATGCGGGATTCGGCATTATTTCGCTGCACCCGGCAAATGGTGAGGAATGCGCCGAAGGTGTAAAGCAGGTCCTTGCCGAAGTGTGAGCGGGGAATCGCTTCCCCAATCCATTTAACAGCTCGCCAGTGAAAATACGGGTTGGGTCCGCTCGATTCGAAATGATAATCGCCGGTCACTTCGCCGATGTTGATGGCAGGTTGCGATTTCAACGGCAGAATCACCAAATCGCCGATTTTGATTTCATGGGCGAAGGGCCATATCTGGCTGACATGGTTCTGAATCGCCTTGGGTTTGGCATCCGGATAACGTTCCGCCATGGCCGCCGATAGCGCGGCACGATTCGGCAACTTGGCCAAATCGACATCCAGATTGTCCCAAGTTACATAAACGCGACTTTCCTGAAGAAATTTTTGTTCGTATTCGCCGTGAGAACCGGCGCGGATTAACCAAATAGCCATTGTTCTTTCGTATTGTTATGACCAAAGTGTTTGTACGGTGTTATTCGACGGTCTAATCATGAGGACCGGTGTGCAAAGCCGAACTAATCACTTCACTGCGGCACGGCCCACGAATTTCATTTGGTTTTTGAGCGCCGCCACATCGAATGCGGCGGCCTGGATTTTGGGCGAAATGCGCATCAGGACGCGACGGCTTTGCGGTTCCGCTTGCCGGGGGCAGACAGTTCGGCACGGGCGGCGCGGATGCGTTCGAGCAATTTTTCCGCCGGCTCGTCGCTGGGGTCCTGCCGCACTAGTTCGCCGCGGAAGGCTTTCGCCAGCAGCGCTTGGGTCAGTATGTCCACCCGTGCCGAAATGGCCTTATATCGCGCTTCGATGCGGTCGGCGAGCGTGAAGAGGGTTTCTACGCGGCGGACGATTTCCGATTGTTCTGCAATCGGAGCAAGGGGAATTGGCACACGCCTAACATCTGCCAAATTTAGTCCTGGCATATCGATTCCACGATAGTGTTCGTGCAGCCATCTTTGCGTCGCCGGCGCAGCTAATACATAGGCTAGAAATCGAGTAGAGATTACTGAGGAGGGTCGGAAACGCGCCGTTCCTTGGGTAATGTTTGCGCCAGTAAGTTCTTCCGGAACTATCGCGACTTTAGTCGCGCGAATAATACCAAGGAGAATGTCGCCACCTGCTAGTGCTGAGCGTGAATATCGATCAGCAATCGATGGGCTTGTTTTCATAAGCTGATCGATCAGAATGCGCCCATTCTCGATATCCATTCCTCGAACATAAGGCACACCGGTTTCCAACTTTGGACCAGGTTGAACTACTCCGTAAACAATATCGGCCCCTGGTTCAACAATTTCGGCACCGGAACCCCATGACCAGGTTTCTGGAAGATCGGTTAGATCGTCCGCATCAACTTTTTCGGGCGGTTTATATCCCGCTGCTAAGCCATCGGCATTTAGAAGGCGTACAGCTTTTCCCTTAACCTTGGTCTGAGTTTGTTCCCATCGACGATAGTGGTCGTATCTGATTCTCTGAAGTAATACTGCCCCCGTTTCACTTATTGGATTGTCCCTCCGCCAATCCTCCGTCAACCGCCCCTCAGTCGCGGCGGCGAGGACGCTTTGGCGGAAACGCTTAAGGATATCCGGCACTCGGGCCAGCCGTGCCCGCGCCCGCTCAACGATGGCTAGGGTTTGGTCGAGTTTGTCGGCGATGCGTTTTTGTTCGTTAAGAGGAGCAATCGGAATTTCAATTGCCGACATTGCCTTTACGGAAATATTCGCAATATTAACTGTCTGGCTAGATCCACGACGAAGTGAACTTTGAACGCTATGCGTTTTTAATATGTAGTATAGGTATTTCCCATTAATATCTGAACACGCTCTTATTGAGGATAAAAAGGCGCCAAAGCTAGCCTTGTAAGGCAAAGTCCTTACAAGTGATACTTTTCCAACAAGCTCATAGCTGTTGGCCATAGACATTAAAATATCACCTTCACGAACAATTTGATTTTCACGTTTAACATATTCAGAGGGAACGAAATACGTATCTGACCAGTCAAGTTCATCTTGAATATTAGAGGTTCTTAGGCAACAAATATTTGAACTGGTCTGTTCATCTTCCTTAACCGATGCGGGAAACGTTATGCCCCTAATTATTTCGCATACTTCACCAAGGTTTGCGTTTGCCCAATTTATAGGAGTACTCATTCCAACTCCTCCACCCCCAAAGCCTCCATCAACTCCTTCAAATCCTCGAACACGCCTTCCAATTCCAGCATGGCCTCACGTGCCAGGGCTTCCGGTTCCGGCAGATCGGCGGCATCGGTGGCGGAATCGTCCTTGAGCCAGGCGATGTCCAGGCTGTCGTCGCGGGCGGCGATATCTTCCCGGCTGAAGCGCCGGAAGTGGCCGGTTTCGCCCTGATCGGTGCGGTCCGCGCGTCCGTTTGGATCGTCGCCGTAGGCATCGATGAATGCCTTGAAATGCTCGTGGGTCAGCACTGTGCGTTTGCCGAACTGCGGCATGTTGGCGCGAAGGTCGTAGATCCAGACGGCTTGCGTCGTACCCTTCGCGGCATCGCTCTTCTTGGTGAAGAACAGCACGTTGGTCTTGACGCCCTGGGCGTAGAAAATGCCGGTAGGCAGCCTCAGGATCGTGTGGAGATCGCACTTGTCCATGAGATCACGGCGAATATCGCGGCCCACACCGGACTCGAACAATACGTTGTCCGGCAGCACCACCGCCGCCCGGCCGCCGGGCTTGAGGCTCCGGTAGATGTGCTGAAGAAAAGCCAACTGCTTGTTGCTGGTGGGATAAGTGAAATCGTCGCGGGTCGGGAGTCCGCCGCCTTTCTTGGTACCGAAGGGCGGATTGGTGAGGATCAAGTCGGCTTTGGGCAGGCTTTCGCCGTCGGACGACAGGGTATCGCCGAAACGGATGCCAATGTCGCCGTCAGCCTCGAGGTCGTGCAGCATCAGGTTCATAAGCGCCAGCCGATAAGCGTCGTGGACGAATTCCATTCCGTAGAACTGACGCTGCACCCGCTCGAATTGTTCGTTGCTGAAGGCGTCGAAATCGTGGTGGTTGTACAGGTAATGGTAGGCGCCGATGAGGAAGCCTCCGGTGCCCGCCGCTGGGTCCTGGATGATTTCTCCGAGTTGCGGCTTCATCAGTTCCACCATGACGTCGATCAAGACGCGCGGCGTGAAATATTGGCCGGCGCCGGATTTCTTCTCGCTGGCGTTCTTTTCCAATAATCCCTCGTACAACTCGCCCAAACCTTCCCGCTTGGCGGAATACCAGTCCAGCGCATCGATGGCCGCCACGAGCTGCGCCAGGGTAGCGGGCTTCCGGATGAACGTGCTGGCTCCGGAGAAAATCTCGCGGGTGATGCGGCTGCCTTCGGTGCCGAGATGGAGCAGCAGTTCCTTGTAGTAGAGCAAATCGGAGGCGCGGGCATGGTCTTCCAGATCGTTCCAGCGGAAACCTTCCGGCAGTTTGTCCTCGGTGCCGGTTTCCTTGGCCATCTTGAGGAACAGGAGATAGGTCAATTCGGTGACGTATTGATGATAAGTCACTCCGTCGTCGCGGAGGATATTGCAGAGGTTCCAGAGCTTCTGGACGATGTCGAGAGTGGTTTGGCTCATTCGTGATGTTCTTAGGAAGATATGGGCTCGGGTGAGGGTCCAGGCCACCAATCAAAAAGCGAGGATTTTACGCGCGGGATTCTGCTGTTTTCCATGGCGGATTGACGTTAGCCGGCTTGGGATAGCCAAACCGCCTCATTCATCTCCGCCAGCAGTTCTTCCAATTGCCCATCGAATATCTTGTTGGCCGTCTTGAATCCCCCGTCCCGCTTCAGTGGCCCGCTGTCCAAGGTTTCCCGGTCCAGCACGGCATTGGTCTTGAGTTGCTTCGCCAGGCGCGCCAGCCACTGCTTTTGCACCGGACTGAAGTTGTGACGGGCTTCGAGCGCAGCGACCGCCTTATCCACCCGTTCGGCGAAAGGAATCAGGGCATCGCCCAGAGCAGCTTGGCGGATATAGCCTAAGATGCCGGCGGCGATTTCATGATTGGATCGAGCCTCCCAGGCGGCATCGAGATTTTTCTCGGTAAATCCGGCCGCATCCAGGGCAACAGCCAGTGCCTTGAGTTCCTTCCGGGTCAGCTCGCAGGGCTTTTGCAGCACGGTGATCAAGGCCGGTAGGGTATTCGCTTGCTCCCGAATGAAGCGCGAGAAATTATCGAGGTAATCCTCGGGGCGGCCGAAGTGATGGCCGACCTCGATGATCTTGTCCTCATGATCGGAAATAAAAATCGGATCGACTGGTCTGCCGGAACGGGTGTCCAGCAGTTCCGCCAGCCAAGGATTCGCGGTGAACCATTCGGCCACATTGGGCAAGGTCATGGTCTTGAGTTGTTTAGCGAAGGCTTTCGGCGACTGGCCGGTCTGCGCCTCGAACAGTGCCTTGGCCGGGTCGGACAGGTGCCGCATTTGCCGCTGGAACTTGGCGACGAACTGATCGCGGGCAAGGGTCTTGGCCTCGTCCGAAAGATCGCCGGCGAGTTCCCCGGCCAATTGGGTGAAACTGACTTTGGGATTGACGACTACGGGCCGCATGCTCGAGACCGCCTGCATGTCGGCGTAGGTGCCCACGGCGTCGAAGATGCGGAACACGTCCTTGCCGATGTCGTCGGCGCGCCGCGTGGCGCGGCCGAGCATTTGCTCGAACAGGATGCGGCTGTTGACCTTGCGCAGGAAGACCAGGCTCGAAATACTCGGGACATCAATGCCTGTGGTGAGCAGGTCAACGGTCACGGCGATGGTGGGCCAAATCTCGTTGCGGTAACGGCGGATGAGTTGCAGTGGCTTATCGCTGGCGCCGGTGATCTTGAGCACCATGTCGTCGGTAATGTCCTCGCCGTACTTTTTCTGGAACGCTTCCTTCAGCAAGCGCGTGACCAAATCGGCATGTAGGTCGTTAACGCAAAACACCAGAGTCTTCTCGGGGCCGAAGGGCGTCAGGTGATCCCTCAGTTCCTCGCAAACGGCCTGATTGAAGGATTCGGTTAAGACTTTTCGGTTGAAATCGGCGACATCGAAGTTTTGCTCGTCGGGCAGCTTGTACGTTTCCACCTTGCCGAGATCCGGCCGGTAAACCGCTGCTTCTTCACCGGCCTTGAATCGGATGCCGGCCTCGGCTAATTGGGTCCGGATGACGATCGGCGGCAAGTGGTCCACCAATACGCCGTCGAGCACGGCTTCCCGATAGGAATAGGTGTAAACCGGCGGCCCGAAGATTTCCGTGGTGTGCAGGGCGGGTGTCGCGGTCAAGCCGATCCGTACCGCGTCGAAGTAGTCGAGAATGCGGCGGTATTTGGAAATGTAGTCGGTCTGATCGCGGAAGGTCTGTTCGGTCTCGGAGAGCTCCTTATCCAGCAGATAGCCCCGGTGGCATTCGTCGACCACGATACAGTCGTAATCGTCCACGTTAAGACCGCGTTCGCTGTCATCGCTGTAAAGGATTCGCTTCACCAAGCCTTGCACCGTGGCGAGATGGACCTTGGTGTCGGCTTCGGGCGTTTGGTCGGTCAGTTCCTTGATGCCGAAAATGTCGGCGAAAGCTTGCAGACTCTCCATGCGGGTTTCCTTGAAGGCATTCGCCGCCTGTTCGCCGAGCGCCGACCGGTCCACCAGGAACAGCACCCGCCGAAAGCGTTGCGCCTTCAAGAGGCGATAAACGAGCGCGATGCAGGTCTTGGTCTTCCCGGTGCCCGTGGCCATCGCCACCAGACAATCGCGGCGACCGGACTTGATGGCTTGCTCCACAGCGAGGATGGCCTCGCGCTGGTAATCGCGGAGGGGAAAGTCGAAGTCAAACCCCAGCTTATCAAGCTTGGTTTCCGCTGCGGCGATGTCCTGTTTGAGCAGTTCCTTCAAGCCTTGGGGAGAATACCAGCCGTCCAGGGGCTTCCGTAGATTCTCCGGGCGGCGGAGATCGCAGAACCAGGTTCCGGAGAATTCCTTGAGCTGATTCAGATAGGGCCGCCCGTTGGTGGAGAAGACGAACGGGGCCTTGTGCTCCTGCCAAGGTCCGCCCACGAGCCTGGCCTCGTGCGGCTCGACATCGCGGGCGTAGCGCTTGGCCTGATCGATGGCGCCGGCAACGTGTTTGTTGGCGCGCTTGGCTTCCACGACACCGACGAAGTCGAGCCCGACGAACAGGGCATAATCGGCGGGGCCTGAAGCGGTCGGCCATTCCGCGATGGCGAGAAAGCGGCCGGGCTCGGGCCGGGTGCCGTTTGCGAAACGCAGATTCACGCTGTCGGCTTCCCAACCGGCGGCGCGTAATTGGCCATCGGTCAGGGTACGCGTGGCGGCCTCGTCCAATTCGACCTTTTGCCCCGCTTTTTGGGCCTGGATGACGAGTTCGTTCGCTTTTTCTTTCGGGGTGGTTTGGGCCTGGGCCTGTAGCGCGTTGAGCGTGGCCTTGAGTTGTTCCTTGGACAATTCGGCTTCGGTAGCCAGGGTTTCCCAGAGGCGGGCTTCTTCCTGAGCTTGTTCCGCGAGCTGCTGGGCTGTCCCGGCTTGCGCCTCCGCGGCGGCAAGGTTGGCTCGATGCTTTTGCAAGGCTTCCTGAAGCGCCGCGATCTCCTGCTTCAGACTTTCGGCTTTCGCTTTCGGTGCTTGTGGCGGAACGAAAGGGCCGGCAGCGTAATGCGGATCTCCGAAGGTTCGGTAAAACCACACCCCGAGCTGACGCGCGACCTTGAGGTTCTCCAGGGCGGTCTTATAGTCGTCTAAGAGCGAGTGACTGGCCGCATTGCCGGCTTTTCGGAGGCTGTGAAAGAGTTGCTTGATTTCGGGACTGAGCGCGCCGCTCTGATCGAGCTTCCGAATCAGATCGAGTTGGGTTTCGGCTTGGTCGGCCTGATACACGCCGAAACGAGCTGCCACTTCCTGGGCCAGCAGTTCGCCAAACTGGCGGAGCTTGAGCAGCGTGGTGTTAGGGTCGTCGCTAAAATAGTGCTCAGCTTTCTGGCCGAGCTTTGCCAGTTCCCGGCTGAGGTCGGCGAGATGGGAAAAATTCGAGTGCATCCGAATGAGGGTTCTGGTCGACCGTTCTAGCTAAGCGTAGAACGCGATCAGTCGGGCCAAGAAACGACAACGGGCTGCCGCACCCGAAAAGTATTGATCGTCCAGATTGGCATGGAATCCCCCCAATTCATCCCCTTTCATCTTCTTAAGATTGTTATTGAATATTCCCTGAAAAATGTAGCACCAGAGTCTTTCCCCGTTAAGCGGACGACGAACCTGACACTGCTGCACCGCTGGAGCTATCGTCACCCGGCGTAAACCATTGTGATTCGGTTACGGAATCATGCCGCACGTGACGCCAGTTGAGCCCTGCCGATTCTGAACTAGACTGAAACTCGGCGCTAGCATTGTTCAATGGCAACATATCGCCGATAGCGCGTCAAATGCCGGCATCAGATATCGGCAGAAATTTCACACCAGTATTTGCCAGGGTAATGCTGCGTGCGGCCTTGTGGACGAATATGAGGATTTGAATCGGCGCCGACAAATAGTGTCTGTTGGGCGAGCCCACTCATCCTTCTTCTCATCACCTACGAATTGATGATGCATATCAACGAACACGCCGCGGTCGACTGGATTCGCCAAAAATCGGCTGGCAGTCGCATCGGCGTTCTAGCGAAGAAGATTCTTCGGAAATACAGCTATCCGAACCTATGGGTTTCTGCAGTGCAACCGGTATTACAACGAGCCGTAGCGCTGTCTGCGGAGTGAATACGCGCGGCAGAGCGGGAAGATTGGCACAAGCCGACAAATACTACATTCATTCATTTGCTATTTTGAACTGAGAAAGCACTGACTGATAAGTATTCCGCCCTTCTCGTCAGGAGCGGCACAGCTCTGAAGTGGAAATTCCACCTAATCAAGAATTAAGAATAACAATCCGATTTCCTAATGATCCGCTTTCGGCGCCTGACCCCCAAGCTTTTGAATAACTGGCTGGTCGATCAACAAGTTCCTACCCCGCATCCACGCTACAGACTTAGGATGTGGCGCGAGAATCGGGCGAGACTAGCCACGATTCAGGATGAGCTCATCGCCTATATCGACGAGGCACTTGAAGATGCACGGAGAAAATTAAGACGCGGTTTCGAAGACGACCTTTCACCATTTAGCGATCCGGCCACTGATCCAGCCGCGAACTATCCCGCACTTCTCCATCGCGTGACGCTACAGGGCTATTTCGGTGAAACGCTCGCCGGAATGGCAGTCGAACACTGGGGTGCGCACAACCATACTGATTGGGTCGTACCTGCATTTCTATTCCGCTACCACTATCAAGAGTTTCAACATTTAGATGAAATTAATGAACGTCTACGGGAAGGTAACCCTCGCGACCCGGATCAAGACGCCGAAAAACGGCCAGGACGCACCGGAGATGACTGCCTAGCCTTCCGCATCAATGAGGAACAAACAATAACCGACGTTCTGACGCTTGAGGCGAAATGCTTAACTCGAAGTAATAACGACATAATCAAAGAGGCGCATGAAAAACTTGTTGCGGGTAAATTGCGACCGTCTGGAATTCACGAACTCATTAGCTTGCTCGACGAGTATGACTCACCCGAAGCCCACGTTTGGCAAGTAGCACTTCTTAAGCTTTGGCAAAGCGGCTACCGTGGTGCCGCACGCCATGATAGCGTTACCTACGCGTGCGGATGCATTCCCAAGCAGAAAGGTCGTGTCGCGTGGATGCCAACGGACGCGCCTCACCCCGCTTATACAGCAACACGGAATCTCGAAGGAATGGAGTTTCAATTTGAGGATCTAAACACCCTCGTCGATATGCTTTATCGGGGAGCCTAAGATGGCTAACCCAATAACCATCGAGGTCGCGCAAGAGGTGCGGTCTACCTTAGCCGGTAACGCGCTCACGGCATGGCAAGCCAAGCTCTACAGTCAACGGCTGCGCCGGGATATGGGGCGCGATGGCCTCGCCAGCTTTGGTCCCGGCGATGTTGATATCTATCTCGACCGGGCCATGTTGTTGCTTCAATGCGCTCTCCTTGAACGTCGCGCTGATCCATCGAGCGGATGGCGCGAAGGGCTCAAGCGCGCGGCGGAGATTCTAGAATGGCTATCCCAGCCAAGTCTGAAACCCGTTGGTGCACCATTGCATCTCCTATCTGCAGCCGCTTACCAGCTTGCCGGCTATCCAGCCATGGCACTGGGCCAACTAAAACGTATGCCGGACGAAGAGCCATCTTCTGCTCTCCTTCGTGAATTTCTCCGTGCGAATTTTCCTGCAACGCTCGAAGCAATCCGGAAGTTCTGGCATCGTCATCGCACCCTTACGGCTACTGGCCAAATCGATTCGACCGACCTGACGACACAGACCTTCACGCACATCATTATGTGCATCGGGACGGTTTGCGCCTATCTTCGGACAGGCAGTGATGGCATCACTGAACGTGCGCTGAAAAAGCTAGAGAATCTTGCAGCCAGTTTGCTCCACAGTCGTGATCCCTATTCATATTTGCTTGCACAACTCACGGCGGCCACATGCCGCCACTTTGTGGAAACTTGCCTTTGGCCGCAAATAAACAAACTCCGCGAATCTTCCAACGAAGCTGTTGGAGAAGCCTTAGTTCAGTTCGCACGATTGGCTTTTGTTAACCGGCGGGCGCTTGTCTGGCCGGCTCAAGCTGCAGGAATCGAACAATTACGTTCAAACACCTCGTTCGTGCTTTGCACTCCTACGGGCTCGGGCAAAACAACGGTGGCGACTCTGGCCGTGGTACAAGGCTTGTTCGCCGATCTCTCTAATGATCCATTTGGCTTGGCCGGCTTCGGGCCTGGAAACTTGGTGCTGTACCTTGTGCCATCACGGGCACTTGCGGCCGAAGTGGAAAGCCGGCTTGCACTGGATCTGAAAGGGATTACAGCGGAACGTATCGTCATAACTGGCCTTTATGGTGGCATTGATTGGGGGCCAACCGATGCCTGGATTCAAACCGATCATGCCACCATCGTCATCTGTACCTTTGAGAAAGCTGACGCGTTGCTGCGCTATCTCGGCGTTTTGTTCCTCAATCGGGTCCGTCTCGTCGTCATCGACGAAGCTCATATGGTTGAACAAGACAAAGCGCGTCTTGATGGGCTGAAGGATGGTTCTTCCCGTGCCTTCCGGCTCGAACAGTTGGGCGCCAGGCTTCTTCGTGCGCGCGATGAACATGGCTTTCGTGTTCTGGCCTTGTCGGCTGTCGCGGCGCGCGCGGCTCCTGCACTGGCTCGATGGATCAGCGGGAATGCCGAGGCTTTTCCGACAGTCTCGTCCTACCGCAGCACGCGGCAAATGCTCGGTCACCTTGAGGTCAGCACAATGGGTCAATACACCATTCGGTACGACCTTATGGATGGTCGGTCTCTAAGATTCGATGATGAGCGAAGGAACGACACACCTTACGTATCGCATCCGTTCCCGCCGTTCCCGAACGGCATCGACACAACCGAAGGTCCTGAAGTAAGCATGCGAGGTCCCACGCTGTGGGCCGCTCTGCAACTCGCCGCAGAGCGACCGGATGGCTCGAAGCCCTCTGTCCTGATTTCTCTTACGCAAAGTGTCGAAGCTTTCTCGGCCACCTGTGCAGACCTCATGGATAGTTGGCCAGAGGAGACTCTGCCTAACTATCGTACCTTCAACGAGGTCGACGATCTTTGGACGCGTTGTCTTGCGAGCGCAGCGGACTACTTCACCATAAACTCCGTCGAATACAGACTGCTGCAGCGGGGAATCGCTGTCCATCACGGTAAAATGCCCGGTTTGCTTGCTCGGCGGCTTAAAGCCGTGATTGATCGCGGCTCTGTGCGCGTGATCATTGCAACCTCGACCCTTTCCGAGGGGGTGAACATTCCCGTTAATTTCTTGCTAATCCCTAACATCTGCCGCGCTAATAAGCCTATTAGCCTACAGGAATTCACCAATCTGATTGGCCGGGCCGGACGGCCTGGTGTTGCAACCGAAGGCAGCGCTCTTGTCGTGTTCCCAGAGCGTATGATGAGGCTTGACCGCTCCGGCGGCAGACTAAGACAAACGCCGAATCGGCAAAAGGAAGGTTATCAAGAGCTAATCAAGCAAATCGAGAAGACGACGGCGGCAGCCGGAAAAGGCGCACCAGAGGACAAGGCATCTAGCCCACTCTCATCTCTGCTCCTCGAGTTAGCGAGGGCATGGGTCGATCTTACTGGCAGCAAAAGCGCCGAAGAATTCGCGACTTGGCTCGAGCAAACCGCGGTAATTAATACTCCTGATGATGCAGGCATAGCTTTCAACCACCTAGACTCACTCGACGCTTTTCTCATCGCAGCCCTCCAAGAGGTTGAAGAGCTGCGACGCGCGGAGCTGACGCCAGATCAAGTGGAAGGTGAACTCACCGCCATTTGGCGTCGTACCTACGCCTTCGCCGCCGCTCACGAGCAGGAACAACTCGCCAAGATTTGGCTGACGCGCGGGCGTGTGATTAAAACCCAGTATCCAGACGCCGGCCTGCGCCGTCGAATATACAGAACTAGCCTAGCGCCGCGCTCGGCAAACAGTCTTCTTCATATAGAAGAGGCTGTTCGCGCCAAGCTGCAAGAGGGCGCTGACTATCCACGCTGGTCTAGTGAAGAACGTTTTGCCTTCATTCGCGACGTTCTTGCGCTCTTATCCCAAGTCGCCGCTTTCCGAATCGATACAACATTGGGGCGGCAAAAGAACTTTAAGGATTGGCCAAAACTGCTCCGTTGGTGGCTCGCAAAAAACACCCTGTCAACTCAACCCACGCCGAAACAGATTACGAGTTGGTACGACTTCGTTGCCAAAAATTTCATCTATCGGGGCGTGTGGGGACTCGGCAGTGTGATAGGTCTTTTGCTTGACACTACCGATGGAGGTCAGCCGGTACAAGCACTCGAGATCGATGATTGGCCGCGAACCGGCCTTCCCTGGATCTCCTTTTGGATGAAGGAGCTCATCAATTGGGGCACCCTTGATCCAGTTGCGGCATTTCTCCTAGCACGCGGAGAGGCCGTTGATCGACCTCAAGCTGAAGCTGACGCGCAAGACTACTACGATGGCCTACCTGAAAACGCCGAAGCCAACGATATTCTTAATCCACGGCAGATACGTGACTGGGTCGCCGCTAGACGCGTTTATATCGAGCAGCCCGCGGCCGTTCGCGAGTTTGTGATTGAAGCTTCGCTTGTCCGGCCTGCAGCCGAATATGTGAAGACTCGCCTCACTGTCGAGCCACTTGATATTGAAGACACCTTGACCTGGATAGACCCAGCTGGCTACACGGTGGCTCGGAGCGAGAAACCAATCAATTGGCCGGATCACCCATCATTGTTCGATTTCGAACTGATAGTCGCAGACTCACTCATTCGGGGGGAGGCATATCTGCGCCACGCGTGAAGGTTATAAAGTGTGCATCATTCAAGCCGCTTTCATTTTATTTAGGATTAACCGGTGGAGGACATGGGACCGCCGTACGCAAGTTGCGAGTGATCCCGACAAGCGAGGAATCAATTAGCCGCTTATGCTAGTCACCTCGAAGCGATGCTGGTTGCCATTACCAGCGAGGGTTTTGATATATTCGAAACTATGAGCAGTAGCGCCAAGCACAATTACCTGTGGGGACTCGAATCGATGGCTAGTGAAATCAGCGAATTGGTGAGAATTGCGGGCTAAGTCTTTTACACCATCCCCACAGACCCGGCTCTGGCCGGGTTTTTGTTGGGTGGCGATCGCTATCGGCGTAAGATTGCCGGACCGGTATCTAAAGTAGCATAACGTGTCATGGCATCTCACTTTTTCTGTGTACCCATGTGTGTACCCACAGAAAAAGCACGGTTATAAAACTTCCAATTATTCAATGGTTTAAGCATTCACTCTAGTTTCAGACGCAATATTGAATGACGTATCGGGATGTTCCCGCATTGGGGACGCGGGAAGGTCTTGCACACAGTCGATTTTCGGCTAAGCTGGAGGGGACTGCACGGAATTGGGGGAAGATTCCGCTAAGAATCACCAAGAAGCAGTCTTGAGTGCCCGGCCTCGGCCGGGTTTCTTTTTTCTACACCTCAAGCCGATGTCGGGAAATCCGGCGTTCACTTGGCGAAAATTCCTCCATAAATAGCCGCATTTTTTTGCGTACTTCAAGTTGGTTTAGGGCTTGTGGGAGCAGGCTTTAGCCCGCGATTGAGCGATTATCGCGGGCTAAAGCCCGCTCCCACACTAATTCCAAATCGCTTTCAATAAGGCATTAATTTTTGTAGGTGGGTTAGGCCGCGAGGCCGTAGCCCACCGAGCGATCCCGAATCGGTGGGTTACGCTTCGCTAACCCACCCTACGATTAATGTTCACTCGAATGCCGAATGGAATAAGGCCATTTACAATCAATCCTTACATACGAACGGAAACTGCTCTGACAGCTGAGTTTACCAACCCAGTTTACGGAGCTATTTCGGCAATTCCGAAGAGGATTTCAAGACTTGAGATGCTTTTCGAGAAATCCCAAGAGATCTTGCCACGCCTTCTCGGTCTCGATGCGTTCAGCCGGTGCCGCGCCGTTCTTCAGGTGAGGTGTGTAAACCAGAAAGCCATGCCGGCAGCGGGGATAAATTTTCAATTTGGCCGGATGCCGGGCTCTGTCCAATTTCGCCTTGAATGTAATCGCCTGCTGGGCGGGTACGATGTCGTCCCGGCCGCCCTGGAGGATCAGCACCGGCGCCTTCAAGTTCGGGATTTGAGCCAGGGCGTGGCGGGTCGAGAAAGCCAGCGGTTTGTCCTCCGGGCCGTCGCCGTAGATTCGCCGGGTCAGTTCGTCGCGGCCCGAGATTCCATTTTGTTGAAGATGGCGCCACCAGGCGTAGATGTCCATCACCCCGTCGGCCGTGACCACGGCATCGACCTCAGACTGCCGCGCGGCTGCCAGCACGCTGATCAGAGCGCCGTGCGAGACCCCGACCATGGCCACTTTCCGGCCGTCGACGCCGGGTACTTGGGCCAGCAGCGGCAGAACATTCAGCACATCCCGCACTTCGCCGGCGGCTACTTCGATGTCTCCTTCCGATCCGTCCTCGCCTCGATAGGACGGGGTGAACACGGCATACCCCGCCTGCGCCAGACGCACACTGGCCCGCATGTGTTCCACGGAAATGCCCGAAACGCCGTCATGGTTGAAGAGAATCAGCGGCAGTTTGTCTTTGGCGCAGGGCAGGAACAGCAAGCCTTTGACCTTCAGGCCATCGCTAGGATAGGTCCAGACCGAGACGGGAACTCCGCCGATTTGGCCAGCCGATTCCTCGGCAACGCCGGGAATTTGAGCCGCGGCCGGACGGTACAGGTCCAGCGCCAAACAAAGGATCGACATCCATCTCAAGACGGCATGGCCGGGATTCGGTTCTCGGACGGCAGGCAATCTGTGCGCCTTGCTTCGATGTTTCCGCCACGTCCTCATTGTCATCAGCGTCACGGATGGGCAGTGCTAAACTGGTTCTGCCGCCGCTACGTCGGCTTGGGTCTTGGCGAGCGGGCTAGGGCAAGCGAGCCACAAGCAATAGTAGCCGAACGTATCGAAGCGAGCGACAAGACGATCCGGAATGTCCGTCATTGATCAATTATCCTAGAAACGGCAGTTGACCGCTTAGATGGAGTAGAAAAGCCCTATGAATTCTGACCGTCCTACCTTCTACCGATTTCACCACTCGGGTGAAGTCGCTACGCACCCGATTGCACGGCGGGCGAGCCGCCTGGCGGCGTTGCTCCTTCTTGTGGGGGACGGCCCCACGGCGGCGTCGCGCCTTGCCAGCCGGCCCGCCAGCCGCACACTTGGCCGCGTCCAACCGCCGTTTCTAGGATTATCAGTAGGGGAAGCGAATGACGAAACATAAGAACGCTATTTTGGCGCTGTTGATCGGATTTTCCACGTTAGCGGTGAACCAGGCCTGGGCGGAGAGAGGGGGCGGCAATGGACGGAAGCTCGATAGACCATCGGGTGGGCAATATCGGGAGCGGTATCAAGATCTTCGGCAGGAGCGAAAAAGTTTTCAGCAAGAATTTCAAGGCGAGGTTCAAGAACGTGCGCGGGACAGGGGCGTCGGGCGGGAGGGTGTGCGTCCGGGCGAGATGGAAGGCAGGCGTGAGCCGCTGATGATGCCGGAGGAGCGTGAGCGATATCAAGACCAGTACCGGGAATTGCGCGAAGAAAGAAAAGGACTGCGGGGTTTGACCGAGGATGCCGGCGCGGGAAGGGGCGGGCGAGGCATGAGGCAAAGGCAAGAATAAATAACCAACCAATCCGGAACGGATAGCGATATAACCCGGCCAGGCATTATCTCAGCCGGGTTTTTACAGCTTCCGATTCCGGCTGTTCCGGCTTATAGGAATAGTTAAGGACACCGATGGTCTTACATCTTACGAAAAAGGCTTGAATCCATTAAACGCTATTCCAAAGTAGCTTATCGGGTGGCCTCTCGTTTCGGTGCTCCGTAACGGTTTCACGACGCTGACGAGTGATGTCCAAACCGCTTTGGCAACCGTAGTCAACTTGGGGTGATTGCGGTATTGGGCGGAGATTCTTGAGGGTTTAGTATTACGAACCGTGGCGAATCGATCGGCCAGGCGTTTATGTAGCGCGGTTTACCCTCGGCTTCTTATGTTGGACGCTGTTCGGTACCGGTATGCCGCAGGAGCGATTTCCCCGTAAAGGGACGTTTGGAAACCTGGCGGGTTGTTTCGCGATCAAACAGACAGTGAATGCGAAGCCAAGATGGAATCGATGTGGGAGATTCGATTGAAAGCTGTCGGAATTTACGGTGGTGTCGTTTAACGCTGTTGGAGCAACGGAAATGAACCGACTTGAACCCTCAATTGCCGCCCGACAGGGGCAAAATGACCGCGCTCCGCCGATGCGGATCATCCGGTTGATTTACGACAGCAGCGGGTTACGGCGAATCATATCCCGCCAAGCAGGTTGCTTTCCCGACTTGGATGTCAAGAGAGCACAGGGAGAGAGCGAAGCGGCATTTCGTAGACGAGCCGGGTTGAACCGCTCCGGTTCGGAGCCGAGCTGAAAGCCTTGGCTTTTGTAAGCCAGGTTTCAGTTTTGGAACGCTCGCCGATCAGGTATGTCTCAAGATAAGACTCCACCTCCCATGAGCAGAAGGAGAAGCTATCTCAGCAGGAGGCTTGATGCGAACGTCACGGAGGCTATGTTCACCATCTTTTCATGAACGGTACGCCTACCGATTCCCCCTGCCGATAATTCTTTTCGCGTTACCGTTGTCTCTGCCTTTCGGCGGAGCGGCATACACCCAAAGAGCCGAGCCTCCGGTCACTGCTTTGCAAAAAGCGTCCGACGAAGACGGGCAATGGCTTATTTCGGCCAAGGATTACGCCAATACCCGTTTCAGCGCGCTCGACCAGATCAAAGCCGAAAACGTCCACGATCTGCGGTTGAACTTCACCTTCTCGACCGGTCTGTCACGCGGCCACGAAGCCGCGCCTATCGTGGCCGACAACACGATGTACATCGTGACCCCTTATCCGAACACTCTTTACGCACTGGATTTGACCCGTCCGGGCGCGCCTCTCAAATGGAAGTACGAGCCGAAGCCGCTGTCCGCGGCTCAAGGGTTGGCCTGCTGCGATGTCGTGAATCGAGGAGCGGCGTACTCGAAGGGACGAATTTTCTTCAACACGCTCGACGGGCAGACCGTGGCGGTCGATGCCAAGACCGGCAACGAAATCTGGAAAGCGCGGATCGGCAATATCAATCTGGGCGAATCCATTACGATGGCGCCGCTGATCGTGAAGAACAAAGTGCTGGTGGGCAACAGCGGCGGCGAGTTCGGCGTGCGCGGCTGGCTTACGGCGCTCGATGCCGGCAACGGCCGCGTGGTCTGGAAAGCGTACTCCACCGGCCCCGACAAGGACGTGCTGATCGGCCCCAGGTTCAAGCCGTTTTACCCCCAAGACCGTGGCGAGGATCTGGGCGTTGCGACCTGGCCGCCCGAGGCTTGGAAAATCGGCGGCGGCACCGTGTGGGGCTTCATTTCCTACGATCCTGCCTTGAATCTGATCTATCACGGTACCGCCAATCCCGGGCCGTGGAATCCGGAACAGCGCCCAGGCGACAACAAGTGGACGGCTGGGGTCTTCGCACGCGATCCCGACACCGGCGAAGCGCGCTGGTTTTACCAGTGGAGTCCCCACGACCTGTACGACTACGACGGCGTTAACGAAAACGTCCTGCTGGACTTGTCCATTAACGGGCAGATCCGGAAAGTTCTGGTCCATCCCGAGCGGAACGGTTACGTGTACGTCCTTGACCGAACCACCGGCGAGGTGCTGTCGGCCACGCCTTTCGTGCATATCACGACGACCAGGGGCGTCGATTTGAAAACCGGACGCCCCATCGAAGTGCATGAGAAAAGGCCCCGGTTCAACACCGTCGTGCACGATATTTGTCCCGCAGCGCCAGGAGGGAAGGATTGGCAGCCCTCGGCCTATTCCCCGAAAACCGGCTGGCTTTACATTCCTCATCAGAATATCTGCATGGACGAAGAGGGCGTCGAAGCCAACTATATCGCAGGCACGCCCTATGTCGGCGCCAACGTGCGGATGCACGCGGGTCCCGGCGGACACCGGGGCGAGTTCACCGCCTGGGACCCCGTTGCGGCCAAGGCGGTCTGGAAGATCAGGGAGAAGTTCCCGGTCTGGAGCGGCGCTTTGGCGACGGCGGGCGACGTGGCGTTCTACGGCACCATGGAAGGCTGGTTCAAGGCGGTGAATGCCCGGACCGGCGAGTTATTGTGGCAATTCAAGTGCGGCTCCGGAATCATCGGCCAGCCAATGACTTACCGGGGGCCCGACGGCAAGCAATACGTGGCGACTCTGTCCGGCGTCGGCGGTTGGTCCGGGGCTATCGTTGCCGGCGAGCTCGATTCTCGTGACGGTACCGGAGCGTTGGGATTCATCAATGCGATGACCGATTTACCGGAGTATACGACGCGGGGTGGGATGCTGTATGTCTTCGCATTGCCGTAGATCCGGGTTCTTCTCGATGCTTGCCTTGCTTGCGGCGTTTTGGCCGGGCATGGCGTCAGCCGTCGTGGATGATCATTCTCCAAAGCGTACTCTCCGCATCTGCTCGGATCCCAATAATCTGCCCTTCTCCAACCAGAGGCAGGAAGGCTTCGAAAACAAGATCGGCGATCTCATCGCCCACGAATTGAATGCCGAAGTCGAGTACACCTGGTGGGCGCAGCGGCGCGGCTTTATCCGCAATACGCTCAAATCCCATCGCTGCGACCTGGTTCTCGGCGTCCCGAGCAACTTCGGGCCCGCACTGACGACGACGCCGTATTATCGGTCCAGCTACGTGTTCGTTTACCGCCTGGACTCGGGGCTGAACATCCGCTCCTTCAACGATCCTACGCTGCACGACGTCAGGATCGGCGTGCAGATCGTCGGGGACGACTTCGCCAACACCCCGCCGGCCCATGCCCTGACCAGCCGAAAGATCATCGATAACGTGGTCGGTTACACCGTTTACGGCGATTACTCCAAGGAGAATCCGCCGGCCAGGATCATCGATGCGGTAGTGGCGGGCGACATCGATATCGCCGTCGTATGGGGACCTTTGGCGGGCTACTTTGCCAAGAACCAAGCGGTTCCGCTCGCCGTCGTGCCCGTCTCGCCGCCGGCCGACCGGTCTCTTCCCTTCGTGTTCGATATCGCGATGGGAGTGAGGCACGGCGATAAACGGTTACGCACAGAACTGGAACGCATCATCGAGCGCAGGAGCAAGGAGATCGAAGCCATACTCGACGAGTATGGCGTGCCCCGGATCGGAACCCGCCTTTCCAGCCGAAACGGACGGTCAGGATGGAAATCGGTCATAAGCTCTCGGCATTAGCCTGTGCGATTGCGGCAGTTCTTCTTCTGAATGCCTGCGATCGCCAGGAGGACCCCGCAGCGGTATCGGTAGCCGGCGGCGATCCCGCACAGGGGAGGGAAGCCATTTCACGGTACGGCTGCGGGTCCTGCCATGTCATCCCCGGAATCGAAGGCGCAAACGGTCTGGTGGGGCCGCCTTTGAGCGGAATCGCGAGCCGCGTCTACATCGCCGGCGTGCTGACCAACACGCCGGAAAATCTGATGCGCTGGATTCAAGATCCGCCCGCTATCGATCCCCTGACCGCCATGCCGAACACGGGTGTTACCGAAGCGGATGCCCGCCATCTTGCCAGCTTTCTCTATACGCTGCGGTAGACGGCTGATTCTCACGACCTCTACGGTATGACATGCTAAGCTAACGGTTTTCGGCCCCTGCTGCGGCATGGGTCGGAAACCGCCATTCGTCGGACAACCGTTAAGACCACTCCGGATCATTTCAAGGCACATGAGTATCGGCACGCTGTTCATCGTTTCAGCCCCGTCCGGGGCGGGAAAAACCAGTTTGGTCAGGGCACTGCGGGAAAACCTCGAGGGGTTCACGGTTTCGGTGTCGCATACCACGCGAGCGCAGCGTCCCGGAGAAGTCCACGGCCGGGATTATTTCTTCGTGAATCATGCCGAATTCGAAGGGATGATCGAATCGGGCGGGTTTCTGGAGCACGCCAGGGTGTTCGACAACTATTACGGCACGGCTCGGGCAACCGTGGAAAAAGCCCTATCCGAAGGACAGGACGTGCTGCTCGAAATCGACTGGCAGGGCGCCCGCCAAATCCGGAACTTGATGCCCGATTGCATCTCCATCTTCATTCTGCCGCCCTCGCGCCGCACCCTGGAAGAACGGCTCAAGGCGCGCGGCCAGGACGATCCTGACACCATCGCCCGCCGCATGCGCGATGCCATCTCGGAGATGTCGCATTACAGCGAGTACGACTATCTCATCGTGAACGACGACTTCGATCGGGCTCTCGCCGAGCTGCGCAGCGTCGTGGTCGCCAGCCGGCTCAAGACGGGGCGGCAGTCCGAAGTTCACAAAGATCTGATCGGCGGACTATTGGCCTAATTCCATTTTGTGTAACGCCTGCGGCAGCGGGCGTTACAGGCCCCGACCGGGGAAGGCTGGCTGTGCCGGGCCAGCCACAAGGACCTGTTTACCGGAGAGATCGTGGGCTACGCTCGCGGGGAACGCATGACGACGGCCTTGGTCAGCCAGTCTTTGTGGCGGGAGGTGTCGGCAAAGCGGCCCGCTCCAGGCAATGCCATTATTAACCCGGCCTATAAATATAGGCCGGGTTAATCCGGGGCAAGGATGCCCCGGCGCGGCGACAAGCCGCGTGAGCCCAGGCCGGGCGTGTACCGGCCTGGGCGGCGGCCCGAAATACCAGGAGGGTATTTACGGGCCTGACTAATAAGTTAAGCCGTCATTCCGGCAGGGATTGCTCACCCCATCCCTGGGGTTCGTCCTACGGACCGTGCTCCGCACGTCCAAATTTGCTCCTGGCAAATTTGTGCCGGACAAATCGGCAGGATGGCCGATTTGCACGCGAAGCGCCCGTAGGGTGCCGCACAGGGACTGTGCGGCATGAATCCAGTGCACAAGGAAGTGATAGGCCTCTGCCGTCCATGGCTTCTGGACCCCGGCATTCCAATCGCAAACGGGCCTTTAGTCGGCCCCTTCCCTGCCGGGGTGACGTTATTCGTCTTAACTTAACGGCATTGCCGCTCCAGGCCTGATTCACCATTCCGGTCAGGGGAGCCAGTGTTGTGCCCATGCCTATCGGGCGTTGCTGGAGCAGTTCGGTTTCAAGCCTCCAAATGCTCCTATGGAGAGCTTTTGGGGCACGCTGAAGAACGAACGGGTCCGTCACCGGCGGTTTGCTACGCGACAACAAACCATCGCGGACATCACGGAATGGATCGAGATCTTCTACAACCGCCAACGGCGCCACTGGCGGTAATGGAGGCCACCTTTGGACGCTGCTCTTCAAACGCGTGCCCCGCTCGCTGAATCACTTCCCGGCCATCCAGCCGTTGATCTCCTCCATGAACGGCGTGGACAGACTGCCGGCCCTGACCTGTAATCCAACAAGCCCGCGGATGTAGTCGTAGCGGGCCTTGGCCTGCTCGACGCGTGCCTTCAGCAGCCGGCGCCGGGCCTCGAGCAGGTCGACGATCGTCGAAGCGCCGAGCTCATAGCCGCGTTCCTGGGCCTCGGCGGCTTTCTCCTGCGCGCGCACTTCCTGGCGGGTGGAGTCGATCCGCGAGTAGCTGGCCATGGCATCCATGTATGCCGTTCGTGTTTCCTGTTCGATTTCTCGGCGCTTCTGCTCGAACTGCTCCCGGGCGATCCGATGCCTGGCTTGTGCATCCCTCACCCCCGCCTGAACCCGGCCGCCCTCGAAGATCGGGACGGTGAGCTGCACGCCGGCGGTGAACACGTTGTAAGGGGGCTGGGAACGGTTATCGAATCCGGTGTCCGCATAGGTCTCGGAGACCTGCAGGGTAAGCAGCGGAGCATGCTCGGCCCGGCTGCTGGTCACCAGTTTGTCTGTGGCGTCGATGCCGTGTTGTAGCGCGGTCAGGGCCGGGTTGTTACGGGTCGCTTCCTGCACCCATTCATCCGGAGCGCGCGGGACGGGGGGAAAGTGCTCCCGGCCGACCGGGTTGACATCCCGCACCGAACCCCCGGCCAGCTCGCGCAGTTTCTCCAGCGCCACATCCTTGGCATTTCGCGCCTCGATCCCGCGGGTGGCCAACGTTTGGTAATAGGCCTCGACCTCGTACAGATCGGTCACCTTCACCATCTGCCGCTCGTGCATCCGCTGCAGGCCTTTCAGCTGGCTTTCCACGGCTTTTGTTTCCGATGCCACGTAGGCGATGTTGTCGGTAGCCTCGACTGCCCTGAGATACCGGTCCACCAGGTCCCCCGCGACAGCGATACGCGCCGCCTCGAGTTCCTGCTCCGACTGCAAAATGACATTTTCGGCGCTCTGCCAGCGATAGAAAGAGGCCAGGTCAAACAAGGCCTGGCGCAACTGCACCGTTCCGCGCAGGCCGCTGTATTGCTGATCGATTGCGGGCAAGCTGCTCAGGCTCAGCGAGCTTTGTCCGGCCTGTTGATGCAGATCGTTGTAAGAGTAATTCCCGACCGCGAAAATCTGCGGCAGCAATTTGCTGAATGCCTGGTCTTTCTGGGCGTTGGCTCGATCCACCGAGTATTCGCGGCTTTTCAGCACGGGGTTGGTTTCCAGGGTGCGCTGGTACAGCTCCAGCAGGGACTCGGCGCAAGAGGCCGAAGGCAGAGCAAGTACCGCCAGGCACAGGAGGCCCTTTCCGAAACCGGCTAATGTCATGGATCAATCTTCGATAAAGGAGCGGGTGACGGTGTTCACGAAGGGGTCGGTCAGATACTCGAACAGGGTGCGCTCGCCCGTATTTATCAAGACCTCGGCCGGCATGCCCGGCACCAGGTCCAGTTTCTGGCGGGCCAGGTCCTGAAGCCCTTCCGGCGTGATTTCCACCCGCGCCAGGTAATAGGAAGTCTGGGTTTGTTCGTCCACCAGACGGTCGGCGGAAACAACCATCAGCTTGCCCTCGATTTTTGGGGTATCGCGGGATTTGAAGGCGGTAAACCGCACTTCCGCCATCTGGCCGAGCTGGATACGGTCGATGTCCTGAGGCGACAGCCGGGCTTCCACGACCAAGCGCTCATCCTGCGGAACAATGTCCAGGATCTTTCCCCCCGGCTGGATGACGCCCCCCAGGGTGTGCACGGACAGACCCAGGACCATGCCGGGCTCGGGTGCCTTGACGACCGTGCGCGCCACTGTGCTTTCCAGGGACTGAATCTTTTCTCGCAACTCGAACAGGGCCGCCTGGACCTCGCCTAGTTCTTTCGCGACCTCCCGCTGCAGCTCCTTCTCGAGCTGGAGGATCTTGAGTTCGGTCTCGCTGATCTGTAATTCGGTGGCTGCCAGCTCAGACGCCAATTCCCCGCGCTGGCCCTCGCTCTGTGCCAGATTGCGCTCCAGTTCCCGCACTTTCTGCCTCTCGGTGTAGCCTTCCTTGAGAAGGGCCTCGAAATCCTCCAGTTCGTGCCGAAATGACTTCACCAGGCGATCACGGCTGGTGATTTGGGCCTGCAAACCCTTGAGCTTGGCGCGGAGCTGTTCGATCTGCCGCCGGTACAGGGAAATCTCGCCGTCGTGGGCCGTCTTGCGGACGGTGAAAGTGTGGTTCTGTATGCGGATGGCGTCATCGATCCGGGGATCGTCTGCATGGGCGAGCAAATCGGGAGGATAGCGGACCTCATTCAGGCCATCGCGTTGCGCGATCAGGCGGGCTTCCCGTGCCGCGGCGATGTAATACTGCCCGCGCAGGACTTCGAGCTGGGCTCGCGGCTGGGTGTCGTCGAGGGTGGCCAAAACCTGGTCCTTTTCGACCGAATCGCCGTCGCGGACCCGGATGGTCTTGATGATGCCGCCTTCCAGATGCTGGACCGTCTTGCGGTAGTTTTCCACGGTGATGACGCCCGGGGCCAGCGCTGCGCTGCTGAGCGGAGCGAGGGCCGCCCAGGTGCCGAGGCCGCCGAAGATGGCGAAAACGACGAGGAACCCGAGCCGGCGGAAACGGCGGTCGTCGGTCAGCAGCGATGGCTGGGCTGAGGTCGTCACGGCCATCAAGACGGATTGTGGACGGGAGCGGCCGCGACGGGGCGGAGGCCGCCGGCCGGCCGCGGCGTCGAATTCTGCAAGCTCGCCAGAACCTGGTCGCGCGGTCCCGACACGGCCACTAGACCTTCCGCCAGCAGAACGATCTTGTCCACCTGGCTCAGGAGGCTCTTGCGATGGGTGACCACGATCACGGTGCACCCTTTGCGCTTCAGTTCGGCCAGGGCGGCGACCAAGGCATTTTCACCCTCCTGATCCAGGTTGGAATTGGGCTCGTCCAGGATCACCAGCTTCGGGTCGCCGAACAAGGCGCGGGCCAATCCCAGCCGCTGCTGCTGTCCGGCGGAGAGGATATTGCCGTGGCCGAGGATTTTGGTGTCGTAGCCTTCCGGCAGCCGCAAGATCATGTCGTGGATACCGGCGGCGCGGGCGGCCGCCACTACCCTGTCGGGGTCGACGGTGCCGAATCGCGCGATGTTTTCGCCGATGCTGCCGTCGAGAAGTTCGACGTCCTGAGGCAGATAGCCGATGTAGTTGCCCAGCGCCTCCCGGTCCCATTGGGTGGTTTCGGCGCCATCAAGCCGGATGGCCCCGTGGCTTACGGGATAAAGCCCCAGGATCGCGCGGAGCAGGGTGGATTTGCCGGAGGCGCTGGCTCCGATCACGCCCAGTGCGGTGCCCGGTTCGATCCGAAGGCTGATGCCCTTGAGCACCGGGGCGGAGGCGCCCGGCGGCTGGACGGCGGCGCTTTCCAGGAGGATTTCACCCCTCGGGGCGGGCAGCGGCATCGGCGGTTCGCGGTATGGGGCGGCGCTGAGCAGTTCGTCGAGCCGCTGGTAAGCGGCCCGCGCCTGCGAAAAACCCCGCCAGGTGCTGATCATCAGGTCCAGAGGCGCCAAGGCGCGGCCCAGCAGTATGGAACCCGCGATCACCAAACCCGGTGTGATCTCCCTGTGGATGGCCAGATAGGCGCCGAGACCAAGGATCAGCGACTGGATGGTCAGCCGGTAAGTCTTCGACAGCGCGGCGATCAGGCCGCCCTTGGCACTGGCCTGGCTTTGCAGCTCGAGCAACAGGGTCTGCTTGTCCTGCCAGCGGGTCCGCATCCGGGGCAGCATGCCCATGGCCTCGATCACTTCCGCGTTGCGCAGATTGCGCTGGGTGAACTGGTTGGACTCCACGGCGTGCCGGTTGGCTTCCTGCAGGTGTTTGCGGGTAGCCGCTTCGTTCCAGACAGCAAGGCCCGCCAGCACGAACGCCGAAATCAGGCCGACTGCCCCGAAAACCGGATGGAACAGGAACATCATCCCCAGATAAACCGGAAACCAGGGGGCGTCAAAAAACGCGAAGAGGCCCGGCCCGGTTAGGAACTGCCGGATTTGTAGCAGGTCGGTCAAAGGCTGCGCGGACGATATCCTGCCCCCGGAAGCGAGGGACTGGGCGAACACCGCATCGAAAACCCGCCCGCCCAGGAGACTGTCCAGACGCGCGCTGGTAACGATCAGAATCTGGGTACGGACCCACTCCAGCCCGCCCATCACGATGAAGAGGAACACCGCGATGAGCGTCAGCATCAGGAGCGTCGACTCGCTGCCGCTGCTCAGCACGCGATCGTAGACCTGCAGCATGTAGATCGACGGCACCAGAAGCAGCAAGTTGATGAAGAAACTGAAGAACCCTACCGACCAGAAGGAGGTCCGGCAGGTTTGCAGCGCCCGGCGCAGATCCGACCGGACCCATGTACCCTGGTGTTGTGGTTGCGGTTGGTGGGTACCCATTCGAATTCCTAAGTAGAGGCTGAACGGATACCCTCAACGCTCCGCATGAAATTAGAGCGGGCAGCCTTCAAGCCGGGCCTTGCGGATCGGGCATTCGTTCCTTCCCGAAACATGAGCGCTCGTGTTCTGACCGGAATCAGGCCGGCTGCGCCTGCCCGGCGCCTTCGGCGGCAAGGCAGGGCAACCGGGCTTTCGCAGGCGAACCGCCATATCGGATCAGAGGAGACCCGCTAGATCAGAAACTCGTTCTGTTGCAGCTCCGCGCCTACGCCCACCAGGCTGATCTCCGGAATACCCAGAGGGGCAATCCCGGCACCCTCCGTGGTCGAACCGCTCACCAGGCTCTGGATCACAACGTTGTCCCCGGTGCCGCCGTCGAGCACATCGAGTCCGGCGCCACCCAGCAGCACGTCGTCGCCGGCGCCGCCGAGCAGCACGTCATTGCCGTCACCGCCGATCAGCACGTCGTCGTCATCGCCGCCATTGGCTGTGAGCTGGATGCTGCCCACCGTCAACCCCGACGCCTCGATCACGTCATCGCCGGCGAGGCCGTTGATCACGAGGCGGTCCATTGTCGGGTCGAAATTCGTGATGTTGATCCGGGCCGCAAGACCCAGCACGGAGACTCCGTTGCCATCGCCCACGACGATTATGACGTCGTCCCCCTGGGTCGCATTGACGAAGATGGTGTCCGCCTGGCCGTCGCTACCGCCGCCGAAAGCGCCGAGATCGATGTTGACTTCGGTCACGTCCGTGCCGGACAGATCGTTGACCACGATGTTGTCGGCGCCGCCCAGCGCCCTGAAATCGATCCGCTCGACGTCGTCCAGGTCCATGGTGACGTTGGCGACGTCGCGGAAGAAGCGCGCGCGGCCGCCGTTGGCGGAGATATCGATGTTTTCGCTGACGTTCGCGCCGTTGAACAGCATGGTGTCGAAGCCGGCCTGGCCTTCGAGGATGTCGTTGTCGTCGCCCGGATTCCAGACGAAGGTGTCGTCGCCCGCGCCCATGATTGCGAGGTCGTTGCCGTCTCCGCCGTTGAACAGATCGTCCCCTTCGCTGCCGAGTAGAACGTCGGCGCCGAGGCCGCCGTTCATCGTCAGTTGGACTGCGCCAGCCTCCAGACCGGTAGCATCGATGACGTCATCCCCGCCAAGACCATTGAGCGTCAACCGATCGTTCGCAACCTCCTGGCCGGAAATGTTCACCTGGCTCGGCAGACCGAAGACGGTAATTCCGCCGGCATCGCCCGCGACGCCGAACACGTCGGCGCCATTCGTGGCGTTCACCGTGACCGTGTCCGCCGCGCCGTCGCCGCCCCCGCCGGTGCCTCTCAGGTCGATGTTGATCTGAGTGACGTCCGTCCCGCTGAGATCGCCGATCACGATGTTGTCGGCACCGCCCAGCGCGTTGAAATCGATCTGTTCGACGTCGTTCAGGTCCATGGTGACGCTGCCGACGTTGCGGAAGAAGTGCACGCGGCCGCCGTTGGCGGCGATGTCGATGTTTTCGGCCGCGTTGCTGCCGTTGAACAGCATCGTGTCGAAGCCGGCCTGGCCTTCGACGGTGTCGCTCCCGTCGCCCGGATCCCACTGGAACACGTCGTTGCCGGCGCCGAGCAAGGCGACGTCGTTGCCCTGCTGGCCGTCGATGAAGTCGTCACCGTCGCCACCCAGGAGGACGTCGGCGCCCTGGCTGCCCAGGATCGTGTCGTTGCCGGCGCCGCCGTCGATCACGAGCTTGATCACGCCCGCCGGGAGGGTGGTCGCAGTGATCCCGTCGTCGCCTGCCCCGCCGTTGATGACGAGCGAATCGTTGGCGCCTTCGCTGTTGGCGATGTTAACCTGCGCCGCCAGTCCGACCACCGACGCCGATGTCCCGGCGCCGAACACGTCGATGATGTCGTTGCCGCCCGTGCCGTTCGTGACCACCGTATCGGCCTGCCCATCGCCCGCCGCTCCGCCGAGCGTTCCGGCGAGATCGATGTTGACTTCGGTCACGTCCGTGCCGGACAGATCGTTGACCACGATGTTGTCCGCGCCGCCCAGCGCCCTGAAATCGATCCGCTCGACGTCGTCCAGGTCCATGGTGATGCTGCCGACGTTGCGGAAGAAGCGCACGCGGCCGCCGTTGGCGGCGATGTCGATGTTCTCGGCCACGTTGCTGCCGTTGAACAGCATCGTATCGAAGCCGGCCTGGCCTTCGACGGTGTCGCTGCCGTCGCCCGGATCCCACTGGAATACGTCGTTGCCGGCGCCGAGGAAGGCGACGTCGTTGCCCTGCTGACCGTCGATGAAGTCGTCGCCGTCGCCGCCCAGGAGAACGTCGGCGCCGTTGCTGCCCAGGATCGTGTCGTCGCCGGCGCCGCCGTCGACAGTGATCTGGATGAGGGTCGCTAGATTGCCGGTTGCGGAAAACGTGTCGTTACCGCCGTTCATGTTGACGACGAGATTCTCGGTCGTGCCGATATCGAGTGCGAAAGGGGCCGGGTCGAGGCGATCGAAACGGACGCGCGATCCGTTGGCGGTTACCGTAAACACCTCGGCGCCGTTGCCGCCGTTCACTTCCGCGGTATCGATGCCGGTTCCGCCCTCCATCAGATCGCTGTCATCGCCCGGGTTCCAGATCATACGGTCGTTGCCGGCCTCGCCGAACATCTGGTCATCGCCGTCGCCGCCGGTCAGCGTATCGTTTTCAGAACCGCCGAACAGAAAGTCGACGCCGCCTTTGCCGAAGAGGACGTCGTCGCCCGCCTGCCCGAAGAGCTGGTCGCCGCCCGAGCCGCCGGTCAGCGTGTCGTTTCCCGTGCCGCCGAAAAGGTTGGCGCGGGGCAAAGCACCGTTTGTTTCGTCGAGCGTGATGGTGTCGTTTCCGCCCAGCCCAAATCCCTGAATCAGGCTCGTGTTGGCGACGGTCGCGGTACCGCCCCCGACCGGAACGGCGCCGCCATTGATGAGAATGGTTCCGGCCGCATTGCGGCTGAATTCGATCGTGTTGTCGAATGCATCACCGAGTGCCGTCAGAACCCCGGTGGAAGGTGTGAACGTTCCGGTGACCGTCTGGGCGGTGATGTCTGCGCTTGCGGTAAGAGCGAGCGGTCGGACATCTTCGGTCGACAGACCGCTCTCCGAGGGGGCTCGGAACGGTAGCTGATCCAATGCAAGCACTTCTGGTGCGGGTACCGGCTGTTTCCGGCCGAGGTTGGACATACCCATGGTTTTCTCCTTAATTATTTTTGATGATCACTCGATAACGCCGTATGAAATTTCGGTGGACTAGGGTTAAGGATTGAACGCCCCGTCCTAATCCGGCTCCATCCGAAACTTCTTATCGGGATTCGGCTCAAAATGCGGTGCCGGATCATCGTTTCGGCCCGCCTCCCGATTTCGCTCGGACTAACTCCGGCGGTACACTCACAAGAACCTGAACGGAGCCATGGCCGATCATCCCTTTCATGGCCCTGATCTCGAAGCGCTTGCCGGTTTATCCGGCCCAGCCATGACATCGCCCGCCGCACCTCCCACTGGCGCGTTGTATCGGTATTTCTCCCTCCGAGCGAGAAAGGTTCAAAAAATCCAGCGTTGCGTCGCGATTTTTTTACGAAACCCTTGTGTGGCATCCCGGTCACCCAAAAGAACCTATCGTGGCGACGAGTCCCGGCGGTCGGCGCACTGGCCGAATCAATCGCAAACGGTGGCGTTAATCGCCACCCCTTCCAAATCGCAAACGTCGCTTTAATCGCGACCTTCCCCACCCGTCTCGCCCGGCCCCAACCACGGGTTCGGATATCGCGCGCAGATGACTCGCAGCGCGTGTGAAGCTTGTTGGTCGAACTTACCGAGCGCGGTTGCGCTGACTCGAACTCCGGCGGCGGAAAACGGCATAGGCCATCATGCCCGCCCCCACCAGCGCCGGTGACGGCGCCTCCGGGACGTTGTTGGTCGGTACGCGGGACCACACGGCATAGATGAAGCTTTCGGAAGTTAGGTCGTCCGAGGGGGAAACAATCAGGAGACCAGAAACGTCGTCCAACGGGCCAAACAGATTTTGTGCAAAACCCACATCGGCCAACCCGCCTACGGTGAGCCCAAAATCATAGGGCGTCAGCACCATGCAAAGAACGAAATCTGAGCACCCCGCGGTTGTATCCGGGGCGGAATCGAAGGCGCCAAAGGCCCCGTCCAAAAAGACCTGGTCCAATAAGGCTTGCGAGGCGGCCAATGCCTCCCCTTCCGTCTTAAACACGAAATCGTTGCTGGAATCGCACCCGCTGAACAACCCGGCACAGGTCCCACCCTGAAATGTGACATCGTATAGCGTGGTCACGTTGTTGACGGTGACTTCGACGCCGGTGGCCCCGGTCAATATGCCGTTAGTCACCTGCAGCGTCGGTAGAGCATGCGCGCTTCCCCAGGCAAGGCACGAAGCGACTAGGCAAACGATTATCCACAGAGTTTTCATTGGTCTCACTTTCCCTAATTCTGCGCTCACGAGTGAGCATGATGGTAAACCGTCGCTACCGCCTCGGAACGACCCCCTAGCACCTTCGAAGTGCCAAGCAGGATTTAGGCCATCGCCTCCAATACTAACCGTAAGACCTTGAAATAAAACTCTTTAGAGTGCCTCGCGCCCAGCGGTTCCCTCTGTATCTTTGGGGCTCTGTAAAAAATCCTGACATGCTTGTAACAGGCCGTACACAGAAACGCCATTTGAAATTGAACGGCCGCTTAGCGGGAGAGCAGAAAAACGAAAGTTTGGACGAATCGGTTAGCGCCTCATCACTCCGCTGTTTCGCTGGACGTGTAGTCATCCTTCTCGGACGCCATGATCTAGCCCTAGTTACCGAATCAGTAACTCTGCGGATATGCTGGGGATGCGTCGCACTTCACGTCGCTGCCGCAAAATGGCCGATTTTTCCAAAGGAACCGACCGTCCACGGAGATTTGGCGACTGGCGGCTTTTGGCCGATTGTGTTGAAAAAGTCATCTAAACCAGCTTATCAGCTCGAATCCGCGCAGATTTGATTTTTTCATCATCGTAGATTCAATGGGTTACGCTCGTGCTGACGCTGAAGTGAGTAGGGTTTTTGCTGCCTGAAGTCCGCGCTCGAGATTGCCATTATCGGTGCCACCGGCGGGAACAGCTGCGGCTGTACTACTAGTTGCCGCGCAAGCCAAACAGGCATTTAAGCCAGCGTTTTGCCGTCGGGGTCAGGCCAGCCTTGAGACGTTGCTCGGCCAGGCGGGGGTTGATTTGCGCCAGGGTCGGGTAGATGTGTATGGTCCCGGCGAGATCGGATACCTTCAGATTCTTGCACATTGCCAAGACGTATTCATGGATCAATTCGCCCGCCTGGGCTCCGGCGACAGCCGCGCTCAAGACACGGCTGTTATTGCTATGGCACAAAGAGCGATTTTCGACAAATGCAGTCCGTAGGATGTGCCGACCATCGGGAAGCGCCCTTCGACTCGCTCAGGACAGGCCCTTCGACTGGGCTCAGGACAGGCATCGTTCGCGATCGATGGGCTGCGCAGGCTCAGCCCATCCTATACCAGCTATCATTGGCATGATTCCACTAAGCTGCCGGAGCAATTAAGCATTTTTCACTGCTATATAGCGGCGCGCCATGGGAAACTGCCCCGCACAAGTCAAAATACAGGCCGATATGACTCATAGAGCGTTTTTCATCCCGATGTACGGCTTCGTGTCGGGCGGGAAGAACGTAGGTCGGCAATCCCTTGCCGACTTATCGGCTCGGCAAAGGATTTTGTCGGAAGGGTCGCGACTAAAGCGACCGTTTGCGATTGGGAAGGGATTGCCGACCTACATATCGGGCTCTCTGACACCGAATCGGAAAATGCTCTAGGCCGGAATAAGCCCTTCGGCTTCGCTCAGGACAGACTCTGCGTTTCCGGCAAAGTCGTAGGTCGGCCATCCATTGCCGGCAGTCGTGTCGGGAAAGGATTCTTGATCTACCGTACTGTTGGGCGAAATGAAAACGCGGTGGGAAACGAACGCCGTGAGCGTGGCGTAAGCAAAATAATAAAGCGCGACTCCTTCTCCCGATTCGGATTATTTGGCCTTCCGGATTAGGTATCACGATTGATGCAAAGCAAAACGTTGGATATTTTCCAATTCCAGATTAGATCTCGTTTTTGAGGTCGACTTTAAGTTGGGCCAAGGAACCTAAATGAGCTTCGTTTTGTGTTCGAACTGCTTTTCCGATCAGGGCCTGAGACTGGATGCCGAACGAATCGGCGACGCAGACGATTCTAAGTGCCAGAACTGCGGTCAAGCTTCCGGGCGAAAACTAACAAAAGAGAGAGTTGAAGCGCTTGCTCATAGGTTTTTCGTGTGGGGAACTCTGCATAAGTGCGACTATGGCGCAGCGCCGATCGTCCAATTCAACGAACATCAGAAAACGAGCATCTCGACTGCTGCTCGGTTTAAGAAGGACATCGAACTGATCAGCAACACGCTCGGAGTCGGCTTCTTCTGCTACGGGCCTCGCTTATGGATGGTGGGTGAGGTTGAGCCTCTCAAGGCGCTTCAGGAGGGGCACTCTCGAGCTGCGATCATCCAGCGGATCATTAACGAGTATCCGTTAGTTGAACTCGATGAGAGCCGCTTGTTCTATCGTATCCGCAAGGCGCCGAAAGTGCCGACTGAGGAGGCGGAATACGACACTCCACCGACAGAGTTCCTGGGCACAGGACGTTTGGACTCCACCGACCTCCCGGTCATGTACGGATCTCAGGACCTTGAAGTATGTGTGCATGAGTGCCGGGTAACGGCAGAGGACGAAATCTACGTCGCTTCGCTAGCGCCGACGAGGACCTTAAAGCTCCTGGATCTTTCTTATGTCTTGCCAGAGGAACATGTCACGGAGTTTGATAGCCTCGATATGGCCGTCCATATGCTGTTTCTGGCAGGAAAGCATTCCTATCCGATCTCCCGAGAAATAGCTAAGGCGGCGCATGTGGCCGGGTACGACGGACTGATCTATTCGTCATACTTTAGTTTGCTCCGAACGGGCAGTATGCCTTTCGAGGCGGCGTATGGAATTTCATATCGACGTTTCCCGCAAATGCGGGAATATGAACAGGCCAAGTCGATCCCGAACTTCGCCTTGTTTGGTCGTCCCATAGCAGGGCAGAAGGTAACGGTCCGCTGCATCAACAAATTGGTATTGAGTCACGTCAATTATGGGTTCCACTTTGGTCCAGTCGGCGTGTAGGCCCAATAATCGCTTGAAGCCGACGCATTCAAAGCAACGCGCGGCTCAAGCAGGGCGTTAGCCGCAAGGGAGAGAAGAAAGTGTCGGACGTAGGCATTGAACTCAACTTCTTCTATATGCATTACAACGATGCGCGGAAGTTCGCGGAGTGGGCTGCTTCGCAGCACGAAGGCGACGTGAATCCAAGCATTTACGTCCGTCACGCAATTATCTCCACTGTATTTGCCAGTGAAGCTCTGATTAACCGTGTTCTCTCGGAATTCTCAGCCGATCCCGTCGTAGCGGAAGCCCTTGAAAAAGCCAGCATTCTTGACAAGTGGTGCATAGCGCCATTTGTCTGCGGCGATGCAGCACAAACCGCATTTGATCGGGGTGCAGAGCCTTTTCAGAGTTTCAAGGAACTGATCCAAATTAGGAACTGGCTTGCGCACCCGAAGGTGGAGATCTTCCTCAAGGGCAAGGCACCGCCGAATTCGACAATTTCAATTAGCGGAAAACCGGAAGAATATCCCTGGCTGGAAATCCTTAAAGGGGAATCGTGGCGACAATCGCGAATTCCAAAGAACCCATTCGAGTTGGATCATACGCACGCAACAGCCGCGCTCTCGATCCTAGACAAGATGATTTTGGAGCTATCGGGGCGTCTTTCTGGACGGTTGACCGACGACTGGCTGAACGAGATCACTGTGAGAGATGCTGAAGGAACAAGAACGTACAAGGCGCCTGTCTATACCATTTGGGGTGGCTATGGTGGTTCACGCAGCTAACACGTGTCAGAGAAGGTGGAGAAGGTGTCAGTGGAGAAGGTGTCAGGCTTTGGTTATTGTGCTAATACCCCATGGCCGGCATGATCTTTTCCGACCGCGCTTTATCGCGTATAGGAATCGCTGTGAGTAACTGAATGAAGTTCACCCAGAGCGAGAAGGTGGCGAGAAGGTGTCAGGCTTTCGTCCTTTGGCTGACGTTCCATAGTCGAATGTTAGTTGATGGCTGCGGTTTGCGTTCTCCAGAAGTTGCATCTTTGATGCTTCAGGCTTGTTAATCTATTCCATATCCGGCGATCGCTTGACGATGCTATTCTGGCAGTTTAGGGAGTCGAACATTTGCGTGTTGTCAGCAACAAGGCTTTACGAGATTTTGCAGCTTTGCACCCTCAGGCGGAGAAGTCTTTGCAGGATTGGCGAAGACGGATTGAATCGAACAGGTTCAGTTCTTTTGCCGAGTTGAAGGCGGTGTTCGGTTCCGTGGATAAAGTAGGGCATTATTATGTCTTTGACATTGCCGGTAACCATTACCGGCTGATTGCCGCTATCCATTTCAATACCCAAACGCTTTACATTCGTGCGGTACTGACGCACAGCGACTATGACCGCTGGAGGCCTTGATGCACGCCACTGAACTTTCCGATGTGATCCGCCACTATCAGGCGATTTGCAATGCCGTTCCGCTCTATCCGATCCACTCGGAGGCCGAATACGACCGCGCGGTGTCGATCCTGAACGAGCTTTTGGACGCAGGCGGCGCCGATGAAAACAACCCGCTTGCCCGTCTGGTGGAGACGCTTGGGCTTTTCATTCATGAGTATGAGAAGGTCAACTATCCCTTGGAGGAATCGACACATTAGCGTCTCTGTCCGATAGGACGTCTAGGTTATGAAGATTATGTACTTTCAGGATACGGACACCCTTTATATCGAGTTGAAGCCCGCCGAGGTTTCGGAAACGCGGGACTTGGACGAAAATACGCTGCTTGAACTGGACCCGCACGGGAATATTTGCGGGATTACGATCGAGCATGCGAAGGAGAGGGCGGATCTCCCGAGCTTTTCGTATGAGCAAGTCGTTGCTTGACTGCCTGTCCCTTTCACTTTCATGCGCCTTTCACTTGAGGGCTGAGGCTCGCCACGAACCGGGGCAGCCATTACGCTCCGGAGCTTCTCAGCGCGTAGCTTTCAATTGAATTCAGGTGTGGCAACCTCGAATCGGTGGGTTACGCGGAGCCTGTCCTGAGCCTGTCGAAGGGCCTGTCCCGAGCGGAGACTAGGGGCTAACCCGCCATCGATGGGTTTCGCTTCGCTCTACCCATCCTACGATTAATGTCCGCTTGAATGCCGAATGGAATTACAGCTGCCTCTCGTCCCGAATCCACGGGATGACCGGTTCGGGCTGATATGCGGCCAGGGCCTCCAGGAGCATTTCCGGGTCGGTATGGGCCAGCAGCCGCCTTCTGCTCTCGGGTTTCATGAAGCCCTCCGCGAGCGCCCGATCGCACAAGCTTAGGAGAGGTTCGTAGTAGCCTTCCGCATCGAGAAGTCCGATCGGCTTACGATGAAATCCAAGTTGGGCCCAGGTAAGGATTTCGAACAGCTCCTCGAAGGTTCCGAAACCTCCGGGCAGCGCGATGAAGCCATCTGCGATTTCTGCCATGCGGGCTTTGCGGGTGTGCATCGAATCTACCACTTCCAGCCGGGTAAGGCTGGTGTGTTCCACCATTCGTCCTGCCACCTCGCGGCCGATCAAAGCTTTCGGGATGATGCCGATCACCCGTCCTCCGGCCGCAAGGCAGGCACTCGACAGAATGCCCATGAGACCCACGGTCCCGCCGCCATACACCAGTTCCAAACCTTTTTCGGCCAGCAGCCGGCCCAAGGTTTCGGCAGCGATCCGGTATTCGGGGCGCTTGCCGGGGTTGGAACCGCAGAATACGCAAATGCTCTTCAAGTGATCACCTCGATGTCCAAAACAGTCGTGAAAACGGCCGTCAACGAGCAGCTGTCCGAGGCCAGGAGGCTATGGGATTCGGAACAATCTAACTTCCATATCCGCCGCCGCCGGGCGTCTCGATGACGAACGTGTCGCCCGCGTCCATGTCGGTTTCGGCCTGCGACCCGAGAATTTCCTGCTCTCCATTGGCGCGGATCACGAGGTTTCGTCCGCATGCGCCAGGGTTTCCGCCGTTGAGGCCGAACGGCGGCTGCAGGCGGCGGCTGGAGACGATTCCTGCGGTCATCGGTTGCAGAAACCGGATCTTTCGGATCACGCCGTCGCCGCCCTTATGCAAGCCCTCGCCGCCGCTGCCCCGGCGGATGGCGAAGGTTTCCAGCAGCACCGGAAGCCGCCACTCCAGTACTTCGGGATCGGTGATGCGGGAATTGGTCATATGGGTGTGCACGGCGTCCGCGCCGTCGAAACCGGCTCCGGCGCCGGCCCCGCCGCAGATGGTTTCGTAGTATTGGTAGCGCGTGTTGCCGAAGGTGAAGTTGTTCATCGTGCCCTGCGAAGCGGCCAGCACGCCCAGCGCGCCGTACAAGGCATCGACGATGTGCTGCGAGGTTTCCACGTTGCCGGCCGCGACCGCCGCGGGATAATGGGGGTTGAGCAGGGAGCCTTCGGGAATCCGGATTTCGAGCGGGCGCAGACAGCCGGCGTTCAGCGGAATATCGTCGTCCACCAGGGTGCGGAACACATACAGGACGGCCGCCTTGCACACGGCGGCAGGGGCGTTCAGATTGTCCGGCTGCTGCGGCGAGGTCCCGGTGAAATCGATGAAGGCCCGCCGGTTTTCGGAATCGACCCGGATCGCCACGCGGATGACCGCGCCCGAGTCCATCGTCACCGCGAATTCGCCGTCGGAAAGCCGTGCGATGACCCGCCGCACCGCTTCTTCCGCGTTGTCCTGCACATGCCCCATGTAGCGCCGGACCGTCGCCAGCGAATAACGTTCGAGCATGCCGCGGAGCGCCTGCATGCCTTTCACGTTGGCGGCGATCTGGGCGCGGAGATCCGCCAGATTCCGGTCGGGATCGCGGGCCGGATAAGGCTTTGCATTGAGCCAGTCGCGGATGGCCGATTCGCGTATGTGTCCGTTTTCGACGATCTTCAGACCCGAGCTCAGAACGCCTTCCTGATCGATGGACGTACTGCGGGGCGGCATCGAACCGGGCGTGATGCCGCCCACGTCGGCGTGATGACCGCGCGAGGCGAGATAGAAAAGGACCGATTCGCCCGTGTCGTCGAACAAGGGCGTGATTACCGTAATGTCCGGCAGATGCGTACCGCCGTGATAGGGGGAATTGATGAGCCAAACGTCGCCCGGTCGCAGTTCGTCCCCGTGACCCGCGATCAGCGCCTTGACGCTCTCGTCCATGGAACCCAGATGTACCGGAATGTGCGGCGCATTGGCGACGAGTCCGCCGTTTCCGTCGAACAGCGCACAGGAGAAATCGAGGCGCTCCTTTATGTTCACCGAATGGGCGGTGTTTTGCAGCGTATAGCCCATGTCCTCGGCGACCGACATGAACAGCCGGTTGAAGATTTCGAGGCGCGCCGGATCGACCGGCTGCTCCGTTTCTTCTGCCTCCGACATGGAATTCGCACAGTCGCTTGCTTCACGAGCGCTGAGGATAAGATGGTTGCGGACGGTAATCTCGCCCTGCCAGCCGGGCTCGATGATCGTGGTCGAGTTCGGTTCGACCAGAATCGCGGGTCCTTGCAAGCGGACCCCCGGCTTCAGGTCCTCGCGCCGATAAACCGGCGCATCGTGATGGTTTCGGCCGGAATATATCCGGACCTTCGCGACCGGTTCCGGAGAAGCGTCGGGCTGTAACGGGTATTCCGGTTCTTCGATGGTTTCGTTCAAGCCGGACAGCTCCACGGTCGCGGTATCCACCAGCAAAGCCTTGTCGGGATAAACGAAGCCAAAGCGCTGGCGGTGCCGGTCCTCGAACTTCGCCCGCATCTCCGCCGAATCGCCGAACGGCACGGCGAACAGGGTGTCGGTACCCTCGTACCGGAGCATGGCCAGGCGAGCCGCGACAATCCGTTCCGGCGGGACCTCCTGGGCGGAGAGCTCCGCGCGTCCTTCGGTTTCCAGTGCGTCGAGCACCGTCCGCAACTCCGGGACGGCGGCATCGTTCAACAGAGCGACGACCGCCCTTTCCTTGATGACGCGGTAATCGGCGAGACCCATGCCGTAGGCGGACAAGACGCCAGCCAGAGGATGCAGAAAAATCTTGGCGATGCCGAGCCGCTCGGCGACCTTGCAGGCGTGCTGGCCGCCGGCCGCGCCGAAGCAGCACAGGACGTAATCGGCCAGATCGTGGCCGCGCTGCACAGAGATCTTCTTGATCGCGGCGGCCATGTTTTCCACCGCCACGTCGATGAAGCCTTCCGCCACTTCTTCGGGCGAGAGCGTTTGCCCGGAGCCGGACCGGACGGTTTCCGCCAGTTCCCGGAATTTGCGCCGCACGATTTCCGTATCCAGAGGCTGATCGCCGGTCGGTCCGAACACTTTCGGAAAGAACTCCGGGCGTATCTTTCCTACCATCACATTGGCGTCGGTCACGCACAGAGGTCCGCCGCGCCGGTAGCAGGCGGGGCCCGGATTGGCACCGGCCGAATCGGGGCCGGCCCGGAAGCGAAGTCCGTCGAAACGCAGGATCGAGCCGCCGCCCGCCGCGACGGTGTGAATATTGAGGATGGGCGCCCGCAGCCGGATGCCGGCGATCTCGGTTTCCTGGCTGCGTTCGAATTCGCCGGCGTAATGGGCCACGTCGGTGGATGTGCCGCCCATGTCGAAGGTGACGATCCGATCGAAGCCGGCGAGACGGGAGACCGCCACCGCGCCGACGATGCCACCGGCGGGACCCGACAGAATGCTGTCCTTGCCCTGGAACCGGTGGGCATCCGCCAATCCGCCATTGGACTGCATGAACAGCAACTTGAGCTTGTGATCTTGTTGCACTTCATGGGCTGGGCCGATGCCCAAGCCGGCGGCGACTTGATCGACATAACGGCGTAATACCGGCGACAGATAAGCATCCACCACCGTGATGTCGCCCCGCCCGATCAATTTCATGGCGGGACTCACGCGGTGGGAGAGGGAAATCTGGGTGTAGCCGATTGCCTTGGCCAGCTTTTCCAGTACGAGTTCGTGATCGGGCGTCCGCCAGGCGTGCATGAGCACGATGGCGATCGATCGGAAACCTTCCCGGTAGGCCCCGGTCAATTGTTGTTCCGCTTCGCCGAGATCCAGCGGCTCCAGCTCCGAGCCGCGGGAGTCGTGACGCCCGGTGATTTCGGCGACCTTTTGGTAAAGCGGTTCGGGGCGGCGGATATTCAGGGCGAAGATATCCGGCCGGTTCTGATAGCCGATGCGGAGGGCGTCGGCGAAGCCCCGCGTGATGGCCAGGACCGTCGGTTCGCCCTTCCGTTCCAGCAGCGCATTCGTTCCCACCGTGGTGCCCATCCGCACGGCCTGGATGTTGGCCTGTTCCAGGGTCGCATCGGGAGCCAGATCCAGAATGTCGCGGATGCCTTGCAGGGCGGCGTCGCGGTAGCGGTCCGGATTTTCCGAAAGGAGCTTGTGGGTCAACAGGAGGCCGTCCGACCGGCGGGCGACGATGTCGGTGAAGGTTCCGCCGCGATCGATCCAAAATTGCCAGGATTGCGAATGCATGATGCCGGTTATCTTGACAGCAAAAACCCTGTGGTGCCTTAATAATTGACTATTTTTCTAGGATATGTGAACCTGAATTCCCACGTATTTAGTGTGAATTTCCGGGAGTCATTCCGTGCGCTTAACGACGAAAGGCCGCTACGCCGTCACCGCCATGCTGGATCTGGCCTATCATAGCGAAAAAAGGCCGGTGACATTGACCGATATCGCCAAACGACAGCACATCTCGTTGTCCTACCTGGAGCAGTTGTTCGCGCGTTTGCGTCGGGCCGGAATGGTCGAAGGAGTGCGAGGGCCGGGCGGCGGCTATCAATTGAGCCGCGACGCCAGCCAGATCAATATCTCCGAAATCATTATCGCGGTCGACGAAACCATCGACTCGACGCGCTGCGGCGGCAAAGCCAACTGCCAGAACAATCAGCCCTGTCTCACCCATGATCTTTGGCTGGGATTGAGCGAGCAGATTCGCGACTATTTGGCCTCCATCAGCTTGCAAGACGTCTTGCAGCGCAAGAACGTGCGCCTGGTCGCCGAGCGTCAGGACAAGCAGGCGTCCGGCGTTCAGGGCATCGATATGCTGTTGCGTCGGGAAACGCATATTTAGCGTTCTGACGAAATGATCTACTTCGATCACAATGCGACCACCCCGCTGGATGAGCGGGTCTTGGACGCGATGGTGCCCTATCTGGGCGCCTTTTACGGCAATCCGTCGAGTCTTTACCGGATGGGGCGGGTCTGCCGCGGCGCGGTCGATACGGCCAGGGAGCAGGTCGCTGCCCTGGTGGGCGCGCATCCGTCCGAGGTCGTGTTTACCAGCGGCGGGACCGAAGCGAATAATTTGGCGCTAAAAGGCTTGGCCTTTTCTCGCGAGTCGGGCGTGATCGCTGCGGGCGCTACCGAGCATCCCTCGGTTTCGGAGCCTTTGGAGTTCCTGAAGGCCAGAGGCTGGCGGGTCGCAACCATTCCGGTGGACGGGAATGGTATGGCCGATGCGTCGTTTATCGAATCTTTGCCGGCCGGCGAGCTTCGATTCGCCACCCTCATGATGGCCAACAACGAAACCGGCGTGATTCAGAATATCGCGTCCATCGCCAATTGGTTCCGCGAGCGCGGCATCGTTTTTCATTGTGACGCAGTGCAGGCGGCGGGCAAGATTCCGCTCGATTTCAAAGCCTCAGGCGCTCATCTGATGTCCCTTTCCGGGCACAAGATTTACGGTCCCAAAGGCGTGGGCGCGCTGATTCTCGACAAAACCGTCATGCTAGAACCCCTGCTGCATGGCGGCGGACAGGAGCAAGGCCTACGCGGCGGCACCGAAAACGTGGCGGCCATCGTCGGTTTCGGTAAAGCGGCGGAGTTGGCTTTGTCCGAATTGGAGGGACGACGCGCTCAGCTGCTCGGTCTGCGCAAACGGCTGGAGGTCGGTTTGGAGACGATTCCCGGAGCGATCTTGTTCGCCAAACATGCGGAGCGGCTGCCCAATACTTTGCAGTTCGGCATCGACGGTTACGACGGCGAAGCCCTGGTCATGAACCTCGATCGGCAGGGCATCGCGGTGTCCAGCGGTTCAGCTTGCGCCAGCGGCGCGGGGGAGCCGAGCCCCGTGCTCATCGCCATGGGCGTTGAGCCGGAAGTTGCCAAGAGCGCGATACGCGCAAGCTTCGGCAAGAGCAACACCGAGGCGGAAGTCGACCGTTTTCTGGAGGTCTTGAAAAACCTCGTGGGCATACCCACGTCTGAGAGCCGGGGAGCGATACCGGTGATGCCGGTCATTTAAAGATTATGCCCCGAGCGTTTATAAGCTTTTTGAATCAGCGATCCGACAGAGATTACGTATTATGTCCATTACCTTAACTGAAAAAGCGGCGGAGCAAATCGCCAAGCAATTGCAAAAACGCGGCAAAGGGGTAGGGCTTCGTCTGAGCGTGAAAAAGTCCGGCTGCACCGGTTTCGCCTATGTAGTCGATTACGCCGATGCGGTGGAGCAGGGCGATGCCGTATTCGAACAGCACGGCGTGAAAGTCGTCGTGAGAGACAGCGATCTGGCTTATCTCTCGGGCGTTCAGGTGGATTATCGCCGGGAAGGAATCAACGAAGCGTTTCGATTCGACAATCCCAACGTCAAGGCGACCTGCGGCTGCGGGGAAAGTTTCGCCGTCTAAGATTCTCTCTTCAATCGGAAGAACCGATACATCGGCATCCCGGTGATCTCGTGAGGCTAGCCGTTCACCGCCTGCTCTTGGCCGGCCGCGCCTAGGCAGTGCAATGCTGGAGCCTATCTCAGTAGGCCTTTCGTCCTGAGCGTGTCGAAGGGTTTTGTGACCTACTGGGGTAGGCTCCTAGTCGGCGAGCCGCGTCCTTTTCCTTGTCGCAACTAGCGAGCAAGATTCTGCCACACCGACAAATCGGCTCATCCGGAAGACTTGCCTGTCCCGGCCGACCTTCGCGCTAGAGCATTTTCATACCTACTGTACGGGCACTCGCGAGTAGGTCGGGAATCCCTCCCAATCGCAAACGTCGCTTTAGTCGCGACCTTCCAATCGCAAACGGCGTCTTCGGGAGCGCCGAAGCCCCCCTTCCCGACACCACGTCTTGGCCGAGCGTCTTCGTCGGCAAAGGATTGCCGACCTACAAATGCTTGAATCAATTCACCCGAGCCGAAGGCGCCAACGACGTCCGCCAAGCCGGTTTTGCCGTACGAGCGCGATGAAAACGCTCTAGTCGACCTACCGTATCGTTCGGCTTTCGTGCGTGGGTGTTTCATCGGAAGCGAACGGTCGGACTCACGCATCTTCTACTCCGACGAATTCTGCCGTTCAGCTCGGCACCGGACATCGGTGATCGGGGACGTGTTTTCGTTTTTGCGACGTTGGTTACAAACCGACTCCCGAATCGCTGCTTAACTTCAGCGGCGAAGCCAGCGCCGGACGTTTCAGCGGCGACGGTAAAACACGTTTTCGGGAGATCTACGATGGAAAAACGATGGGGGGCAGGGAGACGATTCTGTGCCCTGGTTGGGAACACCACGGGAACATCGCGCATGCTCGTTTGCGCGCTGCTGGTTCTGAATCTTCTTGCGGCCGGCGCGGCCGACGCCTGCTCGCTCAGCTTCACGGCGCCGGCTCGCGGCAGCACGGTGGTGACGGCCCAGGTCGGTGTCGCCGGTACCGGCTCCGGGACCGCCAATCAGGGGGATGTCGGCCAGGTCACGGCCACCCTGAATGGCGTCCCGTTTTTCCAGCAGTCCGGCACCTTCACGACCCTCATCAACTTCCTCGGGTCCGGCGCCGCCTCGGTGACGCTCCAGCCTGGCCCCAACGTTTTCGAAGTCCACGGCAGCGTGAACGGCTGCAGCGCCTCGGACAGCATGGTGGTCTACTACGCCCCACCCCCGCCGCCGGCCCAAAAGAACGCGGGACAACCTGAGGCCTGCAACGGCACCAATCCCGTCAACGGTGCCACCGGCAACAAATTCCAGGCGGAATCCGACTATACCGGAACTGGTCGGCTGCCGCTGGAATTCAGGCGCTATTACAACAGCGCCTACCCGGAACATCGGACCCTGGGGTTACGCTGGCGCCACAGTTACGATCGCCAGTTGGCGTTGACCGCGAACGACATTTATGTCGTGCGTCCTGACGGCCGCGCCTATCGCTTTGCCAAGGTCGGCAGCGAATGGCGGCCCGACGCCGATGTCACCGATACCCTTGCCCCGCTCAGCGAGGCCGGCACGATCACGGGCTGGCGCTATTCCTTCGGCGAGGACGAGACTTCGGAATACTACGATGTCACCGGCCGATTGACCGCGATCGTCAGCCGAGAAGGGCTGGCCCAGGATTTGGCCTACGACGGCCTGGGGCGGCTTTACCATGTGACCGATCGCCTCTCGGGCCGCCAATTGCTGTTGGCGTATGACGCCCAAAATCGGCTGAGCACCGTGACCGACCCGGCCGGCAACGTCTACACCTATCAGTATGATGTGCTCGGACGCCTCGGTACGGTTCTGTATCCGGACAGCACCCCCGAGACCCTGTCGGACAACCCGAAGCGGTTGTACACCTACGAAGATATCCGGTTCCCCTATGCCTTGACCGGGATTATCGACGAAAACGGCGAACGTTTCGCGACCTTCGCCTACGACGAACAAGGCCGCGGTATCCTCACCGAACACGCCGGCGGCGCGGATAGAATGACCCTGACCTATCAGGCCGACGGCTCCAGCACCGTGACCGATCCGCTCGGAACAGCCCGGACCTACGGGTTCCAAACCATTCTGAACGTCGCCCGCAGCACCGGTGTGACCCAGCCTTGCGGCAGCGGCTGCGGTCAGCAAGCCAGTTCGGCCAGCTATGACGCCAACGGCAACGTCGTCAGCCGCACCGACTTCAAGGGAGTCACTACCACTTATCAATACGATCTCGCCCGCAACCTCGAGACCAGCCGCACCGAAGCCGTGGGGACGCCCGAAGCCCGGACGATCACCACCGAGTGGCACCCGGCTTTCCGGCTGCCGACCCGGATCACCGAGCCGGGGCGGACCACGAGTTTCGCCTACGATGCCCACGGCAACCGCCTCACCAAGACCATTACCGCGGGCGGCCAAAGCCGCACCTGGACCTACACTTATAACGACTTCGGCCAAGTCACCAGCGTCGACGGTCCCCGCACCGATGTCGGCGACGTGACGACCTTGACCTACGATGTTCAGGGCAACCTGACTTCGGTCACCAATGCCCTGGGGCACGTCACCACCTACGGCGCCTACGACGCCCACGGCCGGGTCGGTCGCATCACCGATCCCAATGGGCTCATCATCGATCTGGCCTACGACGTTCGAGGCCGGCTGATCAACCGCGCCGTGGGCGGCAAGAGCACGACGTTCGAGTATGACGGCGTCGGCCAGTTGACCAAAGTCACGCCGCCTAACGGCGCGTTTCTTGAGTACACCTACGACGCCGCCCACCGGCGGACCGATATCACCGACGCCTTAGGCAATAACATCCACACCACCTACGACCTCGCCGGCAACAAGACGAAAGAAGAGGTATTCGATCCGTCCAACACCCTGGTCCGGCAACACCAGTGGGTCTACGATACCCTCTCGCAGCTTACTCAATCCATCGGCGCCGCCGGTCAGACCACCACCTACGCCTATGACGCCAACGGCAACCGGACCAGCGTCACCGACCCCCTCAACCGGGTGACTCACTACACCTACGATGCCTTGAACCGCCGGGTCTCAGAGACTGACCCCTTAGCCGGCAGCACCGGGTACAGCTACGATGCCTTGGATCATCTTCTCGCGGTCACCGATCCCTCGAATCTCACCACCACCTACACCTATGACGGCTTTGGCGATCTCCTCCAGGAAGCGAGCCCCAACACCGGCACAGTTCTCTATAGCTACGACAGCGCCGGCAACCGGCTCACCCGACAAGATGCCACCGGTGCCACGGCGATCTCCAGCTACGATGCCCTCAACCGGCTCTTGGGCATCGACTATCCCGGTACGGTCTCGGATGTAAGCTATAGCTATGACCAGGGACCCCATGGGCTAGGCCGGTTGACCGGCCTGACCGACGGCGCTGGCGATACCGCCTACCAGTACGACGTTCGTGGCCGGCTGACGACCCAAACCGTAACGATCGATGGACTGTCGTATACCACCCGTTACGGCTACGACGACGCGGACCGTTTGGTGAGCCTGACCTACCCGTCTGGGCGGGTGATCGGTTATCCGCGGGACAACACGGGACGGATCACGGAGGTCCGGAGTACCAGTCAGGGGCAGACCGAGGTGGTAGCGACCGGCCTCAGCTATCGGCCGTTTGGTCCTCTGGCGGAGCTCACCTTCGGCAACGGTTTGATCCTGACGCGCAGCTTCGATGCCGACGGGCGCCTGACCGAGCAAACCGTGGGTACGGTGCAGCATCACGCTTACGCGTTGGACGAAGCAGACAATATCGTCGGTATCACGGACTGGCTGGACATGGGCCGCAACCAGAATTTTACCTACGATGCCCTGGACCGACTGATCGGCGCCAATGGGCGCTACGGCAGTCGCGGTTGGAGTTACGACGAGGTCGGCAACCGCCTCCTCGAAACCCGCAGCGCGGGTCAGACGGCATACCGCTATGCCCTGGATACTCATCGGCTGCTCGCGGCCGAGGGGCTGGACAACCGCAGCTTTGCTTATGACGAAGCCGGTCGCATGGTCGGCGCGGGCAGCTACCAATTCGGCTATCGTGAGGACGGCCGACTCACAACGGTCAACCAGGAGAGCCTGCCCCGGGCCGCCTACCGATACAATGGTTTGGGACAGCGCGTACAAAAAACCACCTTCCAGACTACGGGCTACCACTACGATGCGGCCGGGCACCTCATTGCCGAAAGCGGCGAAGCAGGCCAGCCCCTGCGGGAATTTGTCTATCTCGACGATCTGCCGCTGGCCTTCATCCGCTCTCCCGAGGGTCGCGAGCAGGACTTCAACCGCGACGGGGTCATCGACCGGAGCGATGTGGACATCCTACTTCAAGCCCGCAACCAGCCGGTTGGCCCCGGCGACCCCCGCGACCTCGACCGCGACCATTGGATTACCGTCCTCGACGCGCGCCGGCTGGTCTTGCGTTGCGGTTACCCGACCTGTGTCGGCGGCGCCCCACCACAAAGCGAACCCGCCGTCTATTTCGTTCAGGCCGACCACCTTGCTGCGCCGAGGCTTCTGACCGATCAAAATCAGACCGTAGCCTGGTTTTGGGACTCCGATCCTTTCGGGGGCGGTCGCCCCGAGGAAGACCCGGATGGCGATCAACAGCCCCTCACACTCAACCTGCGCTTCCCGGGCCAGTACTACGACGGCGAGTCGGGGCTACACTACAACTACTTCCGCGATTACGATCCGAGCCTCGGGCGGTATCTGGAGAGCGATCCGATCGGGCTCGTGGGTGGTCTAAATACCTATGCCTATGTCGGGAATAATCCGGTCAATTGGATTGATCCATTTGGATTAGAAGCCGGTGTAACGATCTGGCAGCCGGTTGGATGGGGCAGCTCGTCGTTCGGTCATGCATCTGCCGATGTTAACGGCACCACTTATTCTTTTGGTCCGAGCGGGATGACCAATCTTCCTACATCCGAGTATGTAGACAAAAATGGTTTTCGAGATGGCACGCGAGTAAATTTAAAGTTGCCGCCTGAGAAGGAGGCAGTATTTGAGGCGTGCCTTCGGAGATCGCAAGGTGGATATAATGCGCTAACCAATAACTGTGCATCCCCTGTGCAGCGATGTCTTCGAGAAGCGGGGTTAAATGACTTTTTTAAACATGGAGAAACAACTTTGGGCATAAATGGAAACCACGTCTTACCAGTAGATCTTGGTAATGGATTACTTTCTTCCGAAGCGGCCAATGGAACGACGAATTATCCTGCTACTCGATCAAGCGATGGGACTAGTGCTCCATGGGCAAGGTGATGATAAAGCTCATGACAAAAATTGTTGGCGTGGTTTTTATATTTCTACTCATATATCTTATTTCTCGTGCATCTTCCAGTTATAGGCACGGATACTCGTGGCGAGAAATGGACTGGAATCAAGACGGGACAACCTCAATTGCCGAGGTCATATATGGTAGTGATATTGGTAAGCGCGAGGTTATTAGAAATCAGAAAGCTTGCGTCGAATACTATGCTTACAAAGATGGCCTACCCATAAAGACAGTTTGCCCTCAATAAGCTGGATAAGCAAAGCTCGCGTAGGATGCGGTGACGCAGGAACCGCATCGTTCGAGTTTGTGATCGATGCGCCTCCTTCGTCGGCACATCCTACGCGGGCTGAAAAATTGGCAAACATCCCATCCCCATCTTTTCCGTAAAAAGGTTTATAAACAGCCGGGACTTGATACCTACCGCGCTGGTTTTGGGACTCCGACCCGTTCGGTGTCGGTCGCCCCGAGGAAGACCCGGATGGCGATCAACAGCCCCTCACACTCAACCTGCGCTTCCCGGGCCAGTACTACGACGGCGAGTCGGGGCTGCATTACAACGTCTTCCGCGATTACGATCCGAGCCTCGGGCGGTATCTGGAGAGCGATCCGATCGGGCTCGTGGGTGGTCTAAATACCTATGCCTATGTGGGGAATAACCCGCTGAATTACATCGATCCATTTGGGCTGGAACCCTACGCAGAGTATCCGAGTGCTCAAGCTGCTGGGGAGCAGGCCGTTAGGGATATTAATCCGCAATCAATTAAGGATGGCGTCGAATATGCCGGTAGGCTGTGTACTTATGCAAATGGAAGCTGTTTTTATACACCTCCCAATAAGGGTGGAAAAGATTGGTCATATGATGGGGTATGTCCCACTGGTACCAAAGCTGCCGGAAACTATCATACCCATGGCAGTTACGATAAAAGATATGACAACGAGAACTTCTCAGAGGATGACAAGAGAAATCTTGACAAAGATAATCTTCCAGGATTACTCGGCACTCCTCAAGGACAGATAAAAATGTATACACCGTTACCAAATAGCCCACTTCACGGCACCGTCCAAACAGTTGGGAGCGGAGCCAAATGAGTCAGCGGATAAGTCGTGTCTTTTTTATATTTTTTTTAATGGTAGCTGAAAGCTATAGCGTTATGGCGCAGGAACACTCCTATGTTCCTGATGAAGGTTTTATTCCCGACGAGATGACGGCCGTAGTCGTGGCGGAGGCGATTTTAAAACCGATATATGGTGTGGAAAATATTGATAGACAAAAACCTCTAAAAGCGGTCCTTAATAATACCGTTTGGGTAATAAAAGGAACGTTACCAGAAGGACTAATGGGTGGAGTGGCCATGATAGAAATATCAAAAAGAGATGCAAAAGTTATCCGAGTTAGTCACGGTGAATAATCTGCTCATTTAGCTCGCGTAGGGCGGAATAGGGTACTCCCGTATTCCGCCGCATGAATTCGGCCTTTATTCGGCGCAATACGCGAGTACGCTATTGCGCCCTACCGCGCTTTGGGCAGACCTAACGACTAAAGGGCAATGGGCTAATCATGTTAGGGATTATAGCGCTGATTATGGCCTTGGAATTCCTCTGTTATATGAGCGTGGTAAGGGCTTGACCAATGTCAATAGACTTTACAGTGGTGCAGGTGTCATAAAATCGTTCAAATAACCACCCCTTATAAAGCAATGGCGGTAAAGAAAGGTTTATTTTTCATGGTCCTGGGCCTAAAAACACGATATGGCCCGTGGTGGCTCGGCAGAAAGAAACTTTTCTATTATTTACCGCCATCGCTTGCCCAGCTAAAGGCGTTAGCCAAAGCGCGTAACGATATTGCTCTCAAGGAAAGTGACACAGGCAGCAGGGCGGAGAAGGGCACTTTAGTATTTGACCCTATGGGGGATATTCCAGGAAAACTATTTTTATCAAAAAGTCATTTGATGACAAAGAATTCCGACGAGAAGACTTTAAAATGGATGATTGAAATTGCCACGCAACTCGGCGGACGCGTTAAAGATAACCGAAATAGGACTTATCGCTCCTGTGACGATTACTATGTTGATCCCGCGGATGAAGAGGCGGCAAGGCACAATGCAAGTCTGAGCAGTTAAAGGGTGATCGTTAAATTAGATTTTTATCCAGAGCCATATGATGCGCTGAACGAGCGAAGGGGTCAGACTTTGGTTATTTGCTTTTAATTTTGAATCAGTCCACCTCCCTGCGGGAAGCAGCGACGCGTATCGCGCCGGGGGGCGTCGGTGAATCTCTGAAAGCGGGTTATGCTCTGCTAACCCACCCGCGCCGTTGATACTCCGTTGGCGCGGTCATGGAAGTCAAACAACGAAAGCCTGCGCCCTTCTCCTGTCGATTTGGGAATGATAATGATAAGTTTCCAGGGTGGCCGGAGTTCTGGCCCGGCGAGTTGAGTCTTCAACTTCGGGTGGATTATCGCCGGGAGGGGATCAACGGAGCGTTTCGCTTCGACAATCCCGACGTCAAGGCGACCTGCGGTTGCGGGGAAGGTTTCGCGGTCTAAAGGCCGGCTTCAATCTGCCGTGCGACGCCATGATGCTGCTCATGGCGTTTGAAAACGGGTTCAAGGGCCGGTATTTCTTATCATCGGCTCAATTTTCCAGTAAAATCCCAATGTTTTATCTGCCCGTATCTGGGCGGCGAACGTTTTTCCGAAAGCCGAGAACGCTCGGTTTTCATTCACTACACAACACCGGCGAATCCGAATCAAGGAGATCCAATGGCGGTCGAACGCACCTTGTCCATCATCAAACCCGACGCTGTAGCCAAGAACGTGATCGGCGAAATTTACAGCCGCTTCGAGAAAGCGGGGCTCAAAATCGTCGCGGCTAAAATGCTGCATCTTTCCCGCGAGCAAGCGGAGGGATTTTATGCGGTCCACAAGGCAAGGCCGTTCTTCAACGATCTGGTAAATTTCATGATCACCGGTCCGGTGATGGTGCAGGTCCTGGAAGGCGAAAACGCCATCGCCAAGAACCGCGAAATCATGGGCGCCACCAATCCCAAGGAAGCCGCACCCGGCACCATCCGTGCCGATTTTGCCGTCAGCATCGACGAAAACGCGGTGCATGGTTCCGACGGACCGGATACGGCGGCACAGGAAATCGCATTTTTCTTCAAAGAGAATGAGCTCTGCCCCCGCACCCGTTAATTCCGGCGAAAAGCTGAATCTCCTCGGCCTAGACCGGAAGGCGATGGAAGCCTTCTTCGTCGAGATCGGGGAAAAACCTTTTCGTGCGACGCAGTTGCTGCAATGGATACATCAGCGCGGCGTCGCCGATTTCTCGGCGATGACCAATTTGAGCAAGTCGCTGCGGATGCGGCTGGCCGAACGTTGCGAAATCCGCGTGCCGGAGATCGCCTATGCGCAGAAATCCTCGGACGGCACCTGCAAATGGTTGCTGCAACTGGATGACCAAAACCGCATCGAGACCGTCTTCATTCCCGAAGACGGGCGCGGCACCTTGTGCGTATCGTCCCAAGTGGGTTGCGCTCTGGAATGCTCGTTCTGTTCCACGGCGCGGCAGGGCTTCAATCGCAACCTGAGCGCCGCCGAGATCATCAGCCAGCTCTGGGTGGCGCGGCGCGAACTCGGCGAAGGCCGAGTGACCAACGTGGTCCTCATGGGCATGGGCGAGCCGCTGCTCAACTTCAACAATGTTGTCGCCGCCACCAGCCTGATGCTGGACGATTTCGCCTACGGGCTCTCCAAGCGCCGGGTGACGCTCAGCACCTCAGGCATCGTTCCGGCCTTGGACAGACTTGCCGAAGTGTCAGATATCGCCCTGGCCGTGTCCCTGCACGCCCCGGACGACGAATTGCGCAACGAATTGGTGCCGATCAACCAGAAGTACCCGATCAAGGAGCTTCTGGCAGCGTGCAAACGCTATGTCGGGCGAGAAAACCGCCGCAAAGTGACGTTCGAATACGTGATGCTTGACGGCATCAACGATACGCCCGCGCATGCCAGGGCCTTGATTCGCCTATTGAGTCACGTGCCATCCAAGGTCAACCTGATTCCGTTCAATCCGTTTCCGGGTTCCAATTACCGGTGCTCCGGTCCGGAAACCATACGCCGGTTCAGCGACATGCTGCACGCCGCCGGATTGATCGCGACCACCCGCAAGACTCGCGGCGACGACATCGACGCGGCCTGCGGCCAGCTGGTGGGGCGGGTGAACGACCGTACGCGCAGGCACCACCGCTTACAGGTTGTACAGTCATGAAATTCCGGGTTTTGATCGGTCCGATAGTGTGTGTGGCGCTCGCGGCCTGTGGATCATCGAAGACGCACAATACCCGTCCTAACGATCCCTATGGTTCGCTCAGCCAATCCGACATTTATGTTCGAAAGGGCATCCAATACATGGAAGCGGGCAACTACGAGGTGGCCCTACAGGATCTGACCAAGGCCGCCGAACTGGACGGACGAAACAGCGAGGCCTACAACGCGCTGGCGGTGCTCTATCAGCGGCTGGATCAGCCGGCCGACGCCGAGCGCGAGTTCAAGAAGGCCTTGTCGGCGAATTCCGAAAACTTCGGCGTCCGCAACAACTACGGCCGGTTTTTGTGCGGGCAGGGCCGGTACGCCGAAGCCATGAGCCAGTTCCGGGAAGTCATCGGTTCGAAGCTCTATAACTCGCCCTGGATCGCGCTCACCAATGCCGGGATTTGCGCCCGGTCGGCAGGTCAAAATGGGGAAGCCGAGCAGTATCTGCGTCAGGCGCTGGAATACGATCCCCGCTTTGCGCCGGCGTTGATCGAGATGGCCGAGCTGAGCCGCGAAACCGGTCAGGGCATGTCTGCGCGCGCGTTTTTGGAGCGCTATCACGCCGTGGCGGAACCGGATCCGAGATCGCTTTGGATCGGCGTCGAGACCGAAGCCGGTCTCGGCAATTTCCATGCAGCCAGAGACTATGCGAAAACCCTGCGGTCGAAATTTCCAAATACCAAGGAAGCCGTGCAGGCCAAGCGCTACATTTCGGTAGACTGACTCCCGCTTCTTAAATAACCCCACGACAACCCTTTCGACTATGGAAAAGATTCAGGCGATTCGCGGCATGCACGACATACTGCCCGATCGCACGCCGCGCTGGCAGCATGTCGAGTCGGTGGTGCGCCGTGTCATGGCGAGCTACGGCTATGAGGAAATCCGTCTGCCGTTGGTGGAAAGGACCGAACTGTTCAAGCGCTCGATCGGCGAAGTCACCGATATCGTCGAGAAAGAAATGTATACCTTCGAGGATCGCAACGGCGATTCCCTGACGCTGCGTCCGGAAGGTACCGCTGGCTGCCTGCGGGCGTGCATGGAGCACGGCCTGCTGCACAATCAGATCAACCGGCTGTGGTATGCGGGACCCATGTTCCGCCACGAGCGTCCGCAGAAGGGCCGCTATCGCCAGTTCCACCAAGTGGGTGTCGAGGCTTACGGCATGGCGAGCCCCGACATCGATGCCGAGCTGATTTTGCTGAGCTCCAGGCTGTGGCGGGAACTCGGCATCGCGCACAAGCTCGAACTGCAAATCAATACCCTGGGAACGGCCGAAGAGCGGCACGGTTATCGCGCCAAGCTGGTGGATTACTTCCGTGCGCACTATGGGAAGCTCGACGAAGACAGCCAGAGGCGCTTGGAATCCAATCCCTTGCGCATTCTGGACAGCAAGAATCCGGATATGCGCGAGCTGATCCAGGCGGCGCCGGTTTTAACGCACGAACTGGGCGAGGAATCCAAAACACATTTCCAGCGATTGAGGGAGCTTCTCGACGAAGCCGGTATTGCTTATTCCGTGAATCCCACGCTGGTGCGCGGCCTCGATTATTATTGCCGCACCGTTTTCGAGTGGGTCACCCACGAACTGGGCGCTCAGGGGACGGTTTGCGCCGGCGGACGTTACGACGGCCTGATCGAACAATTGGGCGGAAAAGGTTCCGCCGCAACCGGATTCGCTCTCGGCATGGAGCGCCTGATCGAGCTACTGGAATCCCCGGAAAAACTGGATGCCGCGGCGCTGCCCCATGCTTATCTGATCCGCGTGGGCGAACACGCCGAACGCAAGGGCGCCGTGCTGGCCGAGGCTTTGCGCGATGCCCTGCCGAACTTGAGGCTGGTGGTGAATTGCGGCGGCGGCAGTTTCAAGAGCCAATTCAAACGGGCGGACAAAAGCGGCGCAATACTGGCGCTGATCATGGGTGAAGATGAGGCGCGAGATCAGCTGATCGGCATCAAATACTTACGCACCGAGGCCGGCCAGACGACCCTTTCGCAATCCGAGCTGATCCCCTTTTTGCAAGCACTCATTTAACGCGACGAGGTTCGAGTGGAAACGTATTTGACAGAAGAAGAGCGCTTAGAAGCGCTCCAGCGGTGGTGGAAAGAAAATCGGCAATCGCTGATTCTCGGTGTTCTTCTGGGCGTCGCGCTCATCATCGGCTGGAACATGTGGCAGGGCAATGTGCGCAGCCAAAACGAGCAGGCTTCCAATCTTTATCTGCAAATGCTGAAGGCGTCGGAAACCAAGCAAACGGAACCCGCGATCAAATTGGGCGAGCGGGTCATCGCCACGTACCCGTCGAGCGCCTATGCCGATTACGCCCGGTTGCTGCTCGCCAAGCTCAAGGTCGATTCCAATGATTTGCCTGGCGCGAAGGCCGTTCTGGAAGAGACGCTTGCAAAAACCAAGGACGAAAACTTCAAGCATATCGCAAGGCTCCGTCTCGCCCAGGTGATGCTGGCTTCGGGAGAAACCGGTCCGGCACTGAGCCTTTTGGAGCCGTTGACCGCGGAACAGATGGGCAAGTTTGCGGGTCTTTACCAAGAGCTCAAAGGCGATCTGTACGCGGCCGCCAACCGGCCCGACGAAGCCCGTAGAGCTTACGAAGCCGCGAAAGAATTCGGCGAAGCTTCCCCGCTGCTGGAGCTGAAGCTTAACGATCTACCGGCCGCGCCGAAACCAGCCGGGTCCTGATGCGCCGTTTTCTGGTCTTGTTTTTGTGCGGTCTGCTGCTGACCGGCTGTAGTGCGCTTGGTCCACTGAAAGAAGCAGCCTCCGGTATAGGAGAGTACTTCGGAGCTTCGGATAATGCCGACCCGCCCGCGGAGCTCAAAGATTTCGAGCCCGCGGTCAAGATGACGGTGCTTTGGGATGTCGATATCGGCAAAGGTTATGCCGAGCAATATGTGAACCTGGTTCCCGCCGTCACCGAAGACAAGATTTTCGCGGCCGACCGCAAGGGCGAAGTTCAGGCGCGCAGCCGTCTCAACGGCGACAAGCTGTGGTCCGTGGATATTGAGCTGGCCGTTTCCGCCGGACCCGTGGCGGGTGAGGGCAAGCTCATACTCGGCACCAGCAACGCCGAGATCGTGGCGCTGAATGACGGCGACGGTTCGGTGCTTTGGAAAACCAACGTGTCCAGCGAGATTCTCGCCTTGCCGCGCGTCGAAGGCGACACGGTGGTGATACGGAGCAGCGACGGGCGCATTACCGCGCTCGACGAAAATACCGGTGGGACGCGCTGGTACCATGACCGGACGATACCGGCACTTTCGATTCGCAGCCGTGGTTCGCCGACAATCGCAGACGATTTCGTGCTGGACGGTTATGGCAGCGGCAAGCTGATCGCCCTGAATTTGACTGACGGCAAACCGGAATGGGAGGCGACGATTGCGTTGCCCCACGGTCGCTCCGAAATAGAGCGTTTGGTCGATATGGATTCCGATCCGATCGTGAAAGGAGACACCATCTACGTGACGGGTTATCAAGGCGGCGTGGCCGCCGTATCGTTAAAAGACGGCGACGTGCTCTGGCGCCAGGCCGAACTATCTTCTTACACCGGCATGGCGGCGGCCCGCCGCTCGCTGTTCGTAACCGACGCCAGCAGCGATGTTTGGCAATTGGACGTGCGCAATGGCGCCGATCTGTGGAAACAGGACGAGTTGCACTTCCGGCGTTTGACGGCTCCCGCTTTGGTCAAGGACTATGTCGTGGTAGGTGATTTCGAGGGCTATCTCCATCTGCTTTCCCAGGAGGATGGCAGCTTGGTGGGCCGGGTCAGGGTGGACAAGAGCCCAATCGCGGCGACGCCAGTCGTGTTCGACGACGTCATCTACGTTTATACCAGCGGCGGCACCTTGGCCGCCATCGCGGTGGAAGGGTCATCCGGGAACTCCCCGGATGACCGTTTGCGATTGGAAGGGGCATCCGGGCGCTCCCCGGATGACCGTTTGCGATTGGAGTAGTTTATGTTGCCCGTGGTCGCCCTGGTGGGCCGCCCTAATGTAGGCAAGTCCACCCTATTCAATTATCTGACCCGGACCCGCGACGCGCTCGTGGCGGATTTCCCTGGCTTGACCCGAGACCGGCAATACGGCCGGGTAAGGCGCGGTCAAAAGGACTATTTCGTGGTCGACACCGGCGGTATCGTCGAGACCGAACTCGGCATCGACGAACAGGCTATGCGCCAGGTTAGTTATGCGCTGGAGGAAGCGGACCTGATCCTGCTGCTGGTCGACGCCCGTCACGGCCTCAATGCCGGCGACGAAGCCATTGCCGAACGCTTGCGCAAGACCGGAAAGCCCGTTCTTCTGGTGGTGAACAAGATCGACCGGGCGGATTTGGCGGTCGTGGCGGGCGAGTTCTACGCTCTCGGCCTCGGTGAGCCCCACCCCATCTCGGCGTCCCATGCGATCGGAATCGATACGCTGCTGGACGAGCTGGAAGCCAAGTTGCCGGCTCCGGAAGAGCCGGAAATGACTGAAGAATCGCCCGGCATTCGCATCGCCGTGGTGGGGCGTCCCAATGTCGGCAAATCGACCTTGGTGAATCGCATTCTGGGAGAGGAGCGGGTAGTCGTCTACGATCAGCCCGGAACGACGCGGGACAGCGTCTACATTCCCTTCGAGCGTCACGGCAAAGCCTATACCCTGATCGATACCGCCGGCATCCGCCGCCGCGGGCGGGTCTCGGAAACCATCGAAAAGTTCAGCGTCATCAAGGCCCTGCAAGCGATCGAAACGGCCCACGTGGTGATTTTCCTGATCGATGCGCGCGAAGGCGTGACCGATCAGGACGCCAATCTCCTGGGCATGGTTCTGGAAATCGGCCGCGGGCTCATCATCGGCCTGAACAAGTGGGATGGGCTCAGTCCGGACCAGAAAGACAACGTGCGGCGCCAGATCGATTTGAAACTGCCGTTCCTTGATTTCGCGGAAAAGCATTACATCTCAGCACTGCACGGCACGGGCGTGGGCAATCTGCTGGATACGGTGGAAGCCATTTACGAGGCTTCGACGCGGGATTTGTCCGCTTCGCGGCTAACCAAAATCCTTCAGGACGCCCTGGTCGCGCACCAGCCGCCCTTGGTCCGCGGCCGGCGCATCAAGCTCAAATACGCCCATCAGGGCGGTCAGAATCCGCCGGTCATCGTGATCCACGGCAATCAAACGGAAGAAGTGCCGGGGGCGTACAAACGCTACCTGATCAACGTCTTCCGGGATACCTTGGACATACAGGGAACGCCGATCAAGCTCGAGTTCCGGAGCAGCGAGAATCCGTTCAAGGGCAAACGCAACATTCTTTCCGCCCGCCAGGTTCGAAAGCGTCGGCGCCTGATCAGGCACAAGAAAAAGACCTGACAGTGCTTCGGATAGAGCATTTTTGGTCTGCGGTAGCGCCCGCTCGCAAACGGCTGCTTTATTCGCGAGCCTTTCCGCGATCCAGCGGGTTTGTCGGCAAGGGATTGCCGACCTACGAGCCTGGGCCGTCTGGTAGGTCGGGAATCCTTTCCCGACATCTTGGTTTGGGTCAAACGATGTCGGGGACAAGGACTCATCGCCGGGAGCCGGTGCCGGAAACGTTGCGCTTATTCCGGCCTACGACGAGCTGATTCGCGGTTTTCCCGATCTTCAAGTAAATGTCGCAGATGCGATTCGATACTCGCAGTCGCGTCGGCGTATTCCTGTCCTGCCAAATTCAAGGGCTTTCCGAAGCGGACGCTCACTTGATCCCGCCTCTTCGGCACGAGGGTGTCGGGAGGGAGGATTTTCTCGGTGCCTTGAATGACGAGCGGTACGACGGGGACGCCCATTTCGACGGCGACCACGCCGGTGCCGCCCTTCAAATCGAGCAGCGGCCGTTCGGACCGATTCAGCCCTCCCTCGGGGAAAATCAGAACGTTCCAGCCGTCGTCGAGCATGCGGCCGATATAATCGAGCCCCGGCCGGATGTTTTCGTGGGTTCCGGTGGGAAACGGGAAGGCATTGAACGCGAGTTCCGCCAGCGGCGCGAACCAAGGGTATTTGCCGTAGAGAACCTCGGTGCCGGCCGCGATGCCGAGGCGCGAGCGAATAACTTCTGGAATCGTCCAGGTCGCGATGACCGGATCGAGAAAACTGCGGTGATTCGCCATGAACAGCACCGGTCCCTGAAGATTCGTCAGGTTTTCCTCGCCGCTTATGCGCAAGCGGCAGAAGATCGAAAGCCACCAGCGGAAGACAACCTGATTTACCGCGGGCCGCAATCGGCCGGCCCAAGCCGAGTTCGACCAGCGTGGATAACGCCCCAACTGGGGCATTCGTCCCTTTTGGCCTTGCACAAGCGCGTCCAAATCGGCGACCGTGAGTTCCGGCGTGATCTGCATTTCCTCGATATAAACCCCGAATTCGTCCTCGATCCGCGAGACCAGCTCGATTCGCAGCAGAGAATCCAGGTTCAGGTCGGCTACGATCCGCGTCGAATCGTCGATTTCTCCGATCTCCGTTTGCGTCACCTCGACCAAGAGCCGCTTGAGCGGCGTGATCCGCCCGCCTTGAGACGGCCGGCCGGCCGGTTCGCTGCCGAGTCTTTTGATGACTTCCTCTTTTTTAACCTTGCGCGTGACCGAACGCGGGAAATCGGGCTCGGGCCAAACAGACCAGCTCGTGATTTGCTGGTGCGGCGCCAAATGCCGGTTGGCTTCGGCCACGGCGCCGGCGGCTCGGTTCGGCTCACAGAGCAGCGCGGCATGAACGACGGTCCGGCCGTTCCTCGGCAAGCCCACTACGGCGCTGTCGATGACGCCGGGAACCCGGCTCAGTTCGGCTTCCAGATCCTCGGGAAAGACGTTTTCGCCGCTCGGCCCCAGGATCATGTATTTCTTGCGTCCGAAGACGTACAGGAATCCGTCCTCGTCGAAGCGTCCGGCATCGTCGGTCTTGAACCAGCCGTGGTCCAGAACGGCCTCGGTGCGTTGAGCATCCCGATAGTACCCCTGCATCACGATCGGGCCTCGGACCAGGATTTCGTTGTCCGGAGCCAACCTGACCTCGACCCCGTCCAGAGGCTTTCCGACCGATCCCGCGCGATGGGCGGTGGAGGTGTTGGTACTGACGACCGGGCTCGTCTCGGTGAGTCCGTAACCCTGCAAGACTTCGAAGCCCAGGTTCCACCATTTGTCCTCGATCGTCGGATCGAGCGGAGCGCCGCCGCAAACGATGGTCCGGAGTGTCCGGGAGATGCGGGAACGGATGCGGTCGCGCAGCGCGCGCCGGAGGAAACCGGGGATTCGGCCCAGCCGGCTTTCCAGACGATCCATCATGGTCTTGAGCACTTCGGGCACCACGACCAGATGAGTCGCCGGCGTGTAGGTCAATGCTTCCCGAATGGCGCGGGTCGTCGGGGCGGCGATATAGGTGACCGAGCATCCGCTGTACAGCGAGCACAGGAGGCTCGTCATTTGACCGAACACGTGAAACAAGGGGAGCAAGGTGAGGATATGATCGTCGGGCGTCAAGGGCACCGCTTTCATCACGGCGTCGAGATCGGCCAGGAGATTTCCGTGAGAGAGCATGACGCCTTTCGGATCGCCGGTCGTTCCCGAGGTGTAGATGATTTCGGCGAGCCCGCCGGAGTTCTCGAAGACGGCTTTGTCCCGCATGGCCGCGGCTTCGTTCGCCGAGTAGGACGAGTCGGCCGTCGGCAAGCACGGCACGGCCTCGTCGGGCCAGGCGAGCGAGGGGGATAGCAGGGCCAGCTTAGGCTCGGCGGATTTGCTGATCCGGTCGATCTGATCCGGAGTGCTTTTCGGATTCAGAGGCACCACCACGCCGCCGCGGGCCAGGATGGCGAAGAAGGCCGCAACCCAGTGTGGCGAATTTTCCGCGCAGAGAGCGACCCGATCGCCCGTTCCGATGCCGTGTGCGGCCAGCGTTTGTGCCAATCCGAACACGCGCTCGCCGAGCATGTCGTAACTCCAGCGAATGGTGCGGTATCTTGGCCTATAGCGAACAGCTTCCCGAGATCCGTGACGCCGGGTTTGCCGTTCGAAGAACGCGGCTAGCGAGTCATCGGGATGCCGGCCTTCTTGAGCTAGGAGGGTGTTTTTCTTCATGTCGGTTTGGGGCGGTCGGTCTTTTTCACGTCCTCGTCGGCTGGATCGCGACTTCGAAACTCATCAAGCCCTTTCGTATAGGTTTGACCACACCTTCCGGCCGATTACGCACGCTTGCTTTCATGTTCGACCTTCGGAACGGAGAGCCGAGCTTAGGATTGTCCGCCAACCGAATATTTTTCGCATCGAGAAAGTGGATCAGGAGTGATGGATCGACGAAATAATCGTCTCGGTAGATCTGGCGTGCATCCGGCTGTTAACGGATATTCACACGGTGTGTTTTATGATAGGGTTATTCAGTAGAATAAACACGTTGGCAAGCAAGCGAGGAAAGACCCCATGACACACCCAGCTTCAGCCCCCGCCACAGACCGCTCGCGCGTCCTCACCGGAGCAGTGATCGAGGCCGCTCGCCGCCTGGGATTGGGGCCCAGCGATCTGAAAAGCATTATCGGCGCCAGCCAACCGACCGCGTCCCGGCTGTTGAACGGCCGATACGCTCTTCCGGAAGGCGGCAAACCCTGGGAGCTGGCCGCCCATTTCGTGCGCCTGTATCGTTCCCTGTCATCGCTGGTCGGCGGCGACGACGAACTGGCCCGAAGCTGGCTGAAATCGGCCAACCGCGCTTTCGACGGACAGCGGCCGTTGGAGGTCATCAAGCGGGTCGACGGCCTGATTCATGCCTGTGAGTACTTGGATTCTCACCGTGCTCACGTCTAAGAGGTTGTGAAAAAGCCTACTGCGCGGCCCGAGTCCGCACCTGCGATGCTCAACGTACACTCTCGTACGCCTCCGCTTGTCATGCCGGACCTCTCTGTCCGGCACCCTATGGGCGGCACCCGCCGTGCAAATCAGCCCTCCTGCCGATTTGTCGGCACGGACTCGGGCCGCTCGCGACGGTTTTTCACAACCTCCGAGCTCCGCCCCTGGCGGGGCAGCGGCTGGCGGGCAGTCGAGGCGCAGCATCGGGTTGCCACCATGCACCTCGCTTCGGGCAATCTGGACGATCAGACATTGCTGGAAGACATCCTCGACGAGGCCAAGCCGCGCCTGCCCGCTGACGCCCAAGGCTTGCACTGGCTGCTGGCGACGCCGTTCCGCTATTGGCCGCTGCCGGGCGGTTCGCGATTTCGCCGGCGCACCGACCCCGGCGTTTTTTACGGCGCCGAGGATCGCCGAACGGCCACAGCCGAATGCGGCTACTGGCGGTTGCGGTTCTGGCTGGACAGCGAAGGCCTGTCAGGCCGTCCGGCGAGCGTCGAGCTGACTCTGTTCGAATTTCATGCCGCCGCCGATAAGGCTATCGACCTTTCGAAGCCGCCCCTGGTGTCCCATCGGGAGACCTGGACGCATCCTTCCGATTACGCCGGCACGCAGCTGCTGGCGGAACAGGCACGGGAAGCCTGGGTCGGCCTGATTCGTTACGAATCGGTGCGCGCGCCGGGCGGCTTCTGCCTGGCCGTGCTGAATCCCCAACCCTTCAAATCGGTAAAGGAGCCGTACCGCAACAATCAGCAAACCTGGACCTTATTGATCCAGCCGCCGCGCCGTATCGTGCTGCAGCGCCAGTTGGACCGGGAAAGCTGGGCTTTCGAGTTCTGACGGGCAGGAAAAAAAGAAAACATTGTCCGAAAAAAATGGTCGAACTTGCGGATTCTTGCCATTCAGTTATCAATAAATACCGATGCGTTCGGTTTCGATTCCAGATTAAAGGAACACGATAAACCTTCCGGGCGGCGAGAGCGCGATACGACCGACCCTTGGGATCTCTTCGCGATCGCGTGATAAGGTTTACACGCGGGCCTAAATCGAAGTTTTGTTTACGTCTGTGAAGTTGAGCGTCATGCGCCCCTAATCCCTCTCGTTCTTGCCATCGGGCCAGAATGGTGAGAAAGGCCACAAGCCTGCCTTGTTTCACTGTGACATGATTTCGTATCAATGATTAATACGCCCTTAGCCCCAATCCCCGACAAGGCAAAATCCGCGTTACTGGACTTATATCGCCACGCTCTCGACGCAGACGAACCTAGATTGTACTCCGCGGCTATCGAGGCGGCGGTCGCAGTGACGGACAGTGAAGTCGGCTACTTCCATCTGGTCAATGAAGACCAGGTGACTATCGAACTGGGAACCTGGTCGGCCGCAACCCTTCGCCAGTGCCAAGCGGTATATCAACGCCATTACCCGATAAGCACCGCCGGTATTTGGGCCGACTGCGCCCGCCATCGCAGGCCCTACGTTCACAACGATTACCAGGGGCTCAGTCGCAAGCAGGGCTATCCGGAAGGTCATGTCCATCTGGTGCGCCATTTGGGGGTGCCGGTCGTATACGATGATCGCGTGGTGCTGCTGGTCGGTGTCGGCAACAAGACAGTCGACTACGATAACGAGGATCTCGCATCCCTCCAGGCGATCGCGGATCATGCCTGGTTCCTGATTCGTCGATTCCGCCAGCGAGTCGCGTTGCAACTGTCCGAGGAGCAACTTCGGGATCTCCAAGCGCTAGCTGCCATTTGCGTCTGGCAGTGGGACCCGGTGGATCAGAAGCTCTTGTGCGACGGAAACATCCGCCGCATTTTTGCCGTGGATCCTTTAAGCGACTTTCCGTGCAATCTTGAGGGATTGCTGCAGTTCATCGACCCTCAGGATCATGCAGCTGTGCTCGACGTGCTGCACACCGCATCCGCCGATTCGGCTTTTGACCTGGAACTGCAGGGCACTCGTGCCGACGGAATTTTCGTAACTTTACACTTCCGGGGCGCGGCTTACCCGCGCTCCCAAGGCCGCGGCATCATTCTGCGCGGCATCCTCCAGGACATTACCGAGATCAAACGCGCGGAGGAAGCGTTACGCGAGGCCGACCGCCGGAAGGACGAGTTCCTCGCCATGCTGGCCCACGAGCTCCGCAACCCTCTGGCGCCGATCCGCAACGCCGTTCAAATCATGCGCAAATTGGGAACGGAGGATCCCAAGCTTCAGTGGACGCGGGATGTTATCGATCGGCAGGTCGAGCATTTGGCCCGGCTGGTGGACGATCTCTTGGACGTATCCCGCATCACCCGCGGCAAGATCGAACTGCGCAGGGAATTGCTGGTAGTGGCCGATATCGTGCAGCGCGCGGTAGAAACCAGCCGTCCCCTGATCGACGCGCGCCGGCACGAACTCCGCGTGCAACTGCCTTCGGAAACTATCCACGTCGAAGGCGACTTCGTGCGGCTGGCGCAGGTGGTCTCGAATCTGCTCAACAATGCCGCCAAGTACACCGATGAGGGAGGGCAAATCCGGCTGAGCGTCGAACGCGAAGGCGACGAGGTCGCCATCCGGGTCCGCGATAACGGGCGCGGCATCGATCCGGCGGCGTTGTGTCATCTGTTCGATCTCTTTTATCAGGTGGACCGGACTCTCGACCGCACCGAAGGGGGCTTGGGGATCGGCCTATCGCTGGTCGAAAGTCTGGTGGCGATGCACGGCGGCACCATACAAGCATTTAGCGAGGGCCGGGGAAAGGGTAGCGAATTCGTTGTCCGACTGCCGATCAGCGAGATCGGTGATTCGGCGAAGCCGGGTTGAACTGCTTGACCTTGCGTTCGGTCACAAAGCTAACAGACTTGGCGTCAGGGAGCATCGCAGATGAGCGTACAGCTCAATCACACCATCGTCCCGTGCCGGGACAAGCGGAAGTCGGCGACGTTCTTCACCGAAATTCTCGGCCTGCCAGGGCAGAAACCGTTCGGACCTTTCCTCGTCGTTGAGTTCAGCAACGGCGTTTCGCTCGATTTCTACGAGACCGACGGCGAGATCGCCTGGCAGCACTACGCTTTTCTGATCGGCGAAGACGACTTCGATCGGATCTTCGGCCGCATACTCGAGCAGGGTCTCGAGTACTGGGCCGATCCCGGCCAGCACCGGCCGGGCCAGATCAATCGCAACGACGGCGGCCGCGGAGTGTATTTCGAAGACCCGGACGGTCATCTTCTGGAGATCATCACCCGTCCCTACGGCAGCGGCCGATAGGCATGCGGGCCGTAGAGACTGCCTTTGACATCGATCATGGCCAAGAAGCCAGGAGGTCAGCATGAAAAAATCGCCAGGACACCAAAAATGGCCAGAGCATAAAGTGCAAGAAAAGCATCTCGGTCAAAGAGTGCAAGTCAAAATCGACAACGAAGTGATTGCCGACTCGCGCGACGTGATCGAAGTCGACGAAGACCAACATCCTGCGCGTTATTATTTCCCGCGTTCCGACGTCAGGCTGGATCGGCTCGAACGCTCGGATACCACGACAGAGTGCCCGTTCAAGGGGACCGCTCATTACTTCGATCTGAAGCTCGGCGAAACGAAACTCGAGGATTCGGTCTGGACCTACGAAGACCCCTACGAAGAGCATCGTGAACTGAAAGACCGGATCGCCTTTTACGACGACAAGTTTTCGGACATTCGTGTCGAAGTTGGAGCCTAGGCAGCATGTCGAAATTCGGGGGTAAGTAGGTCGGCAATTCCTTCCCAATCGCAAACGGTCGCTTTAGTCGCGACCCTTCCAATCGCAAACGTCGCTTTAGTCGCGACCCTTCCAATCGCAAACGTCGCTTTAGTCGCGACCTTCCAATCGCAAACGGGAACTTTGGGAGCACCAAAGTCCCCCTTCCAATCGCAAACGGCCGTCCTGGGAAGGGTCTGGCCGGCGCTCCCGGCCAGACCGTTTGCGATTGGAGCGCCAGGACGCCCCTTCCGACAAAGCTGTCTCGCCGACAAGACTTGACACCGACCGACGACCGCTTTTAGCGCAACGGCCGCCCGGCGGGATACATCATTTTGGATGAGATCGAGGTCCGGGTATCCTTGGAGCTGTTTCTATTTCCAGGTATTGATTGCAATTGATCTTGCCGTGGGAGCGGGCTTTAGAGCGTTTTCATCGCGCTCGTACGGCAAAACCAGCTTGGCGGACGTCGTTGGCGCCTTCGGCTCGGGTGAATGGATTCAAGCATTCGTAGGTCGGCAACCCTTTGCCGACGAAGACGCTTGGCCGGGACGTGGTGTCGGGAAGGGGGGCTTCGGCGCTCCCGAAGACGCCGTTTGCGATTGGAAGGTCGCGACTAAAGCGACGTTTGCGATTGGGAGGGATTCCCGACCTACTCGCGAGTGCCCGTACAGTAGATATGAAAATGCTCTAGCCCGCGGCAGCCGGCTCGAGACTGCAGTCCGACAGCAGCCCTAATGAGACCCGGTGACCCTATTTGAACGGCTCTGATCAAGTTCCGCCGCCCCAACGCCTCCGAAAGATCATCCACATCGACATGGATGCCTTCTACGCGGCGGTGGAGCAGCGGGACTTTCCCGAATTGCGCGGCAAACCCGTGGTGGTCGGCGGCGCCCCGAACTCACGAGGGGTGGTGGCGACGTGCAGCTACGAGGCGAGGGTGTTCGGTATCCGTTCGGCCATGCCTGCGGCCAAGGCTTACCGGCTGTGTCCCGAGGCGGTGTTCATTCGGCCGAGGTTCGACGTGTACCGGGCGGTCTCGGCGGAAATTCGTGCCATCTTCCTCGACTTCACGGACCTGGTCGAAGCCGTCTCCCTGGACGAAGCCTATCTGGATGTCACGGCAAGTCCGATTCTCCAAGGTTCCGCCACGCGAATAGCCGAGGAAATCAAGCGGCGCATCCGGGAAGCGACCCAGCTCACCGCCTCCGCGGGAGTTTCCTACAACAAGTTCCTCGCCAAGATCGCCTCCGACCGCCACAAGCCCGACGGGCTTTGCCTGATTCCGCCGGAACAGGGGAGGGCCGTCATCGCGGAGCTCCCCATCGGCGCCTTCCACGGCATAGGCAAAGCCACCGAAGCGAAAATGCTCGCGCTGGGCATTCGTTGCGGCCGGGATCTCGAACGCCTGGCGCTGGCCACGTTGACACGGCAGTTCGGCAAGGCCGGCGAGCACTACTACCGGATCGCCCGCGGCATCGACGAGCGGCCGGTCGTCCCCAACCGCCCGCGGAAATCCTGGGGCGCGGAAACCACCTTTCCCGCCGACCTCTCGGACCGGGCCGAAATGTGCCAGCACCTCGCCAAACTCGCCGAAGGCGTTCTGAAGAAACTGGCCCGGCACGGCCTACAAGCTCGTGGCCTCACCGTCAAAGTCAAATACGACGACTTCGAATTGGTCACCCGCGCCCGAACCCTGGATCGGCCCTTTCGCGACATCCGCGATGTCCGGCCCCACCTTGCGGAACTCCTAAATCGCACCGAAGCCGGCCGGCGCAAGGTCCGCCTGTTGGGCGTCAGCTTTTCAGTCCTGGAAAACGCGCAGCGTCCGGTGACGTTGGACCTGTTCGCGCCGGACTGACCTTGTCCAAGGGGACCATCCAAGCCACGCCCGACTTTTCTCAGAACTTGGATTTGATAAAGTGTCTATCGGATCAGGCTTGAACGACAGGAAAACGCCATGCCGCGACCGATGACTCCCGCCCTTGCCGCCGACGCTATCATCGAATTGACCGACCGGCCCGGCCGGCCCATTGTCTTGATCGAACGTGCCTTTCCGCCTCAAGGCTGGGCTATTCCGGGCGGCTTCGTCGATATCGGCGAAACCGTGGAACAGGCTGCCAGGCGCGAAGCCCAAGAGGAAACCGGGCTGGAGGTTCGCCTGATTGCCCTGCTGGGGATTTATTCGGACCCCAAGCGAGATCCTCGAGGCCATACCGTAACCGTCGTGTACGTCGCAGAGGCTAGCGGCGAGCCGATAGCCGCAGACGATGCCAAGCATTGCAGTGTGGTGATGCCGGATGAGCTGCCGCAGCCCCTGGTCTTCGACCATGCCCAGGTGCTAGAGGACTACCGGGAATTCCGGGCGACCGGACGAGTGGCGCCGCTGCGATGAACGAGAGCCGGAATCGATAGAGCCTGTAGGCCGGGATGGAAGCTTTGCGAAATCCCGGCGCAATTCCATTCGGCATTCGAGTGAACATTCATCGTAGGATGGGTAGAGCGAAGCGAAACCCATCGATGGCGGGTTAGCCCCTAGTCTCCGCTCGGGACAGGCCCTTCGACAGGCTCAGGACAGGCTCCGCGTAACCCGCCGATGGAAGGTCGCTCGGCGGGTTACGGCGCACGCGAAGCGCAGTGATCGGCGGTCGGTTGGTGCTGATGTGCGCCTAACCCACCCTACGAAAATGAACGCCTGATTGAAAGGGATCTGGAATCAGAGCGCTATCGGTCAAAAGCGGCTTATCAGACCTTCTTCAAAAAGCAGGCCTTCAGCATGAAATTGCCGTTGTCCAGCTTGCAGTCCACTTCGTGGTCGCCGCCGACCAAACGGATGCTTTTCACCTTGGTGCCCATTTTGAGCGTGATGGACGAGCCTTTGACTTTCAGATCCTTGATCAGCACGACCGTGTCGCCGTCGGACAGAACATTGCCGTTGGCGTCTCTAACGACCGCATCCGCGTCGTCGTCGGAGGCCGCGGTTTCCTCGATCGGCCATTCGTAGCCGCAGTCGGCGCACACATAATTGTCGCCGTCCGGGTAGGTGTTTTCTAAAGTGCACTGGGGGCAAGCTGGGATAGTGGACATGATTCCGCTCAAAAATAAGTTGGGGCGTGCATTATAAGGGATCGGTAACCGCCCAAGAACGGAATGCATGTGCAACAGAGAATCCAGACCGGCTACGTCGAAGCGGAATGACGGTCATCGCCGTGAACGGCTCCGTCCGGCAAGGCGGCGAAAAGCTCTCTCGAAGCGAGGGTTAGCGCCTCAAATGCTGAACCAATCCGCGCAGCGGCAGGCTCAAAGCCAACGCGCCGAAAACCGCCGCCAGCGACTTGCCCGATAAGCGCTTCTCGTATCCGGGCGTTAGACGCTCGGGGACCAGATGATAATCCGTCAGATAGGCAAGGCCCGCGACTATCGCTCCGCCCGTCAATGCTCTGGCGACATCGCCCGACTCGGCGGCTCGTCCGAACCAGCGTTCGTAGAGACTCGCCCACAGAACGGCCGCGGCGTGATTGAGCACGAATCCGGTACCCGTGTATTTGAGACTGACATCGTTCTGCCGGGCGGCCTGGTCGCCCCAAGTGACGTGACTCACGGCGTTCAAAGGCGCCACGGCGCCGGAACGCTCGGCCTTGCCGCACGCTGCCGCCGCGAGCGTGGTGGCAATACCGACGATCGTCCCGGAAATCAGTGCATCGAAACTGCCGTTGCTGTTCGTACGCATTGCTATCTCCCGCCGGCTGTCCGGCTTCCGTGCGATCCTTTCCCGAATTGCTCGCCGTTCCGCTCTACTTCCCTACGAAACGGCAGTTCGCCCCTTATGAAAAATGACCTTCCGGGCGAACCGGGGTTCCTTCCCGGAGAAGAACGGCCGGACAAACCGCGGCGGGGGCTGCTCGATCGATTCAGGGATAGGAACCGCATCGACAAGCAAATGCGCAACCACGGCCATCTAATAAAGTGCATCGGCCGGTAACGGGATTATCGACATGGCCTTCAACGTCATCGACGTCTTCCTTCTTCTGCTGATTCTGTTCGCCGTCTGGGGTGGATGGCGGCGCGGTTTCATCCTGGGTTTTCTCAATCTTCTGCGCTGGCTGGGCAGCTTGCTTGCGGCCTGGTTCTTTTATCGACCGGTGGCGGATTTACTGGGTTCGAAAACCGGTTTGTCGAGTACGTGGCAGCAGCCTGCCGCGTTTCTTCTCATCGTTCTGCTCACCAGCTTGGCCATCGGGCTGCTCGGGAATGCGCTGCTCAAACGCTTGCCGCATGGCATTCACCGACGGCCCTTCAATCACCTGTTCGGCACGCTTCCGGGATTGGCCAACGGGCTGATAACGGCAGCCATCGCCGCCGCCTTGTTGTTCGTGGTCCCGCTGCCGGGCGATCTACGCGAGGATGCCCGCGAAAGCGGGACGGCGAACCGCTTCGCGGTTCTGGTGGAACGGCTGACCACGGCTCTGATGCCGATTTTCGAAGATGCGCTTACGCACGGGCTGAACCGCCGGCTTCCGGTTTACCCGGAATCCGACGAGCATATTTCGTTGCCGTTCAGGGTCGGAGCCCCGCAGCCGAGACCGGCGCTCGAGGAGCAAATGCTTGGACTCGTCAACCGCGAGCGCGCCACGGAAGGACTTTCGCCGCTGAAGATCGATCCCGCCTTGACCGAAGTGGCGCGAAGACATTCGTCCGACATGTTCGCCCGCGGTTATTTTTCTCATTACACTCCGGAAGGCAAAAGCCCGTTCGACCGAATGCGCGAATCGAATGTCGGTTTTCTGATCGCCGGCGAAAACCTGGCTCTCGCCCCCAGCGTTCACATCGCGCACGCCGGCTTGATGAACTCGCCCGGCCACCGCGCGAATATCTTGCGGCCGCAATTCGGGCGTGTCGGTATCGGCATCATGGACGGCGGCGTTCACGGCTTGATCGTGACGCAAAAATTCCGGAATTGAGCGGCCGGCAATTCAAGCAGGTGCAGACCAATCCGTGTAGTGTACTGTTAAAGATTAAAGAATCGGGCAGGCGTGCGGACGCCGTCGCTCGCCACTCAAGGCGGACCTTTGTTTTAATCGGACTTGGACATCGCCGTACCGGATAATGTCGAATATCGAGACAGAATTTCTTACTCAGGAGTATGCAGCTTGATGGCGTTTCCAATTGTAGGCATCGGAGCTTCCGCCGGCGGACTGGAAGCATTGTCGGAATTTCTGGCCGACCTTCCCGCCACCAGCGGTATGGCTTTTCTGTTGGTCCAACACCTCGACCCCCACCACGAAAGCGTCCTGACGCAGATCCTCTCGACCAGAACGGCCTTGCCGGTCCAGGAGGCGACGGAGGGGCTCGCGGTCGAACCCGACCACATCTATATCATCCCGCCCAATGCCGTCATGACCCTGGTCCAGGGCCATCTGGCTCTCGCTGCCCGCAACGGGCTTCCCGTGCCGCCCATGCCCGTCGACCGCTTGTTTTATTCCCTCGCGCAAGAGCAGGGGGCCAATGCGGTCGGGGTCATTTTCTCGGGCACGGGCTCGGACGGCGCGCTGGGGATGCAGGCGATCAAGGGTTCCGGCGGTATCACCTACGCCCAGGATCAAGGCTCGGCCAGATTCAACGGCATGCCGAAGGCGGCGGTAGATCTCGGCGTGGTCGATCGGGTGCTGCCCCCGCGCGAGATTGCCCGCGAACTCGCTCGCCTCGGCGGCCATCCATACCTGAAGGTAGACAGCACCGCCTCCGCCGGCGAACCTCCGCCCACGGACGAGGAAACGCTCAACCGGCTCTTTCGTCGCCTCCGCAACGTCTCCGGCGTGGACTTCACGCACTATAAGCGCGGTACCGTGCAGCGGCGACTCGCGCGCCGCCTCGCCCTGCACGGGCTGGATACGCTGCCGGAGTACCTGAATTTGTTGGAAAGCGACACGGCGGAAACCCAGGCCCTCTTTCAGGACCTGCTGGTCCAGGTGACCGATTTCTTCCGCGATCCCGAGTTGTTCGAAGAGTTGAGCCGAACCGTCTTTCCGCGCTTGTTCGAACGCCGTCCATCTCAAGCTCCGCTGCGGATCTGGGTCCCGGGTTGCGCCAGCGGCGAGGAGGTCTATTCCATCGCCATCTGCCTTCTGGAATTTTTGGGCGAGCGCCTGACCCAAACCCCGATTCAGATTTTCGGCACCGATCTCAGCGAGTCCGCCATCGAGAAGGCGCGTACCGGACTTTACCTGGAAAATATCGCCCGCCACGTCTCCGCCGAGCGGCTCCGGCGCTTCTTCGTCAAGGTCGGCGGCCACTATCAAATCACCCGCACGATCCGCGATTTGTGCGTATTCGCCCGCCACGACGTGGCCCGCGATCCTCCTTTCTCGCGGCTGGATCTGGTGAGTTGCCGCAACGTGTTGATCTATCTCGAGCCGGCTTTGCAGAAGCGGGTGATTCCGCTGTTCCATTACGCCTTGAATCCGGGCGGATTTCTCGTGCTGGGACCGTCCGAAACCATAGGCCCCTTCTCCGAGCTGTTCAGTTCCGTCGACAAGCGGCTCAAGATCTATTCCAAGGCGATCCTGCCCGGACAGAAGAATCACCTGGCGTTGCTGGAGGAGTATCCCGCGTTGCCGGACCGGTCCCGCCCGAAACAGTTGGCTCTGTCCAGCGAACCCGTGGAGGCGGAGCGCCTGCAACGGGAAGCCGATCGCTTGGCCATGGCCCACTACGTTCCGCCGGGCGTTCTATGCGATTCGGAGATGAACGTGCTTCAGTTCCGAGGCGAGACCGGCCCGTACCTGACGAATCCGACCGGTCCTCCCACTTTCAAGCTGCAAAAGCTGGCCCGTCCGGGCCTCCTCGTCGACCTGAGCAGCGCCATCGAGCAGGCCCGCAAGGAAGGGGCTCCGACACGGCGGGAGGGCGTGCGCGTGGAGGGGTCAAACGATACGGAGTCGGTAAATATCGAGGTCATGCCGATTCGGATCGCCGGGGCGGAAAACCCGTGGTTTCTAATTTTTTTTGAAGCGCAAGCCTCCGCGGTACGGGACCAAGGCGCGACCATTGTCGGGGAATTTTGGAGTTCGTTGCGGAGCCGAATGCGTTCGGGGAAACGCGCGGAAAGTTTCCGGCCGGAAAGCGAAAAGGATCGCCAGATCCAGAGGCTTACGCAGGACCTCGAAGCGGCTCGCGATTACATTCGGGCCATGCTGGATGCACACGAGACGACGGTGGAAGAACTCAAGGCAACGGAAGAGGAACTGCTATCGAGTAACGAGGAGTTCCAGAGTACCAACGAGGAACTCGAGACCGCCCAGGAAGAGCTGCAATCGAGCAACGACGAACTGCGCGCCCGCAACCGCGAACTCAACGTGCTGAACGACGAGATGCGGCAATCGCGCGATTTCGCGGAGGCTGTCGTCGAAACCATGCGTCAGCCGCTACTCGTGCTCGACGGCAATCTCCGTATTCAGCAGGCGAACCGCGCCTTCTACCGGAACTTCAAAACCACGCGCGAAGCGACCGAGCAGGTCCGGCTCTACGAATTGGGCCATGGGCAATGGGACATTCCCGCCTTGCGCCGGCTTCTCGAAGAGGTTTTGCCCGCCCAGACTGCTTTCCAGGATAAGGAGGTCACCCAGATTTTTCCCGAGCTCGGAGAGCGGACGATGCGTCTCAACGCGCAGGTGTTGCGCTGGAGCGATCAGGAGCGCATCCTCCTGGCGATCGAGGATATCACCGAGCAACTGGCGGCGCTGGACGCGCTCAAAACGGTCGATCGGCGCAAGGACGAGTTCCTGGCCATGCTCGCCCACGAGTTGCGCAATCCTCTGGCGCCCATCCGCAACGCCCTGGAAATCTGGCGGCGCGGCGATGCCGGAGAAGCGGCGGAGAAGCAGGCCCAGGCCATGCTGGATCGCCAGCTCCGCCTGGAGGCACGGCTGCTCGACGATCTCCTCGATCTGTCCCGCATCACCCGTGGAACAATCGTGCTTCAGAAACAGCCGATTGATCTGACGCACCTGGTGGCGCAGGCGGTCGACGACGCCCGCTCTCAGCTCGACACGCATCACCATCGGCTCGGCTTGTCGCTGCCGGAGCACGGCCTGTCGGTCGAAGGCGATCCGGCCCGATTGCAACAGATCGTCTCGAATCTTCTGGGCAATGCCATCAAATATACGCCGCCCGATGGTGATATCACCCTGACCCTGACACACGAAGGGCAGGAAGCGGTGCTCAAGGTCGCCGACACCGGTATCGGTATCAGCCCGGAACTTCTGCCTTCGATCTTCGACCTCTTCGTGCAAGCCGACAAATCCCTCGATCGTGCCCAAGGCGGCCTCGGCATCGGGCTCACGCTGGTTCGCCGCCTGGTCGAATTGCACGGCGGACAGATAAGCGTACACAGTGCCGGGGTGGATGAGGGAAGCGAGTTCACGGTCCGTTTGCCGGCCTTGCCGGAAACGGCCGTCCCTGCCGCTCCGGCGGAAACCGAAGCGGCCCAAGCCATGCCCCTCATGCGCTACCGTATCCTGGTGGTCGATGACAACATGGACACCGCGGAGAGTACGGCGCTGTTGCTGCAACTCGAAGGTCACGAGGTGCAGACGGCACTCGATGGTCCGAGCGCTCTTGAAGCCGCGACGATGTTTCACCCCCAGATCGTCCTGCTCGATATCGGATTGCCGGGTCTGGATGGCTACGAGGTGGCCCGCCGTCTGCGGGCGCTGCCCGAGTTGGAGGGGGCGTTGCTGGTGGCGATGACCGGCTATGGACAGGATGAAGACCGCGACCGATCCCGGACCGCCGGATTCGATGGGCACCTGGTCAAACCGGTCGACCTCGACCGGCTCAAAGCGTTGATGTGGGCCTACCCACGCCGGAAGAAGGCGAACGACGCTGAGGAAACCTCGTGAAAGTGCTAAGAACCATTGATAGCGCTGAAAAATACATCGTCTACGTGCTGGTTTTCTTGCTGCTGATTTCCGTGATTTTGGGGACCCTCGAGCTCAGCCGGGTCGTCATCAAGAACATTATTGAGTCTTCTTTCTTCTTGGTTGATATCAATCGCTTATTCGAATCATTCAGCCTTTTTCTCATCCTGGTCATCGGGTTGGAGCTCCTCAAGTCCATCAAAAGCTATCTCGTGCAGGGCTCCATCAACCCGGCCTTCGTGGTGGAAGTTGCCATCATCGCGTTAGGCAACAAACTCATCACCCTGGACCTAAAACATGCAGAGCCCGGCCTACTCATAGGCATTGGAGCTATCCTCCTGGGATTGTCGGCGACCTATCTGGTTCTTAAAAAAGCATTCGGCCCCACGGACGTTCAGACTGGAAATCAATAACTCGATTGACCCGGGTAAACGGGAGGCTCTATGGAAGTGATGTGGTATGTATTGATTGGCCTGGCGGCCGGTTGGCCGGCGGGGCAATTGGTCAAAGGCGGCGGGTTTGGCGCCATCGGAGACATTATTGTCGGGGTGTTCGGTGCCGTGTTGGGCGGTGTTCTGTTCGATGTGCTGGGTTTGTCCGCCGGGGGCGGCAGGCTTGGGAGCTTGATTATCGCGACGGTTGGCGCCGTAGCCTTCTTGCTTCTGTTGCGTCTGATCAGAAAGGATTAGGTGCCGGCAACGTCAAAAAGTCGCCTGCGCACGCTGGCGACACGGTGCAAAACCTTCCCGGTCGTACTCGCTCTAATTCGATGAAGGACTAAACATGTTATTCCCCCCGTTTTTAGGATAGGGATAGATGATTGATGGATTGCTCAACATTCCCGGATGGGGACTCATTGCCATTACCCTGGGCCTGACCCACGTCACCATTGCCAGTGTGACCATTTTCCTGCATCGTCACCAAGCGCATCGCGCTCTGAATCTCCATCCTGTCGTCAGCCATTTCTTCAGATTCTGGCTGTGGCTGACCACCGGTATAGTCACCAAGGAATGGGTGTCGATTCATCGCAAACACCACGCCCATTGCGAAAGCCCGCAAGACCCTCACAGCCCCCGCGTCTTCGGCATTCGGAAAGTGCTGTGGGAAGGCGCCGAGTTATACCGGGCCGAAGCCCGCCACGTCGAAACGCTGGACCACTATGGCTATGGCACCCCGAATGACTGGATCGAACGGAACCTTTACAGCCGCTATCGAGGCGGGGGCGTTGCCCTGCTGTTCGTCATCGATGTCGTGCTATTCGGCCTGTATGGCATCACGGTGTGGGCGGTGCAAATGCTCTGGATTCCCTTTTGGGCGGCGGGCGTGATCAACGGCCTGGGCCACTACCGGGGCTATCGCAATTTCGAAACCCCGGACGCCTCCACGAACCTGTTTCCCTTAGGGCTCCTCATCGGCGGCGAGGAATTGCATAACAATCACCACGCGTATCCGGCCTCGGCCCGTCTCGCCCATCGCTGGTGGGAATTGGACATCGGCTGGGTCTACATCCGCCTGCTGCAAAGGTTTCGGCTGGCCGAGATCCGCCGCACGGCGCCTCGAATCCGCCTCGAGCGCGCTCCCAAACCGATCAACCCGGCCACGGTCCAGGCCGTAATGCGCAACCGCCATCATGTCCTGGCTTTGTACGGGCGTCGCGTCGTGCTCCCGGTACTGCGGCACGAGTGGAAGGCCGCTCCTTCCGCCCACCGGCCTTTGCTGCATAAGGTAAAAACGCTTCTGGTCCGGGAGGGCGTCGAACTCGATGAAGCGGCCTGCCAAACCTTAAAACAGGCGCTGAACTTGAGCCGGACGCTCGAGACGATCTACCGTTCCAAACACGACCTGAAACAGCTCTGGATCCGATCCGCCAGCCATTATGAAGCCCGCGTGCAATTGCTCGAGAATTGGTGCCGGCAGGCGGAAGACACCGGCATCGAGGCCTTGGGCGACTTCGCCCGACTACTGCGCCGATATACGCTCCCAAGAGCCTAGGCCGTTTTCATCTCGCTCGTACGGCAAAACAGGCCTGGCAGGAGTCGTTGGCGCCTTCGGCGACGGTAAATTGATTCAAGCCTTCGTAGGTCGGCAATCCTTTGCCGACGAAGCCGTTGGCCCAACTGCACTGTCGGGAAGTGCGGCTTCGACGCTCCAATCGCAAACGGTCATCCCAGAAGCGCTGGGATGACCCTTCCAATCGCAAACGGCCTGGCCGGGAGCGCCGGCCAGCCCCTTCCCGAAGACGCCGTTTGCGATTGGGAAGGAATTGCCGACCTACTCGCGAATGCCCGTACAGTCGGTATGAAAATGCTCTAGCCTGGACAGCGTTCGAGTCCTTGGCTTGACGCGAAACGCGCGGATATGCGAGCGCTTGGAGTGATAACGATTGAGTTTGATATGCCGAAGCCAAAGAGGTCGTGGGTTAGCTTAGCGTGTGTGCGAGAAGCTACTGCACGGCCTGAGGGCAGCCCCTCGACAAGCTCAGGACGGACCCTTCGACGGAGCTCAGGACAGGCTTGCCTTCGGGCCGCGCGTGACGCTTTCTAAACACCCTCTTAGACTACCAAGGGCTTTGGAGAACGACAGGGCTCGACCTTTCCTTATCTTTTACAGTGAGTGAAGAAAGCAATGCCAGTATTACCCGTCATTCCGGCAGGGAGTGCCGGAATCCAGAGGCCAAGGATGGCCGGCCCTCTACATCCTTGTAACCTGGATCCCGGCAGTCCCAATCGCAAACGGGCCTTTAGTCGGCCCCTTCCATGCCGGGGTGACGATGTGGTTTGACTTTCGTTACGAACAGTAAGCGGGTGGTGATTGGGCATTTCCAGTCGATCTGAGAAAACGACGTGCTGAGCGAAAACCGTGTCGACCAGTGGGCCGGCTTCGCCGTAGTCCTCGTATTGATCCTGGGCTGTTTCGTCGTGCTGCGTCCGTTCCTTTCGGCGATCCTGTGGTCGGTCATCCTGGCCTTTTCCACGTGGCCGGTTTATCAAAGGATCGAATCGGCCGTCGCGGGCCGGAAAGGATTGGCCAGTGGACTGATGGTCCTGATAGTGGCAGCCGTCTTGATTGTCCCCTTGGCGCTCCTCGGCACCAGTTTGGCGGAAGACGTGACCGCGCTCGTGGAGATGGCACGGCAACTCCTCAGTGAGGGACCGCCGACCCCACCCGCGTGGGTAGCCAAGCTGCCGGTTGTGGGTTCGCGTCTGCACGACCACTGGCAAGAGATGGCGGGGAGCGGCGCCCGCTTGACCGAGGCGTTGCTGAAGTACCTCATGCCCCTGCGAGATTGGGCGTTGCGCAGTGCGGCAAACTTCGGAGAAAGTCTCCTGTACTTAAGCCTCAGCGTGTTCATCGCGTTCTTTTTGTATCGGGACGGTGCCGCGTTATCCACAAGGCTGGCCCCCTTATTCACCCGGGTCGGCGGCCAACGGGCGCCGGCATTACTCCATGTGGCGGGGGACACCATCAAAGGCGTCGTTTACGGCGTTATCGGTACCGCGTTGATTCAGGGGATTTTGGTTGGTATCGGGTTGTGGATCGCGGGCATCCCCCGCGTCCTGTTGCTCGGCGTGCTGGCGTGCGTTCTGTCCTTGATTCCCGTCGGTCCCGCATTAATCTGGTTACCCGCGGCCATCTGGCTGTTCGGAAAGGGTTCGACGGGGTGGGCCGTCTTTCTCGTGCTCTGGGGACTTCTAGTGGTGGGGCTCGTCGATAATTTTCTTAAGCCCTATTTCATCGGCAAAGGGAGTCATCTGCCATTCATCCTGGTGTTTCTCGGAACTTTGGGCGGGGTGATGGCCTTTGGCTTCCTCGGCATATTTCTGGGTCCGACCTTGCTCGCCATAGCCTATGCCTCGTTTCAGGAATGGAGTGCCCGGGAAAGAGCTTTAAGTTAGGGAACGGACCCAGCGAAATAGTGGCGTCGAATCCCTTGCAGGAAGACTCAATCTACAGCGAGGGCGGCGACGCGATGATCATGCTCAACCAATAGGTATCGGTCTTGTAACAATGCCAGAGTTGTGTTTCCTCGGTGAACCGGGCGAAGAGTTGGCCATTGGCGTAGACCACTCCATCGGCAACGGAGATTTCATCGAACGGGCCGAAGCTTTCCGAGGTGTTTGCCAGCGCATCCTCAAAATGGATCGACGTCCGGTCATGGCAGGCGTACTGGGTGAAGTGCTGCTGGCCTTGCATATCCCAGAAGTGATTGCTGAATTTGGCGACCACTGTCCCGTTGGGCCCTTGGCTGATGAAATTGCCGGTGATTCGGAAGAAAGGCGCCGGTGCAAGCTTGGTGGTTTTCGCTAGCTGCTCGGATTCGAAGATCAGACTGATCATATCTTGGCTCATCCGCATAATGCTTTCATTTCGATTAGACTGCCGAGGTTTCGTCGGTTCATGCGGCAATCCGATGAAGTCGCAGAAAGTTCTCGAAGCGGCACGGGTGATCGTCGGGAGCATCGACAAGCCGACCGCGCTTCGTCATCTCGATGTCGTTTAAAATGGGAGCATGTTTCCTCTACAAGAACCCGATGCGGGCGAGTCTGGCAGTCTCGACAGGGCCCGGAACCGGGCCGCCTTTCTTGCTATAACAATTAACCAGCAATAGACCCACCATCGACGACCGTCATTCTCCCCTTCCGAACAATGCAAAGAAAGTGGATCTGGATTCTTGCCATCGGCGTGCTCGCTGCCGCCGGCGGAATTTATTGGTGGCGCGAAGGTCCTGTCACGGTCACCGTCGTGACGCCGACTCGCGGGCCCGCGGTGGAGGCGATTTACGCGACCGGCACCGTGGAACCGACGGTCATGCTGCCGATCGCGGCGCGGCAGGCAGGCCATTTGGTTGAACTCAACGTCGATGAAGGGAGTCAAGTGCGTAAGGGACAGGTACTCGCTCGGCTCGACGACGCGGATTTGAGGAACACGGTCGAGGAACTGGCCGCCCGCGTGCGGTTCGCGCGCACGCAGTATCAGCGCTTGCAGGAACTGGTGCGCCGCAATGTCATTGCCAAAGTCGAACTGGACCGGGCGCGCTCCGATCTGGAAGCGGCCGAGGCGGCGCTGGAGCGCGCGCGGGCTCAGCGTGATTTCATGACTCTCACGGCGCCCGCGGACGGCCTGATCATCCGGCGCGACGGCGAGATCGGCCAGTTCATTCCCGCCGGACAGGCCCTGTTCTATCTCTCTTGTTGCGCGCCTTTGCGGGTCACGGCCGAGGTGGACGAAGAAGACATTTTGCGGGTGCATGTGGGGCAGAAGGCGGTGTTGCGCGCCGACGCGCTGCCGGACGAAGTACTCGACGGCGAAGTCAGCGAAATCACGCCCAAGGGCGACCCGATCGCACGCAGCTACCGGGTTCGCATCCGGCTCGCCGACCCGGAGAAGTTGCAGGTGGGCATGACGGTCGACGCCAACCTGATCGTTTCCGAACGGGAAAATGCCCTGCTGGTACCGTCCACCGCGGTCCAGAACGGCACCATTTGGGTGGTTGAGGACGGGAGGCTACACCAGCAGCCGGTGCGGACCGGCGTAACCGGCGCCGTTCGTACCGAAATCGTCGAGGGACTGTCTCCGGAGGCCCAAGTCGTCGAGACGCCTTCGGAAAACCTTCGCGACGGACGCGCCGCCCGTATCCGTTCGTCATCTCCCGTGCCGGTGTCCTGATGCGCATCCAGCTCCAGGTGGCGCTCACGCATCTTACGGGTCGCACACGCCAGACTTTTGTTTCGCTTACCGGAGTCATACTCGGCGTCGCCTTCTTCCTGGCGGTGTCGTCCCTGATGCGCGGTTCCGAGAAGGACTTCATCAAGCGTCTCATCGACAACAGCCCGCACATCACGGTCTACGACGAATACCGCTTGCCCCGGACGCAGCCGGCGGAGCTGCGCTGGGCGGGCGGCGCGATCCGGATCAGCAACGTCAAGCCGCAGACGGAAACGCGCGGCATCCGCGGTTATCGCGAAAAACTCGAATTCGTCGAGTCCATGCCCGGGCTGAAGGTCGCGCCGGTACTGGTCGGTTCGGCCGTGCTCGTATTCGCCGGCCGGGAGGAAAGCGTCACCCTCTCGGGCGTGGTGCCGGACAAGATGAAGACGGTGTCGACGCTCGAGGAGAAGATGATCGAAGGCTCGATCGACGCGCTCGCGGCCAATCCGAACGGAATCGTCATCGGCACGGGGCTGGCGCAGAAATTCAATCTCGGCCTGGGCCGCAACGTGAACGTGGTCGCCGCGAACGGCGCCAGCCGTCCGATGAAGGTGGTCGGTATCTTCCGCACCGGCAACGCGAACTACGACGAGACCCAGACGTTCACCTTGCTGAAGCGCGCCCAGGTGATGTTCGACCGGCCCAATCGGGTTAACCGCTTGATCATCCAGCTCGACGACCCCTACGAGGCCCGCGATGCCGCCCAGCGAATCGAAGCGGTCGCCGGCTACAAGTCGGTGTCGTGGATCGAAGCCTCCGAGGACATCTTGAGCGTGCTGATCGTACGCAACATCATCATGTACAGCGTCGTGTCGGCGATCCTCATCGTGGCGTCCTTCGGGATATACAACACCCTGTCGACCATCGTGATGGAAAAGACCCGCGATATCGCGATCCTGAAATCCATCGGCTTTCACGCCCGCGATGTACGCCTCATCTTTTTGCTCGAAGGGGTCATCATCGGCGTGGTGGGCAGCGTATTCGGCCTGGTTCTGGGGGCCGGACTCATGAAGCTGCTGTCGACCATCGAGTTCAGGCCGCCCGGCATTACGGAAAAAGTGCAGATGCCGATCTGGTGGGGACCGGAACAATTCGCCATCGCCACCGCTTTCGCCCTCGTCTCGTGCATTCTCGCCGCCTATCTGCCGGCGCGCCGCGCGGGCCGCGTGCATCCCGTGGAGATTCTGCGGGGCGCCGCATGACGGCGGTCCTGCGAGCCGAGCATCTCGGGCGCACGCTGGCCGGGGAAGTTCCGGTGACCCTGGTGGAGGACATCAACCTCGATATCGAGCGGGGCGAGTTCGTCTGCATCATGGGGCCTTCCGGTTCCGGCAAGTCCTCGCTGCTCTATCTGCTCGGTCTGCTCGACGTTCCCACCTCGGGGCGGGTGTGGCTGGACGGCGAGGATACTTCGGCGTACGGCGAGAACGAGTTGGCGAACCGCCGGCTGGAGAAACTGGGATTCGTGTTCCAGTTCCATTTCCTGCTCGCCGAGTTTTCGGTGCTCGACAACGTTACGCTGCCGATGCGGCGGCTCGGCAAGCACGGCGATGCCGCGATCCGTTCGCGCGGCATGGAATTGTTGGCTCGGCTGGGCGTCGCCGAGCAGAGCGCGAAACATCCGCACCAGCTCTCGGGGGGGCAGCGTCAGCGCGTCGCCATCGCCCGCGCGCTGGCCAACGATCCCCTGGTCGTTCTGGCCGACGAGCCGACCGGCAATCTCGACTCGGTATCGAGTGCCACGGTGCGGCAGATTCTCCACGATCTGGCTCACCAAATGGGCAAGACGGTGGTCGCCGTGACCCACGACGCTGAATTCGCTTCGGCCGCCGACCGGCGCATCGGCCTTGTCGACGGCAAAATCAACGCCGACTGGCGGCCGGCGTAGTTTCAGTCGAATTCTCTTCTTCTATTGCCGGATCCAGGCCGATTTACCAAAGCCGGCCGCCGAGATTGATTTCTTTCAAAACGCCTCTGGCTGTCCACGCGGCAAAACCCTACACTGGCTAGTGGGCCGCTCGGTCGTGTTCAAGCTTGGTCCGATCGATCTAAAAACAATGAGCTACAAAGATCCGAAATCTGGAGGAATGCCGCGATGTCTTGGTATATCCGTATGCTTGCTTTTCTAGTCAAATGCGCCGCCTGGGCTAAGAAGAACCTCGAGAATACCGCTTACTGGAACGCCAAGTTCGACCGGTTCGCGAGACTGTTCTCTCGCTTGTCGGGGCGGCCCTTGGCTTTCAACATCGCAATGATCGTGATCCTGGTATGGGTCGTCAGCGGACCGATCTTCGGATTCAGCGATACCTGGCAGCTGGTGATCAATACGGCGACCACCATCGTGACGTTCCTGATGGTATTCCTGATTCAGCACACCCAGAACCGGGATACCGAAGCCCTCCAAGTGAAACTGGACGAACTCATCCGTGCCATCGAAAAAGCCGATGACACGCTGTTGGATTTGGAAGAGCTGGAAGAAGAGGAATTGGCGATACTGCGCAGCAAATACGTGACCCTCGCGCGCGTGGCCCGCGAAAAGGCGAGGACCGAAACGAAAGTGGATTCCTCCGCAGGCAAGCCATGAGGAGCTAAGTACATTCCGCAAATATTTGCGGAATCTCGACTGATTGGCTTGATTGGCGGGGTTGTCCTGCAGGTTGCCTATGCCGCAAGACTTCCCTGAATGTACTTAGAGCGTTTTCATCTCGCTCGTACGGCAAAACAGGCCTGGCAGGAGTCGTTGGCGCCTTCGGCCAGGGTAGATCGACTCAAGCTTTCGTAGGTCGGCAATCCTTTGCCTACGAAGACGCTCGGCCGGGACGTGGCGTCGGGAAAGGATTCCCGACCTACAGGGTGCTACATTCGTAGGTCGGCAATCCTTTGCCGACAAACCCGTTGGCCCAACGGCGGCGTCGGGAAGGGCGGCTTCGGCGCTCCCGAAGACGCCGTTTGCGATTGGAAGGGTCGCGACTAAAGCGACCGTTTGCGATTGGGAAGGGATTCCCGACCTACGCGCGAATGCCCGTACAGTAGGTATAAAAATGCTCTAGCTTGAACGACGCGGTAGTGCCGAGCTTTCCGGTCGGCTAGGGCGCGGTTATATCCCGCGTGGCCGGATTCGGCAGGAAATCGTTGCCAATGTCGGAACTACTGAAGCCGCGCCCTGGCTGATCATAACCCGGCTCAAGGCCAATTCTCGCGGGGCCGGCTTCAGGTTTCTCCAAGTCCATTGGCATATGAAAGGGGTTCCGTTACTTCCGGCACTTCCCCGGCTTTTCGGTTTCAATCTCCTCGACCGAGCCTCCCTCGTACTCGACCTCCACGCAAGCTCCAACCACCAGAGGGCCGTCGTCTTCCTCCAACTTGGTTTTTTCCGTCACCACGACCTCGCGACCGCCTATCATCCAGGTGCCGACCTTGCCTTCGGGACGCTTTTCAATGGTGCCGTAGAACTCTTCGCCCGCTTGAATGCTCGGCGATACCGAGAGGACGGCGCTGGCTAGCAACAGCATGCTTATCAGGTGTTTCATCGCTCGCTCCTTTTTTGAATGGTCCAGTTTTTTTGGACAATCATCGCGTACCGATAATTCGTCCATCCGAGCCAGGCCGAGCATCATGACGCCGGCATTATGGCCGGACAGACCGAATTAGAGCATTTTCCGATCCGGTATCAGGGAGCCCGATATGTAGGTCGGCAATCCCTTCCCAATCGCAAACGGTCGCTTTAGTCGCGACCCTTCCAATCGCAAAAGGCCGTCCTGGGAGCGCCAGGACGCCCCTTCCCACAAAGTCCGTTGCCGAGCCGATAAGTCGGCAAGGGATTGCCGATCTACGTTCTTCCCGCCCGACACGAATCCGTACACCGGGTTGAAAAACACTC
>NZ_MSCV01000027.1 GCF_002005105.1 Methylocaldum sp. 14B | reverse complement strand
TTAAGTATCCGATCAATCACCGGGATGAAAAACGAAAGCGACTTGCCCGAACCGGTGCCGGTTGTGACGACATAGCTTTGCCGATTTTGGCCCTTGGCAATTGCTTGCATCTGGTGGGCGTAAAGCTGTAACGGCAGGACTTGTCCTTCAGTCTTCCCGATTTGAAATATCTCTGCACAGACCTTATGGAGAAGTCCTTCTGCAGCGAGTTGCTGGACAGTCCCTTTGCGCTGATAGTTCGGGTTGATCTGGATGAGTGGCTCCGGCCAATAACGGCCTTCTGCATATTGCCGCTCGACTTCATCGCGGATATCGGTGACTTCGATTCGAACAAAACTGCGAGAGAAGGTGCGATACCCTTCGATCAAGGTATCGCGAAAGTTAAATACGTTTAACATTCTGATTTTTCATCACACTGGAGACGTTGTCCGGGTGTCCTCACCGCTGGTTTCTGCGTTCGACCTAATGCACCGAACACTTCTGTTGGGGTGGCATCCACCGTTGTCCATTTGAATACTTCACGGGGTCGTTGTACCCAGGAATTGTTCGATTGCTACCGCCCGTCCCGGAAACGCATGCAGCACTTTCTTGTCTGCCGTTACCAACGAGATTCGCAGATAGCGGGCGAGCCACACAAACTCGCAATCGTATGCGCTGCAGCCACTTTCTATTGCAAGATCGAACACTGCAGGTCCGTCGATGGCTGCTTCGGGTACCGTAATGACTTCTTGCGCTCGAGCCAAAAAACTATCGGCATCACTCCGGGCGATATTATCGCGACGAACTGCGCCGAGGAGAACATTGCGGAATTCGGAATGGATAAGTTGGGGTGCGAACCAATCGGGATCCTTGATCAGAACTGCCTCGGCCTTAGCCGTATGAGGGGTTGGCAACAGCAAGTAAGCAAGCAGATTGGTATCGACCAAAATCATGGCCGGCCGGCCTCCTTCCAGCTATCCACATCGGTTTCACTAATATTCGGGGGGTAACGGTCACGTACCGCCCGAATGCGCTGCAGCAGTTCGGTTTTGTCGTGGGACGGCTGTTGAACATGCCGTTCGAGAGCGAAAAGAATTTCTTTCGTAAGACTTCGATGATGCTGTCGAGCGATATCCACTAACCGCTGATATAACGTGTCGGGGATGTTCTTGAGAGTGATGCCAGGCATGGCTGCCTCCTGGTGGTGATATGCCACCATTATACCACCACTCCCGACTTAATAAGACGACGTGGATTTCAGGTTTACTGTCAGCAGAGAGGTAGCTGCCAGGAATCGCCCAAACCTTCGAAGATGACTGTAAGTCGGCCCAGTGGGAACGACGCTGCGATATGACGACACTTAATCTGTCGCTAATGTGTGGCTTCCAAGGATCTCTGCTGGGGTTGTAAGCCGGAATCCTCGATTCTTCCGGGGCATCAAACTTTCCAGTTTACGACGCGTTAGATGGCCGGATTGCTGCCTAGTCAGCCCTGATTCGGCCGGAATTGGCGGCAAAGACTTTTCACTTTTGGCATCAATTACGGAAAGTTCTGCTGAATAAATAAGCGGAAATGATCGTGCGAAGCGCTATCGGGAAGAGTTTGATCAGGAATCGATCTTGCAGGTGAATTCATCAGCCTGTATATCCTTTCCTAAGTCCGCAATGGGCCGCCATGAGTAACGACATCACTGCCGAAGACTCGCTCTGGCTCCGATGGGAGAAGGAGGCCCGGTACTACGAAGTCCACCTCCAGAAGGACCCGTGGGACGAGTGGGTGCTGACCCGGATCCGGGGCCGTCGCGGACCGACGACTGGCCAGGTGAATATCCTTGAATAGCCGCATGAACGTCCCGTTATCGCTCGTATTCCGTGGCGTGATCCCTTTTTGAACACATCAGCGAATGAATCGACTCGATCAATCCGCAATAGCATCGCCGTCGGGCGCCCGCATCCCGGCGGCCATCTGGGCTCTCGGTTTCGTCAGCCTGCTCATGGACATCTCGTCCGAGCTCATCCATAGCCTGCTGCCGGTCTTTCTCATTACCTCCCTGGGCGCAAGCGCGTTTGTGGTAGGGCTGATCGAGGGGGCGGCGGAAGCCACCGCGCTGATCGTCAAGGTCTTCTCCGGCGCCCTGTCGGACTACTGGGGCAAACGCAAGCCCCTGGCCGTCCTCGGCTACGGTCTGGGCGCGGTATCCAAGCCCCTGTTCGCGCTGGCGACGAGTTCCGGTCTAGTGCTCGCCGCGCGGCTGATGGACCGGGTCGGCAAAGGCATCCGCGGGGCGCCCCGCGATGCGCTGGTGGCGGACATCGCGCCGCCCGAGGTGCGCGGCGCGGCCTTCGGCCTGCGCCAGTCGCTCGACACGGTGGGCGCCTTCCTCGGCCCGCTCCTCGCCATGGGGCTGATGCTTGTCTGGGCGAACGACTTCCGCGCCGTGTTCTGGGTGGCCATCATTCCTGGGTTTCTCGCCGTCGCGCTGCTGTTCTTCGGCGTACAGGAGCCGAAAAGGGACAAGTCGGAACACCGTGCCATCAATCCGATCCGACGGGAAAACCTGCGCCGGCTGTCTGCAGCGTACTGGTGGGTGGTCGGGATCGGGGCGGTGTTTACCCTGGCGCGATTCTCCGAAGCCTTCCTCATCCTGCGTGCCCAACAGGGCGGGCTGCCGATTGCCTTCGCCCCACTGGTGCTGATCGGGATGAATGTCGTCTATGCGCTGTCGGCCTATCCCTTCGGCAAGCTCTCGGACGGCATGAGCCACGCTAAATTGCTTGCGCTGGGTTTGGTCGTCCTGGTCGGTGCCGACGTCGCGCTGGCTTACAGCGACCACTGGACCTGGGTCTGGCTCGGCATCTCCCTGTGGGGCTTGCACATGGGCATCACCCAAGGGCTGCTGGCGACGATGGTGGCCGATACCGCGCCAGCGGACTTGAGAGGCACGGCCTATGGCTTCTTCAACCTCATGAGCGGACTCGCCATGCTCCTGGCCAGCGCGTTAGCCGGACTGCTGTGGGACCAGTTCGGCGCCGCATTCACCTTCGTTGCCGGGGCGATATTCAGCGCGGCTGCGCTGGTTGTCATCCTGCTCCGAAGCGGTGTTCGGGCACGCCGAGCGTGATCGTCCAAGTGTTCATGGCTTGCGATCGAATTTTCCGGACACATCGAGACCTAGACACCGAATCCCGTACCGCGGTTTTGAACGTCGCATGCACCAGGATCGGTTGAGCGGCCGATGGCGGGAGGAGCATCAATACCCACAACGCGATGATGAACAAACGCGGGCTAGAACCTAAATCGGTAGGTCGCCAAAACGTTGAGTCCGGGAGCGAAAATGCCGGATCCGTGCGACTTGTATTTCTTGTCGGTCAGGTTTTCCAGTTCCAGCAACAGCTCGTGTTGGGGATGCGGCGTATAACCCGCCTTGAGGTTGAACACAGTGTATCCCGGCGTTCCTCCGGCACCGATGCGCGGGTCTTCGATGTCTCCCTTAGCGAGTTGGTCCTGATTGTCGGCCCACCAGACCGAACCCTCGATCCACAGGCGATCCATGGGGTAGTAGACCAGACGGGCCGCACCGTTGAGCGGGGGAATCCGTCGCAGCGGGGCCTTCGTTTTCGCGTCACGTCCCTCGGTCCAGGTCAGGGTTGCGCCGACCAGCCATTGAGCATTCAAGGGATATTCGGCACTGGCCTCCACGCCCTGGATTTCGGCGTCATTGATGTTTTGGCGCTGCTGGATCGGCGCGCCGTCGGCCCGCCGGCCTACGGTAACCCGATCGATAAATCCTTCATAGTCACTATGGAAGTAAAATATCTCGGCACTTAGGACCTCATCGCGATATTTGAGGCCGATTTCTTTGGAGAAGGATTCTTCCGGTTTCAGCGAGGTATTGGGTATCTCGCTGAAGAAGTCCACCCGGCCGAAAAAGTCCTCCATGTTGGGTGCGCGAAAGCCGAACGCCAGCCCGCCCACCAGGTTGAGAGCGGGCGTGAGCCGGTAACCCAGGTTGATATTGCCGGCTACGGCATCCGTCTCGAAGCGGAGGCTCTGATCGGTCACCTCGCCGCGGGCTTCGTATCGGTTGTAGCGCACGCCGAATACGCCTTCAAGCGAATCCAGGAGGTGCGCCTCGTCCTGAAGATATAAAGCCCAGTGTTCGTAAGTCGCGCCATCCGGCGTGCCGGGCGTCAGTTTGCGTTCGGACTCCGTCACCCGGTTTCGCTCGACTTTCCGGGTCTGATAATCATCATGGTAGTAGTCGGCCCCGTAGGTCAGGTCATGGTCGCCGAAGATCCGATTCTTCAGCTGCAGGGAGAGTCCGACAGTGTCGACATCCGTGAGTTCCAGCGTTTCGATGGCAGGGTTGCGCCTCGTGATCACTTGTTCCCCTTCGCGCTGGTTGTTGTAGGAGGCATTGATACGTACGCCGTCGAAGACCCCAAGCTGACGCGCCCGGTATTCCAGGTACCCGAAGCGGCGTTCCTGCGGCTCGTAATCGAATTTCAGCTTGTCGCCCAGGGTCACTTCGCTGGTCTTGGGGACGTTGAACTGGCGGGTATACTGGCCGGCGAAGATCAGCTCCTGATTTTCGTCCAGTCGGTAGTTCAGTTTCAGGTCCGCGTCGCTTTCGTCGTACCCGCTGGGAACTTGTCGGCCAAGATTTCCGCCTCCGTCGAGGTCGTCATACAGCTTGCCGGTTGCCCCGGCGATCAAGCCGAGCTGGTTCCAGTTGCCCTCCACCTCGCCACGGAACACGCCGGCGTCGGCGGCACTTTCGTAATGGGCGGAGAGCAGGCCGTTATAGCCGAGCGGTTTGGAAAAGTCGGAGCGTTTGCGCGTGATGATGTTGATGGCTCCACCCAGCGCGTCGGTGCCGTAGAGTACCGAGGACGGCCCCCGCACGGTCTCGATGCGTTCGATGATGTTCGGATCGATCGTATTGAGATACTGGTGCGGACCGAACCGATAGAACGAGTTGTTCAGCCGGACGCCGTCGACCAGGATCAGCACCTGTTTGCCGGTCAGGCCACGGATGAACGGCGAACCGCCGCCCTGATTGGTCTTCTGGATGTATACCCCCGGCGTGAATCGGAACAGATCGGGGGTCATGGATTGCAGCGAATGGTCGATGAATTCCGGAGTTATGCTCGCTATGGCCTGTGGGACCAGGAAGGAATCCCGTTCGCTTTGAGTCGCGGTGACTACGATGGCAGGCATCGTCGGCGGTTGATCTGCGAGTGCGTAACCGCACACGAGGATGGCCAGCGCCAAACCAGAACGCACAAAGTTCATCGCATTTTTCTACTTGTTGGTTCCCGGAACAGTGATACCGTAAGGTATCTGTCTGTTCGTCTCGTCTTGGCTTCAGTACACGCACGTCCTGCCAATGCACTCACCGGAACGCAGACTGTCCGTCCTTCCAGCGGCGCGCACGACATCAGCCGCCTAGAGCGTTTTCCGAATCGGTGAAGGGATTCGGATATGTAGGTCGGCAATCCCTTGCCGACGTATCGGCTCGGCGAAGGGCTTTGTCGGCAAGGGATTGCCGACCTACGTTCTCCCCTCCTGGCACGAATCCGTACACCGGGATGGAAAACGCTCTAAGTACATTCAGGGAAGTCTTGCGGCATAGGCAACCTGCAGGACAACCCCGCCAATCAAGCCAATCAGTCGAGATTCCGCAAATATTTGCGGAATGTACTTAGAGGTGAACGGATCTCCCCAGCATCGATCCGGTCGAAAATGCCAACGCGGCGTTTGTCCAGCGCATCCATGCCGCTACTCGTGCGGGCAAAATGTCCTTAGATTCGGCACCTGTGGAACTTACCGGCTTAGCGTGTCAACGTGCTTACAACTCGGTTACAAATTCGTGTTAATTGCATTCTCAGGATGAGGGAACATGCGCGCAGAATGAAAAGGAGCGCCGCGGCTTCATTTCCGGGATAGGGATAGGAATCGGTTCCGACGAAGCAGAACAGGGATTCACAAGGCGGATACGGGAGGTCGATTGCGCCCGTTGCGGGCGTCAGAACAGGAACTTCGGTTGGGATCTGGTTCACGGGCAAGAATGCCGACCCTGCGCGAGGGTCGGCTTGTGTGGCTGACGTTGTTAGTCGGTCCGTGAGACCAGCAATACTTCCCGAATGCCGGGTTCACGCGGCTGGCGGCTCAGAGGCCGAATAGGCTGGCTGCCCTTGATCGCCTTCCAAAGAATCTCGTTGTATTCGCGCATGTCTGCGGCGTCCACTTCGGCCAGATCGAGTTTCATCGAACGCTCCGCGAGCTGGCGCTTTTCCCCTTGCAGGGAAGCCAAGGCGGGGTTCATTTCATAGAGATCCTGGGCCGGTACGACATGCTCGTAAGGCGTGAAATCGGGCTTGGTCGTGAAACTGCGATCCATGGTGTTGGCGGCCGCGTCGAACTGGCTCATGGGCTTGAGACCCAGCAATACCTCGGCGGTATGGATCATGGATACGGTGCTGTAGTGAGTGCTGTCGACGGCTTGGCGCTTGACGTAGGGGCTGATGAGCAAGGCCGGCGTGCGGTGGGTATCGACATGGTCGAAACCGTCCTGGGTATCGTCCTCGATGACCATGATCAACGTGTTGGGCCAGAATCGGGAATGGGAGATGGCGTCGACGATGCGTCCCAGGGCCAGATCGTTGTCCGCCATCATGGCCTGGGGCGTGGGATAACCCGGGCTGGTGCCGGCGAGATGATCGTTGGGCAGGCTGATGATGGACAGGTTGGGGAAGCCGCCGTTCTTCTTATGGGTCTCGAACTCCTCGAGCCACACCTCGGCCCGCTTGATGTCCATGTGCTTCAGGTCGTAGGTGCGGTACATCGGCGAAAAGTGGTCCACCAGGGCGGGCATGCGGGTGGTGGCGGGCTCGTAACTGCCGTCGGGGTATGTCTTGCCGTTGATCACGTACTCGCCGTAGGAGCGGTAGCTGATGCCGGCCGCCCGGGCGGCGTCCCACAGGTAGCCGCCGGGCACATTGGTGATGGCGATCAGTGCCCGGTTGATCAGGGTGCCGCGGCTGGAGTAGTCGCTCGGCCAGACCTTCATCGTATAGTCCGTAGCGTTTCCTCCCATGGAGCGTTCGTGGCCGTCCTTGCTGATCTCCGCATCGCAGTAGGTGTTGTCCAGAAGCACGAATTCGCGGGCCAGACGGCGATGGTTGGGGGCACTCCGATCATCGAACATGAGCAGGCTCGGGTCGCCATTGCCCTTCGGAAGATCGCCGAAGATCTGGTCATAGGCGCGGTTTTCCTTGAGGATATAAACCACGTGTTGGATGGGTAGCTGCTTGAGGATACCGGAGTGGGCATGGGCTTCCCCGAGTTTGCCGCCCGCCGTTACGGCCTTGCCGCGGGCCACCATGTTGTTCTCGTTGACCTGGCGGGTGTAGCGTTCCAGCGTGCCCTGGTCAGGGACGTCGATCACCGATAGCGAGCCGATCATCTGGTCGCCGATATAGGTCTGAGGATAGGCGTTCTGGCCCAAGCCCACGTCCTTGGAGTTGGCGACGTAGAGCTTGTCGCCGGCCGGGCTGATGCTGAGCGCCGTCGGGTACCAGCCGGTGGGGATGCGGCCCCTTACCCGATAGCGTTTTTCCGGATCCTTTTTCTGATCTTCCAGATCGACCACCACCACGGCGTTCTCGCCGGCATTCAACACGTAGAGGGTCTCGCCGCCGGGGGAGACGGCCAGGGCATTGGGTGTGCTGCCCGACGGGGCGTTCTTGTAGGGCTGCACGTCGATGTCGAACAGCCAGGCATCCGTGGCGGTGTCGATCACGGAAACGTTGTCGCTGTTGGCGTTGGCCACGTACAGCCGGTCGCCGGCGGGGCTAAAGACCATGGCGTTAGGGTGCTGGCCCACCGCGATGCGTTTGGTCACGGCAGCGGAATCCGGCTTATTCACATCCACAACGGCGACGTTGCCTTCCTTCCAGTTGGACACATAGAGCTTCTTGCCGTCGGCCCCGAGCAGTACACCGTAGGGAAACATGCTGGCGTTGTAGGGGTCGGCGCTTTTACCCATCGGGATGCGGTGGGTGACAGTGCCGGCGATGGGGTCTAAAACCGCCACGTCCCCGCCTTGGTGGTTGGCCGCGAACAGCCGGCTCTCGTCGGCCGACAGGGCAATGCCGGTGATGAAGCCGCCCTTGCGGCGGGGATCCACCTGGATTTGCCCGGTTTCGGCGATGCCGCTCTCCGTCACATCATAGACGCGCACCAGGTTGGTATGGCCGCCCGAGGCATAGATACGCCTGCCGTCCTTGCTGTAGGCCAGTCCGATGAACAGGCCTTCCGGCGCGTCGTAGGGAAGGTTATCGCGAATGGCGAGATTTGCCCGGTCGATGCGCATGAGGGAGTGCTGGCCGTAACCGTTGTTGCTGATCAGCAGGTCGTTGCCGTCCGGACTGAGGATCATGCCCAGGGGCACGTGGCCGACCCGGATCTTCTCCCCGGCGGGGGTAACCTGCCAGTTATTGGGGGTGATGCCCGTCAGACCGTCGGGGCTGGGGCCGGCGGGGCGGGTCAACAGGTCGGGGGACGCCGCGCGAGCGGTATTGCCGAAACCGAGAAGGCCGACGGACAGGATGCCGCTCACTAGGCCGGCGATGATCTTTATTCTGGGTTGCATGTGAATTTCCAATAACGTTGTGGTGGGTACGGGGGAAGTTATTAATCAGGCCCGTAAATACCCTCCTGGTATTTCGGGCCGCCGCCCAGGCCCGGTACACGCCCGGCCTGGGCTCACGCGGCTTGTCGCCGCGCCGGGGCATCCCTGCCCCGGATTAACCCGGCCTATATTTATAGGCCGGGTTAATATCTCCCCCCGACGAACATTGACTCTTGGGCGCGGGTCAACGTCCGGAGAAAAACCGGAACGATGACAGGGGACTGCCCCTGTCATCGCTGCGTACCGGATGCGCGGCCAACGGGCTAATGATTTGAAGCGACTGGAAGGGCCTCACAGTGCCGGGTCGCTGCCGTGAAATGATCCTTTAGCAGCGCCGCGCGATTTTCGCGCAAATCCGCGCCGTCGCGGTCTGCCGGGTAAGGCGCGTTTTCGCCTTTCAAACCCTTCCACAGCGCGCGGTTGAAAGCTTCGACGTCGAGACGGTCCTCCACCGAGAAGTCCTGCTGACTCATGGCAGCCATCCAATAGGTCGCATCCCGTTTAGTCATGCCCGAGCAGTTGGGCGCCGAGGCGATCAGGGCGGCATCCCGTGGCGGCAATTCGAGCTGGGTGCTGTAAAGAATTTCCGGGACCACGGCCTGGTAGCTCCAGGATTCCTGTTTTTTGTCGAAAAGATCCGCCATCGGCGCGGTCAGACCGTCGTTGATGCCCAGCGGCGGAAGGCCCAGAACTTCTTCGATCGTTCGGATCATGCTGACCGTCGTGTAGCGGGTGGATACCAGCGCACCCTGCTTGACGTAGGGACCCACCACATAGGCGATGCTGCGGTGCGCATCCACGTGGTCGCCACCGTTCTGCGCATCGTCCTCGATGACGAAAACCAGCGTATCGTCCTTGAAGCGGCTCTTCGCGACTTTCTCCACCAGCCGGCCCACCGCGTAATCGTTGTCCGCCATCTGGGTTTCCACCGTATTCACGCCGAACCGGGCGGTAGCGAAATTGCCGAAGTGGTCGTGGGGCAACCGGACTAAAGAGAGATTGGGAAGCTGGCCACTCTCGACGTAATGGTCGAACTCCCGCTCCCATTCCTTAAACAGGTAAAAGTCCGAGTTGTTCTGATCGTAACCTCTGAAATATTCGTCGGTGTACGGTTTCAATGCCTGCTTCAGAGCCACCGCCTGTTTGACGCCTTGCCCGAAGGGTTTGTCGACCACCGGGGCACCGGGGAGGTTGGTCACGTAGAACCCGTAGTTCCGTATCGTCAAGCCGGCGCGCAGGGCGGCATCCCACAAATAACCGGTGCCCGCTTCGCCATCCCGTGAGTCCGGGGCCGCCACGTCGGCGCTGCCGGCGAGCATATCGGGATCGGTCAATCCGGATGCCTGTCGTTCCTCCGGCGTGAACGACACCGGGAAGTTGCGGTTGGCCCCTTCCCAGTCGTAGCTCAGGCCGCGCCCGGCGTAGTTGGGCGGCTGGGTCTTCTCGGTGAAGTCCGTAGTCCGCGCCGCCGTGGTCCAGTTCCAGCCGACGCCCGAGGTTTCGCCGCTGTCGTAGAAATTGTCGAGCGTCACGAACTGGCGGGCCAGCCGGTTGTGGTTGGGACTGTAGGGAGACAGGATTGCAAGGCCAGGGTTGCCGTTGCCTTTTTCCAGATCGCCATGGATCTGGTCATAGGTGCGGTTCTCCTTGACCACATAAATGACGTGTTTGATCCGGCTGCGCAGGAAGGCCATGGTGTCTTCCCATCTGGCGTGCTCGTGAACGGTGGGGAAGTCGTTGTTGTAGGCGACCTGCCAGGTGAGCCGTGCCAGATCCTTGCCCTCCGGAACGGGCAGCGTTAGAAAGCCCGCTTTCTCCAGTTGCCAGACGTACTGGTTGGCGGCGTTGCAGGCGCCAAGAGAACCCGGCGCGGTGGAGAGCGTGTTGCGGCAGGCCTGGGTGTTTGGTCCGGCGACCCCTTTGCCGTTCACCACGTAGAGCGTGCTGCCGTCCGGTTTCACGCCGACCGCATTCGGATACCATCCGGTGGGGATGAGACCGATTAGCCGGCTCTTGTCATCGTGAGCATCGTCGTAGTCTCCCGCCTTATTTAACTTCTCTGCTCCGCCGCGTCCGAGCTGGATGACGGCCACCGAGTTGGTGCCGCCGTTCGTGACGAACAAGGTTTTTTCATCCGGCGAAAGCGCAACGTTGTTGGGATTTGCGCCCTTGAATCTTTTCGCTTTGGGGAAAACCTGCTCGGGTGCGGTGGTCAGGATCTCCTCGATGATCCGATCTTCGACGGTATCGATGATCAGCACCGTATCGCTGTTGTCGCTGGCGACGTAGAGCCGGTCCTGGGCTTTGTTCAACGTCATCTTGCTGGGCTGCCCCTGGGTCTTGATGCGTCCGCGTACGGCCATTGTGCTGTCGTCCACGTCGAGAACGACCAGTTCGCGATCGCGCTGGGACGAAACATAGGCCTTCTCATTTCCCTTGAAAGACACCGCCAGGGGATAAGTTCCGCCCGGGGTGCCGGCTCGGGAAGGATCAGTCTTGCCGGGGCGAAGATCCAGCTCGTCGATCTTGGTGCGCGTGCTCAGGTCGACCAGACTCACGGAATCGTTTTCATAATTGGCCACCAGCAACCGGTCGCCCTTGGCGTTGACGGATAAGCCCGCAGCCATCGGCCGAATATTCAGACCAGCACCCTGGTTGGCGTGTCCCAGCGGAATTTCCGCGGCCTCGGACCACTGCCCCGCATTCCGCGTGTACACGCGAACCGTATCGTCCACACCACCGGACACATAAAACTCGTGTCCGCCGGGATTCCAGGCCAAACCGTTGAAGGTGTTCGGCACCAGGATCGCCTGTTTCTGAACCGGTGCGAGCCCGGTTATGTCGAAGACGAACACATATTCCATGGATTCTTTTGCCACTCGGGATCCGGTGGAGCTGTTATTGCGGTTATAGCCGCTGGTCAGGATCAGCAGAGTGCTGCCGTCGGGGCTGACGGTCGTATCGACGGCGTGATCGGCCAGGAAATCGGGACGTGTGGGTAGGCCGGGATTGAGCGGCTGAAAGAGGGCATGAGGGGCGGCATCCGGTGTGATGCGCTTGCCGGTCGGCAGGAACTCTCCCTCGGTAAGGACAATACCGGCACGAGTGGAAGTACTCGCGTCGTCATTGCGGCCCCATGCAAGGGTCGATGTCCCGAGTGACAGTATCAATTCAATAGAAATAATCGCGGCAGTTCTTCTTTGCCATAGGCCATTCATATCTAGTCTCCGTCGGGTTGATCACAAGAAACGTGTGGCGCACGGTGAAGGTCGCGCTGGATCATAGGCGTACCACGTTTCAATCTGCTTACCGATGCGTGACAAAATGGAGGCCGTTCTGTGACATAACAGCATGGGCAACGAGAGAACGGCCGGAAATTGCGGGCCACTGAACCGCCCCGGGATTTCCGGAGACTCCGTTTCTCGAGAGGATGGAGTCATGAAAAAGTCATCGAAATTTTCACCAGAGACCTAAGAGCGGGCGGTCCGCCTAGTCCTTGAACATCAAGGGGAGTATGAATCGCAGTGGGCGGCCATCTGCTCGATCGCGGGCAAGAGGAGCGGCGCCGCGGAAACGTTGCGCAAGTGGGTGCGTCGGACGGAACGCGACTCCGGGCAAGAGGGCGCGTGTGCGGTTCGGAGCACGATCGGCTCAAGGCATTGGAGCGGGAAAACCGCGAGCTTAAACGGGCCAACGAGATTCTGCGTAAGGCGGCGGCTTTTTTCGCTTAAGGAGCTCGACCGCCGACTGAAATGAGGGTGGCGTTCATCGACAAACACCGGGTCGCCTATGGGGTCGAGCCGATCCGCGCCCTGTTGCCGATCGCCCCATCGACCTACCACGAGCACAAGACGCGACAGGTGGACCCAGCCCGGTTGCCGCCACGGGCGCAGCGTGACATCAAGCTCTCGAGGGAAATCCGCCGGGTATACGAGGAGAACTTCCAGGTCTACGGCGCCCGTAAAGTCTGGCGACAACCCGAGCGCGAAGGCATTCGGGTGGCCCGCTGCACGGTCGAGCGCCTGATGCGCGCCCCGGGCTATACAAAACCGAGGGCCTCCATCGCCGGGGGCCTTGGCGACACCTCGATGCGGTCGAGTACGCTACCCTGGAATGGGTGGATTGGTTCAATCACCGTCGGTTGCTGGAGCCGATCGGCCATGGGCCTCCGGCGGAGTTGGAACAGGCGTATTATCGCCAATAGGCCGAGTCGGTCATCGCGGCCTGACTCAACATTAACTGTCTCCGGGAAAACCGGGGCGGTTCATTCCGGAACGGCGCACCAGAATGAAACCCGTCAGTCCCGAGGATGTGCAAGCAGCCCGCGATGAGTTGCGGGACACGTCGGAGCCGGTACAGTCTTATTCGACCACCTGGTGAGAGGCACTACCTCGAGTGGTTAACTCTTCGAGCTGGCGGCACCAAACTTCAAGGGCAGCCCGCTTTTCTGCAACGTAGTCGTATCGATCATAGTGCTTCGCCGAAATATCATTCAATGCATGATTCTGAATTCGGTCCCGCACCAGTTTATCGATCCCCAATTCGCCCATCCGCGTCTTTACGGTACGTCGCAGATCCTTTGGGGTCCAGGGCACCATCCCTGTTTCCGTACAAAAGTCCTGCACGGCATGCGGTAAAGTGGACTCGTTCCAAGGCTTCACAGATAACGGATTGTGGCGACCGGGAAACAACCATTTGCTTTCAGGGTAGATGCTGCGCAAGTCATTCAGAATATCTAGGGCGAGTCGGGTGAGCGGAATGAGATGATCACGTTTATTTTTCACACGAGCAGCAGGAAGCAGCCATAGACCGGCATCAAGGTCGAATTCCGACCAGGCAGCGCGGGTTACTTCGCCTGACCGTTGTCCACCGGTGGCCAACAATAGACGAATCGCCAAGCGATAAGGCAAATGGAAGCCGTCCGTGTTCCAAATCGTCCGGATCTCTTCCCAGGATAGAGCGTCGTACAGGGTAAGTGCCCAAGCGAAGAAAACGTCTGCGCCCGTGAAGTGTGTATTGATAAAAGAACGTTTTGACGCCGGCGGCGGTAACTTGGACACCGAAACTGGGATCACTGCCTCCCTCGTAGCGCCGATAATTAACACCTGTGACTGCCAGGCCCTTGATATTTTTATCCGAAAACGCAGCCATTTGACCTCATCCGTAGCGCATGGCGTTAGTCGCCTTGTAATTCTCCTGAAGCGATCGACGTTTACACATCGGGACTCATCCAGTTCTCTGCACGACCGAATGCAACAGGCGTTCTCTGGTAAAGAGCCTGGTCTTCAAGTAAACGGCGTTTTGAAAGCCGAATTACCGTGGATGCCGTGGCCTCACCTTATTCATACGCCTCAGCTCGACCGGCGAGGTCCGGCCTTTTGACGATACCTTGTCGTAAATCTCATCGAAGGCCAGCTTGCAATACGGCAGCTGCTCCCGCAATCTGTCGTAGTCTTTGTGATCGAACATGGTTCTAAAATTCTCTCGGCTCAGGGTCGTTCTGGCGTACAGCGCCTGATAACCCCGATGGTCCAGGACAAACTTTTCGAGCGAGGGCAAGGCGGAGGCGTTGTTGAAATTGTCCTTTTTCGGTGTGCCATACGCGCCGATGTCGACATAAAGCTCACCCAGAATGTCACCCTCGCCTCGGAAGGAATGTATGAACCCGAGCTTCCGCTCGTTCTCGTAGACCGCCATGGGCGAAAGCCACAATGGATAGAGTTCGAAATGATCGTCGAAATATTGAATGGATTTGGCCAAGTATCGGATCGGCATCAACATATCCTGAACGACGTGATGCTTTTCCCGAAGCCTTCGGGTCGTTTCCGTTTCCGTATACTTCAATAGCTCGATCCGCGGCGGCAGCGCCCATCCCAATAGCCATCTGAAAAGCGGATGATTGCCGAAGGGAATGATTTCTTCCATCGCCCAAAAGTAGCTTCGAGTATGTCGATGAAAATAATCCCTGAGCGGTACGTACTCGAACCCTTCTTTTCGTTCCGTGAGGTAGGTTTGTGCGTGCTTGTAGAACCATGGCTTATACCATCGTCCGATGGCGTTCAACGGTCCGTCGGCCCCCTTCTCGTCGGTCATCATGCCGCACAGGATGACTGCGGTGTCGCGACTGTAGACCAACCCTTCCACGAAGTCATTTTTCTCCTTATTCCTGCTCTCCGCTTCGAAAACGTCGACCATATCGTCGAGTGAGTAAACGGGACGATAGTGAAGCCGGACGTATTTTTTGGCAGGGATTATTCTGAGTTGAACGGCGACCAGAAAACCCAGTGTGCCGTGACTCCAAGGGATCAGATAGAAAAGGTCCGCATTCTCCGATGGGCTGCACCGGAGCAGCTTGCCTTCGGCCGTCACGATGTCGAAGGATTCGCAGATGTGCTGAATCAATCCGTATTTGTGACTGCTGCTTTCCACCCCGAACCCCATGATCAAACCGCCCACCGTCAAGTCGTCCAATTCCGGGACGACGGGCAAGGTCCATCCGCGCGGCACCAGGCATCGTGAAATCTGGCCCATCGTCGCCAGCGGCTCAACCCTGAGCAACCTCCGTTCTTCGTCGATCTCGAGGATGTCGTAAAGACTGATGTCGATCTTTCGATGGGAAAGCTTGTACTTGGGCACCAACTCGCTCATGGATTTCCAGCCTGAGCGCGCGGTGCACAGCTTTTCCCGGCAACCGTCCCGCTTCCATGCCTCGATCTGCCCGATCACCTTCTTTACCTTTTGATCATGCTTCGCGGGAGCGCTCTTGAGGCGGAAGGCGATGCGGTCGCGAACCGAGACATACGCGCCATACAACGCCGAAACCGGCAAAAGGACGACGGTCGCGAACAGCCCCCGATAATGGGTGAGAATGTGTTCGACAACACGGGATGTAGGGTCGCCTGTCGCTTTCACCGGAACTTCGCTGGGTACGAGCTTGGTCATGCCTCGAATCAGGATTCCGAGTCGTTCAGTATTCTTATCGCCTGATTCGGGCAGTATTTTTCCGCAGCCCTCGCTTTCTCGATCAGCGCCACCGATGGCCGCTCCTCGAGCACCTCAAGACGGCCTTTTTCGTCGACCAGGAAGATTTCTGGCGCTTCCGCCACGCAATGGGCATGACCCTTACATAGATCGCGGTCGACAACGATCCTAAAACGCTCGGCGATTGCGTCGTTTCGAGCACGCATAGTCTCTTTTCGGGCGCCGATCAGGGCCGAATTTTGCCGTTTCCGATAGCGGACAAGGCAAGGAGAGCCTGGCTCGACCACCATTTTTCGATAATCGTCCCGATAGCTTTCCGGGGAACCGACCAGTTCGAACTCATAGCGCCTCAGAAGCACGCAAAAAATGGCTTTGATTTGAAACAGGGCGAAGGCATTTCCCGAGCATTTGTGACGCCCGCCGCCGAAAGCCTGCCAGCCGAACAGATCCCTGTCCTCGGCTCGTTCCGGCGAGTACCGGTCCGGATCGAACCGGTCGGGTTGGGGGAATAATTCCGGAATTCTGTGCGTAACGGAGGGCGCCGCGCAGACGAACTTGCCGGCCTTGATGACGTAGTCCTTGACATAAAAATCCTGCATCACCTTGCGCATGAGAATGATCAGCGGCGGATGCAGGCGCAGAACTTCCTTAATCACGTTTTCGAGTTTGGGAAGCTGCCTCAGCGACTCGAAATCGACCGCGCCGTCCATACCGAATCGTTCCTCGATTTCAGCAATGACGGCCTTCATGTGCTCGGGGTGGCGGAGCAACTCGATCAACACCCAGGCGGCGGTTCCGGAACTGGTGTGATGGCCCGCGAAAACGGCGGCGATCAGCATGCCGGTAATCTCGTGTGCGGTCAGTTTGCTCCCGTCTTCGTAGCTCGCGTCGATCAGCATCTGGAAGACATTGGTTCGGTTCTCCGACTGCTGCGCGCGCTTTTCCATGATCTGAGACACCAATTCTTGAAGCCGCGCCCGAGCCTTGTCGCGGCGGCGGAAGACCGGCAGCGGCAGATCGGGAAAGACGTAGGCGATGGGTTGAATACCCTGCTCCAGGTCGCGATAGATTTCGACGAACTCTCGGTTCAGCTCGTATCTAAATTCGGCTCCTAGCAAGCAATGGCTGGACGTGTAAATCGTCAGTTCCTTGGTGAACTCGAGCAGATCGATTTCGCCGGAATCGCCCCAGCGATCGAGCAGAGTCGCGACCTCGCCGACGATGATATCGGAATAGGTCCGCATGGGCTTGTCCCGGAGTGCCGGCATCAGCATTAGTAGCTGCTGGTTTTTTCTTGCGATGGGCGCGTCGAAAACCACGCCCTTGCCGAAAATCGGAGTCATGATCTTGTAGGCGGGCCCCTGGTCAAGCACCTCGTCGGGAGCGCGATAGAAAGCCTCGCTGGCTTCCGTGCCGGTCAGCAGCACCATACTTTGGTGGAAGAGCTTGAATTCGGCCACGTCTCCCAGTTGCCGGCGCAGCCGCATCATGAAAGCATGCGGATTCTTGCCGAAACTGAAAATATGCCCCGCGAGCGGGAACGCGCCCGAGAGTTTCGGGGGCTCTTTGAGTTGCCCTTTGGCCATTGCCGAGTCCTAGTCGATGGCGTTATCGTCCGCCGGTTGAAAAGATTAGTATCATGCTTCGCGATCAAGGTGTTCATGAAATCATTTTTTTCATGTACATCAAACCTTATTCGTGCAAGGACTACCCCGAAAGGAGCCGAAATGCCTGCCTATCCTCGTGAAGAGCTGGAAGAAATGGTCGAACGCTGGCTTGCCGCCAATCGTCAAGCCGAGCGGGAGGGCAACTGGATCAAGCACCTCGGCGTGATGTACACCGAGGATGCGGAATACGGCTGGAACATGGGACCAAACCGAGAATTCATCGCCAGAGGCAGAAAGCAGATCGAGGAGTGGGCGCTCGGGGCGCACATGGAGGGATTCGAGAAATGGCGCTACCCCTACGAGAAAATCCTGATCGATGAAAAACAGGGCGAGGTGATCGGCATCTGGCGCCAAGTCGCGCCGGTGAAAAGGGAAGACGGCAGCGATTACGAAGTCGCCGGCATCGGCGGTTCCTGGTTCCGCTACGGCGGAGGATATCAGTGGTGCTGGCAGCGCGACTTCTTCGATCTCGGCAATGTCAAGGCGATGTTCATGGAACTGGCGGCCGACGGCAAACTGGATCTTTCCGTAAAGCAGAGGCTGAGCAAACTGGCGAAAGGTCAGCCGCTCCCCGGGGTCGCTCCCATTCATACAAGCCGAGGCATCGGCAAAAAATTGAAAGGCATTGTCGCCATGGCGCGCACGGTACTATTCGGGGTTTAGTGGAACCGTATCGAGTGACTTCGTCCGAAGCAACTAGACGCAGGAGCGATATTCCCGCACAATCAACGCGATGTAACGTATTTTTCCATGCGCCATCGATAAGCGCCCGAAGGAGACAACGTGGTCCTTGTGCTTTGCCGGTCAATGATTTGTCTTGGACAACGTTCGTGAAGCATCAATGGAATGAAACCGCCGGCGGGCACACCGGGACGGAAACGCCCGTTCCGCCTCTCAGATGCGCGTGGGAAGCCAGCCGCCGCGCACAGCGGCGTTTGCTGGATCTGCAGCGGCCCTGCGGCGACTGGGAAGGGGAAATGGTCTGGTGCACCATGATTCTCGCCCAGGCCGTCATCGTGCGTACCATAGCGGCCCGCCCCTACAGCGACGCGGAAAAAGCACGCATCGTCATTCATTTCGAAGGTAACCAGATGAATGACGGCTCCTGGGGCATGCACCCCGAATCGCCTGGCTACGTCTTCTTTACCACTCTTGGCTATGTTGCCCTGAGGCTGCTCGGCGTTCCCGCCGATTCGCCGACGCTCGTCAAGGCGCGCCGCTGGCTGCATACCCAGCCCGATGGCGTAAAGGGTATTCCCACTTGGGGCAAGTTCTGGCTGGCCATGCTGGACCTCTATGCCTACGAGGGACTCAATGCCGTCCCGCCGGAACTTTTCTTGATGCCGGAATGGTTGCCGATACACCCGCGACATTATTACTGCCACACCCGTCAGATTTACCTCGGGATGGCCTTTCTTTGCGGCATGCGATTTCGCGCGAACCTGCCGGGCACGCTACGCAGCGAATTGCGCCGGGAGCTCTACCCGGAGCCTTACGAAACCATAGATTTCGCCGCTCTGCGAGACACCCTGGCCGCGAGCGATGTCTATGTCCCCATCAGCCCGGTATTGCGCCTGATTTACAAGCTGCTAGCCGCTTACCAGCGTCGCCATAGCCGGGCGCTGCGGCGGAAAGGCCTCGACCTGTGCTTCGACCGGATACTTTACGAGCAGCGGGTTACACGCTATCAGGGGATATCTCCCGTGAGCGGACTCCTCAACTGTCTGGCCATCTTCGCTCGCGATCCGAACCATCCGGACCTTTTGCCCAGCCTCGAAGGCGTCGAGGACTGGCGCTGGGAGGACGAGGAGGAAGGCATCCGTTATGCGGGAGCTCGCTCCAACACCTGGGATACCGCATTCGCCGTCCAGGCTCTGGTCGAGGGACCGTCGGCTGTCGAAGGGACGGCAAAAGCGCTCGAGCGGGCTCACGATTTTCTCTGGGGTGCCCAGATAACCGAGGAGCTTCCGGATTACGACGGCGCCTGGCGGGACCCGGCACTCGGCGGCTGGTGCTTTTCCGACGGGCAACACCGTTGGCCGGTGAGCGACTGCGCAGCGGAAGCCTTGAGCGCCCTGCTCGCGCTCTACGCACATCCCGAGTACACGGTGGCGTCGCCGCTCGAGCCCGAGCGCCTCCGCCAGGGGGTGATCTTCATTCTGTCGCGGCAGAATGCGGACGGCGGTTTCGGAACCTACGAACGCCGGCGCGGCGGCAAGCTGCTCGAAATGGTCAATCCGTCCGAAATGTTCGGCCAGTGCATGACCGAACTCTCCTATATCGAGTGCACGGGGTCGGCGCTGGCCGCCCTCGCGCATTATCGCAAGCGTTATTCCGATTTCCCAGGCGGAGAGATCGAGCGAGCGATACGCAAGGCCGTAGCCTTCCTGCGCCGGCGTCAGCTTGCCGACGGATCCTATCCGGGATTCTGGGGCATCAATCACACCTATGCCATATATCACGCGACCAAGGGGCTGCGGGCGGCCGGCGTGTCCGCCTCGGACCCGGCACTTCAGTCGGCCGCCCTCTGGCTGGTCCGGAAGCAGCGGCCCGATGGCGGCTGGGGCGAGCACTATTCGAGCTGTCTCCAAGGCCGCTACGTCGAGCACGAGCAAAGTCAGGTGGTCATGACGAGTTGGGCCTTGCTCGCACTGCTCGACATCCTGCCGTACGATAATGAATCGATCAAACGTGGATTCGAATGGCTGATGAGCCGGCAACTGGAGGACGGCGGTTGGCCGCGGCAGGCGGTTAACGGCGTTTTCTTCGGCTCGGCGATGTTGGATTATCGCCTCTATCACACCTACTTCCCGACTTGGGCGATGGCCCGTTATGCGCGCCTGACGAGCCCGCCATAGCCGGAGTCTTCAAGGCATTTTTTCGACTTGGCGTCGGAAGATGTAATCTTCCGGCTCAGCTCCGAAATTCGGACCGAAAGTCCGATAAAAGGCCCTCGCAAATATCAGCGGGACCTTGAAATCGCACTGCAAGGGATTGTCGTCGGTGGATTCTGTGAAGTTCAACATTCGAGGCGCAGCCCGCCCGGGCTGCTCTCACCAATTATCGGAAAAGCATTATGCAAGGACGAGTCATTTATCAGGAACATATCGATGTGCTGATCGCCGGAGGCGGCGTAGGCGGCGCAGCGGCCGCTGCGGCACTCTCGCAATTGGGATTGCGCATCTTGATCATCGAACCCGGCCCGGCCCAAGGCAGGCGCCTCGCCGGAGAGCTCATCCATCCGCCCGGCATCGATGGCCTGTGTCGTCTCGGCTTGCTGAGCGACCGATCGATGCCCGGTTCGCCGGTAAAAGGCTTCGCGATCTTCCCTGCCGATAAAGACGACCCCGCAAGCTCGGTGACCTTACGCTACGGCGAAAAGCCGGGAACTCGCCATTTGGGACGGGCGATCGAGCACCGGATCCTGAAGGATCATCTGCTGGAAACCGTACAGCGGTTTCCCGGCGTTACGGCCTGGATAGGCGCACGGGTCACACGGATAGAGGAAAATCCCGACGGGTCGTTCACGGCGATGGTACGAAGTAACGACGGCGAGGAAATACGAATTCGCCCTCAGTTATTCCTCGGCGCCGATGGACCGATGTCCAGAGTGCGCAAATTGATCGGAATTTCTCACGAGACTCGGCGCTATTCCGGCATGATGGGCATCGAAGTGGAAGACACCCATCTGCCCAATAACGGCTACGGCAATATCTTTCTGAATTCCGCCGGCGTCGCCTATGCCTATGCGATCGGGGGAGGACGGGCAAGGGTCATGTTCGAGGTGCTGAAAGGCGCCGATTCGAAGGAATCGATCAAGACGCACCTCGGTCTCTTCCCTCCCTTGTTCAGGCTCGATATCGAACGCGTCCTGGCCACGAGCAAACCTTTGGCGGCAGCCAATTTCTGCATCGTCCCGAATGCCAGCGTACGAGGTAATGCCGCACTGGTCGGGGACGCGAGAGGCTGCTGCCATCCGCTGACCGCTTCGGGGATTACTGCGGCGGTAAAGGATGCGCTGATCTTGCGGGATGCGCTTAGCGAGTCGAATCTCGATATCGCAACGGCCCTGCGACGTTATTCTCGCCGCTGCGGCCGTCTTGAATTGACCCGGCGCACCCTGGCGGAAGAACTGCGCGAAGCGTTTCTGGCCCAGACGCCCGAGGCGTTACTGCTCAGAGAATGCATCTTTTCCTACTGGCGCACCAGCGATAAGGCATGCGTTCGGTCCATGGCGCTACTTTCCACGGTGGACACTAGTATTTTTTCTCTGGCCACCCAGTATGGGACGGTTGCGCTGCAGGCCTTCCGCCTGTTGCCGCGTTGGTTTTTCGAAAAAACCGTCGTCGATTGGCACAGGGGAGTGCTCAGGCTGGTACACAAGAGCCTTGCCTTTCAATATGCCGCGATCCGCCAATGGTTATATTGATAGTCAGGATCATGGCATCCGGAATAATGGCAGCGCGGCATTGAGCAAAATCGCGCCGCCTCGGCGCCGAAGGGATGACTTTCCACCGGAATACTTGTCGAAATATCGAGATACCTGCTTCAGCCGACATTACCGCATTTCGGTAAAAGCGGATATTTGCTGTCGTATGCCGTAATTGGCGCGACTCATGCCATTCAAAGTCGAGGGAAGCGATGATTCTGGTAGGCACCGCCTCTTGGGCCGACAAAAATCTGATCGACTCCGGCTTGTTCTATCCGGCCCACATCAAGACGCCTGCGGATCGGCTGGGTTATTACGCCAGTCAGTTTCCTCTGGTCGAGGTCGACAGCAGCTATTATGCCCTGCCCTCGGAGCGGAATGCGGCCCTATGGGTCGAACGGACTCCGCCGGGCTTTGTATTCGATGTCAAAAGCTTTCGGCTGTTCACGCAACATCAAACGCCGCCGAAAGTGCTTCCAGTGGATATTCGTGCAGCCCTGGGGCCGGTCGAAAAAAAGAACATTTATTATGGCGACCTGCCAGAGGAACTCCGCGGCGAACTCTGGTCACGGTTTCGCTCAGCCCTTAAACCTTTAAAACATGCAGGCAAGCTTGGCGTCGTACTGTTTCAGTTTCCGCCGTGGTTCGTCTATCGGCAAAGCAATCTCGAGCATATCGCCGCTTGCGCCCGAGTAATGGAAGGATTTCGCATTGCCGTGGAATTCCGTCATCGATCCTGGTTTGACGATAGGCATCGCGAGGACGTGCTCGAATTCGAACGGAGCCGGGGATTGACGCACGTCGTCGTGGATGAGCCGCAGGGATTTGCCAGCAGCATTCCTTCGGTTTGGGAAACCACCTCCCCGGAAATAGCGGTGGTCCGCATGCACGGCCGAAACCGCGAGACCTGGAGTCAGAAAGGGCTCGAGTCGTCCGCCGATCGCTTCAACTATCTCTATTCGGCCGACGAATTGCAGGAATTGGCGGGGTCCATCGAGAAGCTCGCCGCAAAGGCGCGAGAAACACACGTCATTTTCAATAACAATTTCGGAAACTTCGCACAACATAATGCCGGAGAGCTGAAGCAGCTTCTGGCTAGGCCCTAAATTCGGTGTATTAGCCGCCCACTGTTGTGGTTAAACTTCCGTCGGGATGCGAGGCATCCGCATCAGACCACGACGGTCACTTCGATATCGCCTTCCTTGCGTTCTACATTGATGCCCACATCGTGGGCATGGCGAGTCAAGGCTAAGTCAATGACGCCATCGTCAAAACGCAAGTTGCTGATCCTGAGCCAGTTGAGATAATTCGGAAGCCGTGGATGATAAAACCTGATCTGCGGTTTTTCGGGTGAAAAGCTCAAGCCGAGACAGCCTTGCAAGAGCTGAAATACCGCTCCGCTGGCCCAGGCCTGCGGAGAACAGGCTACCGGATAGAGAGTTGGGCCTTGCCCCGGAAGCCTGGAGAACCCACAGAAAAGCTCAGGCAAGCGATGCAAATCGAGAAACACGGCGGCCTCGAACAAACCGGTCAAAATCTTCAAGGATTTGTCTTTGAAACCGTAACGCGCCAGGCCCATGGCCGCGATGGCAGTATCGTGGGGCCAAACCGAACCGTTGTGATACGCCATCGGATTGTAGCGGCTCTGCCCCTCTGCGACCGTGCGAATTCCCCATCCATTGAAAGATTCCACCGCCAACAGCGTCTCGGCGGTGCGACGAGCATAATCGGGAGCCGCAATCCCGCTGAATAAGGCATGGCCTGCGTTAGAGGTTCGCACCGCACAACAGCGTTTGTCGCCGTCCAGTGCGAGCGCAAATGTATCGAGTTCGTCGAGCCAAAATGCTTCATTAAAGCGTTTTTTCAGCGCTGCAGCCTCCTGCCGCAGCCGCTGCGCCCATTTTCCCCGGCCGAGCAATTCGGCCAGTTCGGCCGCCAGCAGTTTAGCTTCATAGACGTATCCCTGCACCTCGCAAAGCGCGACCGGTGCCGGCGCCAGGTTTCCGTCGGCGTGAAATACCGAGTCGTTGGAGTCCTTCCAGCCCTGCTGTATCAACCCGTTTGCGCTATGTCGGGCGTATTCCACAAAGCCGTCGCCGTCCCAATCGCCATGATGATCGATCCAGTCCAGGGCTCTTTCGATGTGAGGCCAAATCGTTTCCATGAAAGCCCGGTCGCCGGTACGCCGATAATAGTGGCCGGCAAGAACGATAAAGAGCGGCGTGGCGTCCACCGTACCGTAGTAACGCTTAAACGGAATTTCTCCTAAAGCGGCCATTTCTCCGGATCTCGCTTCATGAAGAATCTTGCCGGGTTCGGCATCGCGTTCGGGTTCCAAGGATTCAGCCTGGGTCGCGGCAAGATAGGTGATTACGCCCTTCGCGAGTTGCGGCCGAACCCACAGCGTCTGCAACGCGGTGATGATGCCGTCGCGACCGAAAGGCGTGCTGAACCACGGGACTCCGGCGTAAGGATAAGGTCCATGAGACGTTTCCGTGACCAGCATATCGAGATCGGCGGCAGACCGGCCGAGCCAATCGTTGAACTGTTCATTCGAAGTCACGATGTGGGCGACGCTCGACCGGGAGGCTGCAGTGTCCGCCCCTATCCTATCGATCGCTTGGTAATAATCACCTTGCGATACGCTCGCATCGTCGCAAGCGCAGCTTACCGAGACGTGCAGATGAATCTCGTCGCGTATTCCCAACCGAAGCGCTGTGCTACAACTCGAGGCATTGAGCTGATCGGGTCGCCAATGGAATTGGATGTGAGTTCGGCGCATTTCGCCGTCCAATCCGCGATAACCGAGTATCGCGGCATCGTCCTTAATGTCCGGCGTCAGCATTGTTCCTCGGGCCGGTCGATGGACACCGCGCACTTCGAATATATCGCGATAATCGGCAGCGAACCGAAACTCGACGTTCAAATTTACCGTTCGATCGCCGTAGTTGACCAAACGCAAATGCTCATGCCTAGCCTGGCTTAACAACACCACCGATCGGAACACGTGCACGCTGCCTCTCGGGATGACTAGGACTTCGCTCTCATAGAGATCGGGCATGGTCATGTCGACCGCCAGCAAACTGTTGTCTTTCTTGATGGTGGAATTGAGCAAGAAGGGGCGTTGTCCGTTGATTCGCAGCTCCAGGTGAGAAAGATAGCGTGTCCCGCCTTGGTAAAGTCCCTGCTCGCTCGAACTCACCTGATAAATATCGCCGTGACGATCGAAGATACCGAACATATCTTCCGCTTTTAAGACTCGAGAGGGTTCATCGCCCCGTGGTGCGGTGGCAGCGACATACCACTGGTTTTCGGTGGAAGCCGGATCGTCCATGGATCACCCGTTCGAGGAATCGAAAAACTAGATCGTTTGCTTGCCCAGCATAGAAAGGCGACCGAGGTCCTTCTCGATGACGTCCATACCGAGAACCTTTAGCGCTGGAGAGACTTTCTGCTTACACTTTTCACCGAGCTGTCGGTAGATCTGAATATAGTCGCTCGCCATGCGGCGGGCGGAAAAGCGATTTTCGAACGCCTGTCGACACATTGCCCGATTGATCTCGCCTACCCGTTCGACTGCCGATACCGCTTGGTGAAGATTCTCGACAACGAAACCTGTCGTTCCGTGCCGCATAACTTCCGGCACCGAACCGTTCCTGAAGGCGATCACAGGCGTACCGCAAGCCATCGCCTCGATCATCACGAGCCCGAAAGGTTCCGGCCAATCGATGGGAAAAAGCAAGGCGTAAGCATTGCCGAGCAGCTCATTCTTTTCTCGCTCGTTGACTTCGCCGATGAACTCCACCAAAGGATGATTGAGAAGGGTCTTGATCTCCTGGTCGAAATATTCGCGGTCGGCCTTATCGACTTTCGCTGCAATCTTGAGCGGCATGCCGGCACGAATTGCAATTTCGATCGCTCGGTCGACGCGCTTTTCCGGGGAAATACGCCCCAAGAATGCCAGATAGGTGCCCGGCTCGGCACGGAACGTATAAAGCTCCTCCGGCAATCCGTGATAAACCGTAGCTACCCAATTCCCCCAACCGACCGGCGTGCGTTGGTAATCCGAAATGGAGATCAACGGCATGTCCCGAAAGGCTTCGAGGAGGGCATCTAACTCTCTGATGTCCAAGCGTCCGTGTAAGGTGGTAACGTGCGGGGTCGAGCATTCGCGAAATACCGGAAAATGAAGGCAACCGGTATGAAAGTGAATGACATCGAATTCACTGGCCGCTCTGCGCACCCGATCCAACATCAAGAGATGGGGTAGTAACGGATCTAGTACATCTTGGTCGAGACGCAGTGCCTTGGAAACAATCGGCTCGAGCTTGGCGCTCGTCTCCGAATCAGCACTGGCGAAGAGCGTAACATCATGTCCGGCGCCTACTAGCTCTTCGGTAAGATAATGCACGATGCGCTCGGTGCCGCCATAAAGTTTTGGCGGTATGCTCTCATACAAAGGCGCTACCTGCGCGATTTTCATACTCCTCCTTATACGCTGTTCACGTCCGGGCTGGCAGCAAGAGCGCCACCAGAGTTCGTCGTTTGCGCTATTAATTTTTGATCGAAACCGGGACTCAAGAGTTCACCATAGTGGCTCATCATCGAGACTCAAGACACGCGACGGCTACATCCCGCCCTCAACGGAGCGACGGTTCACGTGACCAGGTCGGTCTTTCCGTCACAACATACCTTCGCCCCGTCTTCGTCTCCCATACTTTGGTCAAAAATTGTCAAGCTGGGCACTTGAGCTACATTTGGGGTGTCATCGAATCGCTTCGCCGACCTTTTGATCACTGGGAAGAATGACGCCTATGTTCCATCTCGTAACCCGCTCCAACCTATTGGTCTTCGCGCTCGCGTTGCTGCCGACCTCGATATTCGCCGATGTTTATAAGTGTCTGGATCAGAAAGATAAGGTCTTTTATCAAGACCGACCATGTCAGGAGTTGACGTCGGCTCAACTGCCGCCCGGCTTGTCTCAACTAGCAGCCAGCGATAACAAGCCGCACTTTCTTTGGAAGGCGACAATTGCGGAAGGCACGGTCTACCTCATGGGCGCCCTTCCTTATGGCGCGAGCGATATGTATCCCCTCCCGGAAGCGATAACGGACGCCCTCTCGGGGTCGGATGTGCTGATCGTCGGAGCCGATGTCGCTGCGCTGCCTCAGGCCGAACTACTTCCCATCGCCGCAAACCGAGGCGCGTACACGGACAATTCCGATTTAAGAGACCACATCAAAGCCGCCACCTGGGAAAGAGTGCTCAAGCTCTCTAAGGCTTTGGGCATGGCAGAGGAAACGATTCTCACCCAGAAGCCATGGATGGCGTCACTGAGTTTGATGAGCCTAGCCGCTAAACAGGCGGGCTATACGCAAGAGCTCAGCATCGAAAAAGGCTTTGTCAAGGATGCGCAGATGCGAAAGCCGGTACTTCAATTAGACTCGGTAGATGAACAAGCGAAACTGTTGGATGGCTTGTCCGAGATTGAACAGGAGCAAATACTCCTGCAATCGCTAAATGAGATTGAACGTGGGGACGACTATTTCAAATCGATGATCGAAGCCTGGACGAGCGGAGATTCCTCGACCGTTGAGCTGATCGTGCGTCGCCGCTTCGATAGTCTTCCGGCTTCGGACAAGCTCTTCAAGCTCTTGTTCACCGATCGAAGCGCAGCGATGGCGGAGAAAATCGGGGAATTGGCGGCCGATGGTAGGACTTATTTCGTTGTCTTGGAAGCCGGCCACCTGGTCGGTGAACACGGCCTCCTAAACCTGTTGCAATCGAAAGGCTTCAAAATTTCGCAGCTATAGCTCGAATCGATCCGGATCAGTTTTCAGCCTCGGGCTTGACGTAAACATCGGCGAGTTCACGTAATTGTGCCACAAAGGACGAAAATTCGCGCTGCGCGGCGTTTTTGGCGAGGAACTGGCGAGCAGCGTCCGCTTCCTTGGGATCTCCTTGCGAAGCGCCATCCTTGACGGCGATCAGCTTAAAGACGACTTGATCGCCGTTTTCAAGTTCCACCGTTGAGATAACGGGCTGCTCGGCTGACGGTCGAGCAGCCTTGAATACGGCATTCGTCAGCACTGGCGATACATTTTTCTCATCGCGGCGCAGATTCGACTCCTTGGAAACCTGCATACCGTGCTCTTTGGCCAAACCCGTAAGCGGAGCACCCTGCTGCGCTTGGCGCAAAAGTTCTTCCGCTTGCTTGCGGGTCTCCTGTCTTGCGTCCTCGGCACGTAATTTGCCAACGATATCTTCCTTCACTTCTGCGAGGGGCTTATCGGACGCCGGTTGATGGTCTTTTATCCGCAAAACGACTGCTTTCTCGCTCCCCAATTCGACCGGATCGCTGTTCCGTCCGTTCAGAACGTCCTCACTGAACACGGCTGCTCTTACCGTGGACTCGGCGGCGATACCGTCTCCTGCCTCACGCGTAAAGTATCCGGTGCTCTCGATTTTCAGATTGAGGGCTTTCGCGGCCGGCTCCAGACTGTCGGGATGTTCATAGCTGAGCTCCGTCAGCGTTTGTCCCTGTTCGTAAAACTTGTTTTCTGCCGCATTGCGCTGGAACGTTTTCAGCAGTTCGTCTTTTACTTCCTCGAATGGCTTGACCTTAGCCGGAGACAACTCGGTTACTTTGATCAAGTGATAGCCGAAAGATGTTTTGACAGGCTTGGATAACTCACCCTGCTTCAAAGCAAATGCCGCATCGGCAAAATTTTGCTCCATGGCTCCCTTGGTAATGAAACCCAAGTCGCCGCCGTTCTGAGCGGATATCGGGTCATCCGACGTTTCCTTTGCGACCTTAGCGAAATCTTCGCCCTTAGCCAAACGGTCTTGAATCTGATTGATCTTGGCCAAAGCCGCCTGCTCGGCGGCTTCACCGCCTTCCGAATCGACCGCGACTAGGATATGGCTGACCTTGCGCCTTTCTTCGGACGCGAAACCAGACTTCTGCTCTTCATACAGATTGCGCAGGTCGTCTTCGGTGACTTGGGTCTCCTTCGCGATATCGTCAAGACGAACGGCGATGTACTCGATCGATACACGCTCGGGATTTTGGTAAGCCTGAAGATGTTTCCGATAGTAATCTTCGATTTCCGCATCGGAAATAGTGCGAGCCGATTTCTTCAAAGGTATTTTGAGATATTCGACCTCACGCTCCTGATTTCTGAGCCGAAAGAGCGAAGCGATTTGATTCGGGGTTACAAATGCGCTGTCAAGCAATCCGCGCTGGTATTGCTCCATCAACAAAGCTCTTCTGACCTGCGCAACGAATTGGGCAGAACTCAAGCCCTGAGATGACAGCATGATGTTGTATTTTTCCTTATCAAACTTGCCTTCGGTTTGAAAATAAGGGAGCGTCTGGATGAAGTCGCGCACGGCGCTGTCGCTGACGGCAAGGTCCTTAACCTCCGCATTTTGCGCAATGATTTCTTCTCGAATCAGCCGCTCTAAAGCTTCGTGTTTGAGCTGCCTATCGTCGACCTCCGCCAAACCCACCAGATTCGCAAGACTCTGCTGATAGGCCTGGTTTACCTCGCGCTCAAAAATATCCCTGTCACCGACGACAGCCAGTGGCTGCTCCTTGCCGGAATCCAGATAATTCTGAATTCCCCATAGAGCGAACGGCACACCGACAAGAATCAACATTACCCATGCGAAGATACCTTGGGCACGATCACGAATCGCTTGAAGCATATGCAGAACCTGATACGGCTTTAAGAGCAATCATTAAACGAAAAGACAGGCAGCCCCCTGCCCTCAAAAAAAAACCCGCTGCCTCAGGGGCGCGGGTTTTTTGAAATTTGGCGGAGCGGACGGGGCTCGAACCCGCGACCCCCGGCGTGACAGGCCGGTATTCTGACCAACTGAACTACCGCTCCAATTTATGGTGGGTGCTGTAGGGATCGAACCTACGACCCTCGCCTTGTAAGGGCGATGCTCTCCCAGCTGAGCTAAGCACCCTAAAGAGTCGACTAGCTTACAGCATCTTTAAGTGCTTTACCAGCCTTGAATGAGGGAATTTTTGCAGCTTTGATGGTAATCGTGTTTCCCGTCTGCGGATTACGGCCTTGACGCTCGGCACGCTCTTTAACCCCAAAGGAACCAAAACCCACGAGTGAAACGGTTTCGCCGTTTTTTAAAGCTATCGTGATAGCGTCAATCATACCGTCGAGTGCGCGCCCGGCATCGGCCTTCGTCAGGTCCGCCGACTTAGCGATCGCATCAATTAGTTCCGCTTTATTCATTCTTTCCCCCTTTGATCGATGATGTTGAATCTAAGTTCTTCACATGGCCGCAAGACTTCGTCCATTCCTATATGCTGTTGGCTACGCGTGAACTCGCCGGCCGAAATGTAGCAGTAGACAAAAAGCACTGTCAAGCCGCATAGCGTCTGGGATTCAGCGAATTTTAGCGATCCGTCGCATTTCTCTGAACACGCAAAAAGCAACTCCCTCCAATTAGGACTAATGAGCAACGATCATGCCTGCCGTACCCGTCGATTTAGTCACACCCTCGGATTCGGGAGTAACCGGCGGTTTCAACGGTTCCGGCATGTGTTTTAGTGCGGTCTCGAGGACTTGATCGATAGAGCGAACCGCGACGATTTTGAGATCCTGCTTAATGTTCTTTGGAATCTCAGCCAAGTCCTTCTCGTTTTCCTGCGGAATCAAGACGGTCGAAATACCGCCCCGATGCGCCGCCAACAGTTTCTCCTTTAGCCCTCCGATGGGCAAAACCTCCCCGCGAAGCGTGATCTCGCCCGTCATGGCAACGTCCGATCTCACAGGGATTTGAGTCAATGCGGAAACCAAAGCCGTGCACATACCGATACCGGCGCTGGGACCGTCTTTGGGCGTGGCCCCTTCCGGCACGTGTATATGCACATCGTGCTTCTGATAAAACGCCGGATCGATACCCAGCGTTTCTGCTCGGCTCCGGGCTACCGTGACAGCGGTTTGTATCGACTCCTGCATGACCTCGCCGAGTTTTCCGGTATAGGTTTGCTTGCCGGTTCCGGGCATAACGACCGATTCGATGGTAAGAAGCTCGCCTCCCACCTCGGTCCAGGCCAGGCCGGTAACCTGCCCGACCTGGTCCTTCTCCTCGGCTCGTCCGTAGCGATAACGCCTGACGCCCAAAAAGTCATCCACGTTACGATGAGTCACGTTCAGTTTCTTGGTGCTCGGTTTGAGGACCAAGCTCTTGACGACCTTGCGGCAAATCTTGGCTATTTCGCGCTCAAGGCTACGAACACCGGCTTCTCGAGTATAGAAGCGGATAATATCTCGAACCGCCGATTCGGTGATATGAATTTCGCTGTCCTTAAGCCCGTTGTTCTTGACCTGCTTTGGAATCAGATAGCGCATGGCGATGTTGACTTTCTCATCCTCGGTGTAGCCAGCGATGCGGATCACTTCCATGCGGTCCAGAAGCGGCGCCGGGATATTCAAAGTGTTCGCCGTTGCAATGAACATTACTTCGGACAAATCGAAATCGACCTCCAAGTAATGGTCGTTGAAAGTATGGTTCTGCTCCGGGTCCAAAACTTCCAACAATGCGGCAGCAGGATCACCGCGGAAATCCATCGCCATCTTGTCGATCTCGTCGAGCATGAACATCGGATTGCGGGTCTTTACCTTGGAAAGGTTCTGCAGGATTTTACCCGGCATCGAGCCAATGTAAGTTCTGCGATGGCCGCGAATTTCGGCCTCGTCACGAACCCCGCCCAAGGCCATGCGAACGTACTTCCGGTTGGTCGCTCGAGCAATCGACTGACCGAGCGAAGTCTTGCCCACACCGGGCGGTCCAACCAAGCACAATATTGGGCCTTTTAGTTTCTTGACGCGCTGCTGAACGGCCAGATACTCGAGGATACGCTCTTTGACTTTCTCCAAACCGTAGTGCTCGGTTTCTAAAATTTCTTCGGCACGCTGCAAGTCGTGACTGATCTTGGTGCGCTTCTTCCACGGCATGTTGACCATCCAGTCGACGTAATTCCTGACTACCGTAGCCTCGGCAGACATCGGCGACATCAACTTGAGCTTGTTCAACTCCGTCTCGGCTTTGGTACGAGCCGCCTCAGGCATGCCGGCCTTTTCGATTTTGCGCGATAGCTCCTCGAATTCGTTCGGCACATCGTCCATTTCCCCCAACTCCTTCTGGATGGCCTTCATTTGCTCGTTCAAGTAATACTCGCGCTGATTTTTTTCCATCTGCTGCTTGACCCGCCCGCGGATACGCTTCTCCATCTCCAGCATATCCACCTCGCCTTCCATGAGCGTCATCAAACGCTCCAACCTGGCCGTCACATCGCTCATCTCCAGAATCGACTGCTTGTCTTCGATTTTGATGGTCATATGTGCGGCGATGGTATCCGCCAACCGGCTCGGGTCGTCGATGCCGGCAAGCGAATTCAACACTTCGGGCGGTATCCGCTTATTGAGCTTGACGTAATGATCGAAGGTGTTGATGGCGGTGCGCATCAACACATCGATTTCTTGATCGGTGATGTTGATCTCGTCCAGCTGCGGCGAAACTACGGCTACGTAGTGCTTGTCGGCGACACGGTACTTATCGACCTTGCAGCGCTCGCTACCCTCGACGAGCACTTTCACAGTGCCGTCCGGAAGCTTCAGCAATTGCAGGATGTTAGATAAAGTGCCGATCTGGTACAGGTCATCGAAGCTGGGATCATCCAGTTCGGCTTCTTTCTGCGCTACGAGCAAGATTTGTTTGTTGTCCCGCATGGCAGAGTCTAGGGCCAGAATCGACTTCTCTCTGCCGACGAAGAGCGGTATGACCATGTGGGGATAGACTACGACGTCCCGTAAGGGAAGCACCGGTACCATCTTTTCCGGCTTTGCACGATTTTCAAGCGAGGTATTTTCCATTAGCCACCCATGGATATTAGTGAGTACGCGTTGTTACTGAGTATATAGGTAAGCTTCGGGCAAAAAACAAGACTAAGCCCGATAAAATCGGGGACTATTTGATTTGGCCAAAAACTTCAGATGAAGAGATCAGCAAAAATTCTGCGATCCCGTCCGGGTAAGTACGAAAAACTACTTAGATGCGAATGTATCGTCGAGATTCCCGAATCCGAACGATTTTCTATACAAAATGCGTAGATCAATGCGCGGTGATGCTTACGCGCTGAAATAAGCGACCGCTACCATTAGGATCAGTGAATGCAAACAGGTGTTTGTGCCGACAGGCGAGCAAGAACGCAAATTCAACTTGAAGGCTGCCCTAACGAGCTTTAAGACTGAGAAGCTATCAGCCATTAGTCAGACAGTGAAGTTCGGCCATCGATCAAGATCTGAAAATTGGCCGCATAACAAAACCCTGAATCGGCTACCGACGCCCGCTCGCCGCAAGGCATCGATAGCACTCGAAAGATATTTCACTCTACCGAAGCGCAGTGCTTTTCTTCGGTTTGATAAATCAGATACGGGTCCGATTCGCCGCGAATAACCTTTTCATCGATCACAACTTTGGAAACATGTTCGGCGGAAGGCAATTCGTACATCGTATCCAGCAACACGTGTTCGAGAATCGTTCGCAGACCGCGTGCGCCGGTTTTCCGTTCCATTGCCCTTCGCGCGATCACCCGCAAGGCGTCCTCGCGAATCTCCAGATCGCAACCCTCCATCTCGAACAACTTCTTGTATTGTTTGACCAGAGCATTTTTCGGTTCGGTCAGAATTTGAACCAATGCCTGCTCATCCAATTCTTCCAGAGTCGCCACCACCGGCAAACGACCGACAAACTCCGGAATCAGGCCGTATTTGATCAGGTCCTCCGCCTCCACGTCCGCCAAAACTTCGCCGACATTGCGGCGTTCGTCCTTGGTCTTGACCTCCGCGGAAAAACCGATGCCGCCCTTTTCGGAGCGTGAACGAATGATTTTTTCCAGTCCGGCGAACGCTCCGCCGCAGATGAAGAGGATATTCGCCGTATTGACCTGCAAAAATTCTTGCTGAGGGTGTTTGCGTCCGCCTTGTGGCGGTACCGAGGCCACAGTGCCCTCGATCAACTTCAGCAGAGCCTGCTGCACACCTTCACCGGACACGTCGCGGGTGATCGAGGGATTATCCGACTTACGGGAAATCTTATCGATCTCGTCGATATAGACGATACCGGACTCTGCCTTCTCCACGTCGTAATCGCATTTCTGCAAGATCTTTTGGATGATGTTTTCGACATCTTCCCCGACGTAACCCGCCTCGGTCAGCGTCGTCGCGTCGGCGATCGTGAACGGCACGTCCAACAGCCGGGCGAGCGTCTCGGCAAGCAAGGTCTTTCCCGATCCGGTTGGGCCGATCAAGAGGATATTGCTCTTGGCCAGTTCGACATCGTTCTTCTTCAGGTGGTTATGCACCCGGAGCCGCTTATAGTGGTTGTAGACCGCAACCGACAAGATCCTCTTGGCTTTCTCCTGGCCAATGACATACTCGTCGAGTACGGCCTTGATCTCTTTCGGTTTGGGCAACTTATCTACGCTAGCGGCAACATTTTCCTGAAGCTCCTCGCGAATAATATCGTTGCACAACTCGACACATTCGTCACAGACGAACACAGCCGGACCGGCAATGAGCTTTCTGACCTCATGCTGGCTTTTTCCGCAAAACGAGCAGTAAAGAAGTTTCCCGCCCCCGTCTTTGCCGTGCTTATCATCACTCATCGCAAACCTCTTATTCGTCAGATGACTGTTGTAGCAACCTACGCGAACCAACCGCTACCGGCATACGTCCACTAGTCCTTCGAACTCGAATTCCAATGCGTTTAACCGCTAGAACCCGGTTCTCGGCTAGCGAGCACCTTGTCGATTAGACCATATTGCGCTGCGTCTTCTCCACTCATGAAATTATCACGATCGGTATCGACTTGAATTCGTTCCAACGGCTGACCTGTATGTTTCGCCAATATTCGATTCAGTCTGTCGCGGGTCGCGAGAATTTCGCGGGCATGAATGTCAATGTCGCTGGCCTGTCCCTGGAAGCCGCCCAAAGGCTGATGGATCATGACTCGCGAATGGGGCAGACAATATCTCTTGCCGGGCGCGCCGCCCGCCAGAAGCAACGCTCCCATGCTAGCCGCCTGACCGATGCACAGGGTGCTGACGTCGGGTTTGATGAACTGCATGGTATCGTAAATCGCCAGTCCCGAGGTGACTATGCCGCCGGGAGAATTGATATAAAGATGGATGTCCTTGTCCGGATTTTCCGATTCCAGAAAGAGCAGTTGAGCGATGATCAGGTTGGCCATGTAGTCTTCGACCTGCCCAACCAGAAAAACCACCCGCTCCTTGAGCAAGCGAGAATAGATATCGAACGCCCGTTCGCCACGCGCCGACTGCTCGATAACGACGGGCACCAACCCCGTCGCCCGAGTATTGACGGTTTTATCAAAATCGCCGGTAAACATCATGAGATCTCTCGGGTTAAAGTTACGCCGCTTGTGAGGAACTGCCGGTAACCTGCTGCATCAACTCTTGAAACGCGATCTTTTCTTCGGTCACCTTTGCCTTGTCCAATACCAAATCCACCACCTGATCCTCCATGACCACGTTTTCCACTTCGCGAAGCCGCTCCGGCTCGGCGTAGTACCAGCGCACCACGTCTTCCGGGCTCTCATAACTCGCGGCCAATTCGTCGACGGTCGAACGCACCCGCTTTTGATCCACGACAAGATTATTAGTTTCAATGATCTTCCCGAGGATCAGCGCCAAGGCGACTCTTCGTCTCGCCACTGGCTCTAGCTGCTCCTTCAGCTTGGCTTCATCGAGATCCTGCCGCCTTTTCTGGGCCGCTTGCCGGTAGGGCGCCAACAAATGCTCAAGCTCATCTTGGATTAAGGCGTTGGGCAGAGCAATCGCATTCTTGGCGAACAGAGCATCCATCACCGAGGATTTCGTTCTCGTCTGCAGCGCCCGCTTCATCTCGCGCTCCATGTTAGCGCGGATATCGCTGCGGAAAGCTTCCACGCCACCTTCCTCGATGCCGTAGGATTTTGCGAATTCCGCGTCCACCTCGGGCAATAAGCTTTCTTCGACTTTCAGCGGCTCGATGGCAAATTGCGCCGTGTTGCCGGCCAGCTTTTGGTTGGGGTAGTCGGCCGGAAACGGCAATTCGAATTCGAGCGTCGACCCGGCCACTGCGCCGACCAACTTATCTTCGAATCCTGGAATCATTTGGTTCGTGCCCAGGACAACGGGCAGATTCTCAACTTTTCCGTCGGTAAACGACTCATCGCCGATCTTGCCTTCAAAGGCGATCGTAACACGATCCCCCGTTGCCGCCGCGCGCTCGACCTCTTGCCAGCTCTTCCGCTGCTCTCTGAGACGTTCGATCATGGCATCGATATCCGGCTCGGTCACTTCCGAAACGAACCGCTTGACCTCCAATGTCTCCAACGGCATCAGCACGAACTCCGGCATCACTTCGAAGCTCGCTTCATATTCCAGCCCACTGCCCTCGTCGACTCGGCGAGCGGTGATCTGCGGCACTCCCGCTGGTTTGAGCCTCTCCTCCCGGACGGCTTCATAAAAGCTCGATTGGATCAGATCCGAAAGGACCTCCTCCCGGACCTGCTGTCCATAGCGCTTTTTTACCAGACTTTGAGGCACTTTGCCGGGACGGAAACCGTCGATCTTGACCTTGTTCGCCAAAGTTTTGAGGCGTGAGGCTATTTTTTCCTGGATCTCTTCTTCCGGCACCTGTACGGTCATTTTCCGGCTCAATTCAGATGTCGTTTCGACAGAAACTTGCATGTCGCTGTTACCTCAAGAATGGAAAAAAGTATCGGAGGGACTGGCTCGAAAAGCACAATCGCCTAAATTGCTGGCTGATGCGCCGAACTCTGATATCCGTAATCGGATATTTATGCTAGGAAGCTTGGCTTCTTGGTGCTTACTGAACATTTGGTGCGAATGGAGAGACTCGAACTCTCAAGGGTTGCCCCACTGGAACCTAAATCCAGCGCGTCTACCAATTTCGCCACATTCGCACATAAAATCTGCCCGGATTATACTCCGTTTGCCGAGGAATTTCCGGCTCGGTCCCGCTTCCCTTCAAGATTCGATCCAAAAACTCGCCCCGCCGATCGGATGCAAGCTTTCTATTATAAAACGCGCGAATATTTTTTCATCTGTTCGTTCTTTGGACGCATAGCGGATTTTGCCGTTTTTCGCTTTTTCGTCCGGCCTGTAGTAATAAATATGTTCGGCCAAGGCTATGGATTTAAAGATGGATCAGAAACAGGACAGAGAAGGCGTCGTCAAGTATCGCCTCGATTACACGACGGCTCCGCCGGTAGATTCGGAAATCGTCGCCGAACTGAATGCCTCGCGGACCATCCTCTATCGTCTCGGACTCACCGGGCAGGACTCTCGTCGGTATGACGGCCTGGCCTACGGCAACGTCAGCCTTCGCCGCGGTGAAACCGCCTTCCTTATCAGCGGAACGCAGACCGGCGGCAAGCCCAAGCTCACTAGCGAACATTACTGTCTCGTCACCGGATTCGATCTGGAACAAAACCTCATCATCGCCGAAGGACCGATAGCGCCCTCTTCCGAAGCCCTGACCCATGCTGCGGTTTACCAAAGCGGAAGCGGGATCGATTGCGTACTGCATGTCCACTCGCCCGAATTATGGGAAAAGGCCGAAGCCTTGGCCATTCCCGTGACCGACCGGCAAGTCGGTTACGGCACGCCGGAGATGGCCCATGAGGTCGGGTTTCTGGTTCGAACTTCGAAAAGCCCGGTCATCGCCATGGGTGGCCATGAAGACGGCGTCATCGCGTTCGGCCGCACCGTCGAGGAAACCGCCATATGCCTGATTCGCAGCCTGGCGCAGGCATTAGCCTAAGATCACGACAACGTCGTGAGACCGCCCGTCCGATAGCAAAGGAATTCGTGCCGTTTCCCGTTCGACCGGCACCGGCCGTCCGTCCAGATCAGCACTGAGAACACGCCGAGGCTTTTTATTCGGATTCGTTACCCTGATCGTATAGCGCGTCGGATTGCCCGGATGCCGATAGCGGATCACAAACTCCGGCCACTCGGCCGGTATACAGGGTTTGAGCTCGATGAAAGCGCCCTCCTTCACCCGAAATCCCAAAATCGATTCCAAGGCGACACGGTACATCCAGCCCGCGGACCCCGTGTACCACGTCCAACCGCCGCGGCCCACATGCGGCGGTTCGCCGTAAACGTCGGCGGCGACTACGTAGGGCTCGACCCGGTAAACATCGGTTTGTTCCTGCGTCCGCGCGTGGCTCACCGGGCTGAGCATTTCCAATAGCCGCGCGGCCCGGTCGTTCCGGCCGAGTTCTGCCACGGCGCGCACCACCCAGCACGCGGCATGGGTGTATTGCCCGCCGTTTTCGCGCACGCCGGCCACATAGCCCTTGATGTAGCCCGGGTCATGCGGTGTGTTGACGAAGGGCGGCGTCAATAAACGAATGAGACCATTATGATCGGAGATCAGGTGCTCCTCGACCGCATCCAAAGCTCGATTCGCCCGCTCCGCCGGCGCCGCGCCTGAAATCACCGCCCACGCCTGGGCCAAGGCGTCGATTCGACACTCATCGCCGTGTTTGGTGCCTAAAGGGGTACCGTCGTCATAATAGGCGCGTCGATACCAGTCGCCGTCCCATCCCGCGTCATTGAGCGCCTGGTAAAGATGCTCTCGATAAGCCCGGTAAGCTTCGATCCGCGCCTGGTCGCCGCGCTTCTCGCAGATTGGCAGGAATTCTTCGAGAACGTGGTAAAGAAAGAATCCCATCCACACGCTCTCGCCGCGTCCTTCGCGGCCCACCCGGTTCATGCCGTCGTTCCAGTCGCCCGTGCCCATCAAGGGCAAACCGTGCGCGCCCCGGGTCAGGGAGCGGTCCAGCACTCGACAGCAATGTTCGTAGATGTCCGCAACCTGACCGGCATCGTCGGGTTTCAGATAAGCCTCGTCCTCCCCCTCCGCCAGTAAACGGGCAGTCACAAACGGCGCGGATTCGTCCAGTACGCTCCAATCGCCGGTGTGACGGATATAAAACGCCGTGACATATGGCAGCCAGACCAGATCATCGGAAAATCGGGTGCGCAATCCCCGCTCCAGGGGTTCAGGATGCCACCAGTGAAGCACGTCTCCCTCGACGAACTGATGAGCGGCGTGAAGCAGAATCTGGGCTCGAGTGAGCTCGGGGCGCAGATAGATCAGCGCCGAGGCATCCTGAAGCTGATCGCGGTAACCGAAGGCGCCTCCGGACTGATAGAACGCGGAGCGCCCCCAGACCCGGCAGCTCAGGTTCTGATATGCCAGCCAGCCGTTGACCATCAGATCGATGGCGGGAGACGGCGTCTCGATTTGAATTCCGGAGACAAAATCGCGCCAAAAACCTTGGGCTTCGGCCAAGGCGTTCTCGATGGCGCTAGCTTGCCGGTAGCGTTCGATGATCGATCGGCATTCGTCCTCGGAGAGGGTTTCGCCCAACAGGAACGCACATTCGAAGGTTTGCCCCGGTTCCAAGTCGATTTGAAGCTGAAGCGCCGCGCACGGATCGAGATTAGCGCCATTCCGTCCATCGAGCGATGCGCGTGCGAGCAAAGCCGCGGGGGCTTCCGGGCTGCCGTTCCGCCCGATGAAGCTCTCCCGATCGGCGGTGAAATACATGGCACCCGGCTGCCCTACCGCCGCCGCGAAGGCGACGCCGTCGGAAAACTCTCCTGCTTGGCGATTGATAGCGAACAGCGCCGACGTCTCCGGATCATGGCGGGTGATCACGAACCGGCTGCTGTCGGACGGCGTTCCGCCCAGAATTAAGCGCTGGTATGAAAACAGCGACAAGCGGCGGCGGCTAGCGCCCCCATTCGTCAGACGCCATCGGAAAATTTTGACCGGATCGTGGCGGGCCGCGAACAGTACGACGTCCTGATCCAAACCATCGTAGGTGCTGGTAAACCGGCTGTACCCGAACCCGTGGCGCGCCTCGTAAGCGGCGGGTGCCGAACAAGGCCCCGGCAAGGGAGACCAGAACGCGCCGGTTTCCTCGTCCCGGAGATATAACGCTTCGCCGAACGAATCGCTGACGGGATCGTTGAACCAAGGCGTCAACCGATGCTCGCGGCTGTTCCGATGCCAGGTATATCCCGCTCCCCGCTCGCTGACCAGAAAGCCGAAGTGTTCATTGGCGACTACGTTGATCCATGGAAGAGGCGGCCCTTGCAACTCGCCGTCGGTCAAATCCAAACGAACCACGTACTCGGTGCCGTCCGCGGCAAAACCGCCATATCCGTTGAAAAATCGAAGCGCTTCGCGCCCGGCCTTGAGTTTCGGCGTCTCCGGCGGCAAAAGGGCGCGCCGCGCTCTCGCGCTTGGAACCGGAAGCTCCGATCGAAGCGACGGCGCGTTTTCATCGACCACCAGGCGCGCAACGGCGCACAGCAATTCGAGATCGGCCGGCGCAATGTCTTTTTCCGCGCGAATAAAGATGTCCTGATCAAGCCCGCCCAACCCACCGAAGTCGGCCCCCTTGTCCGGACTCAAGATCATCAGCGCGAAACGTAAGCCTTTCGCCAGCCAATAGCGCTGCGCCTTGATGAGTTCGGCAACCCGTGAATCCTCGCGACTGTCACTGGCCCGTACCAGAACGATCGGCCGGTAGAACGGCAAGCCGTAGCGGTCGAGCCGCGCAAGAGGACCGCAGGCGCTCCGCAGCACCGACTCCGGAGCCCGAAGCTTCGGATCGCCGTAAAGCAACGCACCTGCGAGGGCTTGAAAAAACTCCGCCCCCGTTCCGGTCATGTCGAGCCGCCGGACGAGTTCCCGCTCGCCTTCGGCCGCGCGGGCGTAGATAGTATTTATCGCTTTTTCCGCCGAGCAACGCTCGATGAGCTTCAGCGCCTGCATCCTGTCTTCGGCCGCGCCGAACAGAAACACCACATCTCCCTGCGTGTTGGGAGCAAGTTCCAAGCAGCGCCGCAGAGCGAAAACCGGGTCGAGCACGTTGCCGATCCCGCCGGACAGCGGCTGTGTTTCACGAAGCGCCTGCGGCTCCGCCGGCGTCCGGTTCCGGCCGAGGAAGCGCATCCGGTCGGTCTCGTACTCCAATTCACCCGGCCCGAACGCCGCGCCGACCAACCACGGATAAACCTCATGAGCGCTGCGCGGCCTGCGACGAGCGAGCAGCGCTTCTCGTTCCGCCACGAACTCGGTTTGCACGAACAACTTGGAGAAAGCCGGGTGCGCCGCATCGGCCGCAGGATGATTCAGGACCACTTCGAGATAGCTCGTGATTTCGATCCGTCTGGGCCGATTCGAACGATTTCGCAGCGTGACTCGGCGCAGCTCCAGATCGTCGTCCGGGCTGACGCACACATCCAAAACGGCCTCGATACCGCTGTTCTCGCACTGAAGCCTAAACCGGCCCGGCTCGTAACGAGCGGTCCGTGCATCGGCTTCCATCCCCGTCGGCTGCAAACCGAGCGACCACCAGTCTCCGCTATCCAAATCCCGGAGGTAAATGAACCATCCCTCGCCGTCTTCGACGCGGTCTCCGCTCCAGCGGGACAGCGCGTGGCCGCCAAGCATCGAAAACCCGGTGCCGGCCGATGTCAGCAATACCGTGTAGCGTCCGTTGGACAGAAGGCGCGACGCCGGGACCGAATCGTTCGGTCGATCGAGACCGGCCTGGTTAGGATCGAAGCTCATGCGGACTCCTTAGGTCAAAAATCGAAATCAATTAGCTTGCTGCGTAATTGCCGCCCCGTAGTTCACCGTCACTTCCGCCGGAAACTCGCCGATCACCGCTTGATCGGCGGTAAACGTATCGACCGGTTTTCCGTTGACGGTAAGCGACCGGATGGGCTGGTCGGCGGGTGCCTTGAGAACGATCTTGCCTGGAGGCAGGGCGAGATCGCCGGAGAGCACGAGCCGCAATTTATCGGGTTCTTCCTGGCGCAAGGTATAGTTCAAGGTTCCATACCACGTGGGCAAACGCTTCACGCCCACATCGCCGCCACCCTCCAGCCACGCTTTCGGAATTCCTGCCGCCAGAACCAATGCTTGATCGCTTTCACGTTCATACGCGTACAGAGCGCGCATCGCCCGCACGAATTCCGCCCCGATCCAAGCATGGGGCATATCGCCTATGAACTTGGGATGCTTGGGATCGCGCCAGACGACCTCCGCCCAGTGATTCCAGTCGGCGGGACGTTGATCCTTGAGCAGAAAATTCAACAGCTCCAGCGCCTGCTCGCGCCGCCCCATACGGACCAGCGCTTCTACGGTACGCACTTCGTACGGCGTGTAAGCGATCCATTCCAGCTTGTCGTCGCGCCGCTTGTTGAAATAGTCGTAGAAATTGTCGAAGGTCTTGTTCAGCGCCTCTATCGGAAGATTGGTCTGCTCGCCGCCGACCGCGACCGCCATGGCCGTGGCGGTGGCGTCGAAATCGCCCAGCTCCGCCGAACCCGGCATGAAGGCGATCTTGTGCTTGGCCATGGTGCGCTTGATGGATTGGTACAGGTCGCTGCGAAAATCGTCCCGCAAAGCGTCAAAATGCGCGGCATTGTTTTCGTCCATGACCAGCACGGCCAAGTCGGCGGCATCCTTGAGCCCGCGCAAAGTCCAAAAGCCGTCCCAGTAGGAGTGTACCGGATGGGCGCTGTAACCTTCGTGACTGATGGATTCGGGCATCATGCCGAAAAACATCGATTTATCGGAGGACTTGTACTCTTCGCTCTTCCGTTGATTGCGCAACTGCTCGATATAGTGCACCGATTTCACGATCGTCGGCCACATCTCGTATACAAAACCGATATCGCGCGTGTAACGGTAGTATTCGGCGACAACGTAAATGAACTCGCCGTGGCTGTCGTTCTCGGGGACGCTATCGGGCCCCCTGTGATCGACGCAGCAGGGAATCTTCCCGTTGGGAAACTGGAACCCGGCATACCATTCGATGAAGTGCCGTACTTCTTCGGTATACCCCATGCCGAGCAAGGCGGCGGACATCAAGGCCGCGTCGCGAATCCAGGAGCGGGCGTAGGAGCGAGAACCGGGATAAAGCGCGGCGCCGTCCCGGTTGATGAAGATATAGGCCAGATTGCTCCTCACCGTATCCCGAAGCTTTTGCGCCTCGGGCGGAACGATCAGATCGGCGCGGACGATCTTGGCCTCCCAGAAGTTGACGGCATCCCGAAACCGGGCCCGACCGAAGGCACTGCCGTTCCCCTCCACTATATTCGCCGCCTCCAGAATGGCCTCCGGATTCTGATACGGAATCGCCAGATAAATCTCCCGCGACGCGCCGGGAGGCAAATCCAGCTCGTATTCCAAGGCGGCGGACGCATAGCCGAAGGGGTCGTGAGCTTCGGTCTGCTGCGGCACCTTGCCTTCCATCAAGAAATCGGTAATCGAACCTTGGTCGAAGGTCGTCGCACCAAAGTGATGAGGCGGGGTCAAGGGGATTACCGAGCGATTCTCGTCGACCCGGATGATTCGCCCGTCCAGCGCGATATCGTGGATTTGCGCCACGCCCCCCACCATATTCAAGGCCTGCCAGGGCGGATTGACTTGAAACGGACGGATCGCGAGCAAGAGCTTCAACTGCTCACGCTCGCTGCCGTTGTTCTCCACCCGATAGCGCGCATAAAGCGCCTGCCCGGGCTTGCTGGCGGCGAAAGCCGTCGTCTTCATTTCGACCGAATCGGACCGCCAGGTCACCGAGGGCACGGGCAAATAACCGCGCTCGAGCTCCTGTACCGGAAACACGTCGTTCCAGGTAACGAGCTTGCCTTTGGTGTATAAGAAGGGTTCGATGGAAAATGCGTTCTTATCCACTTCCAGCGCCCCTTCCTCGTTCAGCAAACCCTCCTTGTCGCTGCCGTTGGCGCCGATGACGGTGAAATAACTTTGCTCGCCGTAAAAATATTTCGGGTAGATACCGCGGGGCGCTTCACGGGCAATGGTTTCGAAAAATGCGTTCGGCGAGGCGGAAAAGTCGAACGGTTTTATGGTCAGCGAGCTGATGCCGTATCCCCGGCCGCGGCTGCTTTTCTGCAACTCCAGCCGCAAATAGCGGGATTCTGCGTCGGGCATATAAATGTAATCGCGGCGCCCGTTGCCCAGACTGACCGTGTACACCGGCTGCCATAGCTTGCCGTCTTGGGAAATCCGAACCTGATAAGCGGTGGCGTAATCGTCGCGGTCCCACTCGATGATCAAGCCGCCATATTCGCGGCGCTTCAGAAAATCGACCTGCAGCCACTGGCTTTCCGCGAGCGCGCCGCTTTGCCATGAGGTTTCGGGCTTCGCGTCCAGCACCGACTCCGGGTCGTGATCCTTGGCGGTGGTCGAGGCCGTGACTTTGGGCGTGAGATTGTAGGCGGTAATCGGCTCGCGCTTCTCGAAGCGGAAATCGTCGAGCCAAATCGATCCCTTGCCGCCGGTGCTCGACGTGATCGAGAACTCGACGAATCCAACCTGCTTGAGTGGCGTATTGGACGGTCCCCACGCGAAGTCGAACATGCGTTTTTTCACGCGGTACTGTTGCCAGTCCACCGGCAACTTGAAATCGAAGCGCCGTCGCCACCAGACGTTATCCCCGGAGGGGTCGATGATCTTAAACTCGACATTGTTGGCCGGCGCTTCCGCCCGCGTATAAAACGTGAATGCGTAATTTTCGGGCAGCGGGATGGAGAACTTCTTGCGCACGGTAACAAAGCCCGTACCGCCCCTGAAATCGAAATCGAGGCGTAGACCCATGCCGGTCCGGCCGGTATCCTGAGCCAATTCCACATGAGTGCCTTCCGCGGCCACGGCGGTCCAGCCGCTCAGCGTTTCGAAATCGTCCAAAATCACTGCTGCGGAATTCGCCGCCCGCGCCAAACCGAACCCCACCAGACATGCCAAGCCCAACAAGAGCTTGATCAGTTTTCGTCTATTCATTTCTATCAATCGGAAAAGCAGGTCTTCTCTATATAGACAAGCTTCGAGACCTTCTTGACGAGAGCGTAAGCCTGATCCGCTCGGCCAGGCAAGCATGGAGGTCCCCGGAATATCGTTGATCAAGCGGCGGGCATCTCCCCACGGATAAGAAAATCGGTTTTAATCCTCAAGCTTTGCTCTCCGACTCGATACACATAACGCCGATGCACTCCGTCCGCCACTGGCTTCCCTCGCCTTTTCTGCGCTATTCCGCGGCTTTTCAAGTCATCGGCGGGTCCGCCGCGCTTCTTGCGCCCGAGGGATCGACGCTGCTCGTCGAGGCCCTCGCAGCCAATCACGCGATCGTATTCGGCGCGAGCTTTTGGCCTACCAGCCCGCTGCTCGGCCCGAACCTCACCCGACTCCCCGCCGAACGAGCGGAACGCAAGGAAATCGCACTGACCTTCGACGACGGCCCCGACATCGAAACCACGCCGAAAGTGCTCGATCTGTTGGATCGTTACCAAGCCAAAGCCAGCTTTTTTTGCATCGCCGCCAGAGCCGAAAAGTATCCGGAACTGGTTCGCGACATCGTATCGCGAGGCCATCGCATCGAAAATCACACATACCGCCATGCGCATACCTTCGCCTTGAGCGCCGTCGGCGGTTTCAAGGCGGAAATCGGGCGAGCGCAAGCGGCGTTAACAGCTCTCACGGGCGCCTCACCGCGCTACTTCCGGGCCCCCGTCGGCATGCGCAACCCGTGGCTGCAACCCGTGCTGAGCAGCTTGGATCTGACCTTGGTTTCATGGACACGCCGTGGCTACGATGCCGTGTTCGGCGACCCTCAAAAGATCGTGCGGCGTTTGTCCAAAAACCTCCGCGGCGGAGATATTTTGCTGCTGCACGATGGCTCTTCGGCCCGCGACCGGAACGGCCGCCCCGTCGTACTGGAAGCCTTGCCGAGATTGCTGGACGAAGTCGCTCGGCTGAACCTGATTCCCGTTCCGCTATGACGACTCCAAGCTTTAAAAAGCTGTTACCCACATAGAAGTTTCGGGATCGACGCTAACTTAATGTGAACGATTGTTGCCCTGAACGCGGATCCTTTGCACAATCGATCTGGGGGGATAAAGGATCGTCGGAACAGCGATTCGTGCTTAGCGTCCTCTTGGGATTTTCCGTCAACCAACAAAAAGAGAAAAAACAATGAGACTCAAACCCGTACTCGTCGCCTTATTCGTCGCCGCTTTCGTTCTCCTGGCCGGTTGCCGGACTTCTCCGGTATACAACGTCTACGACGCGCCGGTCATGGTGACGGGCAACAAGCCTTATACCGCCGAGGACGTCGAGAAAGCCATCATTCGGGCAGGTGCCGGACTCGGCTGGCAGGTCAGAAAAGTAAAGCCGGGACAGCTCATCGGAACGCTGTTCATCCGCTCCCATATGGCGGAAGTGGACATCACCTACAGCAAGGACAAATACAATATCCGCTACAAGAACAGCAACAACCTGAACTACGACGGCACCAAGATTCACAGCAATTACAACGGCTGGATTCAGAATTTCGATAATGCCATCAAGCGCGAGCTGTTGAGCATTTAAAAACGCGCAGTGATCGTCGATTTCGGCCATTTGGCCGAACAAACCGCCCGCCGCTATCGGGCGGCGGGCCGCTTCACCGAAGGATTCGTGCGCGGCAAGCTGCGGCACGATCCCGTGTACGCCTATCTCCTTTCCAATCCCGATTGGCTTCCCCGAAGCGGCGCGATTCTCGATCTCGGCTGCGGGAGAGGCATTCTCATGAGCCTATTGTCGGAAGCTCGGAGACTCGATCTGATTCCGCTGAGCAACGCGCAATTTTTCGGCATCGATCTGCGTCCGAACGACGTAGCCGCCGCCAGGCTGGCCTTGGGCGACGAGGCGGAAATCGCCGTCGCCGACGTGCGCTCGGCAGCCTTGCCCGCCTGCCGAGCGGCTGTCCTGCTGGACCTTCTGCTTTATCTCGCGGCGGACGAACAGGAGGCGCTGCTCGAGCGAATAGCGGACGTACTGCCCGATGGCGGTGCGCTGGTCATGCGGGAGGCGGATGCCGGTTCAGGCCTAAGTTTTCAAGCCACCCGAACCGCAGAGCGGCTGTGCGCGCTGGCGCGGGGCCATGTTCGGCAACGCTATCATTACCGCAGCGAGACGGAATGGAAAGGCTTGCTCGAAGCCTTGGGATTTTTCGTGGAGACCGTTCCGATGAGCGAAGGCACGCCGTTTGCCAACGTGCTTTTCATCGCCCGGCGCCGCAATCCGTCGCTTACGGCAGATTGACCAGCCGCGGCGGCTCCCACGCCGGATCGCGGTGCTCGGCGACAACCGTGGTGTAGATACCTCCACGTACATTGAAGCGGGCGGTCACGCGCATGAAGTTCGGAGCGCAGGCACTGACGAGATCATCGAGAATTCGATTGGTCACCGCTTCGTGGAACGCGCCCTCCTCGCGGAAAGACCAGATATAAAGCTTGAGCGATTTGAGCTCCACGCACGATCGGTTCGGCACGTACTCGATCAGAATGGTGGCGAAGTCCGGCTGGCCGGTTTTGGGGCACAAGCAGGTAAACTCCGGAATCTCGATGCGGATAGTGTAATTGCGGCCGGGTTGCGGATTATCGAAGGTTTCGAGGTCTTTGCTAGGTATTGATGGCATAGGAGAACGGTAAAGGATCTTCAGAAATGCGCGATGCGCAGTAGTGGCGGAACACAGACAGGACATAAACAAGTACGGAATGACGCCGTGACTTAGTCCGCTATAATAGCGCCCGGTTCCATTACAAACCAGACTAACGGACTTGCCCGCCATCGCGCCCACCATCATTTTCCTGCTGTCGTCTCGTACTGCAAAACTCATTTACACCCTCTGATGCGGCTGGACAAGATCAAACTCGCGGGCTTCAAGTCCTTCGTCGACCCCACGCCGATTCCGCTTCCCGGCAATCTGGTGGGCATCGTCGGACCGAACGGCTGCGGCAAATCGAACATCATCGACGCGGTGCGCTGGGTGATGGGCGAGAGCTCGGCCAAGCATCTCCGCGGCGACACCATGGCCGACGTGATCTTCAACGGGTCCAGCACCCGCAAGCCGGTGGGCATGGCCTCGGTGGAACTGATCTTCGACAACAGCGAAGGCAAGGCGCCGGGCGAATTCGCCAGATACCCGGAAATTTCCATCAAGCGCCAGGTCACGCGGGACGGGCAATCGACCTACCTCTTGAACGGCACCCGCTGCCGCCGCAAGGACATCACCGACCTGTTCCTCGGCACCGGGCTCGGCTCCCGCAGCTACGCCATCATCGAGCAAGGCACCATCTCCCGGCTGATCGAAGCCAAGCCCGACGAACTGCGGGAGATCATCGAGGAAGCGGCGGGCATTTCGAAGTACAAGGAAAGGCGTCACGAAACCGAACTCCGCATGGGTCACACCCAGGAAAACCTAGACCGGCTGCAGGATCTGCGCGACGAGGTGGCGAAACAACTGGACAATCTCCGGCGGCAGGCGAGAAAGGCCGAAAAGTACACGGGCCTCAAGCAGGAGGAGCGGCGCTACAGAGAGCAACTGCTCGCCATCCGCTGGCGCAAATACGACGAGCTCCTGCGCGATCATCAAAAGTCCCTGGCAACATCCGAACAGCTGTTCCGACAACTGGTCAGCGAAGGCAACGGCTTGAACGAAACGCTGGAGCAATATCGAGACCAGCACGAAGCGCTGCAACACCAACTCGGCGAGCATCAAGGCCGCTTTTACGAGCTGGGCTCCGAAGTCAGCCGGCTCGACCAGGCGATCAAGCACGCGCACAAGACGCGCGAAACCCTGCGTCAGGAACAAACCCGGCTCCAAGGGGAAAAAGAACAGGCGCTGCGCGACCTGGAAAACGATCGACACCAACTCGAAGCCGTGCGGGAAGAGCTCGCGTCAGTCGAGACCGACCTTGATCGGGGTTTGGCCGCCGAAATCGAAGCGGTCAAACACCGAGACGAATCGGACCGGGCGCTCAGAAACCTGCGCCAGGCCTTCGAATCGCTGAGCGGCGAAATCAACCGTTGCAAAGGCCAGGCTGAGCTTCAGAAATCGCGGCTCAAGCAACTGGAACAACAGGAGCGACAATTCCAGTCCCGGCGGGAGCGGCTGGAAACCGAGCGCGACGAGCTCGAAGACACGCTGCAAACCGAGGGCCTGGAAGCGCTGCAACAGGATCTGGCGGAACTCGAAGCCGAACGCGCGGCGCTGCACGAGCAGCTGCAAAGCCTGGTCGAACGAATTCAGCAGGAACGCCAGCGGGCCAAAGCCTGCCAGGACGAACTGAACGCCGGCCGTGCCGAAGTGCATGCCATACAGGGCCAGATCAGCTCGCTGGAAACGCTGCAACAGCACGCCATGGGCAAGGACCGCGCCGCAGTCAGGACATGGCTGGCCGAACGCGATCTCGATCGTGCCGGGCGCCTGGCCGAACACCTGGACGTGCGTTCCGGCTGGGAGACGGCGGTCGAAAGTGTCCTCGGCAGCCATCTCGAAGCCCTGTGCGTCGAGGGACCGGCCGTCTATTGGCCGCATCTGGACAAACTTCCCGGCGAGTCGCTGAGCTTCTTTGAAACCCACTCGCCGAATGGGGCTGCCACGCCGGCCGCAGAGAAACTCATCGGACAAGTGCAATCGCCCTGGGATCTCGGTCCGCTGCTCGGTGCCGTATATTGCGCGGAAAATCTTGCGGCAGCGAAAACCTTGAGCGAGCGGCTGGCGGACCACGAATCGGTGGTGACTCCGGACGGCATCCGCCTCGGCCGGGGCTGGCTGGCCGTCCACAAGCCGGAGGACGGAAAGGCCGGCATGATCAAGCGGGAGCGCGACCTGCGGGAACTCAAGACCCGGCGCGACAGCCTGCTCGAAAGAAGCCGGATACTGGAGCACGATCTCGCGCAAGCCGATCAAGCAGTGAAGGATGCGGAGCACGAGCGCGAGCGCCTGCAGTCTCAGGAGCGTACTTTGGGCGCCGATCAAACCCGTCTCAAGGCCGAGTTGAGCGCCGCCACGGCACGCTGCGAGCAGGCTGCGAAGCGTCTCCGGCAGCTCGAATACGAGCTGGACGATCTGGAAGAACACCAGTCTCAAATCGTCGAAGAAACCGCCGAGGCCAAGACTGCCTTGCTCGAGGCGGAAGAACGGCTTGCCGAGCTGGAACCGAAAACCGCGGATCATGCCGCCCGGCGGGAGGCGCTGGAAAATGTTCTCGGCAACGCCGATGCGTCCTTGAAAGCGGCGCGCGACCGGGTCCACGAACTCAAAACCCGTCTCGAAACCCTGAAGTCGGCTGAAGGTTTAACCCGAAAACACCTTGAGCGGGCCCAAAATCAGTACGACCAGTCCCTGGGACGGCTGGAAACCGTCAGCGCACAGATGAACGAAGCAGAAACACCGGTCGAGGACGAACAAGCCCGGTTGGAAGAACTGCTGGAGCAGCGCGTCGAGGTCGAGCGGACACTGTCGGATTTACGCAAGCGCGTCGGCGACCTGGAAGCCGAAATTCGCCGCGTCGACCAAGCTCGGGTCCGTAATCAGAGGGACTTGGACGGCCTCAAACAGCGCCTCGAACAGACCAAGCTGGAACTCCAGGCCAACGAAGTGCGCCGACAGACGGTGCAGGAGCAATTCGATGAACTGGGCGCGGAACCGGACGCGGTTTTAGCCGAATTGCCCGAGGACGCGGATGAAAAGATCTGGCAGAAGCGAGTCGCCGAACTGGGGGAAGAAATCATCAGGCTCGGCGCGGTCAATCTGACGGCGATGGAAGAATACCTGGCGCAAGAAGAACGCATGAAGTTTCTCGATCAGCAGCACCAGGATCTGATCGAATCGCTGACCACGTTGAGAGAAGCCATCGAGAAAATCGATCGGGAATGCCGAGCCCGCTTCAAAGAGACCTTCGACAAGGTGAATGCCGGCCTGCAACGCATGTTTCCCAAGCTGTTCGGCGGAGGCCAGGCATCCCTGGACCTCACCGAACGCGATTTGCTGGAATCCGGCGTCAGCATCATGGCGCGGCCGCCCGGCAAGCGGAACAGCTCGATCCACCTGCTATCGGGCGGCGAAAAAGCGCTCACGGCGGTAGCGCTGGTGTTCGCCATCTTCGAGCTCAACCCGGCGCCCTTCTGCCTGCTCGATGAAGTGGACGCTCCGCTGGACGACGCCAACGTCGGCCGTTTCAGCCAGTTGGTCAAAGAAATGTCCGAAAAGGTACAATTCCTGTTTATTTCGCATAACAAAGTGACGATGGAAATCGCCCAGCATCTGGCCGGCGTTACCATGAAAGAACCCGGCGTGTCCCGCATCGTCGCGGTCGATATCGACGCGGCGGTGGAAATGTCGGCGGTTTGAGTTCCTGTGCCGTGTGCGGGCCGGTTTTCCGCACGAGATAACTTGGCCGCCATTGGCGGCTTCCTTGTTTGCAGGCTGTCAAGTGCCTTTGAGGAAAGGAGATGGATAGAGATACCGTACGTTTGGTCCTGCTGGTGATCGGCGTCATCGTCATCGCCGGCATCTATGTCTGGGGACGCCACAAGCAAAAAGTCCTGGATTTTCTACAACGGCGCGGCGAGTTCGACGAACTGGATTTCGACCCTTCGATCGATAAGGAGTCGCCTGATTACGATGAGGAAGAATTCGAAAGCGTTCGCGTCCTGAATCGAAACGAGCGGCATTTTTCCGATAATGAATTCGATTTCGAAGACGAGGCGGAAGACGTGATCGAGGCGCCGCAGGAACCGCCGCGAACAACGCAGAGAGAAGCGGACAGAACCGCCGCTTTGGGCGCCCCGTTTCTGATACAACTCAGCGTGGTGGCGGGAGACGAGTTCGTTTTTGCGGGTGACGAACTCAAGAATGCTCTGTTGGACCTCGACCTGGTCCATGGCGAGATGGGCATCTTTCACCGTTATGACCGCGAATTCCGCAAACCTCTGTTCAGCGTGGCCAGCCTCGTGAAACCCGGCACCTTCCCCGTCGACGACATGGCGTCGTTCGAGTGCCCCGGCGTGGTCCTGTTCTTTCAACCCGCCACGGTCGACGATCCCTTGGGCGTGTTCGACGATTTGGTCAACACTTGCCATGAGCTGGCCGTTCGATTGGACGGGATCGAGTGGGACGACGCCCGCCGTCCGCTGACCGGGGAAAAAATCGCCCAGATGCGCAACCGCCTGGAAGAAGCTTACGAGTAGCCGTGAACGCGCCGGAAGAGATTAAACGTCGCGCGGACGAATTGCGCAAAGAAATCGAATTCCACAATCTGCGCTACTATCAGCTCGATTCGCCGCTGATTTCCGACGCCGAGTACGACCGCCTGATGCAGGAGCTCTTGGCGATCGAGCACCAGTATCCGGAACTTGCCACCCCCGATTCCCCAACACAGCGGGTCGGCGCTCCGCCGGTCGCAGCATTTGCCGCGGTACGCCACGAAATCCCCATGCTGTCGCTGGACAACGCCTTCAGCGACGAGGACGCCGAGGATTTCCATCGCCGCGTGAGCCAGCGGCTCGGACGCAACGACATCGGCTACTTGGTGGAACCCAAGCTCGACGGCCTCGCGGTCAGCCTCATCTACGACAAGGGCGTCCTGGTTTGCGGGGCCACGCGCGGCGACGGTCAGACCGGCGAAGACATCACTCACAATGTCCGCACGATCCGCGACATTCCGCTGCGGCTCAGGGACAGCGGCTGGCCGGAACGCTTCGAAGTGCGGGGCGAAGTGTTCATGCCGAAAAAGGGTTTTCTCGCCTTGAACGAGCGGGCGCGGCAAAACGGCGACAAGGTCTTCGTCAACCCGCGGAATGCCGCCGCCGGAAGCCTCCGCCAACTCGACCCAAAGATTACCGCCTCACGCCGCCTCTGCTTCTTTTCTTACGGCTATGGCATCTTTCCGAGCGACCAGCTGCCGGATACCCAGAAAGAGTTGATGGACCGGTTCAAGTCCTGGGGCATTCCCGTCAGTCCGGAACTACACGTGGTCCAAGGCATAGCCGGCTGTCTTGCTTACTATCGGGACCTCTTGGCCCGGCGGCACGATCTCCCCTACGAAATCGACGGCGTGGTTTACAAAGTGGACCGTCTGGCGGACCGGAGCGCATTAGGTTTCGTCGCTCGCGCGCCGCGTTGGGCCATCGCCCATAAATTCCCCGCGGAAGAAGCCACCACCAAAGTCATCGCCATTGAGGTTCAAGTGGGACGCACCGGCGCCCTGACCCCGGTGGCGCGGCTCGAACCCGTTTTCGTCGGCGGCGTCACCGTAACCAATGCGACGCTGCACAATGCGGATGAAGTGCACAGGCGGGATATTCGGGCCGGCGATACCGTCGTCGTCCGGCGCGCCGGCGACGTAATCCCGGAAGTGGTGAAAAGCCTGCCGGAACTCCGCCCGGCCGACGCCCCGGTCTTCCAAATGCCTAGCCACTGCCCCGTGTGCGGCGCGGAGGTGGAATTGGAGCCCGGCGAAGCCATCGCCCGTTGCAGCGGCGGCCTCTTTTGCCCCGCGCAGCACAAGGAATCCATCAAGCATTTCGCCTCGCGCCGCGCCATGGACATCGACGGCCTGGGCGACAAGCTGGTCGATCAGATTCTCGAAAACAAGCTGATCGAGACGGTCGCCGATCTCTACCGACTGACCGCGGAACAGCTGGCGGCACTGGAGCGCATGGGGCGAAAATCGGCGGAGAACCTGATCAATGCGCTGGAACGGAGCAAGCATACTACCCTGTCCCGCTTCCTTTTTGCGCTGGGCATTCGGGAAGTCGGCGAAGTCACGGCGCACACCTTGGCGGCTCACTTTCGCACCCTCGACAACATCGTGGCCGCGGACGAGGAAGAACTGCAGAATGTTCCCGACATAGGCCCTTCCGTGGCCCATCATATCCATACCTTCTTCCGGCAAGCGCACAATGTCGGGGTGGTCCGAGCTCTGCTCGATGCCGGGGTGCATTGGGAAGAAGTCGCGGAGGTAAAAACCGAGCAACCGCTCCAGGGCCGAACCTTCGTCATCACCGGCACGCTGTCCTCCATGAGTCGAGAGGAAGCAAAAGCCAGGCTTCAGGCTCTAGGCGGCAAGGTCACCGGTAGCGTGTCCAAGAACACCAGCTACGTGATAGCCGGAGCCGATCCCGGCTCGAAACTGGCTAAGGCCCAGGAACTCGGTGTCGAGGTATTGGACGAAGCGGCGTTTCTGGACTTGGTAGGAAATTAAGGACGTAGGCGGATCAGGTTTAACCGGTCCGCGAACGGTCGATTTTTGCTCGGTCCGCCGTGCGCCTTTCGATCAGAACTGAAAGTAGATCGCAAGAATGACGGCGATCAGCAGGCTGGCACAGATGGCCAGTCTTTGCCGGTTCGATATTCGGGTTTGATGTAGATTCAAGCGGTCCGACCTTAGCGCAATCCATTCGCGAAACAGGCTTACAGTCTTACGAAAAATGAACCAGCCGAGCAGCAGGAATAGGAAAAGCCCGGTCCAGGCCGTCAGGATCTGTGCTGTGCGTTGAGATACATGAAATGTCGCTTCGATCAGGTGCTCAAGGCCCAGTTCCAATACCTCGATCGCGTAATGCAATAACGATCCGATCCAACCCAGAACGACGTCGCCATAGAGCATTATGACGATAGAGCCGGCCATGAGCAGGACCATCCGTTCATCCATCTTGGCCTTTATCCAGAAAAGCAAATTATTCAGCTTCACTGAGAAGCGACCCATCATGCCTGATTGCCCTCCACGAATCAGCACCTTCGACCAGAGGATTTCGCGAATCGATTTGCAACCACAAAAAAAAGGTCGGCTGAGGAGGCTCGGGCCGACCCTATAAGTCTTCCTTCGCTAGTTCGTTGAGGTATTGAATCTAGCTACTGCCTTGAGGGGGACACGACGGCAGTGAAGTCATATTATAGTTTCGACTCGATATATTCAAGCATTTTTTAAAATAAGAAGAGCCCCGTTGAGGTCTTTTCATTATTAGCACTCATCGAGTTCCGTTCTCATGTCGACACCGCCAAGAATTCCATTCGCCATCCGGACATCGATCTGGGACTGTTTCATCTCGGCGGCACCCGGATTATGAGCATCCTGGTCACGATGGACGCTAAGGAGGGCATTGAAGCGATAAGAATCGTTAACCCTCGCGAGGCGATTCCTATCCACTACAACGATTACCGGGTTTTCAAATCACCGCTCGAAGACTTCAAGAAGGCCGTAACCGCCGCCGGTCTCGATGATCGGGTGAGATATCTGAGTCACGGCGAAACTTACCGCTTCGAGGTTCCGGATCGCCGACTTTCAGCCGGACCGCGCAGTTAAGGTTCAAGGACCGGGTTGCACCGCGCATGCGGCGAGGTGCCGTTGTCTCTTATGTGAGCTTTCCATGGCCATGAAGAGCCTCGGGCGGATGAGTCTCCCGCTCGCCATATTTCTTGGCCGCCTGACGGCAGAAAGCTTCGACAAAGGACTCGGTCACTTCCTTGAAAAAGCCGCCGAAGGCCATTCCCAGCAAGGCGTTGGCAAACTCGAAATCTAGGCGGAAAGTCGCCTCGCAACCGCCAGTCGCACTCGGCTCAAAACGCCAATGCCCGCGCAAGTGCTTGAACGGCCCTTCGACCAGATTCATCCGGATATGCCTGCTGTCCTCCATCGAATTTTCCGTCGTGAAGGAAAACTTGATCTTGCCTTTCGACAGCGTGATGGTAGCCCTGAGGGCATTCGGTGTTTTTGAATGCAGCTTTACATTGCTGCACAAAGGAAGGTAGCTGGGATAGGATTGAACGTCGTTCACCAAATCGTACATTTCTTTGGGCGTATAGTTGACGCAAACGCTCGTGCAAATAACCGCCATATCAAAACCTTAACTTGCTCATAATCTGCATTTACGGCGTCGGCCTAGCGACACGCACATTTGCGGCCGAACGCGAACAGCGCCGGGAAACTTCTTGACCACACCGTCTTATCGCTCATGCGTCTTTCACACGGCAAAGACGCCGGCTTTTTTATTTCGTCAGCCTAGAGACATTCTCCAAGTTTTCGCTCAGGCGCTTGATCTCTTCCTCGGCCCGTACCTGGTTGGTCACATCGTACTGAATCCCGAGATAATAAATCACCTTCCCGTCTCGATCGAAGAGCGGCGTGAGTGCGAGATGATTATAAAAGAGCTCGCCGTTCTTTCGATAATTGCGGAGCGTCACTTCAACCGGCTGAGCGTTCGCCAGCGCTTCGCGGATCTGGGTACGAGCGTCCTGATCTCTATCGTTTCCCTGTAAAAACCGGCAGTTTTTCCCCACTATCTCTCCCTGGTCATATCCCGTTATCTCTTCGAAGGCTTTATTGACATAAACGACGGGCATATCGTCCAAATCCGGGTCGGCCAGCGTTACGCCATTGACGCACGAATCAAGAATCTTAGCCAGCACCTGCGGGATCAGTCCCGGATCTTTTTCCACAATGAAGGCCATAATCGGTTCCTCCTAATTCTTCACTTCAATCTCTCGCTTCCGCTTATTGTTGATCGAAAAACCTCGCCAAATTCCTTTTGACTCACGAATGGCCCTCGATGAGGCCTTTTAGATTTTTCACCGTCTGCTCGGCACCATCCTGCACGGCGACTCGAATCAATTTCTCGAACGGACGCATGAACAGCTCGAGCTCCGATAACTCAAAGGTAAACGCGACCTGCGTGGATGGCGACTGCGTACTCTTTTGCTCGAAATCATAGACACAGCGGAAAGGGCTGGACACTCCGCTGAAGCAAAGCCGCTTGTTCGGTTGATAATCAGTCACCCTGAACGTGGATTCGGTCCGGTGCCCATGATCGACTCGAACCTGCCGCGCCAGAGTGCCAAGACGCATTGGCCCTTCCGACAAGGGTTTCAATTCGACGACTTCGGGTGACCACTTCGGGTAATTTTCGAAGAACTCGTCGCTTATAAAATGAAAAACTTCCTCTACGGGTTTGTTGATGACCGTGGTCGCCTTGGCTTTTACGGGCTGACTTGAGCCAAACATCATTTGCGCCTCCTGAATTTTCCGGCGTCATTATTGGACGCACCGATATCCCATATGAATCCAGTTCACCTGCTCACGCTTTGACAACAGCGCCGCAAATATACGCCTTGCCACCTTTCCTCCAGCCGGTCACAACACATAGGTATCGATGCCCGCAAGCAATAGATCGTATTGCGCTTCGACGATTTCTTTCACGACCGCTGCGGGAAATCCCCCGACCACATTGCGTTCCAACGCCACCCATCCCACGGAATCCTGAGGCCCCAGGCTGACCAGATAGCCCAGATCGCGATGCAGATACGGCTCCAGCAATTTGACGAGCCCCGAATGCCTGAGAATGTTTCGAGCGGCCAACTTACCTTTGCGCACGGCGGACTGAGCCGTCATGGCGTTCGATCCCAATGAGCGATAGTACGAGCAGTCGCCGGCGGTGAAAACCCGGTCCAAAATGTCTCCGTCCACAACGACTTGGCCGAAAAAATTGGCGTGCAAACGGATGTTGGCGCTCTTGCCGACGAAAAGCAGGCTCAGCTGGGAATCGAGTTCGGACAGCTCGCCCGTCTCAACCTCCTCGAGCACGACACGATCCGCCTCCTGAGCGCGGAAAAAACGACCTGTCACATGCTCGATTCCGAGGTCCGCCATTCGAGCCTCCGCATACTGCCCCAATTTCGCATTGAACTGCGTCAGCACCCTGTGCTCGGAGTCCACCAGACGAAGCCGACAGGGAATGCGGTGCTCCCGCACGAAATTGGCGATCTCGAACAGATACTGGATGCCGGTCGCACCGCCTCCGACCGCGGTAATCCACGGAGCGGAAGAGTTCGCAGCCGCCAAGTTCTCTTGCAGGACCTCCGGCCCCGGCTTTTCGATGAAATCGTCGAGATCGATCACTCGGCTAGGTTTCTCGAGCTTCTTGAAACCCGCTCCGGTGGCGATCAGAAGATAGTCGAACCCGATCTCCTCCTGCCCGACCGGTATGACCCGGTCGCTTTGCCACTGTTTCAACGCCGTATCGTCGAATCTCAGATCCGCCATGACATGGCGAAAATTGAACCGCTTCTCCAAGGCCGCGAAAGACACTTTGAAGTCCGTCAGAGGACGGCGAAAACTTTCGTGCAGATGGGTAATCTTAAGGTGATAAGGCCGGCGATCGATCAAGACGATCTCGGCGTCGGAACGGTATTCACGGATCGTAATCAGCGCCGACAGCCCTGAATAGCCGCCGCCTATGATGACGAGCTTGAGCGCTTCCTTACTGGGGAAATAAAATGGCAAAAACATATCCGTTCTCTTCTTGTTGTTTCTTCTTGTATGAACTTCCCATGGTCGACGGACTGATTTCCAGAAGCACGGTATCTTGGCCGCCTTGCCGGGGAAATTCCCGCTCTTCATAAGACTTGCCGGCCCGACAAAGATTCCCCTTTGTTCGGCTCCCCATTGCTCCGGCTATTCACGTCTTATTTGTGTAGACGCGTCGCTCGACCTATGAAAGCCCCCGGTTAGATCGTATTGTGTTACCCGGCATTTCCGAACTGTGACAAAAAGGAACTGATGTATGACCGACCAAGACACCAAATCCAAGCGTATTCTCGTGGTCGATGACAACACGGATGCCGTCGAAAGTTTGGCTTTATTACTGGAACTCGAAGGCCATGACGTCCGAACCGCACTCGATGGGCCGGCCGCTCTCGATTTGGCATCCGAATTTAGGCCCCAGGCCGTGCTGTTGGACATCGGCCTCCCGGGCATGGACGGCTACGAAGTAGCCCGCAGACTGCGTGAACGTCCGGAGACGCGCGAAGCGCTGATCATCGCCATAACCGGTTATGGCCAGCAAGAAGACCGAGCTCTCACCAAAGCCGCGGGGTTCGATCATCACCTGGTAAAGCCGGTCGATCCGGAAGAATTGGGCGCCCTGCTCGGATAGCCCTACCGAGATGTAGCCCACGCTCTCTCGTCAGAGACATCAAGAAAATATGTGTGCGTCATTTCAAACACCTGACTGCGTGATTTGCCGCAGTTTTACGGATGGCTTCGGAACCGAGCGCCAAGCAACCTTGCGCCGCGCAACGGGTTCGGCATGCTTGGCTCGATTTCTGCGTGATGCTCCGCCCATTTGACCGGCCTTTTACAAAAGCCTTGGCGATCTGCGAAAACACACACTTCAACATTTACCGAAGCAAAGAGTTTTTCTTTACTCGTGGAGCAAGAAGCAAGAAATGCATGCCGTAACTTTGACCATCGGCCTTTGCAGCCAAAGGACTTCGATAACGGCGGCCAAGTTCTTTAAGGAATCTCTGATTAAGTCCTTCGACAGGCTCAGGACGAACGGTAACGTATTGATTCCGTTCGTGATGAGCCTGCCGAAGGGCATGACCGGAATCCACTTGTTCAGAGCTTCCTTAATGTTTCACCGGCTGGTGTTGTTGCGGGCAGCGAAACCTTAAACATGGCTTTTCGTACGATGTCCCTCATCGCGACCGAGTTGAACGGTTACCCGGCGGAACCGGGTTACCGCATCGCCGGTCGAACCAGGGTTACGTGCAGATGGGGCGGCTAATTTGCGAACCGGGGGTTTGATTTCAAGCGTGTTGTCGATCGGACTCAAACGAAGAGCGATTCGGACGAGGTCTTTCTCCGGCGTCCGCAATCATCTGGCCTCGCTGTGTTTCTGGGCTTTGTCCGTGGCGGTCTTGTCCGGTTGCGCGTCCATAGGTTCGCGAACAAAGCCGATTTCGGACGGATTTGAACATTATCGCGGCATGGACATAAAGCTTCCGGTCTCGGCGGCTTTCGGCCCCGACCGACGGCTGTGGCGCGTCGTGCCCACCACCGACCGCGTCTACGTCGATTTTTCCAGCGATTACGGCAAAACCTTCAGTCCCCCGGTAGCAATCAACCCGGAGCGCGTGCCGATCAGGACGCAAAGCGAATACTGCCCGCAGATCGCCGTCGATCCCGCCGGCCGAATCTACGTCGCTTACCCGGCCTTCGGCTTGCAGCCTTGGACCACCTATTTGAGCATTTCCGAAGATCAGGGGCGGCATTTCACCGCGCCGGAGCCCTTGAGCGACATGGCTAGAACAGCCAACTCGTTTCAGGCCGTACTGGCGGTTGATCCCCGCGGCGATTTGCACGCGTTTTGGCACGACGAGCGCGAGGGCGTCGACGAAGCACGGGGCAACGACATCTTTCACACCGTCCTGGGCGCCAACGGAAAGCCCCTTCAATCCAATCAAAAAATCGTGGACGACGTTTGCAGTTGCTGCCGCCTCGCCGTCGATTTCGATACCGATGGGCGGCCGGTTTTGATCACCCGGTTCATTTATCCCGGCAACATCCGCGATCATGGCCTTCTAAAGCCCGAGGACGGCCGTGCCGAGTGGGCGGCGACACGAGCCACGAATGACGGCTGGAAAATCGAAGCGTGCCCGGTTCATGGACCGGCACTTTCCATAGGCCGGGACGGCCGCTACCACGTCGCATGGTTTACCCAGGGAACGAAACGCCAGGGCCTGTTTTACGCTTATTCCGACGATCGGGGCCGCAGCTTTTCAGAGCCCATGGCCTTGGGCGATCCCGACCGATTGCCGGGACATCCGGACGTCTTGGCCGCGGGCGATCGGGTGATTCTCGCCTGGAACGAGTTCGACGGCCGGAAGAATCGGGCGATGGTCAAACAGTCCAGGGATGGCGGAAAAACATGGTCCGAGGCAGTCGCAACGGTGGAATCGGACGCCGAAGTCGATTTTCCGTTCCTCTTGACCGACGGCCAAGCGATTTTTCTATCGTGGAATAGCCAAGACAAGGGTTACCGCCTGATCCGCATCGATTAATCGATCCGCTTTTATCCCTTCCGATTCTTATGAATACCCATATGAAAAAATTATTCGCTCTGCTTTGCCTGTTCCTGACGCTATTTTCAGCTCCGTCATTCGCCGAAAATCAAACGCAGCCATTCAGGGCCGGCAGTCTCAGCGATATCTTGAAAACCCGCCAGGGAAAACCTTTCATTCTCATGTTCTGGTCCCTGGACTGCGCCAGTTGCATGAAAGATTTGGACGCCCTGGCAGCCTCGATGAAAAAGCATCCGAAGCTGGATCTGGTGATGGTCTCCACCGACGAAGCCGAATTTGCCGGCGAAGTGAGTGATATGCTGGCGAAACACAAGCTGAAGCAGGTCGAATCGTGGATTTTCAGCGATTCCAATGCGCAGCGGCTGCGCTACGAGATCGACTCGTCCTGGTACGGCGAGCTGCCCCGCAGTTATTTCTACGATGCGGGCCATAACCGTCTGCCGGTCAGCGGCGCGATCACGACCGAACACATCGACGCCTGGGTCGCCGCGGTCAAGCCTTGAGGAATCTCTGAAAAAGCCTTCTCCCGCAAGGTGTCGCAAAAACCCCTCTCCCCTTGGGCAGAGCGAAGCGAGGGAGATGAGGCCGGTCGGGGTTAGCTCCCCGGTAATTGATCAGGGAAGCATTTGTGAAGGCCTATGTTTGCTCTCCCGGTTGCTATTAATCAGGCCCGTAAATACCCTCCTGGTATTTCGGGCCGCCGCCCAGGCCGGTACACGCCCGGCCTGGGCTCACGCCGTTTGTCGCCGCGCCGGGGCATCCCTGCCCCGGATTAACCCGGCCTATATTTATAGGCCGGGTTAATAGATTGGGCATCGATTCGCAACGGCCAATGGGAGTGAAACCTGATTTGCCGGGATTTGCTTCACTCTTCCAGCCCACATGGACTGCCCCTTTTCCCGTTGGAGACCAACGGCCGCCGAAGGCGGTCGGCTGGAACGACGAGTCGGGCATTGCAGCAAGCAGGGGGCGGGGCACTACTTTACGATTTGAGCGCTGAAAAGTATCCGGCCGGCCAGAAATGGCGCCATCGGCTTAAATAGAATGAGCAGAATGCGATCGATCTTTGCAAACAATTCAGATTGATCGGGGATAATTCTCGTAACCAGAAAGTTGAAGTGCTTCTCAAAACGCCGCGCCTGCAGAGGCTTGGTGATCTCGGCAAGGTCGCTTTCATTGAGTTTCCGTTCATCTTCCGTGATATAGGGCTTCTCGGGACCATAAATCAATCGTCGCATGCGCGGATACAAGAACGACTCAACAAGAGAGGAGCGGCGGACCTTCTCGGTTATAGAATGTGAATAAATCTCGTTCACAATGAACTGAGCCCCTGGCTTTGCCACGCGAACAATTTCGCTCATGGTTTCGGGGATGTTGACGTGGTGGAGGATATCTCTGCAAATCACATAGTCAAAACTGGCGTCCTTGTACCTCATTCGTTCAGCGGGCATTTCGTCGAAGGCGATCTCCAAGCCCTCGCGAGCGGCGAGGGTCCTCGCGATCTGGAGCACGTCCGGACTCAAGTCGAAAGCACTTACTTTTGCACCGAGTTTGGCGAGCCGTAGAGCGTCGTCTCCGAAGCCGCATCCTACAACCAGTACATCCTTGCCCTTGAGATCGCAACTCACAAGGTAGGCGTACATCTGCCAGTAGGCGTTCCACCATCGACGACCGGGGTTCAGAAGCACATCCCACGAAAACGGCTCGGCAAGAATCGCTCCGTGTTTCTTCGCATGTTCTCGATGATAGTCGAGCTCTCTCTGCTGCCGTTCCGTTAGCTCAGGTTTCATGTTCATGAGTTGTTCCTATAGTAATGCTCAACTGGAAATAACACCCTAAGCGGCACAAACCATTGCACCTTCGAGGTGGAAAATGTTAGTCATGTGCCTGTATTGATACAAGCGTAACCTTGATTGAGTGTTACAAGCCGATAAGTTGTCGGGTTTCATAAGAGTCTGAGAAGGGAGGAGTAAATAGGATGGAACGGCTACAGGAGGTCGTGAGGACGTGTAAGGGGCAGTGTAAAAATCTGGCTTTTGTCATCTGTTTCTGTTTAAGCGATTCCGGTCTCCACAGTGGGAATTGACCAAGCCTACTGAGCCGGAAGGACGAAGACAAAGACGAACAAGAAAATCCTGACTCCTTTTCCAACGACATTGGGCCAAGGGTGCAGTCCCTTGGATCAGGGCCGGCGGCCGGTTAAGCTTCCGTTCTTTGCTCAACGTATACTGCCGTCATGTTCAAGATTTTCGCCTATGGCACGCTCCAGGTTCCGGAGGTAATGCGAGCCGTCACCGGCAGTGTTTTCCCATCGCAACCGGCCCGGTTACATGGTTTTGCCCGCTATCGTATTCGCAACCGGGTCTATCCAGGACTTCGCAGAGAGACGGGCAGCTTTACCGACGGTGTACTCTACGAAGATGTCTCGGCACGCGCGCTTAAAGATCTGGACGCGTTCGAGGACGACTTTTATCGGCGCGAAACCCTGACCGTGGTCACCCGCACGGGGATTCAAGCCGATGCGGAAGTTTATATCGTTCCGCCCGCGCATTACCGGCTGCTCGTCCGGCGGAGCTGGAATCTGGAGGACTTCAAAGAAACGTGGCTCCGTGAATTTTTAACTCATTGCCGCCGTCTAAGTAATTAAACCAATCGTTTCACGCCGGTAGTTCCGGCCCGATAAGAACATGTGAACGGTAAGCTGCTGCAAGATCTGCTCTCGATACGACTCGCAATCGTCACAAGTCCCCGGATTACAAGGCGCTGAAACACGACCCGATTGCCGCGCCGGTATTCGGCGCGAAAACTTACCTACAAGAACTTTGCGCCTATGTCTTTGCCGATGAATTCCACGTTATTATTCTCCGTGCAACTTGTCCTATAGAAACAATTGCGGATGCTGGAGCCAAACGATGAATATCTCGACTGAAAATCGTAACGGCAGGACCATCCTCAGCCTAAAGGAAGAGCGCCTCGATGCGCACAACTCCGGCGAACTGAAGGATTACATCCTCAAGCTTTTGGAAGACGGTCACACGCGCTTGGTTATCGATTTGTCGGGCGTCCGTTTCATCGACAGCTCAGGCTTGGGCGCTTTGCTGTCCGGTTACAAGAACGCTTCCTTGCGTTCCGGCAGCTTCGTACTGGCGGGACTACAGCCGCGTGTACAATCCATGTTCGAGCTTACCCGCTTGCACCGGGTGTTCGATATCTATCCCAGCCTTGGGGAGGTACCGAGCAGCAACTAGCCAGGAGATTTCGATGGGCGGCGAAACCGACATTATCAACGTCGAAATTGTGGTCCCGAACCAAACTCGGTATTTGAGTTTAATCGGCAATATCGCCGAACAGGTGGCCAAGACTTTGGATGTCTACACCGGCGACCGCGATGCGCTTGCCTATCATCTCAACCTGGTTTTGACCGAGGCGATGGTCAACGCCATTCAGCATGCGGCACCGGGCGACGCGAACGAGACCGTTAGGGTGTGCATGCGCATAAGAGACAAGGATCTCCGGATTTATGTATACGACCATGGTCAGGGTTTCGATTTGAATGCCGTACCGCCTCCTAATCTCGATGCCTTGAACGAACGCGGCCGGGGCATTTTCTTTATGCGTACATTTATGGATTGGGTCAGCTACCGTAAGGCGGACAACGGCAACGTGTTGGAAATGTACAAGAGGCTGGCCTAGACCTCATCAATCGGCCGAACTCGGATGCGGCGAAACTCTAACCATCCCAGCCGAGAATACAACCGGCATTCCGATTCGGCAGGAGAAAAAGACTATGCCCTGGGAACGCAGCTTCAGAATTTTTCTCGACCAGGCCGCTCGGGAATTCCACCAAACCGCCCCCTCGTTTCCTTATGAGCAGGCTTTCTCCGCCGAATACCGCGCGCTCGTTCCTCCACAGTTGGCGACTCGTGACGCATTCAAGGTAGAACAAGTCATCCGAACCGGCCGGGAAGCCGTCGACCTGTGGGAACCCGACCGGCAACTCGGCGATCCGTTCCATCGCCTTCAGCTTTACGGGCTGCGCGAGCGGAGCCTGGACGAGATCATTCCGATCCTCCAGGACCTGAACTTACGGGTGGTCGATCAGGTTCAGTTCAGGGGCGAGATCGGATCGCAGCGCATCTATATCCGCAGCTTCTCGGTCAAGCCCGCCGCGGACGGTTTCGATTCCCTGATACCCGTCAAAGAGCCGTTGCTGGAGGCCTTCATGGCACTGCTGACGGCACGGGCGGACAACGATGCCCTCAACGGTTTGCTGCTGCTGACGGGGCTTTCGTGGAAGGAAATCGACGTCTTCCGCGCTTACCGAAACTACTATTTTCAGCTCGGCAGCCGTTTCGGCCGTTTCCGCTTTCATCAGGCGCTGCTCAACAATCCCAAAACGGCCCTGCTGCTTTTTCACTATTTCGAGAGCCGCTTCAAGCCCGACAGGCGCTGGATCGATCTCGCCCGGCGCGAGGACGAAGCCATGTTGCCGATCCGCATGGAACTGGGCTCGTCGCTGAACGAGGTGGAAGATTCGAACGAGGACCGCATCCTCCGCGATCTGTTCAACCTCATCGACGCCACGCTGCGGACCAACTTCTACCGGAGGATGGATCAGCCGGACCATTTCGTCGCCTTCAAAATCAGCAGCCTCGGGATCATCAACATGCCGGCGCCGAGGCCGTTGTTCGAAATCTACGTCCATTCGGCGCTGATGGAAGGCATACACCTGCGCGGGGCCAAGGTGGCTCGCGGCGGCATCCGATGGTCGGATCGGCCGGACGACTTCCGCAGCGAGATTCTCGATCTGATGCAAACTCAGATGATCAAGAATTCCTTGATCGTTCCGCACGGGGCCAAGGGCGGATTCATCGTCAAGCAGACGGCGCGGGATCCGGCCGATCGCGAGCGGCTGGTCCAGGAAGCGTATTCCACACTGATTCGCGGGCTCTTGGACTTGACCGACAATCTACAAGGCACCGTCGTGACGGCCCCCTCCGAGGTCGTGCCCCACGACGATGCCGATCCCTATCTCGTGGTCGCCGCGGACAAGGGGACGGCGCGGCTGTCGGATCGCGCCAATATCATCGCATCGGAGTACGGATTCTGGCTCGGAGACGCCTTCGCCAGCGGCGGCTCGCATGGTTATCACCACAAGAAGCTCGGCATTACCGCCCGCGGCGCCTGGGAGTGCGTGAAACGGCACTTCCGCGAATTGGGCCAGGATATCGACACCCGACCGTTTACGGTGATCGGCATCGGCAGCATGGACGGCGACGTGTTCGGCAACGGCATGCTGCTGTCCGACAGGATTTGCCTGCGCGCCGCCTTTAGCGCCAACCATATCTTCCTCGATCCGAGTCCCGACCCGGCGCAGTCCTATCGAGAGCGAAAGCGCCTGTTCGATCTTCCCTACTCCAGCTGGGACGATTACGACCGCGGCTTGATCTCGCCCGGCGGCGGCGTGTTCCGGCGCGATGCGAAGGACATTCCACTTTCTCCGGACGTCCGCGAGTGGCTCGGGGTGCACCACGTCACGGTCGACGGCGAAGAACTGATCCGGCTAATGCTGACTGCTCCGGTCGATCTGCTCTGGCTCGGCGGCATCGGAACCTACGTCAAAGCGAGCACCGAGACCAACGAGGACGTCGGCGACAAAGTCAACGACAGCACCCGCGTCGACGCCAACCAGGTCAAGGCGAAAGTCGTCGGCGAAGGGGCCAACCTCGGCTTCACCCAACTCGCCCGTGTCGAATACGCTCTGAGCGGAGGGCGCATCGATACCGACGCGGTCAATAACTCGGGCGGAGTAGATCTGTCCGATCACGAGGTCAATCTCAAGATCCTCATGAATCTTCTGCAACACAAAGGATTGATCGCCGACCGGGAGGAACGCGACCGATGGCTGGCGGAAGTCAAGGACGATGTTTGCCGTTCGGTCCTGGCCAACAATTATTGGCAAAGTCTCTGTCTCTCGCTGGACCACCAACGCTGCCTACAGGATGCGGAACCGTTCCTCGAAGCCGCCGCGCGCCTGATCAACGCTGGACTGCTCGACCCGGCGGTGGAGTCGTTTCCGTCCCGCAAGGACATCGCGGCACGCTCCCAACAAGCCTTGACCCGACCGGAACTCGCGGTATTGATGGCTTACGCCAAACTAGCCTTGAAGCGGGCTTTCTTCGATAACCCCGAGTTTCTGTCGGCATCCTGGGCCGGGGATTGCCTGGCCGGCTATTTTCCGGCCGCGGTACGGGAGCGTTTCGCCGAAGCGCTCGACGAACATTCGCTCGCCAAGGAAATCACCGCCACGGTGATCTGCAACACGCTCATCAACCAGGCCGGCGCGGGCTTTCTGGTTTGGGTCGACGAACTCGAGCCCTCTCTCCTCAATCAAGCCGTCAGGGCTTATCTCCTGTTCGACCGTGTACTCGACGGACGTACGTTGCGCTACAAGATCTGCGCTCTGGACGATCGAATCGCAGCCGCTCGGCAGCTCGAGCTTTTGCTGCGTTTGGAAAGCCTTCTGAACTCGTTCTGCCTGTGGGCGCTGCAAAAAGGCAAAGCGCTGCATCCGAGTCCCGAATCGGTAGCCCTGTGGCGCACGGACCTGGCACAGCATCTAGCTTATCTGGCGGAAAGTCTCGCAACGAGCGAGCTCCCGGATTACGAGCAGCGTATCTCGGATTCGGAAGCTTTGGGCTTCACTGTAGAAGAAGCCCGTCTCATGGCGCTCATGGAACGGCTGCACAACTTTCCGGCCTTGGTCGACTTGACCGCCCGCACGGGCGAGCCGCTTTCAAAGGTAGCCGAACTGAACGATGCGGTCGCCGACTATCTGGACTTAAGACGGCTGATTCCCCGGCTCGATGACGTAAAACCCCGCAACCGCTGGGAACGCCGGGTACAAACTGCATTACTGGAACGGCTGAAGTCCGGCTCGGTTCGCTTCAGCCTTGCCATGCTGCGCGCCGGATTACGCGATCCGGCCGCATTTTTCACCGGACCGCGTCTCCAACAACGCCTGGCGAAACTGCGCCGATTCGGACGGGAACTTAACGAATCTACGGAAGTCTCCCTGATTCCGTTCACTGCCCTGGTTACGGCGTTGGACGCCTTGCGGGAAGCCTGCGACGATCCCAGCGATTGACCGGACGCTCCAAGAGATTTCCCCTCGCCTTTGCGGGAGGATACAGTCGAAATCACGCGGCAAAATATGAATTTACTGGCCTTCGGGCGGGTCTTAGAGGTACACTATAGCCGCTTTTTTCAAGCTATCCGCCTGATCTAAAAGCCTTTACGGCAAAATCAATCCGCTCCGCCCCGGTAGCTCAGTAGGATAGAGCGTCCCCCTCCTAAGGGGAAGGTCGTACGTTCGAATCGTATCCGGGGCGCCAACCGAATCAATCACTTAGCCAAGCTTTGATGGTCTTTCACGACCGTCAACGTGACTATTTCGTGACTGATCCAAGAGGCTCAACGCAGCCCTGGTATTTTCCGGGCTGAGATGAGCATAGCGCTCGGTCATCTTGATCGAGCTGTGCCTAAGGACATCTCGAACGGTATACAACGGTACGCCGTCCATGACCAACCAGCTGGCCAAGGTGTGACGCTGGTCGTGAATCCTAAATTTTTTGATCCCTGCCTTCTTTATTGCCGACTTGAACGAACGGCGAAGCGTGGTCAATCGCTCGCCGTCCTTTCGGCAAAACACCCAGGGACTCTCCGGGCAGTAGCCGGCCCTGAAATTGGCCCTGGATAGCAGCGCACCCCTCGCCTCCTGATTAATCGGTACGGTGCTGACCTTACGACCCTTCTGGTCCTGTTCACCGAGCCAAATCAGGTTGTTTTGAAAATCAACGCGATCCCACGTCAACCAGAGCATTTCGCCGAGTCGACAACCCGTGTTCAACGCCAAGCGGACGAAGTCCACTAACCAAGGTGCGCGACGATTGTCTCTCGCGGCAGCAATGAGCTGTTGTGCCTCATCTGGCGTTATCCAACGCGTTATACCTTGGGGCTCTCGAAGTTTCTTCTTCGCGGCAGGATTCGGAATTTTCCATCCGAGTTCATCCCGACAGTAATTTATCGCCGCACAAAACAGTCCAACTTCCTTATTGATGGTGGCGGGCGAGGCGCCATGAGTTTGTCTTTGCCTGATGTATGCTTTGACCTCCAAGTCTTCTATCGACGTGATGCTCCGCCCTTGAAAAGCCAGATAAAGATGGCGAGCAGTGCTTTTCACTTTCGACGTAACAGGCCGCGCTTTGAAATATTCCAAGAGGACTGCATCAAAGGAAATGTCGCATTCCTCATTGCCATCGGGCTTTCGTCCCCACTTGACTTCCTCGTAGACCTCCGTTTTCCATTTACTCAGGAGCGCGTTCGCTTCGCGCCGCCCTTCACTTCCTCGACTCCTGACAATCCCAGTAGAACACCTAATTCTCTTTCCGCTTGCGTCTGTGAACGAAGCCCAGAAGAACTGCGAGTCCTTCCGCTCATAAATACCTTCTTTGAATTTGCGCATGTGCTCATCTCCTGTCGCACATTCCCCGCGCGGTGGCCATTATGCACAGATTGAGTTTTGTCTTCTATCCAGGTACGGACAGCCTGGGCGGGGATTCTCACGGCTCTTCCGATCCTGACGATCGGAATTTCGCCGCGATCGATCAATCTGCGGATGGTGCGGGTCGACAGCCCACCCATCTGGCGGGCGGTCTCGTCAATGCTCCACAACAGAGGCTCGGGTGGGGACGTCACAGTAGACTCTCTCCGAAAACTCGGACTCGATGAATGAGATCGGGCCAGATAATACCATAATGGTATATTACGTAAATGCCATTATGGTTTTCTCGTTTCGGAGAGTTCCGCGAATGGTGCGCCGTTGCAAGAGAACGGCGCCAGGACCAAGGTGGGTTACTTTTTTCTAGACCGATTTTCCGACAGGAGGAACGAGCAGCAGAAGCCGAGGGGCGGTTAGATCTTCTCGCCTTTGAATATGACGCCCCCGCAATAGACGGCAGACTCCCCCAACTCTGTCACGCGTTCCGGCCAGTCTTCGTTGAGCGCTTTCAGGTAACGTCTGCCACCTTCGATGATAAGCTGTCGAAACACGGGCTCCTGGTCGGCTTCCAGGCGAACGATGACGAATTTGCCGTGTTCCGGCGGAACCGCCGGGTCGATGAAAATTAATTCGCCATCGCGAAAGCGTGGCTCCATGCTGATTCCTGTGACGCGCAGCACATACGTGTGTTCGCTGCACTCGACGGGGCAGAGGTATTTCTCCAGAGCTTGTTGTCCATCCTTGATCTCGGACCAGCGTCCTGCCTCATTCCAGCCGATCAAGGGGACCACCCGCTTGATGGGAGGGACGGTCGCCACGTTCGAGTGCGGTAGAGGGGGTCTCTTTTCAGCCGGCGCGTGGCGCGTTCGTTGTATCCCTGCCTCGTAGTCGACAAATTCATGAACCAAATCCATCCAGCCATCCGGTTTCCCCGTAATCCTCTCGATCTTCTGCGCCAGATTTCGTCCAACATTGCGCCGGTGCGCAGGATTGGAGCTAAAGATCCGTGAAATCTGCGACGCTTGAATAGCTAAAGCTCGCGCCAGGTTAGCATCGATCCCCTGATAGTCCTGCTCGATCAGCCATATCAGATTTTGTCGCCTAATCTCTTCAATTCTCATGCCAGAACGGTCTATTTTTGACCGCTACGGTAATTTGTCGCAGCGGTATAGTTATTGACAATATGAATACCTTTTAGGTATTTTTCAAGCCTCTTGGGTTGATTTCCTCCGGGCGAGCCCAAGCCATCCTGTCCGTGCAAGAGGCCGAGTAAGTATCCGGGAAGAAGGCGAAGTGTACCACGCCCCGTATTGGTCACTTGAAAGGACAGCGAGCGCTTCGACCGGATGCGGTAAGGCGAAAAATCATTGACCAGTTCGGTAACCAAGCACCCCTGATCGCGTGACGATACCGGATGGGGATAGACCGACGATAAGCGTGAGGGCTCCATGACGATCTGCATTACCATCACCAGTACCAAAGGGGGCGTCGGCAAGACCACCTTGACCGCAAATCTGGGAGCGCTGCTGGCCGACTTGGGGCAGAAGGTCCTTTTGATCGATGCAGATCCTCAGCCTACTCTGTCCAGCTACTACCGATTGGCATCGGTGGCGCCTCACGGTTTGACTGAATTGATGGTGGCAGCCAGCACCGAAACCGTCATCAGCCGAACCGATTTGGATCGTCTGGACTTGGTGTATTCCGACGATCCCGACGGAAAACTGCGGGATTGGATTCGTGACGCGGTGGATGGCCGGGTGCGATTGAAACATATCCTGGCGCGATTCGACGGAATTTATGATTTCATTCTGATCGATACCCAGGGTGCGGTGGGGCCTCTCCAGGATGCAGCGGTTGCTGCCGCCGATCTGCTGTTATCTCCGATTCCACCGGAAATTCTTTCCGCCCGCGAATTCGTGCGCGGCACGGTAGCCATGCTGGAGCGTTTGAAACCGATGGCTTACCTCGGTGCCCCCATCGGTCCTTTGCGCGGTGTCATTTACCGACAGGACCGCACGGTGGACGCCCGCCGCATCGTTGAAGAGCTGCGCAGCGAAGCCTATCTTCCCAGCAAAGGCGCCATCACCATTCTGGATGCGGTGATTCCGGCCTCGGTAGTTTACCGGGAGGCTGCCACATACAAGCAACCGGTCCACCGGTTGGAGCGCAAATCCCGAAATCAATCCCCCACCGCTCTGGATACGATGCTGAGTTTGGTGGTCGAGCTGTTTCCTCATCTGAAGCTCGCCGAGCTGTTACCGCCGAACAAGGCGTGACAGGCGCGCCATGAGCCGCAAGACTACCATCCCCGATGTGCGCGGCCTCTTATTGGAGGGAAACTTCGGTACCAGCCGGGATTTGCCCACTACCGATCCACTCACTACGACCCAAATGTTCCTGGAGATCGAGCGGATCAAGCCGTACGACCGCAATCCCCGGCGCGAAATCAACCCCCGTTATCACGACATCAAGGACTCGATCCGTGCCCAGGGCGGCCTCAACAATCCACTCACCGTGACCCGGCGCCCCGGTGACGAACTCTTCATGGTGGAGTCCGGCGGCAACACTCGGCTGATGATCCTTAAGGAACTGTGGCAAGAGACACAGCATGAGTCATTTCGCCGAGTGCACTGCCTCTTCGTTCCCTGGCAATCCGAAAGTCACGTCCTCAGCGCCCATCTGATCGAAAACGAACTGCGCGGCGAGATGCTGCTGATCGACAAGGCCGTGGCCTTGAAGGATCTCCAGATGCAATTGGAACAGGAAAGCGGTTACCGATTGTCCCGCAGCGAATTTCAGCGCCGGCTGGCTGCCATGGGCTACACGATCTCGCGCCGCCAGATGATCCGCTACGAATACGCCGCCGAAGTTCTGGAACCCTTGATTCCAAGGGCATTACGGGGAGGATTGGGACGCCATCAGATCGACCGGCTCCGCGATATCGAGCAGGCCTATCGGGTCGTGCATCGTTCGCTGTCAGCGTCCGCACCCGCGCCGCTTCCCGCCCTCGATCCCTGGTTTGCCGACGTGCTGGCCGCGCAAGACGGCGATACGCTGGACCTAACGGCGGTACGGCGCGAACTCGACCGCCGGCTCGCGGAATTGTGCGGCCGTCCGCTGAATCGCATTCGAATCGAAGTGGATGCGCTCCTTCATGAAACCTCGGAGGAGCGGGACGAAGCCATGGCGGACCGGGAAATCCCGGGTGGCGCGCAATCGGATGTCGCTGCATTGGGTCAGAAAGAACGGCGTTCAGGCACCGGTAACGATACCCATGGGGGACAATCGAAGCCCCCGGTAGCCAAAGCGCAACCGATTCCCGACGCCGATGGTCCGGCGCGTACGGCTGCGACGGCCGCATTGGAGTCCGATCGGTCAAACGCCGACAGCGATCGAGGTCCCGATTCGAACGCAAACGATCAGCCCTTGTTCTCGAGGCACGAAACCGATGCGGAGCCGGCGCTCTTTCTCGACGAGCGTCTGAATACGGAACCGCGACGCTTGCCCAGGGAGACCGATTTGAAATCACTCCGCAGCCGGGCCTACGTTCTGGCGCTGAAAATCGCCCAGGGCCTCGGCTTCAAGGAGGCGGTGCACCCCTGGAAAAGCGGGTATGGTTTCGTGCTCGACTTACCCGATAGAAACTTCCGGGACGATCAGTCCTGGTACGGGTGGTGGCTGCTGCTCGGGCTGTCCGAGCAATCGGCCAGCGAGGAACGGCTAGCCCTGGCACCAAATAGCCTTCGGCTGCCGGTTCTGCTTCGGGACGGGCAGGAACATATGATTTTCGAGATCGTCGATAAACCGCCCGGGATTCTGGAACTCCCGCTTCATTTTCTGCTGTCCCGTCAGATTTCCGATCAGGTGTTTCACGATCTATTGCTGCTGATGGAATGCTGCCGAACGCTGCGCAAACAATTCCGGGAAAGCGATTTATGGGAATGCATCACCGTCGAACAGGTACGGATGCGTGCTCTCTTGGCCGAAATCGAGAGGAAAGACGATGGATAACGTCCACGCCGAATATAATCTCCAAACCCTGCTCTATGTCGCACGTCTGGCGTCCGCAGAGGACTATGCCACGGCCCTGAGCCTCGGCCTCCGACCTGAGCAGGTCGACCGCATTCGGAACCTCTCCCTGGAAGCGCTCCATGAACTGGCGCTCGGCATGAACGGACGCATCATGACCGTTTGCTTCGATCCCGATGCACTGAATACGGCGTTTCGGATCCTTCAGCGCCGAGCCGAGGAGCGGCGACTCTGCATGGACATGATCGTGGCGGGTGCGTCGTTCAGTGTCATGAACGAACTGTTCGGGCTGAACAAACCCGCCTACAGCGGGTACCGCAAACTGCTGGGCCTCTCCGATCTCGGAATCGGACGCACCGAGAAACCGCCCGAAGATCAACAGAAAGCCATCTGGCGGGCTTGGCTGGAATCGGACGCCCTGACGGACTTACGCGATCGGCTCATGGCGGTCCATCGGGCTACTCGGGCCGAAATCCGGGCGATCTGGGCCTTGATCAAGGAATGGGAAGCCACCGGTCTGACCCCCATTCTGGACGAAGCGTCCTCAATGAATGGAAGGGACAAGCCGTTCGCCTCGGAGGGTCGCGATGGCTGACGAGTCGCTCACCGAACGCATGCGGCGGCTGATCGAGGAATCCCGCCGAGGCACCGCCACCGAGCCCGACACCGATGCCTTGCTGTTTCTCGGCAATTGGCATGATTCCATCCCCAGGGCCTTGACCTTGGACCCCGTCCTTGAAGCGGTGGATGTCCGGGTTTATCTCCTGATCCGAATCTGCCTGTCCGCGCAAGGGCTGAGTCGTTTCCCGTCCTACGACGAAATCCAGCGCCTGTTGCGTCTCTCGCGTCCGACGGTGGCCCGGTGCATCCTGATCCTGCGGGCAGCCCGCTGGATTTCCCTATGCAATTGTCTTCGGGACGAGTCGGGACGGTTCAAGGGCAACGTCTATGCGGTTCACGACGAGGTCCTGCCCTTGGGCGATACCATCGCCCTGGACGGAAGCTATCTCGAGTTCCTGGAAGGACTCGAATCCCATCATCATCCACGCGTCGCCATGGTGGCCCATGCCGTCCTGGAAACGGTCCGCCATCGAATCCGCCGGCAGGAAGACCTCACGGCAAGCCGCTCGCCGGTGATGCGATTCACCCATGGAGAAGAAGATTTGTACGCGGCCCACCCGGAGCGAATCCGCCGAATCCATCAACGGCCGGAATCAGCCGGCCCGGTTCAAAATTCGAACTCGGCGGCCCTGGTTAAGGAATTGAACTCGGATGCACCGCGCCGAGTTCAAAATTTGAACTTGGATAAAAATCCTGCGGAAAATCAGGGACTTTCCGGCGCAGGAAAAAAACTTAACTCGGTCCTATGTAGTAGTAGTTTAAATAAAAAAACTGCTACTACGTTTCATGCCCTCGAAGATTCGACGAATTCCGCGCACGCGCGCGAGCCGATCGATCCCGCGCTGATCTTTCCTAGCGAATTCAGCGACGACGAACGGCGTCTGGCCTGGGAATACCTGCGCCCCCTGACCGGAGCCGACCGCCAGGCCCTTTTGGACGAGTTGGCCGCACAAATCCACGCCAAGCGGGAGACCGACAAGCCTATCCGCAACGCGCTGGGATATCTGCACTGGATGTGCGGACGCCTGGCCGAGGGACAAAGTCCTCTCACCAGCTTAGGACTCAAATATCGGCAGTTGCGAGAACGCGAACGGCAGCGGAACGAAAAGGATCTGGCGCGGAATCAGGCGATCGGGCAGACGGCCGGACAATCCGCGCATTTGCTGACTCGACGGTTGAACGCGATCCATGACAACTGGGTGGCCAAGAAAGGCAAGAATGATTGAGGGGAAATTGGCTGCTGTGCCACTGGCACAGCTGTTCTGAAGGCCGGCAACCGATCGATTCCCGGTTCGGTATTCTGGGGAGGTAGAGCGATGAACGACAAAGAGAGCACAATGGCCGAGCGACGCGTCGAACCCGGGGCTTTGCGCAGCGAGGCGTTTCTGGAGATCCAGACCCGGCAAGCGCAGAGGCTGGTGCATGGTCGAGAGTCCGGCAATGACAAAGCGCCTGCGATCATCGGGCTGTTGTCCTTCGGCCGCCGGATGCGCCAACTTTGGCTGTCGGCGCAATTCGACGACCCCTATGCGGACTGGTATCTGCTGAAGATCGAGCAGGCCATCGAAGCCTCGCGCGCATACATGGCCGAGAAGCAGAACGTGCTGATGCAGGTGTTGGACGGCATCTCCGGGGTCAAGATCGATGTCGCTCATTCCCTGGAGCCTATCCGCGTTTCTCTGCAATTCTCCAATCCCTACGGGTACATGGGTGCCTACCTGATCGCCGATTACGATGCCCTGATGCGTGCGGTATTGACCGCCCGGCATTTCGCCCTGATCGATCGCGACAAGAGCCAAAACATCATTCAGAGTGCCGGCCGCGGCATCCGCCATACCTTCAACCTGGCGGCCGTTTGGCGCTACACCGGTGTCACCCGCGAGGACCTCAGGCAAATGAACCAAGCCGCTCAAAGAGCCAGAGATCTCATGGGCAAGTTGCCGGAAACGATTCTGGATGCAACGTGCCGGGCACGCGTTGCCCCGAACCTTCGGCGCAATGCCACGTCAATCGATCCTGTCGCTCAAGGCGCCGAAAAGCTCGGCCTGACCGAGCAGGCCCTGATTGTGGCGAAGGTGAAGCAGCGCCGGAAGCCGCCTTCCGGTGAATCGAAGGAAACGGCGAGTTCGCACTGATCGAACGCATGCTCTCTGAATCATGTCATGGGTACCCATGACTCGAAGCGGATCGGGTAGATATGGACCGGATAGCCCCTTTAAAAGGCTTTTACCTTTTTAAGGGATAAGGGCAAGTGCGGCCATTTCCGAGATGTGCCAGTGGCACAGCCTGAAAACACGTAAACCCATAAGACTCGATGTCGCCTGTTGTCCTTGGATGTACGAACGAAAGCCCACCGGCAAAACCGAGGTATGGAACCGCATTCACCGGCTCCGTCAGGAACTCGACGAAATCATGGCCGCCATGTACGCAGTCTCGGACGAATTCAAGCACATCTTCCGTGCCCCCTGGCCGATGCATCTGAGCGTTCAAAAACTCAAGACCGGCGCGGTCTATTTACGCTGGCGCAAATCCGGCGTCAAAGGACAACAACCTTATCTGCAGTTGGAAAGCGGGGCTGGACTGAAATTGTTGCGAGCCCAACCTCCGGCAGTACAACGCCAGTATTTCCGGTTTCATCAAATGCTGCTCGAGTTGAACCTGTGGCACTCGGTTTGCTTCGCCGAGCTGCGGCGGTTGGAACGATATGCCGATCAGTTGAAAGCCTTCCAGGGACTGAAATCGGGCATCATGGAATAATCGGTGTCATTTGGACTTTTTGTCACCGTTTGGCGCAATGGACGGTTGTCCGAACCCGTGGTGAAAGATGCTGCCGAGTTCTCAGCGCCGTAGAGGAGGCCATGAGTTTCGGTCTGCCGCTACCTTTCGCCGTCGGGCGGTCGAAGGAAGCCCGGCCAGATCGTGTTCTTCGCGTCAACAACGATGAGCCCCATTTCGCGCAGTTTTCTCATGTCTCTTTGCCGGGTTTTGTCGTTGCGCTTCAGATAAAGCGCTTCGTACCAGGGCGCTCTCCGCAGTTCTTCCGCCCGTATCGGACCCATGGCGATCAATTGCGTCAAGATGGCGTATTGGCGCACGTTCAGCTCTTTCTGGTCGTAAAGTCTTTTGACTTGAGCCTCATAAAGCAAGACGCCGACCATTCGGTTGACACGTTGATGCAGCCGGTTGATGACAGCGCGCATCCCCTCCAGGTGAAACGCAACGAAGGGCAAGTTGGGTGACGAGTGGTGCTTTTCGGCCGCCTTGCGGCAGACATTGAACAAGGTGAAATATTGATCGATTTCTTCGAGATAGTACCGGGCCAAGGCAAAAGGAGCGTATCGAAATCCGCCAGCTCTCAACAGGGTCGCCTCGATGACGCGCCCGACACGGCCGTTGCCGTCCCAAAACGGATGAATCCATTCGAAATAGAGATGAATCAGCGGCGCCCGTATCAAAGGCGGCACGCCGGCTTCGACAAGGCATTCGTGCCATTCGATGAGTTTCGCCATCAGCAGGTGAATGTCCCCACCATATTGCGGAGGCTTGTATTTTCCGCCGTGGGCAGCATCGCCGACTTGCGTGACGATTCCCTTGGGATTATCTCGAAACTGCCCCGGTTGGTTGTATTGATGAGGTAAATCGCGAGTAATGGCTGCATGGACCCGGCAAATAAAGTCTAGGTTCAATTGCCAGTCCGGGATCTCGGAAGCTTGTCGGGCGAGATCGTACGCCGCTTTGATATTCACGACGCGACGTTGTTCGATGTCCTTTACCCTTGCCGGTTCGATTTCCAAGACTTCGGCTGTTTCCTCCTCGGTCAGCGTACCGCCTTCAATACTGTTGGTGCCGAAAACGCTGCTCGCGATCACTTCGCGCTCGAGCCGGTTCGCCACTTGCGATAACGGCGACTCGACAAAACGCTCATGAGCATCGATGACACGCAGCAATGCGGTTTCCACTTCGCCGGGATTGATGCCTACCTGAAAGGTGAATGGACCGAAACGTTGCGTTTCGATGCGCAGTTCACAATTGGCGAAGTCGAGCATGTCCTTAAATATGTCGCTCAGTCGAGTTAAAAAATTAATTTACTATCATACATATATATCTCATTATGCCACCACGATGTCCTTAACAATGTCCGCCTCAGATACTTAGGAGTTTCCGTACATGAGCGGGCCGTCGACCAATCCTGGCCAACCGCCGGTGCGGTTCGCTTTTAGCCGTCATGCAGCGCGTGCGAAAAGTTCCTCTCTCGGCGAGCTCACGCGCGGTCTGTAATGGCGTTGCCGTGTTTCAGAATGTCCATCCGGCATCGCTTTTGAAAAGACGCTCATCGAAGGGAAGACGATCCACCGCCAGGTACAAGAGATGCCCCCTGATCTGTGCCAGTGGCACAGCCCCAGAATAAGAAACCCTAAAAACTCAATGGCATTATTACGGCTTTTTGCAAAGCCTGCCGGCGGTCAAGCCCTTTTGGCATTACGAAAACGGCAAATGGCAAGGTTTCCCGCGGAGAGTGTTGCTTGGCCGTAAACAGCCGCCCGGAATGTTCCCACGGATGGCTGGCGATGCTCGGATAGAGCTAATACTCTTCTGGTTCAATGTATTACGTCGGGGCCGATTCATGAGTACAACAGTGCCTCGTAGAGGGCAGTTCGCCAATCCGAAACCCGTTCGGGATCTGCTTGGTCTGAAACCTGGCAGTGCGGTGGGGTCCAAGGCGACGGAAGAGGAACAAGTGCCGCGCCTCCCTACCGAAACCAAGGAGCCCATGAGCCGCTTTGCCCTCCTCCGCGGTGTCGCCACAGTGAAGATGAGCGCGGATGAAATTATTGCCCTGACCCGCGGCGACGACTGACATGGTATACATCGATACTAACCCCTCTTGTCCACACTTATTCGATGTGCCGGTTCACAGTTTGGCTATGGCTGCCATGGGCGACCACAAGGTGAGCGAGGCATCGGGGAATCGTTCAAATTCGAAACGCTCATCATAGCGCCTGGCTTGCTCGCGCTTGGCATCGACCACAACGCGTGGCCGTTGGGCGATCAAATCGCGCAAGGGGTGAAAATCCGCTCCGGATCGCAGGGATCGTGCAGCGCCTCGGCTACCGCTTGGGACAAACCGACGTACCGATCCACTTGGCGCAACAGAAGCAACCCGCCATCCGAACTGATGGCGCCCCCCGAAAAATTCGCCTCGATCACCCGGCGTCCGAGACGCCCAAATTCTATCGTTTCCGCGGTACACTTTGGCATCGGCACAGCTCCCCACAAAATTGATTTTGCAACTTGATTTATGGGGATTTCAAACTGCGCTTTGTTCAGCCCTCGCTGCGTACATAGGCGGCCGCGACATCAACAGCATTTGCAGCTGTTCTTGCGGTCGCATCGCATCGCTCCCACCCTGCAAGGAACGCGGCCATCTTCTTCACGTATACCTTCCCGCTTCTATCGTTCCACAATACCCGGTATTTGCCTGCCTGGGATTCAACCGTGCCGATTTCTTTGTCAGCCATAAAGACTTCCTCCAGTCGATGTTGAATAAGTTAACGTTAAACCGTCTTCACACCCGAAATTGCAGATATATCAAGAAAACGCGGTCGCTAGTGAGTAGCCTCTGTTATCCGTTTCCCGTCATCTCTCCACGATTCGCCTGATAGCACGAACGTCTTCCAGCCACGCCCCGAGTTTCTCCTGAGTCAAGGAACTCATGGGAGCACGCGTTACCCAAAAACCGGCATGTTCGAGTTTCGAAACCATCGCTGTAGCTCTCCCGAAATTCATGGAATGGACGAGAATCGGAACATCCACGGAGATGTGTGTGATGATGGCATCGGTCACGTGTGTACCGGAGAAACGTTGTTCCCCGTCGGCTACGATTTGCTCGACCAAATCATGATCCAACAGAATTCCCGCATAGACCGTTCCACGATCCCGCTGTACGATGCCGATCGCCCGTCCTGCGCTAGTCGCCACGACCGGTCTGACGTCTTCCGGCAACCAGGATCGGAAACATTCGAGGCGCTCCTCGTTATCCTCGACGATCAATAGGCGCAGATAGGAAGGGATGTTTCGGGTCAAACTCGCCATGGGTCCTCACTTTTGCGTCACATCCCCGGAGTAAGACGGAACAGCCGTTCTCGGCGGAAACGCTTCGGCGATCCGCATCGCGAGAGTCCGCAATATTTCGACGCCATCGCCCGAGTTGTGGCGAAAGGGATAGCCAGGTGCGGCCGGCGTCATCCAAGGCGTAACCGACGCAAAACCGAATCCGGGGCGATTCACCTGCACGTTGCCGTAAAAGGACGGGCTTCCCATCGGCGCATCCGGCGTCGAGTGGTAAGACGCGGAAGCGGCCCAGAGGATCTCCCCCTGCTCAACCTGAACCAGACGGGCGGACAAGACAGCCGCTGGCGGCTGGTAGCCCGCAAAGCCGTTTCCGACACCGCTCAAGTGAGTGACTTCCACCAGCAAAAGCGCGGGTACGTTGAGCAAACGTCCCAACCGTGCAGCGTCGGCCTGGGTCAGCCCCGAATGCTGGAACTGCATCTCGCGCAGGATGGATTCCATGTCGGAACGCGTGGCCAGGCTGTAGCCTTTACGCATGAGTTGCGCGACGATTTCATCCTCGACGAAGCGGAGCGGGCTCTGCCGAATCGGCGCGACCACCACCGCCAGCTTGGTAATCGCATTCGGATTGAATGAAGGGGCTGGCGCGCCCTGAACGGTGATGGTGGGCCGAGGGGCGGCGCAACCTACCAGGACTACCAGTGCCATCATCATTATTGCCGCGATGGTCGTCGATTTCAGAACCTTGCCCATTACCATCCCCCATCAAGCTGATTTTTCTTTTCGAATTCGCTTCACCTTTTTCGATCAACACGATAGCGTCATTCCAAGGCCAGGAGATGCCGACGCAGAATTTCATCGGTTCGAAGCGTTTCCAACGCGGCACGCAACACTTGAAAAACCGCGTCTTCGTTCTGCGTCGTTCCCGCCCTGGAGGAATGGGTCATCGCTGAGCCTTCCACCATTCTGGAATAGACCACCTGACCGGAAGCAATGTCGATCAGGCGGATGCGCACGGTCCCGATCAGCTGGTTGATGCTGGAGCTGATGCCATATCCGGAAAAATTCCTTTGGCTTTCATGCACGTCCTGGATGGTTCCCATGACGATGGTAGTGGCCCCAAGCATCTTCCCCAACTCGATGGCCTGCTCGGTATCCACGAGGCCGCTCAATCGGCCAAACTCGGTTTCGAGCAGTATGGCATCCACTCGCTGCCGCTCCACCATGGTCGCGCCCATGCTTAGCAAAATGTCCTCCAGAAAGCCGCGAAGCCCCTCCGAAAAGCGGTCCACCACAAAGGACCGCTGCGGCTGATCGGGGTCGTGACCGGTGGCAACCTGATATTCGACCATCCGCTTCACGGAGGATAGGTTCTCGAACGGCGGAACCAAGACAATGGGACCGTCCGTCGTTCCGAAGGCAACTGCTCCCATGAGCAGCAGCCACAACGTCAATCCGACGCGCACGAAGCCATTTCTTTTCAGCGCTGTCACTGACTTCCGCTCCAAGAAGCGAGGTGATTAGGTGTGAATAGCAATTTTTGAATCCGGTTGGAGTTCAATAGTGGGATTCATTTTTATTCCTGGTCGCGGCTCATTTCCCGCTCGATTTCTTCAAGGTCTTTGACCCATTCATCGATGATTTCCTGGCGTAATTCGTCGTCGCTCTTAACAGAACTGATGGGGATGGAAGTCGACTCTTCGGCTGATGTTTCTTCCTGATCATCTTTATCATCTTTTTTTTCTTGCGGATCTTGCGTCGATGATTCCAGGGTGCCTATCTTGGATGATGAGTCCTCGGCCAAGGCCAGGCCCACCTCACAAAGCAGCATGCAAATATCATCGACGGATACCGGCTCGAAATTCCTGCCGAGCAGATCTTCCCTGGAGTATGCGGTCAACTCGCCCAGCGTGAGGTTGGCCATTCCCGCCTTATGCAACTCTGCATAGGTGCTCCATTTCTTAAAGCAAACCTTATTGGTAGACACTGCAAGCAGTTCGCGCTTCGACATCCTTCGCAACTCGCCGCTAGAAAAAATCGTACATTCTGCGTTCGTGCTGCTTTCTCGGAGTATTTCGGTAATGGCATCGATGCGATCCTGCCGCGCGAATTCGTCGGCTGACCTTTGAGCCCGATCGATAATTTCTTTCTCAACCTCCGACGAGGAACGGGTATAGCGCCGGCCATTTTCCAGAATGGTATCCCGAACCAATCTGGCAGCCTGCACGGTCACCATCCGTTCTTGCGTCGGCAGCGTCCGAAACACAAACGGCCGCTGCGGTGCATTGCGCATGAGCAGTCGCGCGGCAGCGTGGAAATCCGGCAGATACTGCAGATCCTGGGCATCGAGGTCCGCGCGAGTATAGGTTTCCAGTTTTGCCGCATCTGCCGGCCCCACGCGGAAGAAGAGCAGATTCCCGACATTGCCCAGCACGGACTCCAAGAGATTGTCCCGACCGTAGCCCCGATTCAGCTGGGCCAGATTCTGGTTGGCCAGCGTCAGGCGGATGCCGAACTTCCGGGACTCGCTCAACAAATGCTCCACGCCGTCAGTGGTGAAATTCTGGAACTCGTCGATATACCAGTGAAACGGGGTGCGATCCGCCTCCGGCACGTCGATACGTCCCATCGCCGCGAAAAACAGCTTGCCGATCAGGATCATACCCAACATCTGGATGTCAAGTTCGCCGAGCAGTCCTTTGGAGAGGTTCACCAAGAGGATCTGCCGATGGTCCATAATCTGCCGGAAATCGATTGTGGTTCTGCGCTGGCCGATGATGGGACGCAGCAACGCATTGTGGGTGAACTGGTTCAGTTTCGAAGTAATGTAGGGCGTCATGTTCGCCAGCGCGGCTTCCCCGCCGGCGCGTTCCGCCTGTTCGCTCCAGAACCGCACCACCAAGGGATTTTTGCAGATGCCCTTTAAGTAATCCCGATACGCCTTGTCCTCGAACAACCGCGGCACGTCCATGAGGGTTCCCGGCACGTCGTTGTCCATCACCAGCAGCAGTGCGTTCCTCATATACTGTTCGAACATGGGCCCGCCGGTCAGGCGCAAGTCATAGAGGCGATCGAAAATCTTGATCATCTCGTTGACGATGAGGTTCATCTGCACTTGGGGATAAGGACTGTTGCATTCCAGGAAATTGATGCCGACGGCACGTTCAAAATCACAGGGATCGATGAGCACCACATCCTTGGCACGATGGGCCGGAATGGCGTCCAACACCTCCCGGTAAAGATCGCCATGCGGATCGATGAGGCATACCCCATGGCCGTGGGCGATATCCTGGATGATCATGTTGTACAGCAAGGTGGACTTGCCGCTGCCGGTGGCGCCGATGACATAAGTGTGGCGGCCCCGGTCCGCCTGCCCAAGGTAAACCTCCCGATCCCCGGCAACTCCGAGACGCAGCCCCGCCGATGCGAGCTCGCCCGACGGACGGGGATAACAACGCTTGGCGCCAGCATCCGCCAACTGCTCCGGGCGCGGAAACAAGTTCGGAAACTCGCCTGTGGCATTGACGCCTCGGCGCAGATCGAGCGCGCCGTATTCTTCTCCGTTCAAATGGGATGGGGATAAGCCTGGCACAAATGGCTCGATCGACAGAGCCAGGGGTTGGTTCGGAAACAGGGCCTTGCCGAGCATGGCCATCAATGTCTCGGAAGGTCGCTCGCGGGAAAAAACGGTACAGTTCAGTTCGACCCCCGAAGGATGAATGAGCCAGCGCTGCAAGTGCTGTTTCAGTCCCGCTACCAGGATTTCACGCTCCTCGGCGGATATCTTGCGCCGCTCGGGCAGCGTGAAATAGGCGGCTTTTCCCTGATCTATGGCCTGCAGGATGCCTATTACCTGTTGTATAGCCTGCTCATCCAAGCGCCGCGGTTCTATCGACACGACGATTTCAACAGCTTGCGGACTGGCCAGCACGGTGTCGATGACCGACAAACCGGAAGCTGCAGCCGTTATGTTCGGAGAAATCAGCACGGCAGGCAGCGGCGCTTCTTTCGGCAGACCTTTCAAGGCTTGTTGGGCACTGACGAGCATGCCATGGGGATGGAGGCGTCCACGCCACTTTGCCGGGCGAACGTCGGCCGCGCGGTCTTTGGAAATTCCGTCGTCGAAACGCAATCCCGGCTGAGCGCTCAAGACCAAATCCAGATTTTGTTTCAGCCGGCGAGCATTGTCCGCCGCATCCTTTGCCGTAGCACCGCGCGTCTTGCCGCGCACTTGTAGGAAAAATGTGGCGAGCCCACCGTCCAGGCCGCCCCGGTAGACGAGTTCGATCGACTGTCCGCTCTCCAGAACGGCGAAGAGCGAATCCAGCGCCTGAGCGGCGGTTTCACTTCTCCGAAAAAAACCGCTTGCCACGTAATTCCCCTTTGGAATCGATCACCCAGGACGGCACGGCACCCACTCTCTGCCAGGAGGCGGGAAGCTCGATCCCGCTCAGTTCGATGGTGAACATTACCTCGAAACAGCCCCGCTCCCGATTCTCGGAGATCCGGAACAAACTCTTTTCCTCCATCCGGATGCCTTCCTGAGTACGGGTTTCATCTTTTTCTTCGAAAATCGGGACGGCTTCGATGCGACTCACAAAACCTCCTAAAGATGTTCAATGGAAGGATGCCGGCACATGAAATCACACTTCATGCCAAAGGCATTTATTTTAAGAATCATAGATATTGCGATCCTATCGAGACGCGACGCAGTCGAAGGAACTGGGGGGCCTTGATTACGCTTTTGTTCACCGGGTTGCCAATCCGAAATATCGAATGAGGGGGCCGGTGTCGCCCCGTAACCCATGGGCGTCGTGGGCGTGCGAGCCGGCTCACAGCGTCCTCGCTAGAAGGTCGCTGTTTCTTTTTCCTCGACGGCATGGCTGGGGAATAAGCGTTTACTCAGGCAGTTCCTCCCAATCGATCTGCTCCGGCGGCAAGGGCACGAAATACTTCACCAACCGGTTGTGGGCATTAATCTGCCCGTCCGCGCCGCGTCTCGGGCGCTTTTCCGTAATGGCTATACCGTAATATTCCCACGCATCCCCCAAGCTGTCCTCCAAAGTCTTATTGATGCGGCTCCGGGCTTCCTCGAAGAACGCCCGGCGTTTTCTAGCATCGTTTGTCTCTATTCGAAGCCGACGCCCAGTATCGCGCCGACGCTCCGGGGCATGATCATCCATGGCACTGACAATCTTCCGGTAAATCGCCCGGTATGCCTCCGTATCGGCCGGTTGCAACTCCGAACTATGAATTTCCCCGCTTCCCGGTCCCTTCAATCGACGCCAGGCCAGCCATGCATAAAAAGCGAGGAACTGCGGCTGCAGTTTCATAGAAACATCCCCGCACTCAAGGCTGCACCGGGAAAACACAATGGTCAAACGCGCAGCACCGAAGGCACTCTGCGCCGCCTCGACCAACCGCGCGAAGCTGGATTCCTCCACTAGCAGCGGCTCTGGAATCCGCTTGCGTAACCGAACAAAAGGAATCTCAGCCAGCATCACCTTAGCTTCGCGGGTATCTACCAGATCGCCGTTGCGCAGCTTGATCTTCCGGGGGCGGACGGGTGGAAAATAAAATTCCTCACTGGCTTCGAAGGGTTGCGATACCAGCACATGGGACAGGCGATCCTGCTCCCGGCCGAACAAGGACAGGGCATAACCGGCATAAAACCCCATGGTCTTGCGTCCGCCGGCAATGGAAACATGCACGGCACAATCAGGGTCTTGGGTATAACGCCGAATCCAATTGGTGATGGCGTCGCCTGCCGCCACGCTGTCTTCCTCCGTGACAATATCGTGCAAGGCTTCTCCCCGCGCATTCGTCATCGCCTCGATGTGGGACTGCCGAAAACTGATCCGGCCGGTCAAGCCGTAATCTTCGCAAAAGCGCTGGAACTGGTTCTTTTCTTCGCCGAACAAACTGTGCACGGCCACCTCCGTACCTTTCCCGGTCGTGAGAAGATAAACCTCGCTGGGCACAAACGGCTCCGGGCGACAACAGGCCAAATGGTACAGCGTCTCCGTGACGACCTGCGGCGAAAGCCCTGTCACGGCCAACAACAGCCGCCGCGGATAGGATGCCGGACTGGCAGGATTCAAATGCGGGAAGGAAACCTTCGTTTCGGAATCGCTCGGAAAAGACATTCCATAGTTCCCCAATACAGTACCGTCAATTCTCAAGGGCGGGTGACGACGAATTCTTCCAGGCGCGCGCCAGCCTTGCGCATATCCTCCGCAGTCAACTCCTTGCCGCGCATTTCCGGAGAAAGGTCGAGCACCAGATGAATATAACGCGCCCCGTGGGCGCACACCTCGGCCGCCAAATGCACCGGCAGAGATCCGATAACGATATCTCCGTCGCCAATGATTTCGGGATTCAGATGTTCCAAACGAACGTCCACCGGCACACCTTGCTCCGCAAACCATTCGTGTGCCCCACTGTGTCGCGACACCAAATAGGTCGTCATGAATCATGCTCCTACGGAAAATGCCCTCTCGTACCCATGGGGAGAAAGCCCCATGGACTCGCCGAGATGTTACACAAACGCAGCATCAAAGTTGATGCCTTGGACGGCGAAACAAGCTTGCGGCTACCCAGCGGCGATTGCCGGTGTGCGTACCAAGCCTTTCGAGTTAGAACGACAGCCGAGTTGATCCGCGGAAAGCGGATTTTGGAGATGAACGCGGTATTCCCGGATTTCCGAACTCCGGCGCTTATTTATCGCGGGAAAACCCCCGGCTCTGCCGCACGGCCATTAAGTTAAGCAACCTTTGGAAGCGGTCAAGGTCGTAGAGGGATTTGGAGGTCGTCATGGACAAAAAAGCAGGCGTTGAACCGGAGCCGCGAGACAATCAGCGATGAGGTTTTCAAGCGGCGGCACTCGGCGACGGACCAAGCCTTCACCCGATTGCGCAGCTTGCCGTTCAGTTTAGTACTGATGATGGTGCTCCGGAACAGTGTGAAGGCCCTCCAGAACGTGGTGAACGAGGTCATGGCGTGGTTGGAGCAGCGCCCGGTGACGGCCAGCGCGTACTCGCAAGCCCGCTACAAATTCAACCACACGGCTTTCATCGAACTGAACGAGGAAGCCGTGGTGCGGGCGATGTATGGAAGCGACTACCGGACGTTCTGGGGAATGCGCGTTCTGGCGGTGGACGGCTCCCGGCTGATTCTGCCGAACACCGAGGAGGTCAGGCAAGCGTTCGGAACACTCCCCCACACGAATGGCCGGGACGCGGGGCGGCTTGGAGAACACCCCTACGCCACGGCGTCGGTACTGTTTGATGTCCTGAATCGTGTGGCGTTGGACGCGACGCTGGGATGCGCCAAGGCTTACGAAGTGGATCTCGCCGTGGCGCACCTGCCCCACACCCGCCCTGGCGATCTCCTGGTCATGGACCGAAATTATGCGTCCTACCGGATGCTCGCGGAGTTCGCCCAGCGCGGCCGGGATTTTGTGATCCGCTGTTCTGCGGCCTCATTCGGGCCTGCGCAAAGAATGATGCGGGGAGAAGGGGCTGACAGCCAGGTCGTCACGCTGGTTCCGTGCGCCGCGCAAGCCGGTCTGGTTCGCCAACTTGGCCTGCCCGCAGCCGTCCAGGCGAGGTTTGTGCGCGTCCTGCTGGATACGGGCGAGTGGGAGGTGCTGGTCACCTCCTTGCTCGACGACACCCGCTATCCCACGACAGAATTCCGGTCGCTCTATGCCTGGCGTTGGGGGATTGAAACCTTTTACGGCTTGCTGAAGACCCGGCTGGAATTGGAGAACTTCACGGGCAACGGCGCCGAGGCCGTGCGCCAGGACTTCCACGCCACCCTTTACCTGTCGGGCTTGGAATCCATCCTGACCGAACCGGCCCAAGGCCGGTTGGACGCGAGGACGACCCGTTATCCGCAAGCCGTGAACCGCTCGGTCTCCTTCAATGCCATCAAGATGGCCGCTCTGGAATTGCTCTCCACTGATCTCGACGTGGAGCCGCTGCTGGAACGGTTGACTCAGTTATTCCAGACCAGCCCCGTAACGGTCCGGCCAGACCGTTCCCCTCCGCGTCGGAAGCCGTCCGACCGCGTTTCGCTGAATTTCCATAAGCGCAAGAAAAAGCACGGTTTATAGGACTGGCAAACCTTAACTTAATGGCAGTGCGGCTCTGCCGGGGGACTCGCAAAGTTTGACGTTTCCGGGAGTCAGGTATTGTCCCAATTTCGCTGGGCCGTCATTCCGGCATGGACTCACACCGGGCTGTCCTGCCCGGTGCCCTCCGGGTAAATGCAAATCCGCTCCCGGCGGATTTGTGCCGGACAAACCGGCAGGACAGCCGGTTTGCACGCATCGCGCCCGAAGGGTGTCGGGCAGGACAGCCCGGCATGAATCCAGTTCACAGGGATTGTGAACGGTCGAAACCATCCGTGGTCACTGGACCCCGGCAATCCAATCGCAAACGGTGTCTCCGGGAGCGCCGGAGCCACCCTTCCCTGCCGGGGTGACGATATGGCTTTTGCCCCATGGCGGTCAGGCCCCTTTGAGGGGCCAGCCGTCGAAAGCCACCGGCTCTGCCGGTGGATCGTTACTATGTAGCCACGCCCTGCCAGCCAGTTTGGCGCAATTCGGGAAGCTCGGCCTTCCAGAACCGGCGTTCCCAATCCGGATCAGACCGGGAACGAGCCTGCATTGGCCTTCGCGGCCTCTCTCAAAAGCACATTGGTTTATTGCTTCTGTTAGCCATTCTTTCCGGC
>NZ_MSCV01000026.1 GCF_002005105.1 Methylocaldum sp. 14B | reverse complement strand
TCGCGACTAAAGCGACCGTTTGCGATTGGGAAGGGATTGCCGACCTACGTTCTTCCCGCCCGACACGAAGCCGTACGCCGGGATGAAAAACGCTCTAAACAGACGGCGGCTTCGATAGGCCATCGGAAATCGAAACCGCCTCGGATTGATTCATTCGTAGTACAGACTGATCGACCCGATGATTTCGTTCTCCTGCGCAACGCCGAAGCGGTTGTATCCGCCCAAGATGCCCGTCACGCCCAGGGACACCGGCAGCTTGGGAACCAGATAACTGAGCTGCAGAATCACGTGGCCGAAGGTGTTGCTGACGGGCAATTTGCCCGGATAGCAGCCGGTCACGTTCATGGCGCTGTCCGGAGGGCAATCGGTCTTCAAATAGGTGTCCCGCGTCCCGTAAAACTTCCCTTCGCGGCGGAAGCTGAACCAGCCGAGGGTGGCATTGAAGTTCAGATTCCAGGGCAGAACCCGGCGATAGTTGAGGGTCCAGTAGGTGTCGCCCGCGTTGCCCAGAATGGAATCGTTCATCAGCGTTTGCGAGAACAGGCTGAAATCGCCGTAGCCGATACCGACCCTGCTTTCCAGGGTCTCGGCGTGGCGGCTGTTGGTGTAAAGATACCCGGTCAATCCCGCTATGATCGTGAAATCGCCCAGCGGCAGTTCATAGCCGCCGTAAATGTCGTGCTCGATCGATTTCTCGTCGTCGAATACGCTGATGCTCCGGTTCGAGTAGGCCTGGCCCAGGCGCAGATAGGAATAGTTGATCATGGAGCCGAAGTAGCCCAGATACCATCCGGAAGCGAATTTCAAATCGGCGCCCCACTGCAAGACCGGGTCTTCGGATTCCGGCGCATCGGCGGATGCGTTGCCCAAAGGTTCTCCGTTGAAGTAAGTCGTGGTAAAGCCGCGAACGACGTAACTGGACACCAGATCGACATGGGCGCTCAGGTTGTAGAGCGGGGGCGTGGCGGAGGGAAGGTCGCCCGCGACGGCCGACAGGGCCGGCAACAGTCCCAGGACCGCAAGACACGTCCGGTGTATTTCCGGACAGGGGGAAATCGAATGAAACATCGGATGTCTTTTTGTTTTTTTGGATCGCGCGGGTTGAGCCGGTCATCGGTTGCCCGAGATCGCAGGCCGCTCGCCCTGAGCCCGTCGAAGGATTTCGAGGGCCTGTCGGTATCGGCTCTTATTGGATCGTGCCTCTGCCGTTCTCCACCTGAGCGACCTTCTGGCGCACGTCCTTCGGTACAAACGGTTTTTCGATGACCGGACAGCGGGCGGCGTCCAGGAATACCTGCACGTTGGGGCTCAAGCTGTCGCCGGTGACGAAAATGATCTTCCGCGCCAGCTCCGGCCAGCGCCGCTCGATCTCCCGGTACAGCGCCGGGCCGTCCATCTCCGGCATCCGAAGATCGCTCAGAATCGCCGCATACCCGCCGTTTTCGCTCAGCAGGCGCAAGGCCTCCCGGCCGCTCGCCGCGACGTCGATGCCGTGCCGGTCGCTCGCCAGGATGTCCGCCAGCAAGGCGCTCACCTCCGGCTCGTCGTCGACGATCAGGATGCGTCCGGGTCCGCTCTCCGGAGGCTCCGGCGCCGCCGCGCCGGCTTCGACCGCATCCGCCGCCTGCACCGGCAGCCGCACGGTGAACACCGCCCCGCCCGCGGGCGGACAGGTGGCGCTCAGGCTCCCGCCATGGGCTTCGACGATGCCGAGACTGACCGCCAAGCCCACCCCGGTGCCGCTGCCGACCGGCTTGGTGGTGAAGTAGGGATCGAAGATGCGCGAGCGAATGGCCTCCGGGATGCCGGGACCGTTGTCCGCCACCTCCACCCAAAGGGCGTTCGCCGCCGGGTCGTGGCCCGAGCGGATCCACAGGCGGCGGGGCTCGGGCTGGTCGGTCAGGGCCTGCTGCGCGTTGATGAGGAGGTTGATGAACACCTGGTGCAGCTGATCGGCATCGGCGGCGATCTCCGGCAGGTCCGGGGCCAGCTCCGTCACCACCTCGACGCCTCCGGTGCGCAGGCTATAGCTCAGGATTTCAAGGGAATCCTCGATAACCCGGTTGAGCCGGACCGCCGTGTGCTGCGGCGTGTGCTGGCGGGCCATCGCGAGAAACGTCTTGACGATGCGGGCGCAGCGTTCGGCGGCGGCGCGGATTTTCCGGGCGGCCGTCACGGTGGTCTCGTTCCCGGCCTCTTCCTCCAGCATGATGGCCCGCCCCACCACGATGGAGAGGGGGTTGTTGAGTTCATGCGCCACCCCGGCCAGCAAGGAGCCCATCGCCGCAAGCTTTTCCCGCTGGTATAGGGTGTCGCGCTGACGGGCGATCTCGGCTTCCGCCTTGATGGCTTCGCTGATGTCGCGGGCGTTGACGACGATGCCTTCCACCGAGGGGTTTTGCAGCTGGTTGGTGCCGGTGGCCTCGAACATCCGCCATTCGCCACGGGCATGCCGGAGCCGGTACTCCAGGCGTTCGATGGGCGCGTCCGGGTGATCGAGCGCGGTCCGATAGGCGTGCGCGACGACTGCCACATCTTCGGGATGCACGATGGCAAAGATGGTCTGGCCGATGTAATGGCCCGGCGGAAAGCCCAGAACCGGCTCCACCGAGGGGCTGACGTAGCGGATCACGCCCTCGGCATCGACCACGCTGATGATGTCCGCGGCATGCTCGATCAGAGCACGGAAACGCTCCTTTTCAACGCGCAGGGCGATGTCCCGCTCCGACACCTTCGCGACCATCTCGTTGAACGCCTCGGCCAGTTGGCCGAATTCGTTGCGCGGATTTTCCAGCCGCGCCACATCCACGACCGGCGCCTCGCCGGAGCCGACACTGCGGATGGCCCTCAGCAGCCGGCCCAGAGGGTGGGCGATCTGGCGTCGCAGAATAATGGTCAAAATCAGGAGCAGAAACGCCAGCGATGCGATGCCGCTCCAGAACACCCACTGCGCCGAGCGGAACGCTTGGGCGCGGACCAAGGCCCCCGGCAGGGTCGAGGCGAAATACCATCCGGTGCTGGGCAATCGGCTGATCGCGTAGTACTCGTCGATTTCGGAGGCCAAGCCGGAACGCGGCAGCTCGGCGCTTTCCGTCGCCAAGCGCAAGAGCGCGTTCAGCCGCGGATCCTGGGTGTCGTGAAGGTTGAATCCTTCGAAGCCTTCCGAGATCTGGGTCATGTATGACGGATCGATAATCAGTCGTCCGTCGCCGCGGAACACGGTATGGCTGGCGCCGGCAATGGCCGATTGGCGAATGCTGGCCTCCAGTTCGTCGAGAATCTCATCGGTGCCGATGTTGGCGATATGCTCGTCACCCACGTACACAGGGGTTACCCCGGGCACCAGAATCTTCTTATAGGCCGGTTCATAGTAGGTGCCTCCCCAAATCGTTTTGCGCTCGGGATTGTGCGCCGCATCGGCCAAATAAAAATACTCGCGTTGATCCAGCGCATAGTCCGCCGGCGTGTCGTAGGCCCAGCGCACGTGTCCGGAGCGTTCGGGATCGTCGTAGCCCATGTCGGACGGTTGGCTGGGATGCGTGAAGTAGAAGTTGGCGTATTGACTGGTGAAGGTTCCTTTGTACTTTTCCGACAGATCGAAAAATAACATCCAGCGTCGCTTGAACTCCGTATCGGGCTGCACCCGGCGATGGATCCAGCCGGTGGAATAGCGTTCCACGTCGGAGAATTTCTCGCTGTTGCGCATCGCGCCGTCCGGATACCGGCTCATCAGCTCATCGAAGCGACGTTCGAAATCGGGGGAGGGCGGTGCGGAATAGCGTTCCACGAAATCCCGGCGCACGACCTCGTGCAATCCCTTGAGAAACGCGAAATGGGATTCGTGATAGCGCGCCCGCTGCACGCCGTAGTCGGTCAGCCGCGCCAGAGCGCTTTGCTCGATTTCCCGGTACAGCAAGTGGTATGTGACCGCCGTGGAAAGAGCGATGATGGCTGTCACCCCGGCGGCGATCCGGTACAGCGTAGCCCGAGTAAGCGATGTGGAGATGCCCATGATGTCGATGAATGTCGCTGGAGTGCCAGAGTTGAATAGGAATGGCCGGTCGAATCATTCACCGTCGGGAACGAAACGGTAACCCACGCCTCGAACCGTTTTGATGAAGCGCGGATGCTCCGGATTCGGTTCTATCTTCTTGCGCACCCGCGTCACGCAAATGTCGACGCTGCGGTCGAAAGGGTCCCACGACCGCCGCTGGGTCAGATCGAGAATCTGATCGCGCGACAGCACCCTATTGGGATGGGTTGCGAAAACCTTCAACAGGTCGAACTCCCCGTTGGTGATCGGCAGTTCCCGGCCGCTCTCGCTCAGCAGGCGATGGCTTTCCAGGTCGAGTTCGCAGCAGCCGAACCGCAAGAGTTGCGCCGGTCTTGCTGCTATGGCCTGATCCGGTTCCGCCGCCGAAGTTATGGTGCGTCGGAGGACGCTTTTGATCCGTGCCAAGAGCTCGCGGGGATCGCACGGTTTGGCGAGGTAGTCGTCGGCCCCGATTTCAAGGCCGACGACTCGATCCGTTACCGAATCGGCAGCAGTGAGCATGATCACGGCCGTCGTCCGGTTTTCCCGAATATGGCGGGCAAGGCTGAGCCCGTCTTCGCCCGGCATCGTGATGTCCAATACCGCGAGATCGATGGCTTCCCTTCGGAGAACTTCGCGCGCCTTCAGGGCCGACTCGGCCTGCCAAACCCGAAACCCGTGCTTGCCGAGATACTCGGCAAGCATCTCGCGAATGCATGGTTCATCGTCCACGACCAAAATATTGGCATTCATATTTTCAACTCCGCTTACCCCCCAGATTCGACGGAGATCGACCATCGGCTGAACTGTCCCGGCGCCGAGAGTTCGCAATAATTATATTAATCAGGTCCGTAAATACGCTCCCGGTATTTACGGGCCGACGCCAAGGCCGGTACACGCTTAGGCGTGGCTCGCGCGGCTTGTGGCCGCGCCTGGGCATCCCTGCCCCGGATTAGCCCGGCCTGATTTAGAGGCCGGGTTAATAAAGAGCGTGTCGCATCAAATCCGCTCATGTTAGCGCATAAGCCGACAAGCGATATCAACGATCGATCGGAAAGATACGGCGCTCACTGAATTTGGTCGGCTAGTGTCAATGCCGGAGGTTAAGCCACCCGTTGGTTCCGGTCAGTCATTTTTTGCTTGCGTAGAATTAGCGGCCCGGCCTTTTCATTGTTCGAGGCCGGAGCCGGGATGAGGGTGTCGCGGTTTTCAGCAGAGGGCTTTTCCATACACAGCCGGTATCCGGGCCATCGCTCCACGCGCAGCAGGCGGCGCAGCGGCGTCTTGATCACGGAGACGCACAAGGCGATCGACAGCAGACACCACACGGCGGCATGTTCGTTGGGATGGCGCGTCAGAATGTCGGCCAGCAAAGGACCCACGACGAGATGAAGAGCGACGAATCGCCATGATCCGTAAAGGAAAGGCAGAAAAAAACTCACTGCGAAATAGGAAAAACCGTGCAGGCCGAACTGAAACGGGATGAGGTTATCGGGATAAATCGACATCAGGCCGTTAAGAGGAAGCTGCCAGGCTATGTGCCAGTCGCCGGACAGGGAACACACCTCGGGCCCGCAAAATCCCTCGTATCCTCGGATGCAGGTTCTCGCCCAGGAAAAGGGATACATCTTGAGCAGCATCGCCGCGCTGGCGAGTCCGCACAACGAATAGACCATCCCGCCGATTCGCCGCTTCACCGGGGCAGGAATGAAGTACAGCGCGACCATGTTGACGAAGAAGGGTTGAAACGTGATGTGCAGATAACCCAGCCAGGTCAGCAGCTGGTTCTGCGGGGTATCGCACTGATCGATGTATACGTAGGTCGCGGCCTGCAACAATTCCATGCAGGCAAAATAAGTCAGGGGCAACCACAGTTCCCGTGTTTCCCCTTTGTAGGCCAAGTAGCTTGCCGTCGCAAAACCGCCTGTCGCTAACATGGCCGAAGCTTCGCCGCTCCAACACATGAGGAGATCCCCCCAAACTTGATTCAAAAGCTTGAAAGTGAACACCAAAACGATACGCCAACAGGATTTCGCGCATTCTGTCGACTGGATCATCTATGTTGACGCCGCGGAAAGCGAATGTACGGTTCTTCCCGTTGATGTCAATAGTTTGTGATATTGCGGCGCAGCGCGTCCGTTGATCGGGGGGTGGTCCGAATGAGTCGACGGGAAGGCCCGACTCTCTGATTGTCGCCAGTGTTGCTGACACTCGGCCAAAACCGTGGTCAGACCATTAAGAGATGTGCTCGCGCGAACCGGATAAGGTCGGATTCGGCCGGGGCGGGGACACCGACCCTAGATCCTAATTCCGTTCGGCATTCGAGTGAACATTCATCGTAGGGTGGGTAGAGCGAAGCGAAACCCATCGATGGCGGGTTAGCCCCTAGAGCGTTTTCATCGCGCTCGTACGGCAAAACCAGCTTGGCGGACGTCGTTGGCGCCTTCGGCTCGGGTGAATGGATTCAAGCATTCGTAGGTCGGCAATCCCTTGCCAATCGCAAACGGTCGCTTTAGTCGCGACCCTTCCGACGAAGACGCTCGGCCGGGACGTGGCGTCGGGAAGGGGGGCTTCGGCGCTCCAATCGCAAACGGTCATCCCAGGAGCGCTGGGATGACCGTTTGCGATTGGGAAGGATTCCCGACCTACTCGCGAGTGCCCGTACAGTAGATATGAAAATGCTTTAGTCTCCGCTCGGGACAGGCTCCGCCTAACCCACCGATGGAAGGCCGCTCGGCGGGTTACGGCGCACGCGAAGGGCAGTGATCGGCGGTCGGTCAGTGCTGATGTGCGCCTAACCCACCCTACGACAATGAATTCCGGATTGAAGGCGATTTGGAATAACACCAGGGTATTATAGTTTGAATCAGGAGACGACTCATGAAGGTCTACGAACTGCAAGGCGGCTTCGGCATCGATTCATTGGCTCTTGTCGAGCGGCCGATGCCTCGGCCCGCCGCGGGGCAGGTGCTTCTGAAAATGAGGGCGTGGTCGCTCAACTACCGCGACCTGATGCTGGTCAACGGAAGCTATAACCCGAATCTCCGTTTGCCGATGACGCCGCTCTCGGACGGCGTCGGCGAGGTGGTCGACGTCGGTCCGGGCGTATCGCGCCTAAAGCCGGGGGAGCGGGTCGCGGGCATCTTCATGCCCAAGTGGCTGGACGGCGAATTGACCGAAGAGAAAACCAAGAGCGCGCTGGGCGGCGGTGATACCGGCATGGCGGCGGAGTACGTCGTGCTCGACGCGGAAGGCGTCGTTCCGGTTCCGGACCATCTCACGGATGAAGAGGCCGCAACCTTGCCTTGTGCCGCAGTGACCGCCTGGCATGCGCTGGTCACCTCAGGCCGGGTCAAGGCGGGGGATACGGTGCTGACGTTGGGCACCGGCGGCGTCTCATTATTCGCGTTGCAGTTCGCGAAGCTGTCCGGAGCGCGAGTGATCGCCACCTCCAGCAGTGACGAAAAACTTGCGCGAGCGCTCGATCTCGGCGCTTCGGAAGGCATCAACTACAAGAACACGGCCGAATGGGGCCAGTTCGTGCGCGAACTCACCGACGGCGTTGGCGTCGATCATGTCGTCGAGGTCGGCGGCGCCGGCACCCTCGGCCAATCGCTCCGAGCCGTGCGCATGGGCGGGCGTATCAGCCTGATCGGCGTTCTGTCCGGCGGCGGCCAGGTCGATCCCACGCCAATTCTGATGAAGAACGTGTGCGTGCAAGGCATCTTCGTCGGCAGTCGAGCGATGTTCGAGGCCATGAACGGGGCCATCGCGCAGCACCGGATGCGGCCCGTGGTGGACCGCGTGTTTCGGTTCGGCGAGTTGCCCGATGCCCTTCGCCACATGGAGAGGGGCGCCCACTTCGGCAAGATCGCCTTGGCCGTAAGCTGAATGGAGAAACGACGATGAACATCCTGATGGTATTGACCTCGCACGATAGGCTCGGCACGACGGGCGAGAGAACCGGATTCTGGCTGGAAGAATTCGCCGCGCCCTACTACGTCTTCAGCGATGCCGGCGCAGACATTGTTCTGGCTTCGCCCGAGGGCGGGCAGCCGCCGGTGGACCCCAAGAGCTTTCGGCCGGATGCGCAAACCGAATCGATCATGCGCTTCAACCAGGACCCGGCCGCGAAAGTCGCGCTAGCCCACACCGTCAAGCTGTCGCTAGTCTCGGATGCCGATTACGATGCCGTGTTCTATCCCGGCGGCCACGGCCCCATGTGGGATCTCGCCGAAGATTCGGATTCCATCGCATTGATCGAAGCCGTGTACGCGGCCGGCAAACCCGTGGCCGCGGTGTGCCACGGACCGGGCGCGTTCCGCCATGCAAAGACCGCGGACGGATCTCCCCTGGTGAGAGGAAAGTCGGTCACCGGCTTCGCCAACACCGAGGAGGAAGAAATCGGGCTTACCGAGGTGGTTCCGTTCCTGGTGGAAGACATGTTGCGCGAGAAAGGCGGCAACTATTCGAAAGCCGAGAACTGGAAACCACATGTGGTGACCGACGGCCATTTGATTACCGGGCAGAACCCGGCCTCATCGGAAGGTGCCGCGCGAGCGCTGTTGAGGCAATTCAAAGCGACGACGCACGGCTGAGCGGCGGGGGCGTGATTCGCCCAAGAAAAAGCCCGGAATCGGTTCCGGGCTTTTGTATTCCGCCTTTTCGGCTTCAGGGTTTTCTCTCAAAAATGCGGCTCAATGTCTCTTCTCGGCGGCGTCGTTCTCGTGTTCAGCCTTCTCTTCCTCGATCTTTTTCAAAATCTCCCGTACCTCTTCGTCGTCGAGTCCGCTCAGTCCCGCGAGTTCGTTCAGCAGAAAGTCTTCGTAACTATTGGTTGGGTCGTCCTTAGGCATGAAAAATCTCCAAAAGGGTTAGCCCTTCCCCTTTGACTTGCGCCGATTCGAAAAGAGCCCGATCCGGCACGCTTTTTTTGACATTTGTTTTGGCCGAGCGACATACGGCCAAAAGAAGAGGAGAAAGAAGCCGGGGTAGGTCGGCAATCCTTTGCCGACGCCCTGCTAGTCTTCCAAGGGGGCTTCCGGAGTTTTCCCGATCACGATGTCAAAACGTGCTGTCAGTCCCCCGATCCGCGAATCGGCGGCCGGCGTGAAATCGACCAGAACCGATTCGCGAGCCGCCTTGTCCCGGATGCCTTTGAGAACGAAGTCCTGTTCATTCAACGGATGGCCCTTGACGTACAGCTGCGTGGTCAGCATCCGCTGCCCGCCTTTGTTGACGATGACGTGAATGTGCGGCGCGCGCTGGACGCCGGCGGCATAAGGCACGGGTTTGATGGTGCGGAAGTAGTACTCGCCGCCTGGACCGGTCAGGCATCGCCCGAAGCCCTGGAAATTCTCGTCGCGCCGTTCACGATTGGGACTCGCGGTGTGCAAGTAAATGCCCTGATGATCCACCTGCCAGATTTCGACGATGGCATTGGGAACGGGCTCTCCGGCCGGGCCGAGAATCCGTCCCGTGAGATGCGTCACGTCCCCGGATGCCGGCGTGACGGAGTCGTTCACGATCAGAAGGTCGTTGTCGGTGTCCGGCGGGAGTCGGTTCGGATAAAAAGGTCCCTGGGTCTGCCGCGGGGTTCGAGTCGGTTCCGCGGCAAACGCGCCGCCTACGGTAAACATTCCGGCAGTCAAGGCAAGGCATTGCAGCAACAGCCGGCGGGCTAGGCTTGGATGTTCGGCTCTCATGAATCGCCGCCTTAGGAAAGATCGATTGCTTAGGTTTTGGACCGGGTCATCACCCGCGGCGTTCACCGGAAGACTCCGAGTTCAGCGAGATGGGGAAGAGAAACGGATTGCGACGTTTCGTCCTCTCGTTCCCACGCTGCGCCGGCTGGCTGGGGTCCGGAGGAGTCCGAGGGGACCGGAAGAGGGAGCTAGACAGGGCCGGTCCAGTCGAAGGGAATATGCTTGCTCGACTGGCCGGCCCAGTTCCACCTAAAGCCGAAGGCGTCCACTTCGTTATCCGAGGCCCGCGCCCAGGTGGCGATCTGGCCGGGGCCCACCTCCGACCCGGGCGCATTGTGGAGCTGCACCCTAGCGCCAGCGGGCGTGGTCGGACCCGAGAGCGCCTCGGCAAATGCCTTCACCCGCCCGGGAATCTCGGCCCGCCAGTAAGCGAGGTCGTCGAGCCGGACGCTTCCGAAGGCACCTTCACGGATGTGGTAAGCCATGATGCCTTCGCAGTGGTTACCCGTCGGCGCCTGGGCGAAGGTACAAGGACAGGGAACGTTGCAGCTACAGGCGTCGAACCAATCACCCTTCATCCACCAGTTTGGAATCTCCGTCATTTCGATACGCCTCCTTTGATCTCGTAGATAGCCCGTCTGCCGGACCACCCGGCGTTGAGCCACTGCCCGCCGGAGCCTTCGATATGCGTTTGGACTCTATCCTCTGCGGGCTTGTTCTCTTTCTTCTCAGTGCCGTGATTTCAAGCCTAGTCGGATAGTCAACTTGGCGCTCATAACACCAAAATGCCGCTGGGCTTCCCAAGCCGCCTGTCCTTTCGTCCCCACCGCTGCATGTGGACGCCGGTGAGGCGAGCCAGCCAGCTCCACGGAGCTCGTAGCAACCGGGAATAGACACAATTTGAACAAAAACGATTCCGGATCGTCATTGTCCATAAATGGGCTTCGATATTTCGATATAAGGACATATCTTATGCGCCTCTCATCCTTACGGTCCTCTTCGACTGCTTCGCGCGCGGGAATGGATGGTGTGCGGGAACATTGGAAGGGGGGTTCTCGTACTTGGCATCGGTTGATCCTTCTAGGCGTGGCTGCGATCTTCTTTCCGTTCGTCGCCACTCTGGCGACGGAACTGACGATCGCCTGGATTCTGGTCTTCTCCGGCATCGCGCAGGGCCTCTATGCCTTTCGCCTGCGACACCGGGTCGGCTTTTGGCCGTCACTCTTAAGTGGTCTGCTCACCCTTGCGGTCGGCCAGTTACTGATCTTGTTCCCCATGAGCGGCATCCCGTCGATCACATTCCTGATCGCGATACTCTTTCTGGCCAACGGCGCTTTTCGTATCGCCCAAGCGCTCCGGCTGCGCCCCTTGGAACATTGGGGTTTGCCGCTCGCCGGAGGAGTCCTCTCGATGCTGCTTGGGCTCCTGGTCATTGCCCAATGGCCGGCCGCTGCCATTTGGTTATTGGGCCTTTTAGTGGGCATCGACCTGATGTTTTCCGGCTGGATGTTGCTTTGGCTGTCGCTGACCGATGGCTTACCGCATCGGCTCTGGCCGATGCGGTGCACGGAGCGCCTAGCCTGAACCACCTGATGACAGAGAAACCCCCTTCCTGATAGAGGCCACAAATGACTTTTGATGAGGACACCATTCAAACCATCTGGGAGAAAGGTCGCGTCATGCAGGATCACGACGCCACCCAATGGCGCAAGGACGAATGCGGTGCCTGGATATACCGAGAGCATTACGGCGTCACGGATACCGAATTCGGCTGGAAAATCGAGAAAGTCATGCCCGATGTGTCGGAGCGCGCAGACAGCTTTCGCCCCTTCCATCACCGCAACAGTTACAACATTGCCAATGGCGCGCCGCATTGCCACGTCACTGCCGATCGAATTGAATTGGCACCGATGGAACATGTCGACAGGCCGCGCAATAGGGAGCTTTAGATCCGAGGCGCGGGCAGCGCCTGCCTGAGGCGGGGTGCGCCCGAAGTCTGCCCAGAAGCGGACGAAGGGGGCGGAAAAGCCCTGGCTCGGGGGCAGAAAGGCCGGACAGACCGGCGGAAAACCCGATTTCCCGCCCGAAAAAAGCCTTCCAGGGATGGGTAAGGGGAAAGATCGGGGAGTTTTTCACCATCCTGTTAGGTGCTATCGGTGTTTACAAGCCGCTCACCAAGCGGCATGAGCTGGCCAATGTCTGGTCTCCAAAAGTCAGCGCAGTGGCCGGCATGTACCGGCCATCAGTTATCCACGGCATAACCACTCGCAACCTTCCACCGCCCGTCGTCATGCGTGTCATGGTTAAGCCAATACGATCAATCCAAATCCCGATTCATCACTTAGGTATCTGACTCGGGCCCTTGAGATTCTCAAGCGCCTGTACAGAGGCTTATGACCAAAACGAGGTTTAAAAATCACCGACCACAAATTTGATGAGCGTATCGCCGAAGCCGAAGCCAGGCACGAAGAAGCAATGAAGGCGCGTCAGGAACACTACGCCATTCTCAAACGAGCGGTTTCGTTCCTCGATGCGTGCCAAGCCGACCTTGACGCAAGTTGAAGGCGCCGTCTATGCGGCGATCAAGGCCGGTAACGAAATCGACCTGCAAAGCCTTGTCGTGCGCCGGCTTGAACTGGCGGCGATCGTAGATGCCATGCCTCGGGTGCTGAAGCAGTTGACCGACGAACTGACCCCGCTTGCTCAGGCCGTGGGGTTTGCTGCAAATCGTGTGATCGATCTTCAGGAAGAGAAAGCGCATTGCGAACTCGTTGAAAAAGTGACTGCCCTGAGTGCAGCCGGCGACAGCGACAAAACCATTCGCGAAAAGCTCAATCTCTCGCCGCGCGAATTGGACCTGGCGTTGGGGCGGGCATGACGGGAGGAATTCATCGATGAACCTAAGACAGCGCCTGGCGCGCCTGGAGGCCGCGCGGTCGTTGCAAAACGTCGAGCCGCCGCCCACCGATTGGGATGCGCTGTTCGAGAAATTCATTCGTCATCTGCCGCCGGACGTGGCCGCCTGACATCGTTTATCGCCCTGCCACAGTTCCAACGGTTCGGGTGCGGGCGGGTTGTCGGGCCCCTTGTGAGCTTCACCCATGCGCTGCTCGATGAATGCCTGAATCTCGCCGACCAAATGCGCCGGCACCCGCATGGTGACCGTCTCGCAGTTCCATTTCCGTTTCCGGCCGGCGCCGGACCGCTTCCCTCCGCGTGTCATGTTCGTACCTTGTGATTTCGTGACGGAATCAGTCTATCCCGACCATTTGATTCTGTCACGGAATCATTCAACCGTGCCGAACCTTGCATTCCACCGATTCTGGCCTAGGCTGAAAGGACCGCTCCCTCCGTTGGGTGATAAATTGCAAGCGGTAGCCCGGCTAAGGTGACGGGCGGGATCTATGAAAAAGAAAAGGAGAATGACCATGAGCAGCAACACCAATCCGACAGGATGTGGTTCCATCAACACGCAGGTGTACGAGTTCACCACAAGTGACGCGGGGAAAACGTCGGGCACGGCCTACGGCAATCTGCCGTTGGGCGACCCCAACGGCTCACAGGTGTCGATCAACGGCACCACCGACCTGTCCCAGATCATCGTTGGCAACAACGGGGCGTGTGTCATGTCGATCGTTTACCAGTACTTCGACGGGATCGCCCGCAAGTCGGCCATTTATGTCTTCGGCCAGGGGCCAAAGGGAATGGGGTCAGGGAGTCTCCACATGAGCTTCGTCACGTCGCAGGACACGCACACGTTGTCGCTGACGAGTTCGACCCCGTCGTGCCACGACGACAAATTCGAGGACATGAACGCCATCACGCAGATCACCTGGAAGTCGGATTAACCAGCGGTCCGAGCTGACCATCAACTTCTTGACGGAACAGTGAACTAGGACCTATACGTCGTATAGGTCCTACATGTCCTGAGTCATCATCGCCCGCGCATGTTCGTAGGAGTGGACCGCAAAGCGTGGCGCGCGCTTTTCGCGGCGCAGCTCGGGTGGATGCTCGATGCGACCGCCGATCTTACCGACGTTTGTTGATTTCAAAGGTCTTTTCAGCGGACCTTGACTCCCCCGACCCGCCCGGCGTATGCCGGCCGCACTACAAACACACAGCGGACTCCGCACCCGTCAGACATGCGGATTTTTTGCGCCTTGAGAAAGGCGAGCACCGATTTATGGTGCGGTCGATACGGTGAGATAAGCCGGGAAACCGGACGAATAAGCCGAGCAGTCTGTGTGCTGTAGTTGAGGCCGTGCCACCCTCATTCTGGTGGCGCTCGTTCAACTGGAGCAATTCACCATGTCAAACGAATCCCACACCACCCACGACCCCGCAAGCACGGCTGACGCGCTGGAAGAGGCGCGGGCCATGCTCGATTTGTTGCGATCGGCAATTGCAGCGTCCGACGGCTGGACGCAGACAACGGTTTTCGGAGCAAACAAGCTGCTCGATGAAGTCGATTCCCGGATCGAGCGGGCCGAAAAGCTGATATTCGAACCGGTGGGATCAGATTGAAGGGGGAACTCATGAAAGCATCGCTCAAATCCGAATGCCAAGCCGTGGCGCACACGCTGGTCATGACAAGTACCATGCTGGCCGTTGTCGGTGCTGCAATAGACGATTATGTTGCACACGCTGAGGCTGAGCGAACCATGGATTTGCCAGACGTTGAAAGGGGCACGGGCTAGCGGAAATCGTTGGAGTGGCGCGAAACAGGTTGTTGGAATCCGCTGATTTCCTGGAGAGCATAAAAGAGCTTTTGCGTGATACGCCAAAACCCGCCGACGATTGATCGAATCATCGGCGCCTGGGGTAACCCCGCTTTAATCGAGTACGCGCCAGCGATTAGCGGACTTTATTACGTAATCCGCGACATCGCGCAGCGAGTCCAAAAGGCCGGCGAACTGATTAAGGAACTCCGGGATTCTGAGCGGGAGCTTGCCGCTTGCCGATCCTGAACGGGAAACCTTCGAGCGACAACCCGGTTCGCGAAAGCGGCCGGGTTTTTTGTTGCCGTGGCGAAATCAAATGGTCGTCACCGTGGCATTTTTGGAGCCTGGGAAGCAGGGGTCTTTAGAAGTGGATTTGAGTACTTTTTGAGTGCTCACCCCTGCCGAGTACCGGGAATCTGATCTAAGTTATTGAATCTATGGTGGGCGGTGCAGGGTTCGAACCTGCGACCCCTGCCGTGTGAAGGCGATTTAAGACCTCTTTCGATTCAACGCCTTAAGGCGTAACGCACTGATATGTAATAAACAATAGTAAGCCGTTGTAAATTAGAATCTGCTGCCGTATAGTGTTTTTGCACTTACATTTCACTTACGGCAGAACGGCGCTATGTCACTTACACAGCAAATCATCACCAAGCTGGCACCGCAGGAAAAGCCTTATGAAGTCCGTGACGACCGGATTAAAGGCTTTTTGCTACGGGTGCAGCCTACAGGCCGGAAAAGCTATATCGTCGAGTATGCCCGAGGGAAGCGCGTCACCCTGGGCGATGCGGCAATCCTGACGCTCACGGCGGCGCGGAATGCCGCAATCGAGGTACTCGGCAAGGCCGCACAAGGCATTGACCCGAGGGAGGATAGAAAGCCCAAAACGGAACCGATGACGCTGCGGCGCTTTATCGATCAAAAATACCGACCGTGGGCGCATGGAAACCACAAGAGCAGTGATACCCATGTGAAGCGGATCGAATCATGCTTTTCCGATCTGCTGGACCGTCCTTTGTTAGAGATTACGCCTTGGCTGATCGAGAAATACCGATTGGCAAGACTGAAAGCCGGCATTGCCAGCACTACCATCAATCGGGATATCGTGGCGCTTAAAGCCTGCCTAACCCGCGCGGCTGAATGGGGCGAGATTGCCGAAAGCCCGCTGAAAGGTAAGGGAATCGTCGAGACGGACCGGCGCGGCGTTGTTCGGTTTCTCGATCAGTCGGAAGAATCAAGACTGTACGCGGCGCTTGATCGATGCCCGTATGCCTATCTCAGAACCATGGTTATTGTCAGTTTGCACACCGGAATTCGGCGCGGGGAATTGTTCGGACTCGAATGGCGGGATATCGACCTTGCCCGGCGATCCATGGTCATTCATGGCCCCAATACGAAGAACCGCACCACCCGGCACGCACCCTTGAACGATATTGCGGCTCAAGCGCTCACCGCATGGAAACGGCACGGCAATGGTGAAGGTCTGGTTTTTCCGGGCCGGGATGGTGGACGCCTAGACAATGCCCGTAAATCGTTCGCGGCGCTACTTCGCGATGCCGATATCAAGAATTTCCGATGGCATGATATGCGCCATCACTTCGCGTCAAAGCTGGTGCAAGCTGGTGTCGATTTAAACACCGTCCGCGAGCTGATGGGGCACTCGGATATCAAAATGACGTTGCGATACGCACACCTGGCGCCCGAGCATAAAGCCGCGGCTGTGGCCAAGCTCGTAGGCTAGAATCCCGAACCGGCGCGGGGATCGCCGGGAAGCCATGGACGGCAGAAGCGGGCCGGGGTGGTGCAGCCACACCGCCCCGACCCTAACCACAACCCACCTACCGAGAGGTGAAATCATGGCTACACAAGAGCATAACACCACATCCGACCCCGTAGACGACGCTCACGTTATTCAAGACCCATCAAGCGCGGCTTGTGCGCTGGTCATGGCTGACACCATGCTGGCCGTTGTCTCGGCTGCAATCGATCAATTCGTTGCAACGGCTCAGGCCACGGGGGTCATAGACATTCCAGAGTCCACCAAAGGTCACGGTCTCGCTGAAATCATCGAAGTGGTGCGGCATAGGATTTTGCGAGTCGCCGATTTTCTCGAAGAGACGGAGGACACCATGCGGCTATCCACAAGGCCGCAGGAGGGTAACGACCATGCGTAACCATCTTATCGAGGCAAGCGATGTTCTCAGCGAAGCGCAACGGCAAGTTGATTTCTTGTCGACGCTTTGCACGTTCGGCGGGACGGATGACAGCGTAGAACTGGATGCGCCAGCGATTAGCGGGCTTTATTACGTAATCCGCGACATCGCGCAGCGAATCCAAAAGGCCGGCGAACTGATCAAAGAGCACCGTGATTCAGACCGGCGGCGGATTATCGGCGGCGGGGACTGAGGTAAACCCCTTATAATCGAGTACGCCAGTCCTAGCCCGACGGGGCGAAAACCGGGCACCCTAACCCGGCTGGACTGGCCCCTTCTTTAGGGATTAACGCCATAGGGGGCGTTATGTCGAAATCACGCGGATATACCCGAGAACAACTAGACGAGTTTATTAGAAGGCACGGCACAAAATGGAATAACGGTGAACCGCCGGATAAGGATTTATGCCATGCGGCGGCGTGTGCTTTGCAGGACTTTCTTTATTTCGCAACAGACCTAAGAAAAGAGTTTGGGCTTGCCAAAAAGCGAGGGCAGCGCGGACGAAAGATAAAGCCGGAGCAAAACGGCTTTATTGTTAATGCGGTTGCTCGCTGGATCGTTGGCGCGGCTGGCTACACCGATACGGTTAACAAAATAGCGGAACTCGCCCAAGTCGATGACAGAACCGCAAAAGCCTACATGGTTGCAACCAAGCCAGCAGCCGAGAATCTCTTAAAACTACTCGAAGCTAACGTGTTGAAACAGGTGAAAAATAATCACTGATTTTTCACCACTGATCTTTTTTCGAAGAACCGCGATTCTGTCTCCATCAGCGCTGATTCACCCGCCGCAGTTAGCGCAAGCTGCGGCTATATCACCGTTTTGGAGACGATACATGACCGAAAAAACCGATACCCGCTGGGGCCTACCCGTGCAAGCTGCCCGTGGACCGCTGGGTAATATCTCGACGCCAACGCTCTACGAACTCATTAATTCCGGCACCCTAAAGACGTACAAGATCGGCACGCGGCGCTATACAACGCATGCGTATATCGCGGAGTGCATCCGCACGTTGACCGAGCGCACCATGAGCGGCGGCAAAAAACGGGGGACGGCATGAGGCCGGGGGGCACCCACGGCGCGGGCGGGCACCCGCGACCGGGGGGGAGTGGAAAAACCAGGCACGGCCATAGTAACGTGATTCCGTTCCCGCGCCAAGCCCGGCGGAAATACCCACCATACGCTAGCCGTGTCGCCTCAATCCGTCGTACAGCCGATGACCGCACTTTGACGCTGTTGACCGGATCGGGCGCGATGGACGAGGCCGAGTGTCGGTATCACGACGACTTGGGCCGGCTCGACGAGTTCGACAAAATCAAACCTCAAACCCTGTGGGCGGCGCTGCCGTTCGCTCGGAACCCGAGCGAGTACGACTGGGATTTTGCCCGAGGGCTGGACGTTGCGATCGTCACCTTTGGCCAGCCGGAAACGGACGTGAGTTTGCTGTATCTGGCCGGCTTGGTGCTGGCCGCAGGCGCGGCGCATGTAGTCGTCCGACTGGCCGCGCGAGTTGAGATTCTGCGGCGCGATGACGGGGGGGCAGTATGGCGGATGCACTGATACCACCGGGCGACCGGATCGAATTATGCGATCTGTCCAAGCTGGCGACGGATATCCCGCAGCCTAACTTGATTTCGGCTGTAGACCTATCGGCAAAAGAGTTCAGGCCGGTCAAATGGGTAGTGCCTGGACTCTTGCCGGCGGGCGCAACCCTGTTCGCTGGCGCGCCGAAGACCGGGAAGAGCTGGCTAGCGCTCGATCTAGGCATCGCGTGTGCTTATGGCGGGCGCGTACTTGGCAAGGTCGAGGTAGACCCCGGCGACGTGCTTTATTTGGCGCTCGAAGACAATCAGCGACGACTCAAGAATCGGCTGACCAAGCGATTGCAGGGCGCACCGGCACCGGACAGCCTGACCTTCGCGACGGAATGGCCGCGACTCGACCAAGGCGCTGTGCCGAGGCTTGCCGAGTGGCTGGACCAAGCGCCAAGCCCGCGATTGGTCGTTATCGACACCTTGGCGCGGATTCGTCCGCCAACGAATGCCAAGGACTCGCTCTATCAGTCCGATTACGCCATAGGCGCACCGCTCTTAAAGTTGGCCGCTGACCATGACATTGCCGTGATACTGGTGCACCACACCCGGAAGGGCGAGGCCGATGACCCGCTTGAAATGATTTCTGGCTCTACAGGGCTGACCGGTGGCATGGACAACGTTATGGTGCTGAAGCGGCAGCGCGGCACGAATGAGGCTGTGCTGTTCGTCACGGGTCGCGATATCGAGCACGAAACCGAATACGGGCTGACCTGGGACCACCACACCGCCGGCTGGACCATTACCGGCGAGGGGCCGCATGTCGGCTTGAGCCCGGAACGGCGGGCGATATTCGACATCATCGCCAAACATGGGCCAATCAAGGGGCGAGACATCGCGTCGGCGCTTCACCCCGGCGTTGCCATTAACCGAGATTCAAAAGAATGGAGAGCTACAAGAAAGCTGCTACAGAAGATTGTAGAAGTTGGATTGATTGCTGATACAGGTAATGGATTTGTAATGTTAAGTAGTGGTTCCACAGGTTCCACTAGTTCCACAGGTTCCACTAGTTCCACAGGTTCCACACACAAATGTGGAACCGTTATTAGTGAGTGTGGAACCGGTATACAGATAAGCGGTTCCACGCTGGAGGCCACGCTTGGCGCGGCTTACGGCGATTGTGGAACCGGTGGAACCGGTGGAACCGGTGGAGGATTCGACCTATGACGGCGGCAACGATCCTTTTGCGCTGCCGAGACTTCGGCATTCCGTTATCCGTGAATGGCGACCGGCTGCACGTTGGCGTCGAGTCCGACCGGATACCGGCTGACCTGCTGGCCGAACTCAAGGCGTACAAAACCGAACTGGTGGCGCTTTTGGCGAACCCTTGGGCACCCGGCGGCGAGTATTACGAGCGCATTCGTTCCGGCTGGCGATTGTCGCGAACGCCGGACGGCTATGTCTGGCTGGAGCCTGGGACATGGGAGGGTGCGGCATGACCAAGGTAATTGACTTGGATCAATACCGTGTGCACCGTCTGCGGCGCGAGGATATCGACCCATATTTTTCGATTCCTGCCGAAGTCCGAGACTATAAGCTCGATCACATTCTGGTGGACGAACGGCTTGACGCCATGCCTTGCAGGGGTGGCGTTGTCATTTTTGTCGAGAACCTGGGCGCGAGTCTTGCGAAGGAAGACGCTGAAAAGCTGGCGTATCAGATACTCGAATGGTGCGATAGATCGGGGGCAGCATGACCCTACCCCACGTGCACGGCACCCACACGCGCGGGGGGAGGGATTTGCCAATTGTGTACGCCCCCCCACAATTGAAACGGCACCCACACGCGCGTGTGGGAGGGGCGGAGATCAAATGGTCCGGCAAATTTTCCGGACCACGGCACCCACACGCGCGAGGGAGGGGCGATTGGGAAACAAGCGGCAAATTTGCCGCTTGAACGGCACCCACGCGCGCGAGGGAGGGGCGATCATATCGGTCGGCAAATTTTCCGACCGATAACGGCACCCACACACGCGCGGGGATAGGGCCATTCAGTTCCTCACAAGGCGCAGACCGCGACCGCACGCACTCCTTCGAAATCAGAAACCGTAACAAAGTTAGGAAATCCTTATGAACACCGAGCACACCTTGACCGACTTACCCGAAGAACAGCTTATCCTCCTGGCGCACCAGGCGCTTTTAGAACTGGCACAGCGCGGACTTCGGACGTTACCGCTACCCGAGCAAGCGCGTATTTCCGAGCGGCTTTCCCGAGGCCACACGTTGCGCTGTGGATGGGATTTCGGCAACGCCGCGGGAGCGTTTTACACTGCTTCTGGGAATGAACGGCACCACGTCATGAGCGTCGGGCTTGGCGAATCCGCCGCACCGCCTGGAATGCCGCTGAACTGACCGCCACGGTGAATAAAAAAGCACTGCTTTTTTAAGCAGTGGTATAATTGGCCTAAGCCGGATGCGCGATCCGGCGGGCTCTCCGACAGCCGGTCGACGCACCGGCTTTTTTCTGGGGAGCAACTAAACACTGTTCAATTACTGGAGAGTCACATGACTATGAATTCCCTAGCCGGCATTCAACGCCGGATGCTCGAAATCTGCCCCGTCGCCGTTGTCGGCAATGCGCCGAACTATTCCCGCTGGAATGCTGAATCCTTGCAGGACCGTTTGATCGATTTGAACGACCAGGCAAACGCGATTCGCAGCCAAGCACAGCGCGAGGGCCGTGATTTGACCGAATCCGAAGCGGCGGACGTGGACCGCATCATTGCCGATTTCGAAGCGGTCGAGAATGAACTCGGTTCGCGTGGCAGTGCTGGCCGGAAGACCGCACCGGGCGCACCGACCGGCGGCGGCATCGTGCAGCGCACCAGCATCGAGGACATGATTCGTCCGAACGCGGCGCAGACCATCGCGGCGATGTTCCCGCGAGACACCCACGGTTTCAGGAACCTGGCCGAGTTCATGGCGGCGCTGGCGTCGGAACGGGGCGACTCCCGTTTGCGCGTAGGCCCGCCGATCCATGCGGCGGGCATGACCGAAGGCACCGGCTCAAGCGGCGGCTTTCTGGTTCCGCCTCAATTCTTGGCCGAAATTCTGGGGCCGGCATTCGTGGAAAGCGGCATTCTAAGCCGCGTGTCCGTGGTCCCGATGACCAGTTCGGCGGTCACGGTTGCCGGCTACAATAACACCGATTCCCATGCGGGCGGCGCGATTGGCGGTTTGACCATGGAATGGGCGGGCGAAGGTCAACAGCTGTCCAGCCAAACCGGAAAGGTTCGGGCCGTCACCATGCAGGCCAAAAAGGGCGCGGTCATGGTGGAAGTCACCAACGAGCTCTTGTTCGATTCGCCTGCGGCATCTATCCAGCTTCGCGAGATCATGAGCGCGGCGGCGCGGTTCGGGCTGGAAGCGGCGATCTTGACCGGGAACGGCGTGGGCCGTCCGTTGGGCCTTCTGAACGACAATGCCAAGATCGTGATTGGCAAGGAAACGAGCCAAGCGGCGGATACGATCAACTATCAGAACATCATCAAGATGGTTGCCCGGATCCACCCGAGCTTACTGCCTGGGGCTGTTTGGGTGGCGAACCCGAACACCTTGACGCAGCTCTTGAACATTCAGAGGCCTATCAAGAACGTTGCGGGGGCTGAGAACGTCGGCGGCGATATCTTGCCGGTTTTTCAAACGGGCGTGGGCGGCACCTTTAGCCTGCTCGGGTTGCCGTTGGTCTTCTCGGAAGCCTTGCCGGTACTCGGCGATGCGGGAGACTTGGTGCTAGCCAGTTTCAGTGAGTATCAACTTGGTATGCGGATGGATGCTCGAATCGATGTGTCGACGGAGCTCAAGTTCGATTACGACAAAAGCGTCTTCCGGCTGATTCTCCGGGCCGATGGCTTGAGCCGCTGGGATCAGGCGTTGCAGCCGATGAACGGCGATACGTTGACCTGGGCGACGATGCTCGAAGAACGGGCCGGTTAACAAGTTCGCCTCGGGTTGGCGCATACGTGCGGACTCCGGCACGTGTCACCACGGTCGACGAGGCAAACGGGCCGCTGTCTTTTCCAGAGGGACAGCGGCTTTTTTTTGGCTTGGCCGCCGCCGAGGGGGGGCGTTTCATTCCTTGGCGGAATCGAAACCTAGAACGGGCGGCTCGTCATTTTTTTACGAACGCGAAATTGGCTAAAAACTCATAGCGGAGAAACCCTATGTCATCCTGCCTCAAATGCGGTTCACCGATCGATCACACTCCCGGCACCAATGGCCGACCGCCGAGCTACTGCGGGGAAGCCTGCCGGCGCTTGGCGGAATACGAAATCCGGCGAATCAATCGGCGGCTTGAGCAACTGGAAGCGAGTCTATCGAACTTGAGGATCAATGGATTCGACCATTTCATGGAGAAAACCCAAGCCGAAATAGCGCTGCAAGAAGCGCGGCTTAGGGCGTTGATCGAGGGGGCAGGCGACGATGGCAGCCGTTGAGCCGTTACAAGTCGATTGGGAAGCCTTCGCACAGGAAAGGGCAACTATCAGGGCGATATTGAGCGGACCGTGTCCATGCGACGGGTGCGGCAATCGCTGGTTTTGCAGCACAAATGCCGCGTGTCATGTGTTCTCGCGTTGGGTGAAAACCGGCAAGATCGAGGACGGCGACCGGACGCCGACGCGAGAACGCTGGCACCGGATTTTTCGTGGCTCGGACGATTAAGCCGCGCGTGGCGTCGGGAGAACTCCGTAAAGACTTCACGCCAACGGAGCGGGTGGCGATTGCGAAGGCGATTGAGGAGGAGATCGGGAATCGGCAGGGGAAGAGAACGGATTTAGAACTTCGGGTCGAACGACCCGAAGTTAAAGACAAACGTCCTCGTGAGGTCGCCGCCGGGAAAGCCGGTTTCGGGAGCGGCGCACAGTATCAACGGGCCAAGCATGGCGTTGAGATTGGCACGGGGCATGTATAGTGGAAAACATGAGGTAATACACCATGGCAACAGCCGGAACATTACTTGTTGATATCGGGGCCAACGTCGCCCGTCTGCAATCCGACATGCGGCGCGTTGAAGGCACCATGCATTCAAGCTTCGGGAAGATCGAAGCCCGCGCCAAACAGATGAGCCGGTTGGTATCCGGATCCATCACGGGCTTTATTGCCGGATTCGGCATCAAGGAATTCGTCGGCACGCTGGCCGAGTTCGACAAGCTCAACGCGAGTTTGAAGACCGTCACCGGCTCGATTGAAGCGGCGGGCAGGGCCGGCGAGATGCTAAGGCGGTTTTCCGCTCAGACGCCGTTCGAACTCAACGAAGTGACTGCGGCATTCATCCGGCTTAAATCGCTTGGGCTGGATGCTTCGGAAGAGGCGTTGCGCTCGATGGGCAACACGGCGTCGGCAATGAGCAAGCCGTTGATGCAGTTCATCGAAGCCGTGGCCGATGCCGCGACGGGCGAATTCGAGCGGCTGAAAGAGTTCGGCATCAAGGCCAGCAAGGAAGGCGAACGGGTCACATTCACATTCCAAGGAATGCGGACCACGATCCGGAACGATAGCGCGGCAATTCAAAAGTACCTGCTGGACCTGGGCAATACCCAGTTCGCGAGCGGTATGAAGGACCAGATGGACACCATCGGCGGCGCGGCGTCGAACATGAAGGACGCCTTCGCTAATCTGGTCGATTTTATCGGCAATCTCGGGATCAGGGACGCGATCAAGAGCAGTTTCTCGGGCGTGGCCGAGTACATCAACGCGATTACTCAGCAAATGAACGAGGCCTTCGGGAGCGGGCTAGATCGGGACATTGCCGTGACGTTGCGGCGGATCGATGAGGTCAAGAGCAAGATGGAGAATGCCCGTTCGATTGCATCCGCGACGGGGGGCTTGATGGGCACCGGGGCGGTCGAGGAATCGGCGCGGCAGCTGGACGCCTTGAACTACCGGCTGGAGATCCTGCAAAAGCAAAAGTCGGAGCTGGCCAAGCCGGTCAATATCGCGCCTCCCAAGATCGAAGCATTTCAGGCGACCACGGCGAAGGTTCACGAGGACATGCGGAAAGTCAAAGCGACTGGCGTTGAAATCACCAGTGTCTTTGAAGAGTGGTACGACAAGATTGGCCAGTTTCGGGACGGTATCGGCGGCGTGAATGGGATGCTGGAACAAACCAAGGTGAACGCCGACGAGTTGACCGACGTTTTCGAGGAACTGCGCAACAAGCGGCTGGACGAGGAAGTGATTAACCCCAAGGCGCTTGATGAGACCACCAAAAGCACCGACAAGCTTGACAGCGCGGCGCGGGAACTGGGGCTGACCTTTCAGAGCGCCTTCGAAGACTCGGTTGTGGAAGGCAAGAAGTTCAAGGATGTTTTGAAGGGGATTGAGCAAGACCTGATCCGGATTGCTACCCGAAAGTTTGTCACCGAGCCGTTTATTGATCTCTTGGACGAGTTCATGGGGGGCGGCCAACCGGACAACAACCAACCCAACAAACCCAACAAACAAAAACCGTCTGGCGGCTCGACCGATTGGCTTTACAAAATCGGCGACGTGAGCGGTCAGGCGTGGGACTGGCTGGCAAGCTTTTTCCATAATGGCGGCGTGGTCGGTAGCACTCCCACCTTTTCGCGGCCTATTCCGGCGCTGGCGTTTGCAGGGGCCCCCCGCTATCACTCGGGCGGCATCGCGGGGCTTAGACCTGACGAAGTACCGGCGATCCTCCAGAAAGGCGAGGTCGTGTTACCGCGTGGTGCTGGCGTCAAGAACGGCGGCGGCGGCGGCGTTGATATCCAGATTATCGACCAGCGCGGCTCGGGCGCACCCGTCGAGGCGCAACGCCAGACCGGGCCGGATGGCCGGGAACAAATCAAGCTGTTCGTCCGCGACGAGGTGAAAAGTCTGATCGCGAGCGGCTATCTGGATAAGTCCATGTCGGCAGCCTACGGGGCCAGACGTACGGGCGTCACCCGGTAGACATGGAAAAGCCCGGCGGTTCATCGCCGGGCTTATTTTTCACTTACTGTTCACTTAAGCTGTTCTTAGATATAGATTAAGTGTTTGATTTATTTGCCGTTCTATGTAGTTCAACCATGCCGTGTGAAGGCAGTGCTCTCCCGCTGAGCTAACCGCCCGCCGGTCGATCGGTTCCTTGAAAAGATCACAATTTTCGCCGCGGCTGTCAATGCCCGGTAGGGCGTGTCTAAGCCGTTAAAGAAGCTCTGATTAAGTCCTTCGACAGGCCTGTCCTGAGCCGAGTCGAAGGGGCATGAACGGAATCCGCTTGTTCGGAGCTTCCTTAACGGCCCTTTCCAAGAAGGTTCGATCGTTCCACGCGGTTTTGATAGACTCCGCGCTTTTTTGTTCCGAGCCATGAGACGTCTTGCTTTACTGCCCCTGATCTTCTCCGCGGTGCTTGCCGCTTGTACCGGTGTTCCCCGTGGCGGCAGCCCTGAATATCCCGCGCTGCGCGCCGATAAGACGGCCATCCCGCCGACCGAGATTCACCGCGAAGGAAACCTGCTCCGCCTCGACTACGAAGGCTTCACGGTATGGATCGACTGCGAGAAGCGCGGCGCGGTGAAATTCCGCTACAACGCCCAGCGCGACGACGGCAGCGAGCCTCGCGCCGACCACTTCAAGATTGATCCCTACGTGCCGAAGGAATGCCAGCAAACCAGCGCGAAGGGTTACGGCCACGGCTACGACCGCGGGCACCAGGTTCCGGCCAACCATCTCGATACTTCGGCGGTAGCGATCCGGCAGAGCAACTACATGACCAATATCCTGCCGCAGACTTCCCAGATGAATCGCGGTGCATGGAAGCTCACCGAGGAAATCGTCGAGTGCTATCGGGATATCGACGAGCTATTGGTGATCGGCGGGGTGATCTGGGGACACAATCCCGCCGACGACTATTTCGTGAAATCTCACGGCGTGAAAACGCCCGACGCTTTTTGGAAGGTGATCGTGCGCGGGGACGGCCGGGCTATCGCGTGGATCGTGCCGAACACGAAGGATGCGGTCGAAAAGGAACTCGACCGCTATCTCGTGACCGTTGCCGATGTCGAACGCCTGACCCGAGAGAAATTGCCGGTTGCCGGCGACGCACGGACCACGAAGCCGAAAGGGTCATGGGTAGTACCGATCGGGTGCGACAAGGGGTAGGGCGTCCACGGTGCGGCTCATTATATTTCGTCAGCTCCCATGCTCCCGCTTGGGAGCTATATCGGGAAGCTCTGGCTTCCCGAAACCGGACGCGCGCTGAGAAGCAGGAGCTTCTCAAGACGGGTTCCCAAACGGGAGTTTGGGAACCAGCACACCAGATGGATTTCTGGGATTCCTTCGTTGTCCCGGCTTACTTTTGCGACACCCTGCCGTGTGCCGATTGTTATGCCATTCACTTTTTATTGACGCCTTCCCGTTTATCGATTAACCTGCCGACCGCTTCAGGTGTCCCGGCGAGCTCTACGGCCGGGATTAAACGGGAAGCCGGTGCGTTCCTGACTCATGAGGAACAAGGCCGGCGCTGCCCCCGCAACGGTAAGCGAGTTGAGGAACAGCACAATGCCACTGCGCTTTTAGAGCGCGGGAAGGCGCTGTTCCGGGGAGGACCCCCGCTCGCGAGCCCGGAGACCGGCCTGAAGCCAGGTCGGCATCGCGGAGGGCGACGCCTGGATGGCCTTTACCTAGGACAGGACTTATGCATTCAGCTCCTTCTCCAGACGGGAGGGGGAACTCTAAGCGCTTCCGGTAAATCCTGTAGAAATACATCCTTGTATTTCACCCCGCAGGGCAAGCCTCCGGTCGTTCGATCGGCCTCCCGGACTAATGCGTCCGCGGCTTCCTCCGTGTGCTTTGCGCAATCCTATCCCGCGCGGGTGTGCTCGGGGGAAGTCATCGAACATGAAAATCGAAAACCGCTGCCTAGAGGCGGCATTGCTGTTTTTTTGTCTGCCGTCGGTCCGTGCCGACGATGCCTATCTTTCCCGGCTCGAAACCGTTACCGTTACCGCTACTCGAACGGAGCGGAGCGTCGAGGAATCGCTGGCCTCGGTCACCGTCATCGACCGCGACGAAATCGAGCGCCGGCAGGCGCAGTCCGTGCAGGAGGTCCTGCGTGGCGTGCCCGGCCTGTCGATCGCCAACAACGGCGGTCTGGGAAAGTCCACTTCGGTGTTCCTGCGCGGAACCAAATCCGGTCATGTGCTGGTACTGATAGACGGCGTCCGCGCCGGATCGGCCACTACCGGAATCACGGCCTTCCAGGACATCCCCATCGACCAGATCGAACGCATCGAGATCGTCCGTGGGCCGCGCTCCAGCCTGTATGGCTCGGAGGCGATCGGCGGGGTGATCCAGATCTTCACCCGCAAGGGCGGCGAGGGTTTCAAGCCTTACCTGAGCTTCGGCGCGGGCAGCCATTCGATGTACAAGGCTACCGGCGGCGTATCCGGGGGCAACGACCGGGCGTGGTACAGCCTGAACGGTTCGCGTTTGGAAACGCGCGGCTTCAACGCATGCGCCGGGCGGCCTTTCAGCTTGGGCGGCGGGGGCTGCTTCACCCGTCAGCCCGACGACGACGGCTATCGCAACACTTCGGGCAGCGCTCGCGCCGGCTACCGCTTCGACAACGGCCTGGAAATCGAGGGCAATCTGTTGCACGCGGAAGGCGAGAACGAGTTCGACGGCAATTTGCAGAACCGCTCGACCTTCGTGCAGCAAATGGTGGGCGGCCGCCTGAAATATTCGCCGTTTGAATTCTGGACCACGAGCCTCAGGGCAGGCCGCACCCTGGACGAGTCGGACAACTTCAGGGATCGGCGGTTCAGCAGCACTTTCGACACTCAGCGGGTCAACGTCACCTGGCAGAACGATTTCGCGTTGGCCGAGGGGCACCTTTTGACTCTGGGGCTGGACTACTACAACGATCAGGTCGACAGCACGACCGACTATGCCGTGGATTCGCGCGACGACAAGGCCGGTTTTGCCCAGTACCAGCTGACCTTGGGCGGATTCGACGCGGTATTGGGTACGCGCGTCGACGATAACGAACAGTTCGGCGTCTATCCCACCGGCAATGTGGCCTTGGGCTATGGCTTCGACAACGGCATTCGCCTAAGCGCGTCCTGGGGCAAGGCCTTCAAGGCGCCCACCTTCAACGAACTTTATTTCCCCGGTTTCGGCAATCCGATGCTCGAGCCGGAAACCTCGGAGAGCTGGGAAGTCGGAATCAGCGGACAGCACTGGGACGTGGCCTGGGCGCTCAACGGCTATCACACGGAGATCGACGACATGATCGCCACCGTGTGCGGCCAGGTGAGCTGCTTCGCCGAAAACCTGGACCGGGCGCGCATACTCGGCCTCGAAGCCCAGGCCTCGACTCGGCTGTGGGGCTTCGACATCGCGGCCAATTTGAGCCTGATCGATCCCGAAAATCTGTCCGAAGGAGCCAATAATGGCAATCGGCTGCCGCGCCGCGCGCAGACCATGTTCCGGTTCGACCTGGACCGCTCGGTCGGTCCGGTTCGGGTCGGAACGACCGTTTACGGCGAGGGCCGCCGTTTCGACGATGTGGCCAACACCCAGCGGCTGGCCGGTTACGTGACGGTCGATCTGCGCGCCAGCGTGGGTCTGTATCGGGGCTTGTCTCTGGAGGGGCGGGTGGCTAATCTGTTGAACAAGCAGTATCAGACTGCCCGTTTTTTCTATCAGGACGACTTGAATTTCTTCCTGACCGTGCGCTACGCGCCGGATGCCTTGTAATTTCAGCTTTGTAGGGCGGATTAGGCGGTACCCTGCCTTAATCCGCCATTTTCCGGGATCGGCGGGTTACGCGAGGGAGCCTGTCCTGAGCCTGTCGAAGGGCTAACCCGCCCTACATTCCGGGAGCGACTTTTACGACATCCTCGTCGGGGATGAGCGCCCGGCACAACTAACTACAACCATGGAGATCCGACATGCATGACACGACATCGAAGAACGTTTGGTCTATCGCCCTGGGGCTGGCCGTACTCATGGCCGCTACCCGCAGCCACCATTTCGCGAGCATCACTCATTTGCCCGACGCGTCGTGGGCGGTCTTCTTCCTCGCCGGTTTCTATCTGCGCTCGGTCTGGGCTTTCCCGGCCTTGCTCGGGCTGGCTGTGGTCAGCGATTACGTGGCCATTACTTGGTTGGGCGTCAGCGATTTCTGCGTCAGCCCGGCCTACGGATTCCTTTTGCCGGCCTACGCCACATTGTGGCTGGCGGGCCGCTGGTACGCGCGCGGTTACCATTTCCGGTTCTCCACCCTGCCGTTGCTGGCCTTGGCTCTGGTGACCGGTGCCGCAATCTGCGAACTCCTGACCAGCGGCGGTTTTTACTTCTTCTCCGGGCGTTTTGAGGAAACCAGCTTCGCCGAATTCGGCGCACGGCTGGCCCGATACTTCCCGCATGCGCTGGAAGGCATTGCGCTGTACATCACGGCGGCAATCCTGGTTCATCTGGCCTTCGGCTTGGCCAGACCTGGGCGGTCCGCTGAAGACGACGGACGTCAGGCGCACTGACGCAGGTCCCCCATGTCGGATTCGTCGCGAGAGGAACGCCACCGCCGGCGGATGGCGCGCAAGAAGGCGGTCGTCGACAGCGCCATCGCACTAGCCACGCTGGACAAGGGCCTGCTGTTGGTCCTCACCGGCAACGGCAAGGGCAAGTCCTCTTCCGCGTTCGGCATGGTCGCCCGCGCTCTGGGGCACGGCATGAAGGTGGGCGTGTGCCAGTTCATCAAGGGCCGTTCGGATACCGGGGAAGAGGCCTTCTTCCGGCGGCAACCGGACGTGGAATGGCGGGTGCTGGGCGAGGGTTTTACCTGGGAGACGCAGGACCTCGAACGGGATACCGCCGTCGCCCGCGAGGGCTGGGAAACAGCCCGCGCCATGCTCACCGATCCGGGTTATGGACTCGTGGTTCTGGATGAACTCACCTATCCCCTGAAATACGGTTATCTGGACATCGAGAGGGTGCTGATGGATCTTGCTGCGCGCCCGCCCATGCAGCACGTGGTGGTTACCGGGCGCGGCGCGCCGCAAGGGCTGATCGACGCCGCGGACACCGTGACCGAGATGCGCGATGTCAAGCATGCCTATGGGGCCGGCGTGCGGGCGCAAGCCGGCATCGATCTCTAATGACGGAATACCAATGACGGAACATCGCTACCCGGACGACGACCGTGTCGCGATTTACCGGGTCATCCGGGAACGGCGCGACACCCGCCATTTCCGCCCCGGCGCGATCGATCCGGCGGTATTGCAGCGGCTGCTCGAAGCCGCTCGCTTCGCTCCCTCCGTGGGTTACATGCAGCCCTGGCGATTCATACGCATCACCGATCCGTCGCTTCGCCGCGCCATCCATGCTTTGGTAAGGGCGGAATGCGAAGAGACCGCCGCGGCCTGCGGCGAGCGGGCGGAAGAGGTGCTGCGCCTGAAGCTCGAAGGCATCCTGGAGTGCGGCGAACTGCTGGTCGCAGCGCTGACCGAGGGACGCGAACGTTATATTCTGGGCCGGCGCACGCTGCCGGAGATGGATTTGTGTTCGGTCGCCTGCGCCATTCAGAACCTGTGGCTCGCCGCTCGCGCGGAAGGGCTGGGGATGGGCTGGGTCTCGCTGTTCGAACCGGACGAATTGGCCCAATTGCTGAATCTGCCGGAGGGCGCCCGGCCGGTGGCGGTGCTCTGCCTGGGGCATGTGGACGCCTTCTATCCGGAACCCTTGCTGGAAACGGTAGGCTGGGACACGCGCCGCCCGGCGGAAGAGACCGTTTTCGAGAACGGCTGGGGCCGACCCGCGAAGCTGCCTAAGAGGGTGTGTGAGAAGCGTAGCGAGCGGCCCGAGGGCAAGGAGCCCGGAGCGCAGAAACCGGAGTGTACGAGTGGTACATGAGGACTTCGAGCACCGCGCGACGCCGCCATCGGGTCGCGCAGTAGCTTCTCACACACCCTCTAAGCCATGAGCCGCTGTCCCGCTCTCTTGATCTCCGCGCCCGCCTCGGGCCAGGGCAAGACCACCGTCACGGCGGGTCTCGCCCGGCTGTACGCCCGCCAGGGCCGAAGGGTACGGGTGTTCAAGACCGGGCCCGACTTCCTCGACCCGATGGTGTTGGAGAAGGCAAGCGGCGCGCCGGTTTATAACCTCGACCTATGGATGTGCGGCGAATCTCATTGCCGCCGCCTATTGCACGAAGCGGCCGGCGATGCCGATCTGATCCTGGTCGAAGGCGTGATGGGGCTTTACGACGGCACGCCCTCCAGCGCCGATCTCGCGGCTTTGTTCGGCATTCCCGTCCTGGCGGTGATCGACGCTTCCGCGATGGCCCAGACCTTCGCCGCCGTTGCCCACGGTCTTTCCACGTTTAACAAGGATCTGCCGTTCTCGGGCGTGCTGGCCAACCGGGTCGGCAGCGAGGGGCATGCGGAGCTGTTGCGCGCCGGCTTGCCCGATCCTGCCGTCTGGCGCGGGGCCTTGCTGCGCGAGGCGGATTTCTCGTTGCCGGAGCGCCACCTGGGCCTCCACCCTGCGGAAGAAATCGCCGACCTCGAAGCCCGTATCGACGCCGTGGCCGATGCGCTGGAAGGTACGCCGCTGGCCGAATTGCCGCCGCCGGCGGAGTTCTCGTCGATCGAATCCGAAGTTCCGATCGGCCCGCTGGCAGGCGTGACGATCGCGGTGGCGCGCGATGCCGCTTTCTGCTTTCTCTATCCGGCCAATCTCGATACCTTGCGCGCCCTGGGCGCGAACCTGGCGTTCTTTTCGCCGCTGGCGGATAGCGCTTTGCCCGAAGCCGATGCCGTCTGGCTGCCGGGCGGCTACCCGGAACTGCACCTCGACCGGCTGGCCGCCAACCGGGCCATGAAGGAAGCGCTGCGCAGCCACCATTCGGCGGGCAAGCCCATCCTCGCCGAATGCGGGGGCCTTTTGTATCTCCTGGAAACGCTTGCCGATTCCCAAGGGTATCAGGCCGAGATGGCAGGGCTGCTGCCCGGCCGCTCCGTCATGCAGACGCGGCTGGCCAATCTGGGGCTGCACGGGCTGGAGCTGCCTGAAGGTAGCCTGCGCGGTCATACCTTTCATCATGCCCGGGCGGAGGTGGATCTCGCGCCCTTTGCCAACACCTTTGCCGCGAAGGGCCACGGCCAGCCCGAAGCCGTTTACCGGGACAGGCGCTTGATGGCTTCCTTTTTGCATCTTTACTTTCCATCGAATCCCGCCGCCGTGGCGGCTCTTTTTGCGCCATGAACCCGAAACTGCTGCCGGAACGCATCGTCTGCCTGACCGAGGAAACCACGGAGACGCTCTATTTATTGGGCGAGGAACACCGCATCGTCGGCATTTCCGGGTTTACCGTGCGGCCGCCGCGAGCGCGCAAGGAAAAGCCCAAGGTCTCCGCCTTCACCAGTGCCAAAATCGACAAGATCTTGGATTTGCAGCCCGATTTGGTGCTGGGCTTTTCCAATCTGCAGGCGGACATCGCCCGCGATCTCATCAAGGCGGGCATAACGGTGCACGTATTCAACCACCGTTCGGTGGACGGGATTCTCGCCATGATCCGCACGCTGGGCGCACTGGTGGGGGTTGAGGACAAGGCGCGGGCCTTGATCGATAGCCTTAGCGCGCATATGGAAACCGTACGCCGTGGCGCCGAGTCGCTGCCGGTCCGCCCCAGAGTCTATTTCGAGGAATGGGACCAGCCTCTGATCTCCGGCATTCTTTGGGTGTCCGAACTCATCGCGCTGGCCGGCGGAGAGAACGTCTTCGCCGAATTCGCCGCCCAGCCGCTCGCCGGCGGCCGCATCATCCAAGATCCGCACGAAGTGGTCCGGCGCGCGCCGGACATCATCGTCGGCTCCTGGTGCGGGAAGAAATTCCGGCCCGAGCAGGTCGCTGCACGCGCCGGCTGGGAGACAATTCCCGCAGTGCGCGACGGGGAACTCCACGAAATCAAATCCAGCGATATCCTTCAGCCAGGTCCCGCGGCATTGACCGACGGGCTGGACCAACTGGCCGGCATCGTCCGGCGCTGGGCGGAGAATCGGGCATGACCGCGATCCTGGCCGTGGCCGCCGTGCTGCTGGACAGTCTGCTGGGCGAACCCCGCCGTTTTCACCCCCTGGTGGGCTTCGGACAGTTGGCGGAAGCGCTGGAAGCCCGGTGGAATTCCTCGCTGGGACGGCAGGGAATCCGTGCACGATTTTTGGGCGTCATCGCGGTTTTGCTGCTGATGGCTCCGCCTACGGTGCTCGCGGTCTGGCTGGCTTCTATTCCGATGTTTGGCGCGGTGTTCGGCGTTTTGGCGCTGTACGCGGCATTGGGCCTCAGGAGTCTCGGCGAACACGCGGGGGCTGTGCAGGATGCGCTCGCGGCCGGCGATTTGGCCGAGGCGCGGCGTAGGGTAGGGTATATGGTGAGCCGCGACACCGGCGACATGAAATCCGGCGATGTCGCGCGGGCCGCCGTCGAATCTGTGCTGGAGAACGGCAACGACGCGGTGTTCGGCGCGCTGTTCTGGTTCGCTCTGGCCGGCGCGCCCGGCGCGGTGCTGTACCGGCTGGCGAATACCCTGGATGCCATGTGGGGCTACAAGAGCGAACGCTTTTTTTACTTCGGCTGGGCGGCGGCGCGGCTGGACGATGCGCTGAATTATGTTCCGGCGAGGCTGGCGGCGCTGACCTATGCACTCTTGGGCGATGCTCGGCAGGCTTTGTATTGCTGGCGCACGCAGGCCGGTGGATGGGACAGCCCCAACGCCGGGCCGGTGATGGCGTCGGGCGCGGGGGCTTTGCGGCTCGCGCTCGGCGGGCCTGCCCGTTATCGTGGCGAGTGGCATGCACGGCCAGCCTTGGGATACGGATATCCGCCCGGCGCGGCGGACATTCCCCATGCCGTGGCCCTGGTCCGGCGCGGAGCACGGCTGTGGCTGGCCTTGTTTTTTACGGGAGGATTGTTCGGTGCTTGAACACGGCGGTCGTTTGCGTGCGGCGGCTACGCGTTATGGTATTCCCCTGTCCGACTGGCTGGACCTATCCACCGGCGTCAATCCCGCCGGGTGGCCCGTGCCCACGGTTCCGGCCGAGGTTTGGGTGCGCCTTCCGGAAGACGATGACGGACTGGAGAGAGCCGCTTCGGCCTATTATGGCTGCGACAGTATTTTTCCCGTGGCGGGCTCCCAAGCGGCGATTCAGGCGCTGCCGGCGCTGCTCCATGCTCAGCGGGTGGGCGTCATCCACCCCGGTTATGCCGAACACGCCCATGCCTGGCGCCGCGCCGGCCACAAGGTGGTCGGGGTTGCGCCGGAAACCATCGCCCGCGGTCCCGGTTCCACGCCCTGGGACGTGCTGGTGGCGATCAATCCCAATAATCCGACCGGCCATCGTTTCGCGCCGGAAATACTTCTGGCTTGGCAGGAGAGGCTCGCCGCGCGCGGCGGCTGGCTGGTGGTTGACGAAGCCTATATGGACCCTACGCCCGAATTCGGTCTCGCTGCCTACTGTCCGCGCCCGGGGCTCATCGTGCTGCGTTCCCTGGGCAAATTCTTCGGGCTGGCCGGCATCCGGGTGGGCTTCGTGCTGGCGGAACCGGAGCTGCTCGAACGCTTGGCGGCCCTGCTCGGTCCGTGGACGGTGGCCGGCCCCTCGCGCTGGGTGGCTCGGGAGGCGTTGGCGGATAGCCGCTGGCAGGAAGCCGCCCGGCAACGGTTGCCCGAAAACGCCCGCCAGCTGGCGGATCTATTGGCCGCCGGCGGCCTCAAGTCCGCCGGCGGCTGCGCCTTGTTTCAATGGTGTCCCGGTGTCAAAGCGGCTCGACGTCAGGAGGCGTTGGCCCGGCAAGGCATTCTGACCCGGCGGTTCGCCAATCCTCCGGGCTTGCGTTTGGGGCTGCCGGGGAGCGCCTCGGCCTCGGAGCGCCTGGCGATGGCCTTGCTCGCGAGATGAATCGAATGAGCGAGGAAACACGCCGCCAGGCGTGTCCTGCTTGCCTGGCCGTGCACCCGACGCTGGGGCAACACCGTTACGGCGGCCGACCGCTGCCCTGCCTGATTTGGCGCTTCGGCTCGCACCGACAGGCGATTTCCTCGGCGGTGTCCGGCGGCGGCTTATCGGTTGTGGGGTGGATACTGAACGCGCAAGTGCCATCCGATTACCGCCGGACCGATCCCGCCGCCCACGTGGCCGAGATCGCCGCCGCCTGCGGCCTTGCCGGCTCCGGTGCCGGATTGCTCACCGCCTGCGATGTGCGCGGCTATCGGCGAGCGAGCGATGGCGAGGTCGCCGCCGACGCCACCGTGGGCATCGCTCAGCCGATATGGGCGGCGGCCGATACGCCGTCGGGCGATTACCGGCCGGGTACCATCAACCTGGTTGTGCAATTGCCGGTTCGCTTGAGCGAGGCCGCCCTGGTCAATGCCGTCGCCACGGCGGCCGAAGCCAAGGCGCAGGCGCTGTGGCAGGCGCGCGTGCCGGGGACCGGCACGGCCACCGACGCGGTGTGCGTGCTCTGTCGGTCGGACGGCCCGGCGGAATCCTTCGCCGGACCGCGTTCGGTGTGGGGCGGCAGGCTGGCGCGGGCAGTGTACGCGGCGGTGCTGGCCGGCCTGGAGGTGGATCTATGACGGCCCGAACGCTGATGGTTCAGGGCACCACGTCCGACGCCGGCAAGAGCACGCTGGTCGCCGCCCTGTGCCGCTTGTTGGCCAGGCGCGGCGTGAGAGTCGCGCCGTTCAAGCCGCAGAATATGGCGCTGAACAGCGCCGTCACCGAGGACGGAGGCGAGATAGGCCGCGCCCAGGCGGTACAGGCTCGGGCGGCGGGACTGAAACCTCACACCGATATGAATCCGGTGCTCCTGAAACCCAACACCGATACGGGCGCCCAGGTCGTCGTGCAGGGCAGGGCGATCGGCAATCTGGACGCTCAGGACTACCATGCCTATAAGCGCATCGCCCGCCGCGCGGTGCTGGAGTCCCACGGAAGGCTCGCGGCCCGGTTCGATGCCATCGTCGCGGAAGGCGCGGGCTCGCCGGCAGAAATCAATCTGCGGGAAGGCGACATCGCGAACATGGGTTTCGCGGAAGCCGTGGACTGCCCGGTGATTCTGATCGCCGACATCGACCGGGGTGGCGTGTTCGCCCATCTGGTCGGCACTCTTGCGCTCTTGTCGGAAAGCGAACGGGCACGGGTGGCCGGCTTCGTCATCAACCGCTTCCGCGGCGACATCGCTCTGCTGCAACCGGGGCTGGACTGGCTGGAGCGGGAGACCGGCAAGCCGGTTTTGGGCGTACTGCCTTATCTCCACGGTCTGCATCTGGAGGCGGAAGATGCGATCGAATCCGGACAGAGAGGCGCGAGCACCGGAGCTCTGCGGGTGGTCGTTCCGGTCACGCCGCGGATCAGCAACCACACCGATTTCGATCCGCTGCGCCTGCATATGCAGGTCGACCTTCGCTTCGTATATCCGAGCGAGGCGCCACCTCCCGCGGACCTCGTGATCCTGCCCGGCTCCAAGAGCGTGCGCGCCGACCTATCGTTCCTGCGTACAACCGGCTGGGAGGCTTATCTTCGGCGCCATCTGCGCTATGGCGGTAAACTGCTCGGCATTTGCGGCGGTTTTCAAATGCTCGGACAAGAGATTCACGATCCTTTGGGCCTGGAAGGCGAGACAGGTTCCTGTGCCGGTTTCGGCTGGCTGGACCTGTGCACGGTGCTGGAGCCGGAAAAGCAGCTCCGCAACGTACGAGGCGAATTGACGCTGGAGAACGCGCCGGTGACGGGTTACGAAATTCATGCCGGCGTGACGAAAGGACCGGTGCTGGAACGCCCTTTCGCCCGGCTGACGGACAGAAACGACGGCGCGTGCTCGGCGGATGGGCAGATCATGGGGACCTATCTGCACGGATTGTTCGAGTCGAACGCCGCGACCGATGCCATTCTCCGCTGGGCCGGGCTGGCCGAGCCGGAAACCCCGGATTACGCCGCTATTCGGGAAGCGGAAATCGACCGTCTGGCGGATGCCGTAGGCGCCCACCTGGACATGAATGCGATCGATCGGATGTTGGACCTGAACCGGCAGGGAGTATACGCGTGAAGGAATTGATTCTGGGCGGGGTTCGCTCCGGGAAAAGCCGATTGGCGGAAAAGCGGGCGGTGGACAGCGGCCTGGCCGTGACCTATATCGCTACGGCACGAGTCGGCGACGAGGGCATGCGGCAACGGGTGGAAGACCATCGGCGGCGGCGCCCGCCCGATTGGGACCTGGTCGAAGAGCCGCTGGAATTGGCCGTAGCCTTGGGCGCCCGCGCGGCGGAAGGGCGCTGCCTGATCGTCGATTGTCTCACCCTATGGCTGACCCAGCTCTTGTGCGAGACCGACGCGGCGAGGCTTGCACGCGAGCGGGACGCTTTGATCGAAGCACTGCCCGGTCTACCGGGACACATCATTCTGATCGGCAACGAAACCAATATGGGCGTGCTGCCGCCGGGGGAACTGAGCCGCCGCTATTGCGACGAGGCCGGCCTGTTGCATCAGGCATTGGCGGGTGTCTGCGACCGGGTGATTCTGACCGTGGCGGGTCTTCCATGGGTGTTGAAGGGGGAAAAACTGTGACCGGGGACATTGCATGGCTGAAAGGACCGGTGGCTCAACCCGACGAGGAAGCCGCGCGCATGGCCGCGGAACGTCAGTCGATGCTCATCAAGCCGCCGGGCGCGCTGGGACGGCTAGAAGCGCTGGCGATCCGGCTCGCCGCCTGGCAGGGAACGTCCAAGCCTTCCGCCGATCGGGCGCGTATCGTCCTGTTCGCCGGGGATCACGGCGTGGCGGAGGAGGGCGTATCGGCCTTTCCCCAGTCGGTCACGGCGGCCATGGTGCGCCAGTTCGCACAGGGCGGCGCGGCGGTGAGCGTGCTCGCCCGCACGCTCGGCGCGGATCTGGAGTTGATCGACATGGGCACGGTCGAGAATGCGGGTCCCGTAACCGGCGTGCTGGACCTCCGTCTCGGGCCGGGCACCGCGAATTTCGTGCGCGGCCCGGCCATGACCGAACGCCAGTTGGCGCAGGCTCTCCGCGCGGGCCGTGATGCCGCCGAGCGCGCCCGCTCGGGCGGGGTTCAAATCTTCATCGGCGGCGAGATGGGCATAGGCAACACCACCGCCGCCGCCGCGCTGGCCTCGGCCCTGCTCGGCGAGACGGCCGAAGCGCTGGCGGGTCCCGGTGCGGGGCTGGGCACGGAAGGCGTGCGGCACAAAGCCGAGGTGATTCGCCGGGCGCTCGCTCTGCATGGTCCGTATCTGGGCGATCCGCTGGAGGCTTTGCGCCGGCTCGGCGGTTTCGAAATCGCCGCTCTCGCCGGGGCCTTCGTCGCCTGCGCGCAGCAAGGTCTGCCGGTGCTGGTGGACGGGTTCATCTGCACGGCGGCGGCCCTGGCCGCGGAACGGTTGTGTCCGGGAGCCGCCGGCTGGTTTCTGTACGCCCACGCTTCGGCGGAACCGGGGCATAAACGGATTCTGACGGCCCTGGACGGGAAGCCCTTGCTGGATTTGGGAATGCGCCTCGGCGAAGGCAGCGGAGCCGCCGCAGCGCTGCCCTTGCTGCGCCTGGCCTGCGCCCTGCACTCGGGTATGGTGACTTTCGAAGAGGCGGGGATTGCGGGCAAATCGCCGTGAGTGATGGTGTCGTTCATATCGACCTTCTGCGCCACGGCGAAACCGTGGGTGGCACGCGGTTTCGCGGCAGCCTGGACGATCCGCTCACCGACGAGGGTATCCGGCAGATGGAATGCGCCGTGGCCAACGCGGGACCCTGGGATGAGATCGTCACCTCGCCTTTGTCGCGCTGTGCCGCATTCGCCGCAAGCCTGGCCCAAAGATTGAGCATTCCTCTGGAAATCGACGAACGGCTCAGGGAGATCCATTTCGGCGACTGGGAAGGGCGCAGCTATGCCGAGCTGATGGCCACGGCACCGCTCGCGCTGACCCGTTTTCTCGGCGATCCCCTCCGGCACCCGCCGCCTGGTGCGGAGTCGGTGGAGGCATTCCGGGAGCGGACGCTCGATGCTCTTTGGGACCGGCTGACGGCGCACAACCTGGGTCGCCGTCTGCTGCTCGTCACCCATGGCGGTGTGATCCGCGTGATGCTCTGTCATGCGCGGCAATGGCCGCTCGCCCGTTTGCTCGAAATCGACGTGCCGCACGCCTCGCTGCATAGCCTCTGCGGGAGCGGGCAGCGTTGCGAGGAGGTGCGTCCATGAGCGAACTCAGACCCCTTTTGATCGCTCTTCAGTTCCTGACCCGGCTGCCGGTGCGTCTGGATGCGCCGCCGGATGGTTCGGCGCTGGGTCGTTCGCTGCTGTTTTATCCCCTGGTCGGCTTGGGTCTGGGATTGACGCTCGCGGTATTGGCCCAGTTCTTGAGCGAGGTCGGCGGCTGGCTGCCCGCGGCGATCATGCTGACGGTGTGGGTGGCCTTGACCGGAGCCCTGCATCTGGATGGACTCGCGGATAGCGCCGACGCCTGGGCTGGAGGCTTCGGCGACCGGGAGCGCACCCTCGCGATCATGAAAGACCCGCGCAGCGGCCCGGTCGCCGTGGTCGTGGTGGTGCTGGTTCTCCTCCTTAAGGCTGCCGCGCTGGAATCCGTCATGGCCCGGCACGACTGGACAGCCCTCGCGCTGGCGCCGGTGCTGGGTCGCGCCGCACCGCTGCTGCTGTTTCTCAGCACGCCGTATGTACGCCCCGGCGGTCTCGGCTCCGAGCTGGCGCGGCATCTGCCGCGCCGGGGCGGCACACTGGTGTTGTCCGCGACCCTCGCCGGCATCCTACTGGCTGTCGGCGTACGCGGTACCTGGCCTTTGCTTGCAACCGGCGCCTTGTTTTGCTGGCTGCGGCTGTCGATGATCCGGCGCGTCGGCGGAACTACCGGGGACACCGCCGGAGCGACGATAGAACTCACCGAATGCGCGGTTCTGGTCGGCCTGGCTCTGGCCGGTGGTTAGGGGCGCATAGCGACCGGCGAACGCACCGGTGGAACGGCGCACTTCTTATTGTCTCGCCGGTCTCAAGAATGAAATCATCCGGCAAAGGAGGGCCGATCCATGCAGACTTTCCGCACCGCATTCATCTCGATGATCGCTTTGGCTGCCGCGGCGGGCAGCGGCGGAGCGCAGACGTCCGGCGGGGCGGGCGCCTGTCCGCCGATCGAGACACGCCCGCCCAACGTGCCGGACCAGCGCCCGGCGTTTCCCGGCCAGACCCGAGCTTGCGCGATCGAATCGAATGTCGCTTTCGACGTCGTCGTGCTCACGAAAGGACTGGAGAAACCGTGGGCCGTGGAACCGCTTCCCGGCGGCGACTTGCTGGTCACGGAAAAGCCCGGCCGCATGCGGGTCGTCTCGGCCAAGGGCGAACTGGGGCAGCCGATTGCCGGCGTGCCGGCGGTCGACGCGCGCGGCCAGGGGGGATTGCTCGACGTCGCGCTGAGCCCGAACTTCGCGGCCGACCGGACGATCTACTGGAGTTACTCCGAACCGCGGCGCGGCGGCAACGGCACCACCGTTGCCCGCGGCGTGCTGTCCCCCGACCGGCGGAGCCTGGACCAGGTTCGGGTGATCTTTCGGGCGCTGCCGACCTACGACGGCGACAAGCACTACGGTTCGCGGCTCGCCTTCGGTCCGGACGGCATGCTGTACGTGACGACCGGCGAACGCTGGGACGCGGAGACGCGCAAGTACGCGCAGCAGCTCGACAGCCATCTGGGCAAGGTCCTACGGATCAACCCGGACGGCTCGGCGCCGAAGGACAATCCCTTCGTCGGCCAGCCCAACGCGCTGCCCGAGATCTGGACGCTAGGCCATCGCAACATCCAGGCCACGGCCTTCGATCCGGAAGGACGGTTCTGGGTGGTCGAGCACGGCGCTAAGGGCGGCGACGAGCTGAACCTGATCGTCAAGGGCAAGAACTACGGCTGGCCGCTGGTAGCCTACGGCGAGGAATACTCGGGCGAGCCGATTCCGGGCGCGGTGACGGCCCGTCCCGGATTCGAGCAACCCGTCTATTACTGGGACCCGGTGATCGCGCCGTCCGGTGCGCAGTTCTACACGGGCGATGCCTTTCCGGCGTGGCGCGGCAGTCTTTTTACCGGCAACCTCAAGGACGAGCGGCTGGTGCGCGTCGTCCTCGTGAACGACCGGGTGAAAGGCGAAGAGCATCTCCTGGCCGACCGGCGCCAGCGCGTGCGCGACGTACGGCAGGGTCCGGCCGGGGAATTGTATGTCGTTACCGACGAGAGCAACGGCGAACTGTGGAAGATCGTGCCAAAGCGATAAGGTCGCAGCGAACCACGCAAATCGGCAGACCGCCGCAAGAAGAAATACACGATTTCGCCGGCGGCAGCACTCGTGTTTTTTGGCTTCAGGGCGCGAGATAGTGAAAATGAGTACGGCCTGGTAGGCCGTCCGCTCTCCATTGGTTAGAGCGCATTCAAAGCAGAACCTAAAGTCCGTATTAAACCGAGCAGTCCATGTGTCGATCCGCTTCCCGACTTTTTGCCATTGCAATCTGGGTGTTTTTTAGCGCCGCTCTTTCCGCGGAGGAGATGCGCGCCGACCCGGATAACTATAAGCGGCAGATTTCCCGCCTAAAACCCGGAGATACTTTGCTTTTCAGCCCCGGCGTTTATCGGCAGGGAATTTTCATCGACGGGCGCAATGGGAGACCCGGAAAGCCGATCACGTTGGCAGGGATCGGAGGGCGCCCGATATTTCTGGCGAGGCCCGGCCAAGACACCGTCGTGCTACACGACTCCAGCTATATCACGCTTCGCAATCTGGAAATCGACGGAAGGGGAGTGATGGTCAACGGCGTTCAGGCTTCGGGAAATTTCGCCCATCACATCGTCCTGGAAGATTTGCTCATCCACAATCTCGGGCGACATCAGCAGGTGGTCGCGATCTCATCGAAATGCCAGGCTTGGGACTGGCAGGTTCGCCGCAATATCGTGATCGGTGCCGGGACCGGCATGTACTTCGGAAATTCGGATGGGAATCATCCTTTTTGGGGCGGCCTGATCGAAAACAATCTCATCATGAACACGATCGGCTACAACCTGCAGATCAAGCATCAGAACCCGAGGCCCAGGCTTCCCGGAATGCCGCTGGAATGGCCGGTTCCGCGGCGCATACTCGGCCGCGGGACGCAATCCGCGCTGGAGCCCTGCGCTCGAACTCAGGACGCCGGTGCGGTAAATTCCGGCCGTGCCTGACGGGGCAAGCGCTAGCGCACTTTGACCTTGACCACGGTGGAAAGGCCCGGCCTCAGCCGGCTCAGGTCGGTGCCGGGCCGGAACAGAATTTTTACCGGTATGCGCCTAACGATCTTGGTGAAGTTGCCGGTGGCGTTTTCCGACGGCAGCAGGCTGAATTCCGACCCGGAAGCCGGCGCGAAACTATCCACCGTCCCTTCGAACCGAATGTCGGGGTAGGCATCGACTTGGATGTCCACCGGTTGCCCCGGTTGCATGTGTCCGATTTGGGTTTCCTTGAAGTTGGCTTCCACGAAGAGCCCGTCGACCGGAACCAGATAGCCGAGTACGGTGCCGGGCTTCACGAGTTGGCCGACCTGCACGCTGCGATTGCCGATGATTCCGGCGAAAGGGGCCGTAATATGGGTGTTGGCAAGATCGATACGGGCCAGGTCCAGCGCGGCTTGAGCCGCCTGCAATCTGGCCCGGGTTTCGCCGATCTGGGCGTCCAGGGAGGCCAACTGGCTTTCCGCTTCCAGCCGTGACGAACGGTATTTCTCCCGTTGCGCGGCGGCCTGCTTATAGGCGGCTTCGGCAACATCGCGGGTTTGGGCCGACACCGCGCCGTCCGCCGCCAAATGGCCGAATCGCTTCAAGTCCTTTCCGGTCCGTTCCAGGTCGGCTTCAGCGGCGGCGATGTTGGCTTCTTCCTGACGGATCTTGGCGCTCTGTGCGCGCATGTCGGTTTCCAGGGTCTGGATGCGAGCCGTTTCCACCATGACTTGGGCTTCCGCCTGGGCAACCCTGGCGCGGAAGTCGTGGTCGTCGATCACGACGAGAAGATCGCCCGGCATCACCTTCTGGTTGTCCTGGAACAAGACTTCCTTGACGTAGCCCGTCTCTTTGGGACTGATCAGGCTGATGTGCGCCTTGAGATAGGTGTTGTCGGTAGTCTCGAACGGATGGATCGCCTCGAGCCAATACACGATGCCGGCCGCAGTCGAAACGATGAGTGTCAGGAGGACGAGGGTGGTTCTTAAAGAAAAGGGGAGGCGCATGGGCTTCGATTGCTGTACTACACGGTGTAGTTTAGTCTAGTCGCCGGTTCCACTTCAAAGCAATTCGTCCGAGCAGGATCATGACTACAATCCCCAATCCAAAACGACAGGCCATACTAGATGCAGCCAAGCGCACGTTTCTCGCAAGCGGCTACAGCGGTGCCAGCATGGAAGCCATCGCCGAGGCCGCGCCGGTATCGAAGCCGACGCTCTACAGTCATTTCCACAGCAAACAGGAATTGTTCGCCGCCGTGATCGGCGAACAATGCGAAGCCTTGCTGAGCACCCTTTCCCGTGCTCAGACCGAGTCGCTCGGTCCGGCAGCCGGCCTGAAAGCCATCGCCGGCGCTTTTGTCGATCTCATCTATTCCAACGAGGCCTTAAATCTCTATCGCCTGATCATCGCCGAGCAGCAGCATTTTCCGGAACTAGGCGAGTTGGTATACCGCTCCGGCCCGGAGCCGATATTGCAACGGCTCTCGGTTTATCTCGGCGAACTGCGCGGGCGCGCCGCTTTGCAAATCCTCGATGTGAACAGATCGAGCCGATCGCTATTAGGAATGCTGCAAGGCGATGAACATTTACGCTGCCTTTTGGGTTTGCAGCCGGGCTTGAGCGAGGCCGAAAAGGAACACCTTATCGAGGCCGCCGTTTCGCTGTTCCTCAAGGGACATGGTTATGACGCCTAAGCTGGGCTGGCTATGCGTGCTGATCGGCTTGGCCGGATGTACCGTCGGACCCGATTACCGGAAACCCGTGCCGGCCGTCCCGGATCGCTGGCAGGCCGGAAAGGAGGCGACCGCCGATCTGAAGCCGATCGACCCGGAGACTTTGAAAACCTGGTGGAAGAGCTTCGACGATGCGCGGCTGAGCCGTTTGATGGAACAGGCCTTGGGGGGCAACCTGGACCTCAAGATGGCGCTGGCCCGCATCGACCAGGCCAGGGCCGAACGACGCGGCACCCGCGCGGAATTGTTCCCGACCGTCGATGCCGCGGCGGGCGCCCAGCGCGCCGACAATCCCTTCCCCGGCCTTGCGCCCGGTATCCGTTACAACTTGTTCGAGCTGGGGTTCGACGCTCTGTGGGAAATCGATCTATTCGGCCGTCAGCGGCGGCGGCTGGAAGCGGCATCCGCCGACCTGGAGGCGGCGCAGGAGCAACACGCCCAAGCTCTGGTGACGCTGACGGCCGACCTGGCGCGCAGCTATATCGAATACCGCAGCCTGCAAAACCAGCTGGGCATCACCCGCGCCAATCTCGATGCGCAGCGGCATACGCTGAAGCTGACGAAGCGGCTGTTCGACGAAGGCGTGGGGACACGGCATGACGTGGTGCGGGCACGGGCTCAGACCGAGACCACCGAGGCGCAGATTCCCGCCCTGGAGGGAGAGTTGACTGCCGTTCTTCGGCAACTGGAACTGCTGGTGGGGCAGCAGCCTGGTTCCCTGGCGGCCGAGTTGAACGAGGGTGGGGCCGTCCCCGTGGCGCCGGGGCGGGCGATCCTGGCTTCCCCTGCGGAGACGATCCGCCATCGCCCCGATCTCCGCATCGCCGAACGCCAACTGGCCTCCGCCACTGCCATGCAAGGCGCCGCGATCGCGGAGCTGTTTCCGAAAATCTCGCTATCGGCTTTTTTAGGGCTGCGTAATACCGACATCGAAAACCTGTTTAAATCGGCGGCTTTCTCCTACAGTACAGGCGCCAATCTTTTGCAGCCGCTGCTCAACTTCGGACGCATCCGTGCCGGTATCGATTTGGCCGAAGCGCAGCAACAAGAAGCCTATTTCGCCTTTGAAAAGGCGGTGCTCGAAGCGCTTCGGGAAACGGAAACCGCGCTGACCCGGTACCTCAAGGAGGAGGCGCGGCGGCAGACCTTGGCACGTTCGGTGGCGGACCTGCGCGAATCGGTTCGGTTGTCCCAGTTACGCTATAACGTCGGCGTCATCTCGTTTTTGGACGTCCTGGATGCTCAGCGCGCTCTTTATGTCGCCGAAATCGAGCTGGCCCGGTCCGAAGCGGGGGCTTCCACGAATCTGATCGCGGTGTATAAAGCCTTGGGTGGCGGCGCAAACCCTAGGCCGCTACAGCCGGAAACCATTCAGGGAAAATCATGAGCAAAAGGACGAACTGGGCGCTGATCCTCGTCGGCGCCGGCGTCGCAGTTGCCGCGCTATGGTGGGTCTTGCGCCCGGAGGGGTTGCCCGAGGGTATCGCCGCCGGCAACGGCCGCATCGAAGCGACCGAGATCGATATCGCCACCAAGATTCCGGGCCGCGTCGTCGAAATCCTGGCACGGGAAGGCGATTTCGTGGAGGCCGGCGAGGTGCTCGCGCGTATGGACACGGACGTGCTGCGTGCCCAGCAAGCCGAAGCGCGGGCCCAGGTTCGCCAGGCCGAGAACGCTTACCTTACGGCGCAATCCATGGTCGCTCAGCGTGAGAACGAACAGGCCGCCGCGGAGGCGGTCGTCGCCCAGCGCCGCGCCGAACTCGATGCCGCCGAGAAGCGCCTGCGCCGTTCGCTGGCGCTCGTCGACGAAGGCGCCGTTCCGCTACAGCAACTCGACGATGACCGTGCCCGGTTGCTGGCCGCGCGGGCCACGGTCAACGCGGCCCAGGCCCAAGTTGCGGCGGCGCGGGCCGGCATCGACGCGGCGAAGTCGCAGGTGGTGGAAGCGCAGTCGGTAATCGCGGCAGCCAAGGCGACAGTCGCTCGCCTGCAGGCCGATATCGACGATGCTGAACTGAAGGCGCCGCGCGACGGCCGCGTGCAGTACCGCGTCGCCGAACCCGGCGAAGTCCTAAGCGCCGGCGGGCGCGTGCTCAACATGGTGGATCTTTCCGACGTCTACATGACCTTCTTTTTACCTACAGAGGCGGCGGGTAGGGTCGCGCTCGGCAGCGACGTCCATCTGGTTCTCGACGCCGCGCCGAACTACGTGATCCCGGCCAAGGCCAGCTTCGTCTCCAGCGTCGCCCAGTTCACCCCGAAAACCGTGGAGACCGAAACCGAACGCCTCAAGTTGATGTTCCGCGTGCGCGCCCATATCGATCGCGAACTCCTGAAGCGGCATCTCGAGCAGGTCAAGACCGGCTTGCCGGGCATGGCCTACGTCAAGCTCGACCCGGATGCCGCATGGCCTCCCGAGCTCCAGATAAAACTGTCGAGATGAATACCGCTACGCCCGCCGCGCCGGTCGTCCGCATTCGGGGCGTCAGTCTCCGCTACGGGGGAAATCCGGCTCTCGACAATCTGAGTCTGGATATTCCTGGCAACTGTATGGTGGGTTTGATCGGGCCCGATGGCGTGGGCAAGTCGAGCCTGATGTCGCTGCTTACCGGCGCCCGGAAAATGCAGCTGGGGCGGATCGAGGTGCTGGGCGGCGATATCGCGGATGCCGTCCACCGCCGCGAGCTGTACCCGCGCATCGCTTACATGCCGCAGGGGCTGGGCAAGAATCTCTATCACACCTTATCGGTGTTCGAGAACGTCGATTTCTTCGGCCGGCTGTTCGGCCAAGGGGAAGCCGAGCGCAGCGGGCGAATAGAGGAACTGCTCGAAAGCACCGGTCTCGCACCCTTCCGGGACCGCCCCGCGGGCAAGCTGTCGGGCGGCATGAAGCAAAAGCTGGGGCTTTGCTGTGCGCTGATCCACGACCCGGACCTCCTGGTGCTTGACGAGCCGACCACCGGCGTCGATCCATTGTCGCGCGCCCAGTTTTGGGAATTGATCGCCCGTCTGCGTCGGCGCCATGCCGGCATGAGCGTGTTGGTCTCGACCGCCTACATGGAGGAAGCGGAGCGCTTCGATTGGCTGGTGGCGATGGACGCCGGAAAAATTCTCGCGACCGGCACCGCGTCCGAACTGCGCGAACGCACCGGCGCCGATAAGCTGGAAGTGGCGTTCATTCGGCTGCTGCCGGAGGAAAAGCGCACAGGCTACACGGAAGTCGTCATTCCGCCCCGCGAGGTCGGCGGCACACCGGAAATCGCCATCGAAGCGCGTGATCTCACCATGCGTTTCGGCGATTTCGTCGCCGTCGATCATGTCAATCTACGCATCGAACGCGGCGAGATTTTCGGCTTTCTCGGCTCCAACGGCAGCGGCAAGACGACCACGATGAAAATGCTCACCGGACTCTTGCCGCCCAGCGAAGGCGAGGCGCGCCTGTTCGGCCGGGTGGTCGATGCGCGAAATCTCGAAACCCGGAAGCGCGTCGGCTACATGTCGCAGGCGTTTTCACTGTATTCCGAGCTGACCGTGCGGCAAAACCTGGAATTGCACGCCAAGCTGTTTCACCTGACTCCCGCCGATATTCCGGCCCGGGTCGACGAAGTGGCGAAGCGTTTCCTTTTGGCCGCGGTTATGGACACACTGCCCGACGCCCTGCCTTTGGGTCTGCGCCAGCGCTTGTCGCTGGCGGTGGCGGTCATCCACCGGCCGGATCTCCTGATTCTCGACGAACCGACCTCCGGCGTCGACCCGGTGGCGCGCGATATGTTCTGGCAGCTGATGATTGATCTCGCGCGCCGCGACCGGGTCACCATCTTCATTTCCACCCACTTCATGAATGAGGCCGAGCGCTGCGATCGCATCTCTCTGATGCACGCCGGCAAGGTGCTCGCCAGCGACACCCCCGCCGCACTCGTCGAGCGCAGCGGCACGGCCACGCTGGAGGACGCCTTCATCGCCTATTTGAAAGGCGCGAGCGGCCAGGACGAGGTGCCGGCGGCGGAGATGTCGCCTCCGGCGGCCCGGACCGCTGCCGTGGCGCACGCGCCCGCCGCCCGCTTCAGCCTGTTGCGGTTGTTCAGCTACAGCTGGCGCGAAGCGCTGGAATTGCGCCGCGATCCGCTCCGGGGGGTCATATCGCTATTCGGTACGGTGCTTCTCATGTTCATCATGGGCTACGGCATCAGCATGGACGTCGAGGATCTGCGCTTTGCCGTGCTCGATCGCGATCAGACCACGCTCAGCCACAATTACACGCTCGACCTCGCAGGCTCGCGTTATTTTATCGAACAGCCACCGATCGCCGATTACGACGAAATCGACCGCCGCATGCGCAGCGGCGAACTGAGCCTGGCGCTGGAGATTCCGCCCGATTTCGCGCGCGACGCGGCGCGTGGCAACCATGTCGAGATCGGCGCCTGGATCGACGGCGCCATGCCCACGCGCGCCGAGAACGTGCGCGGCTACGTACAGGCCATGCACCAGGGCTGGCTAATGGAGCAGGCGCGCCGGCGTGACACGGGACGCCTTCCCGCCGGGTTGATCTCGATCGAGACGCGCTATCGCTACAACCCGGACGTCAAGAGTCTGCCGGCCATGGTGCCGGCGGTGATTCCGCTGCTGCTGATGCTGATCCCGGCCATGCTCAGTGCGCTCAGCGTGGTGCGCGAGAAGGAACTCGGTTCCATCCTCAACTTGTACGTCACCCCGGTAAGCAAGACCGAGTTCCTGATCGGCAAGCAACTGCCTTATATCGCTTTGGCGATGCTCAATTTTTTTCTACTGTCGGTGCTGGCCGTGTTCGCCTTCGGCGTTCCGCACAAGGGCGACTTCCTGCTGCTGACCGTGGCCGCGCTGCTCTACGTGACGGCCGCCACCGGCCTTGGCCTCCTGATCTCGGCCTTCACCCGCACCCAGATCGCCGCTATTTTCGCCACCATGATCGCGACCATGCTTCCGGCCTCGCAATTTTCCGGCATGCTCGACCCCGTGTCCTCGCTGGAAGGCGGGGCGCGCGTGATCGGCGAGATTTACCCGACCACCCATTTCCTGACCATCAGCCGGGGCACTTTTTCGAAGGCATTGGGTTTCGCCGACCTCAGTTCCCGGCTGGTGCCGCTTGTCCTTGCCATTCCGGTGATCCTGGCTTTGAGCATCGCGTTGCTGAAGAAACAGGAGCAGTAGCCATGCACGCCTTGCTCAACATCTTCCATCTCGGGATCAAGGAACTGCGCGGCCTAGGGCGCGACACCCTGATGCTGGTGCTGATCGCGTACTCCTTCTCCTTTCAAGTGTACATAGCCGCGACCGGGCTTCCCGAGTCGCTGCACAATGCGCCTGTCGCCATCGTCGACGAAGACCGCTCACAATTGTCGACGCGCATCATCAATGCTTTTTATCCGCCTCACTTCCTGCCCCCGGCGATCATCGATCTCAGTGCCGTCGATCCGGCCATGGATGAAGGCCTCTACACTTTCGTCCTCGACATCCCGCCCGATTTTCAGCGCGACGTGCTGGCCGGGCGCCAGCCGGCGGTTCAGCTCAACGTCGACGCCACCCGCATGTCGCAGGCCTTCATCGGCAATAGCTACATCCAAAACATCGTCAACGGCGAGGTGGCGGCCTTCGTCCAAGGCCATAGCGCGCTCGCCGCCCTGCCGGTCGAGCTCGAAGTGCGTATGCGCTTCAATCCGAACCTGACCGCGGCCTGGTTCGGCTCGGTGATGCAGGTCATCAACAGCGTCACCATGCTGTCCATCATTCTCACCGGTGCCGCCCTGATCCGCGAACGCGAGCATGGCACCGTCGAACACCTCTTGGTGATGCCGCTGACGCCGTTCGAGATCATGATGAGCAAGGTGTGGTCGATGGGATTGGTGGTGGTCGTCGTGGCGACGGCATCGGTCGTTTTCGTCGTGCAGGGCGCGCTCGAAGTGCCGATCGAAGGCTCGATCGCGCTGTTCGTCCTGGGAACGACACTGCATTTGTTCGCCACCACCTCCATGGGTATTTTTCTGGGCACGGTGGCTCGCTCGATGCCGCAGATGGGCCTGTTGATGATCATTGTTCTGCTGCCTTTGCAGATGCTGTCCGGCAGCACCACTCCGCGCGAGAGCATGCCCGAGTTGGTGCAGAGCATCATGCTGGCGGCGCCGACTACCCATTTCGTCTCGCTCGCCCAGGCCATTCTTTACCGCGGAGCGGGTTTTGGCATCGTCTGGCCACAGTTCCTCGCGCTGATCGCGATCGGCGGCGTGTTTTTCGTCCTCGCCCTGGCACGCTTCCGCAAGACCATCGGTTCGATGGCTTAATGGCGCTTCGATAAAGCACCGCCAGCGCAGAGGACGTGCGGACGCGAGACTCTGGTTCGCTCGGTGGCGGATTTGCAGGAATCGATAGGCTGCCGCGTTCATTGACAGCAAGACCTTCGATGCCGGCCTCGGCTCGCCGGTTTCGCTCGATTATTTCGAGCGACGGAAGGAAGTGCTATGCGTTCGCCTTGGCTGGCGCGCCGAAAAACAAAGCCGTGAACTCGCGTTCGCCGATCGCCCGGACCAATTCCCTGAGTGCGCAGTACACGAACAACAATACCAGTAACCACATTTGGACCAGCCAGAAATGCGGCCAGACGATCTCTTCCACGAGATGACGATTGGCCTCTGCGATCTGTCCGAACTTCGACAGGAAAGGCGCCAAGTGCTCCAGGTACCGAACCAGCAACGTGGCGAGAAAATAGATACTTACTTTCCACGTTACATTGTAGATCAACGGCTTGTCAGGAAAACGGTTGACGAACCGAAAATGATCCGCAACCAGGACGACCTTGCCGACGATCAGTGCTCCGATCGCCGCATTGGCAAAGCCGGTGCTTGGAATATGGTACTCGCGCAAAACCAACTGCTTGGTCAGGATGAGCAGACAGAAGGTCACGAAAAAGAACAGCGTGGGTGGAAGAATCGAAAAAAATTCGTGTTTGATCGTTTCAAGGATTTTCACGGGTGATCTCCTGTCTCTTGAGGGCTAGTTCATCCCCGTTGGGAACGGACGGATAGATCATTTTCAACCGTCGCGGGCGTGGCCTCGCCGACGTCCGGCTCGTCCGCCGAGGACACCATTTGGTTGATCATGAAATCGCATGTGGTCCTCGCCCTCACAATCCCGGCGGCAGCTTTTCCCAGGGATAGCCCTTGGCGGCGAGGTCGTATCCGGTCTGGAACAGCTTCCGCATATAGTCGGTATCGAAGTCTTCCTTGTGCGGGGCGTAAAAACTCTTGGGGATGTAGGCGAGATTGAAGTCGATGCCGTCCCGCTGGGTCTCGGCGTAGATCTTGTACAAATCCCCTACGCCCTGGGTCTGGATCAGAGAGTCGATGGCGCGGCGGGCGATGCTCAGCGTGCGGCGCTCCACCGCCGCCCAGTCGGGGTCGAGGCGGGCATTGCGGACGACATAGAGCCGGCGCTCGCGGATGATGCCCCGCTGCCTGCTGATCTCGGCCACCCTGATAGCGGGCGGATAGAGAAACACCTGGGCCGTTGCGCCGCCGTCCACGTGCATTTCCTGATAGCGCTGGCCATTCGCTTCCACGTCGATCATGACCGGCGGAAATGCGCCCGGAATGGCGGCCGAGGCCAGCATGATCTTGTGGAATAACTCCGGCGCGTCCGCATGGCCGCTGGCGGCGAGTTTGCCCATGTTCCAGATCACCGCCTGGCGAGTGTCCAGGTTGGTTGTGGCCATCAACAAAAGGCGGCCCTTCTCATGCTCCCGGGCGATCTCCTTCAGCATGTCTTCCGTCACATATTTCTTCAGAAGCCGTCCCAGCGGCGCGTTGTCGGCCAGGGCGTCTTCGAAGATCGCCGCCAGAAAATAGCGTGCCTCCAGAATATCCTTGGGCGCGCTGCGCGTGTAGACCTCTTCTAGGGGCGCGTCGTATTTGGGCCCCAGAAATGCGAACGGCGCGATCAAGGCGCCGGTGCTGATGCCGGTGACGCCTTTGAATACCGGCCGGGTACCCCCCGCGGTCCAGCCGCACAAGAGCCCGGCGCCGAAGGCCCCATTATCGCCCCCTCCCGAAAGGGCCAGGAAGTTGGCCGGGGGAAGCGTGTCCGCCTGGTTCTGTGGGGTAAGGTAGGCGCGCTCCCGGTAGAAGGTTTCCATCGCATCTTGGGCAAATTCCGGCATCTCGGTGCGAACCACGTAACGGATTCCGGGCAAACAGACGACTTGGGCTTTTTCTGACCAGGCTTGCGGGACTGCGGGTCGCCGCGTGGGCAGCAAACAGGCGGAAAGGCAGACAATGGCGGCGAGCAGGAGCAAGCCGAACGAGTGGTCGTGCGAAATTATTCCATTCATGGGCCCACTCCGGGAGAGCAGCGATGACCAGCCGCATCGTTATTTATCACGGGAAAACCCCCGGCTCTGCCGCAATGCCATTAAGTTAAGCCGTCACCCCGGCAGGGATTGCTCACCCCATCCCTGGGGTTCGTCCTACGGACCGTGCTGCGCACGTCCAAATTTGCTCCTGGCAAATTTGTGCCGGACAAATCGGCAGGGCGAGGCGCAATGCGGCGAGCGGGTAGGCCAGGGAAGGACTGCCCAGGACTCGCGAGCGAAGCGGGACGGCGTAGCGTGGCGAGGCCGGTTTGCACGCATCGCGCCCGAAGGGTGCCGGGCAGGATCGCCCGGCATGAATCCAGTTCACAGGGATTGTGAACGGTCGAAACCATCCGTGGTCACTGGACCCCGGCACTCCAATCGCAAACGGGCCTTTAGTCGGCCCCTTCCCTGCCGGGGTGACGACATGGCTTTTGCCCGATGGCGGTCAGGCCCCTTTGAGGGGCCAGCCGTCGAAAGCCACCGGCTTTGCCGGTGGATCGTTTCTTAAACATCTGAAAACGTCCGACCATGGAGTTCTGCCGCGGAAACCGCGGATTGTCTCGATCTCGCGGATCCGCGACGGAGCCGGAGAGCGTCGGGTCGTGCCGCAAAGTGGGTCATTCAACGCAACGCCGAAGCGACCGGAAATTGGTAAATCTACGTATGCCGCAGGGCGGGAGCATGGGCTCGAAGGCACCGGTTTCCCATGAACCAAGCCTAAGCGCGGAACATTCTCCCTTGCGCAAGATCGAAAATTGCATTGAGACCTCAATCCGATCACTCCGGTGCGCAGGCCCTGTTGTAATCGACGTCGAAGCTGCCAAGGCTTCGGCAGTGATTGAGGCCTCACGGCATTGGGAGTTGTTGCCTCGATTGATAAGGTAAGCTTCCTGAGACGCCTCAAACTCTAATGACGGAGGGAATTATGAAGTCAACACGGAATGTTGTAAGAATCGGGTTCTCGTCTATCGCCATGCTTTTTTTGGCCGGATGCGTATCCGGCCCCAACATGACCTGGTTGCCGGCAGGCGCCATCTCCACCGATATGATTCTCCCCGTTCAAGTCGCCGCCGGCTCGGAAGGCGCCAGGGGACCGGGTCTGAAGCAGGGCACGGCGAGCTGTAAGGCGGTGCTGTTCATCGCGGGTTGGGGGGATTGCAGTGTTCAAGCGGCGGCGGCCGCTGGCGGCATAACCAATATCAGGACTGTCGACTGGCGGTACGAGAGCTATGTCGCACCTATTTTTTATCGATACACGCTGATCGTGTCCGGAGACTGACCGATTTCGCGACGGGCGGATCGGGTTATGGGAAGACCGTGCGAGGTTCGTGCGCGTAAGGTGGTCATCTCAGGCGAAAAACTGGCGGATCATGTCGCGAATGCGCTGTTGTTCCGGAGATAGCAGTTCCGGGGCGCTATCCTGGAGCCAGCTCAAATATTGTTGAATGACATGTCCGGCTGCCGCGTGATCGGAACTCTGGGTCAAGGTCAGAAAGAGATTCCAGGCCGCGGCCGTCGTGTCGGGGTGCCGATCGCCCAATACGTACCGGCGGACGTCCAATACCTGCTGATGCAGCACTTTCGCCTCGTCGAGATTGCCTAGCGCCCAGAACATCTCCGCCAGGTTGCACAGGGCGGTTAAGGTGTCCGGATGTTCTTTTCCTAGCGTCCGGCAGCATGCGTCGAGCGCCATTTCCTGCAATATTCGAGCTTTGATAAAGTCGCCTGCGAGCCAGAGCGATTCGGCCTCTCGCTGTAGTGTCATTACGTTCTTGAGATCGTCGGACTTCGGAGCCCTGTTTAGGAACGTTTGTACACTGGGTTCGCCGATACGGTTTCCCTGGAATGTACCGAATAAGAGTGGCGGGATGCTGGCACGGACGGCCTTCGCGATCGGCTCGGTTGTGCGCGCAGCCGAATCGTGTTCACCCGGGGAAGGTGGGGGCGAAGCATCGCTATTCTGTTGCGATGCCGCTATTCCCGTCGCCGTGGTGATCAGGCGTGCCAGCTCGATGAGCTGCGATTCGTTTTCCGTTCCCGTCCAATGGAACGGATTATATATGGCGAATTCACGTGATGTAGGTGTGCCGCCATACAGGATGGGAATAAGCGTTTTGCCGCTGTTCAGCGATAGCTCGTGCAGAAGGAGGTCGGAATAGGGAATGTCGGTGTCTGAGGAAGAGGCGGCTTTGGCTTTGTTGCTCCCGTCACCAGTGATCAAGAACAGAATCACCCGGGATTGACGGATATAATCCTTTAGCTGCTCGATACGAGAGCTTTCCGGGCGAGCGTCCCAGTGTTCGACGACGATTCGTTCCGGATGAAAATAGCGGCGCAGGTACCGATAAAGGGCCAATGCCGGAGTGGCTGCGGAGACGTGGTCGTAGCAGATAAAGATATCGCAATGAGGCACAGCCTACTCCGCCTGATTAGTGGATCGGCCTATGCTTACGGTGCTTTCCTCGCAGAAGCTTCCCGGTGCCGATGCTCGCATCCGTGGGCCATCCCTGACCCTCGATATCCTAGTGAGATTAGAGGCGCAAACAACTCGCGCGTCTGTGAAATATTCACATTCCGGAGCTGGCGTCTTTTGACAAACGGCCTACGGCCGTTTGTGCTTCGGTTTTTGCTTGCAGTACCGCATTTTCGATCAGCAGTCGGGCAGTCGCCGCGCTCAAACCATTTCGAGTTCCGGCGGTTTCAAGCCCCGATTCATGCCAGGCCATTTCTTCGACCGCCAGTTGTCGTGCCCCGCTCCAAGCCGCATGCGCCATGAGCGGAGACAGCTTGCCGTCCGGATCGAACCGCTTTATCACATAGTCCGCGATTGAATCCGGGGTGGCCGTGTCCCCGAGTAAACAAATCCCATCCCAAATCAGAGCTCGCACGACGGAGCTCATCTCTTTTTCGTCATATTGTGTCGTCATTCTCGTTATCTCAGATGTCAACGCTGCCCGCCCTGCAGCCGAGGCAGAAACGCATTCATGTTTCGCTTCGAGTCGATGAGCGTGATGCTTCGCTCGGACGGCTCCGCTAAATGCCAAGAAGTCCGGGCGAGCCTTCAAGCAGAAGGCGGTTTGATGGATTTAGCCTGGGAAATAGACCGCATTCGAGGGCTGACCGTCAAGTCGAGTCAGCGGTGTTTGAGCAGTGTCTGAAGCGCCGGTGCTCAAACCGGCCCCATCGCGGGTCGGCGATTCCAACACTAAAACATAGACTTATCGGCAACAACGCGCATCGGCGCGTCAGGTTCGATTCGGTTCTTCGCCAAAGATCAGGGAAAGTCGGCGGAGGGGCGGCGGTGCGTGGGGTTCCGCAGAATAGGCTTTTATCAAGACGCGAACATGGGGCAGAGACTCGGGCGTGAAATAGACGAAGTAAGCCGTTTCATCATCGGACTCGGTTCCATACATGGCCATTCCCTTTGGCCCGTTCCGGGCAATGTAGATGCGCCGGAACGTGCCCCGGATGACGGCTACTTCTCCGCCTTCGTATTCGTCGCGTGTCAGCCGGATGCGATACCAGGTTTCAGATTCCCGTCCGGCTGGGTTTTTTTCGTCCAAGGATCTTTACTCTATCCGTAATGTCCTTTTATTAGACCTTGCCTGGTCCGCCGGATTCTCATGCGTCGTAGCGAGTTGTCGCCGGCCCTATCTATCTCTTATAGGACTTACGCAAAACGGCTTTTGGTACCCTCTCCCTCAGGGAGAGGGTTAGGGTGAGGGGATTAAAAAATAAGGAATTCTCTCTTCTAGATCCCCTCATCCCAACCTTCTCCCGGAGGGAGAAGGGGCAAAATGCGTAAGTCCTGTCTTATAGAGTATCCGCGGCAAAATCCGCCAGGCGGGAGCGCTCGCCCCGCTTCAAGGTGATGTGGGCCGCATGGGGCCAGTCCTTGAACCGATCGACCACGTAGGTAAGCCCCGACGTCGTGCCGGTCAGGTAAGGGGTATCGATCTGGGCGATGTTGCCGAGACAGACGATCTTGCTGCCGGGGCCGGCCCGGGTAATCAGCGTCTTCATCTGCTTCGACGTCAGGTTTTGCGCCTCGTCGAGAATGATGAAGCGATTCAGGAAAGTGCGTCCGCGCATGAAGTTGAGAGAACGCATCTTGACGCGGTTCAACAGCAAGGTGTTGGTGGCCTGCCGCTCCCAAGTGGAGCCGTTTTCATGGCTGCTCAACAACTCCAGATTATCGAGCAGCGCACCCATCCAGGGCGTCATCTTTTCCTCCTCGGTGCCGGGCAGAAATCCGATGTCTTCGCCCAAAGGGATCGTTTCCCGTGTCATCACGATTTCTCGGTAGATTTTCTGCTCGAGCGTCATGGCAAGACCAGCCGCCAGAGTCAGCAATGTCTTGCCGGTTCCGGCGGTGCCCAGCAGGGTGACGAAGTCGATCTCCGGATCAAGCAGCACATTGAAGGCAAAATTCTGCTCCCGGTTGCGCGCCTGAATGCCCCACACCGCGTGCTGCGGGGTTCGGTAGTCGCGGGCCAGTTCGATGATGGCGCTGCCGCTCTCCTTGCTGCGGACGATGGCTTCGAAATTCGATTCGTCGGGAAGGTAAAGAAACTGATTGGGATACCAGTCTTTCAACGATGGACCGGAGACGCGGTAAAAGGTACGGCCCTGTTGGTCCTGCCAGGAGTCCATCTTGCTGCCGTGGGTTTCCCAGAAATCGAGCGGGAGCTCGAACGCTCCGCTGTATAGCAGATTGATGTCGTCCAGTACCTGATCGCTGTGGTAGTCCTCGGCCCGTATTCCGAGCACCGAGGCCTTGATCCGCATATTGATGTCTTTCGACACCAGCACCACCTGGGTTTCCGGCTGTTCTTCGGACAAGGCCAGCATGGTGGCGAGTATGGAATTGTCGGGCAAATCGCCGGGCAGGCTTTCCGGAAGCACCGAGTCCATGCGCCGAACCTGAAAAAACAAGCGTCCGCTGCATTTTTCGTCGATTCGGGACGCGTATTGCAGTTGATTTAGAGGAATACCGTTGCTGATCGCATGGATATCGGCGTGTTGGATCAATTCGTCCAGAAAGCGGCTGGCCTGACGGGCATTGCGGGCGACGTCCGACAGGCCCTTTTTCGAATGGTCCAATTCTTCCAGCACGATCATGGGGATGTATATGTCGTGCTCCTGAAAGCGGAACAGCGAGGCCGGATCGTGCATCAGCACGTTGGTATCGAGTATGAAAAGCTTGCGCTCTGGGGTTTGATCTTGGGTCATATTGTATTGCGGTTGGAATACGGGGATCGCGGACTGAAAGGGCGCGTTAGCGGCCGATCAATTCCCGGATTTTTCCCAGAACCTCTGTTGCATGGCCTTTGACGCTGACTTTCCGCCATTCGGCGGCAATCGCGCCGGCCGGGTCGATGAGAAAGGTGCTGCGCTCGATGCCTCGGACCTGCTTGCCGTACATGTTTTTCATCTTGATGACGTCATACAGCTTACAGATCGTTTCGTCCTGGTCGGAAATCAGTTCGAACGGAAATTCGAACTTGCATTTGAAGTTTTCGTGGGACTTTACTGTGTCGCGCGAGATGCCCAGAATCTCGGCATTCAAATCCTGAAATTCGGCGTACAGATCGCGAAAATCTTGTCCTTCCTGCGTACAGCCGGGCGTGTTGTCTTTGGGATAGAAGTAAAGGACGACGTACTTATCTCGATAATCCTGAAGCGTGATGGTCTTGCCCGAAGTGCCCGGAGCCGAAAAATTCGGCGCGGCATGGCCCGGAGAGGTTGTGGTCATGATGATTCCGATTTTAGCGTTTTACGGGTTCGAGTATGGCATCCAGGTTCTGCTGATCGCAGAAGTCCAGGAATTCGTCGCGCAGCGAGACGATGCGCATTCCGGTCGGGATTTTGACGACCATATGCGCGAGAAACAATGGGGTACCGCTGAAGGGAGCCGGATAGCGGCTGGTGCTGAGATCCAGAATTTTGATGTTGCGGCTGGCAAGAAACACGCTGAGCTCGTGAATGCTGTTGATTTGATCGGTGGCGAAGATGTCGATCGCATAGGGCAGGGTATTGTCTTCTCTATCTTCCGGCTCACGTCCGCGCAGCGTGTTGATCTTCATCGCAAAGCGGTTGGCCAGATTTTCGAATGCGCTTTCCAGCCGCACGATATGATTCCAATTGCCTTCGACCAATAAATGGCCGGCGAATTCATGCCCCAGCTCGGTCATGCGGCTTTCGAGAATCGTGCATTTGCAGTCCTTGATGGCGCGGGTGATTTCCACGATCAGATCCGGGCGATCTTCGCCAAGGACGGTGATGACGAGCTGCATAGACGTGTTGTTTCTCTTCATGAAAAAATGCGAAAAGTGTATCACTTTCATCCAGTTGGTGCCGCAGCCGGCGGAGCTTCGATTCCCGCCGGGTTTCCCGCGGTTACACGGCTTACGCGGTTGTCAGATGCCGGCGGCGCACGGTAACATGTTCTTTTTATTGAACCGAGTTAAGTTGCATGATTCAAGGTAGCATCGTCGCGTTGGTGACCCCGATGAAACGGGACGGCACACTGGACGACGAAAGTTTGAGCCGTTTGATCGAATTTCATATCGAACAGGGAACCGATGCCATCGTTGCCGTGGGAACCACCGGAGAATCGGCGACTCTCGATGAGGCGGAGCACTGCCGCGTTATTCAATTTGTAGTGGACCGGGTCGGTGGCAGGATTCCCGTAATTGCCGGCACCGGCGCCAATTCCACCACCGAAGCGATCAACCTGACGGCGCGAGCCAAGGACGCGGGGGCGGATGCCTGTCTGTTGGTGACGCCTTATTACAATAAGCCCACGCAGGAAGGACTTTATCTTCACTATAAAGCCGTTGCCGAGGCGGTGGACATCCCTCAGATTCTTTATAACGTTCCCGGCCGAACCGCGTGCGACATGCTGCCTGCAACGGTCGCGCGTCTTGCCCAAATTCCCAATATTGTCGGCATCAAAGAGGCCACTGGCAATTTGGATCGGGAGAGAGAGATTATGCGCTTGTGCGGTCCGGATTTCCTCCTTTATTCGGGCGATGATGCAACCGCGTGCGAGTTCTGTCTCCTCGGAGGAAAAGGGGTGATTTCGGTAACGGCCAACGTGGCGCCCAAGCTGATGCACGAGATGTGCGCCGCGGCGATCGCCGGCGATGCGGAGACCGCCCGCGCCATCGATGCCAAGCTGGCCGCTCTCCATCGCGATTTGTTCATCGAATCGAATCCCATCCCGGCCAAATGGGCGGTGCACGAACTGGGACTTATCGACGCAGGCATTCGCCTGCCGCTGACTTGGCTGTCGGAAAGCTGCCGTGAGCCGGTGCGCAGCGCGATGCGCCAAGCCGGTGTGATCTAATGTTTAATGCAACATGAATCGATTCGTTCCCAGAGCGGTTATTTTGGCCTCAAGCGTTTTCGTCTTGAGCGGTTGCAGTTTCGTTGCCGGGCTGTTTCCCGATAAGCAGAAACAATATAAGTACAGCTCAGAGATTCCCGCCTTGGAAATCCCGCCGGATTTGCAGGCATCGACCATCGAAGGGGGCGACGAGCGACCCGCGGCGGGTGAAAACAGGGATCGCTCGGATCGGTACAGTCCGGCCGCGGAGACACAAACCAAGGCCGACGATCAGCCGAGTGGATCACAGGCCACGTTAGCGCAAAATTCCGAAGACATTCCGCTGATCGAGCTCGAAGCGCCCTATGCCGAGGCCTGGAACGATGTGGGCAAGGCGCTTGGCCGGCTCAGGCTGGAAGTCAGCGATCAAAACCGGTCGGACGGAGTCTATTATGTCTATTTCAGCGGTGACGATAAGCCTTACGAAGACCGCGGGTTCCTGGGCGACATCGGTTCCTTCTTCACGGGTTCCGAAACGCCCGCGAAGGAATATCGCATCAAGTTGGAGGATAGGCGGGACGTAGTCGTGATCTATGTTCTCGACCAAGAAGGCAAGCCTCAGAGCGAAGGGCCGGGATTCGAGCTGCTCAAGCGGTTGCACCAAACCCTGCAGTCGCTCGGAGAACCCCAGGAACCGGAAAAGGAATAACTTTTCCGCGTTGTTTCCAACAAGCGATAAGTATTATCGCTGACCATAGTTGAAAGTCAGACCATGTTTGCCAAGTTTCCCGGCCCTCCCGCCCTCTCAGCATTTCGCTTGCAAAAGCTGTTGACCGATCTTCAGAGCGTCGAGCCGTCCATTATCGAAGTCTCGGCCGCTTACGTGCATTTTGCCGAGATCAAGCGCGCGTTGAATGGGTTGGAGAAACGTACCCTGGAAAGCGTATTGGCTTACGGGCCGGCGCACGATTCACGCAGCGCCGCGGGCGACTATTTTTTGGTGGTGCCGCGACTCGGCACGATCTCCCCTTGGTCCAGCAAGGCGACCGATATCGTGCGGCGTAGCAATCTGGCCGCCGTTCTGCGTGTGGAAAGGGGAATCGAATACCGCATTCGCAGCGCCAACGAAATTAAGCTCTCCAGTCGAGATGCCATAAAGGCTTTGATCCATGACCGGATGACCCAAACGGTGCTCACGCGGGGACAGGAGGAACTGCTGTTCCAACACCATGCTCCGGCGCCGATGGAATATATTCCTTTGCTCGAAGAGGGGAAATGGGCGCTGATCAAGGCAAACCGCAGGCTTGGGTTGGCTTTGTCCGAGGATGAATTGGATTATTTGGTCGAAAGCTTCACGGCGCTTCGACGGAATCCGTCCGACGTCGAACTGATGATGTTTGCCCAGGCCAACTCCGAACATTGCCGGCACAAAATTTTCAACGCCAACTGGCGCATCGACGGCGAGACTCGAAGCGAAACCCTGTTCGGCATGATCAGAAACACGACCGAGCAGTCTCCGGAAGGAGTTCTATCCGCATACCGGGATAATGCCGCCGTCGTTCGGGGCAGCACCGCGAACGTGTTTCTGCGCGACACGGAAACGCTGGAATATGGTTATCGAGAGGAACCGGTACATATTCTGATGAAGGTGGAGACCCATAATCATCCGACCGCCGTTTCTCCTCATCCCGGTGCCGCGACCGGTTCCGGAGGTGAAATTCGCGATGAGGCGGCTACCGGACGGGGGTCGCAAACCAAAGCCGGACTCACCGGCTTTTCCGTATCCCACCTTCGCATCCCGGGATTCGAGCAGCCGTGGGAACGGGATCACGGCAAGCCGGACCGGATCGCCTCCGCCCTCGAAATCATGCTGCAAGGACCGATCGGCGGGGCGGCGTTCAACAATGAATTCGGCCGCCCTAACTTGTGCGGCTATTTCCGCGCATTCGAACAGCCGGCTCCGGACGGTTCAGGGCTGCATGGCTATCACAAGCCGATCATGATCGCCGGCGGAATGGGAAATATCCGGCCGCAGCATCTTGCCAAGGAAACGATCCCGCCCGGCGCGCCCATCGTGGTGCTCGGCGGCCCCGCCATGCTCATCGGTCTTGGCGGTGGCGCCGCATCTTCCGTGGCATCGGGGGAGAGCGCCGAGGATTTGGACTTCGCGTCCGTCCAGCGGGAAAACCCCGAGATGCAGCGGCGCTGCCAGGAAGTGATCAACCGCTGCACCGCGTTGGGCGAGGACAACCCAATCTTGTCCATCCACGATGTCGGCGCCGGCGGGTTGTCGAATGCAGTGCCCGAGATCATTCACGACTCGGGTCGGGGCGGGCGTTTCGAACTGCGGAACATACTCATCGACGAGCCGGGCATGTCACCGATGCAGATTTGGTGCAACGAATCGCAGGAACGATACGTGCTCGCGCTCAAACCGGAGGCAGTGGACCGATTTCGGGCCTTCTGCGAGCGCGAGCGCTGTCCCTATGCCGTGATCGGCTACGCGACGGAAGAAGAGCGCCTGGTCCTCAGCGACAGTCAATTCGGTACCCACCCGATCGATATTCCCATGGCGCTGCTATTCGGCAAGCCGCCGAAGATGCGGCGCGATGTCACGAGAAATCGTGGCGCGCAATCTCCCATTTGCCGTGATGGCATAGCAATCCGCGAGGCGGCTCGGCGAGTATTGAATTTTCCTGCCGTAGCGGATAAGCGTTTTTTGATCACGATCGGGGATCGTTCGGTCGGTGGTTTGGTGGCGCGCGATCAAATGGTCGGACCATGGCAGGTACCGGTCGCGGACGTAGCGGTGACGGTCTCGGGTTTTCGGGCGTATACCGGCGAAGCGATGGCCATGGGGGAGCGTACGCCCTTGGCGGTCATCGATGCCCCGGCATCCGGCCGCATGGCTGTCGGAGAGGCTTTGACCAATATCGCAGCCGCCAGTATCGGCTCCTTAAGCCAGGTGAAGCTTTCCGCCAACTGGATGGCGGCAGCCGGCGCGTCCGGTGAAGACGCCAAGCTGTTCGATACGGTAAAAGCTGTTGGTCTGGACCTGTGTCCCGCCTTGGGCATCGCCATTCCGGTTGGGAAAGATTCGCTGTCCATGAAAACGGTATGGCGGCAGAACGAACGCGATGTCGTCATGACGTCGCCGCTGTCGCTGATCATTTCAGCATTCGCGCCGGTCATTGACGTTCGCCGCACCTTGACGCCGGAGCTACGGCTCGACTGCGGTCCGACGCGCCTGATTCTGATCGATCTCGGCCAGGGCAGGAATCGATTGGGCGGTTCCGCCCTGGCTCAAGTCTACGGACAAATGGGGGGCGAATCCCCGGATCTCGACGATCCGGCGTTGTTCAAATCCTTTTTCGCCGCAATCCAATCCTTGAACGAGGACGGCCGGTTGCTGGCTTATCATGACCGGTCCGACGGCGGGTTGTTCGCGACGCTCTCCGAAATGGCTTTCGCGGCACGTTGCGGCCTCGAAATCGACATTTCCGATCTTGGCGAAGACGCGGTTGCTGCGCTGTTTTGCGAAGAATTGGGGGCCGTGGTGCAGGTTCGCGAGACAGACTTGAGCGCGGTCACGGAGCTGCTCGATCGGTCGGGGCTCCACGGGATCAGCCATGTTATCGGCATGCCCAATACCGACAAGCAAATCGCGTTCTGGCGGGGTGATGAGATCTTGCTGTCGCAGTCCCGCGCCGAACTGCAGCGGACTTGGGCGGAAACCAGCTATCGCATGCAGGCCTTGCGCGATAATCCGGACTGCGCACGGCAGGAATTCGAAGCCATCGTGGACGAGAACGACCCCGGCCTTAGCGCCGAGCTGAGCTTCGATCCCGACGGCGATGTCGCTGCGCCTTTTATTGCTAAAGGTCGTCCGCGCGTGGCGATACTCCGGGAACAGGGCGTGAATGGCCATGTGGAGATGGCGGCGGCGTTCGACCGCGCCGGCTTCACGGCGGTAGATGTGCATATGAGCGATATCCTGTCGGGACACGCGAGCCTTCACGATTTCGTCGGTTTGGCCGCTTGCGGTGGATTTTCTTATGGCGACGTCTTGGGCGCCGGGGGCGGTTGGGCGAAATCGATATTGCTCAATAGCCGTGGCCGCGACGAATTCCAGGCGTTCTTCGAACGGCAGGATACATTCGGTCTGGGCGTTTGCAACGGCTGCCAGATGATGTCACATCTCGCTGGGTTGATTCCCGGCGCCGTGCACTGGCCACGCTTCGTCCGCAACGAGTCGGAGCAATTCGAAGCGCGCGTCGCATTGGTGGAAGTCCAGCGGTCGCCGTCCATCTTGTTTGCCGGCATGGAAGGATCGCGCATCCCGGTTGTCGTCTCGCACGGCGAAGGGCGGGCCGAATTTCACGACGATGCGCGCAAGGCGCTCAGCCTCGGCGTAGTCTCGCTCTGTTACACGGATACTTACGGAAAAATTACCGAGGCATTTCCACATAATCCGAACGGCTCGCCGCTGGGGATTACCGGTTTGACTACCCTTGACGGTCGCTTCACCATCATGATGCCGCATCCGGAACGGTGCTTCCGTACCGTGCAGAATTCCTGGCATCCGAGGACATGGGGCGAGTACGGTCCGTGGATGCGTCTGTTTCGAAATGCAAGGGTCTGGGTCGGCTGATTCGCGAGTACTTGAAAAACCAGGTCTCACCTCCATATTGGGTTTAGAGCAGAAACTCTTCCAACAAAGGAGATCATCACGATGACTCGATATGAGCCCTGGAGTCTTTTGAATCAGCTCCAAAGAGAGTTGGAGCGTTCATTCGAAGGCGCCCGCCCCGGTACCGACACCGCGGCCACCGCGGAATGGACTCCCGCCGTGGACATCAAAGAGGAGCCGGACCGCTATATCCTCTGGGCCGATCTTCCCGGCGTAAGCTCGGACAGCATCGATATCATGATGGAGAACGGCATACTGACGCTGAAAGGCGAGCGGCAAACCGAGGCTACAGTCCGCCGCGAAGGGCTGAAACGCGTCGAGCGGGTTTATGGGTCTTTTCATCGCCGCTTCTCGCTGCCGGATACGGCCGATGCAGAAGGCATCACGGCGCGCTGCAAAAACGGTGTACTGGAAATTTCCATACCGAAGAAAGCCGCCACACAGCCGAAGAAGATCAACGTGGTCGGCGAGAGTTAAAGAGTTAAGAAGAGGAGGGCAGCGCGGTTTCCGTTTTAGAGAAAAATCGTCGCCAAGCCATCCTCGCTTTCCGCAATTCGCGCTGGAGATGAGAGCCGAGCCTCACCGTATCCGTTCGGTTCTCGAAATGATGAACCTGACGGGGACGAGTTCCCGTCAGGTGTTCCCGAGTCCTTCGTCGAGCGTCACGCAGCCTGTGTCGCTAATCATCAAATGACTCCCGATCCTATTGGGGATTTTTCGAGGCTCTTTGCCGGCTCCTCTGCGGTTTCGCTTGTGCCTTCTGCGAATCGCTCCCTCTTTGTGTAGTCCGTCTTGCCGGACTTCTCGGTTTTTCTTTTGTGGTTGCCGATGCTGCTGCAATGTTTTCGGCAACGGCCGCTCCGGTAGTTGGGACGTGCTTTTCGGTTAAATCCAAACTGCTCTCAGGCCGATCCGCGACGCGAGACAAGCGTTCGCCAAGTGCAAAAATAAAATAAACCAGTATCGAGAGTAGCAAGAGCGACAGCAGAACGGGAGGCTCGACTAGGAGAAGAAAGGCAAACGTAACGATAAAGAGACTGGTTTGGATAGGATGATCCAATATGATGGCGAGCGATTTCTGCCAGTCAATGATGCGGGTTCCAGACTCAGGTTCCTTTACGGTATTCATGTCCGCACTCCGTTGACTGAGTTAGCGGCACTGGCACCAGCGAACATGATTTCGGCGTAGCGGTGGTACGGCTCCATCATCGAGCCGTTACAAGCGGTCTTGTTGTCGCCGCACGATAGTGCGACGACCAAGCAATCGGTGATTTTTCCCATCGTCTTCTCCTCTTCAGTGAAAGAAGAACTTATTGAAGTAAGGTTAGGGTTGTTGCTCTAACTGGTGGAGCCCCAACTTTCGGTCAAGGCTGTTTTTCAGCGCTGGAGCCGGATACGAACGATTTTGCGCTGAAGAACATTGCCAGATAAACCAAGCCTGCGAGCAGCAAGAATCGGAGCAGCAGGGGCTCTCGTCCGAAGCTCAACAAAGCAAAATCCGTCACGAACAGGCTGGTCAGCAGCGGATAATTCAAAAAAACCTCTCCGTTCAGACGCTCGAAAATCGTCTTCAGGCTGACGCCTGACTTCGACCTAGGGGACGACAAATCGGACATATGTTTCTCCCGAAAATTAGCGATCCAAATACGGTTTGCATCGGGACCAACGGTGTATTCCAAAGTACTCGAATGTTATCGAGCCTACTTCTTGACGAATTCAGGGTTCTGATAAATGACCGTTGGAGTGAAGCTGGAACCCGGATACTTGGGATCTGCGTGGGTATCGGAGTGGCTATCGGCGGAAGAGTTTGAGTCTGTTTGGGCGATCAATTGGTGATCCTGATAAATCACCGAGGGTTTGAAGTGGTGCGCAGGATAACGAGAGTCCTCGTCGGAGAGGGCGCAGGGCGCCACGGTTATGAGTAGACTCGTACTCAAAACTAAGGTGCTGATTTTTCGCATGTGCAGTTCCTCCTCGAAATTTTTCTTATGTGTCAAAACTGAATGTTACCCTCAGCCGAGGGTAGTACTTCGGGTTTTGCATGGCCGCGCATTATAGCAACCAGGTGAATAGTGTGTTGCGCGCAATTGAAGATTATCTTGTAAGCACCGAATGATAACAACGTTGTTTTTAGATCGAATTACGATGCGAAAGTGTTGGTGAGCCGTTTCGATGCCTATTCGCGTCGTAGAGCGCGTTCAACCTTCGCGTCGGCGGCCACGACTGAACCGGACTCATGGTGGACATGTCTTCAAGCGGTCGCGCTCAATCCCAGATCGCTGCCCCGTTGCTCTCTATAACCTGCCGGAAAAACGATGCGCTGGCTTTGGGAGTCCTCTTCTGAGTGCGGTAATCGACATGTACTAAGCCGAACCGCTTGGAAAAACCGCAGGCCCATTCGAAATTGTCGAGCAGAGACCAGGCGAAATAGCCTTTCAAATTAGCGCCCTCCCGAATGGCTTCATGCGCCGCGCGGAGATGGGTCCGAAAATAGTCGATTCGGCGCAGGTCTTCTAGATATCCTTTCGCCGGTGCCGGATCGGCGAAAGCGGCCCCGTTTTCGGTGATATACAGCGGGATATCGCCGTACCGCCTTTTCACCCAGAGCAGGCAGGATTTCAACCCGGCCGGAAATACCTCCCAATTCATTTCCGTATGTTCGGCGTTCGTTTGCGGTACTGGCGCGGCATAGAAAGGCGGCGAGGACGGGTCGCTGCGGACTACCGACCGGGTGTAGTAATTGATGCCGAGAAAATCGATGGGTTCCCGTATCAGCTTTAGATCGCTTTCAGGAAAACGGGGCCAATCGCGTCCGAATATATCGGAAAGTTCGTCGGGATACGCGCCGAGGAAAACGGGGTCGAGAAATTGCCGGTTCATATAGGCATGGGTTCTCGCCATGGCGGCCGCATCCTCGGGATCGTTCGAGGCGGCATACTTGGGTTCCAGGTTTACCACCAAACCGATTTGGCCTTTACCGTCTGCGCGAAAGGCTTGTACGGCTTGAGCATGACCGCGCAGCAGATTGTGAGCCGCCAGCGGCGTTTTTTCGAGCGACTTGAGACCCGGCGGATGGACGCCGTGCATGTAGCCGGCATCTACGATCACCCAGGGTTCGTTGAGCGTGGTCCAATGCCGAACCCTGTCTTCCAAGGCTTGGAACATCAGATGAGCGTAGTCGGCGAACCAATGGGCCGCGTCCCGGTTGGCCCATCCGCCGAGATCATCCAGCGCCGTCGGGAGGTCCCAGTGATGCAGCGTCACGAACGGCTCGATGCCGTTTGCGATCAGCGCTTCCGCGAGATTACGGTAGAAGTCCAAACCTTTCTCATTCGGTTTTCCGCGTCCGTTCGGTAGAACGCGGCTCCAGGCGATACTGAAGCGGTAAGCCTTGAGGCCCAGTTCCTTCATGAGCTTCACGTCGTCCGCCCAGCGCCGATAGTGGTCGCAAGCGAGGTCGCCGGTGTCCCCGTTGAGAATTGCCCCCGGTACACGGCAAAAACGATGCCAGTTGCTGGGGCCTGCGCCGTCAGCCAAAGGCGAGCCTTCGATCTGATAGGCGGAGGTGGCTGCACCCCAGATAAAATCGGCGGGAAACTGAAGGTTATCCATCATGTCTTCTCAATGAATTAGCGTTTCGGCGGCGGCTTTCTCGTTTTGGTTGCGCTCCATCCTTGAAAATAGCTGTTATTTCCCCCCGATTCGCTGCTAGGCCGCCTTATCAAAGGGTCATAGTCTAAGGATTTTACAGAAGATGAGCTTTAAGAAAGCTATGAAACAATCGCGCTCCGCGCTTTTCGCATATTTCGACCATTGTTCAGGAGCGCGTGTTTACAAAGTTTTCGGGAATATCGAAGATACCCCGGTAACATGAGCACCTTTATTCTGAACTTACAGAGTTCCGATCAGTTCGAGCGTATCGAAGACGTGGAAAGCTTCGTCGCAGAGGACGCTACCGGCAGCTTCGGGTTGCGTGCGCATCACGAGCGCTTCATGACCGCCCTTGTGTTCGGTCTCGCCCGCTACCGGTGCGAGGGCGGGCCCTGGCAGTATTTGGCGCTGCCGGGAGCCTTGGCCTACTTCGTCGATAATCAGCTTTTCATCAATACCAGGCGCTACATCCGCGATTCCGATTACAATCGCATCACCGAAGCGCTAACGGAACAACTGTTGAAAGAAGAAGAAACACTTGCGGGCCTTAAACAAAGCCTGCGCCGGTTGGAAGAGGAAATGCTGAAGCGTTTGCTGGAAATCGAGCGGGGGCGATGATATGGATGAGCAGGAAAAATTGCGCCGTTCGATCGAACGGCAGGCGAAGCGTATGGAGCAGGCCGAGCGGGACCGTTCGACGCTATTATCCCAGACGGCCTTTCTCGGCGTGTTGGCACTGCTGCTGGTCATACCCGTAATTTTGGGCGCTTATCTGGGGCGGTGGCTGGATAGCCTATCCAAGGGTTATTCCATTCATTGGACGGTCAGTCTCATCATTATCGGGGTGATTGTCGGCATTTTTAACGTGTATCTGTTCGTACGCGAGCATTGACTGTGGAGCAAGCTGAGCTCATTGCATTATTGTCGTTCGATGTCGGTCCAGTCCATATCGGCCCGACTGTAATCACCACATGGTTGTTGATGCTTTTTTTGGGCGTTTTTTCCTGGCTTGCCACCCGCAGACTGAGCGTCGATAAGCCGTCCGGGCTGCAAGCGATGCTGGAAGGCGTGATCGGCTTGATGGAGCAGGCTATTCAGGCGGTGACGCCCGCCCACGGAGTGGAACTGCTGCCGTTCATCGGCACGCTCTGGATCTATCTTGTAGTAGCCAACCTTGCCGGTTTAATTCCGGGGCTCGGTTCTCCCACGGCCAACTTGTCCCAGACGGCAGCTCTGGCGTTTTTGGTGTTTTTTTCCGTGCATTGGTACGGGGTGAAAACCAGCGGCTGGAGATATTTGCGTCATTATCTCGCGCCCACGCCGCTAATGTTGCCGTTTCACCTTTTGAGCGAGATTTCCCGAACAATCGCGCTAGCCGTGCGTTTATTCGGCAATATCATGAGTATTGAACTTGCGGTGCTTTTGGTACTGTTGGTGGCCGGTTTCTTGGCGCCCGTACCCTTGCTCTTGTTGCACATCGTGGAAGCACTCGTGCAGGCGTATATTTTCGGAATGCTGGCACTGATTTACATTGCCGGCGCGCTTCAAACACAGCAGCTACAAGAGAAGGAGTAATGCATGAGCGATATGACTTGGTTTGTCGTCTTGTCCACAGTCGGCGCGGCGCTGGCCATCGGTTTGGGCGTAGTGGCTCCGGGTATCGCAATGGGCAAGGCGATTTCCCAAGCGCTCGAGGCACTGGCACGACAGCCGGAGGCGGAGAAGGCGATTACCCGAACGCTATTTATCGGGCTTGCCATGATCGAATCTTTGGCTATCTACGTGCTGGTCGTGGTATTGATCATTTTGTTCCGCAACCCGCTGCTGGAATATTTACTGAGATAAGGCCGTCTAATGAGCTTCGATTGGACGACCTTCGTACTGGAATTCGTCAATTTCATCGTTCTGGTATGGATACTTCGACGTTTTCTCTATCGCCCCGTCAGAGATGTCATCCAAGCCCGTCAACGGAAGATAGAGGAGCAGCTGAGACTTGCGGATCAGGCGCGTCTGGAGGCGCTGGCGGCCAAGGAGGCCTGCGAGCGGAACATCGCGAATTGGGAAAAGGAAAAGGACTTGGCGAGAAGCGAATTGGAGAAAGAGATCGCTGCGGAACGCCAGCGTCTTTTGGAGAAGCTCGCAGAGGAGCAATCGGATCGGCGCGCGAAAGAGCAAGCTCAAGAAGAACGGGAGCGACAAGAGTGGATGCGGACGACGGAGCAGCAGGCGCTCGAGTTGGGTAGTCGATTTGCAGTGAAGCTTCTGGAACGCTTGGCTTCGGCGGAATTGGAAACAAGGCTCATATCCATGGCTTTGAGCGATCTTAGGAAACTGCCGAAAGCGGAGCTCGAAAAATTAAGGGCGGCGATGGCGAACGATGCTCTCGAGGTATCGAGCGCATATCCGCTGGACCCGGATCGACAAATGGCTTTAGCGGAAGCGATCGGACAAACCGCCGGAACCGGGGTCAAACCGATCTTCAAAGAGGATCCCTCATTGTTGGCGGGGGTTCGTATACATGCCGGTTCCTGGATCTTATCCGCCAATCTCCGTGACGAGCTGAAATTCTTCCAAGATGTCTCTACCCGCCACGCTGCGTAACGGCTTGTTACTCGCACGTTTGACCGAGGAAGTCGACCGCTACCGATTCGGTCTGCGCCTCGAAGAATACGGGCGGGTGCTCTCGGTCGGCGACGGCATCGCCTGGATCAGCGGTTTGCCGTCCGCTGCGATGGATGAGCTTTTGTTGTTCGAGGACGGCAGCCGCGGTTTGGTTTTTCATCTCGGCAATCAGCGGCTGGGCGCGATTCTGCTGGAACAAACGGTCCGCCTGGCCTCAGGGTCGCCGGTCTATCTCACGGGGCAGCGCCTATCTCTGAGAGTCGGCGACGGCCTGGTCGGCAGGGTAATCGATCCTTTGGGGAAACCTCTGGATGGTCAGCCGGCCCCGGAGCTTAATCTATGCCGGGAGCTCGATGTTTCTTCACCGCCGATCATCGCGAGAGATTTCGTCGATCGGCCGCTTTATACGGGCACCAAGATTATCGATGCCATGATTCCCCTGGGACGCGGACAGCGGCAATTGATCATCGGCGATAACGGAGTCGGAAAAACGTCACTCGCGCTGGACGTCGTGCTCAACCAGCGCGATCAGGACGTATTGTGCGTTTACGTGCTTATTGGCCAGAAGCGGTCCGATGCCATCAGCGCCATCGATTTGTTGCGGCGCTACGGTGCGCTGGCCTACACCACGGTGGTTGTGGCGGAGGCCAGCGATTCCCCGGGGTTGAAATACCTGGCACCGTTTGCCGGCTGTGCCGTGGCCGAACATTGGATGTGGCACGGCCGGGACACTTTGGTTGTCTATGACGATCTTTCCACCCATGCGCGTGCCTACCGCGAGCTGTCCTTGCTGCTGCGCCGACCGCCCGGCCGGGAAGCGTATCCGGGCGATATTTTCTTTCTGCACTCGCGCTTGTTGGAGCGCTCGACCTGTCTTGCACCGACCCATGGCGGGGGCAGCATGACCGCCTTGCCTATCGTCGAAACCGAGCAGGGGGAAATTGCCGCTTACATCCCGACCAATCTGATCTCGATCACGGATGGCCAGATTTATCTGGATCGTCGCTTATTCGGCAGCGGATTTCTTCCGGCCATCGATATCACCCGGTCGGTTTCCCGCATCGGAGGACGTGCGCAGCATCCGCGCATCAAGGAAGAGGCTGCGCACATGAAACTCGACTATCTACAGTTTCTGGAACTCGAGACGTTCACGCGGTTCGGGTCCAAGCTCGAGGCGTCCATGGAAGAGAAAATTCGGCGCGGGCAGGTGCTGCGCGAGGTTTTGAAGCAAGAGCGGTTGGTACCGTTATCGCCGGAGTTCCAGCTGGCTTGGATGATGGCGTATAACACGGGGCGACTCGACAATCCGGATTCAGTTTCGGTTCGACAAAAACTGGAGGACTTGGCAAATGGGTTGCAGCGCTTTCCCATCGATTTGTCGGCCAGCCGGGAAGAGTGGCATCAATGGCTGGATCGTCGCCTGAGCGGATCGGGTAATTGAACGGATGAGTCGGCGAGCGGAAATCGAACACCGTTTACGGCGGCTGGACGAGATCTCGGACATTATGACCGCCATGAAAACGCTGGCGTTGATCGAGACTCGCAAGTTCAATCGGTTCATGGGGCATCAGCGGCGTTTGATCCAGAGTATCGAGGCCGCCAGCTCGGATTTCCTGGCTTTTCATCCGGCCTTTCGGAGCGGCGTCAGGCAAAGGGAAGGCGAGTCGCATGTGCTTATTCTGATCGGATCGGAACGCGGGTTTTGTGGCGATTTCAATGAGGCGATTATGGCTGCCTTGGCCGCATTGCCGCCGATTCGGCCGAGGTTGGTGGTGGTTGGGCGGCGGCTTGCGAGCAAGCTGCAAGCTCACCGCGACCTTGAAGCGTGGCTGGATGGACCCAATGTTGCCGAGGAAGTGCGCGCGGTCCTGAACGAGTTGATGACGACGTTACATCGGCTGTGGGCGGAGTCGGCGCAGTGGAAGCGATTGAGCGTTCTTTCCCACGACTCCGAAGGCGGCGTCGCTTCCCATGTTCTTTTGCCGATAATGCCGGCCGAAGAACCGGTATTCGCTTATCCGCCACGGCTAAATCTCGATCCGGCCCTGTTTTTTGCCGAATTGACCGAGCATTACCTGTTCGCCAAGCTCCCGGGCTTGTTCTACGCCTCGCTGATGGCGGAGAACCGTCAGCGCTTGGAGCATATGGAAAACGCCTTGCGCCGGATGGACACCAAAATCCAGGATCTTCGCCGCAAGAGCAACGCGCTGCGCCAGGAAGAGATCGTCGAGGAAATCGAAATTATTTTACTGAGCGCCGAATCGCTGCTAAGCAATCAGATCTGAAAAAAGCTTCGGTTTTCCATAACCGTTTTTGTCACGATGCACAATAACAAGACGATTTTGATTACTGGCTGTTCCTCCGGTATTGGGCTGTGCGCCGCCCGAGGACTGCGGCAACGCGGTTATCGAGTATTTGCCACCGCCCGGAAGGAAAGCGACGTGAAACAATTGTGCGCCGAGGGCTTCGAAGCGTTCCGGCTCGATCTTGCGGATTCCCGTTCCATCGGGTTAGCCTTGGAGCAGGTGCTACGGAGTACGGGCGGCTATCTGTATGCGGTGTTCAACAACGGCGCCTACGGCCAGCCGGGGGCGGTGGAGGACTTGAGCCGCGAGGCGCTGCGAGAGCAATTCGAAACCAATCTGTTCGGGACGCACGAACTGACCGCGCTGGTGTTGCCGGTGATGCGGAAGCAGGGATATGGGCGCATCATCCAGAACAGCTCCGTGCTCGGGTTCGCCGCCATGGCGTACCGGGGCGCCTACAACTCGAGCAAGTATGCTTTGGAGGGACTATCGGATACGCTGCGCTTGGAGCTGGCGGGTACCGGGATTTTCGTTTCCCTGGTCGAACCCGGACCGATTGTGAGCCGATTTCGGGACAACGCTCTGGCCATGTACAAGAAAAACATCGACAGCGCGCGGAGCGTTCATCGTGAGAAATACTTGGCCATGGAGTCGCGGTTGGCCAAGGAAGGGCCTGCCGTGCCGTTTACCCTCGGACCGGAAGCCGTACTCAAAGCCGTCATCCACGCGCTTGAAGCAAAAAGACCGAAAGCCCGTTATTACGTCACGTTTCCCACTTATTTGTTCGGATTTCTGAAAAGAATTTTGCCGGATCGATCGCTCGACTGGGTGTTGCGGCGAGCAGGTTGAATCCGCCGTCGGCGCATGCCGGGCGTGAGTCCAACTACCGTTTTCGTTTCCTTGCCGGAGTAGCTTGCTCATGATGAAAACCTATATTTTGTCGGCGGGTGTCGTAATCGTGCGCATCTATCCCGCAGAGCCGCGTTATCTGTTGCTCCGCGCGTTCCAATATTGGGATTTCCCGAAAGGCGTGGTGGAAGAGGGCGAAGACCCTTTGGCCGCGGCGCAGCGCGAAGTATTCGAGGAAACGGCCTTGACAGAACTGAACTTCCGCTGGGGCAAGGGTTATCTGGAAACACCGCCTTACGGTGCCGGCAAGATCGCTCGATACTATCTGGCCGAATCTCCCGGCGGAGAGGTGCATTTACCCGTCAATCCGCTACTGGGCAAACCGGAGCATGACGAGTTTCGATGGGTGACATTCGAAGAAGCGGATAAGCTGCTCGGACCTCGTCTCAGGCCGATTTTGAACTGGGCCGATTGGCTCGTCACGCGCGAAAGGCAGGACGGCTAATCATTTTTGGGCTAAACATTACGGTCGGAACCAGGCGAGTTTCTCCCGTAACCTGACGACGCTTCCGATGATGAGCAGCGTCGGGGCCTTGACGCCGGAGCGACTCACGATTTCCGGCAAGGTTTTCAAGGTTCCGGTAAAAACCGACTGATGCTGAGTGGTCCCTTGTTGGATGAGAGCGGCAGGAAGGTCGGCCGGACACCCATGTTGAATCAAACGCGAGCAAATCTCCGGCAATCCTTGAAGACCCATGTAAAAGACCAGCGTCTGTCCTGGTCGGGACAACTGGTTCCACTCGATGTCGATGAGTCGGCCGTCTTTCATATGGCCGGTCAGGAAAGTACAGGATTGGGCGTGATCGCGATGGGTCAGCGGTATACCCGCATAGGCGGCGCAGCCGGAAGCGGCCGTAATTCCCGGGGTTACTTGGAATGGTACCCCTTCGTTCATCAGGGTTTCGATTTCCTCTCCACCGCGTCCGAAAATGAACGGATCTCCGCCTTTGAGACGGACGACCCGTTTGCCCGCTTTTGCGAGATCGGTTAGAAGCCTATTGATTTCGGCCTGAGGGAGCGTGTGCCGGTTGCGCTGTTTGCCCGCGTAAATCTTTTCGGCGTCGCGCCGGACAAGCTGAAGAATTTCGGGGGAAACGAGGCGATCGTAAACCACTACGTCGGCTTCCTGCATCAGGCGCAGCGCCCGGATGGTTAATAAATCCGGGTCGCCCGGTCCGGCACCGACCAAGTAGACCATACCGGAATGCGCGCTTTCGTTGCCTGAAGTGTCGGCTGTAATGGCTTGTTCCAGGTGTTCGGTCGCTTGTTCGTCCCTTCCGGCGAAAACCAGTTCGGCGATCGGGCCGGAGAGAACGTTCTCCCAAAACCTGCGGCGTATTTGCGGATCCTTGATCGCTTGCTTGACACGGGTCCGGAAATCAGCTGCGATCCTGGCCAAGCGGCCGTAGGCCGGCGGTATCAGCGATTCGATTCGCATTCGGAGAATCCGAGCCAGGACGGGCGAGGTGCCACCCGAGGACACCGCGGCAATGATCGGGGAGCGGTCGATAATAGCCGGGAAGATAAACGTGCAGAGAGAAGGTTGGTCGACGACGTTTACGAGAATGTTGTGTGTCCTTGCCGCCTCGGCGACCTGTGCGTTAAGGATGGCATCGTCGGTCGCCGCCACGATTAGCCTAAAGCCGCGTACGTCCTGAGGTTGGAATACCTTGGGAATTAGAGTTACGCATCCGGAGTCCCGCAGTTTTAGCACCAAATCGTGAAATGTTGGAGCCAACACGCTGACTTGCCCGCCGGCTTGAAACAGAGTTTCGGCCTTGCGGGCGGCGACCGGCCCGCCTCCCACAATCAGACAAGGTTCATTCTTAAGATTGAGAAATATGGGCAAATAATCCATGTCGTGTGGTTTTGCTAAAATGGCCCGGTTCTCACGGGCTTTCGAACGGGTATCGGTGAATGGTGCAAGTCGATTTTGAAATAGACACCTCAGGATTGATGTGTCCTCTGCCGCTCTTACGATTAAAAAAAGCTTTGCAGTCGATGGAAACCGGTCAGGTAATCCGAGTCCTGGCCACCGATCCGGCCTCTGTTCTGGACTTTGGAGTTTTTCTGGAGCAGGCTGGACATCAAATGTTGGACCAGAGGGAGGAAACCGGCGTTTTCTTTTACTTGATCCGCAAGGCTTGATGCGTTCTTTTCAGTCGCCTGGCATGGTCTTCCGGACAGGAACCGTTGCGGAGACTTATAACCGGCCAGCTGTTCCGGGCGGCAAATGTCTCAAGCTTCTCATCAGGATCCACGGCAACGGGGAAGCCTACGAGCGAAAGCAGCGGCAGATCGTTGTGTGAGTCGCTGTAAAACCAGCTATTCGCCAGGTCGTGATCGTTCTCCCCTAACCATTCTTTCAAACGTTGCACCTTGCCTTCACGAAAACACGGAGTGCCCACGAATCGGCCGGTGTAATGGCCGTTCTCGAGTTCCGGTGTCGTAGCGATGAGATGTTCGACGCCGTAAAGCCGGGCGATCGGCTCGGTCACGAAGCGATTGGTAGCGGTGATAATGATCGGGACATCGCCCGCGCGGCGGTGTTTTTCAATGAGTGCCGTGGCAGCCGGCAATAATATCGGTCTGATTTTCTCTTCAATAAAGGCGGCACGCCATCCGTGCAGAGCATCAAGCTGATTGTCGGCCAAAGGGCTTAAGGCGAACTCCAGAAACTCGACGATATCGAGCGTACCGTTCTTGTAATCCTCGTAAAACCGGGCATTGGCCTCTTCGTAATGCTTTCGGTCCACGATTCCCTTCTCGACCAGAAATTGCCCCCACAGATAGTCGCTATCGCCACCTAAAAGGGTGTTATCAAGGTCAAATATTGCCAGACTCACGCGTTTCCTTTAAATTCGATTCGAATGCTTGCGCAGAAAGTAAAAAGCTAAAAAGGATCAACTGAGTGCTGCAAAGCCGTAAGCAAGTCTCAACGGCGACGCTCGGATATCGGTCAGATCCAGCAGGCTGGGATTATATCACCGAGGACAGTAGTAGGATTTAACTCTAACCATGATCGACGCGGATGGTTATCGCCTAAACGTGGGTATCGTTTTGTGTAATAACGATGGCCGTGTGTTCTGGGCAAGGCGGGTCGGCATGCGTTCCTGGCAGTTTCCCCAAGGCGGTATAAAATTAAATGAAGCGCCGGAAGCTGCAATGTACAGAGAATTGTATGAGGAAGTCGGGCTGAAGAAGCACGATGTGCAACTCATCGGACGAACCCGAGATTGGTTGCGTTACGATCTTCCTGAACGTTATATCCGAAAACATTCATTTCCGCTTTGCATAGGGCAGAAGCAGCTCTGGTATATCCTGCGGTTGTCCAGCGAGGAGTCCAAGATTCGCTTGGATTGTAGCGAAAGACCGGAATTTGACGCGTGGTGTTGGGTTGATTATTGGTACCCGGTGAGTGATGTAGTGTATTTCAAACGACAAGTCTATCGTCAAGCATTAACGGAACTGGGAAATTATCTGACGCCTGGAACAGTTTCAACCAGTCCTGCTGATTCGTTGGCCGCTGGCCGAAAAACCTAGCGCCGCGAAAACCGATTTTGAACTTCCCGCTTTTGGAGTCTACGCGCTATTTTCCGTTTGTCGCGCGTTTCATTACGCTAGCCATTTTTCTATTCACTTCCAAAACGGCGGCTTCACAAGCCGTAGTTGTACACCCGAATGCTCCCGTTTCCGAAATCAGCCAACAGGAGGCTAGGGCATTATTCACAATGTCACAGCGTTCATGGCGGGACGGAACTCCTGTAGTCGTGTTCGTACTGCCGGACAGCAGCCCAATCCACAAAGAGTTTTGCAAGAAACATCTAGGAATGTTTGCACACCAGCTCAGACAAACCTGGGATCGCAAAGTGTTTTCCGGTACCGGACAAGCCCCCGAAACTGTATCAACTGTCGAGGAAATGCGCACGTTGATTTCGAAGACACCCGGAGCAATTGGCTACCTACCCGATGCGGAAATCGACCGCAGTGTACGCTCGATTACCATTCGTGAAGTCACCCAATGACAAGTTTATTCCGTCCCAAGAAGGTCCGGTTTACGGTCGTTTCGCTAATTTTTTGTAGCTGCCATAACGCGTTTGCCGATTGGAAAGATACTTTCCAATACCACGGCTTTATTAGCCAAAACTTTGTTTTGACCTCCGAAAATAATTTTTACGGAGACAGTAAAGACGGAAGTTTGGACTTTACCGAGGCTGGGTTTAACGTCTCATTGCGTCCATTGAGCCGCTTGGGTTTGGCGGCCCAAGTGTTATACCGCCGCGCCGGAGAGTTGGAAGATGAAGAGGTGCGGTTGGATTACGGCGTACTTGATTTTACGGCTTTCGAAACTGCAGAGATCCGCGCTGGACTGCGTTTGGGGCGGGTAAAAAACCCGCTTGGATTATATAACGAGACTCGTGACGTAGCTTTTACTCGTCCTTCCATCTTTTTGCCGCAGAGTATTTATTTCGACCGTACTCGCAACTTTGCACTTTCGTCGGACGGAGGCCAAGCATACGGTGAGTATGAAAGTCCTATCGGCGCATTTTCATTACGGATGAATGTCGGAGTGCCGACGGTCGACAAGTCTCTGGAGGCATCGATGCTTGGCAGGAATAGGCCAGGTGAATTCAACGGAAATCTATCTTATCTCGGTCAGCTTCTCTACGAATACCAGAGCGGTCTCATTCGTCTCGCATTTACCGCTGCCTCGGCACGTGCGGGCTACGACTCGGGCCAAAACGATTTTTTTTCCAATGGGGATGTTCGGTTTCAGCCGTATGTCTTTTCGGCACAGTACAATGGCGAGCGTCTATCGTTAACTGGTGAATATGCATTACGCAATACCCGCCTGAAACATTTTGGCCCATTGCTTCCGAACACGGCTGCGACGGGAGAAAGTTACTATGTTCAAGGCACATATCGCCTCACCGACGAAATCGAGATGATGGTTCGTTATGATGTACTTTATCAAGATATCAACGATCGTTACGGCGAAAAGTACGAACAGCGAACCGGTAGGCCAGGCTCCAGTCGCTTCGCTAAGGATTGGACGGTCGGTCTGCGTTGGGACATTACCCCAAACTGGATGGCGCGGGCGGAGTATCATCGTGTACACGGCACCGGCTGGCTTGCGGACACGGAGAATCCGGATCCACAAAAACTCGACCCGGACTGGGATTTATTCGCGCTGGAACTTTCCTTTCGCTTTTAGCAGTTCAATGCAAACCAGTAATGCCGTCAATATCCTTTTGACGTGAACTCCAGACCTGCCGGCATCTCAGCGAGCCGCTCCACGCCGGTATCTATCGTTCCGTCGGCGTAAAGCTCAATCCATCGGTAGCCTTGAGGAGCCCGGTCGACGGCAAAATCCGGACTTAGGGGTTTGAACTGAAAGCACGTTGAAGGGGAGGCGAGTAGACGCAGCCGTCCGTATACCTCGTCCATCGCTTGATGTACGTGGCCGAATACGACGACTCGAGCGTGAGGGTATTTCTGAGTTATCGTCAAAAACTCGTCCGCATTTTCCAGCACCATGGTATCCATCCACAGGCTGCCGCTGGGGATAGGGTGATGGTGAAGCGCGATAAGGGCATAACGGTCGGAGTGTTCGGTCAGCGAAATTTCGAGTAAGCGAAGCTGTTCATCTGACAAGCGCCCGTTAGGCTTGCCGCTGATGGTGCTGTCCAGACAAATGATCTGCCATTTGTCCAGGAGTATCTGCGGGCTGACATGAACATTCTCGGACGGCAAAAGTTCTGACATGAGCCGAGGATCGTCATGATTACCCGGAAGGCAGTAGCAGTGGACATCCAAGGCGGTAAGCCGTTGTTTAAGCCGTTGATAACTTGAAACACACGGGTCCTGAACCAGGTCGCCCGTCAGGAGAGCCAGATCCGGTCGCCAAGGGGTCTGGTTGGCGCGTTCGACAACAGCCGCAAAACTCAGCTCGGTTTCCACCCCAAGCAATGTTTGGCCTTGTTCGGCAAGAAAGTGAAAGTCGGTGATGTGGAGGATACGCGCGACCACCGTTTTTCGGCTTGACGGCGCATCCGTGCTCCCGATGTGCCCGGCGCTGCTCATCTGAATCTCGGCCGCTTGGGCACGCCGTTGGGTACGGACGCAGGCACTATTTTCACTGATAAGAATGAAGCCACGGCATTGTCGGACAGAAGAAATGCGCCGTACGAAGTATGCTCACCGGTTAATGACAGCGTTGTTGCGCAATTAATAGTGTAAGAGTGAATGGACGGAGTATCGTTCCAATTTATCCCGTCCTTTCAGCTCATCGAGCTCCACGACAAACGCGCAACCGACGATTTCCGCGCCCAAAGACTCGACCAGCTCGCAGCTGGCTTTAGCCGTGCCACCGGTAGCCAACAGATCGTCTACCAAGAGAACCTTGTCTTCGGGACCCAACGCATCGATATGCACCTCGAGCGCAGCGGATCCATATTCGAGGTCGTAACTAATGGTTTGCACGTCATAAGGGAGTTTTCCGGGTTTTCGAAGAGGGATGAACCCTACGCCCAACTCCCAGGCGACCAACGAGCCAAAAATAAAGCCGCGCGCTTCCATGCCGGCGACCGCAGTGATTTCCCGGCCGAGGTATGGGTGCAACAAATGGTGCACCGCCAACCTCAATGTGACCGGATCCTTGACTAGAGGCGTGATGTCCTTGAAGAGAATGCCCGGCTTTGGAAAATCCGGAATATCCCGGATGGCCGCTTTGAGCTTTTCCATATCATAGGCCTCGCGTGGCCACCGTAACACGGGGCGAAGCCGGCTTCAGGGCATCGAGGTTTCCCACGTACTGCTCGATGGTTTCCGTGATGCCATCGGAATCCAGGCCGCAAAGCGTCAGTAATTCTTCGCGACTGCCCTGATCGAGAAATTGGTCCGGCAGACCGACATTGAGTACGGGAACATAACATTGGCGAGATTGCAGTAGTTCATTGACGCCGCTGCCGGCCCCTCCGGCGATGGCGTTGTCTTCGACCGTCACGAATATTTCATGAGTCTTCGCCAATTCCAGAATCAGCGCTTCGTCCAGCGGTTTCACGAAACGCATGTTAACCACGGTAGCGTCAATCCTTTCTCCGGCTTCGATCGAGGGGGCGAGCAAAGTCCCGAACGCGAGTATCGCGATCCTTTTGCCGCGACGCCGGATTTCACCTTTACCTATCGGAAGAGCGGTCATCTCAGCGACAACCGAAACGCCGGGACCTTTGCCTCGGGGATAACGGACAGCAGCGGGACCATTATGCTGGAATCCGGTGAAAAGCATCTGCCGGCACTCGTTTTCGTCGGCCGGCGCCATGATCACCATATTCGGAATGCAGCGCATGAAGCTTATGTCGAAACTTCCGGCGTGAGTCGGTCCATCGGGGCCAACCAGCCCGGCGCGATCGATGGCGAACAGGACGGGCAAATTCTGAAGCGCTACGTCGTGTATGAGTTGATCATAGGCACGCTGCAAGAAGGTCGAATAAATCGCGACCACCGGCTTGTAACCTTCGCAGGCCTGGCCGGCGGCCAAGGTTACCGCGTGTTGCTCGGCGATCCCGACATCGAAATAACGGTCCGGAAACCGAGTCGAGAATTCCACGAGCCCGGAGCCCTCCCGCATGGCAGGCGTGATACCGAGCAGGCGATTATCCCTTGCCGCCATGTCGCACAGCCATTGTCCGAATACTTCGGTGAAGCTCGGGCTTCCCGGTTTGGACTTCGGCAGATGATCTTTGCTGAGATCGAAGGAGGAAACGCCGTGGTAAGCGACCGGGTCTTTCTCGGCCGGTAAATACCCTTTGCCCTTCTTGGTGACGACGTGTAAAAACCGGGGACCGGGCAAATCCCGCAAATTACGCAAGGTCGGAATCAACGTATCGAGATTATGGCCATCGACCGGCCCGATATAGTTGAAACCCAATTCTTCGAACAAGGTCCCAGGGGCGACCATGCCTTTGACGTGCTCTTCGGCGCGGCGCGCGAGCTCCCATACGCTGGGCATGCTTCGCATCAGAATCTGCTTGCTGCCCTGCCGCACCGTCGAATAGAACTTGCTGGAGAGAAGTCTTGCCAGATAATTATTGAGCGCTCCAACATTGGGCGATATGGACATCTCGTTGTCGTTGAGGACGACGAGTAGATTGGCGTCTAGCACGCCGGCATGGTTAAGCGCTTCGAACGCCATTCCGCCCGTCAAGCCGCCATCGCCGATGATAGCAACGGCATGGGTGTCGCGCTTACGAAGCGACGCGGCAATCGCCATTCCGAGCGCCGCGCTGATCGATGTGCTCGAGTGACCGACGCCGAAACAGTCGTAAGGGCTTTCATCCCGATTCGGAAATGCGGAGAGTCCGTTCTTCTTGCGAATGGAAAGCAACCTTTCGCGGCGGCCGGTCAAGATCTTGTGGGGATAAGCCTGGTGGCCCACATCCCAAACCAGCTTGTCTTCAGGCGTGTCGAAGACATAGTGCAACGCGATGGTGAGTTCGACCGCACCCAATCCGGCTGCCAAATGACCGCCCGACTGACTTACGCTATCCAGCAAAAAAGCGCGCAGTTCCTCAGCGAGTTGAGGTAATTGATCTTCGGGTAGGGCGCGTAAGTCCGCGGGACTGCCGACGGTTTGTAGGAGAGGGTATTCGTTCGCTTTATTCATTGATGTTGTGAGGCTTCAAACCAGGCTTATTCGCGGGTAAAAGATGATCCTGAATCAGGCATGAGCCGACCAATTATGAAACTCGAAGTTTTAGCTTTCAAGGATAGTTTGTTCTGCGGATGCCGTTTCAAGGAAGCGATATAGCTTTCGCCGTAAGGGCTTAGGCGCGCCGTTCGATAATGAAAAGCGACAGCGCACGCAGGATTTCGCCCTCGGCACCAAGACCGGATAACGTGTCCAAAGCCTCTTCATGCAGCTCGCGCGCCTTTTGCTTCGCGCCCGCCAATCCCAAAAGTGCGGGGTAATTGGGCTTGTTATTGTCCCGGTCTTTGCCTTGGGTCTTGCCCAAAGTCTGGGTATCGCTTTCTTCATCCAAGACGTCGTCCTGAATTTGGAATGCCAGGCCGATGCACTTGGCGTAATGGTCCAGTTTTTCGGCGATGTCACCATCGAGCGACGGATTCGCCAGAGTCGCCAGTTTGACGCTGGCGCGAATCAGGGCTCCCGTCTTTCGAATGTGCATATTCTCCAAGCTCGGCAGATCCAGAGTTTTTCCAACCGAATCGAGGTCTATGGCTTGACCGCCGACCATGCCGAACGATCCGCTCGCCGTTGCTAAGGTCTCGATCATCGCAAGCCGGCTACCGGCAGGCACCGCAATGGACGGATCGTGGGACAGAACGTGAAAAGCCAGCGCTTGCAGGGCATCTCCTGCCAGGATCGCCGTTGCTTCATCGAATGCGATGTGGCAGGTCGGTTTGCCGCGCCTCAGATCGTCATCGTCCATGGCGGGCAAATCGTCGTGGATCAGCGAATAGACGTGGATGAATTCCACGGCGCAGGCGGGGCCATCGAGGCATTCCCAGGGAACGCCGACGGCTTGCCCGGTCGCATACGTCAACAAAGGACGCAGTCTTTTTCCGCCTCCCAAGACGGAATAGCGCATCGCTTGATGCAAACGCTCGGGCATTCGGCTTGCCGCCGGCAGCCTGAGATCCAAGGCCGATTCTGCCCGTGCCTGGCAGATCTGCATGAAGTGATTCAAATCGGTTTCAAGATTCATCGGCAAAGGGCTTTAAGGTAGGTTCTCCGTTTTCTTCCAGCAAAATCTGGACCTTTTGTTCAGCTTCTTTCAAAGCTTTTTGGCAGAAACGGGTCAATTGAACCCCGCGCTCGAACAGCTTTAGCGATTCCTCCAAGGGAAGGCTGCCTTGTTCCATACGCTCGATCAATTGCTCCAGTTCGGCCAGGGCCTCTTCGAAATTCAGGTTCTTTTTGGCCATATCGGCGTATCCGACGGACGATTCCAACGCTTCGATTGAGAGCGAACGGCCATTATCTCAGATGTTGGAACTTGATAAAAATAGTCGGATTTTCGTTCTATCGCTCGACTGATTCGCATAGAGTGACGAAAGGGAGGTCAAAAAACGTCCTATCGATCCGAATTGGCCGCTTTCGAGACTACTAGCCGACGCTTACAGGGGTGTCGCTTAGACCGCCCCATTCGGTCCATGAACCATCGTAGACGGCGACGGATTCACGACCGAGACAATACAAGCCGAGAGCGAGTACCGATGCGGTTACGCCTGTTCCGCATGTGGTGACGATCGGCTTCTCGAAATCGGTGCCGGCATCCTCGAACTCTTTTCGGATCTCGGCAGCGGGCTTCAAACACTGCGTCGACTCGTCGACCAGCCTCTTGAAGAAAAGGTTCTTGCTTCCGGGAATATGGCCCGACCGAATGCCGGGACGAGGTTCGGGTTCCCTACCGGCGAATCGCCCAGGCGAGCGGGCATCGATTATTTGCGTCGCGGTGCTGCCGATCAGTGCTTTCATTTCGTCGAGATTCCGGACCAAGCTAGGGTCGAACGTGGTCTTGAACGGTCGGGTTTCGGCGGTGACGCGGCTTGTATCGACGGGGAATCCCTTCGCTTTCCAGTTTTCCAGTCCGCCATCCAGAACCGACACTCGATCATGGCCGAACACGCGGAAGGTCCACCAGACTCGGGCCGAAGCCATGAAGCTGTTGTTGTCGTAAACGACGACATGGGTCTGATTAGCGATGCCCAGTTGACCGACCGATGCGGCAAAGAACTCGGGGGAGGGCAGCATGTGCGGCAGCGAATTGCCTTGGTCGGCAACGGCGTCGATATCGAAGAATCGGGCTCCCGGAATATGCGCAGCGAAATATTCCTGCTCTGCATCGCGCCCTTGGTTGGGAAGGAAAAATGTGGCATCGAGTATGACGATGTCGGAGGTATGAAGGTGCTTAGCGAGCCATTCCGCACTGACCAGGGGAGATTGCAGGTCTTTTTCCATGATTGGGTCTCTATCCTCTAAGAAGCAAGCAGGTTAACGAGCACCTGCTCGTAAACCTTTGAAAGCTTGTCGATATCCTCGATACGTACGTGTTCGTTGACTTTGTGAATGCTGCCGTTGATCGGTCCCAGTTCGACGACCTGTGCTCCCGTCGGCGCGACGAAACGCCCGTCGGAGGTGCCGCCGCCGGTGTCCGGACTTGCGCGTCGCATAAGAACTGTTTCAAGCGCCTTTTGCGTGGCCTCGATCAGTTCCGGTTGGGTCGTCAGGAAGGGCGCGCCGGATAGCCGCCAGTTCAGCTCGTACCGCAAACCGTGTTTGTCCAAGATGGCGTGAACGCGCTGTTTTATCTGATCCTCCGTCAATGCCGTCGAAAAACGGAAGTTGAACAGGACCTCGAGCCGTCCCGGAATCACGTTTTCGGCGCCGGTTCCGGCCTGAATATTAGATATCTGGAAACTGGTGGGCGGAAAATACTCGTTGCCTTGGTCCCAGACCTCGCTGGTCAACTCCGACAAGGCGGGCGCGAATCGATGAATCGGATTTTCCGCTTTGTCCGGGTAAGCCACGTGGCCTTGCACGCCGAATATGCGCAGGACGCCGCATAGCGATCCGCGGCGACCGATACGGATCACGTCCCCTAGCGAAACGAAACTGGAGGGCTCGCCGATGAGACACCAGTCGATTTTTTCATCCCGATTCTTCAACGTTTCGATGACTTTGACCACACCGTTCGTCGCCGCGCCTTCCTCGTCACTGGTGAGAAGCAGGGCAATCGAGCCTTTATGATTGGGGTACCTGCTGACGAATCGCGTCAGCGCCGTGGTCATGGCGGCGATGCCGCTTTTCATATCCGCCGCGCCTCTTCCGTAGAGCTGACCGTCGCGAATAGTGGGTTCGAAGGGCGGCGAGTTCCAGTCCTCCGAAGGACCCGCGGGCACTACATCGGTATGGCCCAGAAAACAGAGCAAGGGTGCCGATTCGCCTCGCCTCAGCCAGATGTTTCTTGTATCGGCGAAATTGAGCCACTCGGTTTTGAAACCATAGGGCTCCAGCTTGGCAGCGATCAAATCCATGCAGCCTGCATCGTCGGGCGTAACCGAAGGGCGCCGAATCAGCTCGACGGTCAAATCCAAGGTATCGCTCATAGTGTCTTTTCGTACTGCTCCGGCGAAAATCCGCTCAAAATTTTATTGTTTGCTTTCAATACCGGCCGCTTGATCAGTGTCGGGAGCCGAACCATCAATTGCAGCGCTTTTTCGCGGTTTAGATCCAGCCGGTCGGCATCGGAGAGTTGGCGCCAAGTTGTGCTCCGTCGGTTAAGGAGCAATTCCCACCCGAGAGCGCGTTCGATGTCTTCGAGGACGGATAACTCCAATCCGTCCTCCCGGAAATCGTGGAAACGGTAGATTAGGCCGCGCGCATCTAGCCAGGCGCGCGCCTTCTTGCATGTATCGCAGTTTCGAATGCCGTAGAGAACAATCATGGGTCGAACTCGATATCTTCGATACTGGAAATTCGAGGCTCCTTACGGCCGTCCGATTCGACCAGATACAAGGGCTCCTTGCGGACAGCCGAAGCAATGCTTTGTTTGATTTCCATTGCGTCGTAAAACGGTCCGGCTTCGATTCGCACCAAAGGCAGACCAGCGGCGTCGCAGACCGCTCTTAAGGGATCAGCCGGTGTTGCGGCGGTTCGCTTTCCGGATACGGAATGTTCGTAAAGTTCCAAAGCGCAAGCGACGGATAGATCGGTTTTACCGCACAGGACAAAATCGAAACATCGGTCGCCAACTTGCTCGAAGGCTTTTCTTGCGCCATCGCTTGCACCTTCGTCGCGTTGGGAAATGAGCTCGATTACGGGAATTTTGCCAAAAATTTCATAGTCGTCGCCGACGGCCTGTTTTAGGGCGAAAAAGAAAACCCGTTCTTCGGACGAAAACAGAAAATCCTCTCTGCGATATGCGGATTTTCGTGCCTTTTCGGACGATCTCGACGAGCTTCGGACGAACAGCAGCAAGGCAGCAAGAGCGGCGATCCCGACAAGAATCAACCAATTCATTCATTTTCTCCAAAACGCCGTGTTCCCCAAGAGCGGATCTCGTCGGAAAAGCGCCGGGCACCCATCCATCGAAAAGAGCAGCAAATGCTGGAAAGGACAACTCGGCTCGAATATTTACCAGGGAGCTGGTAGACGATGATTGTTTAGTTTGCCGCGCATTATACCGAAAGCGGTTACCTCGTGTGACAGGTCGAAACAGGCAGCGATCCAGCTTGTCCAAGCAGAAGATCTCGATGCGGTGGAAAGAGCTGCAGTCGACCCGTCCTTATCCTTTGCGACTCGCACGAGCTACCGGCCGGGGTGCGAAAAAATAAGTTTCAAAGGATTTTTGCGAAACTTGACGGAATCGAGGCGGGAATTCTGTCTATATAGGCAAGAGAGACTTTCTACGTGAAGCCGCGCGGGTTTTATGGAACTGTTCCGGCAAAAAGAGACCCGACATTTCTGCCGGGTCTCTTGCCGCATGCACTGATGTTGGAGGCACAGTTAGAGCGGCAATAGCAGGGTAGCGCATAAGAGGAATTTTACGCAAGCCGTGCAAATACCCTGAAAGTCGAAAGTCTCTCATGCCTATTGGAACTCGGTTCGAGCGGCGTCGTTTTTTGTGCTCTGTAAGCCGGGTCACGAGGCCGAAGATTGAGCTTATTGGCTTTTTTCGATCCGCGCATTCTGCTCATAAAAGAGGATGGATGCTCTCAGTTCAAAATCAAAGAGCGATTGTCTAGTCGAGACACATCGTTTGCGCTCGGTGCCGCCGGGATATTTCCTACGCCCGACGGACGTCTCTCTCAATCCAAGCGAAAGGAGGCAATAATGGCGTATCGAACACTGGTAGTTCTCGCGAGTGTTGTAACGCTTTCCGCGAGCGTTGCAGTCACGGAGGCTCAGGAGCGGAGCCAGCAACGTTCGCAAACACAGGAACAAATCTATGGCAAGCAATTGATGACAGAGCAAGAGCGTGCCGAATATCGCGATAGAATGCGCGGCGCTAAGACGGCTGAAGAGCGCGAGCAAATTCGCAAGGAGCACCATGAGCGTATGAAGGAGCGCGCCAAGGAGCGCGGAGTGACCATTCCCGACGAGCCTCCGACCGGAAGAGGTGGCGGTATGGGGCCGGGCGGAGGAGGAATGGGCCCCGGGGGTGGCCGTAACCGCTAGCGATAGTTCGCGTAGAAATTATCCTGCACCGGCCCCGCTCAAGGGGCCGGGGGATTGCGACAATCTCTTGAAGACGCAGGAGGCGACGATCGAGGGCTGTTCCGCGCGAATAGGGCATTAGCGGAGGGCGCGCGGCGCTACTGCGATCCTTCAAATCGGAAACCGTGTCTCGGAGAGCGCCGGCGCCGCTCTTTCAATCGCAAACGAGCCTTTCTGCTGGCGCCCAAGCTCCTGCTTGGTGCCTTATCGCCTTATCCGAGAAGCTCTAGCTTTTTCCCGTAGCCGCTGCTAATCGAGACGCACGGGCTTGTCAACATGGGTTCTCCAACGGTCGTTTAGGAACCAGCGCACAGCACTTGAATCGTGTCTCTTCTCGACGCCTGGAATATGGCGTGGCCACCTTTTTCCTCGCGGTGGAAACCCGGCC
>NZ_MSCV01000025.1 GCF_002005105.1 Methylocaldum sp. 14B | reverse complement strand
TTCTGTGCAAAAACAGCGAATCAGGATCCGTCTGAAGGCGTTTGATCATCGACTGATCGATCAGTCTGCCAGCGAAATCGTTGAAACGGCCAAGCGAACCGGTGCCCAGGTTTTGGGACCGATCCCCTTGCCGACCAAAAAAGAGCGCTACACCGTTCTCATCTCGCCACACGTCAATAAAGACGCGCGCGACCAATACGAACTGAGGACCCATAAGCGTTTGATGGACATCGTTGAGCCGACGGATAAAACGGTTGACGCTTTGATGAAGCTCGACCTTGCTGCCGGCGTAGACGTACAAATAAAGTTGAATTGACGTATTTAGGAGCGATCGATGGCGTTAGGTTTGGTTGGGCGGAAGTGCGGCATGACCCGTATTTATGCCGAAGACGGCTCCGCAGTGCCGGTTTCCGTAATCCATGTGGAGCCGAATCGCGTCGTGCAGGTCAAGGCATTGGATACAGACGGTTACCGGGCGATTCAGGTGACCGCTGGGGTTAAGAAGAGGTCCCGTTTGTCCAGGCCGGAGGCCGGGCACTACGCTAAGGCGGGTGTCGAGGCTGGGCGCGGTTTATGGGAATTTCGTGTAGAAGAGGGCGATGCGGGTCAATACTCGGTGGGCTCCGAGGTGGGCGTAGACATTTTCCAGGAAGGGCAATGCGTCGATGTTCAGGGTACGAGTATCGGTAAAGGTTTTGCGGGTGTGGTTAAGCGTCACAACTTCAGAACCCAGGATGCTACGCACGGAAACTCGTTATCGCATCGTGCGCCGGGTTCTATCGGTCAGAACCAAACGCCTGGTCGCGTTTTTAAAGGCAAACGAATGGCCGGACACCTTGGTAGTGTCACGACCACCGTGCAAAGTTTGAAGGTGTGCGCGGTTGATAAGGAGCGCTCGTTGCTTCTGATCAAGGGGGCTGTGCCAGGCGCGAAAGGTGCCGAGGTCTTAATTAAGCCGGCTGTTAAGAAGTAAAGAGGGTAATATGGGGTTGCAGATTCCATCGGCTGTCGATGGCGGCACGCCGCTCGAAGTCTCCGAGGCAGTGTTTGGGCGGGATTACAATGATTCTCTTGTTCACCAGCTAGTAGTTGCGTATTTCGCTGGAGCTCGATCCGGTACAAAAGCGCAAAAGACGCGCTCAGAAGTTAGCGGCGGCGGTGCGAAGCCGTGGCGACAAAAAGGCAGTGGTCGTGCTCGTGCCGGTACAACTCGAAGCCCTCTCTGGCGTACGGGCGGTGTTACATTCGCAGCGCGTCCCCGGTCCTATGAACAGAAACTGAACAAGAAGATGTACCGGGCTGCTATGCGGTCGATTCTGTCCGAGCTGTTGCGTCAAGGGCGGTTGTATATCAGCGATGATATTCATCCTTCGGCTCCTAAAACAAAGGAGTTTCTTCAGAAGCTTCAAGGTCTCGGATTTAAGCGAGGGTTGGTTGTTACCGATGCGCTTGATGAAAACTTGTTCTTGGCTGCGCGGAATCTCCAAGACGTGTTGGTGTGCACTGCCAGCTCCGTGAATCCGGTGGCCCTCGTACATAGCGAGAAAGTGATTTTGACGTCACAAGCAGCAAAGCAACTTGAGGTCGGCCTAGCATGAGACAGCTGGAACTAATGAGCGTCATCGAGGCGCCAATTATTTCGGAAAAGAGCACTGCGGCCGCTGAAAAAGTAGGTCAGGTTGCTTTTCGTGTAAAACGGACCGCGAGTAAACCTCAGATTAAAGAGGCCGTTGAACTCATGTTCAATGTTAAGGTGGCCTCGGTTCATGTCCTGAATGTGGGCGGAAAAGTTAAGCGATCCGGGCGGTTTATAGGTAAACGTTCCGACTGGAAAAAAGCGTACGTGAAACTGAAGCCGGGATTCGATATCGATCTGTCCGTAGCGTAGGAAAAACGCGAGAACATAGAACAGTAAATAATTGCGGGAATTTCAGATGGCGCTAATTAAATCGAAACCCACCTCGGCCGGTTCACGGTTTGTGGTTCGAGTACGGACAGAAGGTCTTCACAAGGGGAAGCCTTATGCAGGTCTCGTCGAAAAAAAGACGAGAAATTCCGGTCGAAACAATCAAGGCCGAGTGACGACGCGTCATAAAGGCGGCGGCCACAAAAAGTTTTATCGTGTGATCGACTTTAAACGGGACAAGCTGGAGATACCCGGCCGAGTTGAGCGTATAGAGTACGATCCGAATAGAACGGCTCATATCGCGCTCGTGGTTTACAAAGATGGCGAGCGGCGATACGTCATTGCGCCCAAAGGGGTGACCGTCGGGGCCGAGGTTGTCTCATCGGAGTATGCGCCCATACGCCCTGGCAACTGTTTACCGATTAGAAACATCCCCATTGGTACGCTGATTCACTGCATCGAGCTCAAGCCGGGAAAAGGTGCTCAGCTAGCACGTAGCGGAGGTGCGTCCGCGCAACTCGTTGCAAAAGAGGGTGCGTACGCAACTATCCGCCTGCGGTCGAGCGAGATGCGCAAGGTGCTTGCCGAATGCAAAGCCGTGATCGGTGAAGTTTCAAATCACGAACATAACTTGATTTCTTTAGGTAAGGCTGGAGCTACCCGATGGCGCGGTATTCGGCCTACCGTGCGCGGCGTGGCGATGAATCCCGTCGACCACCCGCACGGCGGTGGTGAAGGTAGAACTTCTGGTGGCAGACACCCGGTATCTCCATGGGGTGCGCCAACCAAAGGGTATAAGACGCGAAACAACAAACGCACCGACGCCATGATCGTGCGGGGTCGTAAGCAAAAATAGATATGAGAGGTAGAAGACGTGCCACGTTCGATTAAGAAGGGACCGTTTGTCGATTATCACCTACTTAAAAAGGTAGCGGACATGGGGCAGTCTGGGGCGAAAAAGCCCATAAAGACTTGGTCTCGCCGTTCGATGATCATCCCTGAGATGATCGGATACACCTTGGCGGTACACAATGGCCGCCAACACGTTCCAGTGCTCGTGACCGACAACATGGTGGGGCACAAGCTTGGAGAGTTTGCCCCGACTCGAACGTACAAAGGCCATCAAGCCGACAAGAAGACAAAGTGATTGGAGGCGGTGAAACATGGCAACGGTAGCGAAGCTAAACAATACGCGCGTATCTGCTCAAAAGTGCAGGTTGGTGGCCGATCAAATTCGGGGACTGAGGGTCGACAAGGCGATCGATTTACTCAGCTATAGCACGAAGAAATCTGCGCGAATTTTAAAGAAAGTGCTGGAATCTGCGATAGCGAACGCCGAGCACAACGACGGCGCCGACGTGGACGAGTTGTTAGTCAGTGTGATCGAAGTGGCCGAGGGCCCTACGCTGAAGCGCATGTCGCCACGTGCCAAGGGGCGTGCTAATCGTGTCCTCAAGCGTACATGTCATATAACGATTCACGTCTCAGAGCATCGATAAAGGATATTTATGGGGCAGAAAGTTCATCCGACCGGGATACGGCTCGGCTACATCAAAGATTGGACCTCTCGCTGGTACGCGTCCAGCAAGGACTACTCGGCGTTTCTCTTCAACGACTTGAAGGTACGGGAGTTCCTAAAAAGGAAACTTGGACACGCATCGATCAGCCGTGTCCAAATTAACCGGCCGGCGAACAATGCGCATATCACCATCCACACGGCAAGACCTGGTCTAGTCATTGGAAAGAAGGGTGAGGATATCGATGCCTTGCGTCGAGAGTTGTCATCGATGATGGGCATTCCCGTTCAGGTAAGTGTAGAGGAAATTCGTAAACCTGAACTGGACGCTCAACTCGTGGCGGAAGGCGTTGCCCAGCAGTTGGAAAAGCGAATCATGTTCCGGCGTGCGATGAAGCGCGCCGTGACCAACACTCTTCGGCTTGGTGCCGAAGGAGTGAAAATTAACGTAAGCGGGCGGCTGAACGGCGCAGAAATTGCACGTAGTGAGTGGTACCGCGAGGGACGTGTTCCTCTTCACACCTTTCGTGCCGATATCGACTATGGGTTCGCCGAGGCGAAGACAACTTACGGAGTCATCGGAGTGAAAGTGTGGATTTTCAAGGGCGAGGTTTTTTCAACCGGAGAAAGCGAATCCAAAGGCGTCGCTTCATCTGAGGTATAACCGGGGCTAGTAGACCATGTTGCAGCCGAAGAGAACGAAATATAGAAAACAGCAGAAAGGCAGAAACACAGGCCTCGCCACCAAAGGTAACCGGGTCAGTTTCGGCGAGTTTGGTCTGAAGGCCGTGGAGAGGGGAAGGATCACTGCGAGGCAAGTTGAAGCCGCGCGCCGTGCTATCACACGACATGTTAAGCGTGGTGGAAAGATGTGGATTCGCGTATTTCCCGATAAACCGATATCGAAAAAGCCGCTCGAAGTTCGAATGGGGAGTGGAAAAGGAAGCGTGGAGTACTGGGTCGCGGAGATAAAGCCTGGCACGATGCTTTACGAGCTTGAGGGAGTGAGCGAAGAGTTAGCGCGTGAAGCGTTCGAGCTTGCCGCAGCTAAGCTTCCGATAAAGACAACTTTTTCGTTTCGGACGGTCATGTGATGAAAGCCAGCGAACTTAGATCGAAAACCGAGGGCGAACTTAAAGAAATGCTGCTCGAACTTCACCGAGAGCGCTTTAACCTCAGGATGCAAAAGGCTACCGGTCAATTAACCAAATCGGATCAACTGCAAGGGATTAGGCGGGACATCGCCAGGGTAAATACGGTTCTAACCGAAAAGAGCTTTTCAGTATGAGCGAAACAGTCAAGACGTCCCGTACCATCACGGGAAGAGTTATCAGCTCCAAAATGGATAAGACGATCACGGTTCTGGTGGAGCGGTTGGTATCTCATCCAGTTTATGGAAAGTTCGTACGTCGAACGAGCAATGTGTTGGCCCATGACGAGAATAACGAGTGTCACGAGGGTGACGTCGTAGTTGTTTCTTCCTGCCGTCCGCTATCGAAGAAAAAGGTTTGGATGCTGGACAGAGTGGTCGAGCGGACTAAATGACAACGAGAAGGGCAACGGCAATAAATAAGGGGTATCGAAGATGATTCAGATGCAAAGCAACCTGGATGTGGCTGATAACAGCGGCGCTAAAAAGGTCATGTGCATCAAGGTGCTCGGTGGTTCGCATCGCCGGTATGCAAACATCGGCGACATCATCAAGGTTAGCGTTAAGGATGCTATTCCTCGCGGACGCGTTAAGAAAGGCGAGGTTTACAATGCCGTGGTTGTGCGGACAAGAAAAGGCGTTCGTCGGACAGATGGATCGGTTGTCCGGTTCGACGGCAATGCGGCAGTGTTGCTTAACAATCAGCATCAACCCATCGGCACGCGCATTTTCGGGCCGGTTACGCGAGAACTGCGGTCCGAAAAGTTCATGAAGATCATTTCGCTCGCACCTGAAGTACTTTAACGAGGATCCTTGCGTCATGCGAAAGATTAAGAAAGGCGATCAAGTTGTAGTGCTCACCGGGAAAGACAAAGGGAAGCGGGGTGCGGTCTTGTCGGTGTCCTCGGACGATCGGGTCGTCGTCGAAGGTATCAACCTGGTTCGGAAACACCAAAGACCGATTCCGATGAGGGGAATAAATGGCGGAATAGTTGAAAAGGCTATGCCGATTCACCGGTCTAATGTGGCACTGTATAACCCGGGAACAAACAAACCCGATAAAGTGGGCTTTAAGCTTTTGGCCGACGGTAGAAAGGTTCGTTATTTCAAGTCCACGAACGAAGTTATTGACGTTTGATTTTGCGGATAACAGAAATGGCTAGGCTTCAATCTATTTACAAAGAACAGGTAGTTCCGCAGCTGATCAAGCGATTTAACTACCAATCGGTAATGCAAGTTCCGCGACTGGAAAAGATCACCCTTAATATGGGAGTAGGCGAAGCCGTAGCCGACAAGAAGATACTCCAGAACGCGATGGAAGACCTGCAAAAGATCTCCGGCCAAAAACCCATCGTAACGATCGCCAGAAAGTCAATCGCCGGGTTCAAGATCAGAGAGGGCATGCCCATAGGCTGCAAAGTAACGCTGCGGCGTGATAGGATGTATGAATTTTTGGATCGGCTTGTCAATATAGCGATACCGCGGATTCGAGATTTCCGCGGATTGAGCCCAAGGTCATTCGACGGTCGTGGCAACTATAGCATGGGTGTCCGGGAGCAGATCATCTTCCCCGAGATTGATTACGACAAAATCGACGCTATACGCGGTATCGACATAACCATTACGACTTCGGCTGGCAGCGATGACGAAGCCCGTGCGCTGTTGGAGCAGTTTAAGTTTCCGTTTAGAACATAGGAACGGCAATGGCAAAAAAATCTATGATCGCACGAGAAAAGAAGCGTCAAGCGTTGGTTAGCAAGCACTACAAAAAGCGGGCTGAGCTGAAAACCATCGTTCAGAGTGTGTCGTCGACGGATGAAGAGAAATACCAAGCGCAACTAAAGCTTCAACAGCTCCCCAGAGACGCGTCGCCGTCGCGCCTCCACAACCGGTGCAGTTTGACCGGTAGGCCGCACGGGTTCTATCGGAAGTTCGGTCTCGGACGGAATAAGCTGCGTGAGTCGGTTATGCGCGGCGATGTGCCGGGCGTGACGAAGGCAAGCTGGTAAGAGTGGATCGTCGACCCAATCACCGTCTGAGCCCAACCGTTTTGTTTACGGAGAATTTGAAATGAGTATGACCGATCCGTTGGCTGATATGATCATCCGTATAAGAAACGGGCAAGCCGCCGGAAAAAACGAAGTCGTTATGCCGTCGTCGAACGTTAAAATCGCAGTATGCCGCGTATTGAAGGACGAAGGCTACATCACGGATTATCAGGTAAGCCAGGATGCCGGGAAGGCCTCGCTTTGTGTGCAGCTCAAGTATTACAAAGGGCAGCCCGTTATCGAGCAGTTCGAACGCGTCAGTAAGCCCGGCCGTCGCATTTACCGATCGAAAGACAAGCTTCCCCTGATTCTGGGCGGGCTAGGTACGGCGATCGTGTCCACCTCGAAAGGCGTTATGACAGACAAGGATGCACGAGAGGGTGGGCATGGTGGCGAGGTCCTCTGTCTGGTGTCGTAATCGAGCATAGAGACTTATCAATGTCCAGAATAGCAAAAAATCCGGTCGCTCTTCCGAAAGGAGTGGAGGCTAGCATTTCCGGTGACGTAATCACCGTAAAGGGTGCTAAAGGTGCGCTGACTCGCAGTTTGAGTCCCAAAGTTCGAGTTGAAATCGCAGACGGTCATATATCGATTTTAGCCGATAAAGCCGATAGACAAGCTAATGCGCTTGCTGGTAGCACGCGTGCAAACATTGCGAATATGGTAACGGGCGTGAGCGTTGGCTTCGCTCGTAAATTGACGATGGTTGGCGTTGGCTATAGGGCTCAAGCGAAAGGAGACGTATTGAGTCTCTCGCTGGGATTTTCCCACCCTCTTGAGCTTACCGCTCCGGAGGGTATTACGATCGAAACGCCCTCCCAGACCGAGATTGTGGTCAAGGGGTGCGACAAACAGCGGGTGGGTCAGGTTGCTGCCGACATCAGAGCATATCGACCACCGGAGCCTTATAAGGGAAAAGGTGTTCGATACGCGGAAGAGGAAGTCGTCAGAAAAGAAGCGAAAAAGAAGTAGGTGATTGATGGATAAGAAATCGGCGAGATTGAAGCGGGCGACGAAAGCCAGAGCGATCATCAAGTCATTAGGCGTGAATCGGCTTACCGTCCATCGGACGCCGCGTCATATCTATGCACAGGTAACGAGCGCCGATGGGGCGCTGGTCCTCGCGTCGGCATCTACGTTGCAGCCGGATATCAAGGCCAGCTTGGCGTCGACCGGAAACGTTGAGGCGGCCAAAGCGATTGGCAGGCTAATAGCGGAACGGGCGCTGTCGGCGGGAGTATCAAATGTGGCCTTCGATCGATCAGGATTCAAATATCACGGTCGTGTCAAAGCATTGGCTGACGCCGCGCGTGAAGCCGGGCTTGGGTTTTAGGGGGAGTTATGGCGAGCCTAAACGTTCAGAGCAGTTCGGCCGAAGGGTTTCAGGAAAAGTTGGTGGCGGTCAGGCGCGTCGCCAAAGTTGTAAAGGGCGGCCGTCAGTTCGGGTTCACCGCGTTAACTGTTGTTGGTGACGGGAATGGTCGGATCGGGTATGGCTTGTGCAAAGCGCGCGAAGTTCCTGTCGCGATCCAGAAGTCAATGGAGCAAGCCCGGAGAAATATGCGTAAGGTGAGCCTCAACGGTGACACCTTGCATTACGCAATCACTGCTAGCACTGGGGCTGCCAAGGTATTTATGCAGCCGGCATCTCAAGGTACCGGGATCATCGCGGGAGGTGCGATGCGCGCGGTATTCGAGGTTGTTGGCATACATAATGTGCTTGCCAAGTGTATTGGAACAAATAACCCCATTAACGTCGTTCGCGCAACGATTAAAGGACTGACGGGGATCAGAGACCCTCGTTCCATCGCAGCCAAGCGCGGGAAATTGGCAGATAATCGTTCGGGGAAAGATAAATGAGCGAGAAGCAACTCAAAGTTACGCAGATAAAGAGCGAGATCGGGCGTCTTAAGTCTCACCAGGCGTGTCTTCGCGGGCTTGGCATCAGACGTATGCACCGACCGGTATACGTTAGCGCAACACCGGCTAACTGCGGGATGATCAACAAGGTTGCGTACATGCTCAAGATTGAGGATGCTTAAATGTTCCTAAATTCGATTAGGCCGTCGGAAGGCAGCAGAAAAAAGAGAACCCGCGTCGGGCGCGGCATTGGCTCTACATTGGGTAAGACCAGCGGAAAAGGACATAAAGGCCAAAAAGCCCGAGCCGGAGGCTTTCATAAGGTAGGATTCGAAGGCGGACAGATGCCGCTTCAACGGAGACTGCCGAAAGTCGGATTTAAATCGAGAGTAAAAGCGTTCGTCGCTGAGGTTCGGTTAAACGAACTTAATCGGCTGGCTGGCGAGAAAGTCGATATCCAAGCGTTAAAGGCGGCAAATTTGGTTCCGGCGCAGGCTCGCTCTGTCAAGGTTATTGACTCGGGAGAGTTGACGTCCTCGGTGACCCTTGTCGGCATTAAAGTTACGAAGGGCGCGCGTTCAAAAATCGAAGCGGCTGGCGGCACAATCGAGGCATAAGTGAGCATCGCGAACTCCACCCTAAGCGAAAGGTTTGGTAGGCTCACAGAGCTTCGCCAACGGCTTCTCTTCGTAATCGGCGCTCTCGTCGTTTACCGAATTGGGGCACACGTTCCCATTCCTGGAGTTGATCCAAAGGCTTTGGCTGCGATGTTCGCGCAGCAAGGCGGGTCGATACTGGACATGGTGAACATGTTTTCAGGGGGCGCGCTGAAGCGCCTGAGTATATTTGCTCTTGGGATCATGCCGTATATCTCGGCTTCAATCATTATGCAATTGATGGCAGGCGTAATCCCGAAGCTGGAGCAGATAAAAAAAGAGGGTGAGTCAGGGCGGAAAAAAATCAACCAGTACACAAGGTACGGCACCGTTTTTCTCGCAACGTTCCAGGCCATCGGAGTCGGGCTTGCGCTACAAAACCAATCCGCCTCAGGTGTCCCTGTCGTTATTAGCCCGGGAATTCACTTCCTGTTTATCACGGCTGTGTCGCTGGTCTGCGGAACCGTGTTTTTGATGTGGCTTGGCGAGCAGGTTACGGAACGAGGGATTGGAAATGGGATATCTATCATAATTTTTGCCGGTATTGTGGCTGGGCTTCCGTCGGCAGTTGGCGGCACCCTCGAATTAGCGCGAACCGGTGAATTGAGCATGATGAGTATCGTCGCTCTGTTTGGTATTGCGCTAGCAGTAACGGCGCTCGTCGTGTTTGTTGAGCGGGGGCAGCGGCGGATTACCATTAATTATGCGAAACGGCAGGAAGGACGGCGGATGTATGCTGCTCACAAGAGTTTTCTGCCCTTGAAGTTGAATATGTCGGGTGTGATACCGCCGATATTTGCGTCTAGTATCATCCTATTTCCTGCAACGTTGGCGGGTTGGTTCGGAAACACTAAGAACCTTGGTTGGCTGCAGGATATCGCCACAACTTTATCACCCGGGCAACCGCTATACGTGTTGTGCTACGCCGGCGCGATCGTCTTTTTTTGCTTTTTCTATGCCGCGTTGGTGTTCAACTCGAATGAAACGGCGGAGAACCTGAAGAAATCGGGCGCGTTTATTCCGGGTGTCAGGCCTGGCCAGCAAACCGCAGCCTATATTGATGCCGTGATGACGCGTTTGACATTGGCGGGCGCCATTTACATTACCGCTGTATGCTTGCTGCCCGAATTTTTAATCGTTTATTGGAACGTGCCGTTCTATTTCGGCGGAACCTCTCTGCTGATCATAGTGGTGGTGGTAATGGATTTTATGTCACAAATCCAAACCTACATCATTTCGCACCAGTATGAAGGTTTACTAAAGAAGTCCAATATCAAGCTCAGTTAACCTGGTTTTAGAATCACGGTTTACAATCATCAGGGGAATTTTAATGAAGGTTCGTGCGTCAGTTAAGAAGATCTGCCGAAACTGCAAGATTTTGAAGAGAAAAGGGATTGTTCGCATAATATGTAAGGATGCGCGTCATAAGCAGCGCCAAGGCTAATCATTGAATAGCGTATTCTTAAATGACGTGGTATGATGCGAGATTCAGCCTAAGTCTAGAGAGTTGATGTGGAGGCAGGATAAATGGCACGAATTGCGGGAGTTAATATCCCGGATCACAAGCACCTAGTTATTTCGCTTACGGCGATTTATGGTATCGGCAGATCTAGGGCATCACTGATTTGTGAGAACGTTGGTCTGAGCCCCTCGGTTAAGGTCAGGGAACTCGGGGACAGTGATATCGAGCGCATCCGCGAGGAAGTTGCGAAGTTTGTTGTGGAAGGGGATCTTCGGCGCGAGAGCGCGATGAATATCAAGCGCCTAATGGACTTGGGTTGTTATCGTGGAATGCGGCATCGGCGAGGTCTCCCTGTTCGCGGGCAACGGACCCGTACTAACGCACGAACCAGAAAAGGTCCGCGACGGCCGATTCGCAAATAAATCTAAAGAGTGGTTTCGAGGTAAGACATCGACATGGCTGCATCTAGTCGTCCCGCAAAACGGATTAAACGAGATATTTCTGACGGAGTTGTTCACATCAGCGCGTCATTCAATAACACCATAATAACGATTACAGATCGTAAGGGTAATGCGCTCGCATGGGCAACTGCTGGGGCCTCGGGGTTTCGCGGGTCTCGGAAAAGCACGCCGTTTGCTGCTCAGGTCGCCGCAGAAAAGGTGGGAAGCATAGTAAAGGATTATGGCGTGAAGAATCTGGATGTGCGAATAAAGGGACCTGGGCCAGGCAGAGAGTCGGCGGTAAGGACGCTCAATAATATGGGATTTAAGATCACGAATATTATTGATGACACACCGATACCGCACAATGGGTGCCGTCCTCCAAAGAAACGGCGGGTATAAGCAGAGGGGCGAAAAATGGCTAGATATCTAGGGCCGAAGTGCAAGCTCAGTAGAAGAGAAGGCACGGATCTGTTTCTTAAATCGCGCGGCAAGTCGCTCGAAGGAAAGTGCAAGCTCGATCAACAGCCGGGGCAGCACGGCCAGAAGCGCGCCCGTATGTCGGACTACGCAACTCAGCTCCGCGAGAAGCAGAAGCTGCGCAGAATTTACGGCGTATTGGAGCGCCAATTCCGGAATTATTATAAGGCCGCGTCGAGCAGAAAGGGATCAACCGGCGAAAACTTGCTGAACCTGCTCGAGTCTCGTTTAGATAACGTGGTCTATCGCATGGGTTTTGCTTCCACCAGGGCCGAAGCGCGCCAGCTTGTTAGCCACAAAGCGATTACGGTTAATGGCAAGGTCTTGAATGTGCCGTCCTACCAAGTCGCGCCAGGAGATGTTGTCTCAGTACGGGAAAAGGCAAAGAATCAGCTAAGAGTTAAAGATGCACTGCAAGTTTTGGAACAGTATGGATTTCCTGCTTGGGTGGATGTCGACGCAAAGCAAATGCGGGGCGTGTTTAAGTCAGTGCCTGAACGTAGTGATCTGGGCGCTGAAATAAACGAGCAACTGGTTGTCGAGTTGTACTCCAAATAATTGTTGTTCCTAATCGATGCAAAACTACTTGGCGAATCTAATTAAACCGCGGTTGGTTGACGTCAATCCCATAGATCGAAACAGTGCGAGGATTGTAATCGAGCCTCTGGAAAGGGGGTTTGGTCATACCCTGGGCAATGCGCTGAGGCGAGTTCTGCTCTCCTCGATACCCGGCTGTGCAGTTACGGAAGTAACAATAGAAGGGGTATTGCATGAGTACTCTACGATAGATGGCGTTCAAGAAGACGTTATTGACATTCTTTTGAACCTTAAGAACCTCGCGATTCGTATACCGACCGGACAAGAGGTTACGCTTAAGATAAACAAGTCGGGTCCTGGCAAAGTTACCGCAAGCGACATAGAGCTTACCCACGATGCGGAAATTCTTAACCCGGAGTTGGAGATCGCGAATCTGACGCACTCCGGGAAGTTAAGCATGACGCTCAAAGTTGAAAAGGGTCGAGGATATCAGCCGGTGGGCGCGCGGAATTCCGGGCAGGCGGAAACCGCAGTTGGCGTGCTTAATATCGACGCTTCTTTTAGCCCGATTCGGCGCGTCTCGTATTTGGTAGAGAACGCTCGTGTCGAGCAGCGTACGGATCTAGATAAGCTTATTCTGGAGCTGGAAACTAATGGGACGGTTGATCCAGAAGAAGCGGTTCGACAAGCTGCATCGATTTTGAACGAACACCTATCGGTATTCGTTGCCCTCAAAAGTGAGGAGACGCCGAGAATCAGCGAAGAAAGGCCGCAGTTCGATCCGTTGCTGCTTCGGTCGGTTGATGATCTCGAACTGACTGTTCGCTCCGCTAATTGCTTGAAGGCGGAAAACATATTCTACATCGGCGATCTGATTCAAAGGACCGAAGTGGATTTGCTCAAAACCCCAAACCTTGGAAAGAAGTCGCTGACTGAAATTAAGGATGTTTTGGCGACGAAGGGTTTGTCACTTGGTATGCGACTTGAAAATTGGCCTCCCGAGGGTCTTAAACGTGACCAACAAGACTCTTAAATTTGTGTGGGTGTAACAAATGCGGCATCGTAATTCGGGTAGAAAACTAAATATTACCGGCAGTCACCGAAACGCCTTGTTTCGAAACCTAACTGCCTCCTTGATCCAACATGAGATCATTCAAACGACTTTGCCGAAAGCGAAAGAGATCAGGCGGTTTGCTGAGCCTTTGATCACCTTGTCGAAGAAGAATAGCGTAGCCGCACGACGCCTTGCGTTTGCGCGTATCAGAGACCGTGACGCAGTCGTAAAACTGTTCGACGAGTTAGGACCCCGATTTAAGGATCGGCCGGGTGGCTATTTAAGGATTTTGAAATGCGGTTTCCGCAGGGGCGATGCCACACCCATGGCATACGTAGAACTTGTTGATCGGTCAAACGCATAAGAGCCGGACGCCGGCTAAGGTGCAAGATTGGCCTGAATGGCCAATGTCGTTGGCCCGCTTATGCGGGCCAATTGCTCTGCAGCAAAGTAAAGTTTTCCGCATTGCCTAGCCTACTCATATAACGTAGGAAGCGGCTGAGAAAATATCGGTCGCTCATTTATACTACCGTCACCAAGCGGAATTTTCGGCATCTAACGGTGCTCTTGCGCGGGAACTCCGTCATGCAATATAAGCCCCTTATCATGGGGATTCTGAACGTAACTCCAGATAGCTTTTCGGATGGTGGCCGGTATTGTGTGCCAGCGGACGCGTTATTGCATGCGCAACGTATGGTATTAGAGGGTGCGGATATCATCGATATCGGTGGGGAGTCGACGCGGCCCGGCTCAGAGCCGGTTAGCGAAGAGGCGCAACTTAGCCGCGTCATTCCGGTCGTTCGTACTTTGCGCAGCCATTTGCCGCACAATGTGATGTTAAGCGTCGATACGACAAGAAGTCGCGTCGCAGAGGAAGCGATATCTGCTGGCGTAAACATGGTGAATGATATCTCAGCCGGTAGGGATGACCCAAGGATGTTCTCGGTAGCAGCAAAGGTTGGTGTGCCGTTGGTACTTATGCATATGCAGGGCAAGCCAAAAGGTATGCAAGATAACCCCGTGTATACGGATGTAGTCGAAGAAGTATTGGTGTTCTTAATGGAACGGGCAGAAGCTGCAATGAAAGAAGGGGTTGCGGCCGAGAACATTGTCATCGATCCTGGCATCGGGTTTGGAAAGCGGAAAGACGACAATCTGCGGTTGATTAAAGAGCTAAGTCGCTTCGTGGCGACGGGTTATAAGGTTTTATTAGGGACAAGCAGGAAGCGCTTTATGGGGGCGATCTGCGGCGAGAGTCATCCGCCGGAACTGGTGGGGGCGACGATAGCAACTACTGTTCTTGGAGTATCGGCTGGAGTGGCTTTGTTTCGCGTGCACGATGTTAAGCCCAACCGTCAGGCTGCGGATGTGACCGCGGCGGTTTTGCGGATGTGAATTGGCGGCACGATGGCGAACTGTCAGTTAGTCCCGGCGATTCGGCTAAGTTATTAAATGCAAACCGCTAAATCAGTAGGTGACGCAGTTGAGCTCAGGCTGCTTGTATGGGTATCGACTGACCCGTCCGGACGATTTGGTTGTGTTCTCCAAGATAGATCAGTGTGGGTTTATAGCCGATGAGTTCGCTCTGATTTAACCCTACGTAGGCGCATATAATCATGACGTCTCCAGGAGCAGCAAGACGAGCGGCAGCGCCATTGACAGAAATTACGCCCGATCCCTCTTGTGCGCGAATGGCGTAGGTAGTGAACCTTTGCCCGTTGTTAACATTATAAATGTGGATTTGTTCATATTCTCTGATTCCCGAGCGTTCGAGTAGCAAACCATCAATGGCACAAGAGCCCTCATACTCGAGTTCGGAGTGTGTCACTCGAGCTCTGTGTAGCTTTGCTTTGAGCATCATCGTTTGCATACGGTAAACCTGTGAGTAGGCTCGTTCGAGTCGGGGATTATCCAGAAAAAGCTAGACAGTAGCAACCCGGCGTAGAATTAGTCGGCTTGGCGGAACCATTGATTATAGGTGATTAAGGCAGAACGTCGCAAGGAAAGTGCCAGCGATCTTGTCTCTTGGCCGGAGGGGCTGTTATGGATGATTTACCTTAGGCACTGAGGTGTCAGCGGTCGCCAAGGTCGGAGTGAAACGGGATGTCGGATGGAAGTAGTGCTAGTTTTATACGGTAGGCCTAACTTATTTAATTTTGTGCGGTCTTATTTTCGTGGTTTTAATTTGCAGTGGCCAGCTCGCTCTATGTGCCCGTAAATTCTTTAACAGTAGAATATGGCGATTACCAATGACCAAGAAACGGATGCAGAGAATCGTACTGGATCTTGGCCGGGAAAATGCCTGGTTATTTTTAACGAAGCGAATTCGGTAATATCTCTCGAGTTAACGTCACTAAAAGCATGTAGGAGTAAATTGATGGGTATCGGTATATGGGAGCTACTGCTCCTTTTCTTGATCGTACTGTTGCTGTTCGGCACCAAACGACTACGTAACATTGGCGGCGATCTGGGATCGGCAATAAAGAGTTTTCGTAGTGCGATGAGCGAGGGGGACGAAGAGAAATCCGGGAGGACGATCGACGGAGAGGCGGTCCACGAGAACAAAGACAAGACGACCTAACAACGATTCAAAAAAGCATGTTCGATATTGGCTTTTGGGAATTGGTCTTGGTAGGTGTCGTATCGCTTCTGGTGTTCGGTCCGGAGCGTCTACCCAAGGTGGCAAGAGAGGTCGCACTGTGGGTTCGAAGGGCTCGTGCAATGGCCGCTTCGGTGAGGCAAGAAATTGACCATGAGCTTCAGTTGCAAGAGTTGCGTCAATCTTTATTAGAAGAAAAGAAAAAGGTGGAGTTATTATCGACTCCGGTGCGACCTGGCAAAAAGAAAGATCGCGTGTCGATATCTGATCCGAACGAAACGGACGAAAAAGAGCCTGCTTCTAAGCACCGCGATGGTGAACTATAAAAAGTATAGTCGGGGACAGATGCAAGACACCGAGCAACCTTTTATTTCTCACCTAGTAGAACTACGGGATAGACTGCTGCGGTGCATACTCGTGGTTTTGTTTGTTTTTATGAGCATGGCCTATTTTGCCAACGAGATCTACGCTTATTTGGCAGGGCCGCTCATGAAGCATTTGCCGCCCGGTTCGCAAATGATCGCGATCGATGTCGCCTCGCCATTCCTGACACCGTTCAAGCTTACGCTGGTGGCGGCGGTTTTCCTGTCGATACCGTATATTCTTTACCAAGTTTGGGCCTTTGTCGCGCCGGGCTTATATGAGCATGAGCGCCGTCTGGTGCTGCCGCTTCTGTTTGCAAGTACAGTGCTGTTTTATGGGGGTATGGCGTTTGCCTATTATCTGGTCTTCCCTCTGATTTTCGGGTTCCTGACCGCAACGGCGCCGGCGGGAGTAGCGGTAATGACCGATATTACGCATTACCTGGATTTCGTACTAACTTTGTTCTTCGCTTTCGGGGTCTCGTTTGAGGTTCCAATTGCGACCATCGTGCTAATTTGGAGCGGCATTTCTACCCGAGAGAGCCTGTCCGAAAAACGGCCTTACATTATTGTGGCCGCTTTTGTCATCGGAATGGTGCTTTCACCTCCCGACGTGGTTTCGCAAAGTCTTTTGGCAGTGCCCATCTGGCTGCTGTTCGAGTTGGGGCTTGTATTTTCGCGATTGTTTCGGCCTAGACGCATAGAGCAGATTCCAAACCTCCAAGACGAGTAAGGTCAGACCATAGCCGTCAATCCGCTGTTGCTGACACCGATATGATTTTTCTATTTACCGATTTCGGTTCAGACGGGCCGTATCTTGGGCAAATGGAAGCGGTGCTGCGATTGCGGGCGCCGGGAGTCGACATTGTAAATCTCGTTAGCAACGCACCCATGGGCGAGCCCCGGTGGAGTTCATATCTGCTCGCAGCCCTGTGCAAACAACTTCCGACCGGTAGCGTATTTCTTGCCGTGGTCGATCCCGGCGTCGGCGGTGAACGGTTGCCGGTTGTTCTACAAGCGGATGGGCAATGGTTTGTGGGGCCGGATAACGGTCTCCTCAATACTGTGGCAGCGCAATCGGCCGAAGCGGAATGGCGGGTGATCGATTGGCGTCCAAGGATGCTCTCGTCGAGTTTTCACGGCCGCGATCTTTTCGCTCCTATCGCTGCACGCATTGCCACCCATGACTTCAGCTGGGCGAGCCACAACCATCAGAAACCGGATCTGATCGAATGGCCGTCCGATCTCGCCGAGATCATCTATTTCGATCACTACGGCAATGCCATTACTGGAATGCGGCACAGGACTGAATACTGCGGAATGACGCTCTGTGCAAATGGCCAGTCGTTACGGCAGGCTAACACATTTTGTTCGGTTCCCGCCGGCCAAGCCTTCTGGTATCAAAACTCAATCGGACTGATTGAAATCGCAGTCAACTGTGGACGCGCCGATTGCGACTTAAAGTTGTCCCTCGGTACGGCCATTTCGTTCAAGGCATAAGATTGTTGGTCGCTGGAGCGTTTAGCGTCCGTGTTCCTCGAGAAAAGAGAGCAAGCGTTGGCGGTTCTTCTCTTGACCAAAGGTGGCGATGTGAAATCCTTCGGTGACCCAGAGCGACTTGGGTTCGCCGGCCGCTTCGAACAGCGTGATGCTGTGACGGGCCGGCACTATGTCATCGGTTTCGCTGCAGATGATGAGCAGCGGCAATGGTGATATCTCGGCGATATTTTTGATCGGGCTATAGTCGTCCGGCATCAGCCGGGAGAGCGGATACTGTAGCGGCCACGTGATCGGGACTTGGGCCAGTTTGTCACGGGTGATTTCGCGATAGCTGGCAAAAGGCGCATCCAAAACGATCGCAGTTAAGCGTTGCCGCGCTTCCGGATTCGCGCCCGCGTAGTAGGCGCCCAAGTTTGCACCTAGGCTTTGGCCGACAAGGAAAAGGTTTCTGTTCGCTACGCGAGGTTCGCTCAAAAGCCATTGAAAGCCTGTAGCCACATCGGTCAACACTTCCGGCAGACCTGGCGAGCCGTCGGATAGTCCATAGCCGCGATAGTCGAGGAGAAACACCTGATATCCTTTTTCCGGCAGCCAGGCGACGCTATAGATGTGAGTGCTGATGTTCTGGGCATTGCCGTGGAGGAAAAATACCGTTCCGCGCGGGGCGCCGCGAGCAAACAAGAACCAGCCGTGCAATTTAATCCCGTCTGGGGTGACCAGGTTCACATCTTCGTATTTCAGGCCTAAGGCATCGGGTGTGAGCCGCATCGCCCGGTCCGGATAAAAAAGCAGGCTGGCGCATCCGGAAAGGCTAAGGGCGAACGGAATAATCAAAAGATTTCGGAAAAAGCATCGGGACACGGTAATGCTCCATCAGCGCCGGATGCAAATACGCGGCAATATTTGTTCGACTCTCAAAAATACCGCCGCACCGACAAAAGAAATTCACTCGCATAAGTACGCTCTCCCCGGTCTCGGCCGAGACGCAGGTTCAGCGCATAGTCCTTGCCTAGATTCACCGTATGGTCCAAGCGCAATCCGCCCGTGCAATACTCGTCTTCCACGATATAGCAGTCAATTCGAAAGTCCAGCAGTCCCTGCCCGCCCAGGCCGCGATACAGCCAGCCGATGCGGGGGCCAAGCCCGATATCGACGTTCGGTCGAACCGACTCGCTTACTTCAAGCGTGCCGTTCACTAGGCCGAAGATCATTCCGTCGCCGATGCTGTAGCTCAAACCGACGCCTCCGTCCAGATAGCCGACCAACGGTCGGCCGGTTTCAAGCAATTTTCGCCGGGCGCCGAGGCCGACGGACCAGGACAAGGGCTGGATAAACTCTGTGCGCGGGGTTAATGATGCGATATTGATGACATCCACGGCTTCGACGCGGAATCTCTCGTCTTCGTAATACCGGACACTGGCATCGAGAAATTTGATCTGGGCTCCCAGCCGGTAGCCGGCTAAAGGATCGGTCAGATCGTGATAGGCGGAGCGCAATCGGAATGAGCCGAACGCCGTATGATCGAAAAAACCGAAGCCGAGGTCGGCGCGCCAAGGCTTGTGCCCTTCATCATCCCGAGTGGCCGGACGCTCCGGCGGTTTTAGCGGTGAAACGTCATCGATCCGGCTGCGGGCCAGCAGGAGTTTATAACTCAGACCGGCAACACGCTCCCTCGGCAATTTGTCGGCCAACGACCGGTAGCGCAAAGACTCGTATGCCGTCTCCAGTGTAGCCGCTTGTTCGGCGGCAGACATCGGTCTAAGAGCAGCGCTGTCCAGCGCGATTTTTCCATCTGCCAACTGTCTGGCCACGCGGCGTTGGTCAGACGTGAGCTGGCGGGTATGCTCGTTCAACACCGCTGCCGCGGATGGACGGTAATCCACATGCTCGACCAATCCCGCATCAACGATGGCGCGCACGGTATCCGAGGGAATGGAGCGGTAGGGAAATTTCTCCCGAAGCGCAAGAGCCGGACGCACGACATCCAGCAAGCTCAAAATACGATAAGAGCAGTTTTCTCCGATAAAGTAATAGTCGAACCGAATCGGCCGAATTTCCCAGACGTGACGGATCAGTTGCGCGGTTTCGGCGGGCGACAGGTTAAGGGAATATTCCCAAATATCGCGGTTTTCGAAGTCGCTGTATTCCTTAACTTTTTCATAAAACGGCTGTACCGAAATCACGCCCGGATAGCCACCGAACAGACCTCGGTACGCGTAGAACAATTCGTTGTCCGCCACATTCACGTCCGCCGCATAATTGATCGTATGGGCCAGCAGACGTGCATTTTCATCCTGATTTTCGCGGTCCAGGCGCAAAAAAGTATGCCCGAACATGGATGACGGGCTGTTCAGGTAGGATGCGGGAAAGATCAGGCTTACCGAATGGGCCTTCAGGGTCTCGGTCCATTCGGAAAACGCTTTGCAGTCGTGATCCGAAGATAGCGAACCGCCGAAATCGAGCCGGCTTTTTAGCCAATGATAACGAGCGGGAAATCGGCACCGAGGGTGCTCGTCTCCGTCTCCTGGCGCAAAATAGGCTAGAAGGGTGGCGGATAATTCCGCGTCGGGATCGTGTTGACCCGTTTCGGCAAGAAAAAAGGCCGGGTCGTCCGCATCGCTGGCCCAGTCTCCGAAGGGAGTGCGCCGGTAATGGCCCAGGGCCAGCCAGGTAGGGTCGTCGTGCAGACGCATCGCTCGCGCCTGTCGAAGCAGTATCGAGGGATTTTCCGACCCAAAGGCGCGGAAAGCTGCCGTCTGAAATGTCAGAACAACAACGAGGCATAAGAGCGACTTCACGGCGGATGAAAGAAGAGGCGCTTCATATTTCGGGGAGCGCCTCGCAAGCCAGGGATCAGCCGACGTACTTCGCCAATGCGGAGTCGGACTTCATCACGACGATCAAGGCGTCCATTACCTCGTCGCTGGTAACGGATTCTCGCGGATAAATCACGGCGAAATGTTTCTTGACCAGCGCGAAAAAGGCCAGGCGATCTTCTTTTGCGATGCCCATAACTTCGGAAAGCCCGGCAAGTGTTTCGCCGTTTCCGCGAGACATGTCCTCGGCCAGCTTGGTCATGTTGGCCCCGATGTACATGCGGCCGCCCCTGTAGCGAATGGTTTGGTTGGCGTCGCAACCGTTGGTGCCGGACGATATACCGAAAGTGTTATTGCCGAAGCTTCCATTGGTGGTAATCGCGAGTGAATGGGCGCCGACGCCGCTGTTGCCGTCGAACAGCAACGCTCCCCAGCCGCAACCACTCGCGCCATCTCCCCTGGGACCGGCTCCTTGGGTATGGCTGGTCGCGTGGGCTAGGATAGGACTGATTAACAACAAACCACCCACCACTGTCATCATCTTTTTCATTGGAATTCTCCTTGAGGTTGTTGAACTTAGATCGACACGGAGCGCGAAATGAAGCGCCATTCCCTTAATACCAGATTGTGCCGAAGCTTGTAAATTTATCTGCTGGTTTAAGTCGAGTTTGGAGCGGTTTTCAGTGTTTCAGTCCGGCAAATTGGCGCGACGTTTTGCAGGCAGGTCGTATTGCAGTAATTCTTTTAGCAAAAGCGGGAGATGGATCGCCGGCTCCAAAGGAGTTACGGTTCGTATACAAGAGAATACAGTCGCTTCATTTAAATACCTTAGCGCTTTGCGTATAGTTTTTGCGCAAAAGTCATCCTAAAAATAGCGAATAACACCCGTGCCAAACAGGCCATTAACAAAATATCAAGACAAAATCATTTCCCACGGCGCCAGCCTCCTCAGGCCGCACTATCCATTGATCGACCGTTTTAGCGATGCCCGAATTATCGCTATTGATAACGGCCGTTCCATAACTTTGGGCGAATTTTTCCGGGAAGTAATCAATCTGGCGGCAAATCTCCCCGATCGTCCTTACATGGTCAATCTCTGCGAGAACCGATACCGGTTTCTTGCGGCTTTCGCCGCAGCCGTGCTCAAAGGGCAGATCAACCTGCTGCCGCCGAGCCGGGCACCTAGGGTCTTGCAGCAAGTGACGGAACACTATCCGCAGCTTTATTCCCTGGTTGACGGTCCGGATTTTCCGGAAGGACTTGATACGATCGTCCGTTACGATTGCAGCCCACGACAGACGCCACGCCAGGACGCTTACATCCCGGAGATTCCGGGAGATCGAGTAGTTGCAATCGCGTTTACGTCCGGTAGCACAGGCCAGCCGAAAGCTCACGTCAAAACGTGGCTGAGCTTTTGCGAGAGTGCGAAACTGATCGGGGCTGGCCTAGGTTTGAGGCCGGAGCAGTCGGCTAGTGTCATCGCCACGGTACCGCCGCAGCACATGTACGGTCTCGAGACCAGTATTCTTCTGCCGCTTTGCCTTGGCGGAATGGCGCTGCACTCCGGTAAGCCTTTTTTTCCGGCCGATATCCGCGCCGCTTTGGAATTGTGCCCGGAGCCGCGAATCCTCGTAACGACGCCGGTGCACATACGGGCACTGATCGAGGCCGGGGAAGATCTTCCGGAGATCGAGCTCATCGTCTCCGCTACGGCACCGCTTTCTCGCGACTGGGCAGCCAAGGCGGAAGGTCTGTTTCGAACCCGCGTGCTGGAGATTTACGGCTGTACGGAAGCGGGATCGATTGCCTCCCGCCGCACGAGTCGAGACGACATGTGGCATGCGTTCGACGGCGTGCGTTTTCAGGCGAAAGGTGGCGAATCATGGGTCGATGCCCACCATCTTCCCGGACCTGTCGTGTTGAACGATTTGATCGAATGTTGTGGCGCTCGGCAGTTCAAACTGTTGGGACGCAACGCGGATCTGGTCAACATCGCCGGAAAGCGCACCTCGCTCGATGCTCTAAATCATGTGCTGAACGAGATAGACGGGGTCCGGGACGGGGTCTTTTTTTTGCCGGATGGCCCTGAAGGGACCGTCCGCCTGATCGCGTTCGCCGTAGCTCCCGGCAAGACTAAGGAACAGCTGCTTGCAGAATTGCAGGCGCGTCTCGATCCGGTTTTCCTGCCTCGCCCTTTGTATTTGCTGGACAAATTGCCTCGTTCGGAGACCGGCAAGTTGCCCCGGCAAACTTTGGCCGAGATGGCGGAGCAATTGTCGACGATTTGACCGTGGCGTTCTGCTTCGGTACTCGACGAGGAGTCGAAACGCTCTCCTGGGATAAAAAAAGCCCCGCAGTGTGAGCAGGGCTTCGCATTTTCGAGGACAACCAACCCGTTTATTTAACCTTGATCAGTTCTCGCCCTTCGCTGTCGAAATGGCAGATGCCTGCGACGAAATATTTACAGTCCGGCGATTGCTCGACCTTGGCACCGTCATTGGACAGCAAAATCCTCAGCGCGCAATAGTGAGCTTCGCCTTCTGCCTGTTTTTTCAGCACGATCTCGTTTTCGCTGACTGCCTTGGCTTCGCCTGAAATTTCCGCGGAACATGATCTCCGGCCTTCCTCGGTCGAACCGGTGGGCTCGAAATCCACGTCCATGGTCACCTTGATGTCGTCTCCGAATTTGCGGATTTTAAGATGCTGGACATGATCGCCCTCACGACGGATGTAATGGTCCGTGGAGGCGAAAACATTTGCCGAAAACAACAGGGCGAAAGTCAAAAACAGGCTCTTCTTCATGGTATTACCTCGTAGTTGGGATGGAACTCTCCCGAATGGATTTGCGCGTCTCGGAATTCGATCAATCGCGTAGCAGTTCGTTGATACCGACTTTACTGCGGGTTTTTTCGTCCACCTGCTTGATGATGACTGCGCAATAAAGACTATGGCTTCCATCCTTCGCGGGCAGGTTTCCGGATACCACCACCGAGCCGGCCGGTACGCGTCCGTAAGTGATCTCGCCGGTCATTCGGTTGTAGATCTTGGTACTCTGGCCGATGTAGACACCCATGGAGATGACCGAACCTTCTTCGACGATCACCCCTTCGACGATCTCCGAGCGCGCACCGATGAAGCAGTTGTCCTCGATGATGGTGGGCGCAGCCTGCAAGGGTTCCAGCACGCCGCCGATACCGACGCCGCCGGACAGGTGCACGTTCTTGCCGATCTGGGCGCAGGAGCCCACCGTCGCCCAGGTGTCGACCATCGTGCCGGAATCGACGTAAGCGCCGATGTTGACGAACGACGGCATCAGCACGACACCGGGGCCGATGTAGGCGCCGCGCCGGACGGTCGCCGGCGGCACCACGCGGGCGCTCATGGCGCCAAAGTGTTCCGGCCTGAAGCCGCCGAATTTCGGTTCGACCTTGTCGAAATATTTCGTCTCGCCGCCTTCCATGATGCGGTTGTCGGAGATCCGGAAAGACAGCAGCACGGCTTTCTTGAGCCATTGATTGACGACCCAATCCCCATTTTTCTTTTCGGCGACACGCGCGCGTCCGCTGTCCAGCAACGTCAAGGCTTCCTGAACGGCTTCACGGATCACCGCGCTGGTCGAGGTCGGAGTGAGCTGGGCTCGGTCTTCAAAGGCTTCGTTGATGATGTTTTCTAAGGACATGGCTTTACTTTTCGATTTACATGGATTGAATGAACTCTCGAATGCGGTGGGCCGCCTCCACGCATTCCTCCAGAGGGGCGACCAAGGCTATCCTGACATGATTTTGGCCGGGATTGATCCCATGCGCTTCGCGGGACAGAAAACTGCCGGGCAGCACGGTCAGATTTTGCCGCGCATAAAGATCCTGCGCGAATTGGCAATCATCGCGGTGGACATCGGGCCAGAGATAGAAGCCGCCTGGCGGTATCGACAGATCCAGATGGTCCTTCAGAACATCGTGGACTGCGGAGAACTTCCGCCGATACGCCGCTCGGCTTTCCGTGACATGCTTTTCATCTTGCCAGGCTTTGATGCTCGCGTGCTGAACCGGCAGCGAGAGCGCGCAGCCGTGATAGGTGCGATACCTCTGGTACTGCTTGAGGATATCGGCATCCCCGGCAACGAAACCGGACCGCAGTCCCGGCGCGTTGGAACGCTTGGAGAGGCTATGAAACACGACGCAGCGCTTGAATTCCGTATTGCCCATGTCATGGGCAGACTGCAGCAAGCTTGGAGGCGGAACCGATTCGTCAAGATAAATCTCGGAATAACACTCATCCGAAGCGATGATGAAATCATGGCGCTCGGACAGATTGATGAGCGCTCTATGCGTCTCGGCGCTAATGACGGAGCCTGAGGGATTGCCGGGCGAGCAGATGTAAATCAGCTGGCAACGTTCCCAAATCTTGTCCGGCACCGATTCGAAGTCCGGCAGATAGCCTGTTTCTCGTGTCGTATTGAGAAAATAGGGTTCCGCACCGCCCAGCAGGGCTGCGCCCTCGTAGATCTGATAGAACGGGTTGGGCATCAATACCAGCGGTTGCTCGGCGGCATCGATGACATACTGAGCGAACGAGAACAACGCCTCGCGGGTCCCGTTGCAGGGCAGTACGTGGCGTTCCGGGTCCACGCTCGCCGGAGGCAGGGAAAACCGGCGCGACAGCCAGTCCGCGATGGTTCGGCGCAGTTCCAAGAGCCCCTTGGTGGCCGGGTAATTGGCCAGCCCGTGGAGGTGCGCGATCAGGCTTTCGGCAATGAAGTGAGGCGTCGGATGCTTGGGCTCGCCTATCGACAGGGCAATATGAGGCTTGTCGCCCGGGGGAGTAATTCCTTGCTTGAGTTCGGACAGCTTTTCGAACGGGTAGGGCTGTAGTTTTTGCAGATGAGGATTCATGCCGGACGGTTCGGTTCCATAGTTCAGCGCCTTACCGCTTAAAAAGCGGGGCCATAGTATAAGGGCATACGAGGGCGGTTCCAACTTGCGCGATCAAACCGCGCAAATTGTGGACGGACGGCCCGGCGTCCCGCAACTGGACGCCGGGCTGCGGCTAACCGATGCCGTTTAGCCGCGCCCGAATGAACGGCACGACTTCCTCCAGCGGAATTTGAATCGCTTCGGCATCCCGTCTCCCCTTGTATTCGGCCTGATTCGATTCGAGCAGACGCTCGCTGACGACCACCCGATGCGGAATGCCGATCAGTTCCAAGTCGGCGAACATGACGCCGGGACGAGCCTTTCGGTCGTCGAACAAGACTTCGATCCCTTCGTTCCGAAGAGAGCGGTACAGATGCTCGGCGATCTCCTGCAGCCGTTCCGATGTGTGCATGTTGATCGGCACGAGAGCGACCTGGAACGGTGCGAGCGCTTCGGGCCAGACGATTCCCCGTTCGTCGTGGTTCTGCTCGATGGCGGCGGCGACCACGCGTGACACGCCTATGCCGTAGCAGCCCATGATCAGCGCCTGGTTTTTTCCTTCTTCGTTGAGCACCGTGGCCTGCATCGCTTCGCTGTATTTGGTGCCGAGCTGGAAGACATGCCCGACTTCGATGCCGCGTGCGATGCGGAGATTTCCTTTGCCGTCCGGGCTAGGATCGCCTTCCGTCACCTTGCGGAGGTCGTGGACATGTCGGGGCGCCGGTTGGTCTCGGTCCCAGTTGACGCCGATCAGATGGAACCCCTTCTCGTTGGCGCCGCAGACGAAATCGCTCATGGCCGGAACGGGGCGATCGGCGATGACGTTTATGGCTCCTTTCGCGCCGGGCATTTGGACCGGGCCGATGTAGCCCGCCCGAGAGCCCATGTGCTGCTCGATTTCATCGTCGGTGGCAAAGCGGAAACTGCCGAGGATCTTTCCGGCCTTCACTTCGTTGAGCTCATGATCGCCCCGCAGCAGTAACAGGCAAAACTCTTCCCACTCCCTATCGAGGTCGCGCTTGCCGATCATCACGGCGATGGCCTTGACGATTTTTTCAGCAGGGACGTTCAGGAATTCCGCTACCTCGGCAATACTGGTCTTGCCAGGGGTAGCGATCTTCTCCATGGGACGGCTCGCAGGCGCACGCGCTTCGGCGGGAGCGATAGCTTCGGCCATCTCGATATTGGCGGCATAATCGCTCCGGTCGGAAAAGGCGATGGCATCCTCGCCGGAATCGGCCAGCACGTGAAACTCATGGGACATGCTCCCGCCGATAGCGCCGGTATCGGCCAGCACCGCACGGAATCGCAGTCCCAGCCGTTCGAAGATACGGGAGTAAGTCTCGTACATCCGGTCGTAGGTTTCCTGCAAGGAGTCCTTGTCGAGATGGAAAGAGTAGGCATCCTTCATCAGGAATTCGCGAGCCCGCATGACGCCGAACCGCGGGCGGATCTCGTCCCGGAATTTCGTTTGAATCTGGTAAAAGTTGACCGGCAACTGCTTGTAGCTTTTGATTTCGCTGCGGACCAGATCGGTGATGATTTCCTCGTGAGTGGGACCTAGGCAGAAATCGCGCTCGTGGCGATCCTTGAATCGGCAGAGTTCCGGGCCGAACACATCCCAGCGCCCCGATTCCTGCCAGAGCTCCGCGGGTTGCACCGCCGGCATGAGCACTTCCAAAGCGCCGCTGCGATCCATTTCCTCGCGGACTATGTTTTCCACCTTGCGGAGTACGCGCAGCCCCAAAGGGAGCCACGTATAAAGGCCGGCGGCTAGCTTGCGGATCAGACCGGCGCGCAGCATCAGCTTATGGCTGACGATTTCGGCATCGGCCGGGGTTTCTTTGATGGTGTTGAGCGGAAATTGGCTGGTGCGCATGATGGATGGAATACGTCCAAATGAGAAATGATTCTATTGTATCGTCAGCCAGCACGGGCCGTCAGCGAAGATTGAATCGTGCAGGTCGATTTTTTGAGCGCGAGAACAGAGTAACTGGAAAACTTGCTTGTTCTTTCGTGTTTTCGCAAAATTCGGTCCTGCCGCTCCTGTTATTCCTTCATGGACTACTTTGTCGATTCTTTTTTTGCCGCGCTCCGTCTAATCTTTCAGTTCGATCCCGAGGTTTACCGAATCGTCTGGACATCGCTCGAGATCTCGCTTACCGCAACCGTTTGCGCAGCGCTTCTCGCGGTTCCGGCCGGAGTTTGGTCGGCGTCTATTGAATTTAAGGGAAAACGGCTCCTGCGGCGGAGCTTGAACGCTTCGATGGCGATGCCGACGGTTATGATCGGCCTGATTTTTTACGGGTTGTTCAGCCGCCGCGGGCCGTTGGGCGAACTCGCTCTTTTGTACACCCCGACGGCCGTCATCATCGGCGAGGCGGTGCTGATTTTTCCGCTCATCATGAATCTTGCGATGACCGCCGTCGAATCCGCCGATCCGCGTCTGCTGCCTACGTTGCGCTCGTTAGGTGCCAGCCCGGCGCAGCAGTTCGGGCTGGTATTGTCGGAAACCCGCTTGGCCCTGTTGGTGGCGGTTGCGGCCGGTTTCGGGCGAGCCATCGGAGAAGTGGGAACGGCGATGATGTTGGGTGGAAACATCCAGGGGCTTACCCGTACCATGACGACCGCCATCGCGCTGGAGACGAGTAAAGGCGAGTTCGAGCTCGGTTTGGCTTTGGGCATGATGTTGCTGCTGGTCGCGTTTTCGGTGAATTGGCTATTGCAATCTGCGGACCGGAGTGCCGGTTGAAGCGAGCGTATTGGCTGGAGCACGTGGTTTTTGCTTATGGCGATAAGCCGGCGTTGACCATCGATCATCTGGCGATCTCCGCCGGCCGGATTACGGCGCTGATCGGTCCGAACGGCGCCGGTAAGAGCACGCTTCTCGAGCTGCTCGCTTTTCTGATTCATCCGGATGCCGGCGAAATGTATTTTTTCGGTCAGCCGGTCAGGCGAGAGGACGTTCTGGCACTTCGGCGCCGCGTTGGGTTGGTGGCGCAAAGTCCTTATCTGCTTCAGGGTAGCGTGATGGATAACGTGGAGTTGGGACTGAGGCTGCGCGGTATCGGAAAGGAACAGCGGCACCGCAGGGCAATGGATGCAATGGAGCGAGTGGGACTTGCCGGATTCGAAAAGCGATCCGTCAGGGCGCTTTCCGGAGGCGAGAAACAGAGGGTTGCCTTGGCGAGAGCGCTGGCTCCGGCACCCGAAGTGCTGTTGTTCGACGAGCCATTTACGTATCTCGATCAAAGTAATGTGCGCTTGGTCGAGCAGGTGCTCTCGAATTATGCGCGGCAAAGTGGGAACACGGTGGTGTTCAGCACCCATGAGCAGGTGCAGGGTATCGCGCTCGCCGACGAGTCCATCAGCCTTTTCGCCGGAAGATCGGTCGGGGCGCCGCTCGTCAATTTGTTTCGCGGAGCGCTACGAAACGGCGTGTTCGACACCGGCAAGCTGGCGATACAGGTGCCGCGTGCGCTGGATCAGGGATCGCATCTCTCCGTCGATCCCGAGGAGATCGTGCTCTCCCCGGAACCTCTGAATTCCAGTCTCCGTAATTCGTTTCGCGGCCGTATCATCATGATCGCGGAAGAGGCGGGGCGGGCGAGGATTACCATTGATATCGGCGAGAAACTTAACGCCCGGATTACACTCGAATCGCTGCAAAGCCTCGGTTTGGAACTGGGGAAGGAAGTTTGGGTCAGTTTTAAAGCCACGGCGGTGAAAGTGTTTTGACCGTTCGGAGTCCGCCGCAGTGTTCTCGACGTTTTAATCAAGTCAGGAAAACGCGTATTTACGCCGTATGACGGATTGGCTATGGTGAAACCATAATTATTAACCCGGCCTATAAATATAGGCCGGGTTAATCGGGGGCAGGGATGCCCCGGCGCGGCGACAAGCCGCGTGAGCCCAGGCCGGGCGTGTACCGGCCTGGGCGGCGGCCCGAAATACCAGGAGGGTATTTACGGGCCTGATTAATAAAATTCATAAAGCAGATAATCCGATACGCCAAAATGTGGCTACAAAAACGAATCGCGTTAAAACCGCGAGCGCGCGGTTTTCACCTAATCACCGAAGAATTGCTGGGGCTTTTGCCTGAATTGAGGAAATTCCGCATCGGTATCGCTCATTTTTTCATTCAGCATACCTCCGCATCGTTGGTTCTCAATGAAAACGCCGACCCGAGCGTGCGGCGCGACCTGGAAACTCACCTGAGAAGTCTGGCGCCCGACGGCTCGGCTCATTACACCCATACCTTGGAGGGGGAGGACGATATGCCGGCCCACATCAAATCCTGTCTGATGGGCTCCAGCGTAACCGTTCCGGTCGGCGACGGGCGATTGCTGTTAGGCACCTGGCAGGGCATCTATTTGGGCGAGCACCGTGATCTTGCAGGGTCGCGCTCGGTGGTCGCCACTTTGAACGGGGAAACGTTTTAAACCTGGAGTGATCAATGAAATTTTTGCGTTTGATGCTACTAACGGTAGTTCTGTCGCCGTTTTCGATCCGTGCCGAAGAGAGCGTATGGGACAAAGGCGTACCGGTCCTCGAGAACCCGGTGGAAATGACCGTTTATCGCAGCCCTACTTGCGGCTGCTGTGGAAAATGGCTGGAGCACATGAAAAAACATGGCTTTACCGTGCGCGATATCAAATCCAACGATATGGACAGGATCAAGAAAGAACTGGGAGTGCCGGAGAATTTGCAATCCTGCCATACCGCGCTGGTCAACGGTTACGTAGTCGAAGGCCATGTTCCCGCTGCGGATGTCCAGAAGCTGTTGCAAGCCAAGCCCGAGGCGGCGGGATTAGCCGTTCCCGGCATGCCTGCGGGTACGCCCGGAATGGAAATGGGCGGGAAAAAGGATCCGTTCGCCGTGCTGCTCTTCGACAAGAAGGGGAGGGTGAGCACGTTTCAGGAATACCGATTTTATTGATCTCTCCTAAGAGACAGGGAGGGCCGTCATGCTACTAGCGGGCGACGTGGGTGGAACGAAAACGATCCTGGCTTTGTACGACGGGGGGCTGGAAGGACTGCCCGCATCAATATTGAGGGAGGAGACCTATCCGAGTGCGGGATATGGCTCGTTCGAGGACATTGTTAAAGATTTCTTGAGGGATCAGAGCGAACCGCTGGACGCCGCTTGCTTCGGAGTCGCGGGCCCCGTCGTCGACGGCCGCTGCCAAACGACCAATCTACCCTGGTTGATTGACGAGAGGCGCCTGATGCCCCTGCTGGGCATCTCCAAGGTGAAATTGCTGAACGACCTTCAGGCCATGGCCTTAGGTTTGCTCTGGCTGCGGCCCGACGAGTGGGTCGAGCTGAATCCCCGTGCAGTGCCCGCAACCGGCAACCGGGCGGTCATCGCAGCCGGTACCGGGCTCGGCCAGGCGGTATTGTACTGGGATGGTCATCTCTATCGTGCATTGGCAACCGAAGGCGGGCATGGGGACTTTGCGCCCAACAACACCATGGAAGACGGCTTGCTTGTATATCTTCGAAACAAGTTCGGAGGGCACGTGAGTTATGAACGGATCTTGTCCGGACCGGGAATCGTCAATGTCTATGAGTATCTACGCGACATAAACTATGCGCCCGAATCGCCCGAATTGGCCGGCGCGATAAAGAAGGCGGAGGACCCCGCACGGGAAATCACCACGCATGCCTTGCATCGGGGAGATGCGCTGTGTCGGGGAACTCTGGCCCTGTTCGCGCGCATTTTTGGTGCGGAGGCCGGCAACTTGGCCTTGAGGTGTTTCGCTACCGGCGGCGTGCTGGTCGGCGGCGGCATTGCGCCAAAGATTCTGCCCGCACTACAGGACGGCCATTTCATGCAAGGTTTTTGTGCTAAAGGCCGGCTTTCAGAGTTTCTCTGCGCTGTCCCGGTCCGTGTTGCCTTGAATTTTCACACTGGGTTGATCGGGGCGGCCGATTTTGCGGCACGCATGTTGCTTGAAAAGTCCTGAGACGCTTGATGGCTGGATTTCCTTAAGGCTGGTTTGGTCCTTGTAATGCAATCATCAACTTCGTATCTCAGAATTAATCGATTTCCGGAGGAGGTTCGTTATGCGTGTCGATGAAGTTCGGGAGATCGCCAAACGTATGGGCTTGGTTCCAGGCCGCATGAACAAGCGGGATCTGATCCGAAAGATCCAGATTGTCGAAGGAAACTTCGACTGCTTCGGTACGGCTCGCGATGCTGCCTGCGATCAGCATGGTTGTTTATGGCGAGAAGAATGTTTTTCACAGGCTAAAAAGGAGAATTAGGGGCTTTCAATTAATCGATAAGTTCGTTCCAAGGAAGTTGAGACGCGTAGTCGCGCTGTTTTTATGCATCTGAAACCAAGGAGAGATTGATGATCGCTGCAGAGCTATTGAATTTAGCCCGCCATGAGGGTATCCGAGACCTCGAATATTTCCGTACAGAAAAACAACTCGTGTGGGCTATCCAACGAGCCAGGGGTAAAGCCGCATGTTTTTTGTCCGAGGATCGCATGGAGTGCAAAGAATTCGAGTGCCAGTGGCGCCGGGAATGCCTTAAGCTGGTTGCCGAATGGCGCCGGTGAGCGATCTCGCGGACCAGACCTTCCGGTCTTGGATTCGCGTGGCAAAGCGCGAACAAGATTGTCTGCATCGGGGCGGAGGCACAAACCTCCGCCTCGCTACGATATTGAGGCCGATTCAGTCGGGCTCTGATGTTCACTTTAGAATCGCGGAGATGTCGGCCTCGATAATTGTTTTTGCTGACTGATCGCTCGACAGAGTATGTGGCTCTGGGTTACACGCCAAAGCGTCGACTACGGTTAGACTAGAGAATAAGCTCGAGTCGTTCTGAGGATGGCCTGGTTCCTCCGAACGTATACAATCGTTCATAAGTTTCAAGTCTGTAGAGCTGCATACTGCTATGAGAATCGGGGTACCTAAAGAAATCAAGAATAACGAAAACCGCGTCGCGCTGACGCCGCATCAAGCATCGATACTTGTCGAGGCGGGGCACGAAGTTTTGATCGAAACGAATGCGGGGCTCGGTTCCGGATTTAAGGATGAGGAATACGTTCGGATGGGCGCTCGTATTTGCGGCGTCGAGGACGCATGGAATTCGGACTTGGTTCTCAAGGTCAAAGAGCCGATAGAACCGGAGTACCTTTTTCTCCGAAATCAGATCGTGTTTACCTTCTTCCATCTTGCGGGGGCTCCTCGCTCGCTCACTGAGATCTTACTGGAACGCCGCACTATGGCGGTGGCATACGAAACCTTGGAGGACAGATCCGGTCGATTGCCGATTCTCGCTCCCATGAGCGCGGTCGCGGGTAATATGGCGGCACTGGTCGGTGCTTATTATCTGGCCGAGTTCAATGGCGGTAGAGGGGTGCAGCTCGGCAAGGTTCTGGGCGCGAGACACGGAAGGGTGTTGATCGTAGGCGACGGGGTCGTGGCTTTTCACGCCGCGCAGACGGCGTGGGGGCTTGGGGCTCAGGTTTCTGTTGCAGGCATCGACAAGGCCAAGGGCGAGCGGATGCAGCGCGAAATTTCAGGGGAACTCGAGTTTTTTGCTTCCGAGCCGGACGTCATTGCACGCCGTATATGTGAAGCCGATTTAGTCGTCGGCGCGGTATTGCGGCACGGGGCCAAGGCAGACTACGTGGTGACCGAGAAAATGGTCGGATCGATGCAGCCCGGTTCCGTGATCGTCGACGTCAGCATCGATCAGGGCGGCTGCGTGGAAACTTCGCGGCCCACTACTCATTCAGAACCCGTTTACGAGAAGCACGGCGTCATCCATTACTGCGTGACCAACATGCCCGGCGCTTATCCCCGGACATCGACGATCGCTTTAACCGAGGCCAGCTTTCCCTATGTCCTCCAGTTAGCCAATCAGGGCTTGACGGCGTTTCGCGAAAATCCAGGGTTTGCCAAGGCCGTAAACACTTACCAGGGACATCTAACCTGCAAGCCCGTAGCCGAAACGTTCGGATTCATCGAGCGATACAGCGCATTTCCCGCATCGTGATCGTTCGGGCGGCGACGAGGCGAGTCAAGCCAAGCGAAAATCAATGCTCGTCTTCTTCGTTTAGAAAGTCGTCCAAGGTGAGATCCCGCTGATCCGGTTCATGCAAATCCGGATCGGTGTAACCGAGGTCATCGATTTCCACGTCATCGAAAGGAGCGCTCCAGTCTTCGGGGGGCTCTATAGGCGCAAAAGGCGATTCGTACCAAGAGGCAAAGTCAAATTCGCCGAGATCGCCGTTGAGATACTGGATTTCGATGGCGTCGTTTTCCTCGTCCAATGCGACAACACGAAACGATCGTCCGGTCTCGGCATCTTGATACCAGTTTTCGAGCAGCGGATCTGCAACCGTCGGCATGGCTTTATCCTCCGATTAGGCTTGGAAACATGGCTTCCAAAAGGTACGACCCATTGATCGGTCGCCGCAAGCATAGCACGAGTCTTTGACGAAAAAACGGGGTTGCGGACTCCGCTATATCTGAAACGGATGCGGAAAAACGTTTAATTTGTTCCCACCAGCGCGATGATCGCTTCGCTCAATTGGCGCTTCTGGAGTTCGCTGTTTAGCGGATGATCGCGATGGTCGGTGATATAGAAAATGTCTTCGGCTCTGCTGCCGATGGTGGAAATTTTTGCATTATAGAGGCGCACGTCACATTCCCTGAACGCTTGGCCGACCTTCGACAAAAGCCCAGGGCGGTCGGTGGCGACCAATTCCAGAATCGAATAACGGTTCTGCGGGTCGTCGTGAAAATAAATTTGAGTGGGTACCGTGAAATGTTTTATTTCCCGCGGTTCGCGCCGATGGACGCGTAGCGGTGTGCAGCTCGGTTGTAGCAGGCATGCCCGCAATCGGCTGCAAATCTGGGCCTGCCGCAGGTGATCGTTGATCGGTTCTCCAGTCTGCTCGAGGACGTGATAGCTGTTCAACACATAGCCATCGGCGGAAGTGATGATCTTGGCGTCGAAGACGGTCAATCCGAGTTGGTCCAAAACCGCCGTACTGTAAGCGAATATGAAATCCTGGTCTTTCGCATACAGGAAAATTTCCGCGCTCCCCCGCTGGCTGACCGGGCGCAACAGGACCAGGGGTAAGTCTCCCGGCTTGCAGGCGCTGATGGCCACGGTATGCCAGGCGATTTCCTCCGCCAAATAGCGCAGAAAATATTCGTCGTTAACCATCTGCCAGACTTTTTCGATGGTTCGGTCGCTGATGCCTAAGCGCCTCAGCAGAGCAAGGCTTTCCGCTTTGACCGCATTGATCTTTTCTTCTTGTTCCAGCGGTTTTGTGAGTCCTCGTCGGAATGTCCACCGCGTCGTGAGATACAGTTCCTTGAGCAGGGCGTCTTTCCACGAGTTCCACAGGTTCGGGTTGGTGGCGCGAATGTCGGCCACGGTCAAGAGATATAGATAATTCAGCGTGTCTTGGTTGCCGATGGCGGTGGCGAACTCATGAATGACGTCTGGATCGCTGATATCCTTGCGCTGAGCTGTCATGGACATGAGCAAATGGTTCTGAACCAGCCACTTGACCAGGTCGGTGTCCCGACGGCTTATGCCGTGGCGTTGGCAAAAACCCTCGGCAATGTCCGCGCCGATGACGGAATGATCGCCGCCGCTACCTTTGGCGATGTCGTGCATTAAGCCGGCAATGTATAGAAGCTCCGGTCTTTCGATGATCTGAAAAATTTCATTGCAGAGGGGATGCTCGGCTCTGTGCTTTTCTAGAGCGAATCGTCTGAGGTTGCGTACTACGAAGAGCGTATGTTCGTCCACGGTGTAAACGTGGAAGAGATCATACTGCATGCGGCCGACGACGCGGCCGAAAGCCGGGAGATACGCGGCCAGAATGCCGTAGCGGTTCATCCTCCGCAGTTGATGCGTGATGCCTCCCGGTTGGCGCAGGATTTCCATAAAAAGCCGGCAAGCTTCCGGATCGTTGCGGAAATTCTCGTCGATCAGGTAGAGATGTTGGCGAATGAGCCGGATGGTCGCGGCGCGTATGCCTAACAAGCTGGCGTTTTGCTGCAATAGGAGAAATATTTGCAGCAGGGCAAGAGGCTGTTCCCGAAAAACGTTCGGGTGCAGTGCCTCGATGTAGTTGTTGACCGCCTGAAAGTTTCTGTTGATCGGGAGGATTACGGCATCTTCATCGCGATGCAGTGCGGCTTCCTTGAACAGTTGCAATAGCATTTCGTTCAGCCGCTCCAGTCCCATGACGGTGCGGAAATAGCGCTGCATGAATTGCTCGACCGCTTGGTTGACGTCCGGATCCTGATATCCGAACTGTAGGGCCAGCTCCTTTTGATACTCGAACAGCAGGCGATCTTCGCAACGCCCGGTCAACGTGTGCAAGGCGAAACGGAGCTGCCAGAGGAAATGCTGCGCTTGCATGAGCTCGCCGTGCTCCGCTTCGGTTAGCCAGCCGTGCAGGAGCAGATCGTTCAGATTCGACGCATTGTAATGGCGCTTGATAATCCATCCGATGATTTGGATATCCCGGAGACCGCCCGGGCCCTCTTTGATATTAGGCTCCAGGTTGTAGGCCGTGTCGTGGTATTTGGCATAGCGTGCGGCTTGTTCAGCCATCTTGGCTTCGAAGAACTCTCGCGAGGACCAGAGATGTTCGGGGCCGATACGCGCCCACAGCTCCTTGAACAACGCCGAGGAACCATGGAGCAGTCGGGATTCCATGAGATTGGTGATGACCGTCACATCTTGCCGGGCCTGTTCCACGCACTCTTCGATCGTACGGACGCTGTGAGCGGGCTTGAGGCCAATGTCCCACAGCAAATTGAAGAAATCGGCCAAGCCTTGCCGGTAGGGCGGTTCTTCGGCTCGATTCGCGCCGCTGTGGTGAAAATCGAGGAGAATCAAAACATCGATATCGGAGTAAGGGTGCAGCTCGCGTCGGCCATAGCCCCCTACCGCAATAAGTGCGAGCTGTTCGGCGTCGGATCCGAGGAAATGATTCCAGCAGGCTCCGAGCAGTTCATCGATGAAATCGGAGCGCGCCCGAATCAGTTCGGCGGCTGGTATGCCGGCGTGAAAGCGCTCGGTTAGCTCCGCATTATTCTGTTGGATATGTTCTCTAAGCGACCTGATGCGCTCGGCGGACGAAAGGATATCGTCATAACGCGGCGAGTTTAAGTCGGCCGTTTTCAATCGCGTGTGCCTCTTCTTGACGCAGGGTGAGGATTTCGTAGCCATCCGCCGTAACTAAAACCGTGTGCTCCCACTGTGCGGACAGGCTGTGGTCTTTAGTTACAGCGGTCCATCCGTCGGGAAGTATTTTCACGTAGCGTTTGCCCAAGTTGATCATGGGTTCGACGGTGAAAATCATACCCGGTTCCAGCATTATTCCGGTATTAGATTTGCCGTAGTGGAGCACCTGGGGGTCTTCATGAAAGTTCCGGCCGATACCGTGCCCGCAGAACTCTTGCACGACGGAATAGCCGTGGGACTCCGCATGACGCTGAATGGCAAAGCCGATATCGCCCAACCGCGCGCCAGGACGTACTTGCTGAATTCCCAGATACATGGCCTCCTGACAGATCTTCACCAGGCGTTTGGCTCGTATGGGCACTTCACCGACCAGAAACATTTTACTGGTGTCGCCGTGATAGCCGTCCTTAATTACGGTGATGTCGATGTTGACGATATCGCCGCTTTTCAGTTTCTTCGGACCTGGTATGCCGTGGCATACCTGATGGTTCACCGAGGTGCAGATGGATTTGGGAAATCCCTTGTAATTCAGGGGAGCGGGAATGGCTTTTTGCACATCGACAATGTAGTCGTGGCAAATTTGATCCAGTTCTTCAGTCGTTACCCCGGGAACCACGAATGGCTCAATCATTTCCAATACTTGTGCAGCGAGTCGGCCCGCGACACGCATTTTCTCAATTTCGGCAGGCGTTTTCAGGATGATGCTCATCGCGAGATTCGTTGGTTCGTGTGGCGCTCGGTCGAGCGAGGATGCGGGAAAAGGGTCGGATTGTTGAATAAAGCAGGTTATGGTATAAAGCGCTGCTATTTTTGGCAATAACACACACGTATCGTCACGTCCGGCGGGGTGCCACATCCCCGTGATTTGGTCGCCGGTTGGGGTGCGTGGAGGCTCAACCCATCGCCGGTTCAATCCGGCTCAGCTCTATTAGGAGATTTGAATGTCCAATGTAACCATGCGCCAAATGCTGGAGGCCGGCGTACATTTCGGTCACCAGACGCGCTATTGGAATCCCAAGATGGCTCCGTATATTTTCGGCGCGCGGAGCAACATCCATATCATCAATCTGGAAAAGACTATACCTCTGTTCAATGAGGCCATGAAATACCTCGAACAGCAGGCGGCCAACAGAGGCAGAGTTCTTTTCGTCGGCACCAAGAGAACCACCCGCAAGGTCATCGAAGATGAAGCCAAGCGCTGTGGTATGCCTTATGTGAATTATCGCTGGTTGGGCGGAATGCTCACCAATTTCAAGACCATCAAACAATCTATCGCTCGCATGAAAGAGCTTGAAGCGATGCGGGACGACGGTCGCTTGCAGCGGTTCAACAAGAAGGAAGCGCTCGGCATGATGCGCGAGTTGGAGAAGTTGGAGCATAGTTTGGGCGGGATTCGGGATATGGACCGGCTTCCGGAGGTGTTGTTCATTATGGATGTAGGCTATGAAAAGAATGCCATCAGCGAAGCGAAAAAGCTGGGCATTCCGGTCGTCGGCATTGTCGATACCAACAACAGCCCGGTCGGCATCGACTATGTCATACCGGGCAACGACGACTCCATTCGTGCTGTTCAGCTGTATGCGCAGAGCGCCGCGACAGCCATCCTGCAAGGCAAGGCGCACAGTCTCGATTTTGCCGGAGGGGAAGACGAATTTGTGGAGATGGAGTCAAATACCGAGACGAGTTCGGATTCCGCTGCGGAAGCGGCTAGCGCATATGCCGAGTAAGGCATGCGTTTTTCGTGCCTGAATGCGTTGATACGCTCAAAACGCCTCCATCAGGGGGCGTTTTTATAAGCGTAAATGCTTGAATAGCGATGATAAGCAATTAATGATGAGGTTCGGTCAATGAATATCAGTGCCGCAATGGTGAAGGAGCTCCGCGAACGCACCGGTTCGGGGATGATGGAATGCAAGAAGGCGTTGCAGGATGCCAACGGTGATATGGAAGCCGCAGTTGAGTTGATGCGGAAAGCGGGTCTCGCGAAAGCAGACAAGAAGTCTGGCCGCACTGCCGCCGAAGGCCGTATTTCTACGAAAACGAGTGCTGATGGTAAGCGTGCGGTCATCGTGGAAATCAACTGCGAGACCGATTTCGTCGCCAAGGGCGATGATTTCGTAGAGTTCGTCAATAACGTCGTGCAAACCGCATTGGATTCGACAGCTAGTTCGCTCGACGAATTGCTCGCTACTGTGATGCCGTCCTCGGGATCCAGCGTGGAGGAAACGCGCCGGGCTATGGTTGCCAAAATCGGCGAGAATATCAATGTGCGGCGGTTCGAGAGCATTACATCGGAAAGCGGTAATATCGCGAGTTATTTGCACGGAACCCGGATCGGTGTTCTTGTCGAGTTGGTCGGCGGTGATCAGGAGTTGGGTCGGGATATTGCCATGCACGTCGCGGCTAGCAAACCCTTGTGCGTGGACGAAAAAGGCGTGCCTGCCGAAACGGTCGCCAAGGAGCGGGATATCGCCAAGGCGCAGGCTGAAGCCGAAGGGAAGCCTGCTAATATCGTCGAGAAAATGGTAGAGGGCAAGATCAAGAAATTCCTGGGGGAAGTTACCTTGCTCGGTCAACCTTTCGTCAAAGATCCCGATCAGACTGTCGGTAAGTTGCTGAGTAGCCGAGGAGCTAGCGTAGGTCGCTTTGTACGATTCGAGGTTGGCGAAGGCATAGAAAAGGTAGAAAGCAATTTCGCCGAAGAAGTGATGGCACAAGTAAGAAACAGTTAAACTTTCGTGAGTAAACCTCTGGCGGAGTGCTTTGCACGGCGACCCGTCAGGGGTTTGCGGATAACCAATCGACAACACAGAATTTGAACCGATGAGCGCGCCTAAATACACCCGAATTCTGCTGAAGTTAAGCGGCGAAGCGCTTATGGGTGAACAGGGAAGTGGTATCGACCCACAAACGATTAAGCGTCTAGCGCACGAAATAAATGATTTGTGTCAGATCGGTGTCCAGGTGGGGCTGGTCATTGGGGGCGGCAACATCATACGTGGCTCGGAAAAGGCATCAGAAGGCTTGGATCGGGTTACCGGCGATTACATGGGTATGCTGGCCACAGTCCTGAATGCCCTTGCTATGCAGGACGCCCTTGAAAAACTCGGGCAGCCGGTCCGCGTCATGTCGGCTTTGAAAATCAATCAGGTTTGCGAGGATTACATCAGGCGTCGTGCAGTCCGACACCTTGAGAAAGGGCGGGTAGTCATCTTTGCTGCGGGTACCGGCAATCCATTTTTCACGACGGATTCGGCAGCCAGCCTGCGTGCGATCGAGATCAATGCCGAGTTGCTGATTAAGGCCACTAAAGTGGAGGGGGTTTATTCGGCGGATCCGCTCAAGGATTCCAATGCGCGGTTTTACTCGAGGCTGACCTATGACGAGGCCTTGGATCAACGCCTTAATGTAATGGATGCCACGGCGCTGGTTTTGTGCCGCGACCATAATATGCCGCTGAGGGTGATGAACGTGTTCGATCCCGGGGCCGTCATGCGCGTGGTTCTGGGCGAAGATATTGGATCCTTAATTGAAACCGGTAGATAACCATGATCGACGATATTCAAAAACGGACTGCGGAACGAATGAAGAAGAGTATCGAGGCGCTCAAGCATGAGTTTGCCAAGATAAGGACCGGCCGAGCTCATCCCAGCCTCTTGGATCACATCATGGTGTCTTACTACGGCAACGAGGTACCGTTAACGCAAACGGCCAACGTCGCTGTCGAAGATGCCCGAACACTGACCGTGACCCCATGGGAGCGCAGTATGGTTCAGGCTATCGAAAAGGCGATCATGACGTCCGATTTGGGGCTGAATCCCTCGACTGCCGGTTCGGTAATCCGTGTCCCCATGCCGCCGCTTACCGAAGAACGGCGGCGCGACCTGATCAAGGTCGTGCGTCACGAAGCCGAAAATGCTCGGGTCGCGATTCGCAATATACGGCGCGATGCCAATAATGAGCTCAAGGCTGCGTTGAAGGAAAAGCAAATCTCGGAAGACCAGGAGCGACGCAGTCAAGAGCAAGTTCAAAAATTGACCGATCAGTACATTAAAGACGTCGATGGTTTGCTGAGCGAAAAGGAAGCGGACTTAATGGCAATTTAATCGGTCCCTTCCGGTCGTGTCGAAATTCGGCTCTTTCTTCAATAATTATCAGCCAGTATTCGATGGTGCCCCCGGCGAAACCGATTTCACTCAGGAACGGTTGGGCACCTCGTTTTCCAAAATGATGATCAGTTCGGAACCTAAATATGGAAGTGCCCGCTGTCCCTATCGATGATGACCGGCTGCCCCGCCATATCGCCATCGTTATGGATGGTAATGGCCGTTGGGCAAAAAAGCGTTTTCTGCCGCGTACGGCTGGGCATCGCGCCGGTGTCTCGGCAGTACGAAAGGTTATCGAACACTGTCTGAAGCGCCGAATCGAGGCGCTCACCCTGTTCGCCTTCAGCAGCGAAAACTGGCGGCGTCCTCCGCAAGAGGTGTCTCTGCTCATGGAGCTGTTTTTGACAACCTTGGAGCGGGAAACCGAAAAGCTTCATGAAAATGGCGTCCGGCTTCGGGTGATCGGCGATCGGGCGGCGTTTTCGCCCGCGCTGCAGGAAAAGATTTCGGCCGCCGAAAGGCTTACCAGTTCGAATACCCATTTGAACCTGACCATCGCGGCTAATTACGGCGGCCGCTGGGATATTTTGCAGGCTGCCCGTGCGCTGGCCGAAAAGGTCGCACGAGGCGAGCTGTGTTCCGGAGACATTAGCGCGGATGTCTTTGAATCTCAGTTGACCCTGACGGATCTGCCCGAGCCCGATCTTTTCATTCGCACCGGTGGCGAACAGCGGATTAGCAATTTCTTGTTGTGGCAGCTGGCTTACACCGAACTCTATTTCACGCCTGCCTTGTGGCCAGATTTCGACGAACAATCACTCGAACTCGCGTTGAACGACTACGCAAGTCGACAGCGCCGCTTCGGATATACGAGCGAGCAAGTCGAGGATCTGGTTCCAGAAAACGTTTGCACTAAGACAAGCGAATCCCGTTAATTTTGCTATTTACGAGACAGTCATGCTGAAAAATCGAGTCATTACCGCTTTGGTGCTGGCGCCGCTCATTATCGCCGCGATTTTATTCTTGCCCGCTGACGGTTTTGCGGTGTTTTGGGGCGCGATTATTTTAGCTGGCGCTTGGGAGTGGGCGAATCTTTCCGGTCTCGGTAGCTTATCGTCGCGTCTCAGTTTCGTCGGTGTGGTGTTCGCTTTTCTGCTTGCTGCGCGGTATTTCGCCATCGACTGGGCACCGGGTGAACTGCCTGAGTGGTTTTACTGGCCCGTAGTGGCCTGGTGGTTCGTGTGGGGAATCGCGTTCCGTCGGATACCTGAGCGTTTGGTCAAGATCCAGTATCCGCTTGCTGCGAAACTGGCCGCCGGTGCATTCGTGCTGATCACCGGTTGGATCTTGATGGTCTGGCTGCGCTTGAATTTTCGTCAGGAACAGGTTTTTTATCTGGTATTTCTCGTTTGGGCGGCCGATGTGGCGGCTTATTTTGTGGGTAAGCGCTGGGGCCATACCAAGTTGCTGGAACCGATCAGTCCCGGCAAGACCGTTGAAGGGGTTTATGGGGCCTTGTTCGCTGCGGCGGTCCTGGCAATTGCGGTAGGGCTATTCGCAAAGCTCGAAGCTATCGCCCTTGCCGATTTCGTGTTCCTGTCTTTGTTTACAGTGGCAGCGTCAGTATGCGGCGACCTTTTCGAAAGCCTAGCAAAGCGCGTTCGCGGGGTGAAGGACAGTGGCGCCGTATTACCGGGGCACGGTGGAATTCTCGATCGCATCGATAGCTTGCTGGCGGCAGTTTCGATCTTTTATGCCGGTTCGTTGCTGCTCGGAGTATTTTTGACGGCGGAGTTGGAAACAAATATCGTCATTCCCGAGGAGCTGCCTGCTGAAAGTTCCGGAGACATAACGCCTCATGACGAGGAGGGGACAAACGATGAAGGTTTTGTGGAAGAAGGCGTCGTAAACGAAGAAAAATCTCCCTCGAACAAGGGAGCCCATTAAGATGAAAGGCATTTGCATTCTTGGCTCGACAGGATCCATTGGCGTCAGCACGCTCGATGTGGTTGCACGGCATCCGGATCGTTACCGGGTCGTGGCGCTTACCGCGAATAACAATCTGGACCGGCTTTATGAGCAATGTCAGCAGTTCCGGCCTTCATATGTGGTTCTCCGTAGCGAAGGGCAGGCTGAAGAATTGAGACGGCGGCTCTGTGCTGCTGGGCTGCCGGATACCGAAGTGCTAAGCGGCACGAAATCTCTGGAAGAGGTGGCCATGTTGCCTGAAGTGGATGGCGTCATGGCCGCTATTGTCGGGGCGGCGGGGCTTTTGCCGACTTTGGCGGCGGCAAGAGCCGGCAAGACCGTATTCTTGGCGAACAAAGAGGCGCTGGTGATGTCGGGGCAGCTTTTCATGGCCGAGGTTGCCAAGTCGGGCGCCAAGCTGCTGCCGATCGACAGTGAGCACAATGCCATTTTTCAGTGCATGCCGGCAGATTACTGCGCCGGTCAGACGGCTTCCGGCGTCCGGCGGATTTTGCTTACCGCTTCCGGCGGTCCTTTTTTGCGTAAGCCATTAGATGAGTTGGACGACGTAACGCCGGATCAAGCCGTGGCTCATCCCAACTGGGTTATGGGGCGGAAAATTTCGGTCGATTCGGCTACTATGATGAACAAAGGGCTAGAAGTGATCGAAGCATGCCTGTTGTTCAACATGCTGCCTGAGCGCATTCAAGTCGTTATTCATCGGCAAAGCGTCATTCATTCGTTGGTCGATTATGTCGACGGGACGGTGCTGGCGCAAATGGGTAGCCCGGATATGCGTATTCCCATCGCCCATGCCTTAGCTTGGCCGGAGCGATTCGAGTCTGGGGCGGAACCTCTGGACCTATTCAGTGTCAGACAATTGGACTTCGAGGCACCGGATGAAGCTCGTTTTCCATGTTTGAGTTTGGCTTATCAAGCTGTTCGTGCAGCCGGAACGATGCCGGCTATTCTAAATGCCGCGAACGAAGTGGCCGTTTCGTCGTTCTTGGATCGTAAGATACGGTTCACGGATATTCCAGAGACAATCAAGCATTGCATGGCGACTATTGTGCCGGGCCCCGCCAATACAATCGATGCCGTTCTCGATGCGGACCGAATCGCTCGCTCGACGGCCGAGTCATATATCAATCGGCTAGCGGTGTATTAACGCTCCCATGTTTTCGCTCCTTCATACGCTTTTTTACTTCATCGTAGCGTTAACAATCCTGATCGCCTTTCATGAGTTGGGCCATTTTTGGGCTGCGCGGAAATTAGGAGTTAAGGTTATCCGGTTTTCGTTGGGGTTCGGGAAGATTCTCTGGCGTCATCAAAGAACGCCTGATAGCACCGAATTCACCGTGGCGGCGCTTCCCTTGGGCGGCTATGTGAAAATGGTGGATGAACGGGAGGGAACAGTAGCACCGGCTGATCTGCCTTATGCTTTCAACCGTCAATCTCTAATTCGTCGCGTAGCGATTGTATTTGCAGGACCGTTCTTCAATTTCATTTTAGCGATTCTGGTCTACTGGGCGGTTTTCATGATCGGCGAAACCGGCATGCGCCCCGTGTTGGGACCCGTGGCCAGCGGCTCGTTGGCGGCTCAGGTCGGGTTTGCGGAAGGCGACGAGATTGTGGCTGTGGCAGGTGAAGCGACGCCTACCTGGAACCAAGCCATGGGCGAATTGCTGGAGCGAATCATGGAGGGTGAAGCGATTCCCGTCGACGTCAAGACGAAGGGCGGTGAACAACTGCAGCGAACCCTGACGGTACCGGAGGAACTCGCACAGCAGCCTAATTTATTGTATCAGCGCCTGGGCATTCGTCCTTGGGAGCCGGATATTCCGCCGATTATCGATAGGGTCGAGCCGGGCGGTGCGGCGGAGAGAGCCGGGTTGCAGGCTGGCGATAGGCTGGTAAGTGTGGACGGCAGACCGATTAGGACATGGCGGGAGTGGGTGGATCATGTGCGCGCCCATCCCAACGCTTCGCTCGAAGTCGTCGTGGAGCGCGGTGGCGAGCGCTTGTCTCGCTCGGTAACGCCGACGCCGGTTGAATCGGAAGAAGGTCGTATCGGGAGAATAGGCGCTGCAGTTCAGATACCCGAGCACCTTATTGATGCAATGCAGGTAGAGTATCGTCTCGGCGTGCTTCCTGCGTTTGTGGCCGCAGTAGAAAAAACCGGCGATTACTCCGTTTTGACTTTGAAAATGATCGGGCGGATGCTGGTCGGTAAAGCAGGCATCGAAAACCTGAGTGGTCCGATCAGCATCGCTCAGTATGCCGGAAAATCGGCGAGCATAGGCTTTAGTCAATTTCTTAAGTTTCTCGCCATTGTCAGCGTCAGCTTGGCCGTGTTGAATTTATTGCCGATTCCCGTGCTCGACGGCGGACATCTCATGTTTTATCTGGTCGAGGCTGTCAAAGGCAGTCCCGTGTCGGAGCAGACGCAAGCGTTCTTTCAGCAAATCGGCTTATTCATTCTGTTATCCTTGATGAGTCTGGCATTCATTCTCGACATCGAGCGTTTGCTGACATAAATCGAAACCGAAGCAACCCACGGATACATTCATGAAAACACATTGGGGCGTCGCATTCTTGGGCATGGCGGCTCTTTTTTTCGGGCCGGCCTATGCCGACAATAAAGCCATTGAACAAGCGTTAAAGGACGCTTTGCCCGGAGTCAAGCCGGATTCGATCACACCGTCCGCCATGTCGGGGCTTTACGAAGTCGTTGTTGGGCCGAAGCTGTTCTATGTTTCGGAGGACGGTCGGTATTTGTTTCAGGGCTCGATGATCGATATTAAGGCGCGCGAAGATTTAACGGAAGGCAAGCTGGCCGACGCTCGAGTCAGTTCTCTGAAAAAAGTCGGCTCAGACAACATGATAGTCTTCAAGCCTAAGAGTTCGAAGCACTTGCTATACGTGTTCACCGATATCGATTGCGGCTACTGTCGAAAACTGCATTCGGAGATCGATCAGTATCTAACGGAAGGTATCGAGATTCGTTACCTGTTTTTCCCGCGCGCTGGCGAAGGCTCTGATTCCTACAAGAAAGCGGTGTCGGTGTGGTGTGCGGACGATCGCAACGCGGCTTTGACCAAGGCGAAGCGTGGCGAGACCATCGAAAACCGGCAATGCGACAACCCGGTAGATCGGCATCTGACACTGGGAACGCAAATGGGCGCCGCCGGAACGCCCATGCTTGTCACCGAGAAAGGGAACATACTGCCGGGATACGTGCCGGCTAGTCAATTGGCCAAGATTTTGGCTCAAGAGAGCGAAAAATAAGCGCCCATTTAGGCGTGGTCGACTCCAGCGTCTTGCTCTCAGTTCGTCAAGTCCTTTAGGGTGAACAGCAAGTCCAAGGCCTGTTTGGGTGTGATTTCTTCGGGTCTGATCGTTCTGAGCAGATCCAACGCAGGGTGAGGCTCGGCATTCGCGAAAAGGTCGAATTGCCGTGCTTCGCTTTGATGTTCCGCATAGGTCTGGTTCTCCAGAACCGTCAACTTCTTGCGCGCGTTGTCAATCACCGTTCTCGGCACGCCAGCCAGAGCAGCCACCTGGAGTCCGTAGCTCTGGTTGGCCGGGCCGTCCTTGACGGCATGAAGGAACACGACCCCATCGCCGTGCTCTACTGCGTCCAGATGGACGTTCTGTACCCCGGGGCACTCGTCAGGCAGCGTAATCAATTCGAAGTAGTGGGTCGCAAAAAGCGTGAACGCCTGGATCTTGCGTGCCAAGTAGTCGGCCGTTGCCCAGGCCAGCGCCAAGCCATCAAAGGTGCTGGTGCCGCGACCGATCTCATCCATTAGCACGAGACTTGATGATGTCGCGTTATGAAGGATGTTCGCGGTCTCGGTCATCTCGACCATAAATGTCGATCGGCCGCTGGCCAAGTCGTCGGAGGCACCGATCCGGGTGAAAACCCGGTCGATCGGGCCTATCATCGCCGCTTCCGCAGGCACGTAGCTGCCGATATGAGCCATTAAGACGATAAGTGCGGTTTGGCGCATATAAGTGGATTTCCCGCCCATATTGGGGCCGGTGATAATGAGCATGCGGCGGTCGGAGTTGAGTTCCAAATCGTTGGGGACAAACGGCGTATCGGCAACCGTTTCGACGACGGGATGGCGGCCGCCTGTGATGCGAATGCCTGGTTCCTTGATTAGTAGGGGCATGGTGAGGTTCAGGCTTTCGGCGCGCTCGGCCAGGTTGGCCAAGACGTCCAGCTCCGAGAGCCCTGAAGCGCAGTCCTGCAGCGCTTTTATCGACGTGCCAAGAATATCCAATAGCTCGTCATAAAGGGCTTTCTCAAACGCTAGGGAGCGTTCCCGTGCGCTCAGCACCTTATCTTCAAAGGCTTTTAGTTCTGGCGTGATATAGCGCTCGGCACCCTTCAAGGTTTGGCGCCGGATGTAGTCTGCCGGGACCCTGTCGGCCTGCGTGCGGGAAAGCTCGAGATAGAAGCCTTGCACACGATTGTATCCGACCTTTAGGTTTGATAGCCCAGTTCGCTGGCGTTCCCGCTGCTCGAGGTCAACCAGGAAGCGTTCCGTGTTTTGGCTGAGGTTGCGTAGTTCGTCCAGTTCCGGATGGTAACCTTCGGCAATGACGCCGCCATCGCGGATCAGCATAGGCGGGTTTTCTATGATCGCGCGATCGAGCAGTTGGTAAATTTCAGGCTGCTCTCGAATCCGCTGCCGTATGTCCGTAAGGAGCGTGCTCTCCAGGGTTTCGAGCTGATTTAAGAGCTCGGGTAGCGTACCTAACGATGCTCGCAATACCACGAGATCCCGCGGCCGCGCCGATTTGAGCGCGATGCGGGCGACGATGCGTTCAATGTCCCCGACTGATGCAAGCACATCGCGAATGGAAGCGTAATTCCTATCTTTGCGTAGTGCCTCTATGGCCTCGTAACGCTGATAAAGAATGCGTTGATCTCGTAGAGGATGATGGAGCCAGCGTCGCAGCAGGCGTCCGCCCATGGCGGTTGAGGTGCGGTCGAGTACGCCGAACACGGTAAGATTGACCCGACCCGACGGATGAAAATCCAATTCCAAGTTGCGCCGGCTTGCCGCGTCCAGGATGATGCTTTCCTCGCCAGTTTCTGTCCGTAACCCTTGGATGTGGGGCAGCGCGCTTTTTTGGGTGTCCTGAACATATTGAAGCAAACAACCTGCGGCGGCGATCGCCGCGGGCGAACCTTCGCAGCCGAAGCCGGAGAGATCTTGAGTTTTGAATTGAAGAAGCAATCGATGGCGTGCGCTCTCGGGGTCGAAGTGCCAAGACGGTCGCCGGGTGATCCCACGCCTTGCGGCTATGGTTGGTGGTGGCGACCATTCTTCGCTGATGAGTAGCTCAGAAGGATTTAAACGCTCCAGTTCGCCGGCTAATCTCTCCAGGCTGGTGACCTGCTGAACTGTGAATCGTCCGCCGGCCAGGTCTAATCCGGCGAGACCATAAATTTCGCCGAGCTGGACTATGGCGACCAATAGATTCTCTTTGCGATCCTCCAGCAAGGCCTCTTCGGTCACTGTGCCGGGGCTGACGATGCGTACGACCTTGCGTTCGACGGGACCTTTGGAAGCGGCTGGATCTCCAATTTGTTCACAGATCGCAACCGATTCACCGAGTTTGATCAGTCGAGCGAGATAACCATCGACGGCATGATAGGGGACACCCGCCATAGGTATGCGTTCGCCGGCCGATTCGCCCCTAGCGGTCAAGGTGATGTCCAGGAGTTGTGCGGCTTTACGCGCATCCTCGTAGAAGAGTTCGTAAAAATCCCCCATTCGGAAAAAGAGAAGCTGCTCGGGGTGTTCGGCCTTGATGCGCAGGTACTGCTGCATCAGTGGGGTATGTCTGGAGAGTGTGGTTGCTTGATCGGTCATCAGAGTAGTTTATCGGATAGAATAAAGGTCTGCGATTGAGCGAATGGCTGACATATGGCGGAGGACGAAGCGTTATACGCGTTGGCGCGCGAGGTTGGGCAGATCCTGAGGCTTCAGGAGCGAGTGCTAGTCTTGGCCGAGTCTTGCACCGGTGGGTGGGTGGCCCAATGTATCACCGATGTGCCCGGAAGCTCCGCTTGGTTCGATAGAGGGTTCGTCACCTACAGCAATCAGGCGAAGTACGAGTTGCTGGGCGTGCCGAGCGAAATCATCGAAGTTTATGGCGCTGTCAGCGTCGAAACGGTGCGAGCCATGGCTGCGGGTGCCTTGAGTCATAGTGCGGCGGGCGTGGCGGCGGCCGTTAGCGGAATCGCCGGGCCGACCGGCGGTACGCCGGATAAGCCTGTGGGCACCGTATGGTTCGCTTGGCAGCGGGGCGATGGCATCTGCCGCGTAAAACACATGCAGTTCGGCGGTGATCGGCGTCAGGTCAGGCGGCAAGCGGTTAGAGTCGCGCTTCAAGGTATTCTTGATGTCTGCCGAGATTAAAACGCTTCGTTTGTTTTTCGCTCTTTGGCCAGACGGGGCGGTACGCGCTTCACTGGCGCAGCTTGTCGATACGCTCAAGCAAACGGCTACGGCTAAGTGGGTAAAGGGGGAAAATCTTCATATTACACTGGCTTTTTTGGGAGAAGTGAATGAAGATCGGTTGCCGGTGGTCAGTCAGGTTGGCGACAGCATTGTCGGACAGTCATTTGAGCTGAGTCTCGATCGAATCGAGTTTTGGCCGAAAAAGGGAATTATCTGCCTGTCGCCCCTGAGTGCGCCGGAAGCGCTGAACCATTTGGCAAACAGTTTGACTGCCGGCCTCGGTCGAATTGGGTTTGTCATGGAAAACAGGCCATTCCGGGCGCATCTGACGCTGGCCAGGAAAGCTTGCCGCGACAGTGTGTCGTCACAGACTATCGACGATCCGATCCGTTGGCGCGTGAGTTCGTTCAGTCTGATCGAGTCCCAAATTAGCCGCGCCGGCTCACTGTATCTGGTGCGGAAGAGCTGGAACCTGCCGAGTTTTCAGGCTATTCCCGACGATTCGTCTGTGAGATAATTAGTAATTATTTACAACGGTTTAGTCAGTATTAATCCTAATGGACGAAAACAAAAAGAAAGCGTTGAGTGCAGCGCTTTCGCAAATCGAAAAGCAGTTTGGCAAAGGGTCCGTGATGCGGATGGGGGATGTCCCCGCAATGCGTGACCTCGAAGTCATTCCCACGGGCTCGCTGTCTCTCGATATCGCATTGGGCTGCGGCGGTTTGCCTCGCGGACGTATCGTAGAAATATACGGTCCCGAATCATCCGGCAAGACGACTCTGACGCTCGAAGTCATTGCTCAGGCTCAAAAGCGGGGCGGGGTTGCGGCTTTCGTCGATGCCGAGCACGCCCTAGACCCCGTTTACGCGGAAAAAATTGGTGTCAATCTGGACGATTTGCTGGTATCCCAGCCCGATACCGGCGAGCAGGCACTGGAAATCGCCGACATGTTGGTTCGGTCGGGCGGCGTCGACATCGTCGTGATCGACTCAGTGGCGGCTTTAACGCCTAAAGCGGAAATCGAAGGCGAAATGGGCGACTCCCATGTCGGTCTTCAGGCTCGTTTGATGTCTCAGGCGCTGCGAAAACTTACGGCCAATATCAAGCGCTCGAATACTTTGGTCATTTTCATCAATCAGATCCGCATGAAGATCGGCGTTATGTTCGGCAATCCGGAGACGACAACCGGCGGAAATGCACTCAAATTTTACGCTTCGGTTCGTCTCGATATTCGCCGTTTGGGGGCGATCAAGAATGGTGACGAAGTGGTCGGCAACGAGACTCGTGTCAAGGTGGTGAAGAACAAAGTGGCGCCTCCGTTCAGGAATGCGGATTTCGAAATTCTTTACGGCGAAGGCGTTTCCCACGAAGGCGAATTGGTCGATTTGGGCGTGAATTACGGCATTCTGCAGAAGTCGGGCTCCTGGTACAGTCTCGGAGCGGAGCGTATCGGCCAAGGTAAGGATAACGCTCGCAATTTCCTGAAAGAGCGTCCGGAGTTGGCTGAAAGCATCGAGTCTAAGATTCGTGAAAAAGCCTTCGGCAGCAGCGCCCCTGCAGTGGGGCAGGTCGCTGCGTCCGATCCGCTTGAGGAGGCCGGATCCTGAGCGACGTTCCCGACTCGTTGCAGGCGGTAAAGGCTGCGGCCCTGCGTTATCTTTCACATCGCGAATGCAGCAGTGCGGAGCTGCGGCAGAAGCTTTGCCGCAAGGGGTATTCGGAAGCCGTGGTTGAGCAAGTCGTTGCAGATCTGGCATCTCAAGGCTTGCAGAGCGATGGGCGTTTCGCTGAAGTGTTCGCGCGCAGTCGCGCCGAAAAGGGATACGGAGCGTACCGGATTAGACAGGAGTTGCGACAGCACGGCGTCGACGTGGATAAATCGCTGGAAAATGATCGGGATTGGGACGCGTTGATCCATAAAACTTATGTCAAAAGGTATGGCGAGACCATTCCGGATTCGCTCCTAGAGCGTGCGGCGCGGGAGCGCTTTCTTAGGCGACGTGGCTTCGAATCGGATCAGATCCGCCGCTTGTTCAAACGCTTGAGATATCCTGACAGCGAATAATCCTCACAAGAATAAGAATGAAACCATCGGTAGCAGCGAAATGACCAGCGCAGAACTGCGTTCACTTTTTTTGAAGTATTTCGAGGAGCGGCAACATACGGTCGTTCCATCCAGCTCGTTGATTCCGGCCGATGATCCTACTCTGCTGTTCACGAACGCGGGTATGGTTCAATTCAAAGACGTGTTTTTGGGGCGAGAAGAGCGTCCGTACGTTCGCGCGGCCTCGGCGCAACGCTGCGTAAGAGCGGGTGGTAAGCACAACGACTTGGAAAACGTTGGATATACGGCGCGCCACCATACGTTCTTCGAGATGCTGGGGAATTTCAGCTTCGGCGATTATTTCAAGCGTGATGCGATTCATTACGCGTGGGAATTTTTGACCGGGGTTTTGAAGCTGCCGGCCGAGCGGCTCTGGGTTACGGTTTACGACCAGGATAAGGAAGCCGAGGCGATCTGGCTTAACGATGTAGGCGTTGATCCAACACGGTTTGCACGCATAGGCTCTAAGGATAACTTCTGGAGCATGGGCGACACGGGGCCCTGTGGCCCTTGTACCGAAATTTTCTATGACCATGGCGAAGGGATTCCGGGAGGTCCGCCCGGTTCGCTCAACGAGGATGGCGATAGGTACATCGAAATCTGGAATCTCGTATTCATGCAGTACGATCGTGCTCCGGATGGAACGCTTACGCCATTGCCTAGGCCATCGGTCGATACAGGTATGGGCTTGGAGCGGATTGCTGCCGTCGTTCAAGGCGTACACAGCAATTACGAAATCGACATCTTTAAGGCTTTGATAAGGGCCGCAGCGGATCTTGCGCGAGTCGGAAGCACCGACAACAGCTCGTTGAGAGTACTGGCCGATCATATTCGCTCGTGTGCTTTCCTGATTGCCGACGGCGTTTTGCCGTCCAACGAGGGGCGCGGCTATGTGCTCCGTCGTATCATTCGAAGAGCGATTCGCCACGGTTACAAGCTGGGGATTCGCGAGACCTTCTTTTACCGGTTGGTTGGTCCGCTTTGCGCTCAGATGGGTGATGCGTATCCGGATTTGGCTGCGGCGCGGTCCATGGTGGAGCAAGTCCTAAAGAAGGAAGAAGAGCGTTTTGCCGAAACCTTGGAGCAAGGGATGAGGGTTCTGGAAGCCCATCTCAAGGGGATGAGCGGCAAGACGATTTCCGGCGATGCTGTGTTTCAGCTTTATGACACCTACGGCTTTCCGGTTGATTTAACAGCCGATTTTGCCCGTGAGCATGGTCTGATTTTGGACCTGGAAGGTTTCGAGAAAGCAATGGAGGAGCAGCGGGAGCGTGCGCGCGCGGCCAGTCATTTCGGCGTCGATTACTCCCACGATGTACATCTCGACGTACGCTGTGAATTCACCGGTTATAAGAGTTCGCATGAGGAGACAGCCGTTGAGGCGGCGCTACGGGATGGCAAGCCCGTTGAGACTCTATCGGCCGGCGAGGAAGGCATTCTGATTTTGGCCAAAACTCCGTTCTATGCCGAGTCTGGTGGGCAGGTCGGCGATCGAGGCATCATTCGCGCGGGCGACAATCTGTTCGAAGTATCGGATACCCAGAAGAAGACCGGCGATTTGATTCTTCATATCGGGCGAGTATTGAAAGGCGAGTTCAAAGCCGGTTCGATTTGCGAGGCGGAAGTCGATGTCGAGTCTCGCAATGCTACGGCGCTCAATCATTCCGCGACTCATTTGCTGCATGCGGCATTGAGGAAAGTTCTAGGGGACCACGTGACTCAGAAGGGCTCCCTGGTTGATCCCGACCGGTTACGTTTCGATTTTTCCCACTTTGCGCCGGTAACGGCGGAGCAAATCGAGACGATCGAACGGTTGGTGAATGAACAGATTCGTGCCAACGATGCCGTAACGGCGGAAATGATGCCGAGGGAGACTGCCATCAAGGCGGGAGCGATGGCCTTGTTTGGTGAGAAGTATGGCGATAACGTGCGTGTCCTTCGGATCGGCGATTTTTCGACCGAATTGTGCGGCGGAATTCATGTCAAACGCGCTGGTGACATTGGCTTGTTTAAGATCGTGAGCGAAACCGGAGTGGCAGCCGGAGTTCGTAGAATCGAAGCGGTTACAGGTGAGGCCGCTGTCGATTGGATAGAGAAAAACGATCGCATCTTGCTGTCTCTCGAAGAGAGAGTGAAAGCCGGGCGGGACACTTTGGATGAAAAAGTGAACCAGCTTCTCGAAAGAAATCGTTCTTTGGAGAAGGAATTGGACCGACTCAAAGCAAAGCTGGCGAGTGCCGCAGGTGACGATCTGGTCTCTCGGGCGATATCGGTCGACGGAGTGAAAGTTTTGGCGGCAAAAGTGGAAGAAAGCGATCCGAAAGGGCTTCGGGATATGGTCGATCAACTCAGGAATAAGCTGGGGAGCGCAGCGATCGTGCTGGGGTCGGTCAAAGAAGATAAGGTGACGCTGATCGCCGGAGTAACCAAAGATCAGATAAACCGGATCAAGGCCGGGGATTTGGTTAACGCAGTGGCCGTGCAGGTCGGCGGAAAAGGTGGCGGCCGAGCCGATATGGCTCAAGCTGGGGGGACCAATCCGGCAATGCTGGACGCAGCGTTGAAGAGCGTACCGGATTGGGTGCGGCGCCATACGGCATAATCACAGACAGACTTCTCAGAAGAACATGGCCTTATACGTACATAAATACGGCGGTACGTCGGTGGGTAGTACCGAGCGAATACGACATGTCGCCGACAACATTGTCAAAGCGCGAGGGAGAGGCGAGGACATCGTTGTTGTCGTATCTGCAATGAGTGGAGAAACCAATCGTCTGGTGACCTTGGCTCAGGATATTCAGGCGCGTCCCGAGCCGCGGGAAATGGATGTACTGCTCGCTACGGGTGAGCAGATCACCATAGCTCTTCTGTGCATGGCTCTGCACGAAAAGGGCATCCCGGCATGCTCATACACTGGCGGGCAAGTCAGAATCGTCACCGACCGCGCCCATACGAAGGCGCGTATTTTGAATATCGACACCGATCGCATCTTGAGTGATCTCGGTCGGGGCAGGGTGGTGGTGGTAGCCGGTTTTCAAGGCATCACCGAGGATGGTGATATCACCACATTGGGGCGCGGCGGGTCGGATACCACGGCGGTAGCCCTGGCTGCGGCGCTCAAAGCGAGTGAGTGCTTGATCTATACCGACGTGGATGGTGTTTACACCACCGATCCGCGCGTTGAGCCGCGCGCCAGGCGGCTGGACCGAATTACATTCGAAGAAATGTTAGAAATGGCGAGTTTGGGATCGAAAGTATTGCAGATTCGATCAGTCGAGTTCGCCGGTAAATACAATGTCCCTCTACGGGTGCTTTCGAGTTTTAAGGAAGGCCCTGGCACGTTGATCAGTTACGAGGAAGAAAACGTGGAAAAGCCGCTAATTTCCGGCATAGCGTTCAATCGAGACGAAGCTAAGCTGACCATTATGGGTGTGCCCGATCGTCCAGGCATCGCCTATAAAATCCTTGGTCCCATCGCAAATGCGAATATTGAAGTCGATATGATTGTCCAAAATATCGGAGAGGACGGCACAACCGATTTCACGTTTACAGTGCATCGCAATGACTATGGAAAAGCTTTGGACATTCTGCATAGCACTTGCGCCGAACTCGGCGCGCGCGAAGTTGCTGGTGATGACAAGATTGTCAAAGTATCCTTGGTTGGTGTCGGGATGCGCTCGCACGCCGGGATTGCCAGCAAGATGTTCGAGGCCCTTGCAAAAGAGGGGATCAATATCCAGATGATATCGACCTCCGAAATCAAGATTTCTGTAGTTTTGAATGAAAAATATCTGGAACTCGCAGTTCGGAGTTTGCACGAAGCCTTTAATCTCGATCAGTCGGTGGAAGCGGCGTGAGGTCAAATTTTCATTATAAACATAAGAAAAACTGATATAATATAGCGCTTAACCGTTTGTGTTGGTTGGCTTGGTGTTGCGGCAAGCGGCACCATTTTAAGGTAGGTCACGAGCGACCGGAAAGGAAGGATTTATGTTGATATTGACTCGTAGAGTCGGTGAGACTCTGATGATCGGGGATGATGTAACGGTTACCGTATTAGGGGTAAAAGGTAATCAGGTTCGCATTGGTGTGAACGCGCCCAAGGAAGTTTCTGTGCATCGGGAAGAGATCTATGAGCGCATAAAAAGAGAGCAGCAGGCTCAAACACCAGAAAAAACAGCTGAGCATACGGAATAAGTCGATTATAATCTCGTCAGTTTCGGAGAGATGGCCGAGAGGCTGAAGGCGCTCCCCTGCTAAGGGAGTATAGGGTCAAAAGCTCTATCGAGGGTTCGAATCCCTCTCTCTCCGCCATTCCATTAAAGCGCAGAAGATCTCGAGTGGCGATTACCCGGTTCGGGTGGGTTCGGGAGCTGCGAGTCTGTTTTCAATCTAGCCCGTATGACGCAAATCTGTTTCAATTTTGGCGCTGAGTCTTGGTTTGGCATGATTTTGGCGGCCAAGTCTTCACATAAACAGGTTTTTCGGTAAAATATCTGGTTTTTTCGGGTTGTTCTTGCATCCTTAAGAGGAAATTTAATGGTCACGATTCGTCTTGCCCGTGGTGGCGCAAAAAAGCGCCCTTTCTATCATGTCGTTGTTGCCGACAGCAGATGTAAACGAGATGGTCGTTACATTGAGCGAGTTGGGTTTTTTAACCCGATCGCTTCCGGGAAAGACGAAAGACTGCGTTTAAATGATGCGCGTGTTCAGTACTGGCTGAGTCAAGGCGCCAAGACGACCGAACGGGTTCACTCCTTGATTAAGGAATTTCGGAAAGGCGCAGACTCGGCTGCGGCTTAAATTTATTCCCGCGACACAAGTTTACAGTGGCGCGGCAGATTGTCGCCGGTGAAGTGTTGGGTGCGTTTGGCGTCCGAGGGTGGGTAAGAGTTCGCTCACATACCGATCCGCCAGACAATATCTTGAGTTATTCGCCGTGGCTGATCGGCGATGAGAAAGCTCAAAAGGAATTTAAGGTCGTCGGCGGGCGCCGGCATGGGAACACGGTCGTAGCGCATCTGGAGGGTGTGGATAACCGTGACCAAGCGTTGCAGTTATCTACGCTGAATATCTTCGTTAACAGAGAACAGTTTCAGCCAACGAAGCCAGGCGAATATTATTGGGCGGATTTGATCGGGCTTGAGGTCCGTACGACATCCGGCATTAGTCTGGGTGCCGTGACCGGCATGATGGAAACCGGTGCGAACGATGTTATGACGGTTCACGGCGAGCGAGAGCGCTTGATCCCTTTTGTGGTCGGCGAATTCGTTAAGAGTGTCGACTTGAATGAGGGTGTTCTAATCGTAGATTGGGATCCGGATTTTTAGAGCCGTAGCTCAATGCGTTTCGATGTCGTTACCCTGTTCCCCGAAATGGTCGAAAGTGCCGCCAGGTGCGGTGTAACCGGGCGGGCAGTCGAAAGAGGGATTGTCGATCTCAAGCTCTGGAATCCGCGGGACTGGACCTCGGATCGGCATAGAACGGTAGATGATCGTCCCTATGGCGGTGGGCCGGGCATGGTTATGAAAGTCGAGCCCTTGCACAGTGCAATTCGTGCGGCACGAGCTGACTCGAATCTAGCCGCAAAGACGATTTATTTGAGCCCGCAAGGCGGTTTGTTGACTCAAGATGTTGTCGTTCGTCTTTCTCGGCAGCCGAGACTTGTTCTGGTTGCCGGACGCTACGAGGGAGTCGACGAGCGCCTGATCGAAGCCGAAATCGACGAAGAGTGGTCGATAGGTGACTATGTCTTGAGCGGTGGCGAGTTGGCGGTGCTGGTGATGTTCGATGCGGTGGTTAGATTGCTGCCTGGTGTTTTAGGGCATGCAGATTCGGCTGTTCAGGACTCGCACATGGCGGGGTTGTTGGATTGCCCCCATTACACTCGGCCTGAAATGCTCGATGGCCGGCGAGTTCCTGAGATTTTGCAGAGTGGAGACCATGCTGCGATCAGACGCTGGCGCTTGAAACAGTCCCTGGGCCGAACTTGGTTAAGAAGACCAGATTTATTAGCTAAGCTTGAGCTCGATGCGGAGCAGCGGAATTTGCTGGAAGAGTTTAAACACGAATTGAAAGCCGGAACGAATTAAGGGGAATCGCAATGTCCAGTCACATTATTCAGCAACTTGAGCGCGAATGGATGAGCCAGAAAACGGTCCCGGACTTTGGTCCAGGCGACACCGTGGTCGTACAGGTGAAGGTGAAAGAGGGAAATCGCGAGCGCCTGCAGGCCTATGAAGGCGTGGTCATCGCCAAGCGGAACAGGGGATACAATTCCGCTTTCACGGTGCGCAAAATTTCTCATGGCGAGGGCGTGGAAAGGGTTTTCCAAACCTATAGTCCTCAGGTCCAGGATATTCAGGTTAAGCGCCGCGGCGACGTTCGTCGCGCGAAACTTTATTATCTCCGCAGCCGCACTGGCAAGGCCGCCCGTATCAAAGAAAAAATTTGATCGGAACGAGAAATCGCCGCGGCGATTGATGCGGGAATCGAAGACGGGCAGCGAGCGCTGCCCGTTTGTCGTATGGGGACCGAGATAAATCAGGCGCGTTTTGTGAAAACGCCATCGTTCATAAGGCATGAAGGCTGTTGGCTCGATTGAACCTCGCATTGCCGATTCGGATGGTGATCTGATCCGGCGTTTCATGAACGCCCTCTGGGTCGAAGAAGGATTAAGCGAGAACACTCAAAAAGCGTACGGAAGTGACGTCAGCCTGTTTGCCGTTTGGTTGAGCAATACGCACAAAAAATCGCTTTGCCAGGTAGAGGCGGGCGAGATAGAAGGCTACTTGGCGCTGAAATATCGTCAGAAGGCGAGTGAGCGGACCAGCGCCCGACTCCTTTCGAGCCTGCGGAAGTTTTACTTATTCGCCACTCGCGAAGGCTGCGTAGATAGAGATCCGACCGTGTCCATAGAGGCGCCTCGCATCGGGCGCCCGCTACCGAAAACGCTCACGGAGAAGGATGTGGAAGCCTTGCTGGAGGCTCCGAACACCGATGAGCCTTTAGGCTGCCGGGATCGGGTTATGCTGGAAGTCCTTTATGCCACCGGACTTCGTGTAAGCGAATTGGTCGGGCTTACGCTCGGGCAATTGAATCTCCGCCAAGGTGTCGTTCGCGTAGTGGGTAAGGGACGCAAGGATCGCTTGGTACCCATCGGCGAAGAGGCGGAAGATTGGGTGAACCGTTACCTGAAGTCGGCACGGCCGATGATCCTGAGGGGGAGACGCAGCGACGATGTGTTCGTCACGGATCGCGGAGCCGCAATGACGCGCCAGGCCTTTTGGCACCTCATTAAGCGCTATGCTTTGCTGGCCGGCATTCATAAGCCGCTTTCGCCCCATACTTTGAGACACGCTTTCGCTACACATTTGCTGAATCATGGCGCTGATCTTCGGGTGGTTCAACTCTTATTAGGGCACAGTGATTTGTCGAGCACACAAATTTATACCCACGTCGCCCAGGAGCGCTTAAAAGACCTTCACGCCCGCTGTCACCCGCGCGGTTGAAACCGTTCTGAGCTTAGCCGAGGATTTATGATTGCGAATATACATCCTACCGCCTGCATCGCTCCGGATGCCAAACTAGGGATAGGCGTTTCGGTGGGTCCTTACGCCGTGATTGAGAGCCGCACCGAAATCGGGGAAGGTTGTCGCATCGAGGCCCATGCCGTCATTCATTCGTACGTTCGCATGGGAAGGAACAACCACGTCTGTCCACAGGCGGTCATCGGCGGATTGCCCCAGGATCTGGGGTTCGATCCTCTAACGGAAACCTATGTGGAGATTGGCGACGCCAATGTTTTTCGCGAAGGCGTGACCGTGAGTAGAGCCACCCGAAAGGGCGACGCTACGCGGATCGGCGCGAATAACTATCTGATGAACAATAGTCACGTGGCACACGACTGCCGGTTGGGCGACAACAATATTTTCGCCAGCGGTGCCACACTCGGCGGCCATGTTCAGGTAGGGGATCGGGTTTTTTTCGGGGGCGGGGTCATGGTTCACCAGTTCTGCCGCATCGGTAGCTTCGCGATCTTGCAGGGACTTGCGGGTATCAATAAAGACGTTATTCCCTTTACGATGGTAGGTGGAAGACCGGGTAAGCATTATCGGCTGAACCTGGTAGGTATGCGGCGCGCGGGGATCGACGGAGAACGTCTGAAAGCCGTATCGACCGCCTACCGGCGTTTGCGGAACAAAAAGAGCCTGGACGACTTGCCGGATACGCCGGAACTGGCCTATCTTCGACGTTGGCTGGCGGAAGAATCGAAGCGCCACGGGACTTTGGGGTTTATCGATATACATGCCCGTGGTGAAGATTGAATCGGTCGATACATCGACGCATCCACTTTCTTTCTCAGTTTAAAAAGCGCCATGAGTTCACTGAAATGTGCCGTGATCGGAGTCGGTTACTTGGGGAAGTTCCACGCGGAAAAATATGCTGCACTTCCTGATTGCGAATTGGTCGCCGTAGTCGATACGGATCTGCGGACAGCCCAAGCCGTAGCGGATAAGACCGGTAGCCAGGCGCTGACTGACTACCGGGAACTGCTCGGCCGAGTCGATGCCGTGAGCATCGTGGTACCGACCAGCTTGCATCACCAAGTGGCCAAGGATTTCTTGGCGGTGGGAGCGCATGTGCTGGTGGAAAAGCCGATCACGGTGACGGTAGAGGAGGCCGATGAGCTTATCCGCATCGCCGAAGAAAAGTGCCGCGTGCTCATGGTGGGGCATCTGGAACGCTTCAACGCCGCTCTATTGGCTCTCGATCTGACCGAGGACAAGCCGATTTTTATCGAATCGCACCGTTTGGCGCCGTTCAAACCACGCGCCAACGACGTCAGCGTAGTGCTTGATCTTATGATCCACGATATCGATATCATCCTGGATTTGGTCGATTGTGAAGTCGACCGCATCGACGCCAAAGGCGTGCCGGTATTGACCGGTGACGTCGATATCGCCAACGCGCGCATTGCGTTCAAGAATGGCAGCGTGGCCAACGTCACGGCCAGCCGCGTCAGCCAGAAAGTCGAACGCAAGATGCGTATGTTCATGCCCAATGCTTATATTTCCGTTGATTTCCAAAATCGCGCGCTGACGCGCCATCGTAAAGGTGAGGGCGAGATGTTTCCCGGCATACCGGAAATCGTCAGTGAAGAGTCCGTGTTCGACAACGGAGATGCTCTGATGGAGGAGATCAAGCATTTCGTCGCTTGCATCCGGAACGGACGCGAGCCTTTAGTGTCCGGGCATGCCGGACGGCGCGCTCTGGCAACGGCTACCGAAATCACCCGGCTACTCAACGCCTGACCATTCACGCCTGAATGGTTTTCCTGCCCCTGGCGCTGCGGTCGCGGGGGCTTAATGTCGCTACGCAACGCTTGTCATGACAACGCCTACAGGAGAGATAGATCTCATGATCCCCATGGTCGACCTAAAAGCCCAATATCTGCAAATCAAGGACGAAATCGATCAAAGCTTGAGGCAGGTCTTGGATAGCTGCGCCTTTGTTCTGGGGCCGAACGTCAAGGCCTTTGAAGAGGAAACGGCGGCTTATCTGGGGATCAAGCACGCGATCGGTGTCGCTTCGGGAACCGACGCCCTGCATTTGGCCCTTTTGGCAGCCGGTATCGGCGAAGGGGACGAGGTCATTACGACACCGTTTACCTTTATCGCGACGGCGGAAGCCATTCGCTACGTTGGCGCCAAGCCTGTTTTCGTGGACATCGATCCCAAGACCTTCAATATCGATCCTGATGCCATCGAGGCGGCGATCACCGAAAAGACTGCGGCCGTCATGCCGGTACACTTGTTTGGCCAGCCGGCGGACATGCAGCGGATTTCCGCGATCTGCGAAAAGCACGGGCTCAGGATGGTGGAAGACTGCGCCCAGTCGTTCGGTGCATCCATCGGCGGGCAGCAGACCGGCAGCTTCGGCGTGAGCGCCGGATTCAGCTTTTTTCCGAGCAAGAATCTCGGCTGCTATGGCGATGGCGGTTTGGTCACCACGAATGAGGATGATATCGCCGACAAGGTCAAGGTGTTGCGTAACCACGGGTCCGAGGTGCGGTACTACCACGACGTGATCGGTTACAACAGCCGGCTCGACGAATTGCAGGCGGCAATCCTGCGCATCAAGCTGCGACGTATCGACGATTTCAACCACAATCGCCGTCGTGTTGCCCATCTGTATTCGGACCTGATGGCGGATCTGTCGGTAACCACGCCTTATGAGGACGGCATAGGCGTACACGTTTACCATCAGTACACACTGCTGACCGACCGGCGCGACGCCGTCATGCAGGCACTCCAGAAGTCCGGCATCGCCTGCGCGGTTTATTATCCGGTGCCGTTGCATCGGCAGAAGGTATTTGCCGAAGAGTGTGCCGGGCTAACTCTGCCGGTCACGGAAGCGGTCGCGGCGCGTTGCCTGTCCTTGCCCATTTACCCCGAACTTCCGGAAGCCGATGTCCGCCGCATCGAGTCGGTCATCCGTGCGGCTTTGAATGACTGAGCGCTCGCCTCTCGTCATGTTGAGCGCCGGAGAAGCGTCCGGTGACCTCCACGCCGCCCATCTATTTCGGGAGCTCAAAAAACTCATCCCGAACCTCCGCGGCATCGGCATGGGCGGCGTCAGAATGCGCGAGGCGGGGATTGAACTCCGTTGCGACTCCACCCATCTCGCCGTCATCGGGCTCGCCGAAGTGGCCAAGCATTACGGTGAAATTCGGCGAGCGCTCCGTTCGATGCAGCAGATAGCTTGCGAAGAGAAACCGGATTTGCTGATCTGTGTCGACTACAAGGAGTTCAACTTTCGTTTGGCGCGGAAGGCAAAGGAATGCGGCGTCAAAGTCCTGTTCTATGTGAGTCCGCAGGTTTGGGCTTGGCGCCCTGGGCGGGTGAAGAGCTACGGTCGGATCGTGGACCACATGGCGGTGATATTCCCGTTCGAAGTGCCGTTCTACGAGGCCTATAAAATACCGGTGACCTACGTGGGCCATCCTTTGGCGGGAAAGGTAAAGCCCTCCATGGAGCGATCCGAAGCTATGGCTAAATTCGGATTTGCGGGCAAACGCCCGGTTATCGGACTGTTGCCGGGTAGCCGGGTCAACGAGATTAACCGGCTTCTGCCCGTGATTCTAGGCGCTGCGGGACGGTTGGCGCACGAGTTTCCGGGAGCGCAATTCGTTCTTTTTCGCGCCCCTTCGATATCGGACGAGTTGCTGCACAGCCATCTTGCGCTTAGCGATCTACCCGTCCGCGTGATCGAAGGGCAGGATTACGATGCCCTGCAATGCTGCGATGCCGTGATCACCGTTTCCGGCACCGCGACGCTTGAAGTGGCATTGCTGGGTATACCGATGGCAATCGTCTATCGGCTGACTCCGCTCAGTTATTGGTTGGGGCGCCTGCTGGTCCGCATCCCTTATATCGGATTGCCGAACATTTTGGCGGGTCGTCATGTGGTCCGCGAGTTTATTCAGCACGATGCGGCGCCGGACAATATCGCCGGCGAGATCACCCGAATTCTTCGGGATCACGATTATGCAGAAGCGATGCGGCAGGCGCTCAGGCAAATCAGGGACGACTTGGGAGACAAGAATGGCGCGCTCAAACTCGCGCAGCTGGCAGCGGAAATGCTGAACTTGGAATCGAAGCCGAAAGCGGCATCCGATCAATCAGTCAGTCAGTGCATGAACAACTTGGTTTGAATGGCGATTTCTTCCAGGGTCGAAGTCAGATTGATTCGTTCTTCGCTCTCGAGATTTTCGATGTACATCGCGTTGCCGCAAGATTCCTTAGCCTTCTTTTTGGCTATCGATGCCAGTTCGGCGATAACTTCCTTGGTCAAGCCATTCTGACTCGCGGCCACCGGCAAAATGCCGATCGAAAGAGATACGAAAGGAAAATATCGTTTCTCTCCATACCTGTCGCACGCTTCGATGCCGCCGATTTGTCGGTCTTTGGCGGTGTAATGTTCCGGTACGAGCGTCTCGAAGGTTTGTAACAGGTGTCGACAGCGTTCTTTCCAGTCGGCGCTCCGGAACAGGACGATAAAATCGTCGCCGCCGATATGCCCTACAAAGTCCAAATCGGTATCGGCCGTTTCTGTCATGAGTCGGCCCACAAGCTGGATGAGATCGTCGCCGCGTAAATAGCCATAAACGTCATTGTAAGCTTTGAAGTAATCGATATCGCAATATGCGACGACGAAATCCTCTCGATTACGCAGGAACTCATCCAGTTTCTGTTGAATCAAAACACTACCGGGCAATAGTGTCAGCGGGTTCGCGTAGCGGGCTTTAGTGATCTGCAAATCGGTGATCGTGCTCAGGAGATCCAGAAGAGTGCCTTTGCCGATCAAACGTCCGTTTTCCGTAATAATGAATTCGTCCGTTTGGTGATTGACCGCGCTGGTCAGGCAGCGACTGACGTCCTCGAGGGATGTGTGGAGGTCGAACTTGAGCGTTGGCCTGAAGGCGAATTCCTGTATGGGTTTTCGACCATGCAAGTCGCGTCCGTATCGGCTCGCCAAGAGATTCATCAGGTCGTTGCGCAAAATCAGTCCCAAGGGTTCGCCATTGTCTACAATGGCCACCGATTGGAGCGTTTCACTGATTCGGAAGAGATCGCCGACTTCTTCCATGGTTGATTGTGGCGATATGGTCGGAACTTCTTTCAACAGGTGTGCGATCGTCAGCTTTTCCGAATAAACGTTGCGTTTTTGTCGGTCACTGAACAGTTGCGGGTTAAGCGCGATATCGGGAGTCTTTTTCGGTGGAGCAAAATAGAATCCCTGGGCCATGTCGATGCCCAGGTTGCGCAAGGCAGCATATTCGTGTTTATGTTCGATACCCTCGGTTATAGTCTGGCAACCCAGAGACTTGGCGATTTCTATGATGGACTTGATGAATTGGCGCTTGGTTTGGTCTTCGTCGACGCCCTCGATGAAATGCCGATCGATCTTGACGAAATCCGGATTCAGCTCTGACCAGAGCTTAAGACTGGAATGGCCGGCTCCGAGGTCGTCCAAGGCGACTTTGAAACCCATTCCGCGATAGTGCTGGAGGGCATGCTGAAAAACTGTCCAGTCTTGAATGGGTTGCGTTTCGGTGATTTCGACAACGACGCGATCCGGATCCAATTTGTGATTCTGTAGGTACATGAGTGTTCGTCCGTGAATGAATTCGTCGTCGGTCAAGGTAATGGGATTGATGTTGACGAAGAGATGTCCCGACAGAGCGAGTTTGGCGAATTGGCGGATGATGAGCTTGCGGCAGAGAAAGTCCAGTTCCACCAGGCGCCCATACTTGGCCGCCGCGGCGAACAGAACGTTGGGCCTATGTAGCAAAGATTCGGACGGTCCTCGAATTAAGCCCTCATATCCAAAAATCGCTTGTTTATCCAATACGACTATCGGCTGAAACAAAACGGTTAGCTGTTCCAGCGCGAGAATACGATCCAGCAGGCTTTTGACGTGGACTTCTTGCTTCTGCACCTAGGACTCGTCGCGATCGGTGAATGAGGCAGTCGTTTAATGATGAACTATAGCAGTTTGTATCATTTTGACCGACAAATATGACAGCAAACGTTTTAGGAACGTGTAAACATAAATTGCAACTGGCCTTGGCATTGGCTTCGGCAATGACGCCGAATGCCTCGGCACTTCCGGGCACGGGATTTTTCCATGCCTCTCTCGGTAAGATTTTGAGGTGGTTATCATGAGTCGCGCTTTTGTCAAAGAACCGGATGGCGAACAGCTTGGTGACGATCTTCCCGAACGGCCTCGGAGCTCGTATACCAATTATGTTACTCCGCAGGGATTGGCGCAGCTGCAACGGCGGGTTCGCGAGCTTAGTGCGCAAAAAGAGGCCCTGATTGGGAACGACGATCTGGGCGCCCGGCAACAGCTTAAGCAGGTGGAGCGCGATTTGCACTATTACGAGGAGCGTGTTCAAAGCGCCGTGGTGGTGCAGCCGGAAGCCCAGTCCGACGACAAGGTACGCTTCGGTTCAACGGTCGAGGTTCTCGATTCCGACGGCCAGACGCTGCGTTTTACCATCGTTGGCGAGGACGAGGCGGATGCGACTCATGAGAAGATCAGCTGGATGTCGCCTTTGGCACGGGCTTTACTGGAGGCTCAAGTGGGGGATGTAGTGACGTGGAAGAGACCGGTGGGGGATAAGGAATTGGAAGTCGTCGCGATTCGAAAAGGCTAGGCCGTGTCGTCAGGCTTTCCTTTGCCTTACAGCATTCGCCATAGCCGACGGGCCAAGCATCTTCGTTTGGTCGCGAAACCCGAAGGAATCGAGCTCGTCGTGCCGCCCACGATCAGCGAAGCTCGAGCCCTGGCGTTCTTGCACAAGCATCGCGACTGGGCCGAACGCAAGCTTTCGGAGATGCGTTCGACGACTGCTCAATCCGGGCCGGCGCAGCGTTTGGAGAACGGTTCGACCGTTCCGTTTCAAGGTCGTGAAGTGCCGCTCGTGATCCGCGAGCATACCGGGCGGCGGACGCATATCCAGTATGATGGCCATTTCCTGGTCTCCGTACCTGCGGGTACGGAGAACCAGCCGCATCTCGCCAGGAATGCACTTTTTAACTGGACGAAGTTGTGGATACGAGATCAGGCCGGATTCATCATACAAAGACATGCTGTTCGCTTCGGATTGTATCCGCGTCAAATTAGGGTCAAGCGGATGAGTAGCCGATGGGGGAGTTGCGGCCCTAGGAACGACATCAACCTGAACTGGCTTCTGGCTTTTGCGCCGCCGTCGGTATTGGAATACGTGGTTGTGCATGAACTATGTCACATCCGCCATCGGAATCACTCGGCCGATTTCTGGGCCTTAGTCGCCCGGCATCTGCCCGCCTATTCCGGCGAACGCCAGTGGCTGCGCCAGAACGGTGCGGCTCTTTTGAGACGGTTCGAGTAGCGCCGTGGCAAACAAGCTGAAGCAAATAGTGGTATTCGGCAGTACCGCGGTTGTGCTGTACATCGGTGTGCAGTTGATCGCCACTCGCAGCTTGGTGTCCGGGATGCCGCCCCCGATACGGGCAACTGCTTTGGACGGCACGGCGTTGGATGTACCCAAGCCGGAAGGACGGCCGGCCGTAATCTACTTTTGGGCGAGTTGGTGTCAGATCTGCAAGGCGATGCAGAGCTCCATTCGATCATTGGCACGAGATACGCCGCTGGTCAGCGTGGCGCTGCTTTCCGGGGACGAAACCGAGGTCCGTGAGTACGTCAAGCGGGAAGGATTCGAGTTTCCGGTAGTTCTCGACCAGGATGGCGCTATCGGCAGAGACTACGGAATTCGGGGTGTACCGGCCGTGTTTATTTTGGGTCCTGACGGTCATATTCGCTTTTCCACCATCGGCTACACCAGCGAATTGGGGCTCCGGTTGCGGCTTTGGCTGGCGGGTCTATAGGAGTTTTTTGATTTGACTGGTATTTTCCCCGGCACGATGGCGGCCGTCGAGATCGCCCAATCGGGCGGTCCGGAGGTTTTGCAGTTGTGTCGGCGACCGATGCCGCAGCCGGGGCCTGGCGAAGTGCTGATCAAGGTAGCTGCGGCCGGGGTGAACCGGCCGGATGTCATGCAGCGCAAAGGGCTTTACCCGCCTCCGCCGGAAGCGTCCGATATACCGGGCTTGGAAGTCGCGGGCAAAGTGGTAGCTTTGGGCGAAAGCGTGCGTGAGCCCGCCATCGGCGAATCGGTTTGTGCCCTGGTGAGCGGCGGGGGATATGCTGAATATTGCGTGGCCGCCGCGGCACTCTGTTTACCTATGCCGAAAGGATTTGGGCCGATCGATGCCGCCGCCATGCCTGAGACGTTTTTCACGGTCTGGACCAATGTATTCGAGCGGGGCGGGCTGAAACCGGGAGAAAGCATGCTGGTACACGGGGGCAGCAGCGGCATCGGCACCACGGCCATTCAATTGGCCCGTGCATTCGGCGCCAGCGTGTTCGTAACCGCGGGAAGCGCGGAAAAATGCCGGTTCTGCGAGCAGCTCGGGGCTACCGCGATCAACTATCGCGAGGAAGACTTCGTCGACCGCATCAAGGCACTGACTGAGGGCAAGGGCGTGAACCTGATTCTCGATATGATCGGCGGCCCTTATCTCCAGCGGAATCTCAGTTGTCTCGCCGCAGATGGCCGCTTGGTCGTGATCGCGGTTCAGGGCGGACCCAAGGCGGAAATCAACCTGCTTCCCATTTTTTTGAACCGTCTGACCTTGACCGGCTCAACCTTGCGGCCGCGGAGCGTGGAAGAGAAGGCCACGATTGCCGATGCGCTGAGGCGGAAAGTGTGGCCGCTGCTCGAATCGGGTCACGTCAAGCCGGTGGTGCACGCCACGTTTACCTTGGCCAAGGCAGCAGAAGCCCATCGACTGATGGAAAGCAGCCGGCATATGGGCAAGATCGTCTTGTCGGTCGCTTGAGTGCGGACAGGCTAGCGGCTTGCGCGCTTTTTTAGCTGAATTCAAGAAACCGGAATAAATCGTGATCTCAGTTGGCTACAAGAAATTTCCAGTTCTGACGTTATTGGCGGCGAGCGTCTGGCTGGTCTCCCCGGCATCGGCTTGGGCCGGATTCGAGGAAGGTATGGCGGCCATCGAACAGCGTGACTATTCCGCGGCCTTCGCTGAATTCAAGCCTATGGCGGAGCAGGGCATGCCGGAAGCTCAAGTCAATTTGGGCAATCTTTACATGAAAGGGCTAGGTGTGCCGCTGGACTATGTCGAGGCGCGGCACTGGTACGAGCAAGCGGCCAGGCAAGGCGATACAACGGCCGAAAGCAAGCTCGGCGTTCTTTACTTCTATGGTCTGGGAGCTCCGATCGACATGGGCGAAGCTGCGCGTTGGTTCAGCAAAGCGGCCGAGCAGGGCGATGCCAGCGCCCAAGCCGTGCTGGGTTCGCTTTATGCATCCGGCAACGGCATCGACAAGGACAATGCTCAGGCGTATTTCTGGTACACGCTCGCGGCAGAACAGGGTAATCAGAACGCGGCCGATGCCAAGGACAGCCTGGTCGAGGAAATGGCTCCCGGCGAAATGGCCCTGGCTTTGGACCGTCTCGCCGAGTGGCAGAAGCAAAAGGAGAATGCTGAGGCGCTTTCGCTAGAGAAGCCAAAGGCAAAAAACGCGCACGTTAAGAAAGCATCGAAGAAAGCGACTCAAAAGACCAAGATGAACCATAAGAGCCAATCGCGTTAGTTTTTGTTTGTCTCAGGCGAAGTGGCAAACATAATCCAGCATGTCAATCACTTCGATATCGAATCGGCTGTTGCCAGGAATTTCAAATGAATCGCCGGCCCCGTAAGTTTTCCATTCCGTCTCGCCCGCTAAGCGCACTCGGCAAGCGCCGGCATTGATTTCCATGGTTTCCGGCGCGGCGGTGCTGAAAGCCAGGGCGGACGGGAAGATCACGCCGACAGTCTTGCGGCTGCCGTCCGGAAAAAGGACGGTATGGCTGATGCATTTGCCGTCGAAATAGACATTGGCTTTCTTGACGACGCTGACGTTGTCGAATTGCGACATGGTGGCTCCTTAAAAACAAAGGCCGCCATTATACGTGACGGTTCGGCGTCTTGAAGAATCTCGCGGTTTCACGGAGAGCGTAATCGATATCGAGTTGGTGAATGAGCATTCAGGCCACCTGGCCGTCAAAGTCCTTGCCGGTTAATATGAAAGGTTTCGTAAACCTCGCACCTGTCGAATGTTCGAGCAACTCCTCTGGTCCTTGATCCATCGTCCGTACATCACGGTTTTTCTGATCGCATTCCTGCTGCTTTCCTGGCTGGAGCAAGGCGCTCGGCGAACGGTGATCTGGGTGATCAGCAGCTATTTGGTGGCTCTGCTGGCCGAATGGGGGAGCATCAACCATGGAATTCCGTTCGGGAAGTATGTCTACCATTACGAGGCGCTGAGCAACGATTTGGTCGTTTTTGGCGTTCCGTTCTTCGACAGCCTGTCGTTTTCATTTCTCAGCTATGTCAGTTTCTCGCTGGCGCAGTTCTTTATGTCTCCCCTATGGATCAAGGCGTACGACGTGCAGCGCGTAACCTCGGTAGAGGTCCGAAATTCGGTGTCGGTGTTGCTGCTCGGTGCATTTCTTATGCTGGTCGTCGACCTTATCGTCGACCCGATCGCCAACCTCGGCAAATATTGGTTCTTGGGGGACATTTATCATTATCCTGACCCTGGCGTTCATTTCGGCGTGACCCTCGAAAATTACGCCGGCTGGTATATCGTCGCGACGGTGACGATTTTGCTGAATCAGCGCATCGATCGGCTGTTGCTGGACCGGGAGCAAAGGCGCGGAGAGCCGGTTAGACTGGTCTATGTGCCGTTGAAGGGATTGTTCGCTCCGTGTTTCTGGAGCGGCATCGTGATTTTTCAACTGGGAGTGACTTACTGGCTCGCCTATGGGGTAGAGGCGGTTCCCGATCAAGAACAATTGAAGTTACAGGCGCTGACCGGCAGCTTCATCATCGCGCCGATCCTGGTACTCGCCGCGGCGCAGCTGACCAAGCCTTCCAACCGTGTAAAGGGCGACGATATACGGGAACGAATCGGTACCTATCCGTTGGGTTCTGCTGTCCGCAGCGACGACGAACCACGCGGGGCGTCGCCGCCGGCAACGCTCGTTGCGGCGTCGCAAGACCATGAAGGTTTTTGACAGCTCCGGCGTCGCACAAACCGGCGCGGCCCACATCCGACCGGAGATAATTCTTGACATAAGATCCGGGCAGGGTTACGAGGCCTTGGCGCGTGCCGGCTTTGCATGTGAACCGGTGTCGGCGTAGCGCCAGGTCAGGCCCAAGGATTTTTGCAGGCTGTTCAGCAAATCCCCGAGATCTACCGGCTTGGTGATGAAGTCATCGAAGCCCGATGCCAGGCACATGTCTCTGATGTCATCGAACGCATGCGCGGTGACTGCGATGACTTTGACGTTTTGCCCGGATTCCGTCTGCCGTAAATGTTTGACCGTTTCTGCCCCATCCATATCGGGCATCAAGAGATCGATCATGATCAGGTCAGGTTCGAAAAGCGCGAACTTGTCCAAGCATTCTCTGCCGTTCGAGGCCGTTTCTATGACAAAATCCAGTGATTCCAGAAGCGCCGACAGCATCGTCAGATTATCCGGATTATCGTCGACGATCATGATCCGTCGCGCTTTTCCGGTGTAACCAATGACCTGATTCTCATCGGCTTTCGGTTTCGACGGATTCGATGCTGCCGGCAACGCCAGCGAAACCGTAAAAACACTGCCTTGGCCGCGAGTGCTTTGCACGTCGATTTGTCCGCCCATGGCATCCACCAACCGCTTGCTGATAGCTAGCCCTAAGCCTGTTCCTTCCGTAGAGTCGTGATCGGCCACTTGCTCGAAGGCCAGGAAAATTCGTCCCATATCCTCTTCGGCGATACCCTGGCCGGTATCTTCAATCCGGAAATAGACGGTTTCTCCATGACTGAAGACTTTCAGAGCGGCATACCCCTGATGGGTGAACTTTATGGCGTTGCCGAGGAGATTGATGAGTATCTGCCGTAAGCGCTTTTCATCACCGATAACGTATTCGGGTAGAGTCGCGGCCTTTTCATAGATAAAACCAACGCCCTTATTTATTGCTCGGAATTCGAACATCTCGGCAATGCCGTCGAGAAACTCTACGAAATGGAAAATGGAATTTTCCACCTCCAGTCGCCCCGCCTCGATTTTGGATAAATCGAGCAGATCGTTGATCAATGTCAGCAAATGATGTCCGGAGCGGCCGATATAACCCAGATATTCCTTGTGTTTTGAGGTGAGATCGGTCTGTTTTTGAAGCACCTGGGTAAACCCGAGTATTCCGTTCAAAGGAGTTCTCAACTCGTGGCTGATGTTGGCGAGAAACTCGGTTTTGGCGCGATTCGCGGCTTCGGCGGCCTCTTTTGCTTCCTTTAGGGCCAGTTCGCCTTGCTTGCGTTCCGTAATATCGACCCAGGCGCCGATCGCTTCGATCATGTTTCCCTCGGAATCTCGAAGCGATCTAAGCTTGTCGTGAATCCACCGGTACGAGCCGTCCTTGTGTCGAAACCGGTATTGATGCGTGAGTTCGCCTTGACTAATCAGGAGGCTTTGATTTTCCAGAGCGGCAGCACGGTCGTCCGGATGAACATGATCGATCCAGAAGGTCTCGTCGCAATACCATTGGTGCGGTTCATAGCCGGTCACCAGGGTTATGGTTTCGCCCATGAAATCGACCTTGAAGGGGCATTCCGGATTGCCCGTTCGGGAGAGTATGTAAATTACGGATGGGCTGGTATTGACGATATATTCGAGCCGATTCTGGGATTGCTCCAATTTCTGCTGTTGGGTGCGCAGAGCAAGCTCAAGCTGTTTGTAGTCGGTGATATCTGTGAATACCGCTTGGATCAATTTTTTTTGATTGAGCTGAATGACCTTGGTGGTGACGCGGATATTCCGTACGATGCCGCTTTTTGTAATATGCTCGGTTTCGAATACATCTTCCCCGGTATCACGAGTTTTCTCGATATGTCGTCTGATGTCCTCTTCCGATTGCTGCCGATCGATATCGCTTATTCGCAGTTTCCGGAATTCGTCACGCCTATATTCGAGATTTTGGTGAGCCTTCGGATTGAAGTCGATCAATTTGCCGCTTTCGATATCCATCAGCACCAGCGCATCGGGCATTTGCTCGAATAACGTGCGATAGCGGCTTTCCGATTCGCGTAACGATTCCTCGATGCGGAGGCGCTCCAAGATTTCGTCCTCGAGTTGGGCGTTTGCTTCGACCAGTTGCGCGGTGCGTTGCTCCACCATTTTTTCGAGATTGGCGTTTAGTTGTCTGATTTCCTGCTCCTTCCCTTTGCGCTCTTCGATCTCATGCTGCAACTGGCGGTTTGTCTCTTCGAGCTTGGCAGGACTCGGGAGTTTGAGGGCGTGGGGAATCAGCGGCCAAAGCAGGACCGAGGTCGCGATCGAGACTAGGCCGGTAAACAGTTTGACGAATCCTTCCAGCACGTAATTGGGATGCCAAATCGTCCAGATTTCCATTAGATGCGTTGTCCCGCACGCCATGATGAAGATGCCGAACAGGACAAAGATCGAGCGGAACTCAAGGTCCCGCCGCTTGAGGACGAAGAAAATCAGTGCCGCGGGGATGGAATAATAAGCCGCCGTAATCAGCGAATCCGATAGGACATGAAGAAGCAGCAAATCGGAGCGCCAAAGAAGGCATGTCCCGTGAGGTATGAAATCTTTGATCGTCTGAGAATCGAAGAGATTTTCGAACATGGTAGGCGCACTTGAAGTGAAAACCGCATCCGGTTGCGCAGTCAGATCCGATTAAGGATTAACCTTTACCAGTTCCACATCGAAGATCAGAGCCGCGTTTGGCGGAATCACGCGGCCTGCGCCACGTTCGCCGTAGGCCAGTTCAGGGGGGATGAAAAAGCGGTATTTGGCGCCTTCCTTCATGAGTTGCAAACCTTCGGTCCAGCCGCGAATAACCCCGTTCAAAGGAAAACTCACGTTTTCGCCGCTGTCGAATTCCTGGCCCGAGATCAGGCTGCCGCGATAGTTAACGGTTACGGTGTCGGTGGCCTTCGGTGAAAGGCCGTTGCCCTCGCTAAGGATCTGGTACTGCAACCCGCTCGCGGTACTCAAGATGCCGGGCTTTTTCTCGTTGTCGACCAAAAATTTCAAGCTTTCCCGCTTGTGTTTTTCTGCATCGGCAGACGGCGAAGGGGTGCAGCCGGACAGCCCGAATATGACAAGAGCAACTGCTCGGGCAAAAGATCCGAGTTTCTTCATAGTGTTTACACTCCATTTTAGGTTTGATGTGCGAACCGGATGCCGTGTTGGGCGCCTCGAAAAAACTACTTGCGGCCCGAGTCCAAGACGTCCGGACAAATCCGCCGAAAGCGACCATTCCGCAGGGAGCGGAATGAGACGAACCGCGTTCGTCCGAAGGGCAAAGTCCACGGAAGGACATTGCCAATTTGGACTGCCAATGGCAGGCCCCGTTAAGGGCGGCTCCCACGGATGGGAGCCGCGACACAGGAACCGGAGTGTACATGGAGTACATGAGGATTCCGCAGTCCTGTGCGGCGTACGTCCCTGTGCCGCAGGACTGTCCGAGCACGCGCAACACAGCAATCGGGCCGCAAGTAGGTTCTTCGAGGCGCACTGTCGCACGGGCTCCAATGCGCGGCATATTGTCGGACAAGAAAAAAAGCCGAGTCCGAATAGCAGCTCGAATCATCGAGCGAACCACGTTTTTACTCGGCTGGGCCTGCTTCTGCAAGAGTGGCGTCAAGTAAACAGTCTCGCTACTGCGCTGCATAACGCGAGAGATCTGTGCTCGTATCGGGAAGAAAACCCCCTGCCTGCATGGTCCACAATTTGTGGTAAAAGCCTTTTGCTGCAAGCAATTCCCGGTGATTCCCGTCCTCGACGATGCGGCCTCGGTCGAAGACCAGGATACGGTCGAGATGCGCGATCGTGGATAAGCGGTGGGCGACGACGATGACCGTTTTTTGGCCCATTAGCCGATCGAGATTGTCCTGAATCGCCTTTTCCGTTATCGAATCGAGACTGGACGTAGCCTCGTCGAGTATCAAAATCGGCGCGTCTTTGACCATGACCCGGGCAATTGCGATACGTTGCCGCTGGCCGCCGGACAACTTGACGCCGCGTTCGCCCACCAGGGAGTCGTAGCCGTCTTTCATGCCGTCGATGAACTCGTCGGCGCGCGCCATTCGCGCTGCGGCGGCGATTTCGGCATCTTCGGCGTCCGGCCGTCCGTAACGTATATTTTCCCGCAGCGAACGATGGAATAGGCTGGGATCTTGGGGAATCAGACTGACTTGCTCGTGAAGCGAGTCCTGGGTTACGTGAGCGATGTCGGTGCCGTCGATCAGGATCTGACCGCCTTGAGGTTCGTAGTAGCGGAGGATCAGCCCGACGAAGCTGGATTTTCCGGAGCCCGAGAATCCGACCAGGCCGACCCGCTGACCGGGCTCGATGACGACGCTCAACCCGTCGAATACCCACTGTCCCGGCACATAGCCGAACCGGACATCGCGGAATTCGATCCGTCCGCGCGTTATTCGCAATGGTTGTGCCTTTGGCGTATCGACGATGTCATGGGGTCTGACGATGGTGGTGACGCCGTTGCCGACATTGCCCACATATTCGAAGAACTCCAGAAAGCGGCGGCTGAGATTGCGGGCATCACCGATGATCAGAAGCGCCAGTCCGGCGCTCATCGCGAAGTCGCCGACCCCGATCAGACCTTGGTCCCAGAGCCTCAAGGCGAAGTATATCGTGCCTACCTTCAAGGCAGCCGCGGATATGAACTGAAACCAGCGCACCCGCTCCATGTACCAGAAAGTCCGGCGCCCGGCTTTGACCTCCGTTTCGAGATAACGGTCGAGATAATCCCGCTCGTGACGCAGTCGGGCGAACAATTTGACATTCAGGATATTAGTCACGGAGTCGACGATTTTGCCGTTCACTTGGCTGCGGGTTTCGGCATAAGCCTGAGCGTAAGGACGGCAGCGTTTGGCCAGCCAGAACGATACGCCTACGTAGACCAGCACCCAGGCCGCTACGAACCATCCGAGATTATCGTGAGTTCTCAGCAGCAACGCGACGGACACGGCGAATACGACTCCGACCGGCCAGAAATCGAAGAGAATCGCCCAAGCGGTATGATTGACGCTCATGGCGGTTTCGGTGATCCGGTGCGCGAGTGCGCCGGCAAAATGCCCGCTGAAATACCGGACGGAATGGTGCTGCAGGTAGGCGTACAGTATTTGCGTTGTCCTTTTGCGCAAGCGCGGTCCCACCATGATCAGACAGGCGCCGCTGGCCCGGCTGAACAGGATTTCGGCGATATTCAATGCGGCGAAAAGCATCAAGGGCGTTTTCAAGCGCTCCGTCAAGGGAATCGAATCACCGCTTGCCTCGGTCACGCCATCGATGATTTGCCCGATGGCGTAGGGTACGAGGATGTTGCTCATGGCCTGTCCCGTTTCCAGAATCAGCATCAGCAGAAACCATCCACGAAACCCTGCCATACAGTGAATAATGAAGCGAACGCTGGTATTCGGCAGAGCGGGGGCGTCAGTTGCGCGTTTAAAAGCGAACCTTGTCGAATCGTTCATGATGAAGGCAGTGTGTTTGGGGAAACGGTGGCGGCGGTCAGTTTCAGGGCGACTCAGGCGCTATCTATCCGCACGAGCCCGGAAAATCTCGTCGATTACTGCTTTTGGGGCAAGAGGACAACTCTGTCGCGAAAGTCGCAAGACAGGCGTTGTTGACGACATGAGCGGCGGGCGGACTACGCCCGCGTCTGTGGTTAGCTTCGTTGCCCGAACGGATCGGGCAACGAAGCGAGGCGGAGCCTCGGGTCCTCGGGATTATAGGGATAGCCGAAATGCTCGGACGAGTGGGGTCGCGTCAATCCGTAAGCATTCGCTAACGGGCTTGCGCGTGGAAGCCAGACTCGAAGCCGATCGAATGGGGGCGTTCATAGCGGTCTTCGTTGTCTGCATCCATTTCGTCATCGGGTTGAATCCGGATATCCAGCCTATCAACATCGTCTGCCCATTTGTCTAAAAGCGCTGGCAGACTCTTCCTCAAATAGTCTCCTTTGATTCTCATGGTACTTTCCTTATTTTGAGTGAGTTTGCGAATTAAGTCCTGCACCTCGGCAAAGCCTCGGTAGTCAATTTATAAAAAAATTCAAGTCGCAGGTAAATCAGAATTCCTTATGAATATCGAGTTATAGATAAGTAACTATGAGTCATTCCTGAGACAGTGAACGTAAAAAAACCTTACGGATTCGAGCTCGAATCCGCCGGTTTCAGTACTGCCCGCAAGGGCAGATGATCGGAGGTTTCGCGTGCCAGAGGCGTTGAGTATGCCGCAATGTCCGCAAGAAGCTCGCGGGGTTTGACCCAAATTCGGTCGAGAGGGAACAGAGGAAATATGGACGGGTAAGTGGCGATATCGGGTATGTGTCCGAAATGGTTGCGCAGCCAGCGAAAAGGCCTTCCCCATAGAAACCACTCATTCAGATCGCCGAAGAGAAGCGCGGGCGGCGGGGCATCGGCCAGTATGCTCAGAAGCCGGGTCATTTGTTTCCGCCGCTCGCCGGGAAACAATCCCAAATGAGTCCCGATCGCGCGAAGAGGCCCGCAAGGACTGTCGACCGACAAATCGATCGCTGCACGGGGTTCCCGGTGCGGTATGCTGAGATCGACACGCCTAATGTTACGAACCGGCAGCCGGGTAAGGATGGCGTTGCCGTAGTGCCCGTTGCGGCGGAGCAGCGTCGGGCCCGGAACGGCCCGGTAGTGCAGACGGGAGGCGAAATGCTGAAGCAGGTCGAGAGCGACTTCAGGCTCCCATTGCAGTTCCTGGAGCGCGATGAGGTCGGCATCGAGTTCCCGAATGATGGTCAGGACTCTCTCCGGATCGTAACGTCCGTCTCGTCCGATGCAGTCGTGAACATTGTAAGTTGCAACGACTAACGACATGCCGGACCCGTTACCCGATCGAGCCGCCGGCGCATGCCGTGTTTTCCGCTTCGCGCCGACGCAGCCATCGGTGCGTAGCGAATGCGGCAGCCCCGATAATGGCGGCGGCGGCGACGAGCAAGGCGATATTGATCGGACTCGGGTGATGGACCGCAGCAGCCAAGCGATCCGAAAAAACCGTGATGGCCATGGCGCCGGGGACCATCCCAAAGATCGTTCCCAATAGAAAGTCGCGGAAACGGATATGGGAGGCTCCCGCAACTAAATTGACCACGGTGAACGGCGCGACGGGTATCAACCGGACCGTAAGCATGGCCAGCAAGCCACGATGACGCAGCCAGCGGCTGAGCGTATTGAGTCGGGCGCCGCCCAGTCGCCGCACGATATCTCGACCGAAAACGTGGCCGAGCGCAAAGGTGAGAGAGGCACCTACCAGCGACCCGAGAATCGCATAAACAAAACCCGTGATAGGACCGAACACAACTGCCGTCGTGAAGATCACCAATGTGATCGGTATCGCTGTTATAGCGGCAAGTATATAGGCGCCGATGACCCATACCGGCGTTGCCGGAGTCCGTTGCAGTGTGCGTCCGACATTGATCAGCGTCTCCTTGTCGAGCCATTCGTGCAGTGGCCCCCAGCGCCACGCGGCCGCAAGCGCCCCGATAGCTGCGAGCAGGCTGAGGGTGGCGGTAATCCGTTTGCGGGCGGAAGGCCGGTGTTCCACGGGGATGAGTTCGTCGATCAATCGATCGGGATCGATGGGCGCTTCCGGATCGACTACGCTGGCCTGGGGTAGAAGGGCATCGGCCTCGGGCGATACTTCGCCTTCAAGGTGCCGAAGCGTGTGCGGGTTTCCCCGTAAGCTTTCTATGGCGACAATCAGCGAGCCCGCCTGTCTGATAGCCAGTTCCATTCGATCCGTTCCGACGCCCAAATGCTCGGCCAGCAAGCGATTTCTTAAACCTGTAATCGCTTTTGCCGTATTTGGCTCGGTCGCTTCGATGGCAAGATTGCATTCCGTGTCCAGCCCCATCGAGCGATTGTTAAGATTCGCCGAGCCGACGAGCGCAAGGCGGTCGTCCACCACCATCAGTTTGGAATGTACGTTGATGCACTGATCGTTCAGCCCATCGCAGTCGGGATAATAGATCCGGAACTTGCCATGTCGGTCGGCTGCGCGAAGGCGGCGAAGCAATCGAGCCCGCAAGACTTCCATTGTCGTTTGCTCGAGCCAACCGCCGCCGGTCAGTCGCGATACGACGACGATCTCCGGCGGATTCGGCTCACGAAGTCTCAATTCGAGCAGAGCGCCGACCGAAGAAGCCGTCAGATACTGGTTCTCGATATAAATCGTGTTCTTCGCTGACCGGATTGCATCGACGTACAGTTCCCTGAGTTCGAGAATTTCGACACCGCCGTTGAACCGTGGGACCGTTCGGACGATTGCGACATCGACATCGCTGATGTCCGGGACGATCGACGGGGGCCAGGGATCGGTTCCGGCATCGCTGTCGGCACGGAGTTGGTTGCCTGTCGCATTGCGCCAGCGCTCACGGGCTAACATGCCGAGCGCCGCAGCTGCTTCTCCGTCCACCATCATCTGCACATCGTGGACCGGGGCGTAGGCTTGGCCGTTGGATCTTCGACGGTAGGGGGCGTTGGGTTCATGGTCCGGCGTATCCCAACGTTCCTGGGCGAGATCCATGCCACCGACAAAGGCCACGGCGTCATCGATCACGACGATTTTCTGGTGGTGCGAGGCACCGACCGGATGCCGGCCATCCAGATAAAAGTGAAGGTGCCGATGTCTTTGCCAGCCAAGCGTGTAAATCGGCAGGACTTCGCGGCCGGGTGCATAAAGCATTGCGAAGTCCCAATTCAAAATATAGACATCCAATCCGCGGCGGTCTTCGATAAGCGCTTTCAGAAAGTCGCCGAGCTGGATCGGAAATCCATCGCTGACGCCGTCTTGGGCTAACTTGGTTCGGCTGTCGATATCCCAGCCGATGATGAAAATAGATCGCTGAGCACGAGTCGCTGCCGCTCGCAAGGCCGGAAAATACGCCGAGCTGTCGATCAAAAATGAAGCTCGACGGGCGCGGGCAATTCGCCAACAGTTGCGTCCAGGTTGCAGTATGCGGTTCTCGCCTTCTCGTTGGGCATCGAAATTCCTCATTCTTGTCCCTTGGTGGTGATCTAAAGGCATTGAAAATTGCCGGAGCAAGTCTGACGGCTTGTATGATCGAGATCGCGGAAACAACGGTCGAATCTCTTTTTAGAGTGTTTGACAAGCTCTAGCCCGCATTTCTCACACCCTTTCGTTGCGAGGGCGTCGAGACGATGCTGTGGGCGCAGCATGGACCGAGCGACGGCGAAGGCGTAGCCGGCACATCAGGCTGTAGGATGTGCCGACGAAGGAAGGGGTGCGACTAAAGCAACCGTTTGCGATTGGAAGGGCGGCTCCGGTGCTCCAGGAGGATTGGAAGGGTCGCGACTAAAGCGACCGTTTGCGATTGGAAGGGGCCGATTAAAGGCCCGTTTGCGATTGGAGGAGTGTGAGAAATGCGGGTTAGCGGCTAGCTCTCCAAACAATGCGGATTCGCTTGTCTAAACGAGAGGGGGCGGGTTCAATTCGGCGTTGCTGTAGCCGTTTGCGAGGTGCGGGATGGGTTGATCGCTAAGATGAATGTCCTTCGCTTCGGAAAAACGATCCGCTGTCTCATCGTGATGCAGCTTGTCATTCTTACGAATATGGTCTCTCGAAACCGATATAGACGTAAGCCTAGGTTTACAAAGCTGTATTTGGGGAGATAGGATAACGTATTCATCGATCATATTTCGGGCCGGTTTGGCTGCATATTCGTATATACAAATGCATGACCTTCATGGAAAATACCGACCGCATACCCTCGAAACCATACTAATTGGAAAGGCGTTAGATATGGCTGTTAATGGACTAACAGTTTTCATCGTCGACGATGACCCCGACGTGTGCGATGCCTTGGCAGCGCTACTGAGGGCTGAGGGATTTGTTGTTGAAACCTACCTGTCCGGGCCTGATTTCCTGGCTTCGGTGAAGCCCGAGCAACAAGGATGCCTCATTCTGGATATCAATCTCCCGCAAATTTCCGGGTTGGATTTGCAACAGATCCTTACTGAGAGGGGATTTAACCTTCCTATCATTTTTCTGACGGGATTTGGCGACGTGCCCAAATCGACAGCAGCCTTCAAGGGTGGAGCCGTAGATTTTCTTGAAAAGCCCGTCGATGCCGACGTCCTGATACCGGCGATAAGAAACGCACTCGCTCTCAGTTATCAGCGTTACGAAGAAAAGTCGCGTCAGCACGAGCTTGATGCTCTATACGCTAATCTGACACCGCGTGAAAAGGAAATTTTGGTGTACCTAGCACGTGGCTATTCGGCCAAACAGGTCGGCAAGGCATTGGGCATCAGTCATCGTACCGCTGAAATCCACCGTGCCCGCATTATGGAGAAGCTGGGCGTTCAGTCACTCGCCGATCTCGTGGCACTCGCGATTCAGATGGGAATCCGTTAATCGTCACGACGAGATTTGACCGGGCGAGCCATACTTGGGCTGAGTTGGTACGGTTTGTAGCGGGTTGATGACTGTCGTTTGGCACGACAGCGTTGGCTTGTGTCGCCGCTTGGGAACCAAAGCTTGTCGCCTATTTGCGAAACCTAGAAGCGTTGCGCTCCAGAATCAGTTCCGGCGTCGGTTAACCGAACGTCACCATCAGGAGCCTATTCCAGTAGGCCATAGAAACCCTTTGACAAGCTTCGAGCGAACGGCTTATTCCATTCGGCATTCGAGTGAACATTACGTAGGGTGGGTTAGCGGAGCGTAACCCACCGATTCGAGGTCGCTCGATGGGTTACGGCCTCGCGGCCTAACCCACCCTACAAAAATTAATGCCTTATTGAAAGCGATTTGGAATTACTGGCATAGGCCGTAAATTCCTCTTGGTTCTGCGTCACGGGTCCTTTTGGTAGCAGATAAGGCAGAGAGCGTAATCCAGACATACGTAAGAGTACGTACATTCGAATCGGCGTTAGACATCGTACTCTACGGCCACAGAGCGTTCAGGTCTTTCATATGAGCCGAATGTTCCAATAAACTCGGCGTGACTGAACGAATCGTTCTTATCTTCGAAATATAAGCTACCGATCGTCGCAGCCTGACCGCAGTGCCGCGATGGCCGTTAGTCAATCTGTAGCTGATACAAATACGTAGGAGCTTTTATCGTCCATTCCGTCATCGTATTCGGGTTGGGATGGATAAATGTGCTTAGGACTTGGCAAGTGTTGCCCGGGGTTATCGGAACGGAGGTCAGGCGTGTCCAGCTTCAATAAATCCAGCGAGACGTTGAAGCCCAGGAATGCATTCGCCGTTCTTAAGCCCTATATTGCCGCGCTCGCCTCTCTGATGGTTATCCTAGGGTTGATCGCCGCGACCCATGCGATGAACCGACCGGCTCCGATCAGCCTATTGCTGCTAATTCCGGTTGCCGTGGGTGCCTTCCTAGGCGGATTCGGCGCCGGGATATTGGCGCTGATTCTCGGGCTGGCAGCGGATCATTTTCTTTTCGGAGAATCCGCTTTCGGCATCCAGCGACTTTTTCCCTATATGGATGAACAGGTTCGGCTCGTATTTTTCGTAGCCGAGGGGCTGTTGCTGAGCGGGATCGGTCACTGGCACCGGCTTTCCAGATTCCAAGCCCACGAGTCTGCGCGCCGCCAACAAATGCTGGAGCAAGAAATCGTGCGTCGCCGGAAATTGGAGGAGTCGGTGGTGCGCAGCCAGCGTGCCGTCAAATCGCAACTTGCAGAAATCGAGGGTATTTATGCCACGGCGCCGGTAGGTCTCTGCTTTCTCGACCGGGATCTGCGCTTTGTCCGAATTAATCGTCGGCTTGCCGAAATTCATGGAGTTCCCGTGGAAGCACATATCGGGCGGGACATACAGGAGGTGGTACCGGAGGTCGGTCGAGCAATCATTCCCTTACTGCGGCGGGTGATCGTATCGGGCGAGCCGATTCTGGAAAAAGAGATTTCAGGGACAACGCCGAACAGTTCTCAAACACAGCGGGTTCTGCTGGCGAGTTTTTTTCCGATAAAAGAAAACGATGGCTTTGTGTCCGGCGTAAATGTTGCCGTTAAAGATATCACCGGGCAAAAGCGCTTCGAGGACACGCTAAGGGAAAGCGAAGAAAGATACCGGCTTCTCGCGGAGGTGTCTCCTCTCGTGATCTGGACGGCTGCGCCGGATGGCACTTTGGTCTACGCAAGTCATCATTGGCTCGAGTACAGTGGTTTGACCTTGGAACAGAGTCGTGGGCAGGGATGGACGTCGGTATTGCACCCCGAAGATCGCGAGCGAGTATTCACCGAGCAGCCGGAGGCGCTAAGAAAAAAGCTCCCTTACGAGACAGAACTCAGATTCCGCTGTCATCGGACCGGAGAGTATCGCTGGCATCTCATCCGCGCTTTGCCGCTTTGCGACGAACGCGGCGAGGTCCGCCAGTGGGTGGGTATCGCTATGGATATCCATCAAATGAAATGCGGTGAGAAAGCATGGAGGGACGGTCAAGCACGCCTGCTGCTGGCCCTCGAAGCCGGCCGCATGGCGGTGTGGGAGCGTGATTCGTCGAGCGGCGGAATAACGTGGCTGGACCCGACGGATATGCATTCAGCTATCGGTTTCGAGAACCAATTTCTGGCCTGGGTACGGGATATCGCGGAACGGAACTTGCCCTCGGTTCCCGAGAGCGGCGATCAGCCCGCCGAGAGCTATAGCCAGGAATTCCACATTGTCTCGCCGGATGGACAATCGAACTGGGTCGAAGCGCGGGGACAGCATGTTTTGGGCAACCGGGAGAGCGGCCGGAGACTGGTTGGCGTTCTTTCCAATGTTACCGACCGGAAACGCGCGGAAGAGAGCTTGCGTCACGTCAAGGAGGTTGAAGAAGCACTGCGCGAGGCCGATCGAAGAAAGGACGAGTTCATTGCCCTCTTGGCTCACGAACTCCGGAATCCGCTCGCGCCGATTTTGACTTCGGCGCAATTATTGAAACGGCGTGGCTCGGAACGGCCGGAATTGCTCGAATCGGCTACCGATAGCATCGAGCGCCAGGTTAAATATTTGACTCGGCTGATCAACGATCTTTTGGATATATCGCGGGTCGCGAGGGGCAAGTTACAGCTGAGTTTTGAAGTCACCGATATGGCTTCGGTGATCGCCCATGCTATCGAAGTCTGTCGGCCGGTGATCGAAAAGAACCAGCAGGAGTTGGTGCATAGTGCAGCCGGCCAGCCGATTTATCTTTGGGGCGACCCGGCACGGCTCTCGCAGATCATCGCCAATCTATTGATGAACGCCGCAAAATTTACGCCTGTAAAAGGCCGGATAGAGTTGGCGATGAAGCAGACGGGACGGGAAATCTCGATTAAGGTGAGAGACAACGGCATCGGGATTGAGCCGGACGCGCTCGAACATATCTTCGAACCCTTCGTTCAGTTCGAACGGCCGCTGCATAGTGGCCATAGCGGACTCGGTGTCGGCTTGGCTCTCGTAAAAAGCCTGGTGGAGATGCATGGCGGTAAAATTTCGGTGGCTAGCGCCGGCAAAGATCAGGGCGCCGAATTTTCGATTCGATTGCCTTTGTTCGACCAATCGTCCGGGCGAAAACCAGATCGGACCGAGGCCGAGGACGAGGCGCAGCCTATTAAAGCCTTAGCTTCAGATCTTCAGTAGCAATCTGACCGGATCTTCCAGCAGTTCCTTTAACGTGAACAGAAAAGTCACGGCTTCGCGGCCGTCGATGATGCGATGATCGTAGGAAAGGGCCAGGTAGATCATCGGTCGAATCACGATCTGTCCGTCCTCGACCACTGGCCGGTCCTTGATGACGTGCATGCCGAGAATGGCGCTCTGCGGCGGATTGAGGATCGGGGTCGAGAGCATCGATCCGAAAATGCCGCCGTTGGTGATGGTGAACGTGCCGCCGCTCAACTCTTCGAAGCTGAGTTTGCCGTCCCGCGCTTTTTGTGAAAAATCGATGATCGCCTTTTCGATTTCGGCGAAATTGAGACGGTCGGCGTCACGCAGGATCGGCACCACTAGCCCGCGATCGGTGGATACTGCGATGCCGATGTCGTAATAATCGTGGTAGACGATGTCGTTTCCGTCGATCGAAGCGTTGATGATCGGAAAGCGTCTGAGGCCTTCCACCGCCGCCTTGACGAAAAAGGACATGAAGCCCAGCTTGATCTTATATTCCTGCTCGAAACGTGCGCGGTGCTGATTCCGCAGGTCGAAGATCTTCTGCAGATTGACTTCGTTGAATGTGGTCAATGTTGCGGTCGTGTGTTGCGCCTCGATCATGCGCTCTGCGATGCGGGCTCGAAGCCGGGTCATCGGCACACGTCGTTCGCCCCGGCCTTCCGTCGCTCTGACCTCGGGTCTCTCCTTCGGTGCCGGCTCCGGCCTCCGAGCCGGCGCAACCGCTTCGACGGTCTTGCGTTTTTGCGATTCCAGATAATCCAGGACGTCCTGCTTGGTCAAACGGCCCTCGCGTCCCGTGCCTTTTATCTGCGCCGGATCGAGGTTATGCTCCATGATCAGCCTGCGTACCGAAGGTCCCATGGGTTGGGCGAACCTCACGGGTCTGGGTACCGCCTCGGGCACAGCCGCCGGTTCCGGCTTTGCCGGTATTTCCGGGGGCGCGGCAGTTTCGGCGACCGCGGGACGGGCCTCTGTTTCAATGACCGCCAGAAGCTCACCGCTCCCGACCACGTCACCCTTGGCGTGTCGGATTTCCTGCAGCACGCCGTTGTCCGGCACGGGAACTTCGAGGATCACCTTGTCGGTTTCCAGGTCGACGAGAGTCTCGCTTTTCTGCACCGTATCGCCCGGCTGTTTACGCCAGTCGAGCAAGGTCGCGTCGGTGATGGACTCGGGCAGATTAGGCACGGTGACTTCGATGCGCATGAACTATTCCTAAAGGCTCTTGACGGGGCACGGTTCCAAACAATGCGTCTTCGACAACTTTCTTCTGCTGCTCCAAATGCCGGTGGAATTGGCCTACGGCGGGCGCAGCAGACATCGGCCGTCCAGCATAGCTGAGGACGATGTCCTTTTCCAGCAGGCTCAGGAAGCGGTGCTTGATCTGGTGCCACGCGCCCTGATTTTCCGGTTCTTCCTGACACCAGATCAATTCTTTCATTTGGGGGTAAGCCGCCAGTTCCTGCATGAAGAGATCGTAAGGAAAGGGATAGAGCTGCTCTATGCGGATAATGGCGACGTGGTGAAGGTTTTCCTTGCGCCGAGTCTCCAGAAGATCGTAGAACACCTTGCCGGTGCAGAGGATGACGCGGGTGATCTTGGCCGGGTCATGGGCGTCGATTTCGCCGATGATGTTGCGGAAGCTTCCGTCCGACAATTCTTCCAGCCGCGACGTGGCCAATTTGTGCCGCAGCAGGCTTTTGGGCGTCATGATGATCAGCGGCTTCCGGTAAGGTCGCAGCATCTGCCGGCGCAAAAGATGAAAGATCTGAGCCGGTGTCGTCGGCACGCACACCTGAATGTTCTGTTCGGCGCATAGTTGCAGATAGCGCTCGATCCGGGCCGATGAATGTTCGGGGCCCTGGCCTTCGTAGCCGTGTGGCAGAAGCATGGTCAGTCCGCTGAGCCGTCCCCATTTGGTCTCTCCCGAGGTGATGAATTGATCGATCACAACCTGGGCATTGTTGGCGAAGTCTCCGAATTGGGCTTCCCAAATGACCAGGGTGTCAGGCTCGGAGCTGCTGTAGCCGTATTCGAACCCGAGCACGCCTTCTTCGGACAGCAGCGAGTCGTAAATGTAAAAACGCGCCTGGTTGTCGCTGAGGTTCTGAAGCGGAATATAGGTATCGCCGGAATCTTGGTCATACAGAGTTGCGTGACGATGAAAAAACGTTCCGCGTCCCACGTCTTGACCGGTCAAACGTACGGCGTAACCCTCGGTCAGCAGCGAGGCATAGGCCAGAGTTTCAGCATATCCCCAGTCGAGAGGTATTTCCCCGGCCGCCATTTTGCGCCGGCTTTCCATGATCGCCGCCGCACGCGGATGAAGGGCAAATCCCGGCGGAATGCCGATCAGTCGCTGCGACAGGTCTTGAATCGTTTTCTGTGGCAAACCTGTATCGCAGGGCAGCGTCCACTCGGTGCCGAGGTAGTGATCCCAGCGGGTTTTGTAGTAGCTCATGGCGTCGTGAACGATCGGCCGGAGGAATGTTTCGTCTTTCTTCAGACCATTTTGGTAATCCTCCTCCATGCGCTGGACGACGTCGGGGGTTACCACTCCTTCGGCGATCAATCGGTCGGCGTAAAGCTTCCGAACCGGCGGATGGTTGCGGACAAACCGGTACATCGAAGGTTGAGTCACAGCCGGTTCATCCGCCTCGTTATGCCCGTGGCGGCGATAGCAGATAAGATCGATCACCACGTCTCGCTTGAATTTCATCCGATAATCGAGAGCGAGCCGGGTGACATAGAGCACCGCTTCGGGATCGTCGCCGTTTACGTGAAAAACCGGCGCCTGAATCATGTTCGCAACATCGGTGCAATACAGCGTGGATCGGGCATCGAACGGGTTGCTGGTGGTGAAGCCGATCTGGTTATTAATGACGACATGTATGGTTCCACCCGTCGTATAAGCACGGGTTTCGGCCATGTTGAGCGTCTCCATGACGACGCCTTGCCCCGCAAAAGCGGCGTCGCCGTGAATCAGGACCGGGAGTACGGCGGTCTCGCCGTCTTCGTCCTCGCGCCGGTCCTGGCGTGCGCGCACGGAACCTTCCACGACCGGATCGATGATTTCGAGATGCGAAGGATTGAAGGCCAGGGCAAGATGCACCATGCCGCCGCCCGTTTCGATGTCCGATGAGAAGCCCATGTGATATTTCACGTCGCCTGCGCTGGCATATGGCGGTGCGTTCGGATATATGCCTTCGAACTCCTGAAATAGCGAGCTGGGCTTTTTCCCAAGGATGTTGATGAGCACATTCAGCCGCCCTCGGTGGGCCATGCCCATCACGATTTCCTTGGTTCCTTTTTCGCCTGCCCGCTGGATCAGATCGTCCAGCAGCGGAATCAGGCTTTCCGCCCCTTCGAGCGAGAACCGCTTTTGGCCCACGTACTTCCGATGCAGGTATTTTTCTATACCCTCGGCGGCGGTAAGGAGCTTCAGCATCCATTTCTTTTCCTCGGCACTGAAGTTTCCGCGGGCGCGCGTGCTTTCCAGCCGCTTTTGGATCCATCGCTTGATGTCGCTGTCGACGATATGCGTGTATTCCGCACCGACGTGTCCGCAATAGGTCTGCCGCAGCATCGAGAGAATCTCGCGCAATGGCAGCCGTTCCGGGCTTCGCAGGATGTCGATGTAAAACGGACGGTCCAGCTCATCTTCGCTCAGCTCGTAATGGGCAGGGTCCAAATCCTTCAGCGCTGCCGGGGGGGATAGCTTTAACGGGTTGTTGTCGGCGGACTGATGGCCGCGGGTTCGGTATTGATAAATCAGCCGGTCTACAGCGGATTGCTTGCGCAGCATTTCTTCCGCTTCGGATTCCCCGATTGCCGCTTTGATGACGCGGCGCTCTCTTTCGGCTGCGGGCTCCTCTCTTGTCAATTCGTGCTGGATCGACCGGAATTTCTCCCGCCAGCTTTCATCGACGGACTCGGGATCCCGCAAGAATCTCTCGTAGAGATCTTCGAGAAAACCGACGTTGTCTTCGCTGAAAGCCGATGCGTCTTTAAAGAGTTGTAAGAGCTTATTCATTAGGTTGTCTCGTGTGTCCGTCCCGTTCTTTGAGATTTTAAACGAAGGTCTTGCGCCTACCGTGTGGTGGTCAGTCCGTTTGGCCAGACTGTGGGACGCGTATACGTATGCGTATACTTAAAGACAATTTTGAGCCGAGTTTTATCTCCGATAAAGCCCGGAAAATTTCCTGCTACCAAGCTGCCGGAGGGACCGACACGGCACCGGTGCCGTCGTTTCTCGCCATTGCGGCAGTCCGTTGTTTCCGTCCACGTCCGTCACAGTCTAAGTCTACGTTATTAACCCGGCTTCTAAATTAGGCCGGGTTAATCCGGGGCGGCGATCAGCCGCGTGAGCTAGGCCTAAGCGTGTAACCGGCCTGGGCGGCGGCCCGAAAGACCAGGAGGGTATTTACGGGTCTGATCGATATTAACCCGGCCTATAAATATAGGTCGGGTTAATCCGGGGCAGGGATGCCCCGGCGCGGCGACAAGCCGCGTGAGCCCAGGCCGGGCGTGTACCGGCTTGGGCGGCGGCCCGAAATACCAGGAGGGTATTTACGGGCCTGATTAATAAATTATTCCGGAGCAGGCTAAACGACCGGTAGTCGGCCGATTTTGGTCGTCATTCCACGCGGCGACAACACGTCGAGCGCATGAAAGTTTCTTGTGCTAGCCTCTTGCTTGGTTTCATTTTGGACGAAATACGGTGGGGGAGACAGTATGTTCGATGGGTTGATCGGCCGTGTGCCCATATACACGCACACTCTCGATGTATACGGCTACGAGCTTAGCTTTTGCAGCGGTGAAGCTCTGAGCGTAGGGACCAAAGACAGCGAAGATCGGTGGACCGAAGCGGTGCGGCAGGCCGGCCAGGCGCTGGATTTGAGAGATTTGGTCGGCGATAGCCGAGCGATGCTCCGGGTGCCGTCCACTTCTTTAACCGTATGCGAAGGATTGGCCTGGCCGAAGTCCCAGGTGGTTCTGGCGGTATCGGGAGACGTCTTGAATGATAGTGCGGCGGAGGAAACCGTATCCCGCCTGGCCGACGAGGGTTTTACCATCGCGCTTCATAATCCGTCCTGCGATTTGGTCGAACTTAGGCGCGAGGCCGACTTCGTATCGATCTGCTCCCTGGATGCCAGAAAGCTGAACGGTTTTAAGATCAGTTGGACGGCCCGCCACGACCAAAATCTGCATCTTCTGGTGAGAGACATAGAAACGCCGGACGAATACGATCGTTTCCGCAAGCTGGGTTTCGATTATTACGAAGGCATGTTTTTCGAGCGGCCCCGACATTTGCGCAGTTGCGATATACCGGGAAACCGCCTGGCCGTGCTCGAACTGCTTGCGCGGCTCCAAAGTCCAAAGGTCGACGTCGCCGAGGCCGAGGCGATCATCACGCGCGATATGACCCTGAGTTATAAGCTGCTCCGATTAGTCAATGCCGCATTTTTCGGTGTGACGAAGCGGATCGACTCGATCCGCCGGGCCGTGATTTTCTTCGGCGTACAGCGGATCAAAAACTGGGCGTCGGTCATTCTGGTCAATTCCGTCGATTACCGCCCGCGCGAGTTGCTGACCACGGCACTGGTACGGGCGCGAACCTGCGAGCTGCTGGCCGAACGAATGAAACGGCCAAATACCGAGCTTTATTACATAACCGGGTTATTTTCCCTGCTGGACGCCGTCATGGACGTTCCCAAGGAGGACATTCTGCGACACTTGAACCTCGATGACCGCATCGATGAGGCGCTGCTGCATGGTAGCGGCCCGATCGGCGATGTGCTCCGCGCCGCGATTGCATTCGAGCGCGCCGAGCCCGGTGAAATTCAGGGTTGCAAGTTTGAACAGGGCGTACCGGCGAGCGCTTACGTGGAATCGATCCGCTGGGCGACGGACGTTCGAAAGGCGCTGGAGGTTTCTTAACCGGGACTTTATGAACGGAAGAAGATGGAGATGAAATCCTGAGTGATTTGCTTGGCTATTGGGCCGCCTTCGTGGGAAAATCGTGATTTAAGCTTTCGAACCTACCCGATCGGAATGACTAGACTATGGCGGCTTTACCCGCGCAATTGATAGACCGCTTCGGGCGGCGTATCAGTTACGTTCGCATTTCCATCACCGACCGCTGCGACTTTCGCTGCATTTATTGCATGAGCGAGGACATGGCTTTTTTGCCCCGCGCTCAGATCTTGACGCTCGAGGAAATCCTGGCCGTCGCCACGGCGTTCGTGGAACTCGGCGTCGAAAAGATACGCATCACGGGCGGAGAGCCCCTGGTGCGCAAGGGCGCGGTCGATCTATTGCAAGAAATCGGCAAGCTGCGGGGCTTGAGAGAGCTGGTTTTGACGACCAACGGATCGCAGCTGGAAAAAACCGCATTGCTGCTGAAGTCCGCCGGAGTAAAGCGCATCAATGTCAGTCTCGATTCGCTGGATGGCGACCGGTTCCGGAAGATGACCCGGATAGGGGACTTGGATCAGGTGCTCCGCGGGATCGACGCCGCGCTGGATGCCGGTTTCGAACGACTCAAAATCAATGCCGTCGTGCTCAAGAATCGCAACCATGACGAGGTGAGCGATCTGGTCGACTATGCGATCGCCAAGAACATCGACATTAGCTTCATCGAAGAGATGCCGCTGGGCGCGGTCGATGGGCACGACCGTGCCGAGGAGTATTATTCCAGCGACGACATCAAGCGGGATCTCGACCGGCGTTTTGTCCTGCTGCCCACGCCGGAAACCACAGGCGGACCTTCCCGTTATTACCGCGTGTCCGGCACCCACACACGTGTGGGGTTCATATCCCCGCACAGCCACAATTTCTGCGGAACCTGCAACCGCGTGAGAGTGACGGCCGAAGGCCGGTTGCTGCTCTGTCTGGGCAACGAACACTCGATAGATCTGAAACGGGTCTTGCGAGCCAATCCCGGCGATATGCACAAGCTGAAACATGCGATCGTCGATTCGATGGCGATCAAGCCCGAACGGCATTATTTCGACATCAAGGCACAGCCCGTCATCTTCCGCCACATGAACGCTACCGGCGGCTGAGCCCCAATGCCGTTAAGTTAAGACGAATGACGTCACCCCGGCAGGGAAGGGTGGCTTCGGTGCTCCCGAAGACACCGTTTGCGATTGGAATGCCGGGGTCCAAAAGCCATGGACGGCAGAGGCCGATCACTTCCTTGTGCACTGGATTCATGCCGCACAGTCCCTGTGCGGCACCCTACGGGCGCTTCGTGTGCAAATCGGCCTCGCCACGCTACGCCGTCCCGCTTCGCTCGCGAGTCCGGGGCAGTCCTTCCCTGGCCTGCCCGCTCGCCGCATTGCGCCTCGCCCTGCCGATTTGTCCGGCACAAATTTGCCAGGAGCAAATTTGGACGTGCGGAGCACGGTCCGTAGGACGAACCCCAGGGATGGGGTGAGCAATCCCTGCCGGAATGACGGCTTAACTTAATAGCATTGCGGCTGAGCCCGCCGTCGAGGGGCGGCGCGCTAGAGCGTTTTTCATCGCTTTATAGCGGCGTGGACGGGGACACCGCCCGTACCCATTCGTAGGTCGGCAATCCTTTGCCGACGAACGTGTTTGAAGGGACTACTCCAGAGCGATCTCGCCGTCTATGACGTGATGGATGTTCAGGGCCGGAACTTCCAAGGTCATCTTGACGGCGAATTTCTCGTTTCCGACGAGCTTGCCGGCTTGCAGCGCGTCGTGCACGGCCAGCTCGATCTCCCGCTGCGAAGTCACACCGACCTTTTTCAGGAACTTGCGGATGTCCATGTTGAAAGTATCGTCGTTCATTGCCGTGACTCCTAAATTTCAAGAATCTCAAGTTTCGATGCAAAATTTCGGGACTTGATCCCGGTGCTGTTATTAACCCGGCCTATCAATATAGACCGGGTTAATCCGGGGCAGGGATGCGCCCCGGCGCGGCGACCAGCCTCGTGAGCCAAGGCCTAAGCGTGTAGCGGCCTGGGCGCCGGCCCGAAATACCAGGAGGGTATTTACGGGCCAGATTAATAAACTCAGAAGAGCGGCGAAACTCCGAATAGTTTGCTGTGGAAATGCAGTATTGCGAGATAAAGCACTACGGCCAGCGTGATGCGCCACCAACCGATCTCGGTCAATTTGAGCTGATTGCGCCCTTCTCGGATGGCGTTGAAAGGTATATTGGACGTAACGGCCGTGAATTTCGCCCATTGCTCTCCGAAGTGCCTTTGACGCTTGGCGTCTATCGAGCGGGTTCCACCTATCGTTAGGATCAGCAAGGACCCGAACAGCACGAGTGCTGCGGCATCGCCGTTGGCGATCAGGTGCACGATGGCCCACAGGCCGATTCCCCAAAGAAAGGGATGACGGGTGATCCGCAGAATGCCTCGTGCCGGCTCTGCTTCAGAGAGCAGAGATTCGCCGTTTACCGCAGTCGGATTGGGTGTCGTTAAGCCGACGACAGCCAGGAAAAAAGCGACCAGCATCAAAAGCGCCGCGACGGGTTTGAACCACGCGAGCTGTCCCCAGGTTTCGATGTAAGGCGCACGGCGGTAGGCGTAAATCAGCCAGACTAGGCCGAGCAGCGAAAGGCTGGAAAAACCGATGCGGTAGATCCGCTCGCCGTATTTCTCGATCAGCCGATCCCGCCATCGGGTGCCGGCGATCAAGAAATGAATGCCGACGAAAAACAAGGCGGCAAGCGTAAGCTGGGTCATGAGGATGCTCCGGATTCGAGTTGGCTGCGGTTCATGGGTGTTTACTTAA
>NZ_MSCV01000024.1 GCF_002005105.1 Methylocaldum sp. 14B | reverse complement strand
TTAAGCGACCGTTTGCGATTGAAGGGGGGGAGAAATGCAGGCTAGACAGCATTCGGCCTCTAGCGGATACTTTCGCGCCATTTCCAGACGAAATCGGAGATTCACCATGGGTTTCATGCAAGACAAGCGTGCTCTTATCGTCGGTGTCGCCAGCAATCGGTCCATCGCCTACGGCATCGCGGAGGCGATGCGGCGGGAGGGAGCGGAAATCGCGCTGACTTATCAGAACGACAAGCTCAAGGAGCGCGTCGAAAAACTGGCGGCGGAACTGGGCGCGAAAATCGTCCTGCCCTGCGAAGTGGCGAGCGATGAGCAGATCGACGCGCTTTTCGACGAATTGGGCAAACGCTGGGACGGGCTCGATTGCATCGTCCATTCCGTCGCCTTCGCCCCTCGCGAAGCCCTGGAAGGCTCTTATCTCGACGCGGTAACCCGCGAAAATTTCCGTATCGCCCACGACATCAGTTCCTACAGCTTCGCCGCGCTCGCGAAAGCCGGCCGCAAGCTGATGGCGGGACGCAAGGGTTCGTTGCTGACGCTGAGCTATCTCGGTGCCGAACGGGCCATTCCGAATTACAACGTGATGGGCGTCGCCAAAGCCAGCCTCGAAGCCAATGTCCGTTATCTGGCGGCTTCCCTCGGCCCCGAAGGGATCCGCGTCAATGCCGTCTCCGCCGGAGCCATCCGTACCCTCGCCGCCTCCGGCATCGCCAATTTCCGCGAGATGCTGGCCAAAGGCGAACAAGCGGCTCCCTTGCGCAAGAACGTCACCATCGAGGAAGTGGGCAACGCCGCCGCGTTTCTATGCTCCGATCTCGCATCCGGCATCACCGGGGAAATCCTGTACGTGGACGCCGGCTACAACATCGTCGGCCTCTCCGGGATCTGATCTTCGTCATCGGCGGGCCGGGACGATCGTCCCGGCTTGCCCCTCGCCCCTTCACCGCGGCTTCTTGCGGGTTTCCGACCGCCCTGCTTGCCCTGGAATCGAACTCATTCCATTGGGCATTCGAGTGACCATTATGTAGGGTGGGTTAGCGGAGCGTAACCCACCGATTCGAGGTCGCTCGGCGGGTTACGGCCTCGCGGCCTAACCCACCCTACAAAAATTAATTCCTCATCGAAAGCGACTTTGAATGGGTCCGTATTCGTACGGCTATCGCTATCGAGATGACTGCCATTTAATTAAACATTTCGTCTACGGACTTCAACCATCGCGGCTTTCGAGGCTGCATTCAGCAAAGTGCCGATAGGGAGGAACGGACGATGCCAGAAAAAGCACTCGAAACGGTTCTGCGTGGATTCGCAATCCTGGGCCTGACCTTCACCGGCCTCGCGATGTGTCCCGCTCCGGCGAGGAGCGCCGAGGAATTTCAGCAGTTCATGGCGCGCATGAAGACCGCAAAGCTGGATGCCATGGAGCGCCATTTGAAGGCTCTCGACGAACGTTACGATCTCAGCGACAACCCCTCCAAAACAGTGACGATGACCCATGGCAAACCCATTCAGGAAGGCGTGCGGGTCAAACTGCGGGAGGTCATAACCTGGGAAGAATTAGTGGAAATGTCCCCTGAGGACATTCGAAAGCAAGACTTGTTTCCGAAGGGGTTCATGCCTCTGCCCCACCCCAATCCCGCCGAGGGCGGCATCGTGTTCAGCAAAAATTTCATAGAAGCCGTCGAGGAGCAAGAAGGCCGGGATCTCACCCGTTTCGACGTGGGCTTCGACATTCCGGATCGCTTCCAACCGGAACTCCCGTCTCCGCTCTTTCTCAAGACACGGCCGGACCTGGGCGATGTCTCTCGAAGCCGCTTGATAACGCTATCCAACTACCGCGAACTTTTCGACGGCATCATCAATGCGGAACAGCTGGAAGGGCTGCGGCTCTTGCTCACACCTTTTCCCCAGCAGCAGTTCAACGCCACCGATGACCGCCGTACCGAAGATCCTTCTTCCGGAGTCGCCTGTTTCGACTGCCATGTCAACGGCCACACCGGCGCGGCCATACAGACGGCATCGAGCACCCGGCCGCGGGAACCCGGCCGTCGCATCGACACGCGGAGCCTCAGGGGCGTCGACGTCCAGCAGTTGTTCGACACCCAGGGCCGACTGAAAAGCATCGAGGACCGCTCGGAATTCGAACTGGAGACGGCTTATTTCGACGGAGACGCTGAAGCCGCCAAAAGAAAGGAAGCCCACATGGTCGAACGAGCCGACGAAGCGCGCCTCATGGCCGAGTTTCAAAAACTCATCGATTTTCCGCCGGCGCCCAGGCTCGATACGTCGGGCAAACTGGACCCGCAAAAAAACAACGACGAGGCCGCGCTCCGAGGGCAGGAACTTTTTTTCGGCAAAGCCCGGTGCGCGACTTGCCACACACCGCCCCACTATACCGACAACCAGACCCATGACCTGAAGGTGGAACGGTTTTACCGACCCGGAATCACCACCAGCCAAGCCACTTCGACGGACGGCTCCGTCAAGACTCCGCCTCTGCGCGGCATCAAGGACTCGCCGCCCTATCTGCACGACGGCCGCTTGCTGACGCTGGAAGACACGGTGGAATTCTTCAACCTGGTGCTCGGACTGAAACTCACCAAGTCCGAGAAAGAGGATCTGCTCGCGTTTCTGCTAACGCTGTAAAGCATTCGTCGCATCCTCCATATCGATGCTTGCGCATTTCTCGAAAGCCCAACTATACTGCTTATAAAAGCACTGCTTTTATAAGCCATGAAGAACACGACTCCGCGCCAACAGGAAATACTCGACCATATCCGCCAAACCCTGCGCCAGAGCGGCGTACCGCCGACCATCGCGGAAATTGCCGATGCGCTGGGTCTCAAATCCACGAATGCCGTGCGCGGCCATCTTCAGGCATTGGCCCGAAAAGGTCTGATCGAGCTCATGCCCTCTCTGGCGCGGGGTATCCGGCTGCTGGAATACCAGGCTCCGGCCGACGCCCTGCCCGTCATCGGCAGAGTCGCCGCCGGCCGGCCGGTGCTGACAGAAGCCCATATCGAGAAATATTGCCGCCTCGGCCCGGAATTGTTCCAGGGCAAAGCGGATTACCTGCTCCGCGTGCGCGGTCTCAGCATGCGCGATGCGGGCATTCTGGAAGGCGATCTTCTGGCGGTGCAGCGCACCGACCAGACCCGCAGCGGCCAAATCGTGATCGCCCGCATCGGCGACGAAGTCACGGTAAAACGGCTGCGGCTCGAAGGCTCCGTGGCCTATCTGGAACCGGCCAATCCCGACTTCGAAACCCTGGCGGTCGACCTAGAGCGCCAGGAGTTGTGCATCGAAGGCGTGGTAGTCGGCGTCATCCGCAGCGAGTGGGTGTGATGAACAGCCCAAATGGACTTGATGAACTGCTCCGCACGACGCCGCTTCTGTGGCGCGGCCGCCGGCCTCAACCTGCCGAGAATGCTGCGATTCCCACCGGCTTTCAGGAATTGGACCGCGCATTACCGGAAGGAGGCTGGCCTTTTGCGGCATTGATGGAAGTTTCCGTTCCCGCCTGGGGCATCGGCGAACTGCATCTCTTGCTTCCCGCCATGCGGCACGTGCAAGGATCGGGAAAACGCCTGGCCTGGATCGCGCCGCCTTATCTGCCATATGCACCGGCCCTGGCGGATGCCGGCATCGATTTGGGCCGCCTGCTCCTGCTGGACAAGCTCTCGAACGACAAGGACATCTGGTGGAGCGCGGAAAAACTGTTGCGCAGCACCGCCTGCGGCATGGTCCTGGCCTGGCCCCGCAAACCGTCTCCTTTTCCGGTATTGCGCCGCTTGCAACTGGCGGCGACGGAAGGCCATTGCCTCGGTGTACTGCTTTTGTCCGACCTGCCCGCCGGCACCCCGGCCGCCCTGCGTCTTCGCCTCGAAGCGGGAGAGCAAGGGCTTTGGGTTCACATTCTCAAGACGCGCGGCATGCCGGTCGTGAATGCCGTACTGATTGGCGGGGCGGACGATATGTTTCCCAATTATTAATCAGGCCCGTAAATACCCTCCTGGTATTTCGGGCCGCCGCCCAGGCCGGTACACGCCCGGCCTGGGCTCACGCGGCTTGTCGCCGCGCCGGGGCATCCCTGCCCCGGATTAACCCGGCCTATATTTATAGGCCGGGTTAATAGGCAGCATGCAGAAGCAGCCACGTAAGTCGGGAATCCTTTCCCGACGCAGCCGGATGTAGGCCAGGATAAGCCTGTCCTGAGCGAAGTCGAAGGGGCGATAGCCGTTCCCGGCACAATGTTATGTCCCACTGAGTTTTGCCGGACCAAGCGGCCGGGAGCGGATTGGCATGCGCAGCGCCCACAGGGGACGGCACACGGTGTGCCGTATGAAACGCTTTGCTTATTCCGGCCTACAACTCAAACGAAGCTATCGCGCAACGATTCCTTCTTTGATCGACTTATGTAGATACCTCTGCCCGGAAAGAAGGAGCAAATTGGGCAAGAGCATTTTCAGTTCGAATTTATGGTGTAGGGGCGAATTCATTCGCCCCTACACCCGATATAAAAATGCCCTAAACATTGGAACACCCCATGGCTTTGCAGGCTTTTCCGACAGTTCCGGCAGCCCAGCTCACATTGTCGGCCACGCAAGTCTCCGCTACTTCGCAGCCGGCGCCGGCGGCACTTTGGCTGTGCTGTTATCTGCCGCGTTTGCCGCTGGAGGTCTTCAAGCTCGAAGACGACTGTCCCGCCGCCGTATGGGTGGACAGCGGCGGGCGTTCCCTGATTTCTGCCGCCACCCCTGCCGCCGGGGCTTTCGGCATCCATCCCGGCTTACCTACGAACGCGGCCCTGGCCTTATGCGCCGGTCTGCAACTGCATCGCCGCGACGAACGGATGGAACGCGAAGCGCTGGAAAAGCTGGCGGAAGCCGGGCTCGGCTTCACGCCTTGGGTGAGCCTCGATTATCCGGCCGCCCTGGTCCTTGAAATCCGCGGCAGCCTGACCCTGTTCGGCGGCTTGAATGCCTTGACGCAGCGGCTGCGTGCCAAGCTCGAAAACCTGGGCCATTGCAACATTCTCGCGGCGGCACCGGCACCTTTTCCGGCCTGGCTCATGGCCTCCTCCGGGCTGGAGCGGACGGTGGAGAACCCGGCGGCACTCCGCTCCGGGCTCGGCGATCTGACCATCGCCCGCTTGCCCCTGGAACGGAATACGGCGAACCGGCTCGCCAAGGCCGGTCTCCACACCCTGCGCGATCTCTGGCGTTTGCCGCGGGACGGCCTAGCTCGGCGTTACGGTCTTGCCGTGCTACGCCAACTCGACCGAGCCGCAGGGCGGGAAAAGGAAATGCCCGGGCTCTTCCGAACGCCGCCTGTCTTTCAAGCTTATCGGGAACTCGCCGCGGAAACCGAGAACCTGGCTCACCTGCGCCCCGTGTGCGCGGTTCTGCTGGAAAATTTGGCTGCCTTTTTGCGCCAGCACGACGCCGCCACGGACCGGCTGGAACTGGAGCTTTTCCACTTCCGCCGGCCAGCCACGCGCCTGGAACTGAAGCTTCGCTACGCCAGCCGCGATCCGGAGAGAATTTCGATGCTGCTGAGCGAGCGTCTGGAGCGAACGCCCCTGCCTGACGCCGTTACCGCCCTTCGCCTGCGTTGCGGCGCGCTACAACCCTATCGGGCGCACGAGGCGGATCTATTCGCTGCCAAAACTCCGGGCGTTTTGGACTGGGAGACCTTGCTGGAACAATTGCAGCAGCGCCTGGGACGCGATGCCTTGCGCTTTCTGGACACCCCGGCCGATCACCGCCCTGAGCTCGCCTGGAAGGGGGTCTCCGGCGCTCCCGAAGACGCCGTTTGCGATTGGACGCGGAACGAATCGCCCATCGGCTTCGCCATCGGCAAGGAGCGCCGGCCGTTGTGGCTGCTGCCCAAGCCTCGACCGTGCGATCCAACCCGTTACCGGTTGCTGCCGGAGCGGGAACGCATCGAGAGCGGCTGGTGGGACGGCGCGTCGATCCGGCGGGATTACCGCGTGGCGGTGAGCCCGGAAGGCGTCCGCGCCTGGATATACCGGGAACTCGATGAGAACGGCGGGTGGTACCTCCATGGTTTCTTTGCTTAGGACTTGGCCGCCCTCAGCGCGATACGCTCTCCTGCCGCTTCTTCTGCAATTCAATCTCGTAAATGAATTTCTGAAGGCTGATTTCGAAATTTCGGCTGGCGCCGCGGAAAATACACCCCACCCGCTGACCGACCGGCGGGTTAGCCCAGGTCATCGCGACTTTATTGCGCACTTCGAGACCCAGCATCATTTCGCCATGGCCGGGCAGGATCAGCCTGCATTCTTCGAGAATATGCCCGACGGAGAACAAGTCGCCGAGCCGATTGGCTTTGTCGATCAGGGCTAACCCAGAAAGACTGATGTCGGCAATACCGAACTCTGCGGGCATGTCGTCGAGCCTGACCACGCATTTGGCCGGCATGGCTACCGGAATCGCCACCCGGTAGAACGTCCGCTGCTGCCGCCAGTACAAGGAATCCGGAATCGGGGCCGCAAGCACGGTTTGCCCGTTCAAGGTCGCCTCGGTAAGTTTGGTCAGGGCGAAGCGGCACTGGATGCCGTCGATTTGTCCGCGAAATGCGACTTGCTGCGCCGCCAGCAACTGCCGATTGACGCTGGCGTTCTCGCTCAAATCCATGACCACCAATCCTTTTTCCGCCATCACCTGCACGACCGTGGTCACGAAACTCAGGCCACTACCGTCCGGCAGAGTGCTTAAAAGACACTTCTTCGTCTGCATGAGCTTGAGCTTTTCGATGATTTCGCCCCGGCTTTTCAGAACGTATCCGCCTTGGCTTTCACTGGTATCGGCTGGCATAGGTCGCAATAGAACTAAGGATCACTTGACATTAAAGCTTAGCAGGGCAACGCACCGAAAAACGTGATCGGAATTGCCTGCGGTTGTTAATCATCCGTCGTTTCGGGCGAAGGCCGCTTCGGCAAAGGCACGTCGAAAACGATATTTTCGCCGCCATTGAGAACCAGGAAGTGCCGTCCCTTCGCGCGGGCGAGCATGGTCACGCCCGCCTGCCGCGCCAGCTCGAATCCCATGTGGGTGGCCCCCGAACGCGACAGCAGCACCGGGATCCCCATTTGCGTGACTTTGATCACCATTTCCGAGGTGAGGCGTCCGGTGGTATAGAAAATCTTGTCCCCGCCTTCCATGCCGGTGAGCCACATGTAGCCGGCGATCGCATCCACGGCATTATGGCGTCCGACATCTTCGACGAAGATCTCGATCTTGCCGTCTTTGCACAGCGCGCAGCCATGCACCGCCCCGGCCCGCTTGTATACCTCGTTGTAATCCCTGAGCGCATTGAAAACGCCGTAGATCTCCGATTGGCGGACGGTCACCTTGGGTACGCGAATTTCGCGGAGCTGGTCCATCAACCGGCCGAACACCGTGCCCTGACCGCACCCCGTGGTGACGGTACGGCTGCCCAGCCTTTCGAGAAAGGCGTGTTCGGTGAGCCGGGTAGTCACCGCGACCGCCTCGGTCTCCCAATCGACCTGCACCGATCGAATGTCGGCGATGTTCTCGATGAATCCCTGGTTGCGGAGATAACCGAGCGTCAGGAGTTCCGGATGGGTTCCGATCGTCATCAAGGTGACGATTTCGTACTTGTCCACATAGACGGTCAGAGCGCGTTCGCCCGCCAGTTCCAATTCGCGGCGTTCACCGTACTCGTCGAGCGCGGTGGCGGCATAGCAGGAGGCGCGTCCCGCATTCGTCATTCGGATATCGTAAGGATTGGCCTGAAGATCGATCGGAGCCGCTGCCGTTGCATCCGCCGTTTCCATGCCCTCCAGCGCCGCCAACTCCCCCGGCGTGTTGACGTTGGCGAACAGCTCGGGATGATCGCTGAAATCGACCAAGGCCAGCCTGTGCTGCTCGAGCCAGAGGTCGATCTTCCGCTGACCGCCGGCCAGATAACGTTCCAGGCTGTCCGCCAGGCGGCGTTCAGCCAGCAGGAAAACCGGGTGCAAACGCTCGCCGTCGTGGGCGGCGCAAAGCTCGGCTCCGGTCTCCTGCATCACCCGGCACAGTCTTTCCAGAAGACGCCCCGTCACCAGCGGCGAATCGCATGGCACGGTTAGGACATAGGGCGTTTCCGCGGCACGCATGGCGCTGAGCAGCCCGGCCAGAGGCCCGTCGAAAGTGTCGGTCTGATCGGATATCACGGGATAACCGAAACGCGCGTATGCGTCCCGATTCCGGTTGGCGTTGATCAGAATGTGCGCGGCGACCGAATCCAGGGCTTCCAGAGCGTAGCTCGCCAGTGGTCTGCCTTTGAAGCGAATCAGCCCTTTGTCTTCGCCGCCCATCCGTCGTGCGCGTCCGCCGGCCAGAATCACGCCGGTTATTTTTGCCCTCTCTAAAATCATGGTGATAAGCTAAAAATCGAGTTTCGATATGTTTCTATTTAGTGTATGCGCTTATTTCTTGGTTCGATTGTCGCACTGCTGCTGATCATCCTGCCAGGGTGCTCCGCTCCGAAGAATCCCGAGCCGCTCTACTATCAAGCCGAGACTACCAAACCTTATCAGGACGTTCTGTCCGAGTTGGAGCTCGCGATCACCGAGCGGAATTTCCGCATCACCGGCCACAACAAGATCGGCAGCGTCATCCGGGAGCGCGAGAACATCAGCTTCCCCGATTACGACACCATTCAGTTCTGCAATCTCACGCTGGCCCGCGAGATGCTGGAAATTTCGCCGGAATCCGTCATCTACATGCCCTGCAATGTGGCCGTCCGTTCCGAGAACGGCAAAGTTATCGTGACCACGCATTTGCTGCCGACCCGTTCGCCTAACCCGAAAATGAACGAATTCGCTCGGCAAATGAACGAAAAGCTCAAACAAATCGTGGACTTTGCGGTCGAAAACTGAATTTCACAAATTGCGCCTTCCGCTTTCGCTGCACTATCATGTAGCGATTTTGAGACAGGCTTACGAGAACGATTGAGCATGAAAATACCCGCTTTTCCCTTGAATATCCGGTGGCCCGCAACGGCCGCCGTTCTGATCCTGGCAGCCGGCTGCACGTCCGCTCCGCCCTCCCCCGAAACAGAAGCAAAGGAAACCAACGATTTTCCCACGCTGGCCAGGGTCGAATATGTCCTGCAATGCATGCAGGAGCATGGCGGCCAGAATTACAACAATCTCTATCACTGCACGTGCAGCGTCGACAAGATCGCGAGCCGGATGAGCCACGATGAATTCGTCCAGGCGCAGACTTTCACCTACGGATTCAGCATGGCCGGCGAGCGCGGCGCGGAATTCCGCGATCCGCCGGAATCCGCGAAACTGCGCGAGAAGTACAAGGAAGCGAAGAAATACGCTCAGGAAGCTTGCTTTCCGGCGGGTGCGGATAAGGACGTGAAGAAATAAGGGGGACAACAAACTCCGTTTCGGTGGGTTACGCCCTTCGGCTTCGCTAACGCTACGCTCAGGGCTAACCCACCCTACCAAGTCGTAGGTCGGCAATCCTTTGCCGACAAGGACTCTTAAAACATATCCTTCCGCCGGCGCGTTTCCGCAAACACCTCCAAGGGGTCGGCGTTCATCATTCCCAAGTTGCTCCGGATTTCCTCGCTTTCGGGGCGGAGGAACGGATTGGTCGCCAATTCCTCTTTCAACGTCGAAGGAACCGTAGGCTTGTTCTGCCGCCGCAGATCATCGACTTGCGCCATCCGTTGCTGAAGCGCCACATTACCGGGCTCTACCGTCAAGGCGAATCGGCCGTTCGCCTGGGTGTATTCGTGGGCGCAGTAAACCCTGGTCTCGGGAGGCAAGGCGCGCAGCTTCGAGAGCGAGCGCCACATTTCTTCCAGCGTGCCTTCGAACAACCGTCCGCATCCCAGGGCGAACAGCGTATCACCGCAAAATAGCGCATCGGCCCCGGCGAACCAGAACGCGATGTGCGCACGCGTGTGTCCCGGAACATCGAGCACGCGAGCCTCGGAGCTTCCAACTTTCAAAACCGTCGTCTCGCCCACGGCTATATCGATACCTGGAATGCGCTTGAGGTCCCGCTCCGAACCCACTATCCGACAGCCCGTCCGGCGCTTCAGCGCCAGGTTGCCGCCCACGTGATCGCCGTGATGATGGGTGTTCAGGACATGAGTCAGCGTCCATCCGTAAGCGGCGAGCGCCTCCAAAACCGGATCGGCCTCGGCGGGATCGACCGCCGCCGTCTCGCCGGTTTGGCTGTCGTGGATCAGGTAAACGTAGTTGTCCTTGAGTACGGGGATTTGAAGGATTTCCAGCATAATGCGTCCTTATCTGCCACCGGATAAATACCGGGCGATATCCTCTTTCGAAAAACCGATCTTGCGAGCCACCCGATCCGCGTGGCTGACCCTCGAAATGCCTTCGACCACCCGGTAAGTCGGCTGCTCGTTCTTGAACTCGACCTGCCTCGCCAATCCGATTTCTTTCTGCTGATAAGCATCGACCAGTTCGTGGTTGTGGGTGATCAAAATGGTGTTGCTGCCTTTCTGATAGAACCCGTCCAGGATATTCATGGAAATCTCGATCTTTTCCTCGTGGGTCGTGCCTTCCGAGAGTTCGTCCATGATCACCAGGCTTTTCGGCGTCGTTGCGAGGAAAATGTCCTTGGTCCGCTTGAGTTCGGTGCCGAAGCGCCCTTCACCGTCGGCGAGGTGGCTGATTTCGGGGACCTGGTAAAAGATGCGGTCCGCGACGGTCAGTTCCGCTTCCTGAGCCGGCACATAGCATCCGATTTGCGCGAGCAACTGGCTCTGCGCCAGGGTTTTACAGAACGCCGTCTTGCCGCCGCTGTTCGGTCCGGTGATGAAGGTCAGCCGCGTGTTTTTCAGGCTGATGTCGTTGGGCACGTAGTCGGGATTGTCCTTGCTCAGCACCGGATTCCGCACGCCTTTGAGCACCAGCGAATGGCGCTCGGCCTCGACGATCTTGGGCAAGACCACGGAGTGGTGGAAGGATTCCTTGAGGCGGACGAAGCTCAAGAGCTCGTCCAGCTTGCCCAGCGAATCCAGCGTGTTTTGCACGTCCTCGGACCGTTTGAAGATGTCGCGGAGCGGATAGATGCAGCCATCGCGATCGAAACCGCCGACGATGGGGATGTAAACGAAGCTGATGGGAAGCAGGAACAGCCAAAATACCGGCGCGATCGAAACCGCCAGATCGAGCAGCAACGGCACGAATTCCAAAGTCAGCACCAGGAGGATGGCCGCGACCGCGAGCCCCACCGGCTTGAACAGTGACGGCCGAAAGCGGATCGCCGGGGTATACCAGGGTTTCTCCGCCTTGGAGCGGACATCTTTCTCGGTCCGGTACACCGGCCCCTTCATCAGGGCATAGGCGCGCGAATGGGCAAAGCGCCGCAAGTCGTCGATCAATAGGCCCAGGTACTCGCTGTTCGGCTTCGGAAACCGGTTTGCCGCCTCCACCAGATTGAGCATGAACCGAGTGCCTTTTTTATAGGTCTCATAACCGTAGCCCTCGATTTCCAGCTTGTGCGCGGGCGAACTCATGAGCCCCATGAACGTGCCGAATAATAAACCGTAAAAGTCATCTTCCAGCGACTTCGCCTGTTTGATCAGGGTTTCCAACGAGTCTCGAAGCGCCTTGTCGGATTCGATTTCCCGAACCGCGTCCTGCTTGGCCCGAATGAGGTCCGCCGACGCCAGCGGCTGGACCAGCGAGCGATAAAGGGTTGCCTGACCGGTGATCGTGGCGGCGTGATTGATGCTGTCGAACAGCTTATCGACTTCGATGGCCTGAAACGTCGAAACATCGATGACACCCTCTCCGGTTGCGCCCGGCGCGGCGGAACGAACGACCGGCGGTTCCTTGGAATCGGATTGCAGAAGAGTCTGGTATAGGGAATTCATGGAGCGAGGACCTGGCAATGATAGTTCGGCGCCTAACCTACACCTTAGCGGCGCCCGCTTCAACCTGGAAGGAAACGGGGGCGATACCTATGTTTCTTAATGACCCTGTAATGTCTCGAACAGTGCCCATGATCGACTCGACCATCGATTCAGCATAAAATTTCACACATTTTTCACGAAAATCCGTCCGTCTTCTGGCAACGCTGACGAAAAAGAAGTTTCATCAACCCACGCGATCTCGACAATCATGACCGATCACTCCGTTCGCTCCGATACGGGCCTAAGCGCCGCATCCGTTTTGACCCTAGGCATATCCGGCTTTAACTATGCTGATTTGTACGAACCGGAACGGCTCAAGGACTTGTCAGACGTCTTCGACGCAACGGTCCGCAACCACGATCCGGCCCTATTCGCCGAATTCGAGCGTTATCGCGCATGCCAAGGCGAAGGCATGCCGCCCGAAAAGATTTCGGATGTCCTGGTCAAAATGGCGCCCTATGTCGGTACTTTCGTGGCGCGGCTGTTCGGCGTATCGTCCGAACGGGACACGCAAATACAGGCGATCCGCGACGAGTTCGACAGCATCTTCCTGTACCGCAACGAGATCGTCGGGAAGGTCGCGGGACTGTTCAAGAATCAGGCGCTGGAAAGCTGGAATATCGCCGGTATCCAGGCGGACTTCGAGTCCTTGCTCCGAATCGCCGAACCCGTGTTGATCGAATCGGACCGGGAAAAAGCGGTTGCCGTCTTAGGCGCACGCTTGCACCGCTGGCATCAAGATGCGTCGGTGAGCGGAAGGGAAATCGCCGAATTGCGCCGTACTCTTGCCACCGATCCGGATACCGAGGCGCGCTTTGCCGGTCTGCTGGGCAAGAGCGACGAAGACCTGGTGAAGGCGCTGCTGGATCTGGTCCAACGCTGGACCTATGCAGCTACGCAAATTCCCGAGCTCAAAGCCCAAGTCCAAGGGTGGGCCAGCTTCAAGTTCCCGGCCAAGACCGATTTCAATCATCTGGTTCATCACGAGACGCGCTCGGCGGACGGCTACAGCGTATGGGCGGCCCCCGAGGAACACCACAGGAGGCGCGAAGGATTCGGCCTTACCGATCCACGTTTTCCCGAACGGCGCGTGTTGTACGAAGTCGACCACTGCATTTATTGCCACGACCGGGATACCGACTCGTGCTCCAAGGGCATGCGCAACAAGAAGGACGGCACGTACAAGACCAATCCGCTCGGCGTGACCATTACCGGCTGCCCGCTGGAGGAAAAAATTTCCGAGATGCACGTCGTCAAGCGGCAAGGCGACAACATCGGCGCGCTGGCCTTGATCACCGTCGACAACCCGCTCTGCCCCGGCACCGGCCACCGCATCTGCAACGACTGCATGAAGGGCTGCATCTATCAGAAAACCGAGCCTGTCAATATTCCGCAGATCGAGACCAACGTCCTCACCGACGTTTTGTTCATGCCGTGGGGCTTCGAGATTTACAGCCTCCTGACCCGCTGGAATCCGCTCAACGTCAAGCGGCCGTACGCCCTTCCCTACAACGGCAAGAACGTGCTGGTGGCCGGCATGGGGCCCGCCGGCTACACGCTGGCTCATTATTTGACCAACGAAGGCTTCGGCGTGGTCGGTATCGACGGCCTCAAGATCGAACCGCTGCCCAAAGACATCGTCGGAGACGAGACCCATCCGCCCCGCCCCATCCATGATTTCCGAGAGTTGTACGAGGATTTGGACAAACGCATCATGCTGGGCTTCGGCGGCGTGGCCGAATACGGCATCACGGTGCGCTGGGACAAGAACTTCCTGAAAGTCATTTATCTGACCCTGTTGCGGCGTCACAGCTTCCGCTGCTACGGCGGCGTGCGCTTCGGCGGCACTCTCACGATCAACGAAGCCTGGGATCTCGGTTTCGACCACATTGCCATCGCTTCGGGCGCCGGCAAACCCACGCTCATCGACATCAAGAACAATTTGATTCGCGGCATCCGCAAGGCGTCGGACTTCTTGATGGCGCTGCAATTGACCGGGGCCGCCAAGGAGTCGTCGCTGGCCAATCTGCAAGTGCGCCTCCCGGCCGGCGTGATCGGCGGCGGCTTGACCGCCATCGACACCGCCACCGAGCTTTTGGCCTACTATCCGGTGCAGGTCGAAAAGATCATGCAACGCTACGAAAAGCTGTGCGCCGCCTTCGGCGAGGAAACCGTACGCGCCCGCTACGACGAGGAAGAATTGCTGATCCTCGACGAGTTTTTGGGTCATGCCAAGGCCGTGCGGGCAGAACGCCAAAGGGCACAAGCCGCCGGGGAAAAGCCCGATTTCCTCCCCTTGCTGAATGCCTGGGGAGGCGTCACGCTGTTCTACCGCAAGGGCATGAAGGATTCACCCGCTTACCGGCAGAATCACGAGGAAATCAAGGAAGCCATGGACGAAGGCATTCTGCTGGCCGAGGGCATGAACCCGCTCGAGGCCCTGGAGGACAAATACGGACATCTCCGCGCCGTGCGCTTCGAAAAACTGGAGGAACAGGATGGCCGCTGGCAAAAAGCCGGCAACCTCGAAGTCCCGTTGCGCAGCCTGTTCGTCGCCGCGGGAACCTCGCCCAATACCATCTACGAATCCGAGCATCCGGATTCCTTCGAGATGGACCAGAAGTTCTATCAGCGCTACGAACCCAATTGGCTGAGCGAAATTCCGGAGCTGGAACCGGTCAAAGACACCGCCGTTCCCAAGATCGGCAAGCCTGCGCCGTTCACCTCGTACCGCCGCCACGGCAAGTTCATCACGTTCTACGGCGACAACCACCCGGTCTATGCCGGCAACGTGGTGAAAGCCATGGCCAGCGCCAAGGACGGATATCCTTACATCGTCAAACTGTACGAAAAGGAGCTCGCCGCGCTCGATCGAGCCCAGCAGCCCCAGCGCCTTGCGAATCTGCGAGAGTTCCAGCACAGGCTCGACGACATGCTGCTGGCGCGTATCGTAGAAATCAATCGGGTCACCCCGAACATCGTCGAAGTCATCGTAAGGGCTCCGCTGGCCGCGAAGCACTTCTGCCCGGGCCAGTTCTACCGCGTTCAAAACTTCGAAGCGCTCGCACCCGTCGTGGACGATACGGTGCTGGTCGCCGAAGGCCTGGCATTGACCGGCGCCTGGGTCGACAAGGAACAAGGCCTCATATCCCTGATCGCTCTGGAAATGGGTTCGTCGTCCAAGCTCTGCGCGATGTGGAAGCCCGGCGACCCCATCGTGGTGATGGGGGTCACCGGCGCCCCCACTGAAATTCACGCCGGGCAAACGGTCCTCCTCGCCGGCGGCGGCCTGGGCAATGCGGTGCTGTTCTCCATCGGCAAAGCGCTGCGCGCGGCGGGCAGCCATGTCATCTATTTCGCCGGCTATCGGAAGCGCGAAGACGTGTTCAAGATTCGGGAAATCGAAGCGGCCTCGGATGTGGTGGTCTGGTCGGTCGATAATCTCCCAGGAGCAGAGCCCATACCGCCGCTGCGCCCCCAGGACAAAACCTTCGTCGGCAACATCGTCGAAGCGATGCTGGCTTACGCGAAGGGCGAACTGGGTCCGACTCCGATCCACATGGACGACGTCGACCACATGATCGTCATCGGCTCCGACCGCATGATGGCGGCGGTCAAAGCAGCCCGTTACGGCGTCCTCCAGCCGTATCTCAAGGCTCATCACTCCGCCATTGGCTCGATCAACTCGCCGATGCAGTGCATGATGAAGGGCGTCTGCGCGCAGTGTCTGTGCAAGCATGTGGAACCGGACAGCGGCAAGGAGTATTTCGTGTACTCCTGCTACAACCAGGATCAAGACCTGGACCGGGTCGATTTTCCCAACTTGTACGCACGCCTGCGCCAGAACTCGGTACAGGAGAAACTGTCGACGATGTGGCTGGACTATCTACTTTCGAAAAACGGCGATCGACGGGTAGGCTGAAAGATTTCCAAAGACGAAAGCATGACAATATCCGGAAAGTCTTTTACCATTGACGCCCGTTGACTGCATGGACGGCTTTACGCCTTTCCTCGATCGACGCCATCGCAGGAGCTCGCGACCTGGAAGCTTCCGCGAAACGCGGTATGGCAATGGCGGCGTATGCATCAGCACTCAATAAGCAATCGTGACATTTGTTTGGTTATTCCAGGAATAGCCAGAGGAGAACGCAAGAGAATGAAAATGAACAAAACCTTAGTTCTGGGCGCTTTGTTGTTGACCGGCACGATGGGTAGCGCCATTGCCGCCGAAAACGCCGCTGGCGTAAAGGAATTCATGGTCAAGACCGTCCAGACCACCAAGGAAGCCCAGGCCGCTGCAACCGCTGGCGACAAGGACGGCTGCCTGTCTGCCATCAAGCAGACCAAGCAGAACTATAAGGAAATCACCGGCGACGCGGCTGGCAAGCCCTTGCAGGACGCCATGAAGAAGGTTCGGCAAGCCCAAGACCTTTGCGCAGCCGGAAACACGTCCGAAGCCGCACCGCTCTTGAGCGAAGCCGCCGCCGCCATGGAAAAGGTCAACGCCGGCATCAAATAAGATGCCTGCAACCTGTCTGTCTTGAGACAGGCTGGAAGTATAAAAGCAGGGCGGCAACCGCCCTGCTTTTTTTGTGCCCGGCACTCAACCCATCGCCGCTACTAAGGCTTCGGCGAACTCGCTGGTTTTCACCTCGCGTGCGCCTTCCATCTGCCGTGCAAAGTCGTAAGTGACGATCTTCTGGCCGACAACGGCACTATAAGCGTTTTCTACCGTTTTCGCGGCTTCGTGCCATCCCAGGTATTCAAGCAACATTACCCCGCTGAAGAGCAGTGAGCCGGGATTAGCTTTGTCCTGGCCGGCGTATTTGGGCGCGGAACCATGGGTTGCTTCGAATACGGCGATGAAATCGCCGATGTTGCCTCCCGGCGCAATACCAACACCTCCTACTTCCGCCGCGACCGCATCCGAAAGATAATCGCCGTTCAAGTTGAGCGTAGCGATGACGTCAAACTCTTCGGGACGAAGCAGCATCTGCTGGAACATGATATCGGCGATGCGGTCCTTGATGACGATCTTGCCATCCGGCTGTTTGCCGCCATGGAATCTGTTCAATTCCTCTTCGGTGATGGTCTGACCGGCGAACTCCGTACGAGCGAGTTCGTAACCCCAGTTCCGGAACGCGCCCTCGGTGAATTTCATGATATTGCCTTTGTGCATCAAGGCAACGCTCTTCCGCCCGTGATCGAGCGCATAGCGGATGGCTTTGCGGATCAGCCGCTTGCTTCCGAATTCGCTCACCGGTTTCACCCCGAGAGCACTGCCCTCATGGAAATCTGCCTTGAGCTCTTGTTTCAGAAAACGCTCGAGTTTAAAGGCTTCGGGCGATCCCGCCGGATATTCGACGCCTGCGTAAACATCCTCGGTGTTTTCCCGAAAGATGACCACATCCACCGCTTCGGGATGACGCAGGGGCGACGGCACTCCCGGAAAATGGCGTACCGGGCGAACGCATGCGTAAAGATCAAGGGTTTGTCGAAGGGACACGTTGATGGACCGCATTCCCCCACCCACAGGGGTCGTCAAAGGACCTTTGATGGATACGACCAAGTCCTTTAGCGCGTGCACCGCTTCGTCGGGAAAAGCGTTGCCGTAGAGTGCAGCGGCTTTTTCTCCGAGAAAGAGCTCGCACCAATGGATTTTGCGCGCCCCGCCGTATGCTTTGGCGACCGCTGCGTTCCAAACGCGGAGGGATGCGCGCGTAATATCCGGGCCGATGCCGTCGCCTTCGACGTAGCCGACGACGGGCTCGTCAGGAACACGAAGCTTGCCGTCCCGAACGCTGATTTTTTCGCCGCCGGCAGGAAGCCGAATGTGCTGGTAATCCATGGCGACCTCCATGAAATAGCGTAGAGAACTGAGATGCTGACCGACGCAGAAATCCGCGACGATCTAGCCCTTAGAAGCAGTCTTCAAACGTCACGAGCGACGTCAAGGAAAGGCGCGAAAGGGCGACCCGAAGCCGCCAGCAGGCCCGTGGAGGGAACAGCCGTTAGCCTGGCCCGCAGGGCGAACCGCAAGGATCGGGCGAGTCAAAACCGGAGTGTACCGAGGAGTACATGACCATTTCTCCGGGAGAGAAATGGGACGCACGATAGCGCGCCCGGTAGGGTGAAAAACAGAGATGTTTTTCATCAGCATCTTGAACCCTTGAACAACGCCGGCATGACGGCGCGCAGCAGTTTGAAGACAGCTTCTCAGGCGGAATAGGCTCCGATCTCGGGCCTATTATGCTTGGGCAAAATAGTGGTGTAAAAATTCGTCGAAAGAGAGTTTGTCGCCAGCTTCCATTTGCTGCTGTTCCTCGAGCGATTCGTCGGTCAGCCGGCGAAAGAATTCGGCTCGCTCGGCGGATAGGAAGCCATCACGGAACACCCTCGCATGCTCCTTCGATATCCGCAGCGCATATTCCTCGAACGATTCTCCACTCGCCCTCATTTCGGCCAGCATGCGGGCGGAAGGCGTCAGTTCGGGATCGAAAAACTTGGCGGCCTGTTCCTCCAGGCTTCGCGTGTAGGGTTTAGACACGTCTTCCGCATCGAGAATTTCTGCGATGCCGCGCATGGCCTCAAGTATTTCCGCCGCCCAGTCCTTCAACAAAACCTCTCGGCCTTTGCGCCGAAGCTTGAACCCGGGCGTACGGCCGCAACACGCGACCGCCATGCCGTTCTGGCTGACTTCTCTCTTCTCCGCGGAATCGAGTGGGGGACTTTGTTCCAAAAGGCAAAAAAGCAGAAAGATTTCCAGAAAGCGCAGCTGATCCAGGTTTGCCCCGGCAGGACTGAAGCACTCCAAGTCCAGCGATCTAAGCTCCAAATAACGCACTCCGCGCCGCTTTAGGGCAAGCGTAGGCTTTTCACCGGACTCGGCGATTTGTTTGGGACGGATGACGCTGTAATACTCGTTTTCGATCTGGAGAATGTTGCCGTTCAGCTGACGGTAATCTCCATTCACCTTCACGCCGATCTTCTCGTAAAGCGGATAAGGCGTCGCTATGGCCTTGCCGAGAGTCGCCACGTAGTCGTCGAGATTATTAAAAGAGATATCGAGCCCGGCCTGGCTGTCGTTCTTGTACCCGATATCGCTCATGCGCAGCGAAGTCGCATAGGGGCGAAAAAGCGTTCGGGCGTCGAACTCCGAAAATCTGGACGCAAGATGCTCTCGTCCGTTGAAAAACGACTTGGCGAATGCCGGAGAGGCGCCGAACAAATAGATTGTTAACCACCCGTAGCGATGAACGTTGCGCACCATGCCGAAATAGTTGCCTGCGATAAAGCTGGACAAGGAGTCCGCCCCGCCTTCCAACTCGCACAGGACCGGCCATAACGCTTCGTTGACCGAATAATTGAAATGAACGCCGGCAATGGCCTGCATCATCCGCCCGTAGCGATAGGCGAGTCCGCGCCGGTAAATGTGTTTCATCCGACCGATATTGGAGGTTCCGTATTCGGCAATGGGAATGCTTTCGTCACCGCTCACGCCGCAGGGCATGGAAGTCGCGAGTAAGATCTCGTCTCCCAGATTGCGGTATATGAAGGTATGCAGGTCTTTAAGAAACCGCAGCGCTTCCGCCGGGTCGGCATAGGGCGGCGTAATCAGCTCGATCAGCGCCTCGGAATAATCCGTGGTGACATAAGGATGAGTCAGCGCCGATCCTACTCCCATCGGATGCGGCGTATGCGCGATGACGCCGTCGGCCGCAAGCCGAAGGCTTTCCTTCTCCAGCCCTTTGAGGCCGTTCCTCAGCAGATGTTGTTGGCCGGTATGAATAAGCTGGTTAAGCCGGGAGTCTATGCTTTGGCTCAAGCGCGAATAATCCTTGGTGTTGTTCTTAAAGGCGGGATGACTCGTGAAATCGCGGAATGGAAATCCGGATTCGACGGACTACAAAACACCCGAATCCATTTTCATTCTATCAGAGAAGCGCGATCGGCCTGTACAGTAAACCGCTATCTCGGTTTAAAGGAGCCTCACCAACTGAACAGCACCCATTGCGGAATCCGCATGTCATCCTCCAAATCGCTGCGCCGTACGTCCATATTACCGTCGCCGTCGGTGTCGAGCAGATAATAGGCCGGACCGATCGCTGGCTTGATCTTTACCATGTAAAGCCGATTATTGATCCGGTATTCTTCGATAGTGTCCTTGCCCCGCCGGATAATCGTGACATCCGGCTCCAAGGGCTCACCGCTCTCGACCTGCGGCGGAATATCCGGCGGCTCGGGCACCGGAGCGAGTTCACCCTGCGCTTGGGCGGAGGCTGCGACAACCAAAAGACAAAGCGAAATAATCCGTAGCATGATGAATCCTGCTGAAAGGACTGGGTTTTGAGATTTGCCAATGATAGTACATATCGGATCGAGAAATCCGATTACATGGCCAGACGTCCTGCCGATAATCGAACGATCGAGAGCTCGGTTAATCCCATGGCTCAAGAAACTACCTGGCACATCACATGTTCGCGATGATAATCGTCAACTCTGCATACCGTTCCATCCGCACCGAGTTAGGCTGGGATGGAGTCAATCAGCTGTCCTCATCTAAGGGACCGACGCGGTTTGGCTAAATTCCCGGAATCGAGCAAGGATATTCGCCATGGCCAGACGAAGCGATCATAGCCGCGACGAAATTCGCGAAATGGCTTTAAAAGCAACGGAAGCCATCGTCGAGCGGGAAGGCGCGGCAGGTCTCAGCACACGCAAGATCGCGAACGAAATCGGCTATACCGCAGGCAGCCTCTATTTGATTTTCGAGAACCTGGACGACTTGATTTTCCGGGTGAACGCCCGGACCTTGGCCGAATTAGCTCTCGAACTCGACCAAGCTACGGCTGAGAAAAACGATACCGAAGCTGTACTGGTGGAACTGGGCCGCATTTATCTCCGCTTCGCCGCGTCACACAGGGGACGCTGGGACCTGATTTTCGGACGCGGATCGCCCACGGCAACCGCTTCGCCCGGCTGGTACCGCAACCATGTTCTCGCCCTGTTCGATCGGGTCGAAAAATGTCTCGCCCGACTCGGTCCGGCCCGAAATCCGACGGAAGTCGCACTGGCCGCTCGAGCGCTTTGGGGAGGCGTGCACGGCGTCTGCACCTTGGCGCTTACCGATAAGCTGGACATCGCCGGTCTTCCCGATGCCGAGAAACTGACGACTTCGCTGATCCGAAACTTTTTATCCGGCTGGATGCGGCAAAATTAGTTCACGGACTCTAGAACGCTGATCGGCAAGCCCCCCCCGATCGCAAGACTAATTCGTTTTATCCTCGCCCCATGCGGCGAAGGATTTTTGCCGGTAAACTGGTTTACTTTTCCGAATAGTCTCTACCGCCGAACGATGAACGACAATCAACTTTTGCGTTATAGCCGACAGATACTGCTGCCTCAGATCGATGTCGAGGGCCAGGAAAAGCTGCTGGATTCCAGGGCATTGATTATCGGTCTCGGCGGTCTCGGCTCGCCCGCCGCCATGTATTTGGCCGCCGCCGGGGTCGGCAGCCTGGCGCTGAACGACTACGATGTCGTGGAAATATCCAACCTTCAGCGCCAGATCGCGCACGGCACGGAGAACATCGGAGAACCTAAGGCGGTTTCGGCGCGTAAAGCCCTCGAACGGCTAAACCCCGATGTGAGAGTCACCGAACTCACGTCCCGTTTGGAGGGGGCACAATTGGAGCAGGAAATCGCTCGGGCCGACGTGGTGCTGGATTGCTCGGATAACTTCACCACCCGTTTCGCCGTCAACGCCGCTTGCGTAAGAACACGAACGCCGCTGGTTTCCGGAGCGGTGATCCGCTTCGAGGGACAACTGGCCGTATTCACTCCGGGCGTCGGAAACAACCCCTGTTACAACTGCTTGTACGCCGATCACGGCGAACTTGCGGAAAGCTGCGTGCAAACCGGCGTGCTTGCCCCTCTGCCCGGAATCATCGGCAGCCTCCAGGCCCTGGAGGCCATCAAGCTCCTCACGGGCGTCGGCGAACCCTTGGTGGGACGACTTTTATTGCTCGATGCGCTGAGCATGGAGTGGAATCAAATGATCTTGAAAAGAAATCCCAGATGCCCGACTTGCGCTGGATCGGCTTGAGCAATCCAGCGGGCTTCTACTGATTTCCCTTCGAGAAATAGGAATAACTCCCGTTGCTTTCCAAAAATCGGATACGTATACTTTGCCGCGAGCTTTATAAGCCATTCCAAACTAAAGCAATAAATCACTTTTTTGGAGGTAATCCGAAATGAGATGGGAAAAACCGAGCTACAAAGACCTGCGCTTTGGCTTCGAAGTCACGATGTACATCTACAACCGCTAATTCGCCGGTTGAATCCCTGAACGGGGCTCCGCAGCAATGTAGAGCCCCGTTTTTTCATTTAAAGGGCTCATCGGAAGCTCTTTTGCTTAGCAAAGATCGAAATGAAAGTCCGAGTGTTGGGCGCCGGCGCGGGCGGCGGTTTCCCGCAGTGGAACTGTAACTGTCACAACTGCTCCAGGCTTCGCCAAGGCCAAGTCAAGGCCAAATCGCGCACTCAGTCGTCGATTGCCGTCAGCAGCGACAACGAGAATTGGGTGCTTTTCAATGCGTCGCCCGACATCCGCACTCAACTGGAAGCCTTTCAGGCCGTCCATCCAAGGCACGGCATCCGTGACAGCGGTATCAAGGCCATCGTCCTGATCGACAGCCAAATCGATCACACCACGGGACTGTTGATGCTGCGCGAGTCCACTCGACCTTTGGACATTTATTGCAGCGAGATGGTGAAACAGGACCTGTCGACGGGATTCCCTGTATTTAAGATGCTGGAGCACTACTGTGGAGTCAACCACCATAGCACGCCTCTGGACGGCAGCGGCTTCGCGATTCCCGGGATTCACGACCTGAAGTTCTACACCCATTCGCTGAAAAGCAAGGCACCGCCCTATTCGCCTCATCGGCACGATCCGCACGAAGGCGACAATATCGGGGTCATCATCGAGCAGATATCTTCGGGCAAGAAACTTTATTACGCGCCGGGACTCGGAGAAATAGAACCTCACGTGTTCGCGGCCATGCAGCAGGCTGACTGCATGTTGGTCGACGGCACGTTCTGGCAGGAGGATGAGATGGGCCGTGCCGGAATTTGCGATAAGCTTGCCCGCGACATGGGACATCTACCCCAATCAGGTTCGGACGGCATGATCGAAGTGCTGAAAAATGCACCCAAAGCACGGAAGATTTTGATTCACATCAATAATACCAACCCGATCTTGGACGAAGATTCGCCGGAGCGAAAAACCCTTACCGGAGCGGGCATCGAAGTTGCCTGCGACAGCATGGAAATCGACCTGTGAGAAACACCATGAGCGAACCGACACCTTGGACCCGAGAAGAATTCGAAGCCAAATTGCGCGAGAAAGAGGCGTATTATCATATTAACCATCCCTACCATGTGCTCATGGCTGACGGCAAGCTCAGCAAAGAGCAAATTCAAGGGTGGGTTGCGAATCGCTTCTATTACCAAATCAAGATCCCGGTCAAAGACTCCGCCATTCTGGCGAATTGCCCCGATCGCGAAACCCGACGCCAGTGGATTCAGCGGATACACGATCACGACGGCTGGGGCGACGATGCCGGCGGCATCGAAGCCTGGACGCGACTCGGTATTGCTGTAGGCATCCCCCGAGACGAACTCTGGTCGCTAAAGCACGTATTGCCCGGCGTCCGCTTTGCCGTGGACGCTTATGTCAATTTCGCCCGCCAGGCATCCTGGCAGGAAGCGGCCTGTTCGTCGCTGACCGAGCTGTTCGCGCCGACCATTCACAAGCAGCGCTTGTCCGGCTGGCCCGACCTGTATCCGTGGATCGACCAGGATGGACTCGCCTATTTCCGGAAACGGGTGAGTCAGGCCAGCCGCGATGTGGAACACGGCCTCGCCATCACACTGGACTATTTCAAGACTCGCGAGCAACAGGAGCGCGCCCTGGAAATCCTCCAGCTCAAGCTGGACATTCTGTGGAGCATGCTTGACGCGATGTACTTGGCCTATATCGAAAACAAGCCGCCCTACTTCAATATCAAGCCTTGAAACCATGGCCTTAGACGCCCAAAGCCTCTTTGCCTTCTCGCCCCTGCATCGACTGCAATGGGAAGAAGCCCAACAGCGTTACGTGATCCTTTATCCCGAGGGCCTGGTCGAGTTAAACCTGCCCGCCGCCGAAATCCTCAAGCTGTGCGACGGCACACGCGATTTGGACGGAATCGTTTCCGAACTTGAGACGAAATTCGAAACCACCGGTCTAAGGGACGACATTTCCGAACTCCTGCAATCTGCCTTGGATAATGGTTGGATCAGACAAATTCCCCGTCAGTAGTCCGCGCTGGCTATTAGCCGAACTGACCTACACCTGCCCGCTACAGTGCCCGTATTGTTCCAATCCCGTCGACTTCGCGAGACATAAGGACGAACTCGACACCGAAGACTGGCTGAGAGTATTTTCCGAAGCCCGCGAAATGGGCGCGGTGCAACTCGGCTTGTCGGGTGGCGAACCGCTGGTGCGCCAGGACTTGCCTATCCTGGTCAGACACGCCCGAGAGCTGGGCTATTACGTCAACCTGATTACCTCCGGCTATAAGCTCAACGAGGACAGGATCGCCGAGCTGAAGAATGCCGGACTGGATCACATTCAGGTCAGCATTCAGGCACCCGAAAAGACGCTGAACAACTATCTGGCCGGCACCGAATCGTTCGAGCAAAAGAAAGAGGTGGCCCGACTGGTCAAGAAGCACGGCTACCCCATGGTTCTGTGCGTCGTGATCCACCGCCAGAACATCCACCTGATGCGCGAAATTCTCGAAATGGCCGTCGAACTGGAAGCCGATTATCTTGAACTGGCCAATACCCAGTATTACGGCTGGGCGCATCTCAATCGCGATCAGCTGCTGCCGACCCGCGAGCAGTTCCAGGAAGCCGAGGCCATTGCCCAGGACTATAAGGAAAAGCTCAAGGGAAAGATGAAGATTTACTACGTGGTGCCGGACTACTACGAAGATCGGCCGAAGGCCTGCATGAACGGCTGGGGGACGACGTTTCTGACCATCGCTCCGGACGGTCTTGCCCTCCCCTGCCACGAAGCCCGGTCGCTGCCGGGACTCGACTGCCCCAACGTACGCGATATGAGCGTACACGATATTTGGCTACACTCCGATGCCTTCAACAAATTTCGCGGATACGATTGGATGAAGGAGCCTTGCCGGTCTTGCCCGGAAAAGACCAAGGACTTCGGCGGCTGTCGCTGCCAGGCCTATCTTTTCACCGGCGATATGACCGCCGCCGACCCGGTGTGCGGCAAATCTCCCCATAGGCATGCCGTATTCGAAGCGATCGCCAGTGCGCGCTCGGCAGCTGAAACCGGCGAAACGAAACCGATGGTGTTCCGCAACACCAAGAACTCTAAGTCTTTTAGCGGCTAAGTCTGATTACTCTCAAACGGGCGGACCGCCACGCTCGTTCGAATCCGAGCACATAAACCGTCCGGAAGCATTATCGGCTTTCCGCCGCCAACTGGCGATGATATTCGGCCAAACGACGGCTTTCTTGGGCTGCCATTTCCAGATCCCGGATCATGGCTTCGGCACGCGCTTTCAAATCCAGAATCTGCTTGCCGTACTTGTGTGGATTAGCCTGATACTGGATCAGCATCTCGCGCTCTTCATCCGCATCGGCCTGCATCGTCTGCGCGATTTCATCATAGTGATTCGCGAGCCGTTCGTGCGCTTCCCGTGTGTCCGCCGTCTGCACGGCATACGCCCAATTGGGCGGACGTGGCCCTTCCTGCGTCGCGCATCCCCCTAGCACGACCAGCAGCGCGGGAACAATGACCTGGACAATCCTTATCCTCATAACACCTCCTTCCGGTCAAGATCGTTAATCCATCAAGACTCCGATAGCAGACCAGTACCGGCAATACCTATCCGTGCAGAATCGCCTTGCGGATACGTTGAAACCACTTTTCACGGCCGTCTCGACGTTTTTGCCGATTCGTCAGGATACCTCGTAGAGGCGATTCATTTCCGGGATTTTCAGCACCCCGCCCGATCCGAAATCCCGGTGATCGAACCTGGCCGAATCCTCCGCCGACCGTCGCGCCGCCAGAAGGGCTTCCAGAGTACCGAACCATATGAGGTAATAGCCGAACAATTCCAGGCTTTCCTCGATGATTTGCTTATATCCGGTCTTAAAATCGCTTCCCATGACCAGTTTCAGCAGCTCGGCGTGACCTACCAACTGGGCCAGCACCGCCACGGCCAGAAATCCTGACCAAAGAAAACCGAAAGGCGCCGAGTGAATCAAAGTACAAATCTGTTCCGGTAAGACTTTTCGGTTATGCCAGCCAATCATTAGCAACACGAAAAGCGAAATGCCTGCCGGCAATTGCCTATCCCACCAATAGTCCCACTCACGTATCGAAGCGATCACGACGAACATTCCGAGCATCAGAAACAAAGGCCGACGGTGCTTCAAGCGCCAAGCACCGAAAAAATAGAGAGACATGGTCGCCATGATCAGGCCATATTGCAGCCACTCGACAAAATACCCTTCGCTGAAAACGTTTTCCGCATTGGCTCGGCTCGACCTCGCCAGGTAATCGTAAGTAACGAAAATTGCGAGGAAATAAAAAATCAACCTTATCGAGCCGAATACGATAGCAGTTCTATTTTTATGATCGATTTTTTCCGCCATTGGTTGCATACCCCTTCAAATGCCTCATCCATCAACCCGCGGCAATGGAGGAACCGATTGGAATCTCGTTTAGTCGTTCATTTTTATTTCCTTCCCTGAACATGCTAGCCGTAGGCGTGCGGTCACACACTATGATTTGCCCAGACCTTCCCACGGCTCATACAGAGCATCGGTTTCGATCTCGAACAACCCGAGAATCCGTCCCACTGTCTCGTCGATAAGCGCCGCCAACGTTTTCGCCCTGCCGTAAAACGCCGGCAACGGGGGGAAGATGATGCCCCCCATTTCCGTAACGGCGGCCATGTTGCGGATGTGCGCCAAATTCAACGGCGTTTCGCGCGGCACCACGACCAATCGACGACGCTCCTTAAGTGTTACGTCGGCCGCGCGCGAGATCAGGTTGTCGGAAAATCCGTGCGCCACTGCCGCCAAGGTTTTCATCGAGCACGGCGCGATAATCATGCCGCGGGTCTTGAACGCACCACTCGCGATGCTGGCTCCGACATCGTTGACATCGTGAACGACATCGGCAAACGCGCACACCTCGGCGCGCTTCATGCCCAATTCATGATGGATATTGAGCACACCCGCCGAGGAAACGATCAGGTGCGTTTCCCATCCCCCGATGTCGCGCAGCACCTGAAGCAGGCGCAAGCCGTATACGGCACCGGTCGCGCCGGTCATTGCAATGATCAGGCGTTTATTTCCGTTCATGACCCGAACCGCTCGGCCATTTCATCCGCGGCCGTAACCAAGGCATCGATCATTTCATCGCCGGCAGCGATATGGCCGGCATTCGGCAAAACGCGCAGCTCGGAGTTCGGCAGGCGCTTGTAAAGACTGAACGACGATTCGACGGGGCAAACCAAATCCCGGCGGCCATGGATCAAAATTACCGGCAAATGACGAATCCTGTCACATTGCTCCAAAATCGCATTCTCCGGGATGAAATATCTGTTCACTGCATAATGGAGTTCGATCCGAGCTTGGTTGACCACCTCGGACGATACATGCTCGTTCAACTCCGATGAGTCGAACTCGTTGCCGACAATGACCTGGCCGCTCCACAGCGCCCATGCGCGGGCGGCACGCCGCTGGGCCAATTCGTCATCGCCGGTCAGGCATGAATACAAGTAAGACAAAGGATGAGGCCGCTCAGGCTCCGGGATATTTTCCATAAATCGTTCCCACGCCTCCGGATAAACTCGGTCCGCGCCCGAACCGATGAACCATTCGATATCGCGCTGGCGGGCCAGAAACGCCGCCCTAAGCACCAGTCCGACGATCCTGGACGAATGGCGCTGCGCATAAACGAGCGCCAGGGTCGCGCCCCAGGAGCCCCCGAAAACCGACCAGCGATCGATTCGAAGCGCATGGCGGATATACTCCAAATCACGGATCAAGTCGGACGTAGTGTTGCCGTGGAGCTCTCCATGGGGAAGCGAACGCCCAGCGCCTCGCTGATCTATAAGAATAATCCGGTACTTGTTGGGATTGAAAAAAGAGCGGTGATAAGCCCTGCAGCCGGAACCCGGTCCACCGTGCAAGAACACGACGGGCATTCCGGAGGGATTCCCGCATTCTTCCACATAGATCTGATGCTTATTCCGTTTGAATTGATGGACTGCGTAGGGTTCGATTTCGGGGTAGAGAATTCTCATGACAGGCTCAGGTCGGGCAGGAATTTGGACCTGGCGTAACGGAATAATGAACCAGCGGAGAACCTAACTGCCAATCCGGAACGCAGACAAAACCGCCATCGATTGATGGCGGCATTTCAGAGCAATATTCATATCGTGTTTCGATGCGGACGATGTCGAAAAATTCTACACCTGCATCGGACAATCGGACGTATTTTCTCGGCAAGAAAAAAGGGGGATTCTCATCCCCCTTTTCTTTTCGGCTTGAAAGGCTCTTAGAAGCCGAAACCGAGATAAGCGCCGGCGGTAAGGCCGTCGGTGTCTACGCCCTTGAGTACGCCATTCCTGCTCTTAATGTCGAGGTCATCGCCAGTGAAGTGATAACGGAAATCAAGACCCGCCCACAGGTCGCCCCAGATCTTGTATTCGGCACCGGCGCCCAGCATCAGGCCGGGATTGAGCACGGTAACGCCGCTGGACGGCGGGCTGATGACGTGGATGCCCAGACCGAACGGAATGATCCACGGCCGGAAGTTGCCCATATTGTTGAACTTGATTTTCGGAGCAGCGGTAAGCGTGAACTGGGTAATCTTGTTCTCGATTACCTCCCCCCCGGTAAAGGCGTCAACCAGGAAATTTTCTCCAGTGCCGAAGTTCTTGTATTCGAACATCACTTCGCCGTCGAGCGAGGCGATATCGGTCAGACCCCAGAAATCGTCGGTCAACTGATGGTCGAAACCGGCGCCGACATACCAGCCGTCGTTGTCGTTCTCGTCTGCGTTCCAAACCAGCGTTTCTAGGCCTTTGTAGCCACGACCATGCTCCATTTTGGCATAACCGCCGCGGAAGAAGAGCAGATCATGATGCTCTTTCTCATGCTCCTCGGCTTCGGCAAGTTGCTGTTCGACCTTCTGCTGCTGCGCGTCCATCCGTTCCGCATTGGCCTTGGCATCGGAACGCGCCTTCGCCAATTCCGAACGCAACGCGCGCATCTCGTCTTCCATCATCTGCAAACGTCTTTCGATATCGGCCTGCGCAGACGTACCTTTGTAGTGGCTCTCCGCCATAGCCTGCTGCGGCGCCAAGCCGGCCACCGCGACAGCGGCAGTAACCATTGCTGCCATACCAGTCGATTTCTTGATCATTCTTATTCCCCCTCGTGCGAGTTGAACCTAAATCCGTTGCATGCCAGCAACAAAAAGTTGCATGTCGGCACGATCCTAACAAAAAAATCTCCATACAACAATTAGTCTATTTCATTATTTTTGCTAATTGTGGCTATTTGGACCGTTGCTTTTCTTGGGCTAGCCGAAACATACAGCCTTGCGGTTATAATGGCGAGTTAGGCTGCAACAGACAGTTTGTGGGGCCACGGCTCAGGCTATCGCCGCGTGATATCGCTGAGCACGAGGACGACCGCCTGAATACCAAGCGAATGCCTGGCCCTCCCTTGCTCCTTGCCCGCGGCGAATCAATCCATAAGAATTTAAGACATTGCCTGTTTTAATCGGGATATGACGGATATTCGCCCGGATGCAACATTCACTGGTCCAAAATAAATACAGAGACACGACATGGCCGTAAAAAATCGATTACACCGTAGCGAGTTGGCTGTTCCGGGCAGCAACAAGCGTATGTTGGAAAAAGCGCCCGAATCCGGCGCCGACGTAGTCTTTCTCGACCTGGAAGATGCCGTCGCTCCGGACGATAAAGAGCAGGCTCGGGCCAACATCATCGAGGCCTTGAATACCTATGACTGGTCGAAATGCGCCGTTTCCATCCGAATCAACGGACTCGACACCCATTACGCCTACCGCGATCTCGTAGAAGTGGCCGAAGCCTGCGGCGACAAGCTCGACACCATTCTGATCCCCAAAGTGGGCAGCGCCGCCGACGTGTATTTCGTCGCCACCATGCTGTCCCAAATCGAGGCTTATAAAGGCTTCAAGCCCATCAACATCCACGTATTGATCGAAACCGCAATGGGCATGGCGAACGTGGAAGAGATTGCGAAAAGCTGCCCCGAGCGCATGGAAGCCATGGTGTTCGGCGTGGCCGACTACGCCGCCTCAGTTCGCGCCCGCACCACGCAGATCGGCGGAGCCAATCCCGAGTATGGCATGCTCACCGATCCCGACGAAAACGGCCAGCGTTATTTCCATTGGGGCGATCAGTGGCATTTCGGCATTTCCCGCATGGTCGCTGCCTGCCGCGCCTACGGGCTGCGGCCCATCGACGGTCCGTTCGGCGATTTCGGCGACCCTGAAGGCTACAAGGTCGCCGCGCGCCGTGCCGCCGCTCTCGGTTGCGAAGGCAAGTGGGCCATTCACCCGTCCCAGATCGCCCTGGCGAACGAAGTCTTTACCCCTACCGAAAAGGAAGTGAATCGCGCCCGCCGCATCTTGGTCGAAATGGAAAAGGCGGCGAAGGAAGGCAAGGGCGCCGTGTCCCTGGACGGCCGCCTGATCGATGCTGCTTCGATCCGCATGGCCGAAAATGTGGTCAGACAGATCGAACAAATAGAGGCCCGCCAGTCGTAGGGGATTTCCGTCGGTCGGGTTACCGAATCGTAACCCGACATTCCTATCGTCGGGTTACGGTCTGCCGGCCCAGCCTGACCTACATTGAAGAGAGGAAAGCAATCAGTGAACATCCATGAATATCAAGCGAAGGAACTGCTGAAATCATACGGTGTGCCGGTTCCGGTTGGCGGCGTCGCCTACTCCGACCAGCAGGCGGCTCAGGTGGCCGAGGAAATCGGCGGCAATAAGTGGGTCGTCAAAGCACAGATTCATGCCGGCGGCCGCGGCAAGGCGGGCGGGGTGAAGGTCGTCGACTCCATCGCCGAGGTGCAAAAAACCGCCGATGCCATGATCGGCACCCACCTGGTCACCCATCAGACCGGCCCCGAAGGCTCCATCGTCCAGCGTGTCTGGATCGAGCAAGCCAGCGACATCAAAAAGGAATTCTACCTAGGCTTCGTGATCGACCGCGGCTCTCAGCGCATCACCATCATCGCATCCAGCGAAGGCGGCATGGAAATCGAAGAGGTCGCCAAAGCGACCCCCGAAAAGATCGTCAAGGAAGTCATCGACCCCGCAATCGGCCTTCTGGACTTTCAGTGCCGTAAAGTCGCCACCGCCATCGGCCTCAAGGGCAAGCTGATGCCGCAAGCCGTCAAGCTGATGAAATCCATCTACCGCTGCATGCGCGACAAGGACGCCCTGCAGGCCGAAATCAATCCCCTAGCCATCGTCGGGAACGGTGACGACAAACTGATGGTGCTCGACGCCAAGTTCAGCTTCGACGACAACGCCCTCTATCGCCAGAAAGCCGTCACGGAAATGCGCGACCTGGCCGAGGAAGACCCGAAAGAGGTCGAAGCCTCCGGTCACGGCCTCAACTACATCGCGCTCGACGGCAACATCGGCTGCATCGTTAATGGTGCCGGTCTCGCCATGGCTTCTTTGGACGCCATCACCCTGCACGGCGGACGTCCGGCCAATTTCCTCGATGTCGGCGGCGGCGCCTCTCCCGAAAAAGTCACCAACGCTTGCCGTATCGTGCTGGAAGATCCTAACGTCAAGTGTATCCTGGTGAACATTTTCGCCGGCATCAACCGCTGCGACTGGATCGCCAAAGGTTTGATCCAAGCCTGCAACAGCCTCCAGATCAAGGTTCCGCTGATCGTGCGCCTGGCCGGCACCAATGTGGAAGAAGGCCGCAAGATCCTGGCGGAATCCGGCCTCTCCTTCATTACCGCCGAAAATCTGGACGACGCAGCGGCCAAAGCGGTCAAAACGGTGAGAGGGTAAGCATCAATGAGCGTATTCGTTAACAAAAACTCCAAGGTCATCTTCCAAGGCTTCACCGGCGAACACGCCACCTTCCATGCCGAAGACGCAATGAAAATCGGCACCAATGTCGTCGGCGGCGTTACGCCCGGCAAGGGCGGCACCACTCATTTGGGTCTACCGGTATTCGACACCGTGGCGGAAGCCGTGGCCGCCACCGGCGCCGATGTTTCCGCCGTATTCGTGCCCCCGCCGTTCAGCGCCGACGCCTTGATGGAAGCCGTCGATGCAGGAATCAAAGTAGCGGTGACCATCGCCGACGGCGTTCCGGTGCACGACATGATCCGACTCCAGCGCTACCGCACCGGCAAGAATACGATCATCGTCGGCCCCAACACTCCCGGCATCATCACGCCGAGCGAATGCAAGGTGGGCATCATGCCCTCGCACATCTACAAAAAGGGCAACATCGGCATCGTCTCCCGCTCGGGAACGCTCAACTACGAAGCCACCGAGCAAATGGCAGCCCTGGGACTCGGCATCACCACGTCGGTGGGCATCGGCGGCGACCCCATCAACGGCACTGACTTCATGACCGTGCTGCGCGCCTTCGAAGCCGATCCCGAAACCGAAATTGTGGTCATGATCGGCGAGATTGGCGGCCCCCAGGAAGTGGCGGCAGCTCGTTGGGCGAAGGAAAATATGAAAAAGCCCGTCGTCGGCTTCGTAGCCGGCATCGCCGCCCCCACCGGCCGGCGCATGGGGCATGCCGGCGCCATCATTTCCAACGAAGACGACACGGCCAGCGCCAAAATGGACGCCATGGAAGCCTTAGGGCTGTATGTCTCGCGAAACCCGGCCCACATCGGCCAAACCGTGCTGAGGGCGATGAAGGAAAATGGCATCGCCGTTAAATAATCGGATCGTGACCTAGTGCAGGTCGGGAATCCTTTCCCGACATAGCGGGTCGGCAAGGGATTGCCGACCTACGAGACATAGGGTGCGGCGAGGTAAGAACCGCACCGATTCGCTTTTTTCATACGTATGGAAATCATGATGCGCGATATCTCGCCCTTGGAACTTAGAAGCTATCTCGAGACCGCCAACCCCAAACCTCTCCTGCTCGACGTGCGCGAACCACAGGAATACGCCCACTGCCATATCGAAAGCAGCATACACATTCCCATGAACGATATTCCCTACCGGCTCGCCGAACTCGATCCGGCGCAGGAAATTGTCGTCATCTGCCATCACGGCATGCGCAGCCGCATGGTGGGCGATTATCTGGAGCGCCAAGGATTCAGCGATATCGTCAACCTACGGGGCGGCATCGACGCCTGGGCTAGGGAAGTCGCACCCGATATGCCGCGGTATTGATCGTGATCGCCGTCATTCAGCGGGTGACGCGGGCCGAAGTGACCGTGGCCGGCGAAAGCGTCGGAAAAATAGACCGGGGGATACTCGCTTTGATCGCCATCGAACGGGGCGATACGGAAGCTCAAGCGGACCGTCTGGCCGAGCGGATTCTGGGTTACCGGATTTTCGGAGATGCCGAGGACAAGATGAATCTCAACGTGACGGACGTGAGCGGCGGGGTCTTGCTGGTCTCCCAGTTCACTCTGGCAGCCGATACCCGAAAGGGGATGCGCCCGAGCTTCACTCCCGCCGCCGATCCTGAGACCGGAAAACGTCTGTTCGACTATTTCGTGGAAAAGGTGCGGGCCCGGCACTCGCCCGTAGAAACCGGACGGTTCGGCGCCAATATGCAGATCGAACTCGTCAATGACGGACCGGTAACTTTCACTCTAAACGTACCACCGGCCGCAGCCGACTGATGGCCGCTTTGTAGCTTCGTAGGGTGGGTTAGACGCGCATACCCGTCGTGCCATCAACCTGCTCCAAGCTTGACGCGCGTCGTAACCCACCGGAGCGGCATCGATGCCCCATTTCGGTGGGTTACGGTGCGCTTCCAACTCAGCGGTAAATGGAAAAGTGCTCCTCATGCGCACCTAACCCACCCCTCTACCTTCTACGGTTCAATCAACACCCGCGTTCCCACTTCCACCCGCTCGAATAAATCGGCCACGTCCGAACTCTTCATGCGGATGCAACCGTGGGAGGCCGGGGTTCCGTTGACGCCTTCGTCGGGGCTGCCGTGGACATAGATGTAACGCCAGGTGGTGTCGACTGCCCCGTAGCGGTTGAAGCCGGGTTCCAGACCGCCGAGCCAGAGGATGCGGGTCAAAATCCAGTCCCTTTCCGGAAATCGGGCGGCGAGAACCGCATCGTAAATCTCCCCGGTCGGCCGGCGTCCGACGAATACGGTATTGGGCGGCAACCCCGTTCCGATCTTGGCCCGGATGCGATGCCAGCCGCGCGGAGTGCAGCCGCTGCCCATGCGTTCGCCGGGACCGTTCTTGGCGGTGGAAACGGGCCAGGTGCGGATCACCTCGCCGTTCTCGACAAGATCGAGCTCCTGGCGGGGAATACTGACCCGAAGGTAGAACGGCGGTTCAGGCCGGTCGTCGCCCACGGTGCCTCTACGCCTTCTCGAAGAGCGCGATGGATTCCACGTGTGCCGTCTGCGGAAACATATCCATAACGCCCGCGCGAATCAGACGGTAGCCGTGCTGGTGAACCAGGATGCCGGCATCCCTCGCCAACGTGGAGGGATTGCACGAAACGTAGACGATACGGCGCGCCCCCCAGCGCGGCACATAGGACAAAACCTCTTCGGCACCCGCTCGGGAGGGATCGAGCAATATCTTGTCGTAACGCCGAGTCGCCCATTCGGCATCGTTCAGGGCTTGGCTCAGATCGGCGACATGAAACTCGACATTGCCGAGACCATTGGCTTCCGCATTCTGGCGGGCGCGTTTCACCGATTCGGAACTGCCTTCGACACCGACGACCCGGCTCGCACGCTTGGCGATCGGCAAGGTGAAGTTGCCGATTCCGCAAAAAAGGTCGAGCACCGATTCGCCGGGCGCCGGATCGAGCACTGCCATCACGCGATCGACCATCTTGCGGTTGATGTCGATGTTGACCTGGGTGAACTCGGTGGGCTTGAACAGGAACTCAATGCCCTGATTCAGCAGCGAATAGCTCAGCATCGGCGGATGCTCCGGATAAAGCGGAATGATCGAATCGGGACCCTGCCGCTGCACATAAACGTCGAACTCGAAGCGCGCGCCGAACGCCTTCAGCCGCTCCAGATCGTCCGGGGACGCATCATCGAGGATACGAAACACCAGCGCGGTGCGTTCATCGCCCACGGCGACCTCGATCTGCGGGAGCCTATCCTTGATACTCAGCGAACCGATCAATTCCGACAGTTCTCGGAGGCGCTCGCCGACCTTTGGATGCAGCACGGGGCAGGATTCCAAATCGGCGATGAAGGGGCTGGAGCGTTCGCGAAATCCGACCAGCACCCGCCCTTTCTTCGGCACGTATTTCACGCCGAGACGGGCCTTGTGGCGATAACCCCAGTGGGGGCCGGTCAACGGCGGCCACAGCGGCACCTCGTCGATTTTGCCGATGCGCCGGAACTGATCCGCCAAAAGCTTTTGCTTTTCTTCGATCTGCGCCGCGTCGGTCAGATGTTGAAAGCTACAACCGCCGCAGACGCCAAAGCTAGGACAACGGGGTTGAACCCGTCCCGGTGCCGGCGTTATGACCTCCTCGACCTTGCCTTCGGCATAATCGCGGCGAACGGACGTATAGACGAAGGTCACGTCCTCGCCCGGCAGCGCGCCGTCGATGAAAACGGCCTTGCCTTCGACGCGGGCGACGCCCCGTCCGTCATGAGCGAAGGAATCGATGTGCGCCCGGAAAGCTTCCTGGGGAAGGTTTTTTTTGCGTGCTCGTGCGGCCATGGTCAGTCCGGAAATACGCCGGTGGACAAATAGCGGTCGCCGCGATCGCAGATGATAACGACGATCACCGCGTTTTCGACTTCTTTAGACAGGCGCAGGGCCGCCGACACCGCGCCGCCGGACGAGATGCCGGCAAAAATGCCTTCGCGCGCCGCCAGTTGGCGAGTCGTTTCCTCCGCCTCTTCTTGCGTTACGTCCATGATGCGATCGACTCGGCTGAAATCGCAGATTTTCGGCAGGTATTCCTTGGGCCAGCGGCGTATGCCGGGAATCTTGGCCTGGTCCTTGGGCTGAACGCCGATGATCTGCACCGCCGGATTTTTCTCTTTCAAAAACGTCGACGTACCCATAATGGTGCCGGTGGTTCCCATCGAGCTGACGAAGTGGGTCACCGTGCCCTGCGTGTCGCGCCAAATCTCCGGGCCGGTACCTTCGTAGTGAGCGCGCGGATTATCCGGATTGGAGAACTGATCGAGGATTCGACCTTCACCCTTTCGCTCCATGTCCCGGGCCAGATCGATGGCCGCTTCCATGCTACCTTCGGCGGGCGTCAGGATGATTTCGGCACCGAATGCTTTCATCACGGCGCGCCGTTCTACGCTCATGTTTTCCGGCATGATCAGGGTCATCCGATAACCTTTGATGGCCGCCGCCATCGCCAGGGCGATGCCGGTGTTGCCGCTTGTGGCTTCGATCAGCCGATCGCCCGGCTTGATCTCGCCGCGCTCTTCGGCGCGCTTGATCATGCTGATCGCCGGCCGGTCCTTCACCGATCCCGCGGGATTATCGCCTTCCAGCTTCGCCAGAATGGTATTGCTCGTCTCGCCCGGAAGACGCTGCAATCTGACCAATGGCGTATTTCCGACAAAGGATTCGATGGTGGGAAAAATCATGTCCGTTCTCGAGAGGTTGATATTCCTGAGCGATACGCTCAACTATGGGATAATAGGAAAAGTTCAAATTTTACCATTTCACGTTTTGTGCCATGCAAAAAGTCGAATTGCTGTCTCCGGCAGGCACCCTCAAGAACATGCATTATGCCTTCGCTTACGGCGCCGATGCGGTCTACGCCGGCCTGCCGCGCTACAGCCTGCGGGTTCGGAACAACGATTTCCTGGAAAGGAATCTCGCAATGGGCATATCCGAGGCTCATGAACAGGGCAAATCCTTCTATCTCGCGACCAACGTCCTCCCGCACAACGCCAAGGTCAAGACCTTCATCAAGGATTTGGCGCCGATCGTCGCCATGGGGCCGGATGCCCTCATCATGGCCGATCCCGGCTTGATCATGCTGGCCCGGGAGGCATGGCCGGACATGCCCATCCATCTCTCGGTCCAGGCCAATACGCTCAACTACGCGGCGGTGCGCTTCTGGAAATCGGTCGGGATCGAGCGGATCATTCTGTCGCGCGAGCTTTCTCTGGATGAAATCGGAGAAATCCGGCAACAGTGCCCGGACATGGAGCTCGAAGTGTTCGTGCACGGCGCCCTATGTATTGCCTACTCGGGACGCTGCCTGCTGTCCGGTTATTTCAATCACCGCGACCCGAACCAGGGCACCTGCACCAACGCCTGCCGCTGGAAGTACGATTTGGCGCCGGCGGAAGAAAACGCCGAAGGCGATTACATTCCCGGACAACTCCGCCTGTCGTTGTCCGACCTCAATCAAAATCTCTCGGCTTGCGGCGATCAGGCCCGCCATCCCTTGGCCGACCAGGTCTATTTTCTCGAAGAAGAAACGCGGCCGGGCGAACTCATGCCGGTCATGGAGGACGAGCACGGCACCTATATTCTCAACTCGAAGGACCTGCGCGCCGTGGAGCACGTGCAGCGCCTGGTGGCGTTGGGCGTCGACAGCTTCAAGATCGAAGGGCGCACCAAATCCTACTATTACGTGGCGCGCACCGCGCAGGTCTACCGGCAAGCGATCGACGACGCCCTGGCCGGGCGGAAATTCGATCCCACGCTGCTGGGCGTGCTGGAAAACCTGGCACAGCGCGGCTATACCGACGGCTTTTACGTGCGCCACCACACCCAAGACTATCAAAACTACATCCGCGGCCATTCGGAAAGCCACCGCCAGCAATTCGTGGGGGAAATCGCCGATTTCGACGAGAACTCCGGACTCGCGGCCGTCTTGGTGAAAAACAAATTTGCCGTGGGCGACCGGCTCGAACTGATTCTGCCGCAGGGCAACCGCGACATCGTGTTGCAGCACATGGAAGACGAACGCGGCAACCCCATGCAGGAAGCACCGGGCGGCGGCTATAACGTCAGGATACCGGTGCCGGTCGGCGATTGCCGTAACGGATTGATCGCCCGGTATCTGTAAGCTTCCTGTAAGCTTCGGAAAGGCGGCCTCCTCGAATGGTCCACCCGCAAAGCTCGGTCGGGTATCATAACGCCTCCTGAATCTTACAGTGCGGAGACTGCTTATGACGTTTACCACCCCCGATCTTTGCGATCGATACTCCGGCACTCATCATTTGCAGATCGCCGAACCGATGTTTCGCCCTTTCGGCGGCAAGAGCGCCTTCAGCGGTCGCGTCACGACGCTCAAGATCTTCGAAGATAATATCCTGCTTCGAGCGGTGCTCGAAGAGAAGGTCGAGGACCGGGTTCTCGTCGTCGACGGAGGCGGTTCCCACCGCTGCGCGTTGCTTGGGAGCAATCTAGCCAGGCTCGCCTGCGACAACGGCTGGCAGGGCATCATCGTCTACGGCTGTATCCGGGACTCGGTGGAAGTCAACCGGCTACCCATCGGCATCCGGGCGCTGCATACCCATCCTTTGAAAAGCCACAAAAAAGGCGGCGGTGATCGGGACATCCTCGTCACTTTTGCCGGCATCAATTTCAGGACCGGTTATTACGTCTACGCCGACGAAGACGGCATCGTCGTGACCGAGGATCAGTTGGCCTGACCATGGGACACCGACTCACCAAGATCTATACGCGGACCGGCGACAAGGGCACTACCGGGCTCGGCGACGGAACCCGCGTCGGCAAGGATGCCCCGCGCGTCGAGGCCTATGGCGCGCTCGACGAACTCAACAGTCATATCGGATTGGTCCTAGCTTATACCGCACCGCCCAAGGTGGCGGACTGCCTGACCGAAGTTCAACAAGTTCTATTCGACCTCGGCGGAGACTTGTGCATTCCCGGACGCCGCTCCATCGACCAAAGTCATATCGACTGGCTGGAACAGTGGTTGGATCATTTCAATAACCAACTGCCTTGGTTGCAGAATTTCATATTGCCCGGCGGAAATCCGCCCGCGGCACATTGCCATGTCGCCCGTGCCGTCTGCCGCCGGGCCGAACGGGTGCTGGTTTCGCTGGGAAAAGCAGAGCCTGTAGATACGTTTGCCCTCGCCTATCTCAACCGTCTATCGGACTTCTTGTTCGTGGTCGCGCGTATCTTGGCTCGGCAGGGCGACGGAACGGAAACGCTGTGGCAGCCTCGTCGTCCCGCTCCGCAGCCGCCACATTGATTCGGCTTGCCTAAAATGTAAGAATCTCCCACCCTCTTAGTCAGAAATTACCCACACGCCTATGGAAATCATACTCGCCAATCCCCGCGGTTTTTGCGCTGGCGTCGACCGCGCCATCGAAATCGTCGAACGCGCCATCGAGGTTTTCGGAGCTCCGATTTACGTACGGCACGAAGTGGTCCATAACCGCTATGTCGTCGACGGCTTGCGCGATCGGGGAGCGGTATTCGTGGAAGAGCTTTCGGAAGTTCCGGAAAACTCCACCGTGATTTTCAGCGCACATGGAGTTTCCAAGGCCATTCAGGAGGAAGCTCAGGAACGCGGTCTCCAGGTGTTCGACGCCACCTGTCCCTTGGTCACCAAAGTGCATATCGAAGTACATCAACACGCGAACGAAGGGCGGGAAATCATATTCATCGGCCACGCCGGACACCCCGAAGTGGAAGGCACCATGGGACAGTACGTCAATCCGAACGGCGGGATTTATCTCGTGGAATCGCCGGAAGATGTCGACACGCTTCAAGTCACGAATCCGGACAATCTGGCCTATGTTACCCAAACCACCCTCTCCATTGACGACACTCAAGCCGTCGTGGATACCTTGAAAAAGCGCTTCCCGAATATCATCGGCCCAAGAAAAGACGATATCTGCTACGCCACGCAAAACCGCCAGGATGCGGTGAAGAAGCTCGCCACCCATTGCGACGTCATTCTAGTGGTCGGCTCCCCGAATAGCTCCAATTCCAACAGGCTGAGAGAAATCGCCGAGAAGCTCGGGCGTGCGGCCTACTTGATCGATGATGCCGATCAGCTTCAACGAAATTGGATAGACGGCGCTCAGAAAATCGGCGTTACAGCCGGCGCTTCGGCTCCTGAAATTCTCGTAACCAAAGTCATCTCCAAGCTTAAGGAATGGGGCGGACGGACGGTAATGGAGACCCGAGGCATCGAGGAAAAAGTCGTATTTTCTCTGCCCAAAGATCTTCGGCGCACGGCCTAAGAATCGTTATCCGCCGGTAAATCGCGTCGCAAGACCGGCGGATAAAACTCCTTTAGCACCTTCTGATCCGCGGCGGACCAGAAGGTGCACCTCCTCTCCCCGCGTCCCGCCTGACTCGTACCTCACTCTAACAATCGAGTTGGCACCGCCTCAGCAATCTATTCACTGCAATTCAACACTGGGAAGCTAGACTTACTTCTAGAGTGCCTCCATCTTGGTGTAGAGTCGCTCATTCGACCGGATTCCGGTCGAGACCGTTGAGACTACAGGAAGTCGGAACCGAAAATGCTCTTTTTGGAGCTTTTCAAGCATGCGGAATCGGGATTGAGCGCCAGATGTTAAGAGCCCAGGAAAATCGTTTCGAAGAACTGAAGACCACAGGGAAGCTGCCTTCCCCTTTCGGCGTCGCACTCGAAATCATGCGCCTGACCCACAAGAAAGACGCAACCGCACAGGAAATCGCCCAACTCGTGCAAATCGATCCGGCCTTGACGGGCAGAGTGATCCAATTTGCGAACTCGGCACACATCGGTGCACGTCGGCCGGTTGTAGCGGTCGTCGATGCCATTGGGCTTTTGGGCACGAATACCGTACGTCAGTTCGCGCTTAGCCTTTCAGTAATCCAAGGGAATCTGAGAGGGGCCTGCGGATCATTCGATTACCGGGTTTTCTGGTCCGATTCTTTAGCCCGGGCCCTATCCATCCAAGCCATAGCGACACGTGATCGTACTTTCGCTCCGGAAGAAGCGTTTACTTGCGCTCTTTTGTCCGAGATCGGCCAACTGGCATTGGCCAGCGTGTACCCGGATGAATACGCTCAGTGCCTAGCCGCATGCAGGCCCGGAGATGACGATGGGTTAATCGAGTCGGAACAGGAACGATTTTCCATAGACCATCGCCAAATCACGCTCGGTTTATTGAAAGAGTGGGGCTTCCCTGCCGTTATGCTCGAAGCGTTAGCGCTTAGTAATACCGACGCGGGGCCATTGACATCAGAGAGCACCAGAGCCGAGCGCTTTGCGGCGCAATTGCGGCTGGCGACTTTGCTCGGCCGCTGTTGCGATGTGGATGCGGACGCTAGAAACGCGCTGCTCCCGCAAATCATCGCCATGGCACAGACACTCGGCCTGGACGAATCCGATTTGGAGGAGCTTTGGGATCAAGTCACTCAACAGTGGCAGATAACGAGCCGTTTCCTGAGCATTCCGGTCGGCGAACTGCCGCTGATAAAACCGCCCGACACCGATCAAATCGGCATCGATCCAAAACCGGCTGGCCTCAAAATTCTCTTGCTGGATAGCGGTTACGAGCGCATATCCGATCTTGAAAAGCTATTAGACGCCGATGGCCACGAAGTGCTCACGACGAGCAACGCCGATGAAGGCATACAGATCACTGTCACGGAAAAGCCGCAGCTTATTATTGCAGCCTCCGACAAATGCCCCATCGACAGCATACAGTTCTGCAAAGCGCTTCGAGCCTCCGAGCTCGGGCGTCAAATCTATTTGATCGTTCTGACCTCCGCGCCGGACAACGAGTTCTTGGTGCAAGCTTTCGACGCGGGAGCCGACGATTTCATCGTAACCCCGGTCCACGACAGGGTGCTTATCGCTCGAGTGCGCGGCGGACAACGCATCATACAACTGCAGGAAGAAATGGCCCGCGAGCAGCAGGAAATCAGCCGATATGCCCGCGAACTGGCGATCGCAAAGCGAAAAATGGAAGTCATGGCGATGACGGACTCATTGACCAAGGTTCCTAATCGCCGCTACGCATTCGCCAGGCTCGACGAAGAATGGTCTGTTTGGCGCCGCACAGGCAGGCCCTTAACCATCATGCTCCTGGACCTGGACCATTTTAAGCAGATCAACGATATCTTCGGGCATCAAGCCGGCGACCAAGTATTGGTACACACAGCCAAAATCATACGCTCCATGCTGCGCTCCACCGATGTCGTGTGTCGATTGGGCGGGGAAGAATTTATCGTAATAGCGCCGAACACCGATGTAGCCGTTGCGAAAACCTTAAGCGAAAGGCTGCGAGGCGATGTCGAAAAGCATCAGATTCAGACGGTAAAGTTGACCAGACTGGTGACGATAAGTATCGGTGTCGCGGTTTCGACGGACCAGACGGTCAATGAGAACGACTTGCTTCACCGCGCGGATCAGGCCCTCTATCGCGCGAAGCACGCCGGACGCAACGCCGTTCGGTTCTACTCGCCGCAGCGAGCCGCTTAGAGATGTCGTAGCAAATCAGGAATTCATTTTCGGAGGGTAGGTTAGGCGCACATCAGCACTGACCAACCGCCGATCACTGCGCTTCGCGTGCGCCGTAACCCACCGAACGACCTAACTCACTCTACATAATGTTCACTCGAATGCCGAACGGAATTAGACTCGGCTTCAAAGAGGGTGAACGGAGGATAATACTTGCACCAGCCTGTCTGGCGCTTCCGCGAGCGATCAGCGAGAAGTACCGGCAATCTTTAATCGACGGACTCGTTTGGAATACTTCGAAAACGGTTTGAGCGCCTTGCGATCTGATGGCATGGAAAAATGATGATCGAACCTCGTTTCACGTGTCTTCCCGGGTTCGTTTGTATCTCCAGCCCCCTGCGGCGGCGGAATTTCTTCAGATGAATTCGTATCCACCAAGGGCAACCGCACCACGAATTCGCTGCCCGCGCCAGTGCCGGCACTGTAGGCTTCCACTTCTCCGCCATGCATTTCTACCAATCGCTTGACCAGGCTTAAACCGATGCCAAGACCGCCTTGTGCCCGATCAAGGGAACGCGGCTCCTGGGTAAACAAGTCGAAGATGTGCGGGAGACTCGAAGGCGATATGCCCATCCCGTTATCCTGCACCCGTATCACCGCCTTTTGCTCCTCCGCCTCGACCAGCAACTGGATAACACCGCCCTCGTCCGTATATTTCGCCGCATTATCCAAAAGATTGGAAAATACCTGCGTCAATCGAGCGAAATCGGCTTCCACCCAAAGCGGCGCGGACGGTAATTGTATGCACAACTCATGCTGACTGGCCTCGATAAGCGGACGACTTGCTTCGACGGCTTGCAGAACAGGCGTCGTGAGCTCCAGGACTTGAGGCTTGAGCGTTACCTTGCCACAGGTGAGGCGCGACATGTCCAGCAGATCGTCGACCAAGCGCGTAAGCTGGCTCAACTGGCGATCGATGATGCCCTGCGCCCAATCCACGTGAAACGGCGTAACATTCGGTTGTTTCAAGACTTCGACCGCATTGCGGATGGGCGCGAGCGGATTGCGCAACTCGTGGGACAGCATGGCGAGAAATTCGTCCTTGCGGCGGTCGGCCTCTTTCAGCGCCTCCTCGATTCGCTTGCGTTCTATGGCATAACGAATGGACCGGATGAGCAGGTTACCCTGAAACTGCCCCTTAATGACAAAATCCTGAGCCCCTTCCTGGATCAGGCGAAATCCGACAGCCTCATTGTCCAGACCGGTGAAGACGACGATGGGAACCGAACCCGCCATATCGCGGATCTTCAACAGCGTATCGACGCCTTCGGCATCGGGTAGATTGAGATCCAAAAGGATCACATCGAACCGCTGCCGCCTTAGGATTTCCTTCGCTTCGCTGAGCCGAGCCGCCCGTTCCAAATCGAAACACACCATGCCGACCTGGCCTAACGCATCTTCGACCAGGAAGGCATCGCTCGGGCTGTCCTCCACCAGGAGAACGTGGTAGTGCTGCTGCATAGGCTAAACTACCGGGTAGGAAGGCTCACCACCGTAAACCAGAAACTCTCGATGGCCTGAACCACTTTAACAAAACTGTCGAAATGGACCGGCTTGGTGATGTAGCAGTTGGCATGCAATCCGTACGCCCGAAGAATGTCCTCCTCCGCCTTGGATACCGTCATCACCACTACCGGAATCATTTTTAGATTCGCATCGCTCTTGATTTCGGCGAGAACCTCGCGGCCGTCCTTCTTCGGCAGATTAAGATCGAGAAGAATTAGGTCCGGACGTGGCGCATCAGCGTATTTACCCTCCCGCCGGAGAAACGAGGTGGCTTCCACGCCGTCCTCCACGATAAACAGCTCGGTGAGCAGCTTTGCGGATTCGAGCGCTTCTTGGGTGAGAAGCACATCGGTGGGGCTATCTTCAACCAGCAGGATATTGACGGGTCTCATCGGATCGCTCTGAGCTTGGTAGGAAAAGTAAAAAAGAAGGTCGTACCGCGGCCGGGCTCGGATTCCACCCAAATCCGCCCGCCATGTCGCTCCACGACTCTCTTACAAATCGCGAGTCCGATCCCGGTGCCGGGATAGTCGTTCCGCGCGTGCAATCGCTGAAAAATCCTGAATATCCGTTCGAAATAAGGGGATTCTATACCGATGCCATTGTCGGCGACCGCAAATACCCACTCGTTGTTTTGTTTTTTTACGCCGATATGAATCTGTGGTGTTCGGTCACCGCGGAATTTGACGGCGTTGCTGATCAAATTCTGAAACAGTTGGATGAGTTGGCCGGAATCCGCGGAAATCGTGGGCAGGTGGTCATGGGTTATCTTGGCTCCGCTTTCGCTGATGGGGACTTCGAGATTGGCCAAGACTGTGTTTAAGATCGCTTGACAGTCCGTCGGTTCAAAAGGTTGATCCCGTGAGCCGATACGCGAATATGCCAATAGATCATTGATGAGGTTTTGCATGCGTGCGGCGCCGTCCACCGCATGCGAAATCACCTCATCCGCCCGCACGTCCAGCTTTCCCTGGTATCGCCGCCGAATGATTTCCACGCAACCCGCCACTGCCCGTAACGGCTCCTGTAGATCATGGGAAGCCACATAAGCGAATTCCTGCAATTCGGCATTGGAGCGCGCCAGCTCCTGCGCTTGCGCGGCAAGTTGCTCCTCCGCCGTCTTGCGTTCGGTCACATCGAGCATGATACCGATCATGCGGACGGGACGACCGTACCGACCGTACAAGACTTGGCCTCGATCGTTGACCCACCGAATGCTGCCGTCGGTGTGCAAGACGCGATATTCCAGATTGAACGCATCCTGCTTCCTTTGCGTCATAAACCGTTTGATCACCGAATCCACAGCCTCTTTTACGACGGCTCGATCATCGGGATGCACTCTTTCGAGCCAATTCTTGGCGGACGCCTCGCACTCTCCCGGCTTGAGCCCAAGCAGATGATAAGAGCCATCCGACCACATCACTTTGTCCTGAAGTATGTCCCAGTCCCAGGTTCCCGCCCTTGCAGCGCTCAAAGCCAAATTCAAACGCGCTTCGCTTTGCCGCACAATCTCTTCGGCCTGCTTGCGCTGAGTGATGTCGGCTATGGCTGCCAACACATAGTTTTTCTTATCGACATGTATCGGATTCAGAGCGATTTCGACGGGAATTTCCTCGCCGTTCTTGCACAAACCGTAAAGGTCCCGCCCCATGCCCATGGGTTTTCGCTCGGGATCCTTGTTAAAGCTTTGGCGATATGCCTCGTGCCCGATTCTAAACCGCTCGGGAATGAAAACGTCGATCGAGCATCCAAGCAATTCGTCTCTTGAATAACCGAACAACTGCTCCAAATACGCATTGACTAAAACGATCCTGCCGTCATGGTCGACCAGCACCAGCGCATATGGCGCACTCTCCGTAATCATACGGAAGAAGGATTCTGGTCTGTTGCCTGCTTCATCCATGAGGAGAAACGAGAAGTGAGAATTTAAAGCGTCACAGATTGCGGGACTTATGTTGCCCCAAGCCCGGTCGAAAGCGCATCGACCATCAATAACAAGTGACCTGTTAGGGAATCAAATTTTTGCCCAAAGGTCAACCAGATGTTACGAATGATAGAAAACAAATTTGCATGCGTTTCTGATCATTATGCGCTGACAATTTATTTTCATTCGCGTTCCGGGAACGCATGGAAAATCTCGAGCCAGCGCTCTTTCAATTCGGGTGTAAAGGCAATCGAGTCGTCCCTGTACGTGCATTTAATTCCAAATCGCTTTCAATCAGGAATTAATTTTTGTAGGGTGGGTTAGGCGCACATCAGCACTGATCGACCGCCAATCACTGCGCTTCGCGTGCGCCGTAACCCACCGAGCGACCTCGGACCGGTGGGTTACGCTGCGCTAACCCACCCTACGATTAACGTGCATTCGAATGCCGAATGGAATAACACCGAATGTTGTTAACGCGGAATGAAAATGGTTTAGCGGGGCTGTTGCCCCGGCGTGGTCATAGTTGCAGGATTGTGGGCGCGATTGTGCACGCCGGTTGAAGATTGCAATGATGGCAGCAGCGGAATTCAGCCGTCTAGGTCCGCTGAAATTCGCGTCCTGCCTTGACTTCGAGTACATAGCCCGCCCGGATAACGAAATCGCCGAAAGACTCTCCCGTCCGGCGCTCGCGCGCATAGTGCGCGATGATAGGACCCAGTGCATCCACAATTTCGTCTTCCGAAAGCCCTTCCCGGTACAGGGAGTTCAAGCGGCTGCCGTCGGAGCCCGCCCCCAGATAAAGGTTGTACTTTCCCAAACTCTTGCCGACCAGTCCGATTTCGCCGAGATACGGACGCGCGCAGCCGTTGGGACAGCCGGTGACCCGGAGAGTAATGGCGTCTCTTTCCAATCCGGCCTTTTTCAGCAGCGGCTCGAGCCGCGCGAGAAGCGCCGGCAACCAGCGTTCGCTCTCGGCCATGGCCAATCCACAGGTGGGCAAGGCCACGCACGACAAGGCTTGCCGCCGCAAGCCGCTCCAGCGCTCGGCGTCCGGAATTCGATACCGGTCGAGCAAGGCTTCGATCTTAGGTCTAGCGGATTCGCCGATCTTGGCGATAATCAGATTCTGGTTGGCGGTCAAGCGGAAGTCGCCCTCATGGAACTCGGCGATTTCGCGCAGACCCGTCAGCCAGGCGGCCTCGGGCGTATCTCTCAGACGCCCGCTGAGGATGCCGAGCGTCAGGTGCCACTGCCCCCGGTCGTCCCGCACCCAGCCGAAGCGGTCGCCGGTGCTTTCGAAACGAAACGGCCGCGCCGGTTCGAGCCGCCAGCCGAGCCGAGTTTCCAATTCGGCCTTGAACCATTCCGTGCCTCGGTCGTCCAGGGTGTACTTCAGCCGGGCATGTTTGCGGTTACTCCGGTCGCCGAAGTCGCGTTGCACCTTGAGTACGTTTTCGGCGACTTCGATGAGACGATCGGGCCGGCAAAAACCGATGCCTTCGGCGAGACGCGGGTAAGTCAAAGGCTCGTTATGGCTCATGCCCATGCCGCCGCCCACAGCGACATTGAAACCGAGCAACTCTCCGCGTTCGGCGATGGCAATGAATCCCAAGTCCTGGGCAAAGACGTCGATATCGTTGTGGGGAGGCAACGCAATGCCGATCTTGAACTTCCGCGGCAGATAATGCTTGCCGTACAAGGGTTCTTCCTCGGCCGGCGTCCCGGCGATGCGCTCCCCATCCAGCCAGATTTCGTGGTAGGCCCGCATCTTCGGGAGCAGGTGCGCGCCAAGGCGTTTGCTCCAGTCGTAAAGTTCTTCGTGCAGCGGGGAAAGATAGGGGTTGTTGTGGCAAACCACGTTGCGGTTAACATCCCCGCAGGCGGCGATGGTATCCAGCAAGGCGTGATTGATGCCGGCGATAGTCGCCTTGAGGTGCCGTTTCAAGACGCCATGAAACTGGAAGGTCTGGCGGGTCGTGATGCGCAGCGAACCGTAGCCGTAACGGCGCGCCAGTTCGTCCAGTTGCAGCCATTGCCGAGGCGTGCAGACGCCGCCCGGCATCCGCACCCGGACCATGAAGCCGTAGGCCGGCTCCAGCTTCTGCCGCTGGCGCTCGTTGCGGAGATCCCGGTCGTCCTGCTGATAGGTGCCGTGGAACTTGAGCAGCTTGGCGTCTTCCGGGGATACGGCGCCGGTCGCCCGATCGGCCAGGCTTTCCTCGATTGTTCCCCGCAAATAGAGGCTGCGCGCCTTGAGGTCTTCGTCTTCGCTGGCTTGCATGCGTTCTTCCATCATCACCTCCTCAATACACGTCACGCTGGTAGCGCTTCGAGGACTGCAAGTTCCGGACATATTGCTCGGCCCGTTCACGGTCGATGCCCCCTTCTTTTGCCACGACGGCGATCAAAGCCTCGTGAACGTCGGGGGCCATACGCTTAGCGTCGCCGCAGACATAGAAATACGCCCCCTCTTCCAGCCACGCATACAGCTGACGGCTTTGTTCGAGCATCCTGTGCTGCACATAGACCTTATTGTCGTCATCACGCGAAAACGCCACATCGATCCGGCTCAAGAGACCGTTCCTCCGATGAGCTAACCACTCCCGCTGATACAGAAAATCGGTGTGGAAATTTCGGTCGCCGAAAAACAGCCAGCTCTTGCCCCTGGCCCCCGCGATCTCGCGCTCCGCCAGAAAGGCGCGAAAAGGCGCCACGCCCGTTCCCGGTCCGACCATGATGATCGGAGCGCCAGGGTCCTCGGGCAGCCGGAAATTGGTGTTGCTATCGACGTATACCGGCACCTGCCTCTCCTCGGCCACCCGATCGGCGAGAAATGTCGACGCGACGCCATGACGCTCCATCCCGTGACTTTCGTAGCGCACGACACCGACGGTGAGATGCACTTCGTCGGGATTGGCATTAAGGCTCGATGCGATGGAATAAAGCCGGGGCGGAAGTTTGCGCAGCATGGTGACGAACCGATCGGCGCTGATGCCGGGCACCGGATAGCGCCGCACCACATCGATGATTTCCCGACCGCCGAGAAAATCCCGAAAACGCGACCGGTTTTCGTCCTTGAGCAATTCGGCCAATTCGGCGGAACCGGACAGCTCTGCATACTTCTCCAAAAACGGACGGGTAAGCGTCGTAATTTCAAAATGATGCAGAAGCGCATCTTCCAACGTGGTTTCGACGCCGTCGGAGCCGGAAACGGCTGCGCTTGGATCGAGCCCGATGCTCTCCATAAGATCGGCCGCCCGCTCCGGCCGGTTCGAGGGAACCACGCCCAGAGCATCGCCCGGCTCGTAGCGCAATCCGGAGCCCTCGATGGAAAGTTCGATATGCCGCACGTCCTTGGTGGAGCCTCGTCCCGTCAATCGGACGTTTTCCAGCAGGGTAGCCGGGAACGGCTGTTTCTTAGAGTACGCGGATACCTGATCCGACGCGGCCGGGGTCGATACCTCCACCCGCGGCTCCCGAGATCGGGCCAAGGCCGCCAGTACGCCCTCCATCCAGCCTTCCGCCGTTTCCTCGTAATCGACGTCGCAATCCGCACGGGGATGAAGGCGGGTCGCGCCCAAGTCTTCCAACCGGCTGTCGAAATCGCGCCCGGTTTTGCAGAAATATTCGTAGCTGGTATCGCCAAGGGCCAGGACGGAAAACCGCAAACCCTCCAGCTTGGGTGCTTTCTTCCCGTGCAGGAACTCATAAAACGGGCGGGCATTGTCCGGCGGCTCGCCCTCGCCGTGGGTGCTCGCGATCACGAGGAGGCAACGGTCGCGTCTGAGTTGGGCGCTCTGGTAGCTGCCCATGTCCTCCAGCCGCGCCGCGATGCCGCTTTGCTGCAATCGAGCATGCAGCGCTTTGGCGATCTTTTCGGCGTTTCCGGTTTGCGAGCCGAAAAGCACGGTTACCCCCGCGGACGCCTCCGAAGATCGAAGCGGAGGTGATGGAATGCGTTTCTGCTCGGCATCGCCGAATCCCGCCAGATAACCGCTGGCCCAAACTCTCTGCTCGTGGGAAAGCCCTTCTGCCAAGCGTCTCAAGATATCCCATTGTTGTGGGTTCAAGGGGCCGCTGAGTGTGCTCACTGAATAGTCTCTTGAAGAAGTTGCTGCCGAACTGGCGATTAGACCGGTCCACATGGCCTGCTACGCCACGATCATGGACCTAAAGCCGGCGGCCTTGCCGCATCGCGGTCGGATTCGAATCGCCACTAAACGCCATGCCACAGGAAACCTGAGGATCCAACGCCCTACAAGACAAACGAAAGCCAGTGACCCGCACGGACGCACTGGCTTTCGGCCACCCTGTCGGCATGGCTTGAATACATTGGGAAAAAATATATCAAAAATGCATGAATAACGATAAAGAATATTAATTCATTTCATTAAACCATTTCGGAATAAAAAGATGCCGCAGAACCCGGGGGTGCGCTCTAATCCTTCCCGGCAGACCGAGTATCAATCCCTCACCCAATCCTCGATCAGCCGGCTCGGTATGTGAGGCGATTCGCTGAGCGGCGGATGGGGTTTCCGGGCCAGAATCAGCCCGCACACCCGCAAGGTGTCACCGGCCAGGATCCAGGAAACGGCCAGGAACAGCGCAGTCAACCCGGCGTCGAGATAATCGTTGAAGATGAGCTGTGACGCCTTGGCGGCTTGATCCTCGGGCAGCAGCCCCGCCGCCAGCTTGTCGCTTAAATCCCGTGCATGCGCCAGAAACCCGATGCGAAGCTCCGGGCTGAACAGCTTTTCCCATGCCGCCGAAGTGGTGATGATCAGAAGCCACGCGAGCGGCACGCCGGTTACCCAAGCGAAACGAAGCTTCCCCGTTTTGACCAGGATGGTGGTGGCCACGCAGAGAGCAATTCCCGCCAGCATCTGGTTGGCGATACCGAACAAAGGCCACAGGCTGTTGATACCGCCCAAGGGATCTATGGTGCCGATGTAGAGGAGATACCCCCAGCCGGCCACCACTAATCCGGACGTCAGAATCACGCCGGGATACCAGGAGGTCCGCCCAAGCGCGGGCATCCAGTTACCCAACACGTCCTGTAGCATGAAGCGGGCAACGCGGGTACCGGCATCCAGGGTGGTCAAAATGAACAGCGCTTCGAACATGATGGCGAAGTGATACCAGAGCGAGAGCAAGCCCTGCCCGAAAGCGCTGGCAAAAAGAGATGCCATACCCACCGCCAGCGATGGCGCTCCGCCGGTGCGGGCGAACAGGGTAGATTCGCCCATTTGCTGAGCCAGCGCATACATCTGCCCGACGGTTACCGGAAATCCCCAGGCGGAAATCTTCGCTACCGCTTCCGCCGCATCTTTGCCCACCACGCCCGCGGGGCTGTTGATGGCGAAATAAACACCCGGATCAAGGACGGTCGCCGCCACCATGGCCATGATGGCTACGAACGACTCCATCATCATCGCGCCGTAGCCGATGAATCGGGCGTCGGCTTCATTGGCCAAAAGCTTGGGCGTAGTCCCCGACGAAATCAGGGAATGGAAGCCGGAGATGGCGCCGCAGGCGATGGTGATAAAGACGAACGGAAACAGCTTGCCGCCGAAAATGGGTCCGCTGCCGTCGACGAACCGGGTCAGGGCCGGCATCTTCACTTCAGGGTGAAGGATGACGATGGCCACCGCCAAGGCTGCTATCGTTCCCAGTTTCATGAATGTGGACAGGTAATCGCGCGGAGCCAGAAGCAGCCATACCGGCAGCACGGCCGCTGCAAAGCCGTAAGCGATAACCATGAGCGCCAACTGCGGTCCCTCGTAGTCGAACCAGCCACGGAGGCCCGCCACCTCGTCGATGGCGCCGCCGCCCCAAACCACCAGCAGCAGCAGGCTAACGCCAAGCACCGTCGCTTCGATCACTCGTCCCGGCCTGAGATGCCGCATGTAGATACCGACCACCATGGCGATGGGAATGGTTGCCGCCACCGTGGATGTAGCCCAGGGACTGTGTTTCATGGCATTCACCACCACCAGGCCCAGCACCGCGATAAGGATGATCATGATGCACATGACGCCCAGCAACGCCGCGTTACCGCCGATGGGACCGAGCTCGTCGCGCGCCATCTGGCCTAAGGAGCGCCCGTCGCGCCGGATCGAACAGAACAGGATCACGAAGTCCTGCACGCAGCCGCCGATGACGGCTCCGATCAGTATCCACAAGGTGCCGGGCAGATAGCCGAACTGCGCCGCGAGGGTCGGACCGATCAAAGGTCCTGGGCCGGCGATGGCGGCAAAATGATGGCCGAATACGACCCAGCGATTGGTCGGCACGAAATCGCGCCCGTCGTTGAAACGCTCAGCCGGCGTCGCCCGCGTGCCGTCCAGACCCAGAACCTTGGCCGCAACGAAGGCGCTGTAGAAACGGTAGCCCAGAGCGTAGACGCAAACCGCCGCGGTCACGAACCAAAGGCTGTTGACGCTCTCCCCCCGATTCAAGGCGATCCCGCCGAACGCCGCCGCTCCGATCAGAGCCACCAAGAACCAAATCGCCAATTTTTGAATACTCGAACCCTGTTCTCTCATTTCTTGCGCTCTTTTCCGAAATAGCCGAGGCAAACGTCGTCAAAATGCGCCATAGGATAAAGCCAAATCCAGCCAAAGCGTGAATTTCAGATATGCCTGTTCCTGAAAGCTTTCCACTATGTTCGAGTCCGGCGCTCATTTTCTAGCGGTCATACAACCCATCGGCACCTGACAAAATTTGCAATCAACATGATCAGAACGCTGTGCTCGGCCTTGTCCTCAAAACTGTCATATTTCTGTGACATCTTCGTCACAAAATTCTTAGCTCTAGCAACACTGTTTCAAGCAGACGTCTCACTCATGACTTTCAAACAAAAAATTTTTCTCTCTGCCGTAATTGGCTTTTCCTGTGTCGGTCTGATTACCGGGCTCGCCTGCTGGGGGCTGTTTGCGCAGTCCGAAAGCGTCACCAAGTTGCACTTGAAAGTTCAAGCGCTGAAAAGCAGCGCCGAAGCGGATCGGTTGCATCACGGCTTGTTCGGCGCAGTCAGCCGCGCGTTGTTGCTGCACCCGGACGCTGCTTCGGAAGAACGTGAGGAAATTCGAGGCGTGTTGCGGGACACCAGCGAACGACTGCGGCAATCCATCTCATCGCTCAGCACCTACAATCTTCCCGAAGCGGCATTGCACGAACTGGACGCGGTCAAGCCGCTGATCGAGATCTACGAGTTCGACGCCAATGTACTGGTTTCGAGGGCCTTGTCGGACGGAGAAACGTCCCGTGATCTTCCTCCCGATTTCCTGGGCACGTTCCGGGACATCGAGACCAAGCTCTCGTCCTTGTCCAGCATGATCGAAAATACCGCCGACGAGGCCAGTGCCGAAGCCGACCGTTCCAAGGAAAAAACGCTGGCGATGCTACTCTCCTTCGGACTCGTGACCTTGACCTTATCAATGCTTTCCTGTGTTTACCTGTACCAAGGTGTTTATCTTCCCCTACGGACGGTCGCCGACCATTTCTCGACCATCAGCCAAGGTACCAGCGACTTGACGATTCGCCTGAACGATCAAGGCCGCAACGAAGTCGCGTCGATTGCCGGCAGCTTCAACCGCTTCGCCGCCAAGCTCCAGGACACCTTGCATCAGCTGCTGGCCTGCAGCGAAAGGATCAACCAGGAATCAAAACACTTGCTGAACGTCAGCGATTCCGCAAGTCAGGGCGTCCAGCAGCAGCAAAACGGAATACACCAACTGGTTGCGGCCGTGGAGCAGATGACGGTCGCGATTCAAGACGTTGCCCGTACGGCACATGCCACAGCCGAAGCGGTTCAGGCGACTAATCGGGAAACGCAGAACGCCAAACGGATCGTAGACAAGGCAACGGAAGCTATCGACGTCTTGGCGATCGATATGGGCAAAGCCACCGAGGTCGTCGGCATTCTGGAAAAGCAGACCGAACGCATCGGCGCTGTCTTGGATGTGATACGCAATATCGCCGATCAAACCAACTTGCTGGCCTTGAACGCCGCCATCGAGGCCGCGCGGGCCGGCGAATCGGGACGCGGCTTCGCGGTCGTCGCCGAAGAAGTCCGCAGTCTGGCGAGCAAGACCCAGCAATCGACCGCCGAGATTCAAGCCACTATCGAACAGCTTCAAGCGGAAGCGAAATCCGCGGTCCAAGCTATGGAAGACGGCCGCAATCAAATGAAAGCGACCATAACCGAGGCCGGCAAAGCGGGCGAAGCCCTTGCGCGCATCACCCAGATGATCGGCCAGCTCACCGACATGAACACGCAAGTCGCAAGCGCCGCCGAGCAGCAAACGGCGGTCGTGGGCGACATCAATCGCAACATCGTTGCCATCGGACGCATCTGCAATTCGACCGCGGAGGGCGCGACCCGGTCCGCCCAGGCCGCCCGCGATTTGTCGCTGACCGCCGATTCGATGAACCGCGTGACGGCGTTGTTCAAGGTCTAAAACTTCCGACGGATGCTCAGCTTCGGAGTCGCCACCCAGAATGCTCCAAAGTTGTAAGCCTTTGGCAGCTTCTCGGGGCAACTGAGATCCGAAGCCATCTTGCATCCATCTTCAGCGAGACAATCCCATGCGTCCAATGCATCCCTTTCCGGCAGTACACAAATATTTGGAGCAGAAATTTCCGGACATGGACGTCTCTGAGGTCATTCACCAAGGGACGGTGGCGCGCCTCTTGAAATACGTACCTCCTCTTTCGCGGAATACCGGCTGCCTTGATGTTTTGAGCTTGTTCATCAAGGATCAGGAGCTTTATTCGGCTGCCATAACGGACGAAAACCTCGTGCCGATCGGCATCGTCGATCGCCATTCCCTGGTCGAAATCTTTATTCAGCCCTTTGCACGCGACCTGAACTACAAGAAAACGATCGACGAGTTCATGGACCCCAGCCCCATCGTCGTCGAAGCGCATACTGGCATCGACGATCTGGCCAGCATCATCGTCGACGCTGGAATGCGGCACATGGTTAACGGCTATATCGTTACCAAAAACGGCATCTATGCCGGCATGGGCACCGGACACGACCTGCTCGACGAGATTACTCGAAGAAAACAGGCTCACCTCTATTATCTCGCCCACTTCGATCAACTCACCGGACTTCCGAATCGCTTGCTCTTCGAAGATCGACTGCAACGGGCATGTCTCAATGCGCAAAGACACGGCAGCAAGGTTGCGCTGCTCTTCATCGATCTGGACCGGTTCAAATTCATCAATGACACCTTCGGACACGCCAGCGGAGACTTGCTGTTAAAGGGCGTGGCCGAACGGCTCGTTGCCTGCGTCAGAAAAAGCGACACAGTGGCCCGGCTGAGCGGCGACGAATTCACCGTCATCCTCGAGAACCTTCACAACGCCTCCGATGCCGTCTTGGTGGCCGAATCGATAACGGCTGCCTTGGCCAGGCCTTTTTCCGTATTGACCAATGACTTGCATATCACTTCTAGCATCGGCGTCTCGCTTTTCCCCGACCATGATCTAACTACCGACGGATTGATGCGCAAGTCGGATGCCGCCATGTATAAGGCGAAGGAAAACTACGGAGGACAGTGCCTTGTTTATGACGAGCACATGGAGAACGGGGTGCTGGAACGGTTGACCATCGAAAAAGGGCTACGTACGGCACTCGACGACAAGGAATTCAGACTCCATTACCAGCCTCAATGCAATGCAGTCACGGGCGAAGTCTTGGGGGTGGAAGTCCTCCTCCGCTGGCATCACCCGCGGTTAGGGCTGGTCTCCCCAGCCAAATTCATCCCGATTGCCGAGGAAACCGGACTCATTGTCCCCATCGGCGAATGGGTACTGCGTGAAGCGTGCCGACAGCATATGGCCTGGCAAGGCGAGGGACTGCCCCCAATCCGCATAGCGGTTAACATTTCGGCCGTGCAGTTCCGCCAGAGGGATTTTCATGGCCTGGTGAAAGGCATCATCGAGGAGAGCGGCATCAAGCCCGAATACCTCGAACTTGAACTTACCGAAGGCGTGGTCATGGGCGATGCGCCAACTACGATCGATTCTCTGGCCCAACTCAGGCAGTTGGGAGTGAGGCTTGCCATCGACGATTTCGGTACGGGGTATTCGAGTCTTAGTTACTTGCGGGAGTTTCCTCTGGATCGACTCAAGATCGACCAGTCGTTCATCCGCAATATCGACAAGGTTCCGGCGAACCTTGCCATCGTGCGCGCCATCGTGGCGCTCGGAAAAAATCTGGGGCTGGAAATCATCGCCGAAGGCATCGAAACCAACTCAGAGTTGGCCTTGGTTGCGGCGAACGATTGTGCCGAGGTGCAGGGTTACCACATTTCCAAACCCGTGCCGCCCGATCATTTCGCCGCATGGTTCCTAAGCCGCCCCGATTGCCGAATGAACTTCGAATCCGGCATCGTCTAGCCCAGATGCTGCTCACCCAGACTCACGCATCGACAACGGCGCGCAATCCCCCCACGAGCCGCCGAGTTCCCTCGGCGGCCGTCTCGGGCTCCAGAGCACCGTAGGCAACCCGCAGATAACAGCCCGTTTCCAGCCCGAAAGCCTTGCCCGGAATGACGGCCACCTTGTGCTCACGGATCAGGCGTTCCGCGACCATCATTGAGTCGAGCTCGGTATCGAGCTTTAGCAGAAGATAGAAAGCGCCCTGGGCTTCCGGAACCCGGCAGATATCGGCCAGATTCCGCAGTCCGTCCAAAACGATCTCGCGAACCCGGCCGATGGTCTCCAGTTTCTCGCGGCAATAGCCGGAACCTGTCTCGAGCGCTCCGACCGCTGCGTGCTGCGAAATCGAGGGCGCGCAGATGAGATTGGTGTCCTGGGCTTTCAGCACCGCCTCGTACAAATGCTCCGGAATCACCATGTAACCAATGCGCCAGCTCGCGAAACCGTAAGCCTTGGAAAGCGAGAACAGCGATATGGTGTGCGGCTCGGAATTTTGCACGGAGGCCGGCGAAAAATGCTTCGCGCCGTAGGTGAAATATTCGTAAGCCTCGTCGCTGATATGGTATATCCCGTGTTCTCGGCAAATCGCGTTGACCGCCCGCAAGGCGTCTTCCGAATAAACCGCTCCGCTGGGATTGTTCGGCGAGATGGTGACGATTGCCCGGGTCCGATCGTTAACGGCGGCCCGGATGAGATCGGTCCGAAGTTGATAGTTCTCGTCCGTCGGCACGAACACCGGCGTGCAGTTGAGCATCCGGATCGCCATTTCCTGGTTGAAATAGTACGGAAGCGGCAGGATGATTTCGTCGCCCGGATCGGCGATGGCGAACAGAGCATTGAGAAAACCCATGTTTCCGCCGGCCGTTACTACGATGCGTCGCTCTGCGCCAACGCGGATACCGTTCTCTGCCGCCAGTTTTCGCTCGATCAACTCGAGCAGCCGAGACATGCCCTGGACGGGGCCGTACTTCTGATTTTCCGGTTTCGCGAAGAAACCGCGGATCGCTTCGTGGGCAGCCGCTGGCGGACCGTAGAACACCACGCCCTGCCCCAGCGAAATCGTTCCGGGATGGCTTCGGATCAACTCGGCAATTACCGGAATGATGGGGGCTTGCACGGCGCTCATGCGCCGGCTGACCTTCGGTCGATGCTTCGTCATGTCACACTGCCAAAAACGCGAATTGTAAGGCGCTTTCCCGCATCGGTTAAAATGCCTCTCGCTCGGCGCAGGATGCACAAGCCGGACGCCCCATGATAAAGTTTAGTGAAACACTAGGTTATCGAATGCAAATCGACACTCTGCTAAAGGCGCGCTGGATCATCCCGGTGGAGCCCGATCGTATTGTTCTGGAACATCATGCTCTCGCCATAGACGGCGGGCGGATCGTGGACATCCTGCCGATTTCCGAGGCCGAACTTAAATACCAAGCCGCGTCGGTGGAGTCGTTCGATCGTCATGCTCTGATCCCGGGCTTCGTCAACGCCCATACCCATGCCGCCATGACCTTGTTGCGCGGCGTGGCCGACGACCGTCCGCTGATGGAATGGCTGCTCGACCATATTTGGCCCTTGGAACAGAAATGGGTCGGCGAGAACTTCGTGCGCGACGGCACCGATCTGGCGATGGCGGAAATGATTCGCGGGGGCGTCACCTGCTTCAACGACATGTATTTTTTTCCCGAGGTTACTGCCCGCCAGGCGGCACGTTGCGGCATGCGCGCCGTGGTCGGCCTGATCCTTATCGATTTTCCGAGCGCATGGGCGAGCGGCCCCGACGAGTATTTATCCAAGGGACTGGCGCTGTACGACGAACTTCGCCACAACCCTTTGATCACCACGGCGTTCGCGCCGCATGCGCCCTATTCCGTTTCGGACGAGCCCTTGCTGAAGGTTCGCACCCTCGCTGCGGAACTCGACCGTCCGATCCACATGCATCTGCACGAAACTCGGGACGAAATCGATCAGGGCCGCCAGCGTTACGGCATGCGCCCCATGAAGCGGCTTCAACAATTGGATCTTTTGGGTCCGTCCTTCGTTGCGGTACATATGACCCAGCTCACGGATGAAGAAATCGGCCAGTTCGCCGAATCCGGCGGCAGCGTCGTGCACTGTCCCGAATCGAATCTGAAGCTCGCCAGCGGCTTTTGTCCCGTCGCGAAGCTCATCAAGGCGGGTATCAATGTCGCCATCGGCACGGACGGCGCGGCCAGCAACAACGATCTCGACCTGATGGGCGAAATGCGCGCCGCGGCCTTGCTCGCCAAGGCGGTATCGGGCGATGCCGCCGCGGTTCCGGCCCATACCGCGTTGCGGATGGCAACGCTCAACGGGGCCAAGGCCTTGGGACTCGAGGCGGAGATCGGTTCGCTGGAAATCGGAAAGTCTGCCGATGTCACGGCTATCCGTCTCGACGAACTCGAAACCCAACCCTTGTACGACCCGATTTCGAATGTCGTCTATGCGGCCGGACGCCATCAGATCACTGACGTCTGGGTGGCGGGACGCCAGCTTCTGAAAAACCGCGAGCTCACGACTCTGAACACCGAAGAACTTTTCCAGAAAGCCGCCGCCTGGCGGGAGAAATTAATCAGCGTACAGGAACGGCCATGACGAGCACCGAAAACGTCCACGAACACGAAATCCACAAATTCGGCGTGCTGGCCGATCGCTGGTGGGACCTCGACGGGGAATTCAAGACCTTGCATGCGGTCAACCCTTTGCGCATTCAGTTCATTCGCTCCTTCGCGGAACTCGAAGGCAGGCGTGTCGTCGATGTCGGCTGCGGCGGTGGAATACTGAGCGAAGGACTGGCGCGGGCCGGCGCCCAGGTAGTCGGTATCGACCTAGCCGAAGAGCTTTTGGACGTCGCGAAATCCCATGCGGACGAATCGGGGATCGGCGTGGATTACCGGCGGATCAGCGCCGAAGCGCTTGCCGAGGCGGAATCCGGCAGCTTCGACATCGTGACCTGCATGGAAATGCTGGAACACGTGCCGGACCCCGCTTCGGTAGTCAGAGCCTGCGCCAAACTGGTCAAGCCGGGCGGCCGAGTCTTTTTCTCGACGCTGAACCGGAAGCTCAAAGCCTATCTCCTCGCGATCGTCGGTGCAGAATACCTCTTGAACATGATTCCCAAGGGAACCCACGACTACGCGACCTTCATCAAACCGTCCGAGCTCAGCCGATGGGCGCGGGAATCGGGACTCGAGCTTCTCGGCATGGAGGGCATCGCCTACAACCCGATCACCGGGCAGTTCACCCTGAGCCGCGATTTGGATGTCAATTACCTGGCGGCATTCGCCAGACCCGAGGAATAAACGCATGGCAGCAAACCCGACGGTTTCCGCCGTGCTGTTCGATCTGGACGGAACTCTGCTCGACACCGCGCCCGATCTGGTCTTTGCCGCCAACGCCGCGCTCGCCGAGGCCGATATTCCGCCGCGTTCCGTGGACGAACTCAAGCCCTGCATCTCGGGCGGCGCCACCGTCATGCTGCGCTGCGCGTTCAACGGGGATTACGAGCCGGCGCTCTTCGGCCGAGTGCTGCAACGGATGCTGGAGCTTTACCACGCCCATGTCGCCGACCGCACCCGCTTCTTCGACGGTACCGAATCCGTGCTCGGCGAGCTCGAACGGCGCGGCATTCCCTGGGGCATCGTCACCAACAAGATGAGCAGGTTCACCGATCCCTTGCTGAAAAAACTAAATCTGGCCGACCGTGCCGGATGCGTCATCAGTGGCGACACCACCGCCGAAAAAAAGCCGCATCCCCTTCCCCTTCTGGAAGCCAGCCGGCGTTTGAATCACCCCCCGGAAGAGTGCGTCTACATCGGCGATGCTCCCGGCGACGTGGAAGCCGGCCGCCGAGCCGGCATGACGACCCTCACGGCGCTGTACGGTTATATCGCGGCGGAGCATGCGCCTCATGACTGGGGCGCCGACGGCCTCCTTGCGACACCTCGGGATCTGCTGCCCTGGCTGGACGGAGCGCTGTCATGAGCGGCTCGATGCTTGCTGACCGCGTCATTCTCGTTACCGGTGCCGGCGGCGGGCTCGGCTCGGCGGTTTCGAAGACTTGCGCCGCCGAGGGCGCGACGGTCATCCTGCTCGGAAAGACCATACCGAAGCTGGAGAAGGTCTACGACGCCATCGTAGCTGCCGGAGGACCGCAACCGGCGATTTATCCACTCGATTTGGCCGGCGCTACCGAGGACGATTACCGCGATCTCGCAGCCTCGGTCGAGCGGGAATTCGGCGCGCTGCACGGACTGGTGCATTGCGCTGCCGAGCTCGGCGCACTCGGACCGGTAAGCGATATCAGCGGTGGACTGTGGCAACGTCTGCTTCACGTCAACCTGACCGCGCCGTTCCTGCTGACCCGGGAACTCCTGCCATTGATAGCGAAATCTCCCGATTCGGGCATCGTATTCATCACCGACTCGGTGGCCCGAACCGGAAAAGCCTATTGGGGTGCTTACGGGGTGGCCAAGATCGGCCTGGAAGGCTTCGGGCGAATCCTTTCGGACGAGCTGGAAAGCCGCAAGGTTCGCGTTCACCTGTATTCGCCGGGTCCCATGCAGTCCCCGCTTCGCCGGCGCGCCTATCCGGCCGAGAACCCGGCGGGGCTGCCTTTGCCGGACATCCATGCGGAGCAAATCGCCCGCCTGCTGAGTCCAAACGAAACACCTTCAAACGCTTATCTGATTAACAACGCATAACACTTATGTACGGTTACGGTCGCGAAAGCATCGTCCTTCAGCGGGATGTCAACGTCGTCCAGATCCCCGACGGCACCCCCGGTTCACTGCCGAAAGGCCACGTAGTAAGTCTGTATCAGTCTTTGGGCGGCAACTTCACCGTGGTCACCGAAATGGGCCAGATGGTGCGCATCGCCGGAAACGACGCCGATGCCCTCGGGAAAGAACCGCCGATCATGGGCAATCTCGTGAGCGGCACGGATCCCGAATCCGTCGAAAAAAACGTTTGGGAAGTGCTGAGGACCATTTTCGACCCGGAAATACCGGTCAACATCGTCGACTTGGGGCTGGTCTACCACTGCAAGGTGACTCCCGTCGAAGAGGGCAAGAACGATGTCGACATCATCATGACCCTGACCGCACCCGGCTGCGGCATGGGCCCTGTCCTGCAATACGACGCCGAAGCGGCGGTAAGAAATCTCCCGGGCGTGAACAGGGTGAACGTCGAAGTGGTCTTCGATCCGCCCTGGTCGCGCGACATGATGTCCGAGGTGGCGAAACTTCAGCTGGGAATGATCTAGACCATTTTCCGGTTTGGTACGGTCCCCCAGGCTGCCCGTAAGTCGGCCATCCTTTGCCAACAAAACCTCTGGCCGATCTGTAAACGTCGGGAAAGGATTCCCGACCTACTCGGCCGCCCAGGCGCATCGTTGTAGGTCGGCAATCCCTTGCCGACAACCCGCTGTGTTGAGAACCGACGTCCTGGCGCTGCCGGAGCGTCCGTTTGCGATTGGGGTGGGATTCCCGACCTACAACTGATCACACGTCGCCAGACGCGCCTACCACATCAAATCGTCGGGGATCTTGTAATCGGCATATTCGTCGTCGGCATCTTGCGCTTGATCGGGCTGATTGAGCAGAACGATTCGGGTTTCATCCCGCTGCTTGATTTTTTCGGCCACCGGCAGCGGGACGATCTCATACCGAGACTCCAGGCTGGCTATTGCAAGCCTGCCCGCCACAAGACTTTGATGTACCGTTTTGGACACATAGAGGGTTTTGACCTTGTTGTCGTGCGCGAACCGGTAAGCGATCTCGTCCTCCCCCGGCGAGACGCGGTTCATCTCGATCAGCTGCTTGATTTGCGCGGCAAGCGCTTTTCTTTCCGCTTCTTTGGCTTTTTCCAGATTGAGCTGGCGGTCACGCTCGACTTTTGCCGCCATAGCGTCCTGAGCCGCGCGCTTGCTCTCGTCCTTTGCGGCGGCATTTCCGTGGCGATTCTGCTTTTCCTGTTTTCGTACTTCCTTGCTGGCCTGTTTGACCTGCTTGTCGTTGACCAAGCCCGCCTTTAGAAGCTGATCTCTCAGGGAGTTACTCATGCCCATGGCTCCTGTTTCGTCTCATATTCAATGCCACACCCACATCTTTCAATACCGACGGCAGAACGGTCAATCCACATCCCGTTTCCCAACGGACGGCCAGGCGACCAGTAAGGCCAATAAGCTGGAGCCCGCCGCCGCCGTATAAACCCAGTGAGGCCCCCACGCCGTCCAGAAGTATCCGCTGTATAGACTACCCAGCGCGCCGCCCAAACCGAAACTGAGGGCACTGTAAAGGGCTTGTCCTTTGCCGTGATGCGGACCGCGGAAATGGCGATGCACCAGATGGATGGCGGCCACGTGGGCCGAGCCGAAACTCGCCGCGTGAAGCAGTTGGCCGGAGAAAATCGCCGCAAGGCTATCGACACCCCAGGCAATCAATAGCCAGCGCACAACGCTCAGGGCGAAGCTCGCCAGAAAGATCCGGCGCAGACTGTAGCGCGCCAGTAAACGGTGCAAGAACGCGAACAGCACGATTTCCGCCAGGACGCCGAGTGCCCATAACTGACCGGTCTCGCCGCTGCTGAAGCCGTGATCCCGAAGATATACCGAGAAAAAGACGTAGTAAGGACCGTGTGCGAGTTGTTGCAGCATGCACGCCAGGAAAAAAGCAATGACGTCGCCACGCTTCAAGATATTCGACAAAGAGCTCGGTTCCGGGCCATGAATTTCCTTCGGACCTCTCGGCACAGCCAGGCTGACCAGCCACAGCCCGCCGAACAGCAGCACGATCAACTGCGGTAGACAACCGATCGAAAGGACGCGCTCCAAAGCCTTGCCGATCGACACGACCGCCGCGATGAAGCCAATCGAGCCCCATACCCGCACCCAACTGTAGCGATACGTATCATGGCGCAGGTGATTGAGCGTGACGGTTTCGAAAAGCGGCAGCATGGCATTCCAGAAGAAACTGAATACCAGCATGACCAGGGCGAATCCTGCGAATCCTTGCAGTCTTAAAACCAGGCTGAAAGCGACTAGGGTGAAAAATCCGGCGAGCCGGACGACGGACAGGGTCCGCCCCGTTCGATCCGCCAGCCACCCCCAAAGATTCGGCGCGACGACTCGGGTCGCAGCGGTAATGGCGATCAACTGGCCGATCTCCGCCGCAGAGAATCCCGTGTCCTGGAGATAAAGCGCCCAGTACGGCAAAAAGGCGCCCAGCGCCGCGAAATAGAAAAAATAAAAGCCGGACAACCGGCCGTAAGGCACTTTACGCGCCGAGAGCATGGCTGGCGGAAGATCGTTCGGGGCTACGGAGCCCTGGATGGAATCGGCGCCAATTCCGTCTTCACGTCCGGATTCTGGGCGCGATGCCGCAGGTAATGATCCATCAGCACTAGGGCCGTCATCGCTTCGGCGATGGGGGTGGCCCGGATGCCGACGCAGGGGTCGTGCCGACCCGTGGTGATCACCTCCACGGGCTCGCCCCTGACGTTCACGGAACGGCCCGGCAGGCGCAAGCTGGAGGTCGGCTTCAGTGCGATGCTGGCAACGATATCCTGTCCCGAGGAAATGCCGCCCAATACTCCGCCGGCATGATTGCTCAGGAAACCTTGCGGACTCATCTCGTCGCGGAACTCGGTGCCTTTCGCCTCGACGCAGGCGAAACCGTCGCCGATCTCCACCCCTTTGACGGCGTTGATGCTCATCAAGGCATAAGCCAGCTCGGCATCCAGCCGGTCGAAAATCGGTTCGCCCCAGCCCGGCGGCACGCCGGTCGCGACGACGTTGATGCGCGCGCCGATGGACTCCCCTTCTTTGCGCAGAGCGTCCATATAGGCTTCCAGTTCCGCGACCTTCTCGGGGTCTGGGCAGAAGAACGGGTTGTTGTCCACCTCCTCCCAAACCACCCGATCGATCTTGATCGGGCCGAGTTGGGCCAGATAAGCGCGGATCGTCACGCCGACCCGTTCTTTCAGATATTTCTTGGCGATGGCGCCGGCAGCCACCCGCATGGCGGTTTCGCGAGCGGACGAGCGCCCGCCGCCGCGGTAATCCCGGAAGCCGTATTTCATATGGTAGGTGTAATCGGCATGACCCGGCCGAAAGGAGTCGGCGATCGTGGAGTAATCCTTGGAACGCTGATCCACGTTTTCGATCAGCAAACCGATCGGGGTGCCCGTGGTACGCCCGTCGAACACCCCGGACAAAATCTTCACTTCGTCGGGCTCGCGGCGTTGCGTGGTATGCCGGGATTTGCCGGGGCGCCGCCGTTCCAGCTCCCCCTGAATGTCGGCCTCGGACAACTCCAGGCCCGGCGGGCAGCCGTCCACGATGCAGCCGATGGCGGGACCGTGGCTCTCGCCGAAGGAAGTGACGGTAAAGAGTTTGCCTAGGGTGTTTCCGGACATGGTAAAGATTTCAAACGTTCCTAAACGACGGAGCTATTAAGGTTCAAATCGCCCCCGCCACCTTGAGCCGATCCGCCACTGCCTCGGCCAGCATCCGATAGCCCGGCCCATTCGGGTGTACCCCATCGGATTTGAGCGAATTGTCCCGGATGATTTTGCTCAGCGTCCCGGTTTCGAAGGGAATCGCGAACTCTTCGGCGATCTTTGCATAAAACTCGGGCGGCGAGAACATCAGCCCGAACTTGGGCACGGCGATCAAAACCACGCTGATGCCGCGGTCCCTGGCCAATTTGACCATGGCCCGGACGTTGTCGGCCGCCTGCTGCTCGCCCAAGTTGCGCAGAAAATCGTTACCGCCGTGGCATAGAATCAACAGCGTGGGCTGATGCTCGTCCAGCAGTGCCGGCAGGCGCTCCAGACCTTCCGCACTGGTTTCGCCCGGCACGCCGGCGTTGATGACCTCTCGCCCGATCAAGCCTTGCAATACGGATGGATAACTCTGCTCGGAACCGGCGCCGGTTCCGAAAGTCAGGCTGTCGCCGAACGCGAGCACCTTCGCCTCCGTCGGAAGCTTCGGCAGTTTCGCGCTAGAGCCACAGGCCACCAGCCATAACAGCAGAACAGACATACCGGCGACTTTTAACTGAACTCTCATTGTTTCCCTCTGCTTGATCTTGTTCGTTAGTAACGGGTCGATCACGTTGAGTCAACGTGCAACAAATCCTGGGCTGTGGTTACGAGGAACCGCATAGTGAACGAAGCATACGGTTCGCGTACTCATCGCCCCCGACAAGAATAGTCGTGCCTCGGATTGCTGCTAGCAGAGATTCCATGAGAGATTGCAATATTGTCCCAGCGCTGGCGGACTTGTCAGCTTCTTCTAACTCTTCTGAAAAAGCTTGTTACACCGGTCGACCTGTTCGGCAGTCAGCAGGAACACACCCTCGCCGCCCCGCTCGAAATCCAGCCAGTAGAAGGGAACTTCCGGGTAGGCGGTTTCCAGGGCTTCGGCGCTGCTGCCGACTTCGACGACAAGAACGCCCTCCGGTTTAAGGTGGCGATGGGCGTCCCGGAGGATGCGGCGCACGCAATCGAGGCCGTCTTCGCCCGCTTCCAGGCCCAGCCTCGGCTCGGCGTGATATTCCGGCGCCAAGCCGCGCCACTCGTCGAGGTTTACGTAAGGAGGATTGCTGACGATCAGATCGTAACGCCGGTCGCCCAACTCGGAGTAAACGTCCGATTTGATGGCGTTCACCCGGTCTTCCAGGTGGTGCTTCTTGATATTGATACGCGCCACTTCCAGCGCGTCCGACGAGATATCGACGGCGTCGACCCGTGCCTCCGGAAAGGCGTAAGCGCAAGCGATGGCAATGCACGCGCTGCCGGTGCAAAGATCGAGCACGTCGTGCACCCGGTCCGCCTCGATCCAGGGAGCGAAATGGTTTTCGATCAGTTCGGCGATGGGCGAACGCGGCACCAGTACCCGTTCGTCAACATAGAAGGGCAAACCGGCAAAAGAAGCCTCGTGAATGAGATACGCCAGAGGCTTGCGCTCGACGATGCGGCGCTGGATGAGTGCGAGGACACGCTCGCGCTCGTCCATGGTCAACGTGGCCGCGAAATAGCCGCCCGGGAGATCGTAAGGCATATGCAAGGTATGAAGCACCAAGGCGGCGGCTTCGTCCAGTGCGCTGGCGGTACCGTGGCCGAAAAACAACTCCGCTTGCACGAAACGGCTGGCGGCCCAACGGATGTAATCGCGGATGGTGGTTAAGGTTACGGACGGATGGGGTGATGTCGACATGGCCGAAGATTCCGGTAGACCCGGTATTGTAATGGAAAATCGCCCCGTACCGACGAGGCTTATGGAAAATCCGCCGACGGACGCACTAGAACCAACGGGTACGTTACCACCAGAGCTACGGTTTACGCGAACGGTCTACTTGAGTCTCTGCCCGTCACCATTGAAACCGCTTTAGGGATAAAGCCCGATATTTCTGAGCCCTTTCGTTTCCTCCAGGCCAAACATCAGGTTCATGTTTTGCACCGCTTGGCCGGCTGCACCTTTCACCAAATTGTCTATGACCGACAAAATTACCACCGTATTGCCGTCCATAGGCCTATGGACGGCAATCTGGCATCGGTTTACGCCGCGCACGTTGCGAGTGTCGGGATGGGAACCCGCCGGCAGAACGTCGACGAAAGGTTCGGCTCGATAGCGCTCCTCGAATAGCGCCTGCAAGTCGCCGTGCGCGGCGCTCAGTTCGGCATAAACCGTGGCGTGAATACCCCGAATCATGGGGATCAAATGGGGCACGAAGGTGAGGCCCACGTCCTGTCCTGCGGCTTGGTCCAATCCCTGCTTGATTTCCGGCCAATGACGATGGCCTTTGACGCTATAAGCCTTGAGGCTCTCGCCCGTTTCGCTCATAAGCATGGGAATTTCTGCTTTGCGCCCGGCGCCGCTAACACCCGATTTCACGTCGGCGATGATGCGGTCCAAGCGAATCGCCCTCGCCTCAATCAATGGCAATAATGCCAGTTGAACCGAAGTCGGATAACAACCGGGGCATGCGATCAGCCGCGCCGACCGAATCAGTGCCCGATTCACTTCGGGCAGCCCGTAAACGGCTTCTTCCAACAGCTGGGGAGAAACGTGCGGCTCTCCGTACCAATGAGCCCATACATCCGGGTTTTTGAGGCGGAAATCGGCGGACAGGTCGATAACTTTGACGCCCCGCGCCAACAAGGCTTCGGCCGTCCGCATCACAGTACCGTTGGGCGTCGCAAAAAACACCACGTCGCATCCGGCTAGCGCATCCGCCGAGGGCTCGACGAAGATCGCATCGACGAAACCCCGCAGGTTCGGATACAACTCGTCGACTCGTTTTCCGGCATCGGCCCGCGAGGTGACGATGGTTATGGCGACGTCAGGATGAAGCGCGAGAATCCGCAGCAACTCCACACCGGTATAGCCGGTACCGCCTACAATGCCGACTCGGATCATTCTCGGCTCTCTCGTTCGAAACGAATTAGGGACGATTTCCGCGAAGGAAGCAGGTCAAGAAAACTCAAGACCCTCGAGATTTTTTCGCACTCGGCGCTTCGCTTTCTAGCCGAACGTTCTCGGCGTTTTGTCTCGAATACGCTTCCACGCTGACCTTCAATTTCTGTCCCGGCTTGAACGTCACCACACGGCGCGCGGTGATCGGAATCTCTTCACCGGTTTTCGGATTTCTGCCCGGCCGCTGATTTTTGTCGCGAAGATCGAAATTGCCGAACCCGGACAACTTCACTGAATTTCCTTGCGCCAGCGCGGCCTTGATCTCTTCGAAAAACTGATCGACCAACTCCTTGGCATCCCGCTTGTTAATGCCGTGGTTCTCGAAAAGCCTCTCAACCATGTCTGCTTTGGTCAGTGCCATCTTTTCAATCTCTCAACCTAGCATTGAATTCTCTGCTCAGACGTTCCAAAACGCGTCCTACTGTTTCATCGATCCTGGCGTCGGTCAAAGTTTCGGCCTCATCCTGCAACACCAAACCGAGAGCGACGCTCTTCCGACCGGTCTCGACACCCTGCCCCCGGTAAACGTCGAACACCACGACCTGGCGCAAGATAGAGCTACCCACTTCTTTCACGCACTCGATCAAACGATCGATCGTGACGGATTCATCGACGATGACCGCGATATCCCGGCGCACCTGCGGGAACTTCGATATTCCGTGGAATACCGGAATTTGCCTTCCCAGCAGCACGTCTTGATCGAGCTCGAACAGAAACACACTTTGTTCGAAGCTTAGTTGCTTTTCCAGGCGAGGATGCAGCATTCCGATCCAACCAAGCCGTTCACCGTCGAGCCGGATTTCCGCCGATTGCCCAGGATGAAGCGCCGGATGAGCAGCGGCGACAAATTCCAAACCAGCCTCCCGGCCGGTCAGTTTGACGATGCCCTCGACATCGGCCTTCACGTCGTAGAAATCTACGGAGCGGGCCGCTTCTCCCCACTGCTCTTCATGTACCGCCCCTATCGCCAGGCCAGCGATAGATTTCCGCTGTTCGATGCCGTCATCCCGCCTCGCGAAACGCAGACCTGCTTCGAACAGGCGCACCCGGTTCTGCTGGCGGAACGTGTTCTTGAGAGCCGCGTCCAGCAAACCGCACCAAAGGCCGGTGCGCATGACGGCCAAGTCGGAGGAAATCGGATTCTTCAAGGCCAAATAGGGAATTTCCGGCTCGATCAGCGCCTGCCGAGCTTCGTCCACGAAACTGTAGGTAATCGCCTCCTGGTAACCGCGATCGACCAGGAGGTTCTTAACCCGGTCCAGATCGAGTATTCGTTCGGACACCGGACGCATCGCCGTCGCCATGACCGGATGGCGGCGCGGCAACGATTCGTAGCCGTAGACCCTTCCGAGTTCCTCGATGAGATCGGCCTCTATGGCGATATCGAAACGAAATCCGGGCGGCGTCACGGTCCATCCCTCCGGATGGTCCGCGAGAGTCATTCCCAGCCGTTTGAGAATTTCGGCGACCTTCGGTCGCTCGATGCTCATGCCGAGCAGACGGGTAATCCTCTCGTAACGCAGCGGAATCGGCGCGCGTCGCGGCAAATGCGGGGGGCTGGCCGCTTCGACGATGGGTCCCGCTTCTCCGCCAGCAATGGATAATATAAGTTCGCTGGCCCGCTCGATGGCACGAGTCTGTAATTCGGGATCGACACCTCTCTCGAAGCGATGGGACGATTCGGTATTCAGCCCGTAGCGCCTAGCCTTGCCCATGATCACGCTCGGCGTGAAAAAAGCGCATTCGACGAAAATATCGGCAGTGCCATCGCCCACCGCGGAGTCGCTGCCGCCCATGATGCCCGCCAATGCCAAGGCTTTTCGTTGATCGGCGATCACCAAAACATCGGGGTCCAGCGCGACTTCCTCGCCGTTCAAGAGGCGCAGCTTCTCGCCCGGCGCCGCATAGCGAACGTGGATGCCGCCCTCCAGCTTGGCCGCGTCGAAGGCGTGCAAAGGTTGTCCCATTTCCAAGAGCACATAATTGGTAACGTCAACTACCGCATCCAGCGATCGGATACCGGCGCGCCGCAAACGTTCGCGCATCCATAGCGGCGTCTGAACGGTACGCGATACGCCTTTGATCAGCCGCCCCAAATAGCGCGGGCACGCTTCGGGTGCGGAAACGCTCACCGGGTGCTCTTCTCGAATCGTTGTAGGAGCGGCAGGGACGTCCGGTACCGCCCAATCCAGAGCGTTGAGCGAGGCCACTTCGCGCGCAATGCCTTCTACGCTTAGACAATCCGCGCGGTTCGGTGTCAGATCGACCTCGATGATGCAATCGTCCAGCTTCAGATAATCCCGAACATCGGCCCCCACTGGAGCATCCGAGGGCAATTCCATCAGCCCTGTTTGGGGATCGTCTATTCCCAACTCCTTGGCCGAACACAGCATGCCGAACGAGGCGATGCCGCGAAGCTCCGATTTCCGAATGGAAACATCCCCCGGCAGACGTGCCCCTTCGATGGCGAGCGGCACGCGCATCCCGGCCCGGACGTTGGGCGCTCCGCATACTATTTGAAGAGGCTCACCGGAACCGCCGGACACCAGACAGACTCGCAGCCGGTCGGCCTGTGGATGCGGCGAGACTTCGAGGACTTCGGCCACGATAACGCCGCTGAACGATGCAGCGGCGGGTTCGGCGCTATCGACCTCAAGACCCGCCATCGTCAACTGATGAACCAGTCTTTGCGTGTCTATCGATGGATTGACGTATTCTCGTAGCCAGGCTTCGCTGAAGCGCATGGGAAGGACCGTATGTTGTTCTTAAAATGCCGCGAATTGCGAGAGAAATCTAAGATCGTTCTCGAAGAACAGCCTGAGGTCGTTGATGCCGTAGCGCAGCAACGCGAGCCGTTCCACGCCCAAACCGAAGGCGAAACCGGTATAGCGTTCCGGATCGATTTTGACGAATTCGAAAACCCGCGGATGGATCATCCCGCAACCCATTACCTCCAGCCAACCGGTCTGCTTGCAAACGCGGCAACCTTCGCCTCCGCACATGACGCACTCGATATCGACTTCGGCGGACGGTTCGGTAAACGGGAAATAAGACGGGCGGAAACGTACCTGCATGTCCTTTTCGAAGAACAAGGTCAGGAACTCGTAGAGAATACCCTTGAGGTCGGCAAAGCTGACGTCCCGATCGACGACGAATCCTTCCACTTGATGAAACATCGGGGTGTGGGTCAAATCGGAATCGCAGCGATAGACGCGGCCCGGCGCGATGACCCTAAGCGGCGGGCTCTGGGTCTCCATGATCCGCACCTGCACCGGTGAGGTATGGGTACGCAGGAGGGTGTGCTCGTCGAAATAAAAAGTGTCGTGCATCGCCCGCGCGGGATGATGGGCGGGTATGTTCAATGCTTCGAAGTTATGGTAATCGTCCTCGACTTCGGGGCCTTCGACGATGTCGAATCCGATGTTCTTGAATAGTTGGCTAATGCGCCGCAACGTCAGAGTGACCGGATGGAGCCCTCCCGTACGCTGCCCGCGCCCCGGCAGGGTAACGTCGATGGTTTCCCGCTTGAGACGTTCTTCCAGCTCGCTCGCCTCCAGAACGCTCTTTCGGGCCTCCAAATCGGCTATAAACCGGTCTTTGGCCCGATTAACCCGGCCTCCGGCCTCCCGTCGCTGTTCCGCCGGAAGCGTACCGAGTTCTTTCATGCGCTCGGTAAATACACCTTTCTTGCCGAGATAATGTACTCGCACTTGATCGAGTTTTCCGAGCGTATCGGCCTCGGCCACTTGCTTTCTGGCCTGCACGAGAAGCTCTTCAAGGGGTGTACTCACAGCCTTGCTCGCTTGGACAACGGTTTTGAAATGAAGAACGGGAAAAACTCGGGGCGAGTCTTTCCCGTGAAGATCAGGCGCGGGCTAACCCTGGGCGATCTTGGCCAATTCAGCGAACGCATCTTTGTCGCGAACAGCCAAATCCGCCAGAACTTTACGGTCGATTTCGACGGACGCCTTTTTTAGGCCATCCATAAAACGGCTATAAGACAGTCCGAATTCGCGTGCCGCGGCATTGATTCTCACGATCCAAAGCGCACGGAATTGGCGTTTTCTCTGTCTGCGATCCCGATAAGCGTATTGGCCGGCTTTGATAACCGCCTGCTTGGCAACGCGATAAACTCGGCTACGGGCGCCGTAATAACCTTTCGCCTGCTTGAGAACCTTTTTGTGCCGGGCTCTCGCAGTGACGCCTCGTTTTACTCTAGGCATGGGCTTCTCTCTCGATGGGCAAGAAAAAATCAGCTATAAGGCAACAAGCGAGTCGCGCTCCGCACATCCGAAGGGTGCAAGGCAGCGGGATTGCGCAGTTGGCGCTTTCTCTTGGTGCTCTTCTTCGTCAGAATGTGACGACGATGCGAATGATTGCATTTGAAACCGCCGGACGCAGTACGCTTGAAGCGTTTCGCTGCGCCGCGATTGGTCTTCATCTTAGGCATATAAATCTCCAACAACTCAAGATTATTTTTTTCTCTTCGGCGCAAGCGTCATGCTTAACTGCTTACCTTCCATTTTCGGAAACTGCTCTACGACGGCGTGCTCCACGAGGTCCGTCTCGATCCGCTTCAGAAGGTCAATGCCTAATTCGCGATGACTCAGTTCTCGACCGCGAAACCGAACAGTGACCTTTGCCTTATCGCCGTCCGATAGAAAGCGAATGAGATTGCGCAGCTTGACCTGGTAATCGCCCTCGTCCGTACCCGGCCGGAATTTGATTTCCTTAACCTGAATCTGCTTTTGCTTTTTCTTGGCCGCTTGCAGCTTCTTATTCTGCTCAAAACGGAATTTACCGTAATCCATTACCCGGCAAACGGGAGGATCGGCTGCCGGCGAAATCTCGACCAGATCCAGATTCGCATCATAAGCAATTTGCCTGGCTTCTCTGGTCGACACGACTCCTACTTGATTACCGTCGGGTCCGATCAACCTGACAGTGGGCGCCGTGATCTCTTCATTCAGGCGCGGCTCTTTTCTTTCAGCAGTGATATCCTATTCCTCCGAACGCAATTATTGAAACGCAGCGCGACTCGCCACCTCGTCGGTAAACTTGCCGATCAAATCCGGCAAGCTGAAACCGCCTAGATCCTGGCCTTTCTGTGTACGAACAGAAACGGTACGGGAATCCAGTTCTTTATCGCCGACGATTAATAAATAAGGCACACGCTGCACGGTATGCTCGCGGATTTTAAAGCCGATCTTCTCATTTCTCAAGTCGGACTTTACCCGAAAGCCTTGTTTTACAAGCTCCGCAGCCAATTCGGCGGCATATTCGGCTTGATTTCCGGTAATGTTGAGCACCACCGCCTGAACCGGCGCCAGCCAAAGCGGAAAATACCCTGCGTAATGCTCGATGAGAATGCCGATGAAGCGTTCCATCGATCCTATGATCGCCCTATGCAGCATGACCGGCGTATGGCGGGCATTGTCTTCGCCCACGTATTCGGCACCGAGACGCCCCGGCATCATGAAATCCACCTGAATCGTCCCGCACTGCCATACCCGACCGATCGCATCCTTCAACGTGAACTCGATCTTGGGGCCATAGAAAGCTCCCTCACCGGGCTGCAATTGGTATTCGATGTCTTGCGCGGCCAAAGCAGCCATCAGCGCAGCTTCGGCCTTATCCCAAATTTCATCGCTGCCGAGCCGCTTGGGCGGGCGCGTGGACAGTTTGTACTGGATATCGGTAAAGCCGAAATCCGCGTACACCTTACGCAAGACACCTATGAATGCGACAACTTCCGCCTGAATTTGATCCTCGGCACAAAAAACATGGCCATCGTCCTGATTGAAACCGCGCACACGCATGATCCCGTGCAAGGTGCCGGAGGGCTCGTTGCGATGACAGGAACCGAATTCCCCGAACCGGATCGGCAGTTCGCGATAGCTATGCAGATGCTGTTTGAAAACCTGGATGTGACCGGGGCAGTTCATGGGCTTTACCGCATACTCTCTATTCTCGGACGCGGTAAAAAACATATTCTCGTGAAAGTTGTCCCAGTGGCCCGAAGCTTTCCAAAGGCTTACGTCCAGAATCTGAGGACAGCGGATTTCTTGATAGCCATTCTCACGGAACACCCGGCGCATGTACTGCTCGACCTGCTGATACAGCGCCCATCCATTGGGATGCCAGAACACCATTCCGGGAGCTTCCTCCTGAGTATGGAACAGGTCCTGCAGCTTGCCGATCTTGCGATGATCGCGCTTATCCGCCTCTTCCAGCCGATGCAGATAGGCGTCCAAATCCTTCTTGTCGGCCCAGGCGGTGCCATAGACACGCTGCAGCATGGCATTGCGGGAATCCCCCCGCCAATAGGCACCCGCCACCTTCATGAGCTTGAAGGCTCTAAGCTTTCCGGTATCCGGCACATGGGGACCGCGACAAAGATCGGTAAAATCCCCTTGCGAGTAGAGGGAGATTTGCTCGCCCTGAGGTATGGCTTCGATAATTTCGGCCTTATAGTGCTCGCCCTGGTCACGGAAAAATTTGACGGCTTCTTCCCGACGCATCACCTCCCGCCTGACGGGAATCGCCTTTGCCGCCAATTCCGTCATTTTCTTTTCGATTGCCTCGAGGTCTTCCGGCGTAAAGGGACGTTCGAAGGCAAAATCGTAGTAAAACCCGTTTTCCACCACCGGACCGATCGTCACTTGCGCGCTCGGATACAACGCCTTAACGGCCTGAGCCAGCAGATGGGCAGTTGAATGGCGAATAATCTCCAGCCCGTCCGCGTCCTTACCCGTGACGATTTCGACTGCGGCGTCATGTTCGACAAGAGTCGACAAATCGACCAGTTTCCCGTCGATTCGACCAGCCAATGCCGCCTTAGCCAATCCCGGACCAATGGACTGCGCCACCTCCATAAGCGTTACGGGGTGATCGAATGTGCGAGCGGAACCATCCGGCAGACGTATCACGGGCATCAGTCGAAACCTCTTCAACAAAAAAAGCATCGCCCAGCGATGCTTTTCGGAATTGGTAGGCGCGATTGGACTTGAACCAACGACCCCCACCATGTCAAGGTGGTGCTCTAACCAACTGAGCTACGCGCCTAAAATCAAGAGACGCAATTATAGAGCTATTTTTTGTTTAATTAAAGCCTTTCGTTCTCATCGCATTTAAGCGGCAAAATTTCACGGGTGGCAACGACGGGAATTGGTTATGATGGCCACTAGATGTGAATTCGGCAGGAGCAGTTCTGTCCAATTAAGAGGAAAGCAGTTCCGCAAGGGTGATAAACATGGCCATGTCACCGATCGAAACCTCGATTTCGGAAGTTTGTTTGGGTAGATCGAAGTTGTTCCGATTAGTATTGTTATGGATAACGCTCTTAAGCATAGCGGGGTGCGCAACCAGCCCGTTTTCGAAACCCATTCGGACGGCGACGAAAACGCAGCCATCGTTCTCGGAAATCAGCGCCCGCCCCGACGCCTACAAAGGCAGGACGGTCATGCTGGGCGGCGTGATCGTCCAAACCAGCAACCGCCCACAGTTCACCGAAATCGAAGTCTTGCAAAAACCGCTAGAAAGTTCGGATCGCCCGGAAGACGTCGACACTTCCGCCGGACGATTCCTGATTCACTGCAACCGCTTCCTGGATTCGGCGGTCTATGCGAAGGGACGCGAAGTGACGGTCGCCGGAGAGGTCCAAGGCAAGGAAACCAAGCCTCTCGATCAAATCAACTACACCTACCCGGTAATCGGTTGCAAGGAAATTCATCTTTGGGCCAACCGGCCGACTTACACCTATTATCCGACGCCATACTGGTACGATCCTTGGTGGCGAGGCTGGCCCGGCTATTACCCTTATTGGTACCCTTATTGGTAAGACTCATTCAACTCAAAAGGCTGCAACGCTACTGTGAGAGAATCTCGGATCTCGAAAAAGGACATCCGATCCGGCTACCCAATATCCTGGCCCCGCTTTCTCGGCCTGGCCGCCTTACTTGCGATCACGCTACAACTCAGCGGTTGCGGCTCGGTACTGTCGCGAGCGACCATGGACCAGGTCGATCCGAAACTTTCGCCCGAAACTGTCCTGAATAACCCAAAAGCGTTTATCGGCCAAGCCATTCTCATCGGCGGAACTATCCTTAGCGCCGAAAATCTACAGGAAGGCACGTTAGTCGAAGTACTGACCTATCCCACCGATAGACGAGGCGAGCCGGAACTCAGTGAGCCCGCATTGGGCCGATTCTTAATATTGTATCCCGGCTATTTAGACACACTCATCTACGAACAAGGCCGGCGAATTGTTGCAGCCGGTCGCGTCATCGGCGAACGCACGACGGAAACCGGCGAAGCGACTCGTGCATTTCCGTTGTTACGTCCTTTGGAGATCAAACTGTTATCCGAATATGACACCGGACCTCGGATCGGTATTGGCTTAGGCGTTGGATTTGGCTTTTGATCGATGATCATAGCCTCGCGTCTTGCCGGTCCCTGCAACACTCAATCCCACCCGATAAACCAGTTAGAAAACGTGCGGATTGAAAATCCATTCGATGCTATCCAAAATGGCGTCGCGTGCATTCGCCAAGGCGGATGCTTTTTCCAATTCGTGCTCTTTGAGGCAACTCTATGGAAAGATTTGCAGCCCCTTAAGGATTGTTAGTTAATGCCCATCTCTTATTTTTTATTTTTATAGTGAAAAAATGATTAACGGTTTACTCGACCTCCCCTGGTGGGGACTTATTGCCGTTACGCTCGGTCTGACCCACATCACCATTGCCAGCGTCACGATTTTCCTACATCGCCACCAGGCGCATCGCGCTTTGGACCTTCATCCGGCGGTCAGCCATTTTTTTCGGCTCTGGCTGTGGCTGACAACTGGCATGGGCACCAAGGCCTGGGTCGCGATTCATCGCAAACACCACGCCAAATGTGAAACCCCGGAAGACCCCCATAGCCCTCGCGTGTTTGGCATAAGCAAGGTCTTATGGGAAGGCGCGGAACTCTACCGGACCGAAGCAGCCAATCCGGAAACCTTGGATCAATACGGCTACGGCACGCCTGATGACTGGCTGGAGCGAAAACTTTACTCGCCGCACCCCGGTCTTGGCGTCGCGCTTATGTTTCTCGCCGACGTTGCGCTGTTCGGCTTCTTCGGCATTACCATTTGGGCCGTACAAATGCTCTGGATTCCCTTTTGGGCAGCGGGCGTAATCAACGGCCTGGGGCATTTCTCCGGTTATCGCAATTTTGAAACCCGCGATGCGTCCACCAATCTCTTCCCGATAGGCTTACTGATCGGCGGCGAGGAACTTCACAATAACCACCATGCCTATCCCTCTTCGGCGCGGCTATCCTCCCGTTGGTGGGAATTGGACATCGGGTGGGCCTACATTCGCCTGATGGAACTATTGAAGTTAGCAACGGTTCGCCGGGTTGCTCCAAAAATTCGCATTCTTCACGACAAGAAATTGATCGATTTGGCGACAATACAGGCCGTAATGCGTAACCGGGTCCATGTGCTGGCTTTATACGGCCGTAGCGTGGTGCTTCCGGTCCTGCGTCAAGAATTAAAGACTGCCCTCCCGGCATCCCGACGCCTGCTCCGCGATGCAAAGCCGCTCTTGGTTCGAGAGGATATCCAATTCGATGAGGCCGCCACCCACATCCTTGATCGAGCACTGAACTTGAGCCAAACACTTCACACCGTTTACCAATTCAAGGAGGAATTGAAACAGCTTTGGGCGAACTCTTCAGTCGGCTACGAAGCACGTGTGCAGTCGCTCAGAGAGTGGTGCCAACGAGCGAAGGAGACTGGCATCCAATCACTTCATGAGTTTGCCGACTTGTTGCACGGCTATACCATTACAAATCGGCTGTCCGTCAATTATTTACCCAGCACTTAAGCCAAGCACCACTCACATGCTGCCGTGCGGCGTCTCATGTGAGTCATGATATGGTCGGGAAAGTAGCGACCTGTTCATCCAGGATCAGGCTTTCTCGGCCTTCCGCAACGATCATTTGCGATTGATAAGAATCCCCGATTTACTTGGCGCACCGGTCCTTAGGTCGGCAATCCATAGCGACAAACCCATTGCGTAGAAAAAGGATTTTCGACTTACAAGTCGTGCAGCGCTGTAAGCCGGAATAAGCATTTCCGCGGGTTTATCCATGTAGCTTTGGACAGCGATGCCAAGGACACGGGCCCAAAGCTGAAAATGCTTCAAAAAAAAGCCCCATCCGAAGATGGGGCTTTTTTACACTTAAATGATCGGTCGGCGATTACATCATGTCGCCCATGCCGCCCATTCCACCCATGCCTGCCGGCATCGGAGTCTCTTCCTTCGGCTCTTCGGCAACCATTGCCTCAGTGGTGATCATGAGACCCGCCACGGAACCGGCGTTCTGCAGCGCGGTACGGGTCACTTTCGCCGGGTCCAGAATGCCCATGGCGACCATATCGCCGAATTCGCCGGTTGCTGCGTTGTAGCCGAAATTTCCGGAACCCTCGGCTACCTTGTTCAGAACCACGGACGACTCGTCGCCGGCATTGGCCACGATCTGGCGCAGCGGCTCTTCCATCGCGCGGCGGGCGATGCTGATGCCGACATCCTGATCGTGGTTTACGCCTTTCAGATCCTTGATCTTTTGCAGAGCGCGGACCAGAGCCACGCCGCCGCCCGGCACGATGCCTTCTTCAACCGCAGCGCGGGTCGCGTGCAACGCGTCTTCCACGCGGGCTTTCTTCTCCTTCATCTCGACTTCGGTGGCCGCGCCGACCTTGATCACTGCCACACCGCCGGCCAACTTCGCCAAGCGCTCTTGCAGCTTTTCTCTATCGTAGTCCGACGTGGTCTCTTCGATCTGCTTACGGATCTGGGTGATACGGCCCTGGATTCTTTCCTTAGCGCCGGCGCCATCGATGATGGTGGTCTCTTCCTTGCTGATCTGAACCTTCTTGGCATTGCCCAAATCGTTCAGACTCGCTTTCTCCAGGCTCAGACCCACTTCTTCGGAAATTACGGTGCCGCCCGTCAGGATAGCGATGTCTTCCAACATGGCTTTACGGCGATCGCCGAAACCGGGCGCTTTAACGGCGCAAACCTTGATGATGCCGCGCATGTTGTTGACGACCAAGGTCGCCAGCGCTTCGCCTTCGACATCTTCCGCGATGATCAGCAGCGGACGACCGGCTTTAGCGACGCCTTCGAGTACCGGCAGCATGTCGCGGATATTGGAAATCTTTTTCTCGCAGATGAGGATCAGCGGGTTTTCCAGCTCGGCGCTCATGCTTTGCTGATTGTTGATGAAGTACGGCGACAAATAGCCGCGGTCGAACTGCATACCTTCGACGACATCCAGGCTGTTTTCAAGGCCCGAACCTTCCTCGACCGTGATCACGCCTTCCTTGCCCACCTTGTCCATCGCTTCGGCAATGATCTTGCCGATGCTCTCGTCTGAGTTGGCGGAAATGGTGCCGACTTGAGCGATCGCGTTGCTGTCGGTGCAGGGAACGGACATCTCGTGGATAGCGTCGACGGCGGCGGTGACCGCCTTGTCGATACCGCGTTTCAGATCCATAGGATTCATGCCGGCGGCCACGGCCTTCAGGCCCTCGACCAGAATCGATTGCGCCAGAACGGTGGCGGTGGTGGTGCCGTCGCCCGCGACATCGGAAGTCTGAGACGCGACTTCCTTCACCATCTGAGCGCCCATGTTTTCGAACTTGTCGGAGAGCTCGATATCTTTCGCCACGGATACGCCGTCCTTGGTGACGGTCGGCGCGCCGAAACTCTTTTCGAGCACCACATTGCGGCCTTTCGGACCCAAGGTCACTTTCACCGCCTGTGCCAGAATATTGACCCCGCGAACCATGCGGATCCGCGCGTCATCACCGAATCTTACGTCTTTCGCTGCCATTACGATTTACCTTCGTTGGTTGATGTTGAATTCCGGGCGTGCTCAGTCTTCGAGCACAGCCATGATGTCGTCTTCGCGCATGACAAGGATATCCTCGCCATCGAGTTTCACCTCGGTGCCGGAATATTTGCCGAACAGCACCTTGTCGCCCGCTTTGACTTGCAGCGCGCGCACTTGCCCGTTATCCAGAGTCTTGCCGTTACCCACCGCAAGAACTTCACCGCGCATCGGTTTTTCCGCAGCCGTATCCGGAATCACGATTCCGCCCGGCGAAGTCCGCTCCTCTTCGAGGCGCCTCACGATAACACGGTCATTCAAAGGACGAATTTTCATCATACTCTCCTGTTCCTACTGATGATGTATTGACTGACGAGCGGTCGACCAGACCCTAGCTTTGTTAGCACTCGACTAAAACGAGTGCTAATCATAGCCGTCGAATATTTCATGTCAAGATCAACGCTCCCCCACCACATGTGGAAGAGCTGCGCGAATCCGCGTTTTTCCTGGGTTAAGATTCGTGCGCAACCAGCTTCGAGAAAAGAACATGGACCGCACCGAACGCTTCTACAAAATCGATCAACTGATCCGCGACCGGGAAAACGTCTCTCAAAAGGCGTTTCTTGAAGAATTGGGTATATCGGCAGCCACTTTCAAGCGTGATATCGAATATATGCGTAGTCGATTCAACGCGCCGATCGTTTGGGACCGAAAAACCCGCGGCTACCGCTTCGGGCCCCATGGCGGCGATGCGGCCTACGAGCTGCCCGGCCTTTGGTTCAACGCCTCGGAAATTCACGCTCTTCTCACCATGCGCCAACTGCTCGCAGACCTTCAGCCCGGACTGCTCGAACCGCATATCCAGCCGCTGCTCGCTCGCCTCAATGCCCTGCTCGGCGCCGGCGATCACGAGTGGCAGGAAGTCGAAAAACGGGTCCGGGTGTTCCATGTCGCACGGCGAACGGTGGATCTACAGCATTTCGAAGTGGTTGCGACGGCTCTGCTCAGACGCCGCCGGCTGCGAATTGTCCATTACAACCGCAGCACCGATGAAACATCCGAACGCACGGTGTCGCCGCAGCGCCTGATCCACTACCGCGAAAACTGGTATTTGGACGCCTGGTGCCATCTCCGTGAAGCGATCCGAAGCTTCGCCGTGGATGCGCTCCGCTCCGCATCGGCGCTCAACGAACCCGCCGTAGACATCCCGGACGAAGAGCTGGATCGAGAACTGGCATCCGGTTACGGCATCTTCTCCGGCGCCGAAATCCACTGGGCGGAATTGCGTTTTACGCCCGAACGCGCGCGCTGGGTCAGCCATGAAATCTGGCATCCCAAGCAAAAGACCCGGTTCGAGCCGGACGGCAGTTACACCCTCGAAATCCCCTACGCCGACGACCGCGAACTGATCATGGACATCCTCAAGCATGGCGCGGACGTCGAAATCCTCGCTCCCGAATCGCTCAGGAGCAAACTGCAAGAAACGGTTCGGGCAATGGCGGCCCGCTACGAATAAAAATTTTTACCGATAGAGTTAGTGGCTCACGCCCTGAGCGACTACCTGTCGTAGAGTATCTCCGTCGTTACACCCATCGGAGATACGATCATGTTCAACGTCTTCTCTTCCATCCGCAAAATCCGGAACGCTCGGGCTTCTGCAAGCTCCGCCACCAGCCATCCCGCCTGTCCTTTACAGCCGAGCCCGTTATCCCGCCAAACGCCGGATGCTTCGGCGCGCGTCAACTACGATATTCCGACGTACATCCGACGCGGTATCAAACTCAGCAGCTTGAACTAAGAAACAAGCACGGAACGGCACGATAAATACCAAGCCGAGAATTCGATACAATGACCATATTAACTGGTCATATAGTATCGAGGTATCAATCATGGAAATCACCGCAGCGGAATTCAAAGCCAAATGTTTGAAACTGATGGACGAGGTCAGCAAAACCCATGAGCCCGTCGTCATCACCAAGCGAGGCAAACCGATTGCCAAACTGGTACCGATCGAAGAACCGTCGGAAACCCAATTCGGTTACATGAAAGGCACGGTCACCGTTCTGGGCGATGTCGTTTCCCCTATCGACGAACCCTGGAGCGCGTTAACGGGCGACGAGGATGATCTCTACCGTGATCTCGCGCCGGGTGGACAACCCAACGATGGATGCCGGGCAAATAAATGAACGGACTGTTGCTGGATACCCACGCGTGGCTTTGGTACGCGGAAGGCAATTCCGAGCGCTTGCCGGCGGATGCGGTCGCACATATCGAAGCCATGCGCCGACAGTCGAGACTATTCGTTTCCACGATTTCCATTTGGGAAATCGGCATGTTGCAGAACAAACGCAGACTTACGCTCTCGGCGGCGTTCAATGTTTGGGTCGAGCACGCAACGGCTCTACCGGGGCTTCGATCACTGCCTCTGGATGCCGAAAGCGCGGTGGAAAGCACCCAGCTTCCCGGATCGATCCACGGCGATCCCGCTGATCGTTTTCTTATCGCTATTGCGCGAGTCAAGGGGCTGCATCTGATGACCGCCGACGAGAAGATCGCCGAGTATGCGCGGGAAGGTTATCTCAAAGTTTTCGGTTTGGCGGGCTGAAGGAAATCACATTGCCCGAAGACGATGTAAAAGGCCCAAATCCCTTATTGGAGTCCATGTAAATGTATGGAGGTGCGGTGATCTACTATGCACACAGCGATAACAAGGCCGGATCCAAGCATCCACTAGCAGAGCATTTGCGGGACGTTTCGAAACTCGCAGGAAAATTCGCGGAAGCTTCCAGCTTCGCGGACGAAGCCGGCCTTGCCGGGCTCTTGCACGACCTCGGGAAATATGGCGATCGGTTTCAGGCACGGCTTGAAGGAAAGGACCATGGACTGGATCACTGGTCGATAGGTGCTTGGCTGGCGCTACAAAAGGACTATCAAGCCGTCGCTGCGGCGCTGGCGATTCAAGGTCATCACATTGGCCTGCAATACTTGCGCGGGTCCGAGTTGGCGAAACTAAACCCGACCAAGCTCGTTCAAAGCCATCCCCAACAACTCAGTTTGAGTGAAACGGATCTGGCAACCCTCAAATCACGCCTCCTCGCCGACGGTCTGACTCCGGCAAAGCCCGAGAAAACTGTCTGTGGAACGGAAATCAGATCGGGCTTCGATCTTATGCTCGACATTCGCCTGCTGTTCTCCGCCCTGGTCGATGCCGATTTCCTCGACACCGAAGCACATTTCCAAGGCGGACCGGACGGCAAGCGCCACCGGCCGGACGGGCCGAAGTTGCAAGCTAGCGATGCGCTGGAAATTCTGCTGGCCCATATCGACAAACTCGGCCGCAGTTCGAAGGCCGATCCCGGAGTGGCAAAAGTCCAACAATGGCTGCGCGACGACTGCCTGAGCGCCGCGGAACATCCGCCGGGGCTATTCACACTGACGGCACCGACCGGCAGCGGAAAAACCCTCGCCATGCTCGCCTTCGCCCTGGCGCATGCTGCGAAATACGAATTACGACGGGTGGTCGTCGTCATCCCGTATCTCTCGATCATCGAACAGACGGCTGCCATTTACCGAAGTCTGTTCGAACCGCACTTCGGTACCGACTATGTCTTGGAACATCACTCGCTGGCCGGTTTGGGGAAGGAAGAGTGCGGGTCCGATGCGGAGGGGGAATTTGGTGACTCCGACGAACGCCGACGGCGACAACTCTCGGAGAACTGGGATGCGCCGATCATCGTTACGACCAGCGTGCAGATGTTGGAATCATTGTTTTCGAACCGGCCGTCCGCCTGCCGCAAGCTTCACCGCCTGCCCCGGTCCGTGATTCTGTTTGACGAGGTCCAAACGCTGCCCGCGCCGCTGGCAGTACCGACGCTGGCGACGCTTACTCACTTGGCTCACGCCCATAAGAGCAGCGTCGTGTTCGCGACGGCAACGCAGCCGGCGTTCGAGCATTTGCACGCCCATGTTCGAACGCATGCGCCAGCGGACTGGCAGCCTCAAAAAGTCGTTCCGGCACCGGAGCGCCTATTTACACCGATGCAGCGAGTTAAAAGAATATGGGCTGATCCAAGCCAGCCCGTAGTTTGGCCGGAATTGGCCGAGCAAATCCGTGAAAAACAGCAAATCCTGTGCATCGTCAATCTCAAGCGTCACGCGCGTAAGCTTTGGGAAGAGTTCGACGATCCGAATACCTTTCACCTTTCCACAAATCTTTGCCCTGCGCACCGGCAAGTGTTGTTGGCGGATATCCGTGAACGGCTTGCCACGGATAAACCAGTACGCCTGATCGCCACCCAATGCGTGGAAGCCGGTGTGGACCTGGACTTCCCATCGGTTTTTCGCGCTTATGGCCCGCTCGAAGCTATCATCCAAGCTGAAGGCCGTTGCAACCGAGAGGGAAGACTCGTCGATTTGGGAGAGCTGCGGATATTCATGCCCGAAGACGAAAACTATCCACCGGGCGGTTACCGCCAAGCTGCGCAAATCACCAAGATGCTGTTACAGCGGTTCGGGCCGGAAGGCATGACATTGGATAACCCCGATTTCATCACGGCCTACTATCGGGAGCTTTACGACATCGGAAAACCGGAGGCTTCGAAAAAAACGGAGGAACTCCTCCAATATGTCCGGGAAGGCTCCTTTCCGGATGTTGCTCGCACTTACCGCCTGATCGAACAGGATGCCATTAACGTAATAGTGCCCTACCAGGGAGAAATGGCCTTGTTCGAAGAACTCCTCCGGATGGCGGAAGAAACCGGATTAACCGGAGAGTTCATCAGAAAGGCACGACCGCTCGCTGTCAGCCTGTTTCGCCCCGAATCTGGTAGCCCGGTATGGGACAGTCTGTTGGAAGTTCAGACTCTGAAAAAAGGGCGACGGGGGCGACAAGAAGAATGGTATATCGCCGCGAAATCCGAGCACTATCATCCGCAATTGGGTTTCATGCCGCCGGAAAGCTTGAATTTGTGGATTGCATGAACCATGCGATTAAATCAGTCATCAGCCGCCGAATAAGACTCACTACTACAATTGATCGAGTGCATTGCTCGTTCGAATTATGACAAAGGGGGGATTACTCATGCGTGGACAAACGCACTGCTTGGAAGTGTGGGGCGATTTCGCTTGCTTCACCAGGCCGGAAATGAAGGTCGAGCGCTTCAGTTACCCCGTCATTACGCCGTCCGCCGCCCGCGGCATCTTCGACGCGATTTATTTCAAACGGAGTTACGGGTTCTACTGGCAAATAGAGCGGGTAGAAGTTTTGGCATTTCCGAAATACGTCGCTCTGCGCCGCAATGAAGTAAAAGACAAAGCTCCCAGCGAACGCACGCTGTGGGCATGGATGGAACGAAGAGAGGAACCCGAACCATTGTGGGCGGACGGCGATCGGGACTCCCTCGGCACCGATCAGAAAGGGCGCACACAAAGGCAAACCATGGCGCTTCAAGACGTGCGCTACCGGATTCACGCCCATATTCGGTTACGACACGAAACCCACGACATTCGCGAACTCGACGAACAATTCGCCCGCCGTGCACGAACCGGCAAATGCTTTTACCAGCCCTATTTCGGCTGCCGCGAATTCCCGGCTTATTTCGAACCCGTCGACGAGACCTCTCCGCGGAAACCAGCAATCGGCCTCGATTTGGATTTGGGTTGGATGCTGTATGACGTATTCGACTTGAATCTTGCCAACGATTCTTTCGGAAAACCCTCCATCAGCGTATTCCACGCTCGAATGTCACGCGGAGTGATCGAAATTCCGCCCTATAACAGTTCCGAAGTCCGTAAGAACGAGGAAGCCGGACATGCTTGATTCGGTTCTTAAGCAAGCCGGTAACTCCGAGCCAGGCTTTTCCGAAAAGACCGTCAAATGGCTGATTACCTGCACGAGCGAAGGGCAATTTACCGGGCTGGTCTCTTTAGGCGAAGGCAGAGGCCGTACATTTTCTTCCTGCCCGAATCTGACCCAACCCGAATTGGTCGGCGGCGGTGAGGTACGCAGTCATTTCCTGATCGAAGGACTCCCTACTGTCGCTCTGTATCTTGATCCGAAAGCCGACGAAAAAGAGAAAGCCAAGTTCGAAGCAAAGCACGCGTATTTCATTCATCTACTTAAGCAGGCCGCGGAGCATGCGCCGTATTTGACTGTTGCGGCGAGCCTTCTAGAAAATCCCGAGGCGCTGGCAGCAATTCGGGAAGAACTGCGCGGAGCTAAAGCCAAGTTCACCGAAACCGCAACGCTGCGTATCGACTCCATCACTCCCTTAGAACGAGACGAATGGCGGAACTGGTGGCGGACATTCCGCTCGGGCCTACGAACCGCAAAAGGTAGAAAAGCATCGCCGATGCGCTGTCTCGTTACCGGGGAACTGATCGAGCCAGCCCCTACTCATCCCAAAATCAGCGGCTTGGCAAGCGTAGGGGGTCTCCCTGCCGGTGACGTCCTGGTGGGTTTCGACAAAGCCGCATTTCAATCCTACGGACTGGATCAATCGGCCAACGCCGCCATGTCCGAGGAAATCGCAACGGCCTACACGGAAACCCTCAAACAGCTCATCGCCAAAAAGAGCGTCAAACTCGCCAACACTCTTGCCGTCTATTGGTACACCGAGACTCCCGAACTACCTGATGAAGAGAATCCGCTCAGCTGGATAACCGAAGCACCGGAACTGACCGCCGCAGGCGCCGAAGCCCTGGCCCGCGATCTGCTAGAAGCCATCCGCGAGGGCAAGCGCCCCCCCGACCTTGCCAACAATCGTTATGTCGCCCTGATGCTATCCGGCCAAGCCGGCAGAGTCATGGTGCGGGACGTAATGCAGGGCTGTTTCGAGGAGCTTACTGAGCGTGTTGGTAATTGGTTCGATGACTTGGCCATCGTTACCCGCGATGGCAAAAGCGTGGCCAAATCGCCCAAGTTTCTCGCTGTAGCCGGAAGCTTGGTCCGCGATCTCAAGGATTTACCTTCGCCCTGGCTCCAACAGCTTTGGCGAGCGGCGATAACCGGCGCGCCGATTCCAACCTTCGCTTTGGCGCAAGCGGTTCTGCGCGCCCGCATCGACGTCATCAACCACAACCTCGCATCCCATCCCCGCATGGGTCTCTTGAAAGCCTTTCACATCCGACAAGGAGATCGAGCCATGAGCGCATATTTGAATCCGGAACATCCAAACTCCGCCTATCACTGCGGCCGTTTGCTGGCCGTCTTCGCTAGACTGCAACGAGCCGCTCTGGGCGATGTCGGCGCCGGTGTCGTGCAACGCTACTACACGGCCGCCAGCCAAACGCCGGGACTGGTATTGGGACGATTGGCCGCGAACGCCAAAAATCATTTAAGCAAGCTGGAGGGAGGCTTGGCGTGGTGGTACGAAAACCAGATCGCCGACGTAATGAGCCGGATTCGCGACCAAATTCCAGGCACCTTGACCTTGGAAAATCAAAGCCTGTTCGCCCTCGGTTATTACCAGCAGCTCGCCGCATTGAATGCCGGCAAAGGCAATGGCAATAGAAATTCAGGCATAGAGACTGATCAAAGCACTTCACCCGAATCACAAGACTAACAACAACGACAAGGATCACGGACTATGGCTATCGTAAACCGTTACGAATTCCTGTTTCTGTTCGACTGCGAAAACGGCAACCCCAACGGCGACCCGGATGCGGGCAATGCGCCCAGGATCGATCCCGAAGATATGCGAGGACTGGTTTCGGATGTCGCTTTGAAACGGCGGGTGCGGAACTATGTACAGATAGCGCGAAATAACCAGATGCCCAACGCCATTCTGGTGGAGCATGCCACCAATATGAACCGGCCGATACTTAAGGCGCATGAAGAAACCGGGGGTATCCCGGAAAAAGGAGCGTCCAAGAAAAAGGTCGGCGAAGCTAGGAAATGGATGTGCCAAAGCTTTTTCGACGTACGCACATTCGGCGCCGTAATGAGCACCGGCACTAACGCTGGTCAGGTACGCGGCCCGGTCCAATTCACTTTCGCCCGATCGCTCGACCCGGTCCTGCCGCTGGATATTTCCATTACGCGCATGGCCGTTGCCGAGGACGTCAAAGGCGCAAAAACGTCGGCGGAATTTCAGCAGTGGGAGGAAGAACAGCCCGAAGACAAACTCCGCACCATGGGCCGCAAAAACCTGATTCCCTATGGTCTCTATGCTGCCAAGGGTTTCATCAGCGCCAATCTAGCCCAAGATACAGGCTTCGGCGACGACGATTTGGCCTTGTTTTGGGAGGCGCTCGCCAATATGTACGACCATGACCGTTCCGCCAGCAAGGGTTTTATGTCGTGTCGCGGCCTTTACGTGTTCAAGCATGTCGGCACCGATTCGAATCTGGAACAGCGCAAACGCCAAGCGATGCTCGGTTGCGCTCCCGCTCACAAGCTGCTGGATATTGGCAGGACCCCGGAGGAAGGCAAAGTAATCGAGATTTGGCTGAAGAAACAACTTGAGACGGCATCGCCCCGTCGCTTCAACGATTACGAAATCAATGTCCGCGCAGATAGGATCCCCGCCGGTGTAGAACTCTGGATGTGGGACGCTGAACGCGGGGCGTTGGTCAAGCAATGACCGACACAAAACCACCTGATCTCATCCCCCTCTCCGCTCTCAACCAATACGCCTATTGCGCGCGGCGCTGCTTCCTCATTCACGGTGAGGGCGAGTTCACGGACAACGTGCATACCGTGAGCGGATCGCGGGAACACGAACGGGTCGATAACGCCGGCTATGAACACAAAGCCGATGTCCGGGTCGAGTATGCGGTACCCGTTTGGTCGGATCGCTTGGGGCTGACCGGGAAATGCGACGTACTGGAGTTTCGAGATGACGGAACGATTTATCCCGTGGAATACAAGCACGGTCCCAAACGGCGCTGGCTAAACGATGACCTGCAGCTCGCAGCTCAAGCCATGTGCGTGGAAGAAATAACCGGCAAACTCGCGCCCAAGGGAGCGATCTTTCACCAAAAATCGCGACGACGGCGCGAAGTGATTATCGACGATTCCCTTCGCTCGCTGGTGAAAGAGACGGCCTCAGCAATTCGCTCGATGCTTGCCGCAGGCGTCAGCCCACCTCCTATCGAGGACTCACGGCGTTGCGGGGAATGCTCTCTCAAGACGATATGCGAACCGGAGCTTCTGCGGGCGGTTGCCCATGTATCGAAATTGGCAGCCGGTCTGTTCCAGCCTGAAGAGGACGCCGTATGACCGTTCTTCTCAACACCCTTTACATCACCACGCCGGATGCATACTTGCGCCTCGAAGGCGAAACCGTGTGTGTGATGATCGAAGAGGAAAAACGGCTACAGGTACCGCTGCATCATTTGGGAGCCTTCGTGCTGTTCGATCATGTAATGCTGAGCCCGGCACTGCTGGGGCGCTGCGCGGAGGATGGCCGCTCCATCGTTTGGCTGGACCGGTCGGGACGCTTCAAGGCACGGCTCGAAGGCCCGGTCAACGGCAACGTGCTGCTGCGCCAGGCCCAGTATCGGGCGGCCGACGACGAGTCGCAAACGCTGGCAATCGCCCGCGCCACCGTCGCCGGCAAGCTGCGCAACAGCCGCCAGGTGCTCATGCGGGGTGCACGGGAAACCGACAGCCCGCCGGAGCGGGACGCACTGGTTCAGGCGGCGCGTCTCATCGCCAATCAGATCCGCAAGATCCCCCAAGCGGACAATCTCGACACGTTGCGGGGGCTCGAAGGCGATTCCGCGCGCATTTACTTCGATGCCCTGCCCTATCTGATGAAGCCGTCGGCCCGCGAAGCTTTTCCTTTCTCGACCCGAAACCGCCGCCCGCCGCGAGACCGCTTCAATGCTCTGATCTCGTTTCTCTACGCCTTGAAGCTGGCCGACTGCCGATCGGCGCTGGAAACGGTCGGGCTCGATCCGCAACTGGGATTCCTTCACGCGGTTCGGCCGGGGCGTCCGGCACTGGCGCTCGATTTGTTGGAGGAATTCCGCGCGCCCCTGTGCGATCGGCTCGCGCTGACCCTGATCAATCGCGGCCAGATTCAACCCAAGGATTTCGACGAACGGGAAGGCGGTGCGGTGCTGCTCAACGACAGCGGCCGGAAGACCGTGATCGCCGCGTATCAAACCCGCAAGCAGGAAACCTTGAAGCATCCGGTGCTGGATGCCGAGGTATCCATCGGTCTCTTGGCGCAATTGCAGGCGAGGCTGTTGGCCCGCTATCTACGCGGCGATATCCCGCACTACGTTCCCTTCCTGAACCGCTGAGGTAAACATGTTGCTTCTGGTCAGTTACGACGTCTCGACCGAAACCTCGGAAGGCCGCCGACGGCTCCGGCGAGTCGCCAAGGTCTGCCTCAACTACGGTCAGCGTGTGCAAAAATCGGTGTTCGAGTGCAAGGTCGAGCCGATGCAACTGGAAATCTTGAAGAACGACCTGCTGGACATCATCAATGAAGAGGAAGACAGCTTGCGGATTTACCGCATCGTAGAGCCGCTTGAAAAAAACGTCATGGAATTCGGCAAGTTCAAGGCGGTCGACTTTACGGATACCTTGATCGTATGAGTGCTCTGCCGATGCGCGAACTGGAAGCAATGGCAAAATGCCGGGACATTCGCGCAGACCATAAACTTATGACTTTATTCCCTTTCGTTGCCAAGAATTCAAAATTTCTTCCGGCTTTGACACTCCCGGTCCTCCCGTTCGCGCTTTCCTGCCGTTTTTTCCTGATTTATTCTTGCTTTGCCGAAAGGCTGTATCTCCCGGCTTAATAGCCGGGAGTGGATTGAAACTTCGCCAATTCCTTCGAGCTGCGGGAAAATAAGCGGTATCTCCCGGCTTAATAGCCGGGAGTGGATTGAAACTCCAAATCAATTTTGAATGCTTAGTGTTTAAGTGCTGTATCTCCCGGCTTAATAGCCGGGAGTGGATTGAAACTCAAGACCCGCTGCGGTTCGCCTACGGGTTCGGCCTGGTATCTCCCGGCTTAATAGCCGGGAGTGGATTGAAACCCGCGTAATCAGTGTACACGGCCAGTCCAATCATGTATCTCCCGGCTTAATAGCCGGGAGTGGATTGAAACTCGAGCCGGTCGGCGAGATCGTCGCGTACAGCGGGTATCTCCCGGCTTAATAGCCGGGAGTGGATTGAAACCGGCTTTGCGGTATCGACGAGTCACCCTGGGAAGATGTATCTCCCGGCTTAATAGCCGGGAGTGGATTGAAACATCGGAGATTACACCGCGCGGGCGTTCGAGTGGCGCGTATCTCCCGGCTTAATAGCCGGGAGTGGATTGAAACAACAATCAAGTCGGAGTGGTGGAACTTTACGGACGTATCTCCCGGCTTAATAGCCGGGAGTGGATTGAAACTGGACGATCACTATTTATCTACACCAGGTCTCAGGTATCTCCCGGCTTAATAGCCGGGAGTGGATTGAAACTGAAATCGACGCTCAGAACCTGTTCGGCAACATCGGTATCTCCCGGCTTAATAGCCGGGAGTGGATTGAAACGCTGTGCCTCGGCTATGGGCCTATGTCGATTGGCGGTATCTCCCGGCTTAATAGCCGGGAGTGGATTGAAACACTGGACGGAAAACAGTTCACGAACCCGGATTTCGTATCTCCCGGCTTAATAGCCGGGAGTGGATTGAAACCGCTCAACGTCCTGGGCTACCGCGTCCCGAACGGAGTATCTCCCGGCTTAATAGCCGGGAGTGGATTGAAACCCGTCACGGCATGGATTCCGACGAACACCGTGATGGTATCTCCCGGCTTAATAGCCGGGAGTGGATTGAAACTTCTCAGGGATAATCGAACGCTGTTGTAATATCGAAAGTATCTCCCGGCTTAATAGCCGGGAGTGGATTGAAACAATCGGAACGACGACGGAGACATAGCAATCAACGGTATCTCCCGGCTTAATAGCCGGGAGTGGATTGAAACTGGATATGCTTGTTTGTATAACTCCATCCTCGAGTATCTCCCGGCTTAATAGCCGGGAGTGGATTGAAACTACAGAAAACTATCGCCTCGCGAGCTTGAAGCGCGAGGTATCTCCCGGCTTAATAGCCGGGAGTGGATTGAAACATCCTGCCGCTGCATAAGAATCCGCTGGCAATACTGTATCTCCCGGCTTAATAGCCGGGAGTGGATTGAAACTTGTTCCAAAAAACCGTTGGAACCAGTCCATACGAGTATCTCCCGGCTTAATAGCCGGGAGTGGATTGAAACACGGAGATGGCGCGGTGGCTCCGGATTCCTCCGCGTATCTCCCGGCTTAATAGCCGGGAGTGGATTGAAACTTCTCGGCTAGTTCCTTCTGCATTACAGCGCTATCGTATCTCCCGGCTTAATAGCCGGGAGTGGATTGAAACCCGCTTAATGCGTTTCTCGTGTAACTCCAAAATGCGTATCTCCCGGCTTAATAGCCGGGAGTGGATTGAAACCAATTCGCCGTCACGTAATGCGTCATGAAATCGTGTATCTCCCGGCTTAATAGCCGGGAGTGGATTGAAACATGATTGCCCATTTAATTTTATGGGCAGAAGCGCGCGT
>NZ_MSCV01000023.1 GCF_002005105.1 Methylocaldum sp. 14B | reverse complement strand
TAACCTTTTGACCGTCATCTGATTTTCAGTCAGCGTGCCCGTCTTGTCGGTCACGATCACGTCCACGGAGCCCAAGCTCTCCACGACCGACAGCCGGCGAACCAAGGCGTTCTGCTTGATCAGCCTCTGGGAGCCAAGCGCCAGGGCGAGGGTCACCACGGCCGGCAGGCCCTCCGGCACGGCGGCCACGGCCAGGGTAACGGCCACCAGGATGATGGTGACGATGCCGGTTTCGGTAGCAAAGTACTGGATTACGGCAACCACCAGAATCAACCCGAGAATGCCGTAGCCGATTTGCTTGCCCAGGCGGTCGACCTCTTCCTGGAACGGCGTTTTGTGCTGCTCGGCGCTCTCGATCTCCGAGGCGATGGCGCCCACTTCCGTGTTCATGCCCGTGGCCACCACCACCGCCTTGCCCCGTCCTCTCACCGCATCGGTGTTCATGAACAGCATGTTGCTGCGCTGGGCCAAAGGCGTGTCTTCATCCACGGGTTCCGCCTCTTTGGGGACCGTTGCGCTCTCCCCGGTCAGCGAAGCTTCCATCGTCTCCAGACTGTGGGATTCGAGCATACGGGCATCCGCCGGAATCCGGTTCCCCTGGTCGATCACGATCACATCGCCCGGCACCAGCTCGGTAGCCGGCACCGTGATCTTTGTTCCGTCCCTGAACACCCGCGCCTGCGGCGTGGAAAGCTCCCGGAGCGATTGCATCGCTTTTTCCGCTCGATAATCCTGAACGAAGCCGAACAGCCCGTTGGCCAGCACGATGACCAGAATGAGAATGGCCTCGGTGTATTCCGGTTCCGCTCCCGGCAAGAAGCCCACGCCGACCGAGAGGATCGCCGCCGCGAGCAGAAGGTAGATGAGAAAATCGTTGAACTGGGCCAGCAAGATCCTGAGCGGAGAGATTTCCCGTCCTTTCCGGATCTCGTTGGGGCCGTGTTCCTCGATGCGCCGCCTCGCCTCGTCGGCGGAAAGGCCTTCGGCCTTGGTCTTCAGTTCTTGAAGAATCCGGTCTGCGGGTTGACTGTGCCAATTCATGTTTGAGGTCCTTCTCCCATCTTCGACCGCCGAAAAAGCGCCGGGTGCGTAACGATCTGAACGGATCTATCCGGGTATGGACTAAGAGCCTTACCAGAATCGTAGGGTGGGTTAGCGCAGCGTAACCCACCGATCCGAGGCCGCTCGGCGGGTTACGGCCTCGCGGCCTAACCCGCCCTACAAACTGTCGAAGGGCCTACTGGGATAAGCATCCAAGGGATGCCCGTTCGATTGTGCCCCTCGCCAGCTGAGAACTTACGCTATGGCGCAGGGTCTGCTTGTAGTAAGCCCATTGCGGAAAGGAGTGGCCATGCGGCTCGGGATCGAGAACACCGTTACCGTGATTACCGGAGCATCGAGCGGCATCGGTCGGGCCACGGCTTTGGCGTTCGCAGCGGCGGGAGGAACCGTGGTGGTGGCCGCCCGCCGTGGAGCGGCCCTCGATGAACTGGCGCAGGAGTGCGAAACCTCCGGCGGAAAGGCTTTGGCCGTGCCGGTCGATGTGACCGACGGACCAGCGGTCGAAGCGCTGGCGCGCCGAACCATCGAAACCTTCGGGCGGTTGGATACCTGGATCAACAACGCGGCGGTGACTCTGTTCGGCCGGTTCGAGGAAACCCCGATTGCGGATTTCCGCCGGGTAATCGACACCAATCTATTGGGCTACGTTCACGGTGCTCGGGCCATCCTGCCGTGGTTCCGGGAGCAGGGTAGCGGCGTTCTCATCAATGTCTCCTCGGGGGTCGGAAAAATTCCCAAGCCTTTCGCCGCCGCTTATGTCATCAGCAAATACGGCATCGTCGCGCTATCCGATTGCCTGCGGCAGGAGCTTTGGGATGTGCCGGGCATTCATGTGGTCACGGTGCTTCCGCCAGCGACCGATACGCCCTTGTTCCAGCAGGGGGGCAATTACATGGGGCGCGCGGCCAGACCCATGTGGCCGATCTATGATCCGGAAAAAATCGCCCGAGCCATCCTGTCCGCCGCGCTCACACCGCGCCGCGAGGTGATCGTGGGCGCCAACATCCGGGCGGCGATCGTCGCCCAGCGCATCGTGCCGGGGCTGTTCGACCGATGGGCGGCTCGGGTGGTCGAAGCGAAGCACTTTCAAGAGCGCGCCATACCGCCGACTTCGGGCAATCTGTTCCAACCCATGCCCGAATACGCCAGGGTGCGCGGCGGCTGGAAAAGACCCCGGCAAAGGCTGCCCGTTTCCTGGATGGCGCTGGCCGGGGTACTGGGCATCGGCATGGGGTTCGGGTTCGCCGGACTCGGAAGAAGATCGTGAGTCCGCCCTGATCCTCGTCATTTGTCTCGCAAGGAGTAAGCCTATGCTGTTTCGAACGGCTATCGATATCGAGAGCACCCTCAGGGGAGTAGTGGAAATCAAGGGCAACGAAGTCGAAGTCGTCGATGCCGACAGGCTCCGGGAAGCGTGCATCGACCGGCTGGTCTACAACGCCATCTTCCATGAATCGGAAGAATTCAGATATTTCCTGCAATGGTTGATTCGGGAAGTAGCCGCCAAGCTGGTGGTTTATCCGACCTCCATCCAGGGGCTGCATGAAGCGGCAGTCCTGGGCGTGGCTCCGGTTTTCACGGCTCCGGTGCTGAGTCTGCATGCGCTGAGCTACGATGTGGCGAGGGCCTGTTTTCGCGCGGCTGGGGAGACCGGCGCAGGCGCTTTCAGTTTCGGCTACACCGATGAAGTCTCCGGTTACGGGTTCCAGTCGCCGGCCGAGTATGCCACCTGCATTCTGGCGGCGGCGATTCGCGAGGGATATCAGCGAGCCGTCTTCCTCCAAAGCGATCATATTCGCATAGGACGCGCCAGTTATCAGGTCAGCCGGGACGATGAGATCGACAGGCTGAAAGAACGGATCGAAGAGGCGATTACGGCCGGATTCTTCAATATCGATCTCGATACCTCGAGCCTGGCGGATTTCTCCCGCCCGAGCTTTCCGGAACAGCATCAGCAAAGCGGCCGGGAATGCGCCGAACTGGTCGCGTTCATCCGCGAGATCGAGCCGGAGGAGCTGTCCGTCGACATCGGTGCCGAAATCAAGGCGATGGGCGATGGAAACCTGACCGCGGATCAGTTTCGCGCCTTCATGGAGAGCTTTTACGTCCAGCTCAATCTTCCGGGCGGTAAGAAGGATCTTTCCAAGATTGTCGTCCTGGTGGGCGAGGCGGACGTCGATCTCAATTTGGTCCGGGATCTCGGCGAGATCGCTCGCCGGGAGTATGGTCTCAGCCTGGCGGTGCGCACCGGGATAACGCCCATTCCGGAAACGCTGTTCCCGCAGTTTCCGGGGAATAACGTCAGCGAACTGCATCTCGTCGCGCCGTTCGAGGACCTGATCTTCGACCACGAGGCGTTTCCCGTAGAGTTGAAAAAGGACATCTACCGCTGGATCGATAGCGAATGGCCCGGAGAGCGGCAGCCCGGCATGAGCGACGAAGCGTTTTACCGCGCCACCCGCAAGCGAGCACTGCTGCCTTTCAAGCAAGCCCTGTGGGATTTGCCGCCGGCGCAGCGCGACCGAATCACGGCCGATGTGCAGGGCAAGGCGGTCTCTTATTTCGACACTCTGAAGGCGAGCAATACCACAGGACTCGTCCGCGACACCGTCGATATCGAAAGAGTGGGATTGCCGCCACCGGTTTCCGGGTATAGCCATACGGCCGAGATCACGTTCAAGACCCTGCTGGACCGGATGGGCGGTACCCGGCCGATTACGGTAGGACCTCGTTAGCGCGGAAGCGGGTTGGCAGAGGGGCATGGACACTGCCGTGTTCTGTCGAGTGATGTATTCGAATCGGCCGCCGATAACGTCCCGCCTTATCTCAAAACGATCGTAGGGTGGGTTAGGCGCGCACTGTCACGAACCATGCTGTGACCGCAGGACTTTCCGCGCGCCGTAACCCACCGGTTCCGCGGCTTTGCCTGGTGGGTTACGGCGCGCGGAAACACCAAAGGAACTTTGCAGGTTCCGTTGATGTGCACCTCACCCACCCTATGCCAGATGTACTGCAAAAAGACCAGAGCAAGCTCGCCGGAACCGAGCCGATTCAACCCTGGTCCTACTTTCTTTGCGGACTGGTTTTATCACCGTTCGATTGGACAACAAACCGGCCGCAAACCGGAGAGAAGCCTGCCAGTAGGAACAGGCGGAGACGAACGAAATATACATGGCAAGGAATACAGGAGGCACATCATGAACGCGATTCAGGAAATGCTCAAAGCGCATCCGCACCCGGCCGTAATGGGACGTGGAGTGGACATGGGATTGTTGTCACAAACGGCAAGCGAACTGTTCGATTGCGCGCAAGCGTGTACCGCATGCGCTGACGCCTGCGTCGGAGAGGACCAGGTGCAGAATCTCAAACGATGTATTCGGATGTGCATGGATTGCGCGGACATCTGCGAGGCGACGGGCCGGCTGGTTTCGCGCGAGACCGAATCGGACATGAGGATGATGCGCAGCCAGTTGCAGGCCTGCGCGACGGCCTGCGGAATCTGCGCCGAGGAGTGCGAGCGGCATGCCTCTCGTCACGAACACTGCCGCATTTGCGGTGAGTCGTGTCGCCGTTGCGAGCAAGCCTGCAACAAGCTGGCGGGTGCGATCACGATGTAACCGGCATGGGTTCCGTTAAGAAACGAGCGGTTCGGCGCCGGAAATAGGCCGGACCGTTCGTGAGAAATCTGTGTAGCGGTGCGCTCCGCTCTTGGGAGGCCGGAGCGCACTTCCCATCGAGCTCTTCCGGTATGAAAATGAACACGCATAGCCCAGAACCGGAATCCGCTACCGACTAACCCCGCCCACCGCTTGGCGGCTGGAACGATCCCACGGAGCGCCGCCATGACACACCATACCCATTCCGAGCCGCAAGCCGCTCCCGCTCGCCACGTTCCGGCCGATCGCCGCGAAGGCCATCATGCGGAACATCACGATCATACGGCGATGGTCGAGGACTTCCGCCGCCGCTTTTGGTTTTCGCTGGTTCTGACCGGCCCCATCCTGGCGCTTTCGCCCATGATTCAGGAGTGGCTGGGGCTCGAGGAACGCCTCGCCTTTCCGGGGGACACCTACGTCCTTTTCGGTTTCTCGACGGCCGTCTATCTCTATGGCGGCTGGCCGTTCATCCGCGGATTGTTCGACGAGCTCCGGCAGCTTCAGCCGGGCATGATGACGCTCATCTCGCTGGCCATCAGCGTGGCTTATTTCTATTCGAGCGCCGTGGTGTTCGGCCTCTCGGGCCAGGTGTTCTTCTGGGAGCTGGCGACCCTGATCGACGTCATGCTGCTCGGCCACTGGATCGAGATGAAGTCCGTGATGGGCGCCTCGGGCGCTTTGGATGCCCTGGTGCGGCTGATGCCCACCGAAGCGCATAGGCTGCGGGAAAACGGCGAAGTCGAGGAAGTCCCGGTCACCGAACTTCACCCCGGCGACCGGGTGCTGGTCAAGCCGGGCGAAAAAATCCCGACCGACGGCCTCATCGTCGAAGGCCGCTCGAGCTTGAACGAGTCCATGCTGACCGGCGAATCCAAGCCCGTCACTCGCCGCGAAGGGGACGAGGCCATCGGCGGGGCGGTCAACGGCGAAGGGGCGCTGGTGCTGGAAATCCGGAAGACCGGGGCGGAAACCTATCTTGCGCAGGTCGTCGAAATGGTGCGGCAGGCGCAAGCCTCCCGTTCGCGGGCGCAGGATTTGGCGAACCGCGCCGCCCAATGGCTGACCTATATCGCCTTATCCGTGGGAACGCTGACCCTGATCGTGTGGCTTTTGCTGGGCGAACCCTTCGAATTCGCGCTGGAGCGCAGCGTGACCGTAATGGTCATCACCTGTCCTCACGCCCTGGGGCTCGCCGTGCCGCTGGTGGTGGCGGTGAGCACCTCGCTGGCCGCCCTGAGCGGTCTTCTCATCCGGAACCGGGCCGCTTTCGAGCGCGCCCGGAACCTGCAAGCGATCGTGTTCGACAAGACCGGCACCCTAACCGAAGGCCGCTTCGGAGTATCCGACGTTCTGCCGCTGGCGGATATCGACGAGGCGGAGCTGCTGCGGCTGGCTGCCTCGCTGGAGCAGCAATCGGAACACCCGATCGCCCTGGGCATCGTCCGGGCGGCCGAAGAACGCGGTATCCGCCTGGCCAAGGCGGAGGAATTCCGGAACCTGACCGGCCGCGGCGCCGAGGCCCGGATCGAAGGACGGCTGATTAGGGTCGTAAGTCCGGGGTTTGTCGAGGAGCAGGGATTCGGCGTTCGCGACGAGCGATTGAGCGAACTGGCGGGGCAGGGCAAGACGGTGGTCTACGTGACGGACGGCGACCGGGTTCTCGGGGCCATCGCGCTGGCCGACGTGGTCCGTCCGGAATCCTTCGAAGCGATCGCACGGCTCAAGGCCATGAACATCCGCTGCCTCATGCTCACCGGAGACAGCCGGGCGGTTGCGGCGCACGTGGCCGGACAGCTCGGGCTCGACGATTACTTCGCCGAGGTCCTGCCCCACGAGAAGGCGGCGAAGATCCGCGAGGTAAAGTCGGAGGGCGTGACCGTCGCCATGGTGGGCGACGGGGTCAACGACGCGCCGGCTCTGGTCGAGGCCGATCTCGGCATCGCCATCGGCGCTGGCACCGACGTGGCCATCGAATCGGCCGACATCGTTCTGGTGCACAGCAATCCGCTCGACGTGGCCGCGACGCTCGGCCTGTCCCGCGCCACCTACGGCAAGATGGTCCAGAATCTTTTGTGGGCCACCGGCTACAACGCCGTGGCCATTCCCCTCGCGGCCGGCGTCGCCGCGCCGTTCGGCTGGGTGCTGTCGCCGGCAATGGGGGCGGCGCTCATGTCCCTCAGCACCGTGATCGTCGCGATCAACGCGAAGCTCTTGGAGCGTTATCGCAGCCGGCTGTAAGCTGTGTCCAGCTTCGAAGAATCGCCAGGACGCCGAGGGTGTTGTCTTTCCGCTTCTCCTGATGAAAGGATTCCGCTGCGTCTTTCGGGAACACCGGGCTGAACGTGTCGCCCGATGCCTCGTACCCGGCATCTGAACCAAAGCTTCGACCCGTGCCGAAAGCGGAAAATGAGGCGGGAGACAAACGCACCCTTATTGCGGCGACAATGGCCAAAACAACAGTCAATCGAGAGAATGCCTCGCCGATTCCCGAGCACGCCTGAGCTTAATCAATTCTATACCGCTCGCCCTTATTTCTTTTTTAACCACCTAAATCCGGAGTCCGGTGTCGTAATTGGAGCGGTGGCTGGTCGCATTATCGGTAAAAGACCGTATTGAACATCTCTCCCGGCGATCTAGTCTTGTGGTATCTTTCCCTGGCTTTTCTTGCTTTCGGCCTGATGTAGTGTTCGGCAAGACTCCCAATGTGGACGGCAACGTATTGACGTATCTTCGTAAACACTCCGCTCCAACCCGCGCTCTGATTCCGTTCTTTCTGATCGCGTGGCTGGCGTTGCCGGCGGCTATTGTCTGCGAGACGGTTTTCAAGCAGTTGCACGACGCTTTCCTGTCAGAGTGCGAGCAGGGGAACTCCAGTCACCCGTCCCATCATGAGCCATCTCTTCCCGACGACTGCAACCTAGGGTTGTGTCTCGACGCCAAGACTTTTGAACACAGCAACCACGGCCTCTTCGATCAGAAGCTGGAGATTTTCTTCGCCTGGGTGGTCTGTTGGCTGGTCCTGCTGATCCCGCCTAGAGAGACCGCTCGTCCGATCTCACCCCCGCCGCGTCTTCAACGAAGGCGGCGCGTCCCTCTCATCTATCAATTCTGCACGCTACTGAATTAGCGGACTTTCCTAGCGACGCTGTGGAAAACTCCGGAGCCGTGACATCGCACGGGGCCGGGGTTTTCGGTATGGCCTGAATCTTGGGATTCAGGGACCTGAACTTCGTCAAGGGAGAACTACTGTGCTCCGCTTACGCAAAATGCATCGGCTGCATCGCCGGCCTTTTGCCTTCATTCTGATACTGATTGGCCTAGGTTATTTTTCATCGTCCCCTGGGGGGCAGGAAAAAACGGCCTCGCTAAGCCTCGATGCGGCTATTTCTCAGGCGCTCGCCAATAATCCGAGCCTCGCCGAAATCAACGCCCGCGCCGAAGCGATGGCGACGGTTCCGTCGCAGGCCGGCAGTCTGCCGGACCCCACCTTGAGCGTCGAAATGCTGAACCTTCCCGCCGACAGCTTCGATGTCCGGGAGGACTTCATGACCATGGTGGATGTGGGCCTCAGCCAGACCGTTCCGTTTCCGGGCAAGCTGGCGCTCAAGGAACAGGCGGCCGGATTCGAGGCAGAGGCTGCCACGCAAACGGTCGAAGAAGCCCGTCTGCGATTGGTGCGGGACGTGAAACTCCGCTGGTGGCAACTGTTTTACCTGGAGCGGACGCTGCAAATTCTCACCGAAACCGAAACCACTCTGCGTGACGTGATCCGAGCCGTTCAGGCGCGTTACCGGGTCGGCGAAGCCCTCCAACAGGATGTGCTCCAGGCGCAACTGGAACTGTCCAAATTGGGCGAGGAGCGGCTGATTCACACCGCCATGCACCACCGCGAAGTGGCCCGCCTCAATGCCTTGCTCGACCGCCCGCCGACGACCTTCTTCGGTTTGGCCTACGACCAGCCTGACGAGCTTCCGGAGATGCTCGCCGAGGAGCAGCTGGACGAAGCCGCGGAACAGGGGCGGCCGCTGCTGAATCAAAAACGGCGCAGCGTCGACGCCGCTCAAAGCCGAGTGGAGCTGGCGAAGAAAGACTATTATCCAGACCTCACCTTCAGCGCCGGCTATGCTTTTCGCGATCGCGCCCCCAACGGCGAGAACCGCAGCGATTTCGTTCGCTTCGGAGTCAGCCTCAATCTTCCCGTCTATGCCGGACGTAAGCAGGCGAAGGCGGTGGATCAGCAGCAAAGCGAATGGCTGCGCGAAAAATATGCGCTGCAGGACGCATTCAGAAAGGTTCAGGCGGACATCGCTGCGACGCTGTCCGATTACCGGCGCGCCAAGGACCACCACGCCTTGCTGCGCCACGAAATCGTCCCCTTGGCCGAGCAGACCGTCGCATCCTTGAGAGCGAACTTCGAGGTCGGCAAGGCCGCCATGGCCGATCTGCTCCGCGCCACGGCCAATCTCCGCAACGCCGAAATCCAGGCCTGGCAAGCTTACGCCCAGGCGCAGCAGGCTTTGGCCAGGCTTTCCGCCGCGGCCGGCAAGGAGGCCTTATGAACCGATCGGCCGTGTTTTTGATATTGGCGGCGCTGATCGTCGGCCTGGCTTCGGGCTATTGGCTGGCCGGGTTCCGCGAGGGCTCGGAGCCGTCGACTCCCGCCGAGAAAAAAGTCCTGTATTACCGCCACCCCATGAATCCCTCGGTTACCTCGCCGGTCCCGGCGAAGGACGAAATGGGTATGGATTACGTTCCGGTCTACGAGGATCAGGCACCGGAAACCGGGCAAGCGGAACCGCATCCGAGCGCCGAAACGCCCAAGAAACGCAGAATCCTTCATTACCGGAACCCGATGGGGCTTCCCGATACCTCGCCCGTGCCGAAAAAAGATTCCATGGGGATGGATTACATTCCCGTCTACGCCGACGAAGAAACACCCGGCGAAGCCAATATCGTCAAAATCAGTCCCGACAAGGTCCAGAAGCTCGGCGTCCGGACGGCAGCGGTGGAGCAGCGGGATCTGGTCCGCACCGTCCGCGCGGTCGGTCTCATCGAGGCGGACGAACGGCGGCTCCACACGATGGCGCTCAAGTTCGACGCTTACATCGAAAAGCTCCACGTCAACGCCACCGGCCAATCGGTTAAGAAAGGGCAGCCGCTGTTCGAACTGTACAGCCCCGATCTGGTATCCGCGCAGAACGACTACCTGATCGCCAAAAACAGCCGATCCGCGCTGAAAAACGCCGCGCCGCACACTCAAGCCGAGATGGAAAGTCTGGTGCAAAGCAGCCTGGAGCGGCTGCGTTACTGGGGCGTCTCGGAGGCCGAAATCCGGCAGTTGGAACGAGAGGAGATCGTCCGGCGCAATCTGGTCATCCGCTCGCCGGTATCCGGCGTTGTCATGGAAAAAATGGCCATTGCCGGCATGCGAGCGATGGCAGGCGACACCTTGTTCAAAATCGCCGATTTGTCCTCGGTCTGGATCATCGCCGAGGTCTTCGAGCAGGAGCTCGGTCTGATATCGAGCGGGCAGGCCGTCCGGGTCGGACTCGACGCCTATCCGGGCCGAACCTTCGACGGCAAGGTGACTTTCGTCTATCCGACCCTGAATCCCGAAACCCGGACGGCCCGTGTTCGGATCGAGCTGCCCAATCCTAAAGGGCTCCTGAAGCCCATGATGTACGCCCATGTCGAGTTGGCCGGCACCGTCCGGCCAGCCTTGGCCATTCCAGAGTCCTCGGTGCTGGAAGGGGGCAAGCGCCCTCGGGTTCTGGTGGATCGCGGCGAGGGCCGTTTCGAGCCTCGCCTGGTGGTCCGGCTGGGTACGCGAGGCGATGAGTGGGTGGAAGTCTTGGAAGGCCTGAAGGCCGGCGAAAACGTGGTGATCAGCGCCAATTTCCTGATCGACGCCGAAAGTAACCTGAAATCGGCCTTGGACAGCTTCGGCGCTCCGGAGCCGCCGGCGCCGGGTAATCACGCCGATCATGGGGGAATGTGATGCTGGCACGAATCATCGAATGGTCGGCGCGCAACGTCTTTCTGGTGCTGCTGGCGACGGTGTTCGCCGTCTTCGCCGGCATTTATTCCGTGGTGAAGACCCCGCTCGACGCGCTGCCCGATCTCTCCGACGCACAAGTCATCGTTTACACCGAATATCCCGGCCAGGCCCCGCAAGTGGTGGAGGATCAGGTCACTTATCCCTTGACCACCGCCATGCTGAGCGTGCCCCGCTCCAAGGTCGTGCGCGGTTTCTCGTTCTTCGGCGCATCGTTCGTCTACATCATTTTCGAAGACGGTACCGACATTTATTGGGCGCGCTCGCGGGTTCTGGAATATCTGAACTTTGCCGCCAAGCGGCTGCCGATGGGCCTGACGCCCACACTGGGACCCGACGCCACCGGCGTCGGCTGGGTTTACCAATATGTCGTGCAAGGCGCCCGGCACACTTTGGCGGAACTCCGCAGTCTCCAGGACTGGTTCATCCGCTATCAGCTCGCCAAGGCGCACGGCGTGGCGGAAGTCGCCAGCGTCGGCGGCTTCGTCCGGCAGTACCAGGTCGTCGTCGATCCGCGCCGGCTCCAGGCTTACGGAATTCCATTGAGCACGGTCAGCGAGACGATCCGGGCGAGCAACCGTGATGTCGGCGGGCGGGTCGTCGAAATGAGCGAAACCGAATACATGGTACGCGGCAAAGGGTATCTACGAGGCATCGGCGATCTGGAGAAACTGGTGCTCAAGGCCGAAAACGGTACGCCGGTGCTGCTCAGGGACGTGGCTCGGGTGGAACTGGGGCCGGACGAGCGGCGCGGGCTCACCGAACTGAACGGCGAAGGCGAGGCGGTTTCCGGCATCGCCATGGCCCGCTACGGCCAGAATGCGCTGGACGTGATCCGGAACGTCAAGGAGAAACTGGCCGAAATCAGCAGCGGCCTGCCCGAGGGCGTCTCGGTCGAAGCGGTTTACGACCGCTCGGGTTTGATTTTGAGGGCCATAGCCAATCTGCGCGAAAAGCTCGTCGAAGAAACCCTCGTCGTGGCCGCAGTCTGCATCGTCTTCCTGCTCCATATTCGAAGCGCCCTGGTGGCCATCATCATGCTGCCGATCGGGGTGCTGATCGCCTTCATCGTCATGCATCTTCTAGGCATCAACTCCAATATCATGAGCCTCGGCGGCATCGCCATCGCCATCGGCGCCATGGTGGACGCCGCCATCGTGATGATCGAAAACGCCCACAAGCATCTGGAACGGGCGGAGCCTCATGAAAACCGGCTCGCCATCATGACCAGGGCGGCCCGTGAGGTCGGCCCCGCCCTGTTCTTCAGCCTCTTGATCATCACCGTCTCCTTCCTGCCGGTGTTCGCGCTGGAAGACCAGGAGGGCCGCTTGTTCAAGCCGCTGGCCTACACCAAGACCTTCGCCATGGCGGGGTCGGCGCTGTTGTCGGTGACTATGGTGCCGGTGCTGATGCTCCTGTTCATCCGGGGGCGGATCGTGCCGGAGCACAAGAACCCCGTCAGCCGGGCGCTGATCTGGCTGTACCGCCCCGTCATCGCCTTCGTGCTGCGCGGGAAGAAGTTGACCATCGCTTTTGCCCTGCTGGTTCTAGCGGTGACGGCTTACCCGCTGTCCAAGCTCGGCAGCGAATTCATGCCCACCTTGAACGAAGGCACGCTGCTGTTCATGCCCATGAGTCTTCCGGGGCTTTCGGTGACGAAGGCGGCGGAGATCATGCAGATTCACAACCGTATCCTCAAGACCTTTCCCGAAGTCGAGTCGGTGTTCGGGAAGGCCGGCCGCGCCGCCACCGCCACCGACCCGGCTCCGCTCGAGATGTTCGAAACCGTCGTCAACCTCAAGCCGGAGGACCGGTGGCGGCCGGGCATGACCACCGAAAAGCTGATCGCCGAAATGGACCGTGCCACCCAGATGCCCGGCGTTACCATCGCCTGGACCATGCCCATCAAGAACCGCATCGACATGCTGTCCACCGGCATCCGAACGCCCATCGGCATCAAAGTGTTCGGTAATGATCTGACAGAAATCGAACGGCTCGCGACCGAAATCGAATCGGTCGTCAGAACCGTCCCCGGCACGACCAGCGCCTATGCGGAACGGATCACCGGCGGCTATTACCTGATCATCGAGCCGAATCGCCTGGCTCTGCCGCGCTACGGATTGAGCATCGGCGCCTTACAGGACGTGGTCGCGTCCGCGCTGGGGGGCGAGACGGTCACGACCACGGTGGAAGGACGGGAGCGCTACGGCGTGGTCGTGCGTTATCCCAGGGAATTCCGCGACTCGCCCGAGGCCATCTCCACCCAGGTGCTGGTCCCGACGCCGTCCGGCGCCATGATTCCCTTGGGGCAAGTGGCGCGCATCGGCTTGACCAAAGGGCCCGCGTCCATCCGTACCGAAAACGCCTTGCTGTCCGCCTACGTCTACGTGGATCTCCGTGGACGCGATATCGGCGGTTATGTGGACGCCGCCCGACGGGCCGTGCGCGAGCGGGTGAAATTCCCGCCCGGCTATTACCTCACCTGGAGCGGCCAGTTCGAGTACATGGAACGGGCCAAGGCCAAGCTCCGCATCGTGGTGCCGATGACGCTTTTGATCATCGTGGTGCTGCTGTATCTCAACTTCAAGCGCGTAACGGAGACGGTCATCGTCCTCCTGTCGCTGCCGTTTTCGCTGGTGGGCGGCATCTGGCTGATGCACTGGTTGGGCTATAACCTCAGCGTGGCGGTCGCGATCGGCTTCATCGCCTTGGCCGGCGTCGCGGCGGAAACCGGGGTGGTCATGCTGATTTATCTGGATCAGGCGCTGAACAAGCTGAAGGAACGACGAGCGGCGGCCGGCGAACGATTCAGTTCCTCCGACCTTCACGCCGCGATCATGGAAGGGGCGGTAGAACGGGTCAGGCCGAAGGTGATGACGGTCGTCGCCATCATGGGGGGACTCTTACCCATCATGTGGGGCTCGGGCACGGGCTCCGAAATCATGCGCCGCATCGCCGCGCCCATGGTGGGCGGAATGGTGTCGTCCACTTTATTGACCCTGATCGTGATTCCGGCGATTTACGCGCAAGTCAAAGGTTTATCCGTCGAAAAAACACCCGTTGAGGCAAGGAGGTGCGGCCGGAAATAGCGCCAATTTTGTTCGAAATACTTCGCAGTTTGGTAATCGAAAACCTTTGAAAGGAAAAAAACCATGAGAACCAAAATCGTAATTGCTGTTTTAGCCTTGTTCGGACTATTGGTTTCCTGCGCCGAAAGGAGCCCTCACCCGATGGACATGTCCGTGGCGCTTCAAAGCGCCAAGACTTCCGCCGATCATCAAGCCTTGGCCGATCATTACGAGGCGGTCGCCAGGGAGATGGAACAGAAGGCCGAGGAGCATAGGCAAATCCTCGCGCAGTTCCTGAAAGATCCTCATGACTACCCTCGGGAGTATAAAGGAGGCAGTTTCGAAGCTCATTGCAAGCGGCTGATTGATATTTACGAGCGGGCTGCCGAGGCCAATCGAGACATGGCGGAAGACCATCGACGGATGGCGGGCGGAGCCAGGTAACGCCCATCGGTTCGGGGACATGGAAGTCTCTACCCATGTCCCTTAACCTGATCGAGGTTAACCGTTCACATCCAGCCCCCGGATGGGAATAATCATCCCGCCCCGGTGATTTAATGGGAAAACATCATGCCGATCATCGCCACTCCATCTGATTATCGGTTTCCATGGTATGTGCGGCTTTTCTTTTGGAACCAGAAGCGCCGCTATGGCGGCGTGCTCGAATCCGCGCGCCTGTGGGCACGAATGCCCAAAGTCTTTGCCGCCCTGGCGCTGCTCTATGGTGCGCTCGACCGCCGCACCTCGTCGATCGAATCGACACTACGCTCGCTCATCACGGTCCGTGTCTCCCTGATCAACGGCTGTCATTTTTGCGTCGATCTCAACTTTTTTCTCGTCCTCCGGCGTGGACTCGATCCGGAAAAGCTGGCGCCGATTGCCGATTTCGACACGAGTCCTTTGTTCAGCGAGCGGGAAAAGGCCGCGCTGGCTTACGCGGAGGCCGTGACCGACTCGGGCCGCCACCCCGCGTCGAAGCACTTCGAGCAACTGCGCCGCCATTTCGATGACGATGCGATCGTCGAATTGACTGCTCTGATCGCCTTTCAAAACTTGTCGAGCAAGTTCAATGCGGCCTTAGGTGTAGAACCGCAGGGATTCTGCACCGTGATTCCGAAACCAAAGGCCGAAGAGGACACGCCATGAGTTCAGTCCGTTTGAGCGTTTCTTCAAAATCCGGTGTCACGGCTCTGACGATCATTCAATCGCATCCCAGGAGAGGTTCATGCTGAAACCCAATAGAAGCCGATGCCGTTTTGGCATCCTCTTGGCGGTCGCACTTTGGAGCCTAGCGGCCGCCGGAGAACAGGCAGAACCTCGCCTGGACTTGGAACGCCTCGTTCAAGAAACCCTGGAGAACAATCCGGACATCCAGTCCGCGCGGCAGCGTTTCGAGGCCGCCCGAGCGGTGATCCCGCAAGTCCGGACCTTGCCCGACCCCAAGATCAATCTGGGCTATCGGGAGGTCGTCGAGCGGGAAGCGATGTATGGGGTCAGCCAGGAAATTCCCTTTCCCGGCAAGCTCGGCCTCAGGGGCGAGGTGGCCGCGAGCGAAGCCGATCGGATCGAACAGGAATACCTGGCGGTGCAACTGAATGTGGTGGCGCAACTCAAGGAAGCCTTCTACAACCTGCATCTGGTGCACAAATCCCTCGAAGTCGTGCGGAAGAACCTCGGTTTGCTGCAAAACTTCGAGAAAACCGCGAAAGCCCGCTACATGGTGGGACAAGGGACGCAGCAGGACGTGTTCCGCGCCCAGACCGAAATCTCGCGGGTGCTGCAGCGTCTGGCTATTCTGGAACAGCAGGGCATATCACTACGGGCAGAGATCAATCAAATTCTCCGGTATCCGCCCACCCGCCCTTTGGGCGTGCCTCAGGAGATCCGGGTCACGCCCCTTGAACACAACCCGGTAGAAATCCAGGCTCTGATCGAGCAGGCGGCACCGCTGCTGCGGGCGCAAATGAAAGACATCGAACGGAGCGAAAATGCCATCGCTTTGGCGAAACGCGAGTATTTCCCCGATTTCGAGCTGAGCGCGCTGGGTCTTCGCAACGAAACGATGCGGCGAGACGGCTATCAAGTGATGCTGGGTGTCCGGGTACCGCTGTATTACGCCACCAAACAACGTTACGGCGTGAAGGAGGCGGTGGCGAGACGGGAGGCCGCCCTGCAGGACTGGTGGGCGGTAAAACAAGCGCTTTCGGCCCGGGTGCAGGACAACCTCGCTCGCGCACAGAGGGCGGAAGAATTGGTCAAACTGCTGGCGGAGGCCCTCATTCCGCAAGCGCGCCTGACCCTGGCCTCGGCGCAGGCGAGCTACGCCGTCGGCAAGGTGGATTTTTTGACCTTGCTCAACAGTCTCTTGACCTTGCAGGAAAACGAGATCGAACTGCACGGCGAGATGACCGAACACGAAAAAGCGCTGGCCCGGCTCGAGGAGATTATCGGAGAAAGACCATGACAAAACGGCAGGACTTGGCGTTTTGCACGCACGGCAGTGCGCCCGGAGGGTGGCGCACAAGGATGTGCGCCATGATAAACGGATGGCACCCGCGGCGATCTAGAACGCTGTGGGCGGTAGGACTGATTACTTCGTTGCTGCTTGTGGGGTGCGGAAACGAGGGGCCCGCACCCGCTACCCCGCCGCCAGCGGCCCACGCCGGCCACGGGGCGGCTCCGGGCGGAAAAGAAGCTGCACCGCCCGTCGCGGTCCCGGGTGGCACCAACACCATGACCATCAGCCCGGAACGGCTACAGGAGATCGGGGTCCGGTTCGAGATTGCGGAACAGCGGCCTCTGACCCGAACGATCCGGACTGTGGGCCGGGTCGAGATCGACGAGCGCAAACTCGCCAACGTCAACATCAAGATCGAAGGCTGGATCGATCGGCTGTACGTGAGCGCCACCGGGGATCGCGTCAAGCAGGGCCAAATATTGTTCACTTTGTACAGCCCTGATCTGGTCGCCACCCAGCAGGAATACCTGCTCGCTCTGCAAAGCGTCCGAGACCTCGGAACGAGCGAATTCCCGGAAGTGGCGCAGGGCGCCCGGTCCTTGCTGGAGGTGACGCGCCGGCGCTTGGCTCTGTGGGACATCACCGAAGACCACATCGAGGATCTCGAGCGCACCGGCGCAGTGCTCAAGACCCTGCCCATCCACGCGCCGATTTCGGGCACCGTCATCGAGCGCAAGGCCGTGGCCGGGATGTACGTCAAACCGGGCGAGCCTCTGTATACCATCGCCGACCTGACCTCGATCTGGATTCTGGGCGACATTTACGAATACGAACTGCCTTTGATCAAGGTCGGGCAGACTGCCGATGTGACGCTTTCGTACGATCCCAAAACCCATTTCGAAGCACGCGTCGACTTCATTTATCCCACCCTTGATCCGCAGACGCGCACCGCCAAAGTCCGCTTCACGCTGGCCAATCCCGAGGAACGGCTCAAGCCGGACATGTACGCCAACGTCGAGCTGAACATCCCGTTAGGCATGCGGCTCGCGGTGCCGAAAGATGCGGTGCTCGAAACCGGGGAGCGGAAAATCATCTTCATCCACCATGGCGGCGGCAAGCTCGAATGGCGCAACGTGGCAACGGGGGTGCGAGGCGCGGAATGGGTCGAGATCACCGAAGGCATCGAGCCGGGCGACCACGTCGTTACCTCGGCGAACTTTCTGATCGATTCGGAAAGCCAGTTGAAAGCCGCCGTAGGCGGCATGGCCGGCATGAAACATTGAGGCACATACCATAAGTCCAAGGGAAATCGAAATATGCTCACATACAACTCCGGGCTGAAACAGTACTCTCGCCGCTTGCGTAAGGGCATGACCGATGCCGAGCAAAAACTGTGGAGATATCTGCGCGGAAAGCAGATTGGGAATGCGCAGTTCTACCGGCAAAAACCCATTGGAAACTTCATCGTCGACTTTTACTCGTCCAAAGCCGGGTTGGTCATCGAAGTGGATGGTGCCCAGCATCTGGGCGTTGACTATCGAAACAAGGATGCGCACCGAGATGCCTATCTCAACGGACTCGGACTCAAGGTGTTGCGCTTTAACGATCTTCAGGTATTGCTGGAATTGGATGCCGTGCTGGAGGCGATCCATCGGGAAGTTATGGAGCGGATTCGTGGAAATCCCCCCTAGCCCCCCTTTTTCAAAGGGGGGAACAAAAGTTCGCCCCTATTGATCGAGGGGGGAAAAGCAACTCGCCCCGGTTGACCCATCAGGGAACAAAAGCTTATCTCCTGTTGATCGCGGGATGATTGTTGGTAAAGAGAACCGAACTCACCCCCCTTTGAAAAAGGGGGGCTAGGGGGGATTTCCATGGTCGAAAACATCATCGAGTTCTGCGCCAAAAACCGCTTCATCGTGTTCCTGCTGGTGTTCGGCCTGGCCTCGGCGGGTTTTTGGAGTTTAAAGAACACCCCGATCGATGCCCTGCCGGACCTGTCCGATACCCAAGTCATCGTCTATGCCAAATGGCCGGGACGTTCGCCGGACCTGGTGGAAGACCAGATTACCTATCCCATCGTAACCGCCTTGATCTCGGCGCCCAATGTCACCGTAGTGCGCGGCTTTTCGGACTTCGGCTATTCCTACGTTTACGTGCTGTTCAAGGACGGCACCGACATTTATTGGGCCCGTTCGCGCGTCCTGGAATACATGAGCCAGTTGGCCGGACGGTTGCCCGAGGGGGTGACGCCTCAGCTTGGGCCGGACGCCACGGCGGTGGGCTGGGTATTTCAGTACGCCCTCGTCGACGAGACCGGACAGCAGGACCTCGCGAGTTTACGCTCCTTCCAGGACTGGTATCTCCGGTATTGGCTGGCCAGCGTGGACGGGGTGGCGGAGGTGGCGAGCGTGGGCGGATTCGTGCGCCAATACCAGATCAACCTGGATCCGACCAAACTGCTGGGTTACCGGCTATCGGTATCGGACATTGTGGACAAGGTGCGGATGAGCAATTTGGACGTGGGCGGTCGGGTGGTGGAACTTTCCGGCGCCGAATACATGGTGCGCGGCCGCGGCTATATTAAATCCGTTGCGGATATCGAGAGTATCGCGGTGGGGGTGAATCCCGGCGGAACACCGATCTTGCTGCGGGATGTCGCGACGGTGACGCTCGGGCCGGACATGCGGCGGGGTCTGGTGGAACTCGACGGTCGGGGCGAAGTGGTGGGCGGCGTCGTGATCATGCGCTACGGCGAAGACGCCCCCAAGGTCATCGACCGCATCAAGGCGAAACTCGAGCAAATCGAGCCTTCGCTGCCACCGGGCGTCAAGATCGTGACGGTTTACGACCGCAGCGACCTGATCCGGCAGTCCATCGCCACGGCCACCGAGAATCTGATCGAGGAACTGATCGTCGTCAGCGTCCTGATCGCAGGCTTCCTGCTTCACTTCCGCTCGGCCCTGATCCCCATCATCACCCTGCCGCTCGCTGTGCTTATCGCCTTCATCCCCATTTATTTTATGGGGCTCGGCCTGAACATCATGTCCATCGGCGGCATCATCGTCGCCATCGGCGATATGGTGGACGCCGCCATCGTGATGGTCGACAACGCCCATAAGCGCCTGGAGGAATGGGACCGGGGCGGTCGACGGGGCAGCCGAGAGCGGGTGCTCATCGATTCCGCCAAGGAAGTGGGCCCCGCGATTTTCGCATCGCTCCTGGTCATTGCCGTGGCGTTCATGCCGGTGTTCACCCTGGAGGCCCAGGAAGGCCGGCTGTTCAAACCATTGGCCTGGACCAAGAACCTGTCCATCGCCATGAGCGCGGTGCTGGCGGTGACCTTGATTCCGGCCCTGCTGTCGCTCCTGATCCGGGGGCGCATCCGGCCCGAGGCGCGCCATCCGGTGAGCCGTCTTTTGCAGCGGGCCTATGCGCCGCTGCTCAGGCTCGCGCTGCACTACCGCGTGCCCCTCATGGTCTTGTCCGTTTTGCTCGTCGTCAGCATCATTCCGGTCTATCAGCGGATGGGCTCGGAGTTCATGCCCCCCCTCTATGAGGGCACCATCCTGTACATGCCCACCACCTTGCCCGGCATTTCGGTGACGGAAGCCGGCAAGCTCCTGCAGCAAATGGACCGGAAGCTCATGGGCTTCCCCGAGGTGGCGCACGTGTTCGGCAAAGCCGGGCGCGCCGAAACCTCCACCGACCCGGCGCCGTTTTCCATGATGGAGGTGATCGTCGAACTCAAGCCCAAAGAAGAGTGGCGGCCGGGAATCACTTATGACCGTCTGGTCGATGAGATGGATCGGACCCTGCAGTTTCCGGGCGTCACCAATGCCTGGACCATGCCGATCAAGGCACGCGTCGACATGCTGACCACCGGCGTGCGCACGCCGGTGGGGATCAAGATCTTCGGCCCCGACCTGAACCGAATCGAGGCGATCGGCAAATCGATCGAAATGATCGCGAAAGAGGTGCCGGGTACCCGAAGCGTCTATGCCGAACGGGTTTCCGGCGGTTATTTCCTGGATTTCGCCATCAATCGCGAGGAGATCGCCCGCTACGGTCTTTCCGTGATGGACGTGAACCGATACATTGAATCGGCCATCGGCGGGGAGAACATCGACATCACCATCGAAGGCCGGGAGCGCTATCCCATTAACGTACGTTATCTCCGGGAGCTTCGGGACGACCCGGACAAGCTAAGGCGGGTGCTGGTCGATACGCCCAGCGGCGCCCAAGTGCCGCTGGCGCAGCTGGCCTCCCTGCGCATGGTCAGCGGTCCGGCCATGATCCGGGACGAGGACGGCATGCTGTCGGGCTACGTCTACGTGGATATGGCCGAACGGGACGTGGGCGGTTATGTTGAGGAGCTCAAACGGCGCGTGGCGGAGAACATCGAGCTGCCGCCCGGCTATACCCTCACCTGGTCGGGGCAGTACGAATTCATGGCGCGCGTCAAGGAACGGCTCAAGCTTTTCATTCCCTTGACTATCGCCATCATCTTCGTGCTGTATTACTTCACCTTCCGCTCCGTCACAAAGACCCTCATGGTCATGCTGGGCGTCCCTTTGTCCTTGGTTGGCGGAATCTGGTACCTGGCCTTGCTCGGCTACAACATGAGCATCGCGGTCTGGGTGGGGCTGATCGCCCTGGCGGGCGTTGCCGCCGAGACCAGCGCGGTGATGCTGGCTTATCTCGACGAGGCGGTCAAACGGCGCCAGGCAGCGGGTCGACTGAAGTCCCTCGAGGATCTCACGGAGACGGTATTTTCCGGGGCGGTGGAACGCATCCGCCCCATGGCTATGGCCGGGGGCGCCAACATCATAGGGCTCATTCCCGTCATGCTGGCCAGCGGTACCGGTGCGGATGTGATGAAGCGTCTGGCAGCCCCCATGATCGGCGGCGTCGGTTCCGCCATGCTGCTCACACTGTTCGTCATCCCGGCCGTTTACTTGATTTGGCGCTGGCACAAGGATGTCAAATACCAAGTGCCGGACCAAGGGCCATGAAGCTTTCCGGCCCGGTAAGCCGTCGAAGTCTCCTAGGTTAGGATTAGGCATCGCTTAAACGATGGACGCATGCTGCACTGAAAAAGCCGGTGCGCTTGAGCTACTCCGCGGGCGCCAAGCCAAGACCCTCCGGATCGTCTTGGCTCTGAACGCGATGATGTTCATCGTCGAACTTGTTTCCGGCCTGATCGCCGGCTCGGTCGCTCTCCTCGCCGACGCCCTCGATATGCTGGGCGATGCGTTGGTCTATGGCTTCAGTCTCTACGACGGCATTGTGAAGTATTACGAATCGACGCTTTTATCTTCCGCCGTTTCCTCTCTTCCTCCGATTGAGAAACAACGGATAAAAATTCCGGCTTGGCGGATCAGATCATGAAACCTAGCCCCTAAGAATGAATATCTCCCGTTTCATTATCTTTTGAGTGAGCTGCGGTCAAACCCCGCATGAAGGCATGAGCGGCCCGAAATGACGGCTGCCGATTCCCACATATGAACTAGGAGAGGAGATCGATATGAAGCATTCCCAAGTTCTCGGCATCGTGCTGTGCTATGTCCTAGGAGTCGTTAACGTGTTGAGCGCGGCCGAATCCAAGGCGGCCGGCGGCAAAGTTTACGCTACCGCCTGGTTCGGGGGTGAAGTTGGGGTCGTTGATTTGAACACCGGCAAAACGATTCGGACGGTCAAGGTCGGTGTCCATGACCACAATGTTTTTTTGAGCCCGGATCAAAAAACGGCCTGGGTTACCAATAATAACGACGGTACGGTTTCCATCATCGACACGGCTACGGATCAAGTGAGCCGGACATTCCGGGTCGGTAACGGCCCTCGCCACACCTTCATCAGTTCCGACGGCAAGGAAGCTTACGTCACCACCGAGTTCGATGACGCCGTCGCGGTGATCGATCCCGGAACCTATGCTCCGCTGGCCACCATCAAGGTCGGCCGCATGCCGCACTTCGCGCTCATAGCGGGCGACCGGGTGTTTGTCAGCAATTTCGGCAGCGGCGACGTGTCGGTTATCGACAGGACCAACCGGAACGTAATGGGCACCATACCGGTCGGGCTCGGCCCTTTGGGGGCCGGTTTCGCCAAGGACACTCAGCGCGTTTATATCGCCTGTCATGCCGCCAACCATGTTGCCGTTATCGACGGCAACAGTCTCCAGGTCATTACCCGTATCCCCACGGATGCGGGGCCGGTGCAGGTGACGGTAACGCCCGATCAGAAACATGCTTACGTGGCCAACGACGGCGCCGGCACCGTGCAGAAGATCGACCTGGCCAACAATGCGATCGTCAAGACCGTCGCGATTGCGCCGAATGCCGGCACCCATGGCATCGGCTTTGCGGCCGATGGAAAACTGCTGCTCTTGACCAATACGGGAAATAACACGATCTCCGTGATCGACGCCACGAAGGATCGTATCACCAAGACCATCAAAGTCGGCACGGCACCGGAAGGCATCGCTTTCAAGCGCCCTTGAGCAGGAGCTGAAAGAGTTCCGATAGCTGGTTCGGGCTAGTAGGCCATTGCCGAATTCGGGATTGGTGGCCTCGATCCGCCGGGTTCAGCCATGTTTCATCCGGGCTGCTTGCCCATCGTGGCGCAAGTACGTTCGGGTAGACCACTCGATGCGGCTTCCGGACCGCTTTGGGTTTAGAGCAGTTTCCATTCGTATGTAGGGATTGATTGCAAATGGCCTTAGAGCGTTTTCATCGCGCTCGTACGGCAAAACCAGCTTGGCGGACGTCGTTGGCGCCTTCGGCTCGGGTGAATGGATTCAAGCATTCGTAGGTCGGCAATCCTTTCCCAATCGCAAACGGTCGCTTTAGTCGCGACCCTTCCGACGAAGACGCTCGGCCGGGACGTGGCGTCGGGAAAGGATTCCCGACCTACGGGGGGATGCACGGTCGTAGGTCGGCAATCCCTTGCCGACGAAGACGCTCGGCCGGAGCATGGCGTCGGGAAAGGATTCCCGACCTACGCGCGAGTGCCCGTACAGTAGATATGAAAATGCTCTAAGTACATTCCGCAAATATTTGCGGAATCTCGACAGATTGGCTAGATTGGCATGGTTGTCGTGCAGGTTGCCTATGCCGCAAGACTTCCCTGAATGTGCTTAGTGTGGGAGCGGGCTTTAGCCCGCGATAATCGCTCGATCGCGGGCTAAAGCCCGCTCCCACAAGCCGTAAACCAATCCGACAGCCGCTCTAAGTGTAAGAAATTGGACGCGAGGCCAAATAGAACCGGGATAATGTGCCGGACCAATCGGCCTGGAGCCGATTTGCACGCGAAGCGCGGCCTACAAAAAGCGTGGTGTGCTACTGCGGTGAAAAAGCGCTCCAACGCTCGTTAGGGCAGCACGGCCGGCTCGTCGTCCAGCGAGAGCAGAAACGCCATCAGGTCGTCCTGGTCTCGCAGGGTATAGCCGCCTTCTTTATCCACCCAAACCTCATGGCCGCTGCCGTCCACATTGGCTTTTGGGAGGCGCGGATCGGCTCGGTTGGCCGCGACGACAGATGCGCGCAAATCCCGGTCGAGCAACGCCCGCAAACTATTGCGAGGGTCTGGGGCCATACCGCGAAAGAGAAAGCTCATGCCGAGTTGGTCGGTCTTGGCGACGACCATGCGGTCGCCCTCGCGGCGAAATGCCTCGGGTCCCGCGGCGACGCCGCCGTCGTGCAGATAAGGCGCGCTGACCCGAAGGCCGACGAGCTTGGGCACTTTATAACCGCCGGCGGGATTGCCCTGGGCATAGGCCAATCGCTGATCTTCCTCCGGAGTGATATCGGTCGGCACGGGCAGCATCTCGGGATTCGGCGGCAGGGGCACCGGCACGTCGGCGGGATAGGTCTTTGGCGGTACGAAGCTCCACCAGAATGCGGCCAGCGCCTTGGCGCGCGACGGGTGCGTGCCGAGGGTCGGCTGAGGAAGGACGCGATTGTTGGTGAAGTTTGGAGCGCTATGGCAGTTGATACAGCCAGCCTTCGAAAATAGTCGTGCGCCGCGCCGTATCGCCTCCTTATCGTCGGATGGACTGGGCGGCGGCGACAAGGTGTTCTGCCAGGCCGACATGCCGTTGAGTTGAGCGGCCACGGGCATTCCCGGCGTGTTGGGCATCAGACCGTCCAAAATGAAAATCGAGCCTTTCGGATAGCCCGGCATGGTAACGGCCTGATTCATTCCGGGCGTTCCCGGCGTCGGATCGATGCGCTTGAAGAACAGCGAGGGCTGTTCGCCTTCGGACAATCGGAAGTCCTCGTTCGCGGAGCGTTGCAGGATGACACCCAGATAGGTTTCCTTGTCGATGCCCAGCAAGGACTCGCTAGAATCCGCGCCGGTGGTCATGTCCGAATTGGTGCCGTGGACATTGGCGTTCAGCGTGGTCAGCCCATGGAACCAGCCGGTCGAGGCGAAACCGCTCCAACCGTAGGGCCAGGCGCCGAAGGTGTAGGATGTCGGAATCTGAGTCGGATTGTTTTGAAGATCGCCGGTGGAATCGAAGTTGCCGGGCGGCCATGCCAGCAGGGCAGCGTCCACGGCGTCCTCGACCGCCCGCGGGTCGGGCAGACGGGCGTTTCGGTCGTCGGTCTTGAGATAAATATGATCGCCGGGGGGCAGGCGCATCGGGTTGACGTCGGTCTGGCGAAAGAAGGCGGCCGAATTGGTGGCGAAAGCCAGTAACAAGCCGGGATTCACATCCGCATTCGGCGCGCCTTCGATGATGGCGCCGGTGGATGGATCGACCGTCGCGTGACACGCGGCGCAGGTCATGCCGACCCGGATCTGTCCCTGCTGCAGAAAAACCCGCATGCCGAGCGGAATGAGTCCGCCCGCCGGCACATCCAGGCCGGTATTGACCCACGTGCCCCGCCTGAAGGTCCGCCCTCCGATCGTTACGTCGCGGTCCAGCTGAACCTGGAGGTTGGTGGTCGGCTCTCCGCCCAGCGCCATCGTGGCCTTTGCCAGTTTCCACAGGTTGATTGGCCCGTCGATGACGCCGACGACATCCGTCAAGAAGACTTCGTTGCCGTAAGTCTCCTCGTAGAAGGCCCGACGCCCGAGCTCCAACAACTCACGGGTGATCTCCACGGCTCCATTCGCCGGCGCGAGGTTGCGTTTTCCGTCGGCCGTCTGCAGGAGTCTGGCCGCCTCGGCTTTGCCGACGGTTCGGCCCAATACGTCGTAGGAGCCGATTTCCTGCGGAGTCGCGCTGGCTTTCGGGGTTAGCGTTTGGCTCGTCTCCGGTGTACCGGGAATGGCCAGATCCGCGAAAAAGAAGACATAGACCAGGCCATCGCTGATGAAGAGCGCGGAAAGCAGCATAACGAGCCAAACTTCTGGTCGTAATCGCATAGAAACCATCCTTGGCTGGGTCTGCCTGATTTAGATTTTAGATTCGAGGCCGCAGCATCTACTCCGTATCGCGGAGAACGCCGTGAATTTACTTATACCATCAAAAGTCCCATCTTACGCCGCCTTCCAGGGTATGGTTGGTGGCGCCGCTGATGATCAGGCTGGTGTAGTTCACGAATGCCGAAACCGAGTTGGGCATCACAAACTGTGCGCCAAAGCCCACGTTGGCCCAATTGCGTATGGGATCGGGCGTCACGAATGACGTCGCGAACCCGCCGCGCCCGAGGGTGTTCGTGATAGCTTGACTGCTGTTGCGGTATTCGTGGACCCACTCTCCGAAAACGCGGGGCAGAACCACGCCATACGGGGTGCTCCAGACGTAGTTGAGCTCGGTTCCCACGGTGGTGGTTACCGAATCCCGATATTGCTTCCCCATGGTGATTCCGACGCCGCTGTCGCTTCGTTCGCGGAACCGGTTGATTTCGGTCGAAATCCCCGCCGCCTGGACGTACGGGATGACGCTCAAGCCGCCCCAATTGAAGTTATATCCCGCCCCCAATGCGGCGCTGTACTCGTCGCCGGTGTAGTTCGCCTCGTAGTTCACGCCGAACGACCGGCGTTCCGACCGGTTGTCGTGAAGGGCATAGCCGATGGTCAAGTCGACATAGGCGTTCTCGAAGGGGACGAAGGTCAGGAATGGCGTAAACCGGAAGCTATCGGCCCTAAAAGTGCCTAGCCCCTGAACCAAGTCCGAACTGGTGCTGACATAGTTGAACAGCAGGCCCGTCCGTAGCCAATCGGTCACCTGGTAATCGGGACCGACGGTTACCGTGCGTCGATTGATGGCATAGCCGGGCAAGGATTGGCGCGTGTTGACGTCGCCGAAGCTTCCGCCGGCGGAAAAGAACAGTCCGAGGTTGCCCAGCATCAGATACTGGTCGCCGCTCGCCCCGCCGTTCGTGCCCTGAATCTCTTCATCGGCTTTTTGTTGCGCCATACGCATTCCGCGCATCAGGTTGAGGCTGCGGGCCATTTCGGACGTCGGACGGTTGAACTGGAAATCCACGAAATTCAGCTGATTGATCTGCTGCGCGGCGGGCAGGGCGCCTTGCGCCGCGCCGAACAGACAGTGATAAATCGCCAGGGCCGAATCGTAGCTGCCGCCCAGTCCGGTGCTGCCGCAGAACAGCGAATCCACCGCGCCGTTGTAGCTCACGCTGTTCCCGGTGATCTGCGAACGTATGGCATCAAACGAGGAAAACCGGTACAGCGCGCCATTGCTCGGGACGTTTCCCAAATTTGCCGCGAGGGCATCGTAGGTGTTGATGTAGTCGCTCATCGATTGAGCGCTGTCGAAGGAAACGATGGAGCCATCCGGACGGATGAACTGCATGGGCGACAGGCCCACTTCCGGGGCGATTCCCGCGCTCTCGGCGAACGACTGGAACGCCTCGACGTCTACCGACCACATGTGCAACTGGTTCAGGCCGGCGGGAGAGAAGACGTCCGCCGTGCCTTCCACCGGCCGCATAACGGGCACATAGCTGGCGAAATCGTAACCGAACTGTTCCTCGGGCGTTGCCGGCACGAACGAAGTCGTCTCTAAGGTCTCCGCTTGCGAGACATTGCCGGCGACCAAGGTGAGCGCGGAGCACATCAGCGCGATCCGACCGCCGGGAAATCTCGATATGGACAGAATCCGGCCGCTATAGCCGGGGCGGCAAAAGTCATTAAGAACCCGTAACGGCGGACGGATTGGGACGTTGGCAATGCTCACGAGCTTGTGCTCCTCTTATTGGTTTAATTGTTCGATAAGCCCTCCATGAACGGATGAGATTCCTATGCGCCCGTGGCCGGTGTTGAGCGAACCATGAGCCCCCCATTTGGATCTTGAGTCAGCCGCAAATTTAAGCACAAAACTTCGTTTCGGGTCTGCCGACGATTTCGGCCGATCTCGGGGAGTTTTCGTGAAGTGTCCGGGTCGATATCGGGAAGGGGCGATTCTTTAGGTTGTTGTCCATGGACGATGATGTGACGGATGATTTTGCGACCCGTCAGGGGTTCTATCCGAATCTGGACACGTGGTTATTCGAACCGATCGATCGGTTCCGCCGCGATCTCGGCCTGTGGTTCGATCTGACCGGCTTCGGGCGGGAGGAGACGCCGTTCCGGACAGTGATGTCCGCGCCCGGTCTCACGCTCAGACGCTATGGTCCCGAACCCGAGCCCGAGCCCGAGGCCGGGCCGGTCCTGCTGATCGTTCCGGCACCGATCAAGCGCGCCTACATTTGGGACCTGGTGCCCTGGGCCAGCGTGGTCCGGCGCGGACTGGAGAGCGGCCTGTCGGTTTATCTGGTGTGCTGGGAGCGTCCCGGCCGTATCGGCCAATCCTTCGGTCTGGCCGACTATGCCGACCGTCTGATTCTCGACAGTGTCAGGGCCATCGGAAAAGAACGAGGAAACGGGCCGGTTTTCCTGGCCGGGCATTCGTTGGGGGGAACCTTGGCCACTTTTTTTGCGGCCTTGCATCCGGAGTGCGTCAAAGGATTGATTCTTTTGGGTGCTCCGCTGCATTTCGGGCGGGATGTGGGACTGATCGACCGCTGGATCGCCACGGCTCCGCCGGCGCAATACTTGACCGTGGTCGTAGCCCCTGTGGCCGGTTCGCTGCTTAGCGGGTGCTCGTTCCTCGCGGATCCTTTGACCTTCGGTTGGCGCCGCTTATTGAACGGGTTTCGAAGCCTCGGCGACCCGCAGGCTCAGCGAACCTATCTGGCCGTGGAGCGTTGGGCATGCGACGAAATGTCCATGGCACCGGCGCTTTTCGAGGAAATCGTCGAGTGGCTGTATCGCGAGGACCGTTTCATGCGGGGGAATCTTTCGATCAACGGCCATAAAGTAGCCCCGCGGCTCGTCGAGGCTCCGGTTCTCAGCGCCGTGGACCCGAACTGCCGTATCGTCCCGCCTCAAGCGGTGTTGCCTTTCCATCGCGCGGTGCGGAGCCGGGATACCACGGTGCTCTGGTATGGCGGGGATGTCGGCGTTTCGCTCCAGCACGTCGGCATGCTGGTAGGGCAGGAGGCCCACCGCAGCCTGTGGCCGGAAATCATGCGTTGGGTTCATGCCCGCGCGCGCTGATCCCGTTCGGAAGCGAACCGAATGTTGCTGCCTGGTTATCCCTTTACGAACAATTACCTACGGAGTCGGGCGTATATCGGAAAGCGTCAGAGTCGGGTTTAATAAACTTCACTTCCATGCAGACGGTGCATGTGAGCCCGAAACAAGAAGGTTTCGGTTGGGACTGTGGGATGCTGCGAAGGGACAGCGGAACTCGCCGGGAAAAGCATCCCAATAGTCGACGGACAAGGCTATAACTGGATCGCCAAGGCACGGCTTCTGCGTTCACGGGACGGTGATCGCAACGGACAAGGATGTCCGGATCCAGTTTCCTCTTCTCATGTCGGTTTCCGCCAAGACCGCGGATTGCAGGAATCAGGGCGAAAATCCGGGGAACACCCTACCGCGAGCCTTTGCCCGAGCTTTGATTCGATACTGCGCCGATGGTTCAGCCTCTCAACCGCATTCATCCGGTTTCGGGGCGATTCCCCTGGATATCAGCAACTCCCGAACGGCGAGCGTGACGGGATAGACTTCCTGGTTTCGATCTCTCCCCAGTTCGTCATAAGCCCGCTGTTCCGCTTCCACCGCCATGCGGTCCTCGGCGAACACCGCTTCCGCAAAATGGCGGAGGAGCGGCCATAGCACATGAATCAAGCCGGGAATCCGGGGTTTCCGGATCATCAGAATGCCGAAGCTTTGATTGGTTTTTTGGTCCGGGTCTTTCGGCACGTAGACGCACCACAAACCGACGCTCGGAAATTCGGAGTCGCGCCCCGCGATCGTTAGGGTTTGGTAGGGATACTCGGTCCGGATGGTCATGACGTCGTATTCCTTTTCCGCGTGGTCGCCGCCGAACGAGAGAAGATCGGACCCTGAATGCCGGCGCCCGCCCAGATGATGGAAGTGATACCTCGCTTCGACCCATCCGTCGCCCCTGGCTGTGCCGAGCAGCTCCGGTCTGATCTTGCCCATCAACCGCCGATGCAGGAATTGATGATTCATATCCATCAGGTTCTCGTGCATGAACGAATAATGACAATCGACCTGCCGGGAAAAGCACATGGGCTTGTAATCGGGGGAATCGCGAAGCGCAATCTCGGGCAGCGGAACCTGGTCCGCCAAATCCGGATGGCCCGGAAACACGAAGATCGCTCCATAGGCCTCTCGGCAGGGATAGGAGCGAACGCCGGGCGGCGGTACGGTATCGGGTCCGGCGTAAGGAATCGCCGAGATCCGCCCGTGTTGGTCATATCGCCAGGCGTGGTATCCGCATTGAAGATGGTCGCCGCAGACAACCCCCAGGCTAAGCGGAAACTGGCGATGGGCGCAGCGGTCTTCCAAGGCGAATATCTTGCCCGATTGGGTCCGGGCGATGGCGATAGGCCGGCCGGCGAATACGGCTCCGAGAACCTTGGCTTTTCCGACTTGATGCGCCCAGGCGAGCGGATACCAATAGTCGGGATTGATTCTCACCTTGCGCAGATCCGGTATGGTTTGGGAATTTCTGAACTGGCTCATCGTGCACCGTGATTCCTTTCAGGATGAACTGGAGCGATCGCTGGCTGTAAAAAGCCACAACTTTAGGACTGTTTTACGGCCGCTTCGTTCGGGCATTCGGCGGGGCCACTTTCCATGACGGCACGAAACGTTCGAGACGAGCGTAACAGAGTCGGGACATGCCGGCGCCGAGATGTCGACGGTCGCTACCGGCACGATTTTCCGAGGTTTCTCGAATCACGGCAACGGGAACGTACCCGCGGCCTGGTTTTTCTAAGGATTACCGGGCAGTTTGCCCGATGAGGGACGGAGCCGTGGCGATAGACACCTTGCAGCAATTGATCCGGGCGCTCGAAGGGCAGGGCGGCAAGCCGGCGATTGTGGCGTTTCTGAAAAAACGCACCGAAACCTGGTCTTACGGGAAGCTCGCCCGCTCCGTGCAGCGCTTGGGGGCCGGGCTAGTCGAATCGGGGTTGCGGCCGGGCGATGCCGTGGGCCTTTTTGCGCCCAATAGTCCGGAATGGGTGGTGGCCTGTCTCGGCTCGATCGCGGCGGGGATCGTGCCGGTTCTGATCGATGCCCAGATGGGCGACGAGGACCTCCGGCACGTGCTGGCCGACAGCGGGGTCGGCTGGTTGTTCACCACGCGCCGTCAGCTCCAGCGCCTCGATCGCTTAGGTCTCAAACGCGATCTCCGTCCGATCCTGCTGGATGCGGAACGGGGTGACGAGTTCGATTGGCGGCGCCATTGCTCCGATGCGGAAAAGCCGGGTACTCCGGCCGCACCGGAGGACATCGCCGTGCTTTTCTACACCTCCGGGACGACCGGTCCACCGAAAGGGGTGCCGCTCAGCCATCGGAACCTCGCAAGCAATCTCCAGGCCATACTCGATCTTCACGTGGTCGGAGAACAGGAACGCTTTCTGCTGCCGCTGCCTCTGCATCACGTCTATCCCTTCACCATAGGCTTGCTGACGCCGCTTGCCGCAGGAGTTCCCTTCATCTTTCCGCTGTCGCTGACCGGGCCCGAACTGTTGCGGGCGCTCAGGGAAGGGAAGGCCACATTCCTGGTCGGGGTTCCGCGCATGTACGAGGCGCTGTTCGGGGCGATCGAAACCCAAGTCCGGCAGCACGGAATTTTGGCGGACAAGCTGTTTCATCTCGGCCTGGATCTCGCGAGCGCGCTGCGCCGGCATTCGGACCTTACCATCGGCCGCGGGTTATTCCTTTCGCTGCACCGTCAGTTCGCCCCGGATCTGCGCATGATGCTGTGCGGCGGCGCGATGCTCGCGCCGGACCTGGCGTTCAAGCTGGTCGGCCTGGGTTTTGACATGGCAACGGGTTACGGCCTGACCGAAACCTCGCCGGTGCTGACGTTCAACGTGCCCGGCCGGAGCCGTCTCGATACCGCCGGGACGCCGCTGCCCGGCGTCGAAATCCGCATCGCGGAACCCGAGCCTCCGGCCGAACACGGCGAGGTGCTGGCCAGAGGCACCAACGTCTTCTCGGGCTACCGAAATCTGCCCGACAAGACACGGGAGGCGTTCACCCCCGACGGTTTTTTCCGTACCGGCGATCTCGGCTATTTGGACGGCGGATACCTGCGCCTCGTCGGGCGCGCCTCGGAAATGATCGTGCTGCCCGGCGGCGAAAACATCCGCCCCGAGTACGTCGAGGAGATTCTGGGCCAGGGCCCGCGCATCAAGGAAGTCGCCGTGCTGGAGAAAAAGGGCCGGCTGGTGGCCCTGATCGTGCCGGCACCGGCCGCGACCCGCGAGGGCGGGGACCTCGAAGCGCTGATCCGCAAGGACGTCGAGGCGCAGTCCGGTCGATTGCCCTCGCACAATCGAATCGGCGATTACGTCATCACGCCGGACCCGCTGCCCCGGACGCACCTCGGCAAGCTTAGGCGGCATGAGCTCGACGAAATTTACGAGAAGGCCAAACAGAAGGGAAAGGCGGCGGCCGGGGAAACGGGTCCCTTGCCCTTCGAACGGATGGCGCCCGAAGACCAGCAATTGCTGGAGGCACCGAACGCCCGCCAAATCTGGCAATGGCTGGCCGAGCGCTTTCCCGACGTGCGGCTGATGCCGGATACGAATCTCCAGCTCGATCTGGGCGTGGATTCGCTCGAATGGCTGACGCTGACCCTCGAAATGGGCGCGGCCACCGGGGTCGATCTCGACGAGGAAACCATCAGCCGCGTGCAAACCGTCCGCGATCTGTTGCGGGAAGGCGCCGAAGCGGGCGGCGGCCTGGCGGGCGAAGTCAAGGACCCGTTGGCCCGGCTGTCTCAGCCGGAAGCCTTGGTGGGCGCGGACCAACGCGCCTGGGTCGAGCCGCCGGGAACCTGGTCGAGCGCTCTGGGCGTTCTTTTGTTCGGCTTCGACCGCTGGCTGATGGAACGGGCGTTCGACGTCAAGGCCAAAGGACAGGAGCACCTGCCGAAGAATGGGCCGTTCATTCTGGCGCCGAACCATGTCAGCTATCTCGACCCCATGGCCATTGCCGCGGTCCTGCCGCGGGACCAGCTCCCGAGAACCTGTTGGGCGGGTTATACCGGGGTCATGTTTCGGAACGCGTTGATGCGGCAGGCCAGCCGTTCGACCGGCACGCTGCCTGTCGATCCCCGGCGGGGTCCTTTAGCCAGTCTCGCCCTGGCCGTATTGGTGCTCAAGCGGGGCAACAATCTGGTGTGGTTCGCCGAGAGCGGCCGTTCCGAAAGCGGAAAGCTCCGGCCGTTCGAGACCGGGATCGGTCTGCTGCTCCGGGCGGCGCGCGTGCCGGCCGTCCCGGTCTGGATCGGCGGAAGTTACATGGCGCTGCCGGTGGGGAGCTGGGTGCCACGTTTCCGGCCGATCGAGGTCCGCTTCGGTCCGCCGGCGACGGCGGACGAGCTGGAGCGGGAGGGCCGGGGCGAGCGTCCGGAGCAGCGCATCGCCGCAGCGCTGCATGACCGCGTCGCGCGGCTGGGTTCGGACGCAAGCGCCGGTTGAACGGGACGATGTGTCGTGGCTCGGGATAGGGGAGTCGCGAATGATGCGCTTCACTTCGTTCAGCACATCCTATGAGCTAGGCACTGATGGAAGCGCCGGTTGAATGGGCCGGGATGTTGCGGCTCGGGATTGCCGACCTACTCGGCTCGGCATAGGGCAGTGGAGAAAGGCTTATGGCCAAGGTCATGAACGTGGAGAAGCAGATCTGGGATGTCGAGGGATTCGCGGTGCGTATTCTCCACCTGGACGGGCGGGACGTGCGCGGCGACCGCATGGGCCTGCCGCCGTATCCCTTCGAATCGCCGGCGAAGAACGACCTGAGCGTGGAGAAATGGAAGGCGACGCGTTTCCGCCAGACCTATCCGGGCTTTCAGGTGGAAGTTGTCGATTCGGACGGCGCGGCGGTACACGGCAATACCCGGCTCGGAACCGTCCGCGATACGTATTTGGACGAGGAATGGCCGGCCGTCTCGCCATCGGAAGAACAGGCTCACGCCGATTAGGAGGCAATCATGTTTCTGGAAACGATCAAGTCGGAAGGGCTTTCCCATTTGTCCTATATGCTGGGCGACGAGAGCGCCGGCGTTTGCGCCGTCGTCGACCCGCGCCGAGACATCCAAATCTATTTGGAAATCGCCAAGGACTGCGACGTTCGTATCAGCCACATCCTGGAAACCCATGTCCACGAAGATTTCGTATCGGGCAGCCGGGAGCTCGCGGCACAGACCGGCGCGACGATTTACGCGGGCGAATCGAACGAACGCACCTTTGACCACGAAGCCGTCAAGGACGGCGATACGATACGGATAGGAAATCTCTCATTGCAGGCGCTTCACACGCCGGGGCATACGCCCGAACATGTGTGTTACCGAGTAAGCGGCGGCAAGGGCGCCGAGGCGCCCTGGGGAGTCTTTACCGGCGATACGCTGTTCTGCGGGGATATCGGCCGTACCGATCTGCTCGGGAAGGAAGAGGCCGACGGAATGACCCGCCGACTCTATCACTCGCTCTTCGATAAGCTCCTCCCGCTGGGCGACGAGTTGACGATCTACCCGGCACACGGCAAAGGATCGCCGTGCGGCGGCAATATCGGCGACCGGCTGATCAGCACGCTGGGTTACGAGCGGCGGCATAATCCCAAGCTTCTAGCCGATAACGAGGACGAGTTCGTGAAGAACCAGCTTGGCTCGCTGCAACCTGCGCCGTTCTATTACGCTCATCTCAAGGACGTGAATACCCACGGGCCTCGGGTGCTGGCCTGCGTGCCGCCGATTCCGATGCTCGAGCCGCACGTGTTCCAAATCGAGATGGGCAAGCCCGACACGGTGGTCCTCGATACCCGCGAAATCGAAGCCTTCGGCGGGGGGCATATCCAGGGTGCATTGAACATCGCCTTGCGCGAGGAGTTTCCGACGTGGGCCGGCTGGACGCTTAGGCCTAACCAGCGGATTTTGTTGGTTCTGGCGGAAGAGGACGATCTCGAAACGGTTCAGCGTCACCTGCTGCGCATCGGATTCGAGAAAATCGATGGCTATCTGGGCAAAGGCATGCGCGGCTGGTTCGAAGCGGGCTTGCCTTTCGATCGTATGCCGGAAATGAGCGTACACCAGTTGAAAGGACGGATAGACAGCGGCAGGAGCGATCTCCAGGTCCTGGATGTGCGAAGCCCTGCCGAGTGGAACCAGGGCCATATTCCGGGCGCTCTGCATCTCTATGCGCCTTTTTTGCCGGACCATCTCCACTCCTTCGATCGCACCAAACCGATCGTCACTTATTGCGGGAGCGGTTATCGGTCGAGCATCGCGGCGAGTCTGCTGAAACGCGGCGGATTCAAGGAGGTATACAACATTCCGGGAAGCATGAAGGCGTGGAAGGCGGCGGGTTATCGGCTGGAATGAGTATTCTTTTCGGAAACCGGCTAGGCGGCAACAGTTCCGGCGATAACCCGCGGCGGCAAAGGTCGTTGCATTGCTTATCTTTAGGACAGGAACAAATCCGTTATCTCGAGCTAGAGCGTTTTTCACCGCGGTTTAGGGGTGACGATTGAGAAAATTCGTAGGTCGGCAATCCTTTGCCGACACACGGGATCGGTGAGGGGCGTTCTCGGAAGGGTCGCGACAAAAAGCGACCGTTTGCGATTGGGAAAGGATTGCCGACCTACTGCACCTTGAAGGTTCTAATTCAAACCGCCATGCGATTCGATAACATCCGATTCTTGCGCTATGGATTTCCACATACTCACTCGTCGGGACGGGATAATCATCCCGTCCGCAACGTTTGTGAAGGTATATACCCGTATGCGTCAACGCCAATCGAATGGTGCTGGAGCAGTTTGGTTTTCACTTCGCCATAAGCCAAAAAGCGAACGGCGGAGATGATGCCGTCCCATTTAACGCTTCCGGGGTATGCTGGAGAATGAATTGATCCATTGCCATCAGGGCTTGCTGCCTGGCGGCAAGCCCTAAGCCATGGCAGGTTCCGCGGTAGATTTTGGCTGAGAGACTTCCTTGAGCACTTCCGCCGTCTGCTGGGTCGGGGCACGCCGGGCGATATCCGCCTGGGAAACCATTCCGCAGCAGCGCCCGCTTCGATCGGCTACCGGCACACGCCGGATTCGATGTTCTTCCATCACCTTGCAGCAGTCTTCCAGCGAAGTTTCGGGTGTAACCGTGACGCACGGGGTGGACATGCATTCCCGTGCGGTCATGTCCATTGGATTCTTGCCCTGAGCCAAGCTGCGGCAGACGATATCGCGATCGGTGACGACGCCGACCAGCCGCATCGATTCCTCGTTCTCGACGACCGGTATCTCGCCGCAGTCGTGCCGTACCATCAGTCGTGCGATAGCTTCCAAATGGGTGTCCGGGGTACAGCAGACCGGGTTGGGGGTCATGATTTCTCTTACTTCCATGGGGTTTCCCTCCGTTCTCGGATTTTCATCATGCTGACGATCAAGAACCGCCTGCTTGCGGTCCGTAACAGTGGGACAGGGCGAGCCGACGAAGGTTCGGCACGCGTCGGCAGTTTGGGAGCGATCGGCCCCTCACGAGTGAAAGGGTTTTGAGGCGCGTCTCCGGCGCCCGACGGCCTCTTCCAATTGCTCGGGCGAGGACGGTTCGGCGCCGTTCGAGCATTCGGCATTCATCGGTGGGTTGAACGGAGCAGACCTGGAGCGGGAAGCGGAGCCGAAATGATAATGACGAGGGGGCGTGATCAGCGGATTTCTACCCTGCAATCTTTCGACGAGACCTAGGAGACGGTTAAGTCTGGCGCGGTTTCCCTGAGGATCGAGATAGATCATGTCGGCTGCATCCAATAAGCGTTGAATCAATTCCGGATGGTGGCACAGGCGATATTTTCTAGTCGCCATCGTTTCCCTCTGATTTCAAGATCTCATGTAAAAAACTGGCACCTAGTCTCTAGGTGCCGTCGATATTCGGAATTTCGGCTAGAAGGAGACCCACTCTGGTCGGAGGGGCTAGGAAAAGTTAAGGAAGCTCTGAACAAGTGGATTCCGTTCATGCCCTTCGACTTGGCTCAGGACAGGCCTGTCGAAGGACTTAATCAGAGCTTCCTTAACCTCTGCGGGGCTCCGACTTTCCGCCGAAGAACACTTGTGTGAGGAAGGTTCCCACGCCGGCATATTCGGGATAGCGACCGCGCCATGGGGGCTGCACCGGATGGTCAACCGTCACTGTCGATCTAGGCGTGAACCAACAGTAACACTTTCAATTTGAAATGAATTTGACATCAGTCACGAAATCTCCGTTTGACCGCCGCCATTAGAGGAGATCTACGTAAGAGCTCGCACGTATTTTTTTCGGCCGAAGCTCGGCGCTTAAATAAATCGCACTCGAAAGGGCGGTAGGGAAGCGGCATTCGAGCACAGAAATAGGGATGTCGCGTCGCCCCCCAGGAAGGGATAGGCCGACATCCCGCTAATTCATGTTACCACTGGCAACTGACCCGGCTAGCGGAAAAGCGAAGGGTTAAGGTTTTTATATTTCGATGGCAAAAAAGGCCGGCGGCGCGATGGCGCAGATCGGCCTTTTTTATGCGTTGATCTTTGTCGGCCGGGATAACGGCCGGCTTCCAGGCCGAAGCGGTTTTTAGTACCGGCGTCCACCCCCGAAACCACCGCGACCACCGCCAAAGCCGCCGCCGGATCTTTCCTCTCGCGGACGCGCTTCGTTGACGGTCAGACTGCGCCCGTCGACATCTTTGCCGTTCAGGGCGGAAATGGCGGCCTGAGCCTCTTGGTCGTTGCTCATTTCAACGAATCCGAAGCCTTTGGAGCGGCCGGTGTCGCGGTCCATGATGACATTCGCGGAGTCCACCGCGCCGTGCGTGGCGAACATCTCTTCGAGATCGCGGCTGCTCACGGTGTAGCTCAGATTGCCGACGTACAATTTCTTGCTCATAAAAAACTCCTAAAAGGAAAAATAAAAAATCAAAAGGATGGCTGCCGATACGGTCGATCAGCCGTTAAACGACGCCTTTTGCCGCCGCTTCGCCCACGGGGACGCTCTTCGCTGATACGAAGACAGTTGCCGCGCTGGGCGTACCTTTTCAGGACACTGATCGCGGCGCGGGCCTCGCGGCCCTTGATTCCAACGAGGCCGAAACCGGGGCAGCGGCCGCCGGAAGTGAGCCTTGCCAGTTCCATAGCCCGCACTCGGCGGTGCTGGCCGAACAAACCGGTGAATTCGTTTTCGGTGAAGTCGGACGGCGAATCGCCGGCATAGATTCCCTGCATCAATCGGTCTCCTCTCGGTAGCGCTCAGCGAGGTATCAAAGTGCGCGGCGAGGCGGGTTTGCAGTGCGATGGCGCGTATTCGCGCGGGCATTTGGACGCGGCATGGGCTTCGGCGGCGTGCGCGGAACCGCCGGCTCTGTCGTCATGGTCGACAGGATTTCTTCCGGCACCGGGTGGGCGGGCAATCGCCGACCGAGCAGGCGCTCGATGTCCCGCAACTGCGGAGCCTCATCCCTGCATACGAGCGAAACCGCGGCGCCGTCCGCGCCCGCACGGCCGGTACGGCCAATGCGGTGCACGTAATCCTCGGGAACGTGCGGGAGTTCGTAGTTGACCACATGGGGAAGCTGCTGAATGTCCAGGCCGCGGGCGGCGATGTCGGTGGCCACCAGAATCTGCACGCGGTCCGCCTTGAAATCGGCCAGAGCCTGGGTCCTCGCGGACTGGCTCTTGTTGCCGTGAATCACCGCGACGCGAAAACCATCCCGGTCGAGCTGCTCCGCCAACTTGTTGGCGCCGTGCTTGGTTCGAGTGAAGACCAGGGTCTGACCCCAGCGCCCGCTGGTGAGAAGATGAGCGAGCAATACCTGCTTTCCCGTCTTCGGCACGTGATAGATCGACTGACTGACCATCTCGGCCGGCGCATTGCGCGGTGCCACCTCGATGCTCAGAGGCTGATGCAGGAGCCTCGCCGCAAGCGTGCGGATGTCATCGGAGAAAGTTGCGGAAAACAAGAGGTTCTGGCGGACTTTCGGCAGTAATCCCAGGATACGCCTGATGTCATGGATGAACCCCATGTCGAGCATGCGGTCGGCCTCGTCCAGCACGAGATACTCGATTCCGGCGAGGTTTGCGTGTTGCTGAGCTATGAGGTCCAGCAGACGTCCGGGGGTAGCGATCAGAAGATCGGCGCCCCGGCGCAGAGCGGCCACCTGCGGCTGAAACCCTACGCCGCCGAAAATTACCGCCGTCCGGATCCCGGTGTATCGGCCATAGATGCGCACGCTTTCGCTGACCTGCGCGGCCAATTCGCGGGTAGGCACCAGAACCAGCGCTCTAGGGGAGCGGTCCGGCCGATGATGGGTTCCGCTGCTTTCGGTCAAACGCTGCAGCAAAGGCAGGGTGAAGGCGGCAGTCTTGCCGGTTCCGGTTTGGGCCGCGGCGAGCAAGTCCCGGCCGTCGAGTACGGCGGGAATCGCCTGGGCTTGAATAGGCGTGGGGGCCGCATAGCCTTGTTCGGCCACGGCGCGCAAAAGGGCCTTGGAAAGCCCCAGAGAAGTAAAAGCCATTATCTTTTTTTCCTGGCTCTGGCCTGCCGCGTGAAACGCACGGCACCGGTTGAGCGTGAGCGATTGGGTTGATGTGACCACAGGGTCGTCCGAAACGGACGCACCGCGTGCGGTTTGCAGGAGGAGGCGGGATTAACAGGTGCCTCGCGGCATGGACTGAGTGGGAAATTCCGTATCCTCGTGGCGAAGACCGGTCTTCAGCCGCGACAAACTAGCGTCAGGATACGCGCATTCTTCGGAATAACCTAATTAAATTTATTTCGCCCGTCTTCTGGACATTTCTCCGCCGAAAGCGCACTGTTCTAAGACCAAGGACAATTCGTACAGGAATGCTAGGGATCATTCGGAATGCCTTGGGCAAGCCTCCTCGGGCAGGCTGATGGCGAACCAAACTTCAGAGGTCGAGATGCTATCCACGAGTTCAACACCCTGCGATTCTTCTCTCACGGCCAGCAACTTCCAACAAACCTGCGGGTTTTGCGGCTGCGTGTTCCGTGTGGAAATCACGTGGCGAATATCCTATTCATATTCCTCCAAGGCCCTTCAGGACACACAAACTTATTCCTGCCCGGAGTGCCGGAGGGATTCCCAAATCAAAACGTCTACGGAGCCGCGTGTGAGCTTGATTTCAAGACGCACCGATGGCCGCAAGGGTCCCTGTCCGCTTAAATAAGGAGCTCAGCGCAAGACCGATGTATCTTTCGGCGGGTATCGGCGCCGGTTCCAGAGTGAAAACCCCATGAAGTTCTACGACTTGAGCCGACGCATGTGCGAGTGGGAGCGTCTCGACGAATGGCGCGGAAAGATACGAGCCATCCTCGCGAAAAGCGAGACAGGGATGATTTCGCCGTTTCACTTGCTGTCCCTGCCCGGCATGAGCGCGGGCGAGCAGCGCGCGTGTGCCGATCTCTGGATGAAGACGCGCATCGAGGCGTCCGCTGCGGAGCGGGCCGCTCTGGCGTTTACGTTCCGCTCGGCGGCGAGGCCGAAAATACGTTTGGGGTACCTGTCCTGCGATTTTCACGAGCATGCCACGTCGCTGCTGCTGGTGGAGTTGCTCGAATCCCACGACCGGGAGCGCTTCGAGGTATTCGCCTATTCATACGGCCCGGACGACGGCAAGGGCATGCGGGAGCGCCTCAAGAAAAGCTTCGACCGATTCGTCGACATCCAGACTTTGTCCACGTCCGAGGCCGCCCAGGCGATTCATCAGGACGAAGTGGACATTCTCATCGATCTCAAGGGCTATACCCAGGCTACCCGCACCGCCATTCTTACCTTCCGCCCGGCGCCCATCCAGGTGAATTACCTGGGGTATCCCGGAACCTTGGGCGGCGAATTCTGCGACTACATCATCACCGATCCGTTTCTGACGCCGCCCGGCAGCGCGGACGACTACAGCGAAGCCTTCGCGTACCTGCCCAACACCTATCAGCCTCACGGCCGCCAAAGCCCGATAGGGGTTCGGCCCACGCGCGCCGAGGCCGGATTGGCAGAACAGGGATTCGTGTTTTGCTGTTTCAACCAGGCTTACAAAATAACGCCGGACGTTTTCGACATCTGGTGCAGGCTGCTTGCCGACGTGCCCGGAAGCGTGCTCTGGCTGCTTAAGAGCACACTGGCGGAAGGCAATCTCAGAAATGAAGCCTATCAACGCGGGATCTCGCCGGATAGGCTCGTTTTTGCGGATGACAAGCCGCAGGTCGAACACCTGGGCCGCCTGGGGCTCGCTGACCTGGTGCTGGACACGCTGCCCTACAATGCGCACACGACGGCCAGCGACGCACTGTGGGCCGGCGTCCCCCTGGTGACCTGCGCGGGCGAAACCTTTCCTTCGCGGGTGGCGGGGAGTCTCTTGCACGCGATCGGTTTGCCCGAGCTGATCGCCGACGATCTCGAAAGTTACTACGACCTGGCGTTCGACCTGGCCACCCGCCCGGAGCATCTATCCCGAATCAAACACAAACTTGCCGCGAATCGGCTTAGCGCGCCGCTGTTCGATATCCGGGCTTATACGCGCCATCTGGAAGGCTTGTTCGAAGCGATGTGGCAGCGGTATCGCGATGGCGAGACGCCGGCGCTCATAGGGGAGACAACCGATTGGCATGGCTGGTCATTCCGGCCTCACGGAGAGACGACGCCGTCGGAATGCGAAAGGGCGTGAAGCTCACGCAATATTCCACTTAAATTTCTCAAGAAGTATGTTCATGAAAAAGCAAGAGAAAACCTATCTTCAGTCTTCCAAGTACCGATGTCCTTTGTGCAAGCAAATGGTTTTGTCATCCGACTACCTATTCTTGCGTCGGCGGTCCGCAAGCGGTGCCTGGACCATCGTCGAGTGTTGCCGGAAGTGCAAGGATTCCGGTTGTTAGGAGGTTTCGGCATCTGAAACGGGGCGGCGTGAAACGGATCAGGCTTTTATCGTTTGCCTTGCGGTCCTTTCGTGTCGGTAGGCGTCGGTCTTTCGCTTAAGGAAAACTAAAGCAAATAACCAAAGCCCGATGCCTCCGCCGTCCCTCTTCAATGCTTTCCGCCGGGTACGCGATAACGTCGATTTTCCGGCTTTCGGATTCTTTTCTGAAGCGACAAAATAAGCTCGGAGACAGTCGCAGACTGTCCGAGGGGGCTGATTCACGAGGCTTTCCGATTTTCGCTTCATGCGGCGGTACATGGGACACGTCGATTTGACACCCTTTTGGATATCCCGCTCTATGTCCTGCTCGGATCGGCAATGATGCGCAAAGACTTTGTCGGCTGAATCGGCGGATTGCACGTAACCGGTGGGTTGTAGACTGGCTGGAGTCGGCCAATCTGAGCCCAGGACATGAAACGTCGCACTCCCGTAGAATCTACCGCGGACCCCATTGGCATCGAATGGAAACTTGTCTTGCAATCGCGGCGCACGCACGATATTCGCGGCGCCCTGTTTGGGGCTATTATTTTGGTTAATCCGGGGCAGGGTTTCCTTAGCGCGGCGACAAGCCGCGTGAGCCAAGGTCGGGCCTGTACCGGCCTTGGCGGCGGCCCGTAAATACCAGGAGGGTATTTACGGGCCTGATTGATAAATTCTTGGCGGGCGGGAGGACCTTTAGCTTATATGAGCCAACGCAGCGGCGCACTGTTCAGGATCACCGTTTGGAGCACGGCCGGGGCATTGCTGGCGCTCACTGCCATTTACATCTTCCAGGAAATCAAGACATCGGATTTCCAATCACGCTATCTCTCTTCGATCGACGAGCATCTGCGCTTCCAGGTGGAGCCGGGAGGTAGCGCCGCCATCCGCTATCCGAGCGCCGGGCCCTACGATGAACGGCTCGGGTACACGGCCCTTCCGAGCTTTCAGCAGCGTCTCCGGAACCTCGGCTTCTCCATAACCGCGCAGGCACGGTTTTCGCCGCAATTGCTGCGTGTGGTCGACAAGGGCTTTTATGCCACCTATTTCGAGAAGATCCAGGCCGGTCTCACGATCTTCGATCGCGATAGCGAAGTCCTGTTCAGTAAAACCTACCCCACCCGAATTTATCCCGATTTCGACGCCATACCGCCATTGGTGATCAAAACCTTACTCTTCATCGAGAACCGGGAATTGCTCGATGACCGTTATCCGCACCTCAATCCTGCGATCGAGTGGGACCGCTTCGCGCGGGCGACCATGGAGCTGATCGCACGCAAGCTCGGAGCCGACATCAACGTGGCCGGCGGCAGCACACTCGCCACCCAGATGGAGAAATACCGCCATTCCCCCGGCGGCCGTACGGACAACCCCATGGAAAAGCTGCGGCAGATGAGCAGCGCCTCGCTGCGCGCTTACCTCTTAGGCCCCGACACCCGGAAGGCACGGCGCGGCATCGTTCAGGCCTACCTGAATTCCATGCCGCTCGCCGCCGTACCGGATTCCGGCGAAGTGCACGGACTCGGCGATGGTTTGCAGGCATGGTTCGGATCGGATTTTGCTGCGGTGAACCAGTTACTCGGCGCCGCGAACCTGTCCACCGGCGAGGGGATCACCGCGGAACAGGCGCTGGCCTATCGCCAGGTGTTGTGCCTCCTGCTGGCGCAACGTCGCCCCGCGTATTATCTCCTGGCAGGGCGTGCCGACCTGGAGAACCTGGCCGACAGCCATCTGCGCGTGCTGGCCGCGCAGGGGGTCATCCCAACGGCGCTGCGCGATGCCGCGCTGAGCGTGTCAGGCGCTACGAGCGTCCAGGCCAATCTGACGCCCGCGGCACCCCTCATCGATCGGAAGACCGAAAGCGTATTGCGCGCCCGGCTTGCCACCGCCTTGGGTGTGAGCCGGATCTACGACCTTGACCGGCTCGATCTGACCGCCCGCTCGACCATCGATTACGACATTCAGCAGGCGGTAGCCCAGGCTTTGCGCAGATTGCGCGAGCCCGAGCAGGCGCGTGCCGCAGGGGTTTTGGGTTTTCGGCTCCTCAGCACCGACAGTGATTTTGGCGAGATCGTTTACAGCTTCGTTCTGTACGAGCGCAGCAGCCAAGGAAACCTGTTGCGGGTGCAGGCCGACAACAACGAGCAGCCGCTCGATGTGAACGAGGGCATCCGGCTGGACCTCGGTTCGACCGCCAAGCTGCGCACCCTGGTGCATTACCTGGAAATCATCGCGGAACTTTATGACCAGTATGCCGGCCAACCGAGCGAGACCCTGCGCCGGGCCGAGATTCACCCGCGCGATCATCTGTCGCGGTGGGTTGTCGATCAGCTCCTTGCGAACCGCAAGATCGGGTTATCAGCCATGCTCGAGGCGGCGCTGGAGCGCCGCTACTCGGCCAGCCCGGGAGAGGCTTTTTTTACCGGCGGCGGGCTACACACTTTCGCCAATTTCAATAAGGACGATAATTCCAAGATTATGTCCCTGCGCGTGGCACTGCAGGAATCGGTGAACTTGGTCTTCATCCGGCTCATGCGCGACGTGGTCTACTACCACCTGTATAAGCCCGATGGCGTGGCACGCTGGATGGACGCGAAGGACAGCGAAAAGCGGCAGCAGTATCTGGAGCGCTTCGCGGACCAGGAAGGGAAAGCGTATCTGCGCCGCTTTTATGCCAAGTACCGGAACAAAACCCCTCAGGAAGCCCTGGATATCCTAACCGGGAGCGTGCACCCCGTTCCCAAACGGCTGGCCACCGTATATCGCTCGGTCTACCCGCGTCGCGACGTTGCCGCTCTTCGGGATTATTTGCAGGCGCACCACGTGGGCCAAGGCCTATCCGCCGAAGACATCACGGACCTTTACGAAAAATACTCCACGGAGCGCTTCGACCTGCAGGATCGCGGGTATATCGCGCGTATCCATCCCCTTGAGCTTTGGTTGGTGAGCTATCTGGTCGAGCATCCGAACGCCACCCTTGGCGAGGTCGTCGGCGCCAGCGCACAGGAGCGTCAACAGGTGTATCGCTGGCTATTCAAGACCAGCCGCCGTTACGCGCAAGACAAGCGCATTCGCACCTTGCTGGAGAACGAGGCTTTTGCCCAAATCCACCGGGCGTGGAAACGGCTCGGTTACCCGTTCGGGGCTCTGACGCCTTCCTATGCCAGCTCCATCGGCGCCTCGGGAGACCGTCCGGCCGCACTCGCCGAATTGATGGGCATCCTGTTGAACGACGGCGTGCGCCTCCCGATGGTACGCTTCGACGCCTTCCACTTCGCAGCGGATACGCCTTACGAGACACTCATGCAGCTGACGCAGGCACAAGGCCGACGGGTGTTGTCGCCGGAGGTGGCGGCGGCTGCGCGCAGCGCCCTGATCGATGTCGTCGAGCGCGGCACTGCGATACGGGTCAAAGGCGTGTACAAGGGCCCCACGGGTACGCCCCTCGTCATGGCCGGCAAAACCGGGACGGGGGATCATCAACGCGAGATTTTCGGACCCGGCGGACGGCTGATCGCAACACAGGTCATCAGTCGTACGGCGACATTTGCCTTCATGCTGGGTGATCGCCACTTCGGAACAGTGACTGCGTACGTGACCGGACCCGCCGCCGCGCGTTATCGCTTCACGAGCGCCTTGCCGGTGCAAGTGCTCAAATCCCTCGAGCCAACGCTGACGCCGCTGATCGCGCGTGCCTATTCCGAGCCGCCGGAGTCTCGTCCTCACACTGTCACTGCCGCCACCGCCAAAGGCTTCGAGCCGGCGCCGACGACACAGCGATAGACCGTTTCCCCGAGGCTTTGGCTATACGGTTCCGAGCAGCACTTTAGAAGAACGAGCGTCCGCTCACGGCCGCCAGTCCGCGAACCAGCCACCGGTAGCGCCGGACGGCTGTCCAGTCGTCCCGCTCAAGGTGATCGTTCGGTCCGAAAGCGACGATTATCCGTCCTTCTTCGTCGCGGCTAGGGCGGCCCTCATCGTCGCGCGCGATGCGGTATTCGTAGGCGGTCGGCGGGCCCGCGGCGATAAGTTGTCGTCCCGTTTCCAGCAGTTTTTCGGCGAACCGGGCAGACCATACGGCGGCAACCAGTTCGCTGTTGAGGGCCATGCTGAGGGGGTCGAGGTTGTAAGTCCCCAACAGGCCGAGCTGATCGTCGATCACGGCGAACTTGCCGTGCAGATTGTGGCGGTCCCCGGCGACGAACAGCCGCAGCGTCGGAACCCGCGCCAGGAGTTTCGGCCATTGCTCGAGGAAAAAAGCCTGGCTGAGGGGATTATCGCTGGACACGGGGCTGTTGGTGAGTACCGTGATTTCTACGCCGCGCCGAGCCGCATCTTCCAATACACTTACGGCTTGCTCCGAAAGCACCAAATACGGGTTGGCGACGAAAATCGATTTCTTGGCGCCGCGCACCAGCCGGCCAAGGCTGACTGTAATGGGATCGTCGGTTCTGATCAGGCGAGTGCGGCTGTCGAGAAAACGAACGGGCGCCTGCACCGATTCAGGGGCCGGTCTGGCCAGAGCGCCGTGGAGCATGGGACGAGCCTGAAGCTCGTCGATCCAGGGCAACCGGCGATCGCGAATCCGGGCGGACACGGCTTCGGGTATGGGTTCGCCCCGCAGCCAGTAATCCATAGCCTGGTAGGCGAGCAGCAAGTCACTGGTCGAATCGAGCAAGTCCACTGTTTCGCGGGTGACAGCATGAGCCTCTCCACCGTCGTATTGCGATTCGAACACGGCTTCGAGCACGGCTCCGGCCTCTCGTCCGGTCAATACCGCGTCCGCATCGCGAAACGCCTTGGGATCGAAGTTCAGGTCGGCAAAATACTCGGTCGCGATGTTCCGTCCTCCGATCAGGCCGTGAACGCCGTCCGCCAGGAGAATCTTGTCGTGGTCGCTGGCAACGATTGCCGCGGGATTCAGGGTGAGAAAGGCATCCTGGAAGCGATAGCGCAGCGGGCGGTACAGCTTTACGGTGACATTGGCCGTCTGTACCACTGTATCGAGGTAATCGTTCCCCTGGACGTCGCGCGACATCGTGGTGCCTATGGCGTCGAGCAGCACCCGGACCGTAAGGCCTTGACCGGCCTTGTGGACGAGATGGCCGAGAAAAGCGATGCCGAAGACATCCTGTTCCAGAATGAAATAGCTGATGTCGAGACGCTTTCGGGCGTTAGCCAACAGGCGCCAGCGTTCGACCCAGGCCATCACGTTATCGTCCAACAGGGTCACCTGGGACACGGTGGCGCCCTCGGCGGGCAAGGATTCGAAGATTTCGCGCATTGATCGATCCTCATCGTCGGGTCGCCCGGCATCCGTCGATGTAACGAGCGGATCGGGGAACTGGACGTCGAGCAGCAGATGACCGACGAGCCAGATCGCTATCACGCCGGCCAGAACAATTAAAACGAGGCGGCCGAATCGATGGGTTCGGCGTCCATATCGATTCATGGTCATCCTTGCATTTTGCAGCGTATACCTCGTTGTTCCAATGAAACGGCGAAAAGGCGGGTTACGCGGGTATGCTAACCCGCCCTACCATCGTACTTCGAATGGCAAACGGGCGTTTTGCATATTATTAACCCGGCCTATAAATATAGGCCGGGTTAATCCGGGGCAGGGATGCCCCGGCGCGGCGACAAGCCGCGTGAGCCCAGGCCGGGCGTGTACCGGCCTGGGCGGCGGCCCGTAAATACCAGGAGGGTATTTACGGGCCTGATTAATAGGATGCGCTGCACGAAGGGACAAATCGGCAGGGCAAGACGCAACGCGACGAGGCCGATTTACTCGTCTCATCCATGAGACTCGCCCTTCGGGCCGTGCTTCCCACGTTCCAGTTCGCTCCCGGCGAACTGGTGCACGGTAAGTCCGCCCGTAGGGTGCCGGACAGGGATTGTCCGGCATGAGCCGCATCGATCGCGAACTTTTCGACATCCTCAAACCGGGGAGAAGGCAGACGATGCAACAACTTAGCCCCCGTCCTGAGGAGTATCCTTTGATCCTCCGCCGATGCCCGAGAGGATACTCACGAACCCGGTGTTCGTTTTCAGCCATTCGAGAACGCGGTGCTTGTCCGGAATGCGCTTCGGGACGTCGCAGTCGACGAGACGTGCCAGTTGGTGCTGACGCACGGCATCGTGCCAGCGGATGAAGGCGGACTTCGCTTCGGGCGTCAGCCAGCCGTAGGTGACCGACAGTCCGCGGTGATCGGATTCGTCGGCGCCGATCACCTGAACGGCTTGAGGTATCAGATCGGGTGTGGCGAACGATCCGTCCAGAGGCCATACCGGAGCAAGGGCCGGGAAGGTTGCCCAACCCGAAAAATCGTTGACGCCCTCGCGCGCTGCGACGACAACCCGCGCATCCGCGAGGTCGCCGCTGGTCAACACGTCGTGAGTGCGGTCGGCGGCGAAGTGAGGACGTTGGTATGTCAGGGCGGTCGGAACCGTGTTCATGTCGCCGAGGAGAATCGAAGTCCGGCCGGACTCGACGAACCGCTGCAGGAGATCGGCCGCCTGCGCTTCCCGGCGCGCGGGGTTGAAGGCCTCGAGGTGGGTAACCAGGAAGTCCACCGGCTGGCCGAAGAACCGAATGCGTAGGTGAAGCGCTCCGCGCGGCTCGTTCAAGATCCGGTCCAGAGCGCTCACCGGGAAAGCCGAGGCATAACTCGTCTTTTGCGTCTTTTCCAGAATCCGGGCATCCACGGCAAGCGCCGAGTGCCGGAACAGTACGGCGTTGCCGAAGCGGACCTCCAGGCCGGGTGTATCCCGGCGCCAGGTTTCGCCGCGTGCCACCGCGTAGGCATGGCCGGTGCGACGCTCGAGTTCGTCCGCCAGAAATGCGGCTTGATCGATCCAGCCGCTACGGCGCGAGCCGAAGTCCACTTCGTTAAGCGCGACGACGTCTATGGGCATTTCCGGTGATGCTCCCGCGATCCGGTCGGCAATGCCGGTGAGATTGCGTTCGACCTCCCGGCGGTCGGCAAAAACGCGCCAGCGAGGCCCGAGTCCGGAATGGAGGTTATACGTGACGACCCGGAGTTCAGGGAGGTCGCTACGGGTTTCCAGTTGCGGAAACGGGGCGGCATGCTCCCAGTCGGTCGACGGGACCGTGCAGGAAGACGGTGCGTCCGGACGCCCGAGTGTGCTGGCCAACTGATAGCCGTCCCAGAAATCGGTCAAGGTCGTCATGGTCAAAGCGCCGGACACGGCGGTCAATAGAGCGATTCGAAGAAGTCGGAACACGTATGGTTAGATAGCAAGAATGGACTGATTGCGCTGCCAGATCGCAGCATTCGACATCCGCGATGAACCGGGTATTCGGTCGATCATGCGGATTTATTCTTTGACATCGATGGCGGCCGTCCAGTGGGCAATGTTTTCGTGGGTCATTCGCCCCTTGGGTTGCAGGCGGGCGTCCTGGTAACCCCAGCGCATGATGTCGGTCAGATATTGTTCCCGTGAGAGCAGCGTACCCTGGCAGAGGCGCTCGGAAGGCGGTGCGCTGCGAAGCTCGTCGGCCAAAAGGGCCAGCAGCCGCTGCATCACCCAATCGGGAATGCGGCTTCTTTCGGCCGGGTAGATGAAGCCGAAAAGAACGAGATGGCTGAGCAGTACCCGCCAGTGGGCGCCGAAGCGGTCCATCAGCCTAGTCCAATTCAATCGGTCGGAACAGACACGGAGGATATGGGCGATGTCTGCGCCGTCGTAACGCTCCCGCTCCAGTACGAAGGATTTCGACCAGATGATTTCCTCTATCGGGCAAAGCAATACCGGCACGCCCAGTATGTCCCGTCGGGGGGCGTGCTCGAACCACGCTTCGTCGACGGCGCAAATGCCGTTTCCGGAACTGAAGATGATATCGATGAAATATTCCCCGTAGTACGCCTTGGCGAGCCAGTGAGGATACGTGACGTCGGCTTGATAGCCCGCGCTTGCAAGAATTTCGATGATGCGATCCCGATCGTCGGGCCGCACGAAGATATCCAGATCCTTGGTGTGGCGCGAGATTCCGGTGTAGCACTCCAGTGCGTAGGCTCCTCCGACGAGAAACGGAACCCGGGCGTCGATTAAAAGCGTCAGCCCATGACAATAGAATGACCGCCCGGTCGGGTCGATCGGCGGTGGGCTGGTATCGGGCGCGGAAAACGGTGTGTCCATAAATATTGCTAGCCCTGTACGGGGTATGGTTTCTGGTTGAACGAGTGATGTTCCGTCTCGGCAGATGCTTCGACCGGAAGCTCGATCAGCCGGACCGGAGGTCGATCCGGAAAGGCGCGCCGCAGAAGCGGCAGGGCGACGTTGTAAACCGGAATATTGCCGCCGGTTTTTCCCGTGGGGTGTCCGCGATGGGCGTGCCCGTGAAACACCGCGGTTACCGAGTAACGATTCAAAGGTTCCTCGAGTCGGCTGGACCCCAGAAACGGATAGATTTCGACGGGTTCGCCCACAACCGTGGCTTTGACCGGAGCATAGTGAAGCAGGGCGATCCGATGCGGCATGCGCAATTTGGCGAGCGCCGACTCCAGCTTCAGTGATTCCTCCACGGTCTCGTGCACGAATCGCTTCAGCGTGCTTTCGCCCCATGGTTGCAGGGCATGCTCGCCGAAACCGCCGGCGAAGCCTTTGACACCGGCGAAGCCGATGCCATGCACTTCATGAGCGTCGCCATCGAGCAGGACGATTCCGGCATCGGAGAAAATATGCTGCACCTCGTGCACTTGGCCTGCTTCGTACTCGTGATTGCCGAGCACGCCGAGGATGGGAATCTTTACGCCGGCGGTCAGCTCCTTGACGAACAGCCGAGCCTCTTCCGCCCGTCCGTAGTCCACGATATCGCCGCAGAGCAACAAAATATCGGCGTTCTCGGAAACATAAGCACAAATGGTTTGAAGTATTCCCTGCGAGGACAGGGTGTAGTGAATATCGCCGACGGCCGCAATGCGGACCGTTTGTCTGTTCGAGGGCATGGCTGCTTATAGGTCTTGATTGCCGGAAGCCGGTGTCAATAAACCAAAGACAGCGATGCAGGGCAAAAGTGCCCACGCGAAGCAGGTTTGGCCCGCCTGATTTGGGAGGGGATTTCCGAGCTACTCGCCGGCGCAGGTCGGTAGGTCGGCAATCCTTTGCCGACGGATCTGCACGCCAACTCGTTTGTCGGGAAGGGATTCCCGACCTACTTGGCTAAGTCCTACTGCCGTGACGAATCGGCCGCGGCTGCGGCTTGTTCCGACGCAGGCGCTAAAGCGAGCGGTAGCTCGACGACGAACTCGCTGCCCTTGCCTGGACCGGCACTGAAAGCCTCTATGCGCCCGCCATGCAGTTCGACCAGGCGCCGAACCAAAGTGAGCCCGATGCCGAGGCCCCCTTGACTCCGGTCGAGAGAGCGCTCGCCCTGGATGAAGAGCTCGAAGACATGGGGCAATAGCTCGGGAGCGATGCCAAGGCCGGTGTCTCTGATACGGATGAGTGCCCGCTCTCCCTTGGCCTCGGTGCGGACCGAAATCGAGCCGCCTTCTTCGGTGTATTTCGCGGCGTTGTTCAAGAGATTGGCCACGACCTGGATCAGGCGGGTCGCATCCCCGACGATCAAGAGGGGTGCTGGTGCGACATCGACCGTTAGCCTGTGGCGCCGGGATTCGATCAAGGGCCGCGTCGCCTCGATCGCTCGCTCGACGACGGTATTGAGAGGTATGGGTTCCTTTCTCAGCGTCACCTTGCCCTGGGTGATGCGGGAAACGTCCAGCAAGTCGTCGACCAGGCGCGAGAGGTGAATGACCTGGCGGTCTATGATCTCCCTCGCACCCTGAAGCCTAGGCTCGTCGGCAGCGAGTTTTCGAATCAGCTGAGCGGCATTGCGTATCGGTGCCAGAGGATTGCGGAGCTCGTGGGCCAGCATGGCGAGAAACTCGTTTTTCCGTCGATCGGCATCGCGCAGCGCAGCCATGGCGCGGGCGCGCTCCCAAGCCATGGCGGTAAATAGGCAAAGCGTCCGCAGGAATTCGATTTCCTCCGGATCGAAATGCTCGCGCCGCGTACTCGCGAAGGAAAGCGTCCCGAGCGTACGGCCATCGCCCGCCATGAGCGGGTGGCAGGCATAGGCGCGCAAGCCCATGTTGCGAAGAAGGATGCTCTTGGGGTCGTTTTCGATGCGAGCGGTATCGGCGATCAGGGGAGTGCCCGTAGCGGCGACCGTGCCGCACATGGTGTCGCCGAGATCTAGCCTCTCCATGGCGGGAAGCAGCGCCTCGGAAATACCGTACGCAGCGATCAGGCGAAGGCTTCGGCCGTTCTCGTCAACCCGGTAGTTGAAACCTACGTCGGCATCGAGCAGGGCGTGTACTTTCTCGAAGACCATCCGGCTTAGTTCGACGTCGGTGGTTTGGCTGTCCAGCGCCGCACGGCTGATGGCCAGCAGCTCCGCCTGCCGTTCGTTATGGCGGCGCAAAGCCAATTCGGCCCTTTTGAGCTCGGTGATGTCTTGAGTGGTTCCGAATGCGCTCAGCACCTCACCCCGGTGGAATTCCAGCTCGGCTTTTTCGTGGACCCAGCGGATGTCCTTGCCGACCACGATGCGGTGTTCGATGTCGTAAGGCGTGCCACGGAGTGCCGCCTTCCATTGCCGGTCGACATATTTCCGATCGTCCGGATGGACGCAGCGGAGGAACGTCTGATAAGTCAGTGGCGTACCCTCGGGTATGCCGAAAATCCGATGGTTTTCGGCCGACCAGAGCAATTCGTTGCGCTGAACATTGAGCCGCCAGCTCCCGATCTTGCCGACCGCCTGGGCGCGGTTCAAATCGTGTTGGCTCCGCTGCAGCGCCTTTTCGGCCTCCTTGCGCACCGTGATGTCGTTGGCGATGCCGAGATAGCCGGTGATCGCCCCCTTTTCGTCGCGCATGACCGAAATCGAGACTTGGGCCGGAAACCGGCTGCCGTCCTTGCGGATCAGACTCCACTCCGTTTCGGTCGATCCGCAGGCTTCGATCAGCGTCGGCAAGAATTTGATGGACGATGTAGCGGGACGGCCTAGCGTATCGGCGAGCGCTTTCGCATGGGCCTCGAGCTCGGCGGGATCATGAAAGATCGCCGGCGTCTCCTTGCCGACGAGTTCTTCGGCGGAATAGCCGAGCGCTTTCGCCGCGGCTTTGTTGATGGTCTGGATGATGCCTTGCCTATTGACCGAGACGATGCAGTAATTGGCCCCGTCCAGAATCGCCTGCTGCAATCGGAGCGTGTCGCGCAAGGTTGCCGTGCGTTCGTCGACTTCCTTCTCGAGATGATTGCGGGCATCCTGCAACGCCGCCAGCGCTTGCCGCCACTGGTTCGCCAGGGCACCCAGCACAAGTACCGATATCGAGAACAGCACGACCAGGGACTGTACCAGGAGAGCCTGGACGGAAATCTCGAACTGCGCTCCCGCGAAAGCGCCTTGCCCCAGTGCCGTGTATCGCGCGGCGATGATTCCCAGGACGAGAATCGCGAACGAAACGCCGGGGATGCCGAAACGCACGCCTATCCAAAGCAGGGGTGGCATGATGACGTAGGTGAACGGAATGCGGTCGGTGAAAACAGCGAAGGTCAGTCCCGCGACCGACGCCAGGGCGGCTAGCGCTTCGATCCGCCTAGCGGGCGGCAGCTTGCGCCAATACGAGCGGGTAGCCGGCAGTGCGAGGCAAAGAGGAGCCGTCACCATGATCCCGGCGATGTCGCCGGTCCACCATGTGAGCCAGGCCGCAGCGAACGGTTCGCGGTCGACCAAAGCGATCGGCGCAGTCCCCGCCGTGGCGGCTATGGTCGCACTCAGCAAGGCTCCCAGTATGGTCAGCGCCACCACATCCTGTACCGTTTCCAGGCGTAATGGCATGCCGACCGTGCGTCCCAATAGCCATGCGCCCGTCAACGCTTCCATGGTGTTGCCGAGAGAAAAAGCGGCGGCAATTGCATAAGGCTGGTCGAATACCCATAGATTGACGCCGAAATTGACTGCGAGCGCCGTCATAACGAACGCCGGCCAAAGGGTCCGAGGACGGGTAGCGAGCGTAGATAGGTAAAACCCGCTAGGCAGCCAAAACGCGACAAAGTGGTAAGGCTTCGGGGAGATCCAGTGGCTGAGCAGAGCCAGACCGAAAAAGCAGACCGCAAACCCGAGCAGCGATCGGAACGACGGCCACCGCAGGGATGTTTCACAGCCTGATGAAAACCTTTCGCTTTGCATACTTACAGTAGTGTCCATACAATTCGACCAGTTCCATGGCGGTTTCTCTCAGGTCTCGATCGTTTGGGCGCGTCCCTTTCATCCTACGGATACCTTACGGCTTGCGCAATCCGCTGCTTGCCGGAATCCGGCTAGAGCATTTTCCGATTCGGTGTCAGAGGGCCCGATAGTAGGTCGGCAATCCCTTCCCAATCGCAAACGGGCCTTTAATCGGCCCCTTCCAATCGCAAACGGTCGCTTTAGTCGCGACCCTTCCAATCGCAAACGGTCATCCGGGGAGCGCCCGAATGACCCTTCCAATCGCAAACGGCCATCCTGGGAGCGCCAGGACGCCCCTTCCAACAAAATCCCTTGCCGAGCCGATAAGTCGGCAAGGGATTGCCGACCTACGTTCTTCCCGCCCGACACGAAGCCGTACACCGGGATGAAAAACGCTCTAGCCTTTCGGTCGACATCGCCGGTACATTGCCGGTAGCACGGTTTCGGTCGAATTTCCGGAAACATAGACAACTATCGAGACTCGGACAGGAGGGTCATATGGCGAAGATTACGGTAAAGAAGCTTACTGAATCCACTTTCGAGGTGACAGTGGAGGCGCAGGCCACGACGACGCACACGGTTACCGTGGATCCGGGATATGCCGCCAGGTTGACGGACGGAAGAGCGCCGGTCGAGCGACTGGTGAGCCGTTCGTTCGATTTCTTGCTGGAGCGGGAGCCCAATACCAGCATCCTGCGTCGCTTCGACCTGCCGGTGATCGGCCATTATTTCCCGGAATACGAGCGGACGATCAAGAACATGCTGGCCTGATCCGATTTACTCCAAATCGCTTTCAATCAGGCATTCATTTTGTAGGATGGGTAGAGCGAAGCGAAACCCATCGATGGCGAGTTAGGCCGAAAAGCCGTAACCCACCGAGCGACCTCGGACCTGTCCTGAGCCCAGTCGAAGGGTCGGTGGGTTATGCGGAGCCTGTCCTGAGCCCTTCGACGATGCTCAGGACAGGCTTGTCGAAGGGCCTGCCCCGAGCGGAGCCGAGGGGCTAACCCACCCATTAATGCTCACTCGAATGCCGAATGGAATTAGGCTGTCGCCGTCATTTTTTTAGGCCCAGCGGCTCGGGAGACGGCGGTAAAACCGTATCCAGTTCGTCCTTGAGAGCGACCCCGGAAAGCCGGCGGCGCATGGCTTCCTCGGTCAGGTAGAGCAGTTTCGCGGCGGCGGCTTCGTAGCTCAATCCTTCGGGCGGTCGGATATTGGAGATGCAGTTGCGCTGCGCATCGCTGTTGCCGGGCCGCGGTGCATAGGCGAAATAGATGCCTAGACTGTCGGCGGCGCTGAGCCCCGGCCGTTCGCCGACCACAATGACGGCCACGCGCGCGCCGAGGGCGAAGCCGATTTCATCCGACAGGGCCACCCGGCCGTTCTCGACCAGACTGATAGGCCCGACCTGGATGCGCCGTGACCGATATCGACCGATCACCGCCTCCAGCAGGGGCAGACCGTGCCGTTCGACGGCGGTGGAGGACAGCCCGTTGGTGACGATCAATGCCACATCCATACCGCCGCCGTCCATGTCATCCAGCCGCGTGCGGGAATCGGAGTCGAGAACGCGACCCCGATCGGGGCGACGGAGGTATTCGGCGCGACTTCGGATCGGCGTTCGCAAAATCAGACAATCTTCGCCCATTTCGCGCAAGCTTTCGGCGAACCCCTCGATGTCCCAAGGGAAGTGCACGGCATCCCGTGCTTGAGCGTGGGCGAGCTGAAAGTCGAGCAGGGCTTCGGTCGGAACGGCATGGCCCGCGCGTCCCAAGCCTATGCGGGCCTGGGTGAAACGCTTGAGGGCGAACCAGGGATCGGTCATGGGCTGTCCTCCGTCAGTGCGTCCATCGCATTGAGCAGGCGAGGGGGCATGGGACCGAGGCTCAGCGCATTGCGGCCGTCGAAAATGCCCATGCGGTCGAGCCATTCCTCGAATTCCGGGGCGGGCCGGAGCCCCAAAACCTTGCGAAGGTAAAGGGCGTCGTGAAACGAGGTGCTCTGATAGGCCAGCATGACGTCGTCGGCGCCGGGCACGCCCATGATATAGGTACAGCCGGCCACCGCCAGCAGCGTGATCAGATTGTCCATGTCGTTCTGGTCGGCTTCGGCGTGATTGGTGTAACACACGTCGCAGCCCATGGGCAGGCCCAGCAGTTTTCCGCAGAAATGATCCTCGAGCCCCGCGCGGATGATCTGTTTTCCGTCGTACAGATATTCCGGCCCGATGAAGCCCACCACGGTGTTTATCAACAGCGGCGAAAACGCGCGGGCGACGGCGTAGGCCCGCGCCTCGCAGGTCTGCGCATCGATGCCGTGGTGAGCGTCCGCAGACAGGGCGCTGCCTTGGCCCGTCTCGAAATACATCAGATTGTCGCCCAGCGTGCCGCGTTTCAGCGACAGCGCCATTTCGCGCGCCTCGCGCAGGAGGGAAAGATCGATGCCGAAGCTCCGGTTCGCGGCTTCGGTCCCGGCGATGGACTGGAACACCAGGTCCACCGGCGAACCGCGCCGCATCAAGTCCATGGTCGTCGTGACATGGGCGAGCACGCAGGACTGGGTGGGGATGTCGTGCTCGACGATGATCTCGTCCAGCAGGCGGAGCAGGGTGTCGACGTTCTTCGGACTATCTGTCGCGGGATTGATGCCGATAACGGCATCTCCGTTGCCGTAGAGCAGCCCATCCAAAATGCTGGCTGCGATGCCGCGCGGGTCGTCGGCCGGATGGTTCGGCTGCAATCGCGTGGAAAGCCGTCCCGAGAGGCCGATGGTGTTCCGGAACCGCGTGGTGACCGTGCAGCGCTTGGCGACGGCGATCAAATCCTGGTTGCGCATGATCTTAGATACCGCGGCGGCCATTTCCGGCATCAGGCCCGTGCGAATCCTCGCGATGGCTTCGTCGGCGGTGGTGTCGGAAAGAAGCCATTCTCGAAACTCGCCGACCGTCAGCGCCGAGATGGGCGCGAACGCGGCATTATCGTGCGTCTCGAAGATCAACCGGCTGACCTCGTCCTCTTCAGGCGGAATCAGCGGTTCTTCGAGGAAGCGGCACATGGGAACCTCGGCCAATACCCGTTGCGCGACGGCACGCTCCTCCTCCGACTCGGCCGCAATTCCGGCCAGTTCGTCCGCTGAGCGTAGGGGCGACGCCTTCGCCAGCAAAGTCTTCAGATCGGCGAAGGCATAGCCGCGTCCTTGGATGCTTGCGGTGTATTTCATGGCGGTTCCAATTTCCTTCTCGTTTCCATCCTAATCCTTAATGCTGTTAAGACACCTTTGTCGGCAAGGGATTGCCGACCTACCAAGCTTGCACGCACCACGCCGGAGTAGGTCGGGAATCCCTTCCCGACGCCTTCTGCCGCCTCACGTGGCAGACGATTTCGTCGGCACAGGATTGCCGACCTTCAACTGGCTTTCGATAGTTCCGCTGCCTTGCCTGGTGGGTTACGGCGCGCGGAAACATCTTGGGAACTTTCCAGACTCGGTGCGATGCGCGCCTAACCCACCCTACAGCCGCGATAATGTCGTAGGGTGGGCAAAGGCCGATAGGCCGTGCCCACCGGAATTTGCTGGGCGTTGCCTCTACAGCGCCACGGTAACGGTCTTGACCTCGGTATAGTTCTCCAGGGCATAGCTGCCGAGTTCGCGCCCGATGCCGGACATCTTGAACCCGCCGAAAGGAGCGGCCGTGTCGAAGATATCGTAGCAATTGATCCATACCGTTCCCGCCTTCAGTTCGGCCGCCAGGCGATGCGCCTTGTTGATGTCCTTGGTCCACACCGCCGCCGCCAGACCGTACATGGTCCGGTTGCCGTGACCGATGACTTCGTCCACGTCCTTGAACGGAATCATCGACAGCACCGGCCCGAAGATTTCCTCGCGGGCGATTTTCATGTCTTCGCCCACGTCGGCGAAGATCGTGGGCTCTATGAAAAAGCCCCGGCTGCCGATGCGGTTGCCGCCGGTCAGAAGCTTGGCGCCTTGTTCCTTGCCGGAGCGGATATAGCCCATGATCTGATCGAACTGCTCCTGGCTGACTTGCGGTCCCTGGGTAGTTTTCGGATCGAACGGATCGCCCACGACCTGCTTGCGGGTGCGCTCGACCAGCCTTGCGGCGAAGTCGTCGTAAATCTTTTTCTCGACGAAAACGCGGGAGCCGGCGCAGCAGCACTGACCCTGATTGAAGAAGAGTCCCTGGAATGCGCCTTCGAGCGCCGCGTCCAGATCGGAATCGGCGAACACGATGTTCGGGCTTTTCCCGCCGAGTTCCAGCGTGACGCGCTTCAGATTGGAACGACCGGCGGCCTGCATGATGAGCTTGCCCACTTCGGTCGAGCCGGTGAAAGCCACCTTGTCGATGTCCATGTGCTCGGCTACCGCGGCTCCGGCGGTTTCGCCGAATCCCGGCACGATGTTGATGACGCCTTCCGGAATGCCGGCTTCGAGAGCCAGTTCGCCCACCCTGAGCGCGGTCAGCGGCGTCTGCTCGGCGGGCTTGAGCACGATGGTGCAGCCGGCCGCGAGAGCCGGGCCCCACTTCCAGGCCTGCATCAAGAGCGGAAAATTCCACGGAATGATCTGCCCCACCACGCCGACCGGCTCATGACGGGTGTAGGTGAAGAAGGGGCCGTTGATCGGAATGGTCTTGCCCTCGATCTTGTCCGCCCAGCCCGCGTAGTAGCGGTAACAATCGATGGTCAGCGGCAGGTCGGCCGATTTGCTCTCGTTGATCGGCTTGCCGTTGTTGAGCGTTTCCAACGCCGCCAGTTCGTCGAAGTGCTTCTCGATCAGGTCCGCCAGGCGGTACAGGCAACGGCCCCGTTCGCGCGCGTTCATCTTCCGCCACGGGCCTTCCTCGAAAGCCTTGCGGGCGGCGCGAGCGGCCTTGTCCACGTCCTCGCGGTCGCCTTCCGCGACGCGGGCTATGACCTCGCCGGTCGCCGGGTTGAGCGTTTCGAAGGTCTTTCCGCTGGCCGAATCGATCCACTGGCCATCGATCAGCATTTTCGTTTGAGAGATCTTGATCTGGGACGGGTTGATCTGTTTTGGTTCCGCGCTCATCTGATTTCCCTCGTCGGTTGAATTGAAACGGGTCCCGGTTCGACCCTGATTCTGACTACAGGTGTGCCGCCGCCTGCACCCATGGCTTTGACAGACGGCGCCGCTCCAAAAATCCGCGTTATCCGATTCCGGATGGCGCCCGCTTAGATTACACCCCTAGCCAAAAAAATCCTGCATCCGGCCTTTACGGCGGTTTTCGACGACCGAAAACCAGGGGCACCATCGATTTGTCGCTGCCATCTGCGGAGGGGGGGAATAGGGGAGATAGGACCATAGGATGCGGTAAGGAACGGACCGCCCTTCGACTAGGCTCAGGACAGGCCCTTCGACTGGGCTCAGGACAGGCATCGTTCGCGCTTGATGCGGTTCCTGTCGTCACCGCATCCTACAGGCTGGCAAATTTGTTCCGGGTGGGATAGCGCGGTAGATACTCTGTTCCAGCGCAAGTCCTATTTTGCCTCCTGTCCCTCTGCCATCGAGCCGTCAGGCTTGGCCCGGAATCGGGTCGTCCAAGGCAAACAGGCGACGGCCGTCGAACGGGGTCCGTTGGGTCAGGATGGCGTGCAAGCCGGTGAGGAGCTTGCGCATGACGGCACACACCGCCTGGATCTTCTTGAGACCGCGGTGCTCGATCAAGTGCCGGTAAAAGCCGCGCAGATGCGGTTCATTGCGGGCGGCGCTCAGGGCGGGCCTATAGCGCGGTAGGGCGCAATAGCGTACTCGCGTATTGCGCCGCGTGGCGGCCAAATCCATCCGGCGGAATACGGGAGTACCCTATTCCGCCATACGCGCGCTGTCGAACGACCCATTAGGCGTCTGCGTCGTCTTCAAACAGTTGTTCAAGGCGCTTGGGGTAATTATTGAGAAAGTCCTTTGTCACGGCAAAGTGCTCGGTGTCCTCAAATGCAACCTCACTTACGCCTGATTTGTCGAAAAGAATAATCCTCGCGTTCGGATAAGAAAGCAGAATGGGCGAATGTGTGGCGATGACGAACTGCGAGTGACCTTCTACGAGCTGGTGAATGGCGCTAAGTGCGGCGATTTGTCGGCTGGGTGATAAAGCGGCCTCAGGTTCATCAAGGAGGTAGATGCCATTGCCGCGGAGCTTGTTTAGAAGAACCGCCATGAAGGACTCGCCATGAGACTGCGTATGCAACGACTGACCGCCGTAGCCTTCAAGGTAGCCCGTTTCGTCCATATAGCTTGCGACGTTAAAGAAGCTCTCTGCACGGAGAAAGTATTCATCGCGTGGCTTCGGCACGCTCCGAGCGAGACGCAAGCTGTCGTGTAGCGTGGATATGGAGCCTGCTGACTGGAAACGCACATTCCTTGTGCCGCCTTCAGGGCTAAAGCCAAGTGCGACCGCAATACCCTCCATGACGGTTGACTTTCCCGATCCGTTCTCCCCGACGAAGAAAGTCACGTTTGGATGGAAGTCAATATTGGCGATATCCCGCACAGCAGGAATGTTGAACGGGTAAGACTCATAGTCAACATCGGCGTCAGGGCGAATCGACGCATGAAGTAGATAGGGCTTTGTACGCTTTGCCATACGAGTTCGGACGCCTAACGTTTGAGGTAATCGGCCACCGGAGCGCGAAGCGTGGAGGGAACCCGCAAGCGCAGCTTGCGGGCGGTCCGGTTGACCGCAGGGTTGGGCATCTTCACAGGCCACGACACCGGCGGATCTCCTTGACCGAAAGTGGATACGCTCTGGAATGGGCAATTCGGTGACATGTCGGGCAGAGACAAACGAGGTCGCTTACTTTCGTGACTCGGACACCCGATGAATGCCTCAATGGAATCTTGTGATGGCAATCGATCAACGGTCTTCCATCCACTTCGAGGAAGAATCCGCAGGCTTGGCACCTGAACCTATCTCGTTTCTTTGCTGCATCGATGATTTTTCGATTTCGCTTGATGAAGGAAGATTGTCGGTCTTGACGATACCCCTCCTCCACTTCTGTTTCGTTAAGTGCTATCTCATCGCTTGAAGGGCCGCCATCGGAATGGTTAGCCCAGTATCGCCAGCATGCTTTCTGGGCCTCTTCATGATCCTTGTATGGTGCGGAAATGCCTGAGAGCTTCTTGAGATGACCTTTAATCCCTTGAACTGCATTTCCCCATGGATCTTTCGGTACTAGCTTGTTTGTGGGGGTGACGATTTCATTCAACGGCGGCCGGCCGTTCTGAAGCTCGACTGCCGATATGTGCGTTATCCACTCCACGACATCCCACGTATGCCCCTGGCCCCACTTGATGTCGGGGTGAATGTGTTCCCAAACTTCCTTGTAGGAGATTCTTCCCGTCCGGCGCGCAACAGATTCGCCCCTTGCGACTCGAATGAGCAATTCGCGGATTCTTTTCTCAGTGGCGGATAGTGGCACGGTAGCTCCTTTAAGACACCCAACTAAAAAGTCGATCTCAAAAATGAAATCGAATCCAAGATTCACCAATATCCAACGTTTTTCTTTGCGTCATTCCTGAAATCTAATCCGGCCCGAGTAGGGCAGAATCGGGTGCTTCCTTATTCCAGTCGCAAACGGCGTCTTCGGGAGCGCCGAAGCCCCCCTTCCAATCGCAAACGGTCGCTTTAGTCGCGACCCGTCCGCCGCATGGAAACAATCCATTCGGCATACCGCGCCAAGAGCTATGCGCCCTCCGCGAATCGGTATGAATTCAAGAACATTAAAGAATGTCCGCCAAAGGTAGCGCCCATTTATTCCCGTGTGTTCCGTAGCCGGAATCTCCGTCCAATTGAGCCGGACGTAAAACGAGCACGTTTTTCGACCTGAGGGGCGTCTTGACTCATGAGGCGGAGATACTTGAACGATAAAGCAGGAGCGTTGACTGAGTTACGGATAAATAACCCTAGCACAACCCACCGTATTTGCCGTTCTTATCAACCTGGAAATGCCGTTGGACGCGCCGGAATGCGCGCCGCACCTATTCGCATGTAAAGAAAGAAATGTCCGTTTTATCCGTCATTTACAAGCGGTTTTCGATGACCACAAACCAGGGTCTTCGAGCGACCGGTTGCAGATGGCCGTTCTTGTCGAGTTTCAAAATGTTCTTGGAAACGGAGTTTCTGACGTTTCCGCCGATGGCTTCCAGGGTCCGACCGTGTTTTTCGACGACGATGTCGCAGTGGAGTTTGGTGTGCTCGATGGTTTCGAGGAAAGGGGATTGTACGAACGGAGGAGTGATCGAGGACCCGCGGCTTGCGCAGATCAGATCGCCAGGACGCGGCGCGTAGTCGTGTATGCGTCTGGGCACGAAAACGGCGTTCGGCGACTCGGCGTTGCGAATAATCCGTGAAAGGTACATCCAGTGGGCTTCCGAAGGCGGAAACCGCTCTTTCGGAACGCCCGCAGTGGCCATGACCCAGCTGACGAAAGCCGCCGACCACGGTTGTTCGCAATTTCGGCCGGTACGTTCCGGCAGGCCGACCGCTCGCCAATACTGGTTGATTCGTTGAGCGTAGGGGGATTCGTCCTCCCAGAACCCGACCAGCGGGATGCTTTCCTTGTCGCCGTCGTAAATGACCGATTGCCGACCGAAGTAGAACCATTCGCTGATGGCTAGCGCGAGAATTCGGTCTTTTGTGGGCGGAAGTTCGATGCCGGTGCTTAAGCGAGGGCTGATTTCAGCGTCGTGCGCCTGCTTTTTGGGCAGCCATCCGCAGGCCGATAAAGCGAGAAAAATAAGAACCAGTACGATTTTCATGGTTGCCGATTTTGGGCGATTTTCGGTAGGCTGGCGTACCGGGAACACGCTGCTCGTTTCGGGTTACGCCGACGATTTCACGGCAGGCCGTTATGAGTCCGTGTGGGCAGCTACGGGGCGGCAGCCGTTCCCGGCAAAGACTCTCATTCTCACGGATACGTACCAATGATTCACCATATTTCTATCGCCGCCAGGCACCCCGAGCACGCAGCGGCGGTTCTTGCGGAGTTGCTGGGGGGACGGTCATTTCCATTTCCCGTATTCTCCGGCAGCTACATTGCACTGACCGATGATCCGCACCGTACGGCGATCGAGGTTTATCCGCTCGGCACGGAGCTCAAGCCCGGCCTGGAGCACGAAGAGGTAAGCTCAATGAATAACGAGGCATCCTCGCCGTTCACCGCCACCCACGCCGCCGTCTCGGTCGATCTCACCGAACAACAGATCAAGAGCATCGCCGCCCGCGAGAGCTGGCGCGCCGTGACGTGCAACAGAGGGGGGCTTTTCGATGTCGTCGAATTGTGGGTGGAGAACCGCGTTCTGATCGAATTGCTCACTCCGGAAATGGCAAAAGCTTATCTGAATTCGATGTCTTCAAGACAATGGGCGGACTTTTTGAAGCAGAATGCGGGCACGGATTAGCCGGTGAGTTCATCCGGTGAAAGGCAGTGTTACACAATCGACCTAAAGCCGCCGGTCCGGCGCTGCTCTATTTTCACGATCCTATGTGCAGCTGGTGCTGGGCGTTTCGACCTGTATGGCAGAGTGTACGGACCCGGTTGCCGGATGCCGTGGAGATCGAACAGTTTCTGGGCGGTCTGGCGCCGGACAGCGCGGTGCCCATGCCGGCCGAGATGCGCGAAAACATTCAGGACATTTGGCGAACGATAGAACGTTCGGTGCCGGGCACCCGGTTCAATTTCGATTTCTGGACGAAATGCGTTCCAAGGCGTTCCACCTACCCGGCCTGCCGCGCCGTGATCGCCGCGCGCCGGCAGGGCGCCGGCTTCGAGGACGCCATGATCTTCGCGATTCAACAGGCCTATTACCTGCAAGCGCGAAATCCGTCGAACGACTCGACTTTGATCGAGCTGGCGGAAGAGATCGGTTTGGACAGAGGCCGCTTCGCGGCGGATCTCCGGCATCCCGATACTCACGTGGAATTGCTCGAAGAAATCCGCTGGGCGCGAGAGCTCGGGGTCCGCAGTTTTCCGACCTTGCTCCTGTCTCATGACGAAGGATACTCGGAAATGCCCGTGGATTACGGCGACGCAAATCGGATTTTGTCGGCTATTGCCGCCCATTTATAGTGCCGCCACATCCAAGCGATGTGAGCGTTTGTGGGAGCGAGCCTTTCGACATCGCTCAAGACAGGCTTTAGAGCGTTTTTCACCAGGGTTTAGCGATGTGGATCGGGAAATGGTAGCCGCTTTCTCGACCGTTGTGTCGGGAAAGGATTCCCGACCTACAAACTATCGCCGCGCGTTTATAGTGCCGCCACGCTCAAGTAGCGCGATTAATAGTAGGTCGGCAATCCCTTGCCGACAAACCCGCTTAGCAAGTTGTTAACGTCGGGAAGGGATTCCCGACCTACAACACTCTAACCGCGCCGAAGCCGTTGTCGCACATCGTTTTCCAATTGCCGCCATTGCCCGCCGTTCAGCCATTTCTCGCACCAGTACGCCAATTGCGCCGGGTTGGAGCTCATGATCTTGTACTCCTGTTTGGCCTGATCCGGTCCTTCCTTCGGCCACCACGAAAGCGTGTCGAATTGCTGCTGAATATGGGCCTTGGCCGCTTCGAACGTGTCCGCATCGATTTGCAAATGACGTGTCGTCACAATGGATCTCCCGTAAAGTCAGTCATGAAATCGCGGTTTCAACTATTTTGACGCTCCATCTTAAATAAAATCGTTTTTCGCATTCACTCATCGAACAAAGGAGATGTCCATGAAAGCCATGCAATACACGGGCTACGGCGATCCGTCGAAAATTCATCCGGCCGAAGTGCCCGCGCCGAAACCGTCGTCCGACCAACTGCTCGTCAAAGTGGCCGCGAGTTCCGTCAATCCGATCGACTGGAAGCTGCATAACGGCAGTTTACGCGTTATCGTTCCGGTCCGGTTTCCGTCCATACCCGGCATGGACCTCGCCGGCGAAGTCGTGGAGATCGGCGCGAAGGTCACGCGTTTTCGGCCCGGCGACCGGGTGATGGCGTGTTTGCGCTCACGGGGTTTCGGAACGGCAGCCGAGTTCGCCGCGGTGGATGAACGCTTGGCCGCCTTGGTGCCGAAGACGATGAACGACCATGAAGCCGCGGCCTTGCCCTTGGCCGGACTGACCGCTCTCCAGGCTCTGCGCGATCTCGGCCGCCTGAAGGAGGGCGGCAGGGTGTTGATCGTTGGCGCTTCCGGCGGTGTCGGGCATTACGCCGTACAGATCGCCAAGGCGCTCGGAGCCAACGTTTCCGCGGTATGCAGCGGCGCCAACGCGCCCTGGGTACGTGAGCTCGGGGCGGACGAGATCATCGACTATACTCAGACGACCGAGTTCGGTCCCTTGGCCTCTTTCGATCTGATCTTCGATACCGTGGTTTCGGAGCCTTTCGGGCGTTATCAGGGTTTACTGAAACCGGACGGCATCTATGTATCCACTCTGCCCGCGATCGGTCTGATGGTTCGCTCAGTGTTGTTCCGGCTTTTTTCGAAGAAGAGGATCAAGACCGTCATGCTCAAGTCTAACGGGGAAGATTTGGCGTTCTTGAGCACACTGGCGGAACAGGGGCAGTTGCGTTCCGTCATCGATAGCGTGTTCCCGCTGTCCCAGTTGGATCTTGCGCATCGTCGGAGCCAATCGGGACACGCACGGGGCAAGATCGTCATCGACATACTCGGCGCATCTGCGGGATCGACCTGACACCTTCAACATCCGGGGATCGGTCCGCCGGGAATTATCGGAAAGACCCTATTCACTTCAATCGTTTTGGCTACAGATCTATGCGCATCGATTCATACGGCAACATGGAATTAACGGCGGAAGAAAACCAAGACCTCATGGATCGGCTGGACATACCCGAGAGCGATTACGACGATCCGCCCGTCGAAATCGAGTGTGTCGGAATAGAGAACGAGGTCGCCACGTTCAAGGCCACGAACACGAAAACGGGAAAGTCGGTTCAGATGGTATTCGACTTGATGGACGAGGAAGATTAGGTTTTTCGTCGCGTATAAGTCGGCCGAAACCGATATGAATCTGTAGCCGCCGGGCTGATGTCGAACTTCCTTCGCGGAACGCCCGGCGTTTGCCGCTTTTGCGGTATCGCAGCCGCGCTATGGCTTGCGTTGGGCCAAACGGCGGCTTATGCCGACTTCGTTCCTTTCGCCGATCAGATCGCGACTAACTTCTATTCCCTGCAATTGCGGGGCATTTCTTTCGAATCGGAAGGACAGCTTGCCGAGGTTTACGTGGCCGAGGGGACCATGGATCCCGCCTCTTTCGGTCACATCCGGATCACCGATTTAAGCGCCAACTCGATTCTTTTCGAGCAAACCTACGGAGATCTGGGGGGCATTTGCTGCAGTCCGCAGATCCGGGGCAGCTTTGCTCAGCAGCTCGTATTGCCCTATGCCACACCGCTCCAGATCGACATGAACGGCCAGGAGTTCAGCGGGATGTCGGTCCTCTACGGCAATACGGTGGTTGCATCGGGAAGAACATTTGACAATCAGTTCCCTTCCTTTTCGACAAGCTTGACGATTAATACCAACGTGCCGCCGACGGCAACCGACGATAGCGTCGCCATCCCGCGCGACCAGGCGACGGCGATCGGGGTGCTGAACAACGACGGCGGAGCACAGCTCCAGCTGGCCGGCGTTTCGGCGCCGGCCCACGGCACCGCTGTTCCGAGTGGCTCGTCGGTGATCTATACCCCCGACGCGGGATACGTGGGTATGGATTCGTTCGTCTATACCGTCACCAACCCGGCCGGAAGCGCCAATGCAACCGTGAGCATCACGGTCAATCCACGCCTGCCGACCGCCGCCAGTCACAAAACCAGCACCACGACCGGGCAGCCGGTAACCGTCACGGTAGTGGACAGCAATCCCGATCAGATCGTCGTGACCTCGGTGTCCCAGCCGGCCAACGGCACAGCAACGGTGAGCGGAACCACCCAGGTCGTGTATACGCCGAGAGCGGATTTCGTGGGGGAGGACCGCTTCACTTACACCGTCGCCAACTCGATCGGCGAGAGTACCGGCACGGTGACCGTGGTGGTCGGGGCCACTCTGAACACGGCCGGGGACCTGGTGCAGCAGGAATCCTTGGCCGGTACGCTTCAGAGCATCGTCAGCACCAACAGCGCGTCCGAAGCCTTGCGGGAGCGCATTCAAGGGCTTACCGAATTGCTGAATCAACCCGGCGGGCTGGAAAAGGTGGCGACAGCCCTCAGCAGCATCAGTCCGGAAGAAACCGCCGCGCAGGCCCTCGGCGGCGGGCGGATCTCGCAGATTCAGGTCGGCAACGTCAACCAGCGGCTGGTGGAACTGAGAGCCGGAAGTTCGGGTTTCAGCGTGAACGGATTGACCCTGAATCTCGACGGGCAGACGCTGCCGGGCAACCTGCTGGCAGCTATGCTTCCGTTCGGCAGCTCCGGCGGAGCCGGCGGAGACGAGGACAGCGGATTCAGCAGGCTGGGCGTCTTCGTGAACGGCCAGTTCGAGTCGGGAGACCGAAACACCACGCGCTTGCAGCGGGGATTCAATTCCAAGGTTTACGGCTTCACGGCGGGCGTCGATTATTGGTTCACCCGGCAGTTCCTGATGGGCGTGTCCGCGGGTTACGGCTATACCGAATCGAATACCGTCCGAAAAGGAGGCGACCTCGAAATCGACGGCACGACGTTTTCCCTGTTCGGCAGCTATCAGCTCACCGATCGCTGGTATCTGGACCTGGTGGCCAACGGTACCTACAACCAGTACAGTTCGACCCGGAACATCGCCTATATCGACGCGTTCGGGCCGGTGCGAATGACCGCCAAGAGCGATACGGAAGGCTGGCAGCAGCGCTACAGCGTCAACAGCGGCTACGATTTTCCTCTTGGCGCGTGGACACTGGGTTTGCGCGGGCGCACGGAATACGGACGGACCACCATCGACGGCTATACGGAGCGGGGCGCGGACCCGCTCAATCTGGCGATCGACGCGCAGACGGTGGATTCGGTAACCACGGCCTTGGGCGGAATCGTGTCTTATACCGCCGGCACGGCCGTCGGTGTGTTCGTATCGCAGCTCGGTGTGGAATGGGAGCACGAATTCGCGAAAGACAGCCGTCTGATCGGCGCCCGTTTCGCCGACGACGCCGGCGGGCATCGATTCACCGTGAGCACCGACAGTCCGGACCGGGACTATGTCAATCTCAGAACCTCCGTTTCGGCGGTGCTCCCACACGGCGGATCGGCATTCGTCCAGTACGAGACCCTGGTCGACAACCGCTTCGAAACACGCCATTCCGTCAATGCCGGCGTGCGGTTGGAGTTTTAGAGCATTTTCCGGTTGGGTGCGGAGGATGCGTCGGCAAGGGATTGTCGACCTACGCATCGGTGCCGCCAAGTAGGTCGGGAATCCTTTCCCGACACAGCCCATGGTAGGGCGGGTTAGGTGCGCACCATACCTTCCGCGCGTAACCATACGAGTCATGCGCACACCGTAACCCGCCGAAGGACGGCGTGGCGGGTAACGGCGCACGCAAAGCGTAGTGATCGATAGCTAGCTTGTGTTGGAGTGCGCCTAACCCGCCCCACGAAATCCGGTTTCGGTAAGCCGTCGAAACGGGCGGGGCTCGGTTCGTTAACCTATTCAAACTCCAAAATCTTTTCTTCGATCGCTCGCCGGGAGATGCCGTGCCGATCCAGCAGTTCTTCCATCGTTCCCGATCGGGGCTCTTTGCTTACGGCGAGACGATGTACGGGTACCGTGGAATTCAAGGCCGCCGCGACCGCATCGCCGAGTCCCCCGTCGCGCCAGTGGTCCTCGACCACCACGACGCCTTGTGTTTCCCGCGCCGCCTGCTCCAGGGTCGCCACGTCCAGCGGCTTGACCGAATAGGCATCGATGACGCGCACCGATATTCCTCGCTGCTTCAGGCTGTCATGGGCTGCGAGCGCCTCGTGCACGGTGATGCCGGCGGCGACGACCGTGAATCGGTCGTCCCCGCCGGAGCGCAGGGCCTTGCTGCCGCCGATCGGAAAATCTTCATCTTCGGAATAGATGACCGGGGTTGAAGGGCGCGTGGTGCGGAGATAGACGATGCCCGGCGTCTTCACCGCCAGTTCGGTCAGGCGTTCGGCGCTGACGGCGTCGCACGGGTACAGCACGGTGCTGCCGGCTAGGGCGCGGAACATGGCCAGATCCTCAAGGCCCATCTGCGAAGGGCCGTCCTCGCCTATGGACACGCCGGCATGACTGCCGCAGAACACGAGATGCGGCGGACGGCTGTGGCCCGCCATGCGGATGAAGTCGTAAGCACGCGAGAGAAAACAGGCGAAGCTGGCGGCGACCGGAATCTTGCCGGACACGGCCAGGCCGAGCGCGGTTCCGACCAGGTTCTGCTCGGCGATATAGCTTTGGAAGAAGCGCTTCGGATAGCTTCGGGCGAAAAATTCGGTGTACGTCGAGTTGCTCACGTCGCCGTCGAGCACCACAATTTCCGGCATGAGTCCCCCGAGCTTCTTGAGCGCATTCCCGAATCCCTTGCGCGTGGCGACCTTTTCGCCCGGCTGGTAGCCGACTTCGAGGCGCGGCGCCGGTTCGGGGTCGGAGCGCCGGATCTGGCCGACCCGCCGCGATTCCACCGTCATGTGCACGCCCGTATCGCCCAGTTCCTTGAGCGCCCTGTCCATCTCCTCCCGGCTCAGGGCCTTGCCATGCCAGCCGTGAGCGCCTTCCAGAAAGGGAACGCCGTGGCCTTTTTCAGTTCGGGCGATGATCGCCGTCGGGCCGCCTTTTCGGGCCCGATACAAGGCGTCGAGAATGGCTTCCATGTCATGCCCGTCGATTTCGATGGTCGACCATCCGAAGGACTGAAAGCGGCGTGCGAATACCTCGGTGCGGTGCCCATAAGGCGTGGGTCCGGTCTGGCCCAGGCCGTTGACGTCGACGATCGCGACCAGCCCCGACAGCTTGTTGAGAGACGCGAACTGCGCCGCTTCCCACACCGAGCCCTCGGAGCACTCGCCGTCCCCCACGAGGCAGAAGACCCGGCTGGCGATGCCGTCCAGGCGGTTGGCCAGCGCGATCCCGTTGGCGGCGGCCAGCCCCTGACCCAGCGAGCCGGTCGCCACTTTGACCCAGGGATTGGTCGGCGTCGGATGGCCCTCGAAGGTGCTGTCGATTTTGCGCAGCGAACCCAAGTCCTCGTGACTCGCGCCGGACTCGTGGAGCGCGGCCCATAAGATCGGGGCCGCATGGCCCTTGGATAAGATGAAGGAGTCCACGTTGCGGGCGCTCGGGTCGCTCGGGTCCCAGCGCATTTCGTGAAAGAAGAGGGCGGCGACGATATCGGCGCAGGACAGGCTCGAGGTCGGATGGCCCGATCCCGCTTCGGTCGTCATCATGACGACGTCGCGGCGGAGTTGGCGCGCCATTTTCTGCAGGAGGGCGATGCCGCGGCGATTCGAGTATTTCTGGCACTTGTCCGCCAGGCTGTTCATCAGGGCGTCGTACGGTTCGATGAATTTCTGTACGCCCTCGTTTTCGAGCTGGGCGGTAACCAGGCCGAAATCGATTCCGAGCTTCGAAAGCCCCTCCATCACCCCTCGCGCCTCGTCCGAGCCTTCCTCGATCGTGTCGCGCACCGCGCCGTGATCGGCGAAGGCGTCGATGGTCGTTTCCGGCATGGTGTTGACCGTGTGGGGCCCGATCAGCGGTTCCACGTACATGACATCCGAGTAGTCCGGATTTTTCGTGCTGGTGCTGGCCCATAGCATGCGCTGCATGCGCGCGCCCTTGTTTTCCAGAGCTTTCCATCGATCGCTCGCGATGATTCGCTTGAAGCTACGGTAAGCCAGCTTGGCGTTGGCGATCGCCGTCTTTCCCAGCAGCGTTTTCGGGTCCGGCTCGAGGTCGCGGGCAATCTCCGGGGAGATTCGCTGACTCAGGAGCTGATCCGCCAATACATCGATCCGGCTCAGAAAAAAGCTGGCCACGGAGGCGATGTTTTCCAGCGGGAGACCGGCCTCGGTCCTCCGTTCGAGCGCTCGGAGATAGGCCTCGGCGACGGCTTGGTAACGCTCGACGGAAAAGAGGAGGGTGATGTTGACGTTGATGCCCTCGAACAGAAGCTGCTCGATTGCGGGCAGGCCGGCGAGGGTGCCCGGAATCTTGATGAACAGATTGGGCCGATCGACGATGCGGGACAAATGCCGCGCCTGTTCGATCGAGGCCTCGGGGTAATGCGCGATGTGCGGAGACACTTCGAGACTGACGTAGCCGTCCAGTCCGGAGGTTTCGTCGTAAACGGGACGCAGGATGTCGCAGGCGTCTCGAATGTCGGTGGTCACCAGCGCTTCGTAGATCTCGCGCACGTCGGGGCATGGACGGCCGCCGCAGGTGAGGCTTTCGATTTGCTCATCGTAATCCTTGGTTCCGGCGATGGCTTTCTGGAAGGTCTGCGGATTGGAAGTCACCCCGCGCAGGCCTTCGCGGCGGACGCGGCATTCGAGTTCGCCGCTGGTGATCATGCGCCGCGTGAGATTGTCGATCCAATAGCTTTGGCCGTGCTCGATGAGTTTTAGTAGAGCGTTCATTATGTCTTCCGTCCTATAAGGATAACGGCGCCGGATACTGCCGAAACGTTCTGGGGCGTGAGGCCGAAACAAGCTGTGGTCGGTCGGCAAATCCCTTGCCGACAAAGAGGCGGTGCGTCGGGCAGTTGTAGGTCGGCAATCCGTTGCCGACGAAGCGGTGCGTCGGGAAGGGATTCCCGACCTACTCCCGAGCTGTGGTCGGTCGGCAATCCCTTGCCGACGAAGGCGTCTCATCAAAGCCTTCCCTTCAGGCTGCGAGGGTCGATCGGGCCGGGTTCGGCAATCAGCTCGCGGGCTAAGTCGACGCGTTCCCAGACGTTCCATAACAGCACGCCTCTGACCCGACCGTCCCGCAGGTAATAGACGACGCCTTTTCGGTTCGGCTCCGACCAATCGGCCACCGTTTCGAGGCGGGAGTCGGTTTCTCCGACGGCTTCGTATCCCAGTTCGAACAGATCCGAATAGAAAAACGGAAGATGGTGATACGGAACGGTTTCCCCGGCCATGTTTCGACCGGCGTGCTTGCCCATGGTATTGGCATTGTCTTCATGTTCGACCCGCAAGCGTGTGTCCAGGGCCGGATTGTAGAAATTGGCGACGTCTCCGCTGGCATACACGTCCGGAGTACCGGCTTGCAGGAGGCCGTTCACCACGATGCCGTTTTCCACTCGAAGGCCCGCGCCTTTCGCGAGCTCGATGTTGGGGACGATACCGATGCCGGCCACCGCGGCATCCACGGAAATCGCCCGTTCGTTGGTGGTCTTCCCGTCGCATAAGGTCAAGACGAGCTGGTTGTCCGACTTTTGAAGATCGGTGACCTGCTGTCCGGGCAGCACCTCGACGCCCTGCTGTCGATAGTAGTCGTTCAGGAACAGGCTGAGGTCGGGCGGGAACAGTCGCGCCCCTATCCCTTCTTCGGGAAAGGCCATGACCACTTCCTTGCCGTTCATCGCCAGAGCGGCCGCGATCTCGGAACCTATGAATCCGCCGCCGATGACGGCAAAGCGCTGTTTTTCCTCGCTCAGCGCGCGAAGACGCTGATAGTCGTCGAGGGTTCGAAAATAAATGATGTCGTCGCCGCCGAAGGGGAGTCGCCGCGGGGTTCCGCCCGTCGCCAGCAGCAATTTATCGAAGGTGTAGGCGGTCCCTTGATCGTCGTCGATGCGCTTGGCCGCGAGATCCAGCGTGCTGGCGATCCGGCCGAGATGCAGAGCGACATTCCGTTCGACGTTCTTCCGCCAGATGCGCTCGAACGGTTTTCCTTTCCAGAGTCCTTTGGAGAGGGGCGGGCGGTTGTAGGGAGGGTGCGCCTCCGCGCCGATCAGTCCGATCGTTCCCCCGGTATCGATCTCGCGTATGCCCCGAATCGCGGCGTCCGCCGTCATTCCGCCGCCGATGATGAGATAGTTGTAGTGCGGCATATCATTCGCCTCCGTCGGCGCCCTCGTCCATCAAAGGTTTCGGCCGCGAGCGCCTTGAACTGTTTGGGCGCTAAACGAGCTTCGCCCTGAGCTTGATTTCGGCGCCGGTGAGAAGCCGGGAGACCGGGCAATTCCGTTTCGCGTCGTCGGCGAACGTCTGGAATGTCGCTGCGTCGATTCCGGGTACGTCGCCCTCGGTATCCAACTCGATCGCGGTGATCTTGAACCCTTCGCCCACCTTTTCGAGGTGGACTTTCGCCGTCGTCGCAATGCGCTTGGGCGTGTGCCCGGACTGCGCCAAGCCGTGTGCCAGCGCCATGGAAAAGCAACCCGCATGCGCCGCGCCGATGAGCTCTTCGGGATTGGTGCCTTGTCCCTCTTGAAAACGGGACGAAAACGAGTAGCTCCCGGTGAAGGCGCCGCTGCCCAATCGCATGCTTCCTTTTCCCTGAGCGAGATTGCCTTCCCACTCGGCCGATGCGCTTCGTACCGCCATGTTCCCTCCTTTAAGATCTCTAGGTCTAAGACGGTGGGTGGGAAGCTACTGCACGTCCCGATGGCGGCCCTTCGACTAAGCTCGGGATGAACTTATCCTCGGACCACTCGTGACGTTCCCCGCGCACCGTTTAAGGTATGAGACTTTTCTCCGAAAAGAGAGTTGCACGTTTGTTTTTCCGCATCCTTCCGGGGAGGGTCTATCATAAAGAACGCCACCGAGCTGCGATGTGTTTGCAAAACAATCTTCCCTGATAAGAAAAATGACAGATATTCAGCAAACGTCTGGTGATGATGCACTCGACAAAACCAGGATCTTGCCCTCGTCCACCGGCAATCGTCCGGGTCCGACCGCGGTTGCCGCAGACGACGATGCGGAAAAGACGCGGCTGGCGACCCTCGCCCCTGGGGTGTCGGAGGCGCCGCGTCCCGTCGCGGCGCCCGCGCCGAGCGATGATGGCGATTCGACTCGGCTGAGTACCCGGACCGGCCACAGTGTCCCGCTGCCGGTCGAATCCGCGTTAACGGTAAGGCCTTTGCAAATCGGCGACGTCCTCAAGGACCGGTTCGTGCTGGAGCAGGTGCTGGGCGAGGGCGGAATGGGCGTAGTGTTCAAGGCACTGGACCTGCGCAAGAAAGAGGCCAACGACAAAGAGCCCTACGTTGCTTTGAAGGTCCTCAACGAGGATTTTCAGCAAAATCCCGTTTCCCTGATCGCGCTCCAGAGGGAGACCAAACGGGCTCAGACGCTTTCCCATCCGAACATCATCAACGTATATGACTTCGACAGGGACGACCGGCACGTCTTCATGTCGATGGAATACCTCGAAGGCCAGCCCCTCAACCGATTGATCCGAGAGCTTCCCGAGGGGGGCATGCCGTTCAAGAAGGCCTGGCCGATCATACAGGGCATGGCGGAAGCGCTGGCCCACGCCCACAAGAAGAACATCGTCCATTCGGATTTCAAGCCGGGCAACGTCTTCATCGACGAGAACGGCGAAGTCAAGGTGCTCGACTTCGGCATCGCCTGCGCCGCGGGCCGAACGGACAAGAAGGGCGGCGACGCGACCGTATTCAATGCCCGCGATCTGGGGGCGCTGACGCCGGCTTATGCGAGTTACGAGATGCTCAAGGACGAGGAGCCGGACCCGCGCGACGATATTTACGCCCTGGCCTGCGTGACTTACGAACTTTTGGCGGGGAAACATCCGTACGCAAAAATTTCGGCGGACGTCGCGGTCGAACTGAAATTGCAGCCCAAGCCCATCTCCGGCTTGAACGGCAGGCAATGGAGAGGTCTCAAGAGAGCCCTCGCCCTCAAGCGCGAGGACCGTACCCCGACGGCCGAGGATTTCATCGGCGATCTGCAGAAGCGGTCGCCGGTGTTCTACGGAAGCTGGGCCGCCGCCACGGTTGTCGTCCTGGCCATCGGCAGCAATGTTTACATGGGCCTGCATAAAGCCAAGGAGCCGCCCAAGATCGCGACCACGCTCACCGCCGAGCAGCACGCGAAAGTCGCGGATCTGCTGGAACTGGCGGACATTCACTTCGAGGTCGGCTATTTGACCGCCCCGACCGGCGCCAATGCTTTGTGGGCCTACCGCGAGGCGCTCAAGATCGATCCCTACAACGAAAAGGCGGCCAGCGGCATACAAAAGATCGCGAACGCCCTGGAGCTGGAGGCATGGAAAGCGTTCGAGCAAGGCAACCGCGTCGATAGCCTGAAGAAAGTATTGGAGGGGCTGGAAGCCGTCCCGAATCACGATGGTCTGCTCAAACTCAAGGGCAAGCTTGAACGTTGACAATGGAGCGTCCCGCGTTTCCGCTCCGTTTCCGGATACGCGGTTCGGGCTCGCACGCTGAGCGCCGGTCCCGAGGGACGGCAAGTCTAGGCATTTGTCATCCCGTCTTTCCGCCATCTCCCGCTATTCCTTGACAGCATTTCAGAAAAATCCGGTCTATGCGCGGAAATGCCGGAGCTCTGTACGAACTATTGCGTATTTTTGGATAGAACGAAGGGCGGCCTGATCGAAATTATTGGATACGGAGACGTAAGTCCTCGTGTAGCGTCCTGGTAGCTTATCGGATTGGAGTGCCGTAACAAGAGCGGTCCGAGATAGGCGCGCAACTCCGAAAGTACGGAGTACCCTGAATCGAAGGAACGCAGAGGGTCGTCCCGCATGAATGACCGATGTTTTCGCCGAAAATTGCCGCTGGGGGCGCTGGCTCTGTCGGGCGTTTTCGGTTTGGGTCTTGTTGCCGGCTGCCGGGAAGAACGGGGCATAGGCGAGTTCAGGCAGGCGCCGCCGGCAGGGGGAACGCCCACCGGCGCGCCCATGGTTGATTTGCGCCCCGGCCCCGAGATGCCGGAGCTGCCGCGATTCCGAAATCCTTTCGCGGGGGACCGGCAGGCCATCGCCGAAGGCAAGGAGCTCTGGGACTGGTTTAACTGCTCCGGCTGTCATGCCAGCGGCGGCGGGGCAATCGGTCCGCCGTTGATGGACGACGAGTGGATCTACGGTCCTCACGACGACAACCTGTTCGCCAGCATCGTCGAGGGCCGGCCCAAGGGTATGCCTGCCTACGGCGGGCGGATTACCGATGTACAGGTCTGGCAGATCATCGCTTACATCCGCACGCTGCAACCCGAGTACGCGGCGACCGGCGCGCCTGAACCCAGGCGCCGGGAATCGGCGGATGAAAGCGGGAAATCGCCCGGCGAGCCGAAACGATGAACCAAGGCGCATGGAATCCGGGCCGGAGCGGGGGGGCACGATGCCGGGTGAAGCGGGTCGTCCTTCCGATTTTCGTCTTGCTGTTCGGCGGCTGTTCCGGGGTTCAGGACGCCACCAATCCGATGAGCCCGCAGGCACAGATGCTGGCCAACCTGTGGTGGGCCATGTGCATCGTGGCCACGCTGATTCTGCTGGCGGTCATGGTTGCGCTTCTGACCGGCGTGTGGCGCTCGCGGGGCCGGCGCGGGGAAGCGCCTCTGAATCGGCGCCAGAGCCGCAATCTGGTGCTCGCCGGCGGCGTGATACTGCCGGCTATCGTACTCCCGATCGTTTTGATTTCCAGCGTGTCGATTCACCGAGAACTTTCGGCGGAGCCGCCGGAAAATGCGCTGACCGTGGAGGTGATCGGACGCCGCTGGTGGTGGGAGATCCGTTACCTCGACGAACAGGATAGGGCGGTCGCGGTTACCGCCAACGAAATCCACATCCCGGTCGGCCGGCCGGTGAAATTCCTGCTCAAATCCAGAGACGTCATCCACAGCTTTTGGGTGCCCAATCTGAGCGGCAAGATGGATCTGATTCCAGGTCAGACCAACGTCGCTTGGCTCACCGCCGACCGGACCGGGGAATTTCGCGGCCAGTGCGCCGAGTTCTGCGGCATACAGCATGCGAACATGGCTTTTTGGGTGGTTGCGGAGCCGTCCGAAGTCTTTTCGAACTGGCTGGCTCGGGAGCGCGCTCCGGCGGTCGAGCCCGCCGATCCGGTTCTCGCCAGGGGACTGCAGGTCTTTCTTTCATCGCCGTGCGTACTCTGTCACTCGATCCGCGGGACCGCCGCGCTCGGACGGGTCGCGCCCGATTTGACCCACCTGGCCAGCCGGCGGACTCTCGCGGCCGGAACCCTGCCCAATACTCGCGGCAACCTCGCGGGCTGGATTCTCGATCCTCAGCACGTCAAACCGGGCAACAAGATGCCTCCCGTCAATTATGACGCCGAGAGCCTGCATCCCTTGCTGAGTTATCTGGAGAGCCTGAAATGAAGGAGAAATTTTACACGCAGTCGCCGGCAAGGGATTGCCGGCCTACAAAGGCTGGCGCTTGTTTCGGCCTACATGCTCGCGCCCGAGGTAGGTCGGGAATCCTTTCCCGACAGCTTCGTCGGCAATGGATTGCCGACCTACGATCTTCCCGACTGCCTCGGGACAGGCTCCGTGTTCCCGGCATGGTGGCCTTCCCGCCGTTGATTGCCGGAAACGCTGACGCTTATTCCGGCCTACCAGCTTGCGCCCCAAGCAGGTCGGGAATCCCTTCCAATCGCAAACGGTCATCCGGGGAAGGGGCTGGCCGGCGCTCCCGGCCAGGCCGTTTGCGATTGGAGCACCCGAATGACCGTTTGCGATTGGAGCGCCGAAGCCCCCCTTCCCGACGCCACGTCCCGGCCGCGCGTGTTCGTCGGCAATGGATTGCCGACCTACGATCGAGAAGTTTACGGACAGGGGCATCCTACATAGGCCGAGATAAGCCCCTTGGCTCCAGTCGGGACAGGCTTCGCGTTCGCGACAAAACGAAAAGGGCATGCCCATGACCGCGAGCACCGAAACGGATCGGCCGGGAGTCGGGGAGCAGGCGTCGGTGCGCCCGGCGATGTCCCGCAAGGCGGAAGAACTGGACCGGACCTGGTACTCGCCATCGGGGTTCTTCGGCTGGTTCACCCAAGTGAACCACCGCATGATCGGCAAGCGATTCATCATTACTTCCTTCATCTTCTTCCTGATGGCGGGAATCGAATCGCTGCTTCTGAGAACCCAGCTCGCGGTGCCGGAAAATTCGTTCCTCACGCCGGATCACTTCAACCAGCTTTTCACCATGCACGGCTCGACCATGATGTTTTTCTTCGCCGTGCCCATGATGGAAGGGCTGGGCATCTATGTCGTGCCGCTCATGATCGGGACCCGCGACATGGCTTTTCCCCGCCTGAACGCTTTCGGCTATTACGTATACCTGATCGCCGGCGTGACGCTTTACGCCGCGGGCTTTCTGGGCCATGCGCCGGACGGGGGCTGGTTCGCCTACGTGCCGCTGACTTTGACCCAATATTCGCCCGGACTCGGTCTGGACTTCTGGGCGACGATGATCACGTTCATCGAAATCTCCGCGCTGGTGGCGGCGGTGGAACTGATCGTGACCATATTCAAGCAGCGCGCGCCCGGCATGTCGCTCAACCGGATGCCACTGTTCGTGTGGGCCATGCTGGTGACCATGTTCATGATCGTGTTCGCGATGCCGCCCCTGATGGTGGGCAGCGTCATGCTGGCCTTGGACCGCACGGTGAGCACCCATTTTTTCATGACCTCGGGAGGCGGCGAGCCGCTGCTCTGGCAGCATCTCTTCTGGTTCTTCGGCCATCCGGAGGTCTACATCATCCTGGTGCCGGCGCTCGGCGTCATCTCGTCCATCGTCGTGACCTTTGCGCGGCGGCCGATCTTCGGCTACACCGCCATGGTGCTCTCGGTGGTGGCCATCGGCTTCGTCGCCTTCGGGCTGTGGGTGCACCACATGTTCACGACCGGCCTTCCGACACTCGGCGTCAGTTTCTTCACCGCGGCAAGCGTGATGATCGCCGTGCCGAGCGGCGTGCAGATATTCTGCTGGATCGCGACGCTATGGGGAGCGAAGCTGCGGTTCGCGACGCCGCTTCTGTTCGTGCTGGGTTTCTTCTTCATCTTCGTGCTCGGCGGGCTGACCGGCGTGATGGTGGCCTCGGTGCCGTTCGATACGCAGGTTCACGACACTTACTTTTTGGTCGCGCACTTCCACTACGTGCTGATCGGCGGGGCGGTGTTCCCGGTGTTCGGCGCGATCTACTACTGGTTCCCCAAAGTCTTCGGGTGCATGCTGAACGAGACCGCCGGCAAGTGGAGCTTCGTCCTGATGTTCGTCGGTTTCAACATGAGCTTTTTCCCGATGCACCAGCTCGGCTTGCAGGGCATGCCGCGCCGGGTCTACACCTATCTGTCCGAATCGGGGTGGTTCGAATTGAGCCTGCTGGCGACCATAGGCGCGTACGTCTTCGCCCTCGGCGTGCTCGTCACCGCGGTCGACGCCCTGCTGAGTTTCCTGCGAAAACCCGACGCACCGGACAACCCCTGGGGCGGGGATACTCTGGAATGGGCGACAAGTTCGCCGCCGCCCAATTACAACTTCGAGGATATCCCTGTGGTGCGCGGCCGTTGGGCGCTGTGGGAGCGCGGCGAGGAGCCGGCGGGAACGGTGGTGGGACTCCGCTCCGGGCGGCGCGAAGTGCTGGTCACGACGCTGCTCGATGCCGAGCCGCACGCCGTGGCGATTCTGCCGGGACCTACGATCTGGCCTTTTCTTTCCGCCGTCGCGGTGGCGGCGGGTTTTCTCGGCTTCATCCGTCATCCGATCTGGTTCCCGATCGGCTTGCTGCTGACCTTCGTCGGATTCGTCGGATGGCTCTGGCCGCGCGCGGTCGGAGGTTCCGCCGAGGAGGAGCAAGCCCGATGAACGCCGAAACCCGCTTCGATGCCGGCGAGCTTCCGCGTCTGCCCGCCGACTACAGAGCACCCTTGTGGTGGGGCATCGTCGGTCTCATCCTGGTCGAATCGGTGGTGTTCGCCACCCTCATCACCAGCTATTTCTATCTCGGCATCGATCAGCCGGAATGGCCGCCGGCGGGCACCAAGACGCCCGATCTGGTCAAACCGACCCTGGGCACGCTGGTGCTGATGGCCAGCAGCCTGCCGATGCACTGGGCCGACCGCGGCATCACCCGAGGCGACCAAACGGCCCTGCGCTGGGGGCTGTTGCTGAGTATCGCGCTGGCGGTGACGTTCTTGGTGCTGAAATACATCGAGTACAGCGAAATGGGGTACCGATGGTATACCCATTCCTACGGCTCCATTTCCTGGGCCATCATCGGCTTTCACAGCACCCATGTGGTTGCGCTGATCCTGAAGACGGTCGTGGTCAGCGCTCTCGCATGGATAGGCTACTTCAGCGAGCGGCGCAGTCTGGCGGTGAAGGTCAACGGGATTTACTGGCACTTCGTGGTGGCGGTCTGGATACCGCTGTACGCCACGCTGTACTGGATGCCGCGCGTTTTAAAGTGAGGGAAGAAAGGTGTTGCAGGCCGATACGGAACGGTATTTCTCGGAGCGTAGCGGTATCGCCGCGCTATGGGCCGGTTTGCTGGCGGGTCCCGTCGCCTGGGCCTTGCACCTTCAAACCAGTTACAGCATCACGCCTTTCTTCCACGGCCCCGGGTCGACTCTCGCCCTGTATCTGGCGACTTTGGCGGCCCTGGCGATCGCCGCGGCCGGCGGGTTGGTTTCCTGGCGGAATTGGCAAAGGGCAGGGGCGGCGTGGCCGAGCGGAGAAGGCGGGGTGATCGCGCGGAGCCGCTTCATGGCGCTCTCCGGGATGATCATCAGCGCCTACTTCTTCGTGACCATCCTGGCGCAGGCCGTTCCGATCATGATTCTGCGCTCGTGAGGCCTGCCATGGCACGAAACCGTATTGCGCGCCGAACCGTCTTTCCCTGCTTGTCCACTGCGTTCGGTGTTCCCGCATGCGGACATGCTCACGAAGGGAGTTCGGCGATTTCCGGCTTTCAGTGGACCGCCTGGAATTTCGAGCCTTGGGTCCTTTTTTGTCTTGCGTTGTCGGCCGGACTGTTCGTGGCCGGATTGCGGCGGCTGTGGCCGAAAGTCGGCACGGGCCGTCGGGTGCTCATCCAAAAAGCGCTGGCTTATGCCGGGGGATGGCTGCTCATCGCTCTGGCCCTGATTTCGCCCCTGGATCGGCTTTCGAACGAGCTTTTTTCGGCACACATGGTCCAGCACGAGATCCTGATACTGCTCGCCGCGCCGCTGCTGGTCTTGAGCCGTCCGATCGCCTTTGCCCTGTGGGCGTTTCCGCGCGGGTGGCGGAAGTCTCTGACAGGCTATTGCAAAACCGGCTGGGTCGGGCGTTTCTGGCGCAGAATGACCGTGCCCTTGGCGGCCTGGACGATACACGGGGCCGTCATATGGATCTGGCATGCGCCGGTCTTTTTTCAGGCGGCGCTGAGACATGAGGACGTGCACACGCTGCAGCATCTGAGCTTTTTCGTTTCGGCACTGGTGTTCTGGTGGGCGATCATCCGAGGCGGCGAAGGGGCGAGAGGGTACGGGGCCGGGGTGCTATACGTGTTCTCCACGACGGTGCATACCAGCCTGCTAGGTGCGTTGCTGACCTTCAGCAGCCAGCCGTGGTATCCGGCCTACGGCGGCTCGGCGGCGGCCGGACTGAGCGCGCTCGAGGATCAGCAGCTCGCGGGGCTCATCATGTGGGTTCCCGCCGGCGCTATCTATCTGGTCATCGCCCTCGGGATGTTCGCCGCCTGGCTGGAGGCGATCGGAAAAAACGCGGGCGGCGCGGCGGGGCACAGCGGGAGCCCGCTCCCGAGGGGACCATGATGTTGAGGGAGTTTTGAAAAAGTTATTTCCCTTTGGAGGGTGTCATAAAAATAGGATGTGCTGAACGCAGTGAAGCGCGGCAATCGCGAACTCTGTAGCTCTGTAGGATGGGTAGAGCGAAGCGAAACCCATCGATAGTGGGTTGGCGAAGCGTAACCCACCCTACGCGGAGTGTGTCCGAGCGGAACGGGGCGTTATACAAGGAGGATTCGACATGGAGCAGCCAAAAACCGGTCAGAGTCCTGTGGCCTATGCTTTGCCCGGCAAGATCGGAACGCGTCTCGGTGTGATGCTCGTCGCGCTCGGCGGTCTGGCCGGGTGGCCGGGAGTCGTGTCGAGTCAAGTTCCCGAATCCCGGGTCCAGGCACAAGCCGTTCCGCCTGCCGAGGCGGAGGACGGCCAATGGACCATGCCGGCCAAGAACCATGCGAGCACCCGCTACAGCGGACTCGACCAGATCACGCCCGAGAACGTCGGGAATCTCAAGCTCGCCTGGTCCTTTTCGACCGGCCTGAACAAGGGGCACGAGGCGGCGCCGCTGGTGATCGGCGATACGATGTACGTCGTCACGCCTTATCCCAATGTTCTCTACGCGCTGGACCTCAAGGAAAAACCGGGCGCGATGAAATGGAAATTCGAGCCGAAACCGGCTGCCGCCGCGCAAGGGGTCGCTTGCTGCGACGTGGTCAATCGTGGGGCGGCCTACGCCGACGGCAAGATTTTCTTCAACACCCTCGACAACCATACTTTCGCGGTGGATGCGAAGACCGGAAAACAGGTCTGGAAGACTAAGCTCGGCGACATCAATCGGGGCGAATCCATGACCATGGCGCCCCTGGTGGTGAAGGGCAAGGTGCTGGTGGGCAACAGCGGCGGCGAGTTCGGCGTGCGCGGCTGGCTCACGGCGCTGGACGCCAATACGGGAAAAATCGCCTGGCGGGCCTATACCACGGGTCCCGACAAGGACGTGCTGATCGGTCCCGAATTCAAGGCTTTTTATCCGGAGGACAATGGCAAGGATCTCGGCGTCACGACCTGGCCGCCCGATCAGTGGAAGATCGGCGGCGGCGCCGTGTGGGGCTGGATTTCCTATGACCCGGAGCTGGATCTGATCTATTACGGCACCAGCAATCCCAGCCCGTGGAACCCGGAAATGCGGCCTGGCGACAACAAATGGACCTGCGGCATCTTCGCTCGCCGCCCCGCGACAGGCGCGGCGGTATGGGCCTACCAGTGGAGCCCTCACGATCTCTACGACTACGACGGCGTCAACGAGAATATCCTGGTGGATCTGCCGGTTAATGACCGGATTCGGAAACTCCTTCTGCGCGCGGAGCGCAACGGGTACGTCTACGTCATGGACCGGACGACCGGGGAAATCCTGTCGGCCGACCCGTTCGTGCCGACCAATGTCACCCGCGGCATCGATCTCGAGACCGGACGGCCCATTCACGTCGAGGAAAAGAAGCCGCAGACGGGAAAAACCGTCACCGACATCTGCCCGGCACCGCCCGGCGCCAAGGACTGGCAGCCCGCGGCCTGGTCGCCGCGGACCGGTCTGCTTTACCTTCCGCACAATAACCTCTGCATGGACATCGAGGGATTGGAGGCCAATTATCTCGCCGGCACTCCCTACGTGGGGGCACGGGTGCACATGCACGCGGGACCCGGCGGGCATCGCGGCGAGTTCACCGCCTGGGACCCCCTGAAACGGCAGGCCGTATGGAAGATCAAGGAGCGCTTCCCGGTGTGGAGCGGCGCGGTGGCGACGGCGGGCGACGTTGTTTTTTACGGCACCATGGACCGCTGGTTCAAGGCGGTGCACGCCCGTACCGGAGACGTTCTGTGGCAGTTTCAGGTCGGTTCCGGAATCATCGGCCAGCCGGTGACTTACCGGGGACCCGACGGCAAGCAATATGTCGCGGTGCTTGCCGGAGTCGGCGGCTGGTCGGGCGCCATCGTGTCGGGCGGGCTGGACCCGCGCGACGGCACCGGCGCGCTCGGCTTCGTCAACGCCATGAAGGACTTGCCCGAACACACCAACCCCGGAGGGACGCTGTATGTATTCGCCCTCCCGTAATGCCGGACGGGCGCTACCGGGAGAGGGGACGCGTCACGGAAGCGGGATCGCCATGGTTTTCGTGTTGTGCCTGCTCGGAGCTTGCGGGGGCGGGAAAGAGTCCGACGCCATCGCCCTGACCGGCGGCAATCCGGAGCGGGGTAAGGACGCCATCCGCGCCTACGGCTGCCCGTCCTGCCACACTATCCCCGGCGTGTTCGGCGCGGATGGCCTGGTGGGGCCTCCTCTCGGCGGAATCGCCAAGCGGGTCGCCATCGCGGGCATTCTGCCGAACACCCCGGAAAATATGATCCGGTGGCTGCAAAATCCTCCGGCCGTCAATCCGCAGACCCTGATGCCGAACATGAATGTTCCGGAATCCGACGCGCGTGACATCGCGAGCTATCTTTACACGCTGCTCGATTGAAACGCTTGCGTGGCGGTGTCGCCGGCTGTGGATTGCTCTTCTTTTGTGCGGATGCGCGGCCGAGTCCCGGTTAGCGGATGAATCCGGGGGAAGCGGCGTCCGTCCGGCGGCATCGCTTGGTCTGCAATTAGAGAATTTTCCGATTCGGTGTCAGAGCGCCCGACCTACGTGCTTCTCGCCCGACACGAAGCCGTGCACCGGGATGAAAAACGCTCCAGGCGAGGCCGGCCCGCTGCGGACGGCGGAAGGCTTGCGCTGGAGCGAGGTGCCGGACAAGTTATATGCCGGTCCTTTTTCGAAAGGCGCCCTGACCGGAGAGCGCTTCGGGCTGTTGCCGAGTTCCTCCTTTCGGCTCGCCACCGGGCGGTGCACGGATTGTCCGGTGCCCGAGGCGGCGCTCTGGTATTTTCGCGACGAACTCATCGCCGTTCCTGATGGACTTCGGCCGATCACCGGCACGGCGCTTTTCGAGCCGGAGCGGAGCGAAACGCCCCATCCGCCGCTGGTCTGGATCGGCGCTCCCGAGATCGTCGAACACGCGACCTTGTCCGAAGACGGACAGTTTCTCCGCGCACCGGCGGGTGAGATCGCGTTTGCGGTCACCCCGGCGATTCCCACCAATCGGGCCTATCTCGATCGTTCCACCGTGGCTTTTCTTTCGAAACGGCCGCTGCGCATGCGTGGCGTCACACTGAGCGATCGGGGGACTCCGGTTTTCGTCGCCCGGACGATCTGGCCGGAAGATACCCGTATCGACATCGATGGAGCCCGATTTGAGCCGTTGAAAGAGCGGGAAACCTTGACGACCTTGATCCGGGCACAGACCGGCGGCGTGACGGGCATCTACGCCGCGCGGGTGTTATGGGAGCGTCATCCGGGACAGCCCCGCCGCTGGGCGAGCCGCCCGGTGCTCGCCTTCGTGCTCGACGGCGCCCAGGGCGACGATGACGGCGCGCACGGCGGCCATCTCGCGCCCGCCGCCGGGATATTGGGCCCGCAAGGCGAATGGAGCGATTGGCTGGCCGCCAACTTCTATCCCATAGACGACAAGAACGCAAAAGGCATTCTCTCGGCCATGGTGCCCATGGACAATTACCTCGCGGATCTCAACAGCGGACAGGCCTGGTACCGTCCGAACTACATGCTCGTCGCGGTCATGCGCGATTCCCGAATTCCGCGCCGGGTGCAAGCCACCTTGCAACAGGTGCTACACGGCTATTACTGCCATGTCATCGGTTACGACCGGGCCGCCAACAACAGCACCGCGCTGGTCATCGATCCCTTGCGCTGGCTGGGCTGGAACATTCCGGAGACCGGTCCGACCAGCTATCTCGCCGCCGTGGCCGCTTTCCCGGTGGCGGCCCTGGTTCAGATGAGCCTCGCCGGCGGCAGGGATGTGTTTCGCACGCTCGCCGCGGAGAAGACCCGGCTCGTGCCCAGAGAGGCCTTCGAGACGATAGGCCGAGACCTTCTCGATCTCGTCGAGGGGAGCGCTCCGACGCGAGAGCTGACCCCTTTCGAGCAGATGCTCGCGGCCGATACCGAGGCTGTACTTTTCGTCCGGATACCGCAGATTCCGTCCAGCCGCCGCTTCGGAACCTATCCGGCGGGTTCCCTGACCGAACTCGCCGGCCGGGTGCCGTGGAGCCGGAATGAATGAGAAACCGCCCCGGACCCCGGCGAACAGCCTTTTCCGGAACGGCTGGTAGGCTCGTGCAGATGAGCAGCGACCGATTTGCCGGCGCGCATCCAGGCACGGCGCCCGGGGGGGCTATGGTCTCCCCGGGCAGTGGAAAAGACGGAAATCGGTCGGACCGAGAACGCTGTAGCACAGCAGGACAATCAGATGGATCTACTGAACTGGAACTGGAGCGAATTTCTGTCTCACGTGCTCAAGCTTGCAGGAGCGTTCGTACTCGCTCTGCCGATCGCCCTGGAGCGCGAAAGAACGACCCGCACCTTGGGATTGCGGACTTTCCCTCTGGTTGCGCTAGCAAGTTGCGGTTATATCCTGGTCGGGGAGTCGGTCGTCGGTACCGCTCAGGATGCGCAGGCGCGCATCATCTCCGGATTGATGACGGGTATCGGCTTTATCGGCGGCGGAGCGATTTTGAAGACGTCGACAGGTGTCCGGGGAACGGCCACGGCGGCTAGCCTATGGTCGACCGGCGCAATCGGCGCTTCGGTCGCCCACGGCTTGTATGAGATCGCCGTGCTGATCAGTACGATCAATTTTCTGACTTTGCAGTTTCTGACGCCGATCGAGCGTCGAATGGGCAAAAAGGATCGGCCGGATTTGGAGGACTCTTGACGCGCAGATCGACGTTTTCGGTCAGCCGCCGCACATTCTGACGTTGCAGAGACCGTGATTTGTGAGGGGGCGGCTAGCGTGGAAGCGCTCCCGACGGGAATCGAGGGAGGCGATGTTTCCGGACAGATCGGATTCATGATGGAATAAGTTCACCGCTTGATCGCTCGCTGCCTCGGGTGAGGTTTCGCGCGCTCTCTCGGCGGTGATCGTGATTTTTCAAAAAAGAAGAAAGTGGGGGGGGCAAGTTATGTTCGTGTTCGACAGGAATGAGTTTTTCGAGGACTATCGTTCCGCGTTCGGACCCATGACGCAATACCGGGTCGACGCGCTGGAGTTTCTGCTTGGCGAAATCGAACAGGATGTCCGTTTCGACGGGACGGACACGGACCGGCAACAGTTGGCCTACTGCCTGGCGACATTCAAATGGGAAACGGCAAACACGATGAGGCCGATCGACGAGCACGGCTCGGCGGCCTACTTTGAATCCCGCTATGGACCGCATACCTCGGTAGGCCGGCGGCTCGGCAATCTTTACCCGGGCGATGGCAATCTTTTTCACGGGCGCGGCTTTGTACAGCTGACAGGCCGAAACAACTACGAGAGAGCGGGAAGATTTTTGAACGTGGATCTGATCTCGAACCCCGATAAAGCAAAGGAGCCCAAGCTGGCCTATCAAATTGCCGTCCAGGGAATGAAGGAAGGATGGTTCACGGGCAAAAAGCTCGGACATTTCATAAAAGACGGAGTATCGCCCGATTATGAGAATGCTCGAACCATCATCAATGGCCACGACAAGGCTACAACGATCGCCGACATCGCACGCCGATTCGATGATCTCTTGCGGGTTTCGGCCCTTCAGCGAGCATAGCGGAGATGGCATCGGTCGATTTAGGATTCCGTCGGATCGGCGGCGCTGCCGTATGAGTCCATTTCGGGAATGTCATGGAGCGCACAGGGAGTTGGGATCGCTATGAAATTGTTCGGGTTCGGCATCACCGCCGCTTTTGTAGGTCTGTTTCTGGTTGCTTCGGGAGTAAAGGCCGGAGGCGATCAAAAAAAGTCCGATTTGACTCGAGAGGAGCGAAGCGCCTGGTATCAGAGACTGAAATGGCCCGCCGACTGCGAGGAGAGCTTCCAAAGCCAAGCCGAGGATATTCCCGATGCCGGCCTTACCTTTCATCGCCTGAAGGACAAGCAGTATCTCGTGGAGATACAGTGCTACCTGGGCGCTTATCAACCCGGTTTTGTTTTCATGTTTTATGACGAAGCACGGGCGAAAACGGCATTGTTGAAATTCAAGCGTTATGAGCGCGAGACGGATGGCCGCGTCTCCCGCTATCTTGAAACGGAGCTGAGCGGATTTCCCGAATTCGATGACAAAACGAAGGAACTGAAAGTCTGGTCGAAATCCCGCGGCATCGGAGACTGCGGCTCGATCGTCGTTTACACTTTTCGGAACGGCCAGCCGGTCGTCGAGGAAGCTCGGGCTCAAGCCTGTCAGGACGACCCCGACGCTCCATTCGCGGAGCCGGAAGCCTGGCCGAGAGTCAGAAATCCTTAAAGCCTTCGGGCAGGAGACTTGCGAAGCGGGCCGAAGCCGAACGCCGGTGTCGGTGAGACGATCGCCATGGTCGTTGACGCTAGCCGGCCTGGACAAAATAACAACAACCGGACTTACGCATTTTGCCCTTTTTCCCTCGGGAGACGGAAGAAGAGTCCATTTTCGTAAGTCCTGAACAACGTCGAGACTGGAGGGGTGCCATCATGCTGAAATCGATCGATATCCTAATCGGGCTTTCTGTCGTCATGCTGATCGTCAGCATGGCGGTGACTCTGATGACTCAGGCCATGCTGGCTCTGCGTCAAAGTCGCGGAAAGCACTTGCTGGCCGGACTCGTGGACCTGCTCGAGCAGCTCGATCCCGGCGTGGAGCGGCGCTGCGCCGAGGAGATAGCGAAGATGATTCTACGCAGTCCAATCCTCAATGGCGGCAAAATATTCGGTTTGATCCGGTATGGCGAGGTGATTCACCGCGAGGAGCTCACCAAGATGCTGCTCGACCTGGCATCGCGAGACCCGAAGGACGTGACGATGACCGAGCTGCAACAGACAGCGCTCAAGGGATTGAAGAAAGTGATGGCGGAAAACGGTATCTCCGACCCCGACCAAACGCTGAAGAATATCCATATGGCGGCCCTCCAACTGGAGAAATCCAACCCCGAACTCGCCCACGACGTCCGCCAGAATATTGCCCTGTTACAGGAAGCCGCCAGCCAATTCTTGGCGAAAATCAACTTGCGGTTTGATTCGGTCATCGATCGCGTCAGCGAACGCTTCACCTTCGGTGCCCGCGTTTGGACTTTCGTCAGCGCTACGGTGGTAGCCGTCGTGCTGCAACTGGACACGGTGACGCTGGTGAACCGATTTGCCATGGACGACGCCATGCGAACCGCTTTTGTCGAGGAGGCGATGAAGATCGATCAGGCACAGTATGTCGTAGCCAGCTTGGAGGCTCAATCCGCCACGCCGTTGCCCGTGTCGGACAAAATCGAGAGGCAGTATTTCACGTTCCTGGCCAAGCAGGGCGTGATATTGCCGCCTACCTCTCTCGAGCTATGGTTTGACAACTGGAAAAATGTGAACCTTCCGGGGCTGATGATCTCCATCCTGCTGCTCAGCCTCGGCGCGCCTTTCTGGTACAGCGTACTGAACAGGTCATTGCAATTGCGATCGGTCCTCGCGCGAAAAGACGATATACAGCGCGTCATTCGGCACACCACTCAGCCTGCGGGAGAGGTCTCCGACGGCGGTGTCGGCGCAAGCGGCGGCAGCCGTTCGAGCGGTCTGTAAAGGCGGCGATGTCAGGCGGTGCCGGAACCGGCCCGTCACTTTGAATAGTCGGGTACATCCCTTTGGGAACACGGTGTCGTAACACGTGATCAGCCGATCACGCTTCGCTCCCCGACACCGTGTTCCGAGGCGCGTCACGTTTACTTTGCGATGGTGATGCTCGGAACGCCCGGTTTCGGAAGTTCGGTCACCGTCATCTGAAAAATCTGCGAGAGCACCCGAAAGGCCGTTTGGTTCCACGATGAATCACGGCTTGGACGCACGGCGAAGTATCTCCCCCGATAATTCACCACAACGTCCGCATCTGCGGGCGGCCTGCTGGATTCCGAAATCTCAATGACCGAGACCGGATTTTCGCCGACCGGCGGTGTTCGCGGATCCTTGGGAACGTCCCTTTCGGGTTCTGCGGCGAGGGTTCGGCCAATGAAATACATGATGTTGCTAAAGCTTCGCAGCCTGAATTTGCCGTGCAGCGGATATTCGCCGCCCGGATAGCCGGGACGAATATCGACCAGGAGATCGTTGGGTGCATTTTTTTCGGCCTCGTCATTCAGCCGGATTCGCTCCTCATTGCTCAAAAGGAGGGGATCGTAGTTCGTCAGAACCGTTCTACCGACGACTTGCTTGGTCAGATGATAAATCGGCCTCGTTGAATCCGGCGCAATGGAATACTCCTGCTCCAATGCCTGGAATTCCTTTCCGCTAATCGACTCGGAAGGCAGCGTCCAGTGACGCTCGAAGATCAGGGGCTCCGCGTACAACTGGTCACGATCCTGAATCGATGACAGGTGCAGCACGATGCGCCGAAAAGCGGCGTAATCGCGCCGGTTTCGAGGCCGATTGTGAAATACCGCTTCTTCGCCTTGAGTGCGAAATTCCAGCGTCACCAAACGCAGCAGATCGACATCGATATTCTGACGCAGCAGCAAGGTCAGCTTGTCTTCGGATAATGGCGTCAGCAATCGCTGCGTAAATTGTTCGCCTTCCATGGGAACGATACTGATGGTCGGATTTTCCGACGCCGAGCCGCCGAAAATGGGCATCAGCGTGGTGCCGCTATTCCCCGTAAACGGCGGGGTGGCCCCCGCATTGACCTGGAAATTCAGCGTCGCGGCAATATTCGAAATCCCGGAAAAATATATCGGCTGATTGAAGCGGGCACGCGCGATATCGAGCAGGAGTTGCCTCGACATCACGTCCGCACTGGATTCGTTATAGGCGATCGCCAGATGATCAAGCGCCATGGGTGACAGACAGCTCGAAAGTCCGGCCGCGAAAAAGGCTAAAGCGAGCAGGCGAAATAGCGGTGCGGCGCTTCGCAGGCCGCGAACTGCTGAACAGTCTCGCAGCATGATGACCGGCACAGGCTATGGATTCGGGAATTCATCAAGCCAGGATACTGTACGGATACTCTGAATCGAGGCCATTGATATTCGTCAGGTTCCGGCCGGGAGTGACTTGGTTCCCAGTTTACTGAAGCGTATCCGCTCTGCCGCATAACCCGATCCTCCACGAACATATGCCGACCGGCAGGAGTCGGCCAACCACTACCCCGTAGCTGACGTTCGGCTCGAGATCGTTTTTCGGGTGGGATAACCGGCACTTCCGTGCCGAATGTGGCGGCGAACTGAGCTGAACGGATAGTTAGGGCCACCGAAGTGAACTTCTGCTGTTCGGCCATTTCTGCCGTTCGCATTTAGTTTTCAGCCGGCTTCGAATGTCGGCTTTATGGAACCATGAGCGAATTGGTACTTTCCGCTAGTGCAGGCCGCTCGCGGCAAATATTCCGGGAGGCTACGAGAGAAATCTCCGAGTGTCCCGGTCTAATTTAGCCAATCTCTCTATTTTGCTGCGGGAAGAAAACGTCATGAAAGGAAAGAAGCCCATGGGGCTGCCCGGCTTGCTGGTCGGTTTGACTGCGGTGTTTGGCACAGTTACAACAGGTATATCTCATGCGCAAAGCGGCACCCCGGATCCCGCCTTTGGTGTCATCGGACGGGTGCTCACGACCTTCGAGACCGCTACTGATCAGGCGTTTGCTGTGGCCATCCAGCCCGACGGCAAGATCGTGGCGGCCGGATTCACTACTTCCCCCATTGCCAATGGCGACAACAACTTCGCCGTAGTCCGCTATAACCCCGATGGCACCATGGATCCGACCTTCGGCACGGGCGGCGGAGTCATCACGAATTTCCGGACTGACGTACCCACGGGTGACCCCGATAGCCCCAGCAGAAACAGCTCGGATACGGCGCGCGCCGTCCTGATTCAACCCGACGGCAAGATCGTGGTTGGAGGGTTTTCCGACGCGCCCAATGGCGACAACAACTTCGCCTTGGTTCGCTATAACCCCGACGGCAGCGTGGATCCGACCTTTGGGGATAATGCCATCTTCCCAGGCACGACACTCACGGATTTTCGTCAATTACCCGATGGGACTCGTTCGCTTGACCAACTCAGAGCCCTCGCCCTCCAGCCCGACGGCAAGATTGTGGCGGTAGGTTTTTCGAATGCGCCTAACGGCGAGGGTAATTTTGCCTTGGTCCGGTACAATCCCGATGGCATCATCGATCCGACCTTCGGCGATAATGCCATCTTCCCAGGCACCGTGCTCACCGATTTTGGCAATCGTAGCGTGGATGACGCCTTTGCTGTGGCCATGCAGTCCGACGGTCAGCTCGTGGTGGCAGGCAGCACGTCCCCCGCCCCCGATTGTCCGGCGGCCTTCGGCCTCGTTCGATACAACAATGGCGTTCCGAATACCAATTTCGGGCCCAATAACCGGGTAGCGACCTGTCTTCGTGGCACAAGCGCCCAGGCCAGCGCGCTCGTCGTCCAGCCCGATGGCCGGATCGTGGCGGTCGGAACGACCAACGGTCCCAACGGGGATCTTAACTTCGGTTTGGCGCGGTACAATCTGGATGGCACCCTCGATCCGACCTTTAATGCCGACTCGATCAACCCTGGGCTCTCGATCACGGACTTTGATAACCGTGCGCTTGACGATGGGACCGTCGAGCGCAGCGCTGACTTTGCGACTGCGGCCGCGATGCAGGCAGACGGCCGGATCGTGGTGGCAGGAACGTCCAACGCCCCCCTTGGCGTGGGCAATACCAACTTCGCCCTGGTCCGCTACGATCTGAATGGTGTCGCGATAACCGACTTCGGGTCCAACAACCGGGTGCTGACCGATTTGGCCAACACGACCGGCGACCACGTCTTGAATAGCAGCACGGACCAGGTCCAGGCCATCGCCATTCAGCCCGATGGCCTGATCGTGGTGGCAGGCGGTTCTGACGCGCCTATCGCCGCTGTCGGCGGTCCCAGCTTCAACTTCGCCCTGGTGCGGTATCTCCCATAAGGGGCGTACGCTTGCGAGACAGCAACCGAGTGGCTGCCTATTGAGTAGTGTCCCGGAAGCCTAAGCTTTATCAGCTTACAGAAAGCGTCTATCGACCTTGCCGCAGTGCTGCAGCAGGCGATTGAAACCTGCCAGCCGCTCATTCAAGCCCGCCGTCACAAGCTGATCGCCTCGCTGCCCGATCAGCCGCTCGGGCCGGACGGGGATAGCCTGCGCTTGGCCCAAGTGGTGTCGATCTGCTCAACAATGCCGCCAAATATACGCCCGAAGGCGGCACAATTTGGCTGGAGGCGGCGTGTGAGCAGGATGACGCCGTCATTTGGATCCGGGATACCGGCGAAGGCATTCCGAAGGCGTTGCTGCCCTACCTGTTTGATGTCTTCACCCAAGCCGAGCGCACCCTGGACCGGTTCCAAGGCAGGTTGGGGCTCGGCCTGACTATCGTCCAGCGCTGTGGCGCTGCACGGAGGCCCGGTGGAGGCCAAGAGCGCAGGCCCCGATCAGGGAGTGAATTCATCGTGCGGCTGCCCCTGAGCGAAGGGCAGGCTTGACGGGCGCTGGCCTTGCGCGACTCCAGGCGCAACGCGGTTGACGATGATCTGGCCACATATTCGGCGCTCGAGCCAACGTTGGAAGTGCACAGCCCGCACGTTGTAGTTCCAGCGCCGCGTCGTGGCTGGCCCCGGTCCGCTGTGGTTATTGAATCGAATGACCGCTGCGGGCACGAACCACTTATAGGAGGCAACCGCACGGAATGTCGGAAGTCGACCGCGTTAGCGAGGATGCTTTCGCCGCTAGAATGTAGGAATGAGATCGAAAGCCAGCTTTAGAG
>NZ_MSCV01000022.1 GCF_002005105.1 Methylocaldum sp. 14B | reverse complement strand
GTAATTCGTACCGCCGTTCGGCTGGATCTCGGGACGTCTTCCATACCCTGCGTAAGAGAGGTCATTTCGCAAGCAGAATCAGTTCATTCTCTGCTTCGTCCAAAGTCACGCGGAAACGGCTCAAAAAGCTCATTCCCAAAAGCTTCGCACCGCGGAGACGGTCGTCCGGAAAAAAAGCGACCGGCACGGCTGCAGCCGAAACGGGTCCCACCCGAACCGATTCTAGGATACCGGCTTTAATCGGCACAATATCGTTCGCGGTATGACTGACTCCCGGCTGAAGGGCTTCGGGAACGAAACCCAGTTCGCTTGCCATCGATTCCGGCAAAGCAAGCGTCGAGGCTCCGGTGTCGACGATCAAAGTAACCGGAAAAGCCACGCCGTTTGGTCCTACCAACACCGTTTCGACCTGATGATGGGGGCCGAGCCGCGTCGTTTTGATGGTGGCGTTAAAGGCGCGCGTTTGCGCCGGCATTTTCGCGCTGGTGATCAACAGCCGGTCAACCGCTCCGGGCCGATCACTCATGAGGACGTAGTTGTAATCTTCGAGAAGCATCCTGAGCCGGGTCGGCAGGTCGCCCGCCGCATTTCGCGCAGATTCGGGTCCTAGGCGATCGAGCCCTTGCACGACAAATCCGTGTTCGGCCGCTAACGTTTCCAGCTGGGTGCGCAGAGTTTCCGCTTCGGCCCATGTCGGTGATATGCCGATCAGAAGCATTCCTAAGAAAAACCGGCGTAGACGTCTTACCATGAATTTCCTCATGCAATCATGCTCTCACTGAAACCGTCTTCGACCACGATCCAGGTCCGTTGATCCGGAAAGCCGTACGCCGAACTCGTCGTCCGCCGTTTGGAGCCGCCTTCTTGTGGTAGGCAGGGGTTTTTTGTCCGTCATTGGAACGACCTTACGGAAATTCCCGGAATGCGTTGCGGCGGCAAGTCGATCGATTTTAGCCGCTAAGGTCTGCGTAACATAAATGGTAATATATTCCGTTAATTGACCATGGTCTTATGGCTCGGCCTTTACCACTGTCGGCAGCTTAAACCTAAAATATCGCTGGCACCTAAAAATAATCAGGAAACCTACGGATGAAAGAGTCGGATTACAGCAATTACGTCAAAGCATTCACACGCCTGTTCGAAGCCTACGACGCCGCCGCGCCATATTTAGGAGTCACCGACGATTTCAAATATTATGTCAACCGCAAGCGCACTTGGTTGGAACGGCTCAAATCGCCGGAATTTCCGGTGGCGTTTCTGGGTGCATTCTCGGCCGGCAAGAGCACCATCATCAACGCCGTGCTGGGCGACGATATCTTGCCCCAGGCAACCAAGTCTTTCACCGCCATTCCCACGCTGATCCGTAAAGGGCGCGCTAATCGGGCCGTTATCCATTACCTCAACGAAAGCGCCCGAGACGAGCTGAAAAACCTGTATCTCGAAGAGTTGTCCAAGGAGTTGCGCAAGAGCAGCGATACTTACCGAAAGCTGAGCAAAGGCGAATTGCTGGGCACATTGGCAAAGGATATCGAACAGTACAAAAACCAATTCGGCTCGTTCAACAAGCAAAAATTCTTCGATGAGTTGAAAACCTTGATCGAAGGCTGGAATAAACTCAACGGATCGGTCAAAGAAATCGCTCTGGCGGAGTTGCCGAGCTATGTCACCGAAGATTACGAGGACGTGCTGTTCGTAGATCAGGCAGAAGTCTTCCTCACCGATGTCAGCATCCCCGAAAACGTCGTTCTCGTCGACTTGCCCGGATTAGGCGTGGTCAATCCTCGCCACCGCAAGGTGACCAAATCGTACGTCGAAAACGACGCCAAGGCGTTCGTCATCGCCATGAAGGTGTTTCACCTGCTGGAAGGCGAAGAGATCGAGCTGTTGGCCGAAATCCACAGCCAACGCAAGCGCGTGCTGCAGCGCGCCTTTTGGGCGATCAATCAGTGGGACGTGCTGAGCAGTCAGCAGAAAAAGGAAGAGTTGGCGAACTTCGCGCAAAAAATCGATCATTACGGGTTTCATATCGCCAAGGACCGTGTGTTTCGGGTATCGGCGCTTAATTACCTGCTGCTGAAACTGATTCAGGAAGGCCGGCTGGAAAAGAGCGGCAGTATCCGCGAACATGTAGATGCTCTTCAGAAAGCCATCGGCAAAATACCTGAACGAAACGAGGCTGAAGGTTTTATCAAGTCGCTGGACGAAGCCAAGAATTTCGCCGCATTCCGCAGCAGTCTGTTCGAGTATTTAGCTCACACCGCCAAAGCCGAATTCCTGGACGAAGCGCGCAGCGAATATGTCGATCTGGCCAAGCGACTGCGGGAACGCTTGGAACCGCTGTATCAAAACTACAAAAACAAAAGCGATGACAGTATGAAAAGCACCTTTATCGCCGGCGAATTATCGCGCCGCCAGGACGAAGTCCTGCGGCACCTTCGTACCACCGTGGAGGAACACATCAAGGTACTGCGTACCGAGGTACTGCCGGAATTTGTATTCTGGCGTGATGAAGACCGAGAGCAACTGGGCGAACAAATCGTCAACGCCATCGACACCTTGGATCGCAAAGCGCTCAAGAACGAACTGCTCAAAGGCCTGGATCTGCATAGCGTCGTCAGCCGACTGCCGCATAAAATCGAGGAAAACCTTCACATTCAGCATACATTCCGCAGTCAGTTGCAACACCTCTTGGAGGAGCAGATCGTACGCCGTTATCTCTTGCGCCTGCTAGACGGGATTTCTTCCAACGAGGCGCTGCCGGATGAGGTGCTTACGGTTCTAAGTGACCGTTTGAGCGGCCGCGATATGGTTAACCGGCTGAAGGGTATGTGTGACGTGTTCCTGTTCGAGTACGGCGGTGTCATCGACGAACTCGGACGTACCATTATGGCTAAGGAGGCAGACGAGTCCGTCCAGAACAAAGAAGACATCGTGGAATTAGTTCAGAAGAATGCCGACCGCGCCCTGGAAATCGCAAAGAGCGCGCGCCTGCTCGGACCTGACGCGGGTGTCAAGCAAATGCTGGCTTTAGGGGTGGACAAACTGACGAGCATTTACCGAGCCCTTACGGAAACCCAGCCGATATCGCCCGTGACTGCAGGTCAATCCGACGAAATCGATCGTGCCCTCGAGTGCTATAAGATCGGCTTGCTCGATTACACACGCAAGCAACAACGTCAAATCAACAAATTCGCGCGCCGCGGCATAAAAAACTATTTCGAGGAATTGGAAGAGGATTTGCTGACCTATTTCGAATCTGTCAAGGACGAGATAGCCAAAACGATCATGAAACAGCTCAATACCGATATCGACGCCGAATTGAATTCCGAACTGCAAAAGCAGAAAGTGATCAAGGATGCTTATCAGGTCGTGACGACTGCCGTCAGCCAAGGTCGAAGAAGCGCCGACAGTTGAACCGAGACCGCGGACTATCAGTCTTCCGTCGGCTTGCTTTATTTTCCTATTGAGTTGTTTTTCATCGCAGCTGCGGCGTGACGCACGCCAAACATGTAGACCGGAGAAAGCCGCCGTAGGTCGGTAACCCCTTACCGACAAGTAGACCTATTCATGGAAACCTTAACGTGTAGCGTCCGCCATACCAATGCTACATAAATCCAGAAAGATTCCAGCAGCCTTTACGCTTTTTTACGCTCGTCCATCAGACGCTCCATGATCGGCCGGAATATGATTTCCATCGCCAGGCCCATTTTCCCCCCGGGAATAACGATAGAATTGTGTCGGGACATGAAGGACTTATGAATCATCTGCAGCAGATACTCGAAATCGATGTCGAACTTCGTTGGATCTCTGAAGCGGATGATCACAACGCTTTCATCCGGCGTCGGAATATCGCGCGCGATGAAGGGATTTGAAGTATCCACCAAGGGAACTCGCTGAAAATTGATATCGGTACGAGAAAACTGCGGCGTAATCACCTTCACGTAATCCTCCATCCGCCTGAGGATGGTATCGGTGATGTCTTCCGGATTGTAGCCAAACAGAGAGTTATCCCGATGGATTTTCTGAATCCATTCCAAATTGACGATGGGAACGACGCCGACGAGCAGATCGGTATATTTCGCGACATCGAGGGTCTCGGTCTTGACCGCGCCGTGTAACCCCTCGTAGAACATCAGGTCGCTCCCACGAGGTGCTTTCTCCCATGGTGTGAAAGTCCCAACTTGGTAGCCGCCGTGCTTTTTCCCCTCTTCCTCGCTGCCAATATAGTACCGACGCTTAGCCGAGCCGGTTTCCCCATATATCTTGAAGGTCCTTTCCAGCTCGTCCAGGATATTGGCCTCAATCGAGAAATGACTGAAGTATTTTCCTTCTTGCTGCGCCTGGGTAATTCGTTCATGCATTTCGAGGAGGGTGTATCGATAAAAGCTATCACCCTCAATCATGAGAGGCTTTAATCCCAGCCGAAAAAAAATGTGCTCAAAAGACTTCTTTACAGTTGTCGTACCCGCACCGGACGAGCCGGTGATGGCAATGACAGGGTGCTTTTTCGACATGGAGGACTCCTCAAGGAACCGCGAGTTTATTGTTGCTTTATGGTTTTTCGCGAGTCCAGCGTTCAAATAATCGCCTGAGAACGTCAATATCGACCAGACTGAACGCTTCCGAAGGAGCTTCGCTCAGGCACGTCAAAGGCTGTTCCGGCTCTCCGAGGTGATCTATTACCAGTACTGCCCCGGTAAAATCCTGACCGGAGGTGTAGTCGTTGACGGTAATCAGAGTCGGAATGCCAGCTCCGAGCGACGCTCGCAAGCCGTTTTCCGAATCCTCAAATGCAAGGCAATCCTCAGCCTTCAAGCCTAATTTCGTCAGCACGTACTCATAGATATCGGATGCCGGTTTCTTGTTCGAAACGATATCGCCTGCAGCGATCACTTCGAACCAATCCGGTGCGTCGGTATCGAGAGACGCCGCCAGCAAGGCTTCGACGTTTTCCGCAGACGCGGTCGTCGCGATAGCCAGCCGTAATCCTGCGGCCCTGGCTTCCTTGATCAAGCGAATGATACCCGGCCTAGCCGGAATTCCTTCCCTGTTCAGCAGGTCGATATAATGGCGCGTCTTCGTGGCGTGCAGGTTCTCGATGAATTGGCTTAGTTCGCCCTCGCCGCAGGGGATCTCAGGGTGATAACTGGCTATGAAATGGCGGATGCGCTCCTTGCCGCCAGCAACAGTCAATAACTCGCCATACAGGGCTTCGTCCCAAACCCAATTCAAACGAGCTTCGGCGAAAGCTCGATTGAATGCGACGCGGTGACCTTGGCGTTCGGTATCCACCAGTGTGCCATCCACGTCGAAAATAAGGGCTTTGAACACGGTCTAAGTGACGACCGGATCCAATTCTCCCTTGCTGTACCGCTTGTTCATCTCTTCCAAACTGATGACTTTGATCTTCGAAGCCTGGCCAGCAGCACCGAATGCTTCGTAACGGGCTGCACAAATGCTGGTCATAGCTTTTTGCGCTTCCTTGTAGACTTTGCGCGGATCGAAGTTCTTTTTGTCCTCGACCATGTACTTGCGCATAGCGCCGTACGACGCGATACGAAGATCGGTATCGATATTCACCTTGCGTACGCCATGACGAATACCTTCTACGATTTCCTCGACCGGCACACCATAGGTCTGGCCGATATCGCCGCCGTAGTTATTGATCATCGCCGCCCAGTCTTCCGGTACCGAGGAGGAGCCGTGCATGACCAAGTGGACGTTTGGAATCCTGGCGTGGATTTCTTTGACGCGGTCGATGCGTAGCACTTTGCCGGTCGGCTTCTGAGTAAATTTGTAAGCGCCGTGGCTCGTACCAATGGCAATGGCCAAGGCGTCGACCTTGGTTTTCTTGACGAAATCGGCAGCTTCGTCGGGGTCCGTCAGCAGCTGAGAATGATCCAACTCGCCTACTGCACCGTGGCCATCTTCCTCGCCCGCTTTTCCCGTTTCCAACGAGCCTAGGCAGCCCAATTCACCCTCGACGGAAACGCCGCACGCATGCGCCATATCGGCGACCTTGCGGGTGGTTTCGACGTTGTATTCATAGCTGGAAGGCGTTTTCATGTCTTCCAGCAAGGAACCATCCATCATCACCGAACTGAACCCGGACTGAATGGCACGAATGCACACGGCTGGCGAAGCACCGTGATCCTGGTGCATGCAGATCGGAATATGCGGGTACATTTCCGCCGCGGCGAGAACGAGATGGCGCAGAAACGGCTCGCCCGCATAGCTACGCGCGCCGGCGGATCCTTGCAGAATCACCGGAGCGTCGACTGCGGAAGCGGCTTCCATGATGGCCTTGACCTGCTCCATGTTATTGACATTGAACGCCGGCAGACCGTAGTTGTGCTCGGCGGCGTGATCCAACAATTGTCTTAAGGAAATGATAGCCATCGATCGACTCCTCTCGCCTCCTGATCGCCAACTTAGCGACGAAATTCAGCCAACCGACGATTTCGTCCAAGCGACTTGCTTGAACCGAGCACTGCCGGATGGCGTATGCTCCCTTTCGGCAACCGTCCGCCCGAAGGGGAGCATCCGTTGAAAATCGTCGCCAGTTAGGCCCTTTCTCAAATCTCTAGAAAATCAATCCTAGAGAATCGACTCCACCTGTTTGACAACATTTTCGACGGTAAAGCCGAACTCCTTGAATAGTAGGCCGGCCGGTGCGGATTCGCCGAAGCGGTCCAAGCCCACGATTTTGCCATTGAGTCCTACGTACTTGAACCAGCCATCACTAACACCCGCCTCGACGACGACGCGCTTGGTAACGGCAGACGGTAATACCGACTCGCGGTATGCGGCATCTTGACCGTCGAACACATTGGTCGAAACCATGGAAACCACGCGAATTTTCTTACCCTTGCCTGAAAGCTCCTCCGCCGCCTTCAACGCCAGCTCGACTTCCGAGCCCGTGGCGATGATGATCGCATCCGGCGTCCCATCAGAGTCGCGAACGACGTAACCGCCGCGCCGGATGGCGTCGATCTGCGCCGGAGTGCGAGACACGTGAGGCAGGTTCTGCCGCGAGAAGATCAGGCATGAAGGACCATCCTTGCGCTCAATTGCGGTTTTCCAAGCCACCGCCGTTTCCACCGAGTCGCACGGACGCCAGACCTGCATGTTTGGAATCATGCGCAGCGTGGCAGTTTGTTCGATCGGTTGATGTGTCGGACCATCTTCGCCCAGACCGATGGAGTCGTGGGTGTAGACATAAATCACCGATGCCTTCATGAGGGCCGACATACGCAGCGCGTTGCGTGCGTATTCGGAAAACATCAGGAAGGTCCCGCCGTAAGGTTTAAAACCGCCGTGTAAGGCGATGCCGTTCATAATCGCCGACATGCCGAACTCACGCACGCCATAGTAGACGTAATTGCCGTCGTAACCTTCTGCATTCACGTTCTTGCAGCCGGACCAGATGGTCAGGTTGGAGCCTGCAAGGTCGGCAGAGCCGCCCATGATTTCGGGCAGCAGCGGTCCGAAACCGTTAAGAGCGTTCTGCGACGCTTTTCGGCTCGCGATGGTTTCGGCTTTCTCATTAACTTTCGCGATGAAGGCTTCCGACTTCTCTGCCCAGTCGCGGGGCAACTCGCCTGCCATGCGGCGCTCGAATTCAGCAGCCAATTCCGGATACTCGCTGCGATAGTTTTCGAAGCGGTCGTTCCAGTCGGACTCGGCCTTCGCGCCGATTTCATTCGCATCCCACGCTTCATAAATTTCGGACGGGATTTCGAACGCCGGATGCGGCCAGCCGATGGTCTCACGGACCAAAGCTACTTCATCGGCACCCAATGCGGCGCCGTGGCATTCTTCCTTGCCCTGCTTATTGGGAGAGCCCCAACCGATGATCGTCTGGCAACAGATCAAAGAGGGCTTGTCGGTAACGGCGCGTGCTTCCTCGATGGCCTTCTTCACAGCCTCTGCGTCATGACCGTCGACTTTCGGGATGACGTGCCAGCCGTAGGCTTCAAAACGCTTCGGGGTATCATCCATGAACCAGCCTGGCGTGTTGCCGTGGCCGCGTACTTCACCATCGATCGAAATATTGTTGTCGTCGTAAAATGCGATCAGCTTGCCGAGCTTCATGGATCCGGCAAGCGAGCAAGCTTCGTGGGAAATGCCTTCCATCAAGCAGCCATCGCCCAAGAATGCATAAGTGTAATGATCGACGATTTTGTGGCCGGGACGGTTGAATTGGCCTGCCAGCGTACGTTCGGCCAACGCCATGCCGACCGCGTTGGTGATGCCCTGCCCCAAAGGACCGGTGGTCGTTTCAACGCCCGGTGCATAACCGTATTCCGGATGGCCCGGTGTTTTGGAGTGGAGCTGACGGAAATTTTTCAGCTCTTCGATCGGGAGGTCGTAACCGGTCAAATGCAGCAACGAGTACAAGAGCATGGAACCGTGACCGTTGGAAAGAACGAAGCGGTCGCGATCCGGCCATTTCGGGTTTGCCGGATTGTGCCGCATATAATCGTTCCACAGCACCTCGGCGATATCTGCCATTCCCATTGGCGCTCCCGGATGCCCGGAATTCGCTTTTTGTACAGCATCCATGCTCAAAGCGCGTATGGCGTTTGCTAATTCTCGACGCGAAGGCATATTTTTCTCCTTGATACTTTTTATGGTTAGCTTACGAAAGTAGGGATGGAATTTTATCAGCCTGATCGGCTTTGTCACCAGATTCGCACGAGCGTGCCGTCGGCTGATGGATTCTTCCCCCTTTGAGGTCAATCATTGACAGCTGTTGGAGCCAAAAACATTGCTCCGAGCATTATCCAAGAATCGTCCTGGACCAAAGAACGTAAATGCGTCAGGGCGCCGCTCAAGACTTGCCAGTGTATCGAAAGTCTTCTCCCAACCGATTTGGCAACGACCTGCACACGTAAGCCTGCCGTTCTTGTTAAGACGGTTTGGTTCCATGTATCCTTAGCCGGTTATTGCTGTAGCAGGCCTTAGAGTATTTCTGATCAAGCAGTTCCGTCAGAAATGCTTGTAGTGCCAAATGCAATAGTAATCGGGAGCCGGGATGTTCCCGTAGCTCTCCAGACACATATTACTTTGAAATGCAGGATTCGATTATGCCAAAGAATTTACTTGACCAACTCCGAGAAATGACGGTGGTTGTGGCCGACACCGGCGACATTCAGGCTATAGAAACCTTTAAGCCCCGAGATGCGACTACCAACCCCTCGCTCATTACCGCCGCCGCCCAAATGCCTCAGTATCAGGGCATCGTCGACGACACACTGAAAGGGGCGAGACAGACTCTGGGCAAGGATGCACAGGCATCGCAGGTAGCTTCCCTCGCTTTCGATCGGTTGGCCGTTTCCTTTGGCCTAAAAATTCTGGAAATCATCGAAGGCCGCGTTTCCACGGAAGTGGACGCAAGACTTTCTTATGATACCGAGAGCACTATAGCCAAGGCTCGCGAGATCATCGCGCAGTACGAAGCTGCGGGCATTTCAAAAGAACGCGTGCTCATCAAAATCGCTGCCACCTGGGAAGGCATACAAGCCGCCGGAGTACTGGAAAAGGAAGGCATTCATTGCAACCTGACGCTATTGTTCGGCTTGCATCAGGCGATTGCCTGCGCCGAGGCGGGCGTCACGTTGATTTCTCCCTTTGTTGGGCGAATTCTGGACTGGTATAAGAAAGATACCGGACGCCACTCTTATCCGCCCGCCGAAGATCCAGGTGTTCTTTCGGTCACCCAAATCTACAACTATTACAAGAAGTTTGGCTACAAGACGGAAGTCATGGGCGCGAGCTTCCGGAATATCGGCGAAATTACCGAGTTGGCCGGCTGTGACCTCCTGACCATTGCGCCCTCTCTGTTGTCCGAGCTACAGTCTACCGAGGACGAGCTGCCGCGGAAGTTGGATCCGCAAAAGGCCGCTAGTGCCTCGATCGACAAAATCGCTATGGACAAAGCGACTTACGACCGGATGCATGCCGAGAATCGCATGGCTTCGGAAAAGCTGTCAGAGGGTATCGACGGTTTCACCAAGGCCTTGGAAACGTTGGAAAAACTCCTTGCGACCCGACTATCCTACCTTGAGGGATAGAGGAGACTCTAACTACGCGGCTGAGAATATTTCCGGATCCGAGATCCGGAGGGCGGCCAACTTCTATGGCGATGTGGAACACGTCGACAATCTGGAAGAAGTAGTCGCTTATTCGATGCCGCGATTTTCGTGTAAGAGTTTGGGTGGAACACCGATTAAAACGTCGGCCAGACATCGTTGATTGCCGACGTTGTCCACCCTAGCAAGAAGCGACCTCGAGGAATGCGATCCTTTCAGCTCAACGGCGCGGACCAATTAATCGCTTTCTTTTCCATTGGGTCCAAACGCCCTTATCGGCGCAATAGTCCTCGACAATAGTTTTTCAAGGATCGCCAGCCCATAATCATCCGAGCGATCTGCCCTATCTTCGTTCTTCCTGCCTTGTTAGACCAATATGCGCCACTTGCATTGAGTCAACCAAGAAAGATGCCCAAAACTGGTCGTTTATATATTGACATGGTTCAGCGAGGAAAAATTAATCAATTGGGCGGACGTGTTTTCTATTCGTTAAGTTGGAGAAGCAAAATGCCCCCTTCATTTATCCATGAATCTAAGACCCGTGTGTTACCCCGAAAATTATCGGGCACAATGGGCGTCACTCTAATCATTGCAACGTGCTTATTTTCAGCCAGTGCGTTAGCTCATGTTATTAGTGAAGAGGACCATCACGCCTTTGAGCATAAGTATGCTGATATGTGCGTGAAAAAAGAAAAAGCAAATCCGAATAGAGTCATTACAAGCGATGATTCCCCGATCATAAACCTGTGTGAATGCATAGCACAGGAAGAATCAAAGCGCCTTACGATCGATGAAGTGAAAAAATTCCTTCGCGAAAATAAGTACCCCGTATCCCTTCTCATCAAGGCGGGCCAAGCCGAGAATATATGCTCTCAAAAACTGCGACAAACCAAACAATAAGCGCTTCAGATAAAAGCGCATGCCGGCCTCAAGCATTTGCAATGCTTTGCTCGAGCTAGCTATTCCGGAATCTGTGCCGCAGCTACGCGCGAAGTTGCGCGTGCGTCAGAGCCAGGAACTGAAACGGAGCCTTTAAATTGAGACGGACTCGGATGATGAGTCCTTCATCTGTAGTCTACAGACCTGGCGGTCTGGAAAATCGGCGGCGAGGAGTATTTTTTGTGAGGCGCTATCACTACGCCCATCCGATCGGTTTCGCTGGCATCGTGAAAAGCGATATAAGCGTGCATGGTTGACGCACGTGCAGGCGCTGAAAAGCGAACAGTCTCGGCACAAGACCATTGTTCGATACGAGCTTTGCCAGGGTGCAATATCTTAACGAGCTACAAGGCCCGTCAAATACTCGCTCATGGTCTATTGAAGGGCACTACGATAGTACCGCACCCCTCAGGCATCGTGGCCGGACTTTCTTCGTAAGTTAATCCGGCCACAAGACCAAACTCGCTATCTGCGTATCAACTGTTCGGTCGCGAGCAGTTGTGTTAACACACAGCGCGTAACGATTTGATTCCCTGACATTCGACTAGGCCAATACATAATACATACATATTGGCCTTAGCCTTAAGACACTACTCCAGATTAGCGTGTCTTGTCCTCATCTCTTCTTCCGGAATTCCCTTCTCGTGAATGATGTGGGCGATCGTAGCTTCCAAGAAGATCAACGTCGATAACTCGAACGTGGTACCCATTGGCATGCCTACAACTTTGCCATACTGCTCCGCAGTGCCAATCTGGCACACGAAATCCGCCATATCGCCAATCGTTGAGCTGTTCTTTGTGGACAGCAAAACGATTTTTGCGCCCTGCTCCTTAGCACGTTTGGTGAATGCAATCATCGTCTCCGTTTCTCCGGAGCCCGAGATCACGATGAATAAATCACCCTTTCGAATGCTCGGGGTAACAATTTCACCAACTACGTATGCATCATAACCGCCGTGCATCAGTCGCATCGCAAAGAATCTTGCGACTAGTCCCGATCGACCGGCACCAGCTACAAACACTCGCGACGCCTCGTCGAGCATGCGAGTCAATTTTTCATCATAGGTGGGATCTGTGGCTCCTAAGACGCCAGAAATCTTTTCTATGATCGTTTTTTGATGCATAAGATGCCCCTTTATGCGGCGCTAGCGAGCTCGCAAATCTCACGTGCGGCATCAGCAGGCGAAGGAGCACCGTAAATTGCAGCGCCAACAACAACAATGTTTGCGCCTGCACGCGCAACCTGCTGGACGGTCGACTGCTTGATTCCACCGGCAACAGAGATTCTGACGGGCAGGTTCAGTCTGGCAATGGCTTGCAAGTCGGCAAACGGAGTTTGCCCAGCCGCCTGCGCATCAAGACCCGTGTGAACGCCAATGATATGGGCGCCAAGCCTGGCGGACTCTCTGGCACATGCTATTTTGTCCGGTACATTGATGAGATCGACTTGTACTTCTGCATTGTGCGCGTTGGCGGCCTTGATTACGCCGGCGATGGTGGGAAGACCGGACACGCCGAGAACCGTGCAGATATCGGCGCCTGCCGCATAGAAAGGCGTCGCCTCGTACTCGCCGGCGTCCATCGTTTTGAGATCGACCAAAATCAGTTTGTTCGGGTATTTCTTCCTCAATTCTCTGACCAGGCTGACTCCATTATGCTTAATGCAGGGCGTTCCGATTTCGAAGATATCCACATAAGGCGCCGCAAGGCCAGCAAGTTTCAAAGTCTGGTTGACGTCCAAAGAATCTAATGCCAATTGTATTAATGGTCTTGCCATGATAGGTACTCCAATTGTTATAGTTGATTAGATACTTATTAACTTAATCTTTATAAATGCATTCTTTAAACGCATTATTTGTTAACTCTAAAGTAGAACCGGGATAGGTGTCAACGATCCTCTGTCGCTCTCTCGTATCTATCATCGCCAGCGCGCGACACCGTGAACACATGTGCAGTTTCACGACTATGCGTCGGGACAATCGGTGGATAGCGGCGATGAATCGAAAAATGCGGGATTATTCGAGCCAGCACATAAGAGATGACTTAACCAGCTTCTGCGTCTAACGCCTGCCAAAGCCAAGTTTTGGAGGAACCTATCACTTTCGGCGATAACAGCCGTTTTATCTTGCGGTCTCTTCGAGATTTTTCAGGTACTTCGCCACCCCCGTTACGGCTGCCGCTGGTTTGGCAGCTGAAGGTAGATTTTTCAGGTATTTAGCCACGCCGGTTTCGCCCGCAGCGGCTTTGGCAGGTTCCGAAAGGGTTTTCATGTACTTTGCCACGCCGGTTTCGCCCGCTGCACCGCTCGAAACTGGCGCAGGTGCATGCTGAACAGGCTGGACATTAGATCCGGATTGTCTGCTGCTCCAGAAGATGAAACCAGCCAAGCCCAGAACGATCAAGCCGATTGGATAATTTTCCGCCAAGGGATTCTCGGCTTTTGCGGCAGCAGCACCAGAGCTGGGTTGATCGGCTGATACCGCCGTCGAGCTGCTCGAATCCTGCTTCGCCTGCATGGTTTGTACGGTTTTTGCTCGTTCCTTTGCAGCCTCAGCGTGCTTGGCGATTAAATCAGCGTCTTGGGTAATGACTACCGGCTCAAAGTCTGCTGCTGGGTATTCTGATTCCGCCATCGCCAACGGGCTGGCTAGCAGCAGCGCCGTAAGTATCGCTTTCGTCAAATTACGTTTTTTCACATCATTCTCCTAAACATCTTAAGAAATGGATGAAGACCCCCGCCAGCATGCGCTGGATGGCCACTCCTGACTTAGTATAAGGGGGCGCATCATCAAATGGAATATATGAGGCTCTTTCAATGACCTGTGAGCACAAAAGATGCGCGTTTTGATGATCAACTGAGCTCAGTAAACCATTCCGGCGAAGCCCTCCGTAGCGCTAGCTGCCCGCCGAAGAGTGAGTATACATGTGCATCACTGACTTGCATCGGGAGAAAATCCTGATCTCAGATGATGGGGCGAGTTCCGGTAAACACAGGCGCCCTCCGAGCAAGCCCGGTGATGCGGCCATGCGAAAGAAAAACACCCCATCGAACTAACGCATGGACAATAGCTGGTCGACCCGCTGTAGGTCATCCTTGGTATCAACCCCTGCTTCAGGCGCTTCCTCGATTACCCTGACCAGAATACGTTCTCCCTGCCACAAAATGCGCAGTTGCTCCAGGGCTTCGACGGCTTCCAACTCGGACGGTGGCCAGCTTACATAGCGCCGCAGAAAACCGGCCGAGTACGCGTAGATACCGATATGCCGGAGATACGGAAAGTTTTCTGGCAAAAGACTGCTGTCGCAGGAAAAACCAGCCCGATGCCAAGGGATGGGAGCCCGACTGAAATAAAGTGCGTAGCCGGTGTTATCGACCACGGCCTTAACGACATTCGGGTCGAAGACTTCTATGTGACTTTTGATGGGTGTGGCGAGCGTAGCGACCTGAGCGATACTCTGGTCGGCCAGAATCATGGCAAGCATCCTCACCAAGTTCGGCCGCATTAAGGGCTCATCGCCCTGAAGATTGACGACGATTTCGTCATCCGACCAACCCAATTGATCGGCCACCTCGGCTATTCGCTCGCTACCGCTAGTATGATCCTTTCGGGTCATCAGCGCACGTATCGGCAGATGGCTTACGGCTTCACGGATTCGTTCGTCGTCGGTGGCAACGATGACATTATCACCCGCTTCTAAGGCGCGTTCACAGACATGGACGATCATCGGACGTCCGGCTAAAGGAAGCAGAGGCTTGCCGGGCAGCCGACTTGACCCGTAGCGTGCCGGAATGACGATATTGAAGGACGGCATGGTGCAGCAGTTACGAAAGAGCGTCGTATTCTTCAAGGCTGATCTTTCGTGCCTCGTTTTCCAGCATCACCGGAATGTCATCGCGTATCGGATAAGCGAGTCTGTCCGCTTTGCAAATCAACTCCTGCTGCTCCTTCCTAAAAAGAAGTTCGCCTTTGCAAACAGGGCAGACCAGGATCTCAAGCAGTTTTCTGTCCATTGCATTTAGCCTTCAATATGGTTAACAAATTTACTCCGAACTCGGTCGGTAGCGTCGCTTCGACAGGCACATACCATAAATTCGAAGCGCCGAAAGTTCGGCATTTGATAGCGTCTTTTTCGGTCATCACGATTGGGAGGCCTTCGGCAAAACCTAAGTCTTCGACCCGATACTGATGATGATCGGGAAACTCGCGGCTGTCGAACTTCAACCCGAAGCTCCGGAGATGGCTGAAAAACCGCTGCGGATTGCCAATTCCGGCAATTGCGTAAAAAGCGCGCCCACCGAAGGATCTTAGGGGCTCTTTTACTTGTTCCTCTTGCAGATTAACGGCCACTCCGCCGTCCAGAGACATGAAATATTCACCGGGCGGAGCCTCTGCCGAATAAATTCTCAAGTCTACCGAACTCAATCGCTCGACTGGCTCCCGCAGAGGCCCTGCGGGTAGGCAGTGACCATTGCCGAATTGCCTCGCACCGTCCACTACAGCGATTTCTACGTCGCGATACAGGGCATAATGCTGTAACCCATCGTCCGACAGAATAATGTCACAGTCGGTTCTTTCTAACAGCGCTTTTGCGGCCTCGGTGCGTTTCGGGAAAACGAACACCGGGCAACCGGTTCGCCGGGCAATGAGCAGAGGCTCGTCACCTACAGCATGCACATCGGAATCTTCGGCGACTCGAACCGGCCGACGTCCGTGGGATGCTCCATAGCCGCGGCTGATGACGCCAGGTCTAAATCCATTCTCCTTAAGAAACCGAGCTAGCCAAATGACCAAAGGCGTTTTGCCGGTGCCGCCGACCGTCAAATTGCCGACCACAATTATCGGAACCGGCAAGCGGCTTATGCGTTTAAGTCCGTTTCGATATGACCAGCGGCGAAACGTAACGACCTGTCGAAATAAGGCTTCGAGCGGAATTAAGAAAGGATTTGGACGCGGCTTTTCATACCATTCCCGCTGAAACCAGCCAGCCAATTGCTTTTTCACGCGACTCGAACGACTAGGGATTTTCGGCCGCCTCGCTCTTCGCGGCGAAAGTCACATGAGTGAAACCGAGCTGGCTGGCCGCGTCTAAAACGGTAATTACGGCTTGATGGGTGGTTTTTTGATCGGCATTGATAACCAGCAACGGATTCTTATTGTCGCCCGCGGCTTCGACAATCGCCTTTTTCAAGGTTTCGATTTGCGTGTTTACCACCTGATGCTCATTGACGAAATAACGCCCTTCGGTATCGATGACGACATCTACGCCCTTTTCTTCACCTGTTGATTGACCCGTAGCTTCGGGCAGGCGGATTTGCAGTTCTGCTTCGCGGCTGAATGTCGTGGTCAGTACCAGGAAGATCAGCAGCACGATGAGCACGTCGATCATCGGGATCAGGTTGAGCTCGGGGTAGTCCCGACGCCGCGGGCGGAAATTCATTGCCGTTTATTCCTCTTCTTGACTGCTGTAAAGAGTCTCGATCAATCGCACGGCCTCCTCTTCCATGCGCACGGCGAAGTCGATCACTCGCCCCTGAAAATATCGATAGAAAATAAGGCTCGGAATGGCAACCGCCAGGCCGGCAGCCGTGGCAATGAGGATTTCCGATATGCCGCCGGCGAGTTTGGTGGGATTCCCGATACCGCTCGCCATGGAAAACGTGGAAAAGACCTTGATCATACCCAGGACGCTGCCCAATAACCCCAGGTAAGGCGACACGGATGCGATAGTGCCCAAGGTGTTCAAGTATCGTTCGAGATCGTGGATCACCTGGCGTCCTGCCTGCTCGATACTTTCCCTCACCACCTCGCGCCCTTGCGAATAGTTCACGAGCCCTGCGGCAAGGACCGCGCCGAGCGGGGAGTTCGCCTTCAATCTGCGAATGTAGGCGGTATCCAGCCGATTTTTCCGATATTGATTCCATACTTCCGGAACGAGCTGCGGCGGGATAATACGGGTTGCACGCAAGGTCCAGAAGCGCTCCAGTATGATGGCTAAAGCCAAAATCGAACAGGCAATGATGGGCACCATGACCCATCCGCCCGCCTTAATTATTTCGAACATCGTCGATTATCCCCAACATTAGTCAGCCAACCATTTTAGTCGATCGGCTTGAAACCGGCAGTCCGTTAACATCACGGACAAGGTAAGCAGGACGCCGAATCGGGCACCTTCTGAGTCTTCGAGTCATCCGACGTTCACCCGCCAACACCTAAAAAACTCAGGTATAAAAGCATTACAAGGTTTCTATATCGATGTTCGGAAGTTCGACGCGAAAATTTCCGCGTTGCCAAATAACTTTTCCGACATCGCGCCATGGCTGAGCGATATTCTTGTGGCGCAGATCATCTTCCCAGTCCATGGGAACGCGCACTTCCTTTAATTTGACGAGAAATTCGGCGTTCGACAAATCCAATCCCAGCTCAGTACCCCAAAATGCCGTAACCTTTTTCAGGAACTTGCTCAATCGCTCCTGGTGCATGTGAGAAGTCACTGCGACGTTCGCCCACATCGACTGCACTCGGCCCCAATTTGGCGCAACCAACCGCCCCTCCTCGTTCACGAAAGGCAACCATTGCTCCCGGCCGCTTTGGTCCTTGTAAGTCAGGGCCAGGATGTGATTGTAGCCGGCGAAATGATCGTGCATGTAAAGAGCATGGGGCGTTATTCCCAAAAAAGCATGGGAAAAATTGATGACCGAATTGCTGAGGTGATCCAGCAATCGGCCGGCGTTGCCGATATCGCAAGCCTCTCCGCAGCGGTACAAGATGCCGTAATGAATCGTGCTGTTCAGTTGCAGCATCAGGACCACAATCAGGAATTTCGCGATGCGTTGCGTTTGTTGTCCAGTCGTCGCCGCATAACGTTGATACCATTGCGCGAAAGGATGCTCCTCAATTGGTGGTGGCAGCGATTGAACCGCACACGCCTCATCGCACACGATGCGTTCTCGTCGGTCCGCTATTCGGCGATAACACCGGTTTCCCAAATGGTAAATGCCCGGCAATCTCATCAGCCAACCGACTGGGGCGGTATATCCCATGCCGACCAATATGCGGATATAAGTATCCAATCCCGAATACAAGCGCCGCTCACCGTCCAAAGCGTAAAGATCTTGTAATAGCTTATTTTCAGGAATCGAATCTAGTTCCCGATATTCCTTCGCATTAGTCTGCAAGCCCTTGAAGTCAACCGCCTTGAGAATATCGAAGTGCTGAATGACGATTACGGTGCGGTTGCACAACGGGCATTGTTGATCATAGAAAACGGTCAGCCCCGGTTGCTCGAATTGGAACGCCTTCTTCAGATTGCGCCACCACCTAAACGGGACCAGTAAAAAATAATGGACCAGCATCGCAAAACCGAAGGGGTAAATATTGAGCGAGAGCACAATTCCCGTGTGAAACAACGTCCCGGTGAGCAACAGAGGAACCCGAAAGAGGCGGAACCAAAACAGGAACAAGAAGGCGAATTGGAAGACGATTATCGTGTAACCGATAAACATTTCCAGAGCCTTTATGTTCAACAACGGCGTCATATCGATTGCCGACATGTAATAAGGCATGGTCGGCGGCAGCCAAGGTCCCATCCCGTTACGCCAGAAATCCGCTGAAAGTTTATGGATACCCGAATCCAGATAGAGTAATCCTAAGGAAATGGCAAGTGGAATATAGTAGGCAAGAACCGTTACTTTGTCTTGCGGCTCATACCGGTTATTCAATGTCGAGTGTCTTAATTTACGACGCAGATTATCCAGGGATAATGCTCGCTCGGTAGGCAGGAACATCAGAAGAAAGCTGGAGCCCGTCATCAACTGATCGAATCCGCCGTCGAAGTCCTGCCACATGGGGGTGAAAACGACGAATGTCACCCAGAATACATAATTAGCTACTGCGGCCCTTCGAGTGTGATACCCCACGACAAGACATGCCGCGACGCAAATCCACGCAAGGAGAAAAAAATGCAGTATGGGAGATGCTCTATCAAAAAATGGTACCGGATCAAAAATTAAATGCCGGAAATAAAATAGGAAAACAATTTCCTGGAGTATTACCAATGAAAAGCCAATTCGGAAAGCACCAAGGCCGGTGGCAGGAACTTGCTTGGCAAGCCCCTGCTCGACCAATGATTTCAGTTTTCGGTACATTGCTTGAATAATTAGGCGTGAGGGGAGCGCTATGAGCGGAATTCGAAATGAAAAACGATTCGGCGTCGCGTTACTTGCGTGTGGCACGATGACGCGAATTGTAACTCTTTGCTGACGGAATGAGCGAAGTTTTAATGCTCGGAAAGCCAAAGCCACGCGTGCCTCAGGTCTCTGGGGGAACTCGTCCGCAAAGTCAGGAGGAACGTCCAGGCCGCCTTTGGCGTGCTAAAAGTGCCTGCGTACCTCGAATGTAGTGAATTCCTCAACCGGGATTTCTTCGATCACTTCCAGTGAATCGACTTTAGCGCGCGGAGGGCCGCTCGCGCACCAATCCAAGAATTCCGCGATACGTTCCGAGGCGCCCTCCGCCAAGATTTCGACCCGGCCGTCCGGAAGATTTTGTACCCAACCTCTTAATCCCAAGACCGAGGCGCGCTCACAGGTAGCCGCGCGGAAGAACACCCCCTGAACCACCCCCCCTACAAAAACATGAACCCGCCTCGTCATCGTTACACCTCGAAACACTCAGCGACTGATTATCCAGCAATGATGAATTTTCGGATTGCGCTCGAAATCCTTCGGGATCGTTTTGCGGGTGACGTCCTCTAAGCTGATCCCCGCCAGCGCCTCGGAATCAAGCTTGAATTTTCGACAATTGGTCGAAAAAACCAATGCTCCGCCCGGCGCCAAGAGATTCATGCATTTTTTTACCAGCATCGGGTGATCCCGCTGCACGTCCCAGGTTTGCCGCATTCTTTTCGACGTCGAGAAGGTGGGTGGGTCCAGAAAGATCAAGTCGAAGCGCCGCTTATCCCGCGATGCCTGATCGATCCATTCGAGACAATCCGCGTGAATGAGCTCGTGGCGGCTGCCACCGATCCCGTTAAGCTCTAGATTGCGTGCCGCCCAGTCCAAATAAGTGCGGGACATGTCAACTGTGGTCGTCGATGCCGCTCCGCCTTTTGCCGCGTACACCGAAGCGGTTCCGGTATAGGCGAACAGATTCAGGAATCGCTTATCCGCCGACCGCTCCTGAATCATCCGGCGCGTAATGCGATGATCCAGAAATAGACCGGTGTCGAGGTAATCCTCGAAATTGACCCAAAATTTCCATCCGCCCTCCTCTACCACGTGAAACCGACCGGCTTCGGCCTGTTTTTCGTACTGAGCGAAACCCTTCTGTTTTCGACGAATTTTAAGAAAAAGCTGTTCGGGCGGGATTTCAAGTACTTTTGGAATTGCGGCCACGGCATGAGTCAGCCGCATTTCGGCCTTGGCGGGATCGATACTTGAAGGAGCTTCGTATTCCTGCACATGGACCCAAGTCTGATCGCCTTCATACACATCCACGGCAACGGCGTATTCCGGCAAGTCGGCATCATACAGTCGATAACAGTGGATTCCGTTTTGCCGCGCCCAGCGCCCAAGGTTTTTGAGATTCTTTCGCAAACGGTTGGCGAACATTTCCGTTCCGCTGTCCGCTGTCTCCACAGCTTTGGCTTTTCGAAAGATTTCGCGGGTTTTACGCTGCGCCTCGGTTAGCGGCTCGGGTTCGCGCGGGGTGAAGAAGCGCTCTGGTTCGACATCGAGATTGAAAAGTCTGCATTCGAGAGCCCCGTTGTACAGCGTGTAATAGCGTGTCGCCCTTATGCCCAGTTTGAAGGCCAGGTCCGGATTACCGGTCAGTAGAGTCGCCTTCCAGCCGACGAAATGATTTTTCAGCGTCTCTCCCAGTTGGATATACAGAGGGACCAGCGTCTTCTCGTCGCCCAATCGTTCGCCATAAGGAGGATTAACGGCAACCAGACCGAACGCATGGCGGGGGCGAGCGTCGCCCATGGCTTTGCGCTCCACATGGACGTAACCCGTGAGCCCCGCATGTTCGATGTTTGCCAGGGCGATTCGGACGGCTTGCCGGTCGATGTCGTAGCCGACAATCGGTGGAAGTTTTCGCAACCCCGCCTCGCAGCGCCGTTCCGCCTCGATCACCAGGTTCTGCCAGAGCGCGCTGTTATGTTGCTTCGAGCCGAACAGGCCGAAATGAGGCCGCAGCAGCCCCGGCGCAAAATCGCTTGCCATAAGCGCCGCTTCGATCGGCAAGGTGCCCGAGCCGCACATGGGATCGACGAAATGTCCCCCGCTCTCGGCGATCCTAGGCCAGCCGGCGCGCAGCAGAATGGCCGCCGCCAGGTTTTCCTTGAGCGGCGCACGGCCGCCTTCCTGTCGATAGGCGCGCTTGTGGAGACTCTCGCCGGAAAGATCGATGCTAACGGTCGCGATATCGCGATCCAGATAAACGTTCACCCGGAGATCGGGGCGATCGAGACGCACCGACGGGCGAACGCCGTGATGCTCGCGGAAGTAATCGACGATCCCGTCCTTGACCTTTTGAGCGCCGAACAGCGTATGGGTGATCTTCGACCGGCTGGAGGCGAAATCCACGGCGAAGGTCGCCTGCGAGTCCAGATGAGCGCTCCACTCGATTCGCCGGATGCCCTCGTAGAGTGCCTCCGGGCTTGCGGCAGGGAAACGCTCCAGCGGGAGCAAGATCCTGTTGGCCAGCCGGGACCACAAACACGCTTTATACGCCGTTTCGAGGTCACCGCCGAAAGCCACCCCTGCGCGGGTTTCGGCAACCTCCACCGCACCTAATGCTCTTAACTCGTCTGCCAAAAGAAGCTCCATACCGAGAGGAGCGGTCGCAAAGAAACGCTGAAAACAATTCATTGACTGGCTAATAAAAAAATCGATTGCGCGATGATTGGACAAGATAGGGACCGTTCAGCATCGGAAGGCATGGCTTCGCTTCTTGCAGTCTCTCAGTCGCTTGCTAACGACCGTTCAAGAGATGTTTGACAGGTCGATAATTGCCGACGGTAACGCGTCGCAGTCGCCGCGACACGCTGGGCAACTCGCAGCAGCCAGGGTTTGGATAGATACGTCTTACGCCGGAATCCGCCGTGGCCCTCATGATATGCCAAATATTGGTTATAGGCGTCGAACTTCGCGATTCCAAGGCGCGTAAAACTTTGATGCGCATACCAGCCGATAAAATCGACCACGTCCCCGAACTCGTCCCGATCTGCTCCACCGTTGCCCGTTTTCGTCCGATACCATTCCCAGGTGTCGTCTTTGACCTGGCCGTAGCCGAAAGCTGACGATGACCGCCACAACGGCAGAACACCCAAAAATTGGTAACGGGGCGGACGCGCGTCCTCGACAAAACTCGATTCCTGATTGATGATCGCCATCTGGACCGGTACGGGTATGCCCCACCGCCGCTGCGCATTTCGGGCGTCAACGTACCAATCTTCTTTTTCGAGAAAAATCGAGCACAGATTCGAAGGGTTTTTCGGCGGGGCGGTTGCACAACCGACCATTACTGCCGCAAGCAGACAGCAAAAGGCCAATTTTACCGGAAACCTTGCGCTTCCGGCATTTCTGCAGCCCATCAGACGGCGGACCGTTCCGTATAGGTTTCTTGCTCGGGTTGAAGTGCTTTCCATGTCCATTCACCATTAGCGGCAAATTCCAAAACCGCATCATAATATTCGAGTCCGTCGTGCAATCCGCCGAGATTGACATAGGCAATGCGGTTAGCATTAAGCATGTCCAGAACCGTGGCAACTTGCTCCGTGCTCAAAGCAGTGTCAATACGGTCCAAGAATGCAAATTTGGGCGCGGCAATCACCAGACGGCTTACGGCTACCAGCTGTTGTTCGGCTAGAGATAGAAGGCTGTCCCAATCGTGTTCCGTATCCAGCCCCCCGGCCCGCGCAAGCATGGGCTCCAGGTCGAGTGCGCTCAGAACGGCCCGGATACGCGCTTCATCGATCACGAATTCCTGGCCGGTCCGGAGCAGCAGTTCACGAAGCGTTCCCGGAGGAAGATAAGGGCGCTCGGGAAGAAACATGATCTGATCGAGTTCCGGACGAATGATCCGCCCCTCGCCTTTTTCCCAAAGACCTGCGGTAGCCTTGAATAGCGCTACTCTCGCGGTGTCGTCTTCTCCATAAACCAGAAGACGTGTTCCGGAAGGAACCGAAACGGACAAATTCTTGACGATGACGTGACCATCCTCGGGAGCTCGCAGCGTCAAATGCTCGTACGCAAGCAGTCCATCGTTTTCGCACACTTCGATGGCGGCTGGAGCGACCGGCGTCTTGACGCAGATAGGACACTCGGAGGTGCGACGGTGATGGGCGCAGACTTCGCCCGTTGGAACCGGCGTTGCCTGTGCTTGCTCGATCGCCTCTGCTAGCGATCCCAAGCGAGCGATGACTGCGGCGAACGAAGAAATGGATTGGAAATTGGTTACGATCAGCGAAAATGCCCCCAAGAGATGTGCAAAGGCCATGGCCGCTTGAGTAATCACGCCGAACTCGACTTCGCCGCGAATATAAAGAGGCGCCACGATCAAGGCGGGGATAATCTGGATGAGATAATTGTACCCCGTAGTAAAGAATCCCAAATTTCTTTGTACGTCGATGATTTTTCGGAAATTGGCCGTCAATTCGTCGAGATGGCGCAGGACTCTACCTCTAGCTCGACCTTCGCGGCGCAACAGTGCTATCGATTCGGCGTTTTCCCGGACATGAATGAGGTCCGCGCGGAAGTTAGCCTCTTTGTCGAGCTGGTTATAGTTCAATCCAACGAGTGAATAGCCTAAGCGAATGGTCAAAAAGGATCCGACCAAGGCATAAACGACCGCTACGCCGAAGAGCAACGGACTGATCGACCACATCACCCCCGAGAAAGCGACAACGGTAAAAGCGCCGTTCAGAAACATCAGCGTGAAGGACAGCGTAGTAACCGTGAATGCCCGCACGTCGTCGGCGATCCGCTGGTCCGGATTGGCGATTTCCCCGTTTGCTATCAGACGGTCATTGAGCCGGTAATAGGTGGGATGTTCGAGATAGATATTGACGAAGCGCCGGGTCAACCAATCCCGCCAGAGCAAACCCAGACGCTCTTCGATGAAGCGGTAATAAACCGCGACCAAGGTAGATGCCGCCAAAACGCCGATATAGATGGAAGCCTGCCACAGAAAACCTTCTCGGTTGCGTTCTGCGATAGCCGTCATGAAATCGCGACCTACGTAGCTGTTCAGGACATTTAGACCGTTGATCGCAAACAGAAACATGATCAAGCCGACAAACAACATTACGGCCCTGCGGCCCACTTCGGAAGACACGAAGCTCTTGATGCCGCGAACGAAACGAAGCCACGTCAATCGGTTAATCTGTGAAAATTCTGCACTCATAATTAATCGTCTTTGTATTATTCGCCGCAGCATGTTCCCCCGGCGCGTTGTTCCGATAAACGCGAACACAGTCGCCGGTACCGGAATTCAATTCGGTTCGGGCGCACACTGACCGACTGAATATAGTAACGTCGTTATGCTTTTTTGGTCGCAGTGTGACTCAAGTCCCGTATCACCCGCAAGGTGCCGGACCCCGCGACGGCAAGATACCGATGGCCTTAAGTGTGGTCATCTCCAGCCAAAATTGCCACTATCGAAGCGAGTTCTACAAAAAAGCTCTCCGTAATTTCGCGTATCGGCTAACATTCATAACGAAAGGGTGCGATCGATACGCTTCAGTTGAAAAGTACAGCCGCCTAGTCTGCAATATTGCGTCGGCGGTTCTTGGCACAAATCATGTGTATTTCGAAAGGCCGGTCGAAGCGTTATGCTTGAGAGCAATCCCTTACCACCGACGAATTATAGAAATCAAACTCCTGGGTGAGTGGGTGTGAATTCGGAGGAAGATGTCATGTCGACCACAGTCATCGAGCGCGAATTGAGCGAACAAACATTCTCCGCATTATGGAAATATGTGAAATGCATCCTGCGAATGCACGTGGCGGGGATAGTCGACGAAGCGGAAGCGAGCGGCCGCACGCAGAGTTCCGAAGGTACCGAGCACGCCTCCTGACATCAGGGCTCGAGGCGTAATCGGCCAAGCTTGCACATACCGTGCTGCTAGGCTGAATCCTTCAGCCGGCTCGGAGCAACCGAGCGGGTGGGATAGATTCCACGAATTAAAGGCGGCAGTTTCGTCGCGCGCAAACAATTTGCGCTGATGCTTCCGGAAAGCTACGCCTTCAGCTTTGCCGTCCGCGCCGCCCCATCACCAACGAATTCAAGCTGATCGGCCCGACCACACTATTGGGTGGTTTCATTTGGATCGCTACAACTTTCCGCCCGATTGGCGGCTTGTGCGGATCAAGAACAGTCGAGCCGAATTCGCCTGAGGCTCCTTGGGCAGCGGCACTACCTCGCGCGGGAGAAAACCATTTGATCTTGAGCTAGTCCCGCACCGATCGGAGGATCGGTAAAGAGCAACTACCGAAGCGGCGCACGCGCCGGATAAAATGGCCGGTTGTTCGAAACCCTGACCTCGTCGGAGAAAACTTCCATCTCCGCGGCTATCGTCCGGTACAGATCGGGCGTCCAGGAAGGTAGCCCGTAACCATCGGGATCGAGCGGCAACACGCGTGGGTCTCGCGGGGCGATGATCACTTTGACGTTTTCTTCTCCGACCTGTGCCGTGAGCACGAACAGTTCCTCTATCACTTTGTCCCCCATGGCAAGACAACCCGCGGATACGCTGTCGCCGTGGATGAAAATGTCCGATCCCGGATCGAAACGGCCCTCGCGCTGAGCATGGAACCAGTCGAACTCGTTCGGATAGTTCAATTTCATCGACAGGTGATAATTGCTATTCGGATTTAGTCCGACAATGCGGTATATCCCCTCAGGAACCTGTTTGTCACCCTGTCGCAGCTTGGGGCCGGTCACGCCGCTGGCGGCCTTGATGTCATAGCCGCGGATAAAACGGAACTCTCCCTCGTCTTTGGCCCAAAGTTCTAGCTTCTTTTCCTGTTTCAGTGCAATAAACGTGACTTTCCTAGGCGGATAGGAGACACCGGCCTTGCTGAAATACGGCTTAAGCTCTTGCTCGGCATACGGGCCGAATTGGTAAAGCACATCCTGGATAGTCCGGTGTCTGGGCTCAAGAATATGCGGCGAAAGCATCGGAGATTGGTTAACAGTCGACATGGGCGATTGGCGCGCTACTGACTGATGTTTCTTAACCACCTTGAGGACTTGCTTGCCACTCGTTCGTGTGTGCTTTTTAGTGCTCCCTGTACAGGCAGTCAAAAAGGCAGCCGCCACCATCAGCAACAGGATAGTCTCGAATTTCGATTTCATATGCAGGTCCCTCAAAAAGAATCGCGCCTCCGTGGCTGCACGGCTGTCAATCGAGCGAACGTCGCTTGCCAGCCCATACTTCTTCGACAACGAAAATTCAATCCAAGTAGCGACTTACACTTTGTACCGAAAACCATATATTTACCGTTCTGTCCAAATTCTTCTTCAAGAGGCTTCTTGATTCCGGTTCGGCCCGAACGCGAATTGCCTCGTCGGCATTACGGCACACAGATCCGGTCAATCGGCCGCGTCGGGTTCGAAAAACACCCATTTCACTTGGGGAAAAGCCGTTTTCAGACCAGCCTCGCAGCGATTGATATCGGCGATCATTTCGTTCATTTCGGCCACTCGACGCATCTTCGCCTTCACCGCCACCATTACGTCGCTGCCGAGTTGCAGAGTGATCAGATTGAAAATCTGCGCGACTTCCTCGCACTTGTCCAGATGATTATGTATGGCTTGCTTGATCTCGGGCTCAACGCTTTGGCCGATCAACAACTCGGAGACTTCCGCACCGATGCCCACGGCAACCAATACCAACAACCCACCGATTGCGATACTGCCTGCGGCGTCGTAAACCGGATCGCCGGTCGCCATGGCGAGCCCGACAGCGATCAGAGCGAACACCAATCCCGCCAAGGCCGCTACGTCCTCGCCCAAAACCACGATCAGTTCGCTCTGACGCGTGTCGCGGAACCAGCGCCAAAGTCCTCGGTTACCCCTGGCCTTGTTAACTTCCCGCAGGCATCCGTAAAGCGAGACACTTTCCATGGCAATGCTGAACACCAGAATCCCGACCGCCAGCCACGGCGACTCCAGCCCTTCGTGCGCCTCCAGCTTGTGTATGCCTTCGTAAATCGAAAACAATCCACCCATACTGAAAAGAATCAGCGCGACGATGAACGACCAGAAATAAATCGCTTTGCCGTGTCCCAAAGGAAAATCCGGCGAAGGCGGACGCTTCGCCCGCTTGAGGCCGAGGATCAGCAAGCCCTGGTTGCCGCAATCGGCGAAGGAATGAATTGCTTCCGCCAGCATCGAATTGGAACCAGTATGCATGGCGGCGAACAGCTTGGCTACGGCAATGGCCGCGTTTGCGCCCAGGGCGAAAAAAATGGATTTCAGCGAATCGGCTTGATGGGACATGACTCCTCGTGGCGTCGTTCTTTTTCGTATCGAAGGAGTGAAAAGAATAGCATTTGCGCAGCAGCCCAATCTGGGCCGGAAAGCCTGCGGCAAATCGGCATATTCGCCGACAGCCGCGTGATTCAGGCGGAACACCTGCGGCCAATCGGCGAACAATCTCTTGTCGAATAAAAACTTACTCGCCGGATGTGTCAGTGCGTTTTCAACGAAAACACGCCCGCTTCCGATCCGACGCAGCGAGCAGGGGCGCTGGAGTTCCCAATCTTCCCTCCTCGGGTGTTATTCCAAATTTGCGTGCCTGGTGCGCATCTGCTCTTCGGGAATCTTCTTGGCATGTATGATGTGGGATACGGTCGCTTCCAACAAGAGCAGCGTGGACAGTTCGAATGTCGTTCCCATCGGCATGCCGACCACTTTGCGATACTGCTCCGCACTGCCGATCCGGAATACGACGTCCGCTAAATCGCCGATCGACGAACTGTCTTTCGTCGTAATCAAGGCGATGTTGGCTCCCATTTCCTTGGCGCGTTTGGTATACGCCATCATCGTCTCGGTTTCTCCGGAGCCGGAAATGACGATGAACAAATCACCCTTTCGAATGCTCGGCGTGACGACCTCGCCGACGATGTAAGCGTCATAACCGCCGTGCATCAAGCGCATGCCAAAGAACTTCGCAACCAATCCGGAACGCCCTGCGCCCGCGATAAAGACTCGGGACGCCCTGTCCAGCATCGTAGTCAGTCTTGCTTCGTAGTTGGAATCCGTAGACCCGAGCACGCCCGCAAGCTTCGACATGATGAACTTATGATGCTTGCCTTCGACCAGTTCGCGGATCTCCCGCGCGGCATCGGCGGGCGAGGACGCGCCATAGATAGCGGCGCCGACGACGATGATGTCCGCGCCCGTTTTCGCGACTTGGCGAGCCGTCGATTGGTTTATTCCTCCCGCGACGGATATCCTGACCGGCAAGCCTAATTTGGCGATCGCTTGCAAGTCCGCGAACGGCGTTTGCCCAGCGGCCTGCGCATCGAGACCCGTGTGCACGCCGATGATGTGGGCGCCCAGCTTGGCCGCTTCCCGCGCGCATGCCAGCTTATCCGGCACATTGATGAGATCGACTTGAACTTCTGCATTATGGGCGTTGGCCGCCTTGATCACGCCTGCGATGGTGGGAAGACCGGACACGCCGAGAACCGTGCAGATATCCGCGCCGGCCGTATAGAAAGGCGCAGCCTCATACTCGCCGGCATCCATCGTTTTGAGATCGACGAGAATCAGCTTGTTCGGAAACCGTTTCTTCAGCTCGGTAACCAGACCGATCCCGTTATGTTTGATGCACGGCGTTCCGATTTCGAAGATATCGACATAGGGCGCCGTAAGACTGGCCAGCCTTAGGGTTTGATCGACGTCTAAGGAGTCCAATGCCAATTGTATTAATGGTTTTGCCATGAATATGTGCTCCGACTGCTTATCGTTGGTTATCGTGTATGCCGCACGGGCCAGCGACCGGTAAGGCCAACGGAATCTCGTTCGCCGGCCGATTCCCCCCGTCGTTGGACTGCCTATGCTAGCAGAGTGCGGATCGTCGGCAAGATGTCCGGTACAGGACGACTCCCATGCGCTCGCGATGATCGACCTAGCGGTTACAACTGCATTGCTCCGCGCATATAGCAGCGATCCTCCGGTAAATCGTCATAGTCGCCGCGCAGAAAGGCTTCGCAGTCGGCCAGAGTTCGCTCCAAGGGAACGGAAATCCCCTGAATGCCGGTATGTTCGGCAACCGTGTGGAACGGCTGGCTGAGGTATCTCTGAAGCCTGCGGGCTCGCAGAACCATGAGCCTGTCCTTTTCGGAAAGCTCCTCGATACCCAGCATCGTGATGATGTCCTCCAGCTCCTGATAACGGGCCAGATGCTCTCTCACGGCCTCGGCGACGGCGTAGTGGCGATTCCCCAGAAAATAGCGGTCCATCATCTTGCTGCCGGACAAGAGCGGATCGACCGCCGGATAAATTCCTTTGGCCGCCTGAGCGCGCGACAGGATCACGCGGGTGTCCAGGTGGCCCAGGATGGCATTTACCGCCGGGTCGGTCATATCGTCGGCCGGAACATAAATCGCCTGAACCGATGTAATACCGCCCCGATGGGTCGACACGATTCGGTCCTGAAGTTCCGCAACCTCGCTCGCTAGGGTGGGCTGGTAACCCACCGTGGCCGGCATCCGTCCGAGCAATCCCGAAACCTCGCTTCCTGCCTGCACGAAACGGAAGGCGTTATCCATGAGAAACAAAACTTCTTTACCCAAAGAGTCGCGTAGATATTCCGCATAGGTCAGCGCCGTCAGGCCGACCCGGAACCGTACGCCGGGGGATTCGTCCATTTGTCCGAACACCAGGACCGCGTTACCCATGACACCGGTATTGCGCATTTCATGCCAAAGCTCGTGCCCCTCGCGAATGCGTTCCCCTACCCCGGCAAACACGGAAACCCCCTGATGCAACGCGACGATGGCGTGCATGAATTCCATGATCAATACCGTCTTGCCGACGCCTGCACCGCCGAACAACCCCGTCTTGCCGCCTCGCACGAACGGGCATAAAAGGTCGATCACCTTGATGCCGGTCTCCAGGATACGGCTGGCCGGAACAGCTTCGTGCAGCGCGGCGGGAGGCGCCAAAACCTCTCGAAACTCGGCGTCCGGCAACGGTCCGCCGCCATCCAGCGGAGCGCCGAAGACATTCAAGAGCCGTCCCAGGCATTCCGGCGAGACCGGCACCCGCAAGGCGCCCTCGCTGTCGTAAACCGGCATGCCGCGCTTCAAGCCTGCTGTCCGATGCAAGGTGATCGCCCTAAGCCGAGTCGGATCGAGATGCTGATGAACCTCGAATATATAACGCTCGTCGTCTATCGCAGCATACAAAGACCGATGCAAAGGCGGCAAGGACCGGCAGGCGATATCGACCACAGGACCATAGACCTCGACGATATGGCCGATGGGTAAAGGGGTAACTTGTGTTTCCTGAGTGCTCATTGCAAGTTCTGCGACCAAGTTCTAGAGGATCGGCCTGTCGGGCCGACCCTTAGAGCATTTTCATACCGACTGTACGGGCACTCGCGAGTAGGTCGGGAATTCCTCCCAATCGCAAACGGCGTCTTCGGGAAGGGCGTGGCCGGCGCTCCCGGCCAGGCCGTTTGCGATTGGAGCGCCGAAGCCCCCCTTCCCGACACCACGTCCCGGCCGAGCGTCTTCGTCGGAAGGGTCGCGACTAAAGCGACCGTTTGCGATTGGCAAAGGATTGCCGACTTACGAATGCTTGAATCAATTCACCCGAGCCGAAGGCGCCAACGACTTCCGCCAAGCCTGGTTTGCCGTACGAGCGAGATGAAAACGCTCTAGCATCAAAACCTAAGAATGCCCGATTCGATCCCTACCCGTCGAGCGAATATCTGCCCCGAGCCCGCCTATCTTTCCCTCATTCGAGTTACCCCGGCCGAGCGTCCCGGATCGTGCGGCTTGCCGCGATCGCCTACCGCGTCCAAAGTAAGATCCAAAGATTGGAGGAAGCCTCTATCGAAGCTCCTCGTTTTCGGCGTAAAAGCTCGTGCGGCAACGAATTACCGTGGCGCTCAGCTCATCGGGAAATTTGAGGGCAAGTTACCCCGTCCTCAGCCGGTAGACCGTAAAGGCTTTGTTTGAGACTTTCGTGCGGATTTTCGACCGGATGGCCGTGGCATCCTCAAACGCCGTAGTAGATTCTTTCGACCAAGGTCTTGAACCAGCAAGGCCGTATGAGGACGACGTACAAACCGATCGAGCCCGCCACCGGAACCGGAGCGATATCCAGCACCAGCAGGATAAAAAGGCACAGGAAGGATTTGATTCTGGCCTTCCTTGCTTCCGAACCGTGTCCGTGTTGCCCCGGTGCGCAGTCCATCGACCCGCAGGCCGTGCCCCGATAAAGATTTTCGACGACCTGATAAAACCGTTCGGGCCTTCTGACAACGATGAACAAGCCGATCAAACACGTCAATGACAACGGCCCAAAACCGATGATCGCAAGCACGGTCAGAAACAGGAAACTTTTTATCTGCGTACTGTTCATCGCGACTCAAGCACATACCGCCGAAACGGGCCTTTCAACTTAAGGATTACGCCCCCATACCGGACCGGAGCTTGCCGAAAACCTCCCTTGAAATACGACCATGTTCCGCGCAGCCCAGTTCGAGCGGAGCGGGCAGTCGCCAGATAACTCTTCGGCTGTCATTTGGATTCGGCGATATCCGACGACGGAACAGTTCCTTTATCCTCGCTCGGAGCCGGATTCGAAGGGTGACGCCACTTTCACGACCAGCGGATTGAACGCCCCACCTCGACCTCGAACGCTAGGTCGAGAGTCATGACGCCTTCCGCGGTGTGCAGGCTTTTTCGTATAGAGAGTTCCAGTGTCACAGACTTCTCGGGCCGCGTTTGTTGAGAAAAAACACGGCGAGCAGTATGGAGAAGCTCAGGGCGAACAGAACGCATAAAAATTGGCGGCAGCATAGTTGAGCGATTCCACCTCATCGTAAATGGCTATGGAAGCCACTCGGGTCACGCCCGGAATACTTCCGCCCATCATGAGCACCACGCCGAACTCGCCGATGGTATGGGCAAAACTGATGACGACCCCGCTCAGCAAGGCAGGCTTGATGTTGGGCAGCAGAATCCGAAGGAGGGTTGTCCGGCGCGATAGGCCGAGCGTGTAAGCCGCTTCGGTGAGACTGCGCGGCAACTGCTGGAATCCGGATTGAATGGGATGCACCATGAACGGCAGACTGAACAGCACGGATGCCACTACCAGCCCTTCGAAACCGAACACCAGGCGCAGTCCGAAGGTTTCGTCCAGAAAACGGCCGAACGCGTTCCCGGGACTGAAGGCCAGAAGCAAATAGAAGCCCAGCACAGATGGCGGCAATACCAAAGGCATGGCAATCGAGCTTCCGCCGCCGCCTTCAGGCGAAATCGGCCATAGGCCAGCCAGTAGCCCTATGGAATGCCGAGCACGACCAGAATCGTCGTGGTGACTGAGGCGAGCTTCAGGGTCAGGATCGGGGGCTGCCAGTCATACGTCATTGGCGCTTTCCCCCAGCATGACTTCGTTGGCCTTGATCAAGGCCTCGACCCGATCGCCGACGGCCAATTCCAGCCGCTCGGCGGCCCGGCGGGTGACGATGGAAACCAGGCGGTGACCTCCGCAATCCAGCTTGACCTCGGCCAGAAGTTCGCCCTTGAGCATTTCGACCACTTCGGCCTGGAGACGGTTGCGCAGGCTAAGGCGTCCGCTCAGCGCCTTGCCCAGCGAAACTTCCGTTTCCTTGAACAAGACCGACACGGCATTCCCCGCTCGCAGATAGGGCGCGGTTTCCGCCGTTTCCACCAACATTGCGGTCAAAGTATTTTCCTCAACTGCGACATCAACCAGCGAAATATCCCCTTCGCTGGCGACGGCAAGAATGATTCCCGGCAATCGGTTCACGGCCGATCTCCCCCTCCCCCCACGATTCAAAGACTTCGGCTGCGTTCGAAACCGTGGCGCCAAATCTTGACCGCCGACAAAACCAGGACCAGCGCCAGAAGCGGCAGCAATACCGTACTGGGAATCATGCCTAGCAATCGGCCCCCGAGGAACGCTCCTATCACCGAGCCCACCGCCATTATCCCAACGAAACGACGGTTTCGTCCCAGCACTGCGAAGCTCCCGTCCCGGCTATAGCGGCTAAATCCCGCGAGCATGGTGGGCAGACTCACTGCCAGGGAGAGGCTGCCGGCCAGCTTGATATCGGCCCCGAACAGCAGCACCAGTGTGGGTATCAAAAGCTCCCCTCCCGCCACACCCAAGAGCGATGCCGTGACGCCAATGCCGAAACCCGCCGCGACACCCGCGACGGTCAACGCGATGCCCTGGAATGGCACACGGTCCTGGCTGCTCGCATCATGGCCGAACAGCAAGACCAAGGCGATGACCATCAGCAGCACGGCAATGATTCGATAAAGCGTTTCGCCTTTGAGCCGAATCGCCCAGCCCGCTCCTATCCATGCACCCACCACGGTGCCCATTAGAAGATTCACGATCACGGTCCAATGCGCAGCCACGATAGCGAACGGCACGGTGTCGGTGCGGAACGGCAAAGCCGAGGCCACTACCGTCAAGCTGACAAGCTTGTTGACGATTACCGCCTCCAGAGCTGCGAATTGAAACGTCCCAATCAACAGGGGCAATCGAAATTCCGCGCCGCCCAGCCCGATCAAACCGCCCAGGGTTCCGATCAGCGCTCCGCCGCCAAAGGCGGCTACGCCGTGCCGCGCCGCCACAGGCGCCGCTGGCCCGAATGATACCGGATTAACGTGCCGACTCATGGCGAGGAGCCCGATGCACCCGGCAGCACAAAACCGTAGCGGCGGAATATCGTTCTGCCGGCTTCGCCAGAGACGAAATCGGCAAAGGCTTTGGCCGATGAATTGTCCTCGGCCCGTTTCAGGATGACGTAACCCTGATCCAGAGGCGAATGCAGATTCTCCGGAATCAAGGAATATCCGCCCTTAGGCTTGAGCATGGGACTCTCGGCCAGGGACAGGGCGATGATACCGACCTCGGCGGCGCCGGTCTCGGCTAACTGGGCGGTCTGCGCCACATTCTCGCCGAACACGAGTTTCTTTTCGACTTTCGGCCACAGACCGGCCTTTTTCAACGCCTCCTCCGCACGCGTGCCATAGGGGGCGTGTTTGGGATTTGCAATGGCGATCTTCGTAATGTCGGGCTTGGCTAGATCGCTCAATTTCATGTCGGCCGCGTTCATCTTGGCGCTCCACAAAACGATGCGTCCCCGAGCGTACAGCCGCACCTCGGAAGCCGCCAGCCCCTGCTCCTTCAATTGCTGTGGGAACTTGACGTCGGCGGAGAAGAACAGATCGAATGGCGCTGCCTGTACGATCTGCTCGTAGAACCTGCCGGAAGATCCGGTCACGAGGTCCAGCGTTGCCTCCGGATGCTCCTTCCTGAAAGCCCTAGCGATCTCCTCCATCGCGAACTTGAGATCGGCCGCCGCCGCGATGGTCAGCCTGGAAGGCTCTGCCGCCCAGGCGGAATACCCGAACATCAGCAGAATGACCGAAAACACCGAAACCAAACGCTTCATCAATTCGTGCTCCGCTTTTTTCATTAAAACGCGTCTAAAACGCATCGGAATCGCATTCGATAGGGAAAAGATTTTGGCGATATGCTCGGAAAAGCATATCGAACTCAATTGTGCAAACCCTGCACCGCTCATGATCCGATCGCCAGGCCAATGTAAATACGGACGCGCATCGATGGGATAGACGGATCATTCGTGGAGCGTTCTGAGTCCGTATGAAAACCGTAGATGATGTGACACAGGCATTGGCGTTCGACCGCGAAACCTATTAATCAGGCCCGTAAATACCCTCCTGGTCTTTCGGGCCGCCGCCCAGGCCGGTACACGCTTAGGCCTGGGCTCACGCGGCTTATCGCCGCACCGGGGCATCCCTGCCCCGGATTAACCCGGCCTATATTTATAGGCCGGGTTAATAAAGCGGATTGGTTCTTGTTACCGGTATGGAACAGTACTTATTACCGAATGCCGCAACTTAGTCTAGAGTTTTGCACCACAAAAAGGGATAGACACTGAATATCCGAGATTGCAGGCTAACCCTTCACCGCCACTGGATCTGGCCGCGGAACGAACCGTTTCCCATGCCTACAGGACTGTAACGAGTTATCACAATGAATGCCCTTAACATCACACCGATTATCCGCCTCGTGCTTATCGACGGCGACCCCGATTGCCGCCAAGTCTGTCGACAGGCGCTCGAGCAGCATTCGATCTATCGATTCGAGGTCATCGAAGCCGGTACCGGCCGTCTGGGGCTGAAATTGATTCGGGCCGAGAGGCCCGACTGCATCGTGGTCGACCGGCGATTGCCGGATTTCGACATAAACGAGCTGCTCGCCGACATGGCCGTGGATATGGGCGAATTATCCACGCCGGTGATCATGATGACTTCCGATGACGGAGCTGCGGCGACAACGGACATGTGCAAGAACGGCGTCTCGGATTATGTTGCGAAAACCGGTGAACTCGAATTCGTACGGCGATTGCCGGACCTGATTGCCCGCAACGTAAACCAGACTCGACTTTTGCGCGAAAAGGAGGAAGCCCTGGAGCAGTTACGGAAAGCCGAAGCCAAATACCGCGCTCTAGTGGAACAAATCCCCGCGATTACCTATATCGCTTCGCTCGAGGCTCCGGGAAAGCTATTGTACGTAAGCCCGCAGACCGAACAGTTCGGATACGCCCCGGAAACCTGGCTGGACGACCCTCTCGGCATCGGGCTGATCAAGTGGGTCCATCCCGACGACCGGGAAATGGTCATCGAGCAGTTTGCAGGAACCTATGAGCATCATGCGCCGCTCCGTTGCGAATACCGGGTGATCACACAAGACGGCAAGGCGCGCTGGGTTTTGGACCAAGCCAGTGTCGTTCACGACGACGCCGGCCGGCCGCTGTTCCTGCAGGGCACGCTCGTCGACATCAGCAAGGACAAGGACGTCGAACAGCAACTGGCGTACTATCGCCAGCGCCTGGGTGAATTGGACGCTCAGCGCTCGGAGCCCTGGAAAAAACAAGCCGACCTGCTCAAGGTTGCCAATGCAAGCGTCGACAAGGCTTTGTACGACCGCATCGAATTCGAGCAGTGCTTGGAAAATCTCTTGGCGGCTCCCTGCGAGAACCGATCCGACTATGTACTTTGCTATATCGATCTCGATCGCTTCAAGATCGTCAATGAGACCTACGGATGCGCTGCTGGAGATCAATTGCTGCAATCAGTCGGGCAGGCTCTGGAAAGACGATTGCGGCAGAGCGATATTCTCGGGAGTCTCGGCGAGGACAAGTTCGGTCTGTTGCTGGAGAACTGTCCGATCGAGCGGGCATGGATCGTGGCGAACAATCTTCGGGACGCCGTCAGGAGCTGCCGATTGTCGTGGGCAGGAAAGGATTTGTGGGTAAGCGTCAGCATCGGGATTACGGCTTTGACGGCCGCAAGCGGCGATGCGTCTTCAGTGCTCCGGAGCGCTGACAACGCGTGCCGCATCGCCAAGCAAAAAGGCCGTGATCGCACCTACATTTTTGACGGCCAGGGTACCGACTATCTGAACGAGCCGCTTACCGCAAAGTATCAGGCGAGAGGCAGGAGAACAAACTGGCCGGCGATCGTCGATTCCAACGCGGTGCCGCTAAGAAAGAAGGCCTGAACGGCACGGCGTAACCGACAAGCGAAGCCGGAGCCATGCGGCTCCGGCTTTTCGTTGGCGAAGCTCTGAATACGGATCTATTCGATGCGAAACAGGCTAGCCCCGTTCTTTCAACGCCACATAATCGCGCGTGACCGGGCCGGTATAAAGCTGTCTCGGACGGCCGATACGCTGTTCGGGGTCGGCCATCATCTCCATCCAGTGGGCCATCCAACCGGCGGTACGCGCTACCGCAAACATTGCGGTAAACATGCTCATCGGAATCTTCAAAGCGCGGTAAATGATGCCGGAATAAAAATCGACGTTGGGATATAGCTTGCGTTCGATGAAATAGTCATCCTTCAACGCGATCTCTTCCAATCGAAGGGCAAGATCGAACAGCGGATCTTTGGTATCGGCCAGCTTTTCCAGTACTTCGTAACAGGTCTCGCGGATAATCGTCGCGCGCGGGTCGAAGTTCTTGTACACGCGGTGACCAAATCCCATGAGGCGGAACGGATCGTTCTTATCCTTGGCGCGGGCGATGTATTGGGGTATGTGCTTCGCATCCCCGATTTCCTGAAGCATCTTGATGACCGCCTCGTTTGCGCCGCCGTGTGCCGGACCCCACAGTGCCGCAATTCCCGCGGCGATACAGGCGAAAGGATTGGCCCCCGAACTCCCGGCCAAGCGCACCGTCGAGGTGCTCGCGTTCTGTTCATGGTCGGCATGCAACACCAGCAGCAAGTCCAAAGCCCGCTCGGCGACCGGATCGACCTCATAGACCTGAGTCGGCATGGCAAACATCATATGCAGAAGATTGCCCGTATAGCTCAGGGAATTATCGGGATAGATTTGCGGCTGTCCCATGGTGTATTTGTATGCCGCCGCGGCTATGGTCGGCATCTTGGCAACCAGGCGGAGCGCCGCCAGTTCCCGCGATCTCGGATCGTGGATATCCAAGTAATCGTGGTAGAACGCCGAAAGCGATCCCACTACCCCCACTAAAACCGCCATCGGATGGGCGTCATGATGAAACCCCTGGTAAAAGAGCCTCAGGGATTCGTTGATCATGGTGTGGTGCACGACCTCATGGGTAAACTGCCTTAATTGGCTTTCATTCGGCAACTCGCCATACCACAACAGATAAGTGACCTCCAGAAAGTTGCTGCGGGCCGCCAACTGTTCGATGGGGTATCCGCGATACAGCAGAATTCCTTGTTCGCCGTCGATAAAGGTTATTCCACTCGCACAGCTCGCCGTCATCGCAAAACCGGGATCTACGGTAAAACAACCGACCTCGGAATAGAGCTTGGAAATATCTAGGACGGACGGCCCCATCGTTCCCCTGATCACCGGCAAAGACGTAAGACGTCTGCCTTCAGGATCGGTCAAATTGATGTATTCGTTGGTCATAGTGGTTTCCGTTTGGATTTGATCTGACTAGAAATAGCGGCTTTCCATAGACCTAGACTCCAGTTTACTCCCGCGCAGCATACGGCCAAAGGAGAGTCTCAACGAACATAATTAGTGTTCGAGTGTCGACCGGCTATTCGATATGCGTTTTTTGACCGCTTGTCGGTTCATAAGCCGGCATCAGACGACGAACGACAAAGCCCACGATGCAGGTACAAATTTGTCTTATTTGATTGCGACCATCCTGAGTAAGTTCGCCGGCAACCGACACTCTGGGACGTGCTTCTGCATTCCAGGCTCTCGCCGCGGCGTGGAGTTGGCGGGATGGAAAGTTGTCGGCTTAAAGTGTGCCGAGGGGCGCTGAAAATGTTTGCCGATCGGCATTCATTCCGATTTCGTGAATTTCGGGGCGATTCCGAGCATCAGAAATTGACGCGTATCCCGAATTCTCCGGCGCGGCCAGGCTCCGGTGCGATATTGCGGAGGTAAGACGTGGAGTTGCGAATGGTTTCATTGAGCAGGTTCTTGCCTCTTATGAATACCATGAGCTCGGCATAGTCGGCGACCGCCAGTCGGTACTCGGCGCCGACATTGAACAACAAATAGCCGTCCGTTTTCGTTTCATTCTCACCCGGATTGTTCTGCGCCTCGGCATTCATCAGCCGGGCGAAGGCGGTGAGTTTTTCGAAGCCGTAATCCAGCTGAAAACCGTATCGGAGCGGCGGCATGCGCGGGACATCGCCGCCATGATCGAAGCGGCCGCGCACGTAGTCTGAAAACAAAGTGAGATCCAGCTTCCCGAACGCTTGGTCGAACACCGGAAACTTCAGGCTCGCCTCGAAACCCTTGAACGTGGCGTCCAACTGCGTACTTTCCAGCACCGGAATACACGCGTCTTCCTCGGAGCACACGGTTTCGAATTCCTCGGTTTCCCGGTTGAAAACCGTGCCGGGGCTACGCTGAAAGATGTAATCGTTGACCCAATTGTGAAACAAATTGACTTCGGCGCTGACCCAACCGGGGTTATAGCGGAAACCGAGGTCGAGATTGTAGGAGGTCTCTTCCGAAAGCGCCGGATTGCCGAGCTCGAAACTCCTGGTCGCGGCGTGGAAACCGTTCGAGAAAAGCTCCTGGACCTGGGGCGCCCGCTGGGAGCGGGTTACCGCGAAGGTCACAGCCGCATCGTCGCGAACGTTCCACACGGCCGAGCCCGAGGCGCTGACCGGCGTGTGCGAAACGCTCTTCAAGCTATCGGGGGTAATAGTCTGATCTTCGACGCGCAACCCCAACTCGAACAGGACGTTGCGCCAATGCATGTCCTCCACGGCGAAAAAACCGTAGGAGGAAATATCCGATTTCGGCACTACCGCCTCTTCGCCAACGGCGGAGAATTCGCTGTCCTGAACCTGCACGCCGACTACTCCGTGCCAGGAACCGACGTTCTTGTGAACCAGCTCTATCCGCCCTTCCACCGCCTCGTTGCTGAACACGGTGCCCGTGGCGCCGTTCTCCCGCTCGACATGGCGGTAATCGGTGTAACCGAGGCGCATTTTGAGCGTCTCGACGAAAGGCGCGGGATCGTAGAGCTCGCTCTTGAAATCGTAGCGGGACTGCTCCATATCGACCCGAATTCTATCCTGCCCCTCCGCTTCTTCGTCACCGTGCTCATGTCCATGGTTATGCGCGCCGGGCGGAATGCCGTAATCGTTTTCCAGTCGGTTGACGGAGAATCCGAAAAAGCCCGGGTCCCCGATGAACGAGAAGCCTACCGTGCCGCCCCGTGCCCTCGCGTCCGTGTTGGCGATATATCCTTTCGTATTGGCGATGGCTTCCTCATGGCCTTCCTCGCCGTGCGAGGCCGCTTCCGCCTGTTCATCGATGGCGAACCCCGGAATCTCGACATTGTTCCGATCGCGATAGAAACCATCCAGGTGCAGGGCGAAGATGCCCTGCCCCGCGTCCAAGCGCAAAACACTCGTAGTTTCGTCGGATACGGTGTTGTAGCGCTGTTCCGCCGCGCCGGTAACGACCTTCTCCGGCAGCCGATCGGGAATTCGGTTGTCGATGACATTGACCAAACCACCGATGGCTCCGCTGCCGTACAAGAGAGTTTGAGGCCCCCGCAGCACCTCGATACGCTCAGCGAGAATCGGCTCGACGGCATTGGCATGATCCGGACTCAGGGTAGACACGTCCTGAATTCCAAGGCTGTCTTGCATGACTCGCACGCGCGGACCGCTTTGCCCGCGGATGACCGGTTGGCCGACGCCGGCGCCGAAAGACGAGCTGGTCACCCCGAGTTCCTGATTCAAGGTTTCGCCGAGGGTATTGCCAACTTTCCGAGACAGCTCATCACCCTTCAAGGCATTGAAGGGACGTGCCATTTCCTCGGCCAGTTTATGCACCGGCGCGGTGATCAATACGGGCTCCAATTCTTTTACGGATTCCTCTTCGGCTGCCACGGACGAAGCAAAAGATGCGGCTGAAGCCATCAGCAGGACGACTCGCTTGTTCATGTTTCTTATAAGGTCCTATCGAGCTAATGTTATAGCGTTACATATACGTTACGAATTCGAGCGAGTCGACAGCTCTCGGCCCGATACGCTTTGGCTCAGGCGTCAGCCGCGTCCTGCGCGCAATGGGCGCACAAGCCGTGAATTTCGATAGCTTTCCGGTGGAGAATAAATCCCGCCTGCTCCACTTCACTCGCGACCGCTGCCATTACCTCGGCTCCCGGTCGCTCCTCGACATTCCCGCAATGTTCGCAAATCAGCAACAGCTGCTCGTGCCTCCGCTCAGAACAGTTGCAACCGATAAACGCATTGAGGCTTTCCACACGGTGGATCAGGCTCTGCTCCATCAGAAACTCCAAGGCCCGGTAAACCGTCGCCGGCTTTGCGGCTTGCTCGAACGGTTTGATTTTGTCGAGCAGGTCGTAAGCCTTGACCGCGCGATGACTTTCCCAGATGAGTTCGAGCACCTTGCGGCGGATCGGCGTCAGCCGAACTTCGCGCTGGGCGCACAGCTGCTCCGCCACGCGGAGCGCTCGGTCGACACAGCCGCGGTGATCATGGGTGGGCATCGTGTACACTTTTTGACTAGGCGGAGTCCTGACATTCATTGCTTGGACCTCAAGCGCTGCGTTTTTATGTTACTTTATAACATCTCTACAGTGGCGACAAGCCAAATGTCTTGGAACGAGGTCGATCCTGTATTCGAGCGGAGTGCGTTCTCCGCGAGATAACGATCAAGCCGATCCAGACCATTACTCGAGGGCAGGCACCAAGCGATTCTACCTGCCCGGCAAAGGCGGCAATCTCGGCAGCGGAGGCGCCGGCAAATCAGAAAGGCGAGGCAGCTCCGGTAGCCGTGGCAAGCCCGGTCGCTCTATCGGAACATACCGATGCCTGTCGTCGTAATAGTGGTGGTGATGCTCGTGGACATGAACAGTTTTGTGGTGGCGGTGCTTATGATGTTTATGTTTGTGGGCATGTTTTCCCGAAGCCACGGAAGATCCGCTAAACACGATAAGCAATACGGCCAGGATCGGCTTCAACATCAAAATGCGCATGGATTGGAACTCCCCCCTTGATTGCAAAACGCCGCGTATTTTATGCAAAGGCAAGGCCAGGATTCCCGCCTATCGTGATAGCGGATCCAACTCGCTCAATTCCAATACAGTAGTCATCAATAAATTGGAGCCAAAAGAGCAATCTCGCTCCTGGACGTCGGGATCTGACGACAATTTCTCGCTCCGACATGACACCCGATACGCTGAGCTGCCATCCGAAACCGTTTTATTCGATGCGGGCAAGATCGGGAAGAACCCGGACTTCGGTCGATAGTTGATAAGGGTGGCCGCTCGGAGAGCGCAACTCCACTTCGACCAGATACGCACGATATTTGTCACAGGGCGCACGCACGAGAATGGCGGCGCCATTCCGCTCCGGATTGAGCGCCAGGCTACGACTCGACCAAGCATCGTTACGAAAGTCGCGATCCGAGGACTCGGCGGTCCAAAGACGTATCGCGGTCGGTTTCGCGTTGGTCTTGACCTGTATCATCTCGGTATCATCCCCCCGTTGCGTATGCGTCCATGCCAGCCTGGGCAGCGGATGATTGTCGGCGACCATTTCAAAAAAGCTTGCAAGCGTCTGCCTGGCTTCCAGAGTACTACCCGCACCGTGACCCGCATTCGGCGCCTGGAACAGCAGTTTGGGCTCGGGCAGGTCATGCCAGTAATGACGCAGCGAGTCGACTGTCCAATAAGGATCGTTAGTCCCTAGCAACAGCAACTTCGGCATTCTGTAACGTTCGCGATAAGCGTAGGGGTCCACCCACACGCGCAACCGCTGCAGAGGACTGTCGTCCAGGGCCCGATGCAGCCCCAGATCGGTGTAATCGTGGATATACTCGCTTTGCCGGCCATAGACTTTCTCGGTCCATTGCAGTTGCGTCTTGATGTTCAACATGTCGAACACCATGGGCGCGATGGCTTTGACCCGCCCATCGACGGCTGCCGTCAACCAGGCCGTCCAACCTCGTTTGGAGGCACCGGCGACCAGAAACTTCTCGATGCCGACACTCAATGTCCGCCCCACAAACTCCTGAACCGCATCCATGCCCCGCACCGCGCTTTTCACCATAGGGAAAAGCAACGGCCAGGTCTTGTCGTTCGTTTCCGCATACCGATCGAACGTATAAGCGACAAGCGCATCTTCGCTACGCCCATACAATGGTTGATTGGGAACGCCGGTAATCGCAGCCGCAATGGCTCCGGCTCGTTCCGCCACCGTCTTCAACAGATCGATGCTGGCGGCACCATCGTGGGTTATCAGAAGAAAGGCAGTCTTGGGATTACGCAGCTCGAGCGGCCGGACGATCACAAGACCGTGGCTCCACGTTTCGCCACGCCACTTCTGGGATATCAACTCCAAACGGATCAGCGTTCCCCACGGTTCTTGGGCTTCCGACTCATACCGCCAATGGTACGCGGTGTCCGGCGCATTAACATAGTCTTCGAGCGCTCCCGCCATTCCTCCTCCACTCCACAAAGGCGCTAGCAACATCAAACCAAGAACGAAACCACCCCGGCCAAAGAAATGGTGACTCGAGATACGAAGGTTCCTCAACCTCATGATCGATCACAATGCGTTTAGGCAATCGACCTATAGACCGACAAGCGAAGTATTTTCCGAGGTCAATCCAACGCAACGTCCTTTAGATCCGAACGAGCCCTTGGCTGCCCCGCCATAGCCAAGACAACTCTTTGTATTATCACATTTTTCTTTAATTCTTGAGGGAACTTTCGCCGCCGGATTTTGTTTAATGTTACATGGAAAACCGGTTATTTATTCACAGCATCTAAAGAGCATAACTTTGCCTAAATCAAGCCGGAATCAAGTCTTAGCCTTCGGTCCTGACCTATTGTCTTGCGCCAGGCTCAACGTCGCTTCCCGCTAAATCTCGGCCGCAAATTGTCACTGTAAGTGTTTTTGGAGCGATTCCCCAGTGCCAATCTTCCACCCCCACCATAGGACAGCGCTGTGATGCGTCGGCAGTAACCTGAGGCGCCTTAAATAACCACTCTTCGATCCGGATATTCCGGCAGCTTTTTTCTACTTCCCAGACGAGCGGTACAACGCCATAGCACCCCGCAAGCAAGCCTTGCCCCAGGGAAATGCATTAAAGGTGATGTGTACGGCAGGAGTAACCAAGTTATGAATCACGAAAAAGAACGCGAAGACACCGTAGACGCCCCAGCGGCTTCGATTCCGTCCACGGCCTATCTCGAACACGAAGAACAGCCCGTGGCGAGCCCCGAAAAGCCGACAGCGCGAAAAGTCGCGAGGAAAACGGCAAAGGCCGAACTACCGAGCGTTTCCCCTCTGGATTTGCCGAATGATGTATTCGAAGCGGGACTGGCGCGGCGCAAGCATAATCGTGCGGCGATACTCAATTGGATAAGGGAAGCCTTGGTGGAAGGCACGGACTACGGCCGCATTCACCTCTTCAATCGGGAAAGATGCGCCTTTGCCAGGCGCGGCGAAGCGGAGTCGTGCCCGATCAACAGCCACTGGAGCAAGCCGAGTCTATTCAAGCCGGGTGCCGAAAAAATTTGCGGGATGCTCGGAGTGACGGTGCATTATCCCAATCTCACCGCCTATGAGCAGGCCGCCCTGTCGGGACAGCGTCTCGGTACGATCATTCTCCGCTGCGAACTGCGAGACAGTCAGGAACGGACGGTCGCGGAAGGCATTGGAGCACGCAGCGTGCAGCAGGACAATGGGGACCTGAATAAAGCCCTCAAGATGGCGGGAAAGTCGGCGCATATCGATGCGACTCTGCGGATGGCGGGCTTAAGCGAAGTGTTTACGCAAGACCTTGAGGACATGCAGCTAGGGCCGGCCTCGAAGCCACAAGCCGCTGTTACTACCGGCAAATTCACCGAGGGCGAAGGCGATGCCAACGATCGGATTCCGGCCGAATCGACACCGTCTTCGGAAGTTGGCGGCCGGGGCTACAGATTCTGCAGCCTTTCCCTCACACAGATCGAGCAATTGGAGACACGGATCAAGGAACTCGGCTTGGACCGCGAGCGCGTGCTGCGTTGGGTCAAAGCCGCGAGCAAGAACAAGTTGAACGCGTTCGAAGAGTTGACGCCTGAAGTCTACGATAGGCTCGTTCAGAAATTGGAAGACTGGGCTAAACCGGACGCGACTGAGAAGGGGTAAGCGGCGTGGAAACAAAGCTTTATGAGATTGCCGAGCAATACCAGGAAGCCTTGAATAACCTTACGGATCTGGATTTGCCTCCGGATGTGATCAACGACACATTGGAAGCACTTACGGGCGAGATCTCGCTTAAAGCATGGAACATCGCTGCCGCCCTCCTGCACATGGAGGGCGAAGCCGAACTGATTCGTCAGGCCGAAGAGCGGATGAACCGGCGACGCAGAGCCTTGGAAACTCGTGCGGCCGGTTTAAGGCAATATCTCAAGATTCAGATGGAACGTATCAATATACGCGAAATCAGGAGTCCTCAATTCATTATCAAAGTCAAACAAAATCCGCCGAAAGTAATTCTCGATGATGAGTCGGCTATCCCCGAGACATTTAAACGCGAGGAAAGCGTGGTTCATATTGACAAAAACGGAATCAAACAAGTGATCTTGTCCGGACAGGCGGTTAAGGGCGCTCATCTTGAACAAGAAACCCGGCTCGATATTACTTGAGAAGCGGTGTCGATTTACGACAACGAACGATCCGAAAGTATTCGAGAGTCAACCAAATTTATTGCGTTTTCGTTAAATTAGCGTTACGGATGTCGCGACACAGATATACCCCGAAGAGTGCGACTGCCGTAATGCTATACGGGAATATAGTTACCTACGGGCGATTACTTATGGAATTAGGTGCGGAAAGATAGTTTATTTATCGTACCAAGGAGCGGAGCTGAAGCCGTTATTGATGGATATATGTTTTGACCTTCGGCGCACATGTTATTTGAGTGGGTATTGAGGAGTTATCTAGTGAACAGGAAATTGTATGTCGGAAATCTGAATTACGGCCTTGGAAACGATGATCTGCACCAGCTTTTTGCGCCACATGGTACGGTATACTCGGCCCATGTGATTATGGATCGGGAAACAGGGCGCTCCAAGGGTTTCGGATTCGTGGAAATGGGCAGCGCTCAGGAAGCTCAGGCCGCGATTGCGGCCTTGAACGGTAAGGAGGTAAGCGGCCGCAGCCTAACGGTAAACGAAGCCCGTCCTCCCCAAGACAGAGGTGAGCGCAACGGCAGCTCCAACCCTTTCGTTACCGCAGCAAGGCGTAACGGGAGTTATAACGACCGCCGTAGCTAATCAGCACAATCGACTTCGAGCGCCGGCCGGTTCAACGGAATCGGTCGGCAGCCTCAGCCAACCGGTCCCGTCTATCCCTCGGGTAATTTCTTCAGCTTACGAACATCGGGCATCGAGTCACCGAGTTCGCAACGCGGCGGCGAGGTCCTGCGCCAAGGCGTCGAGCGCCCGGCTTTGCGCGGTTGCCAACCCTACGTAACTGCTATTCGCGGCAGGGATGGCCACGTTGGTATGTCCGCGGCGGACCGCCGTTTCGTCATTCATTTTGATCGTCCACAGCGCTTCGAAAACGGCTCTATCTTTCGGGCGAAGTTCAAATCGGGAAATATCTATGAGAATCCGCACATTCGGATCAAGAGACGTCGATTGGGCGTAGGCGGTTACCGTCGCATCGCCAACCAGACGGGAAAGGCGAGCGGCCAGTGCGCTCGTGATTTCGTCCTTCAACGGCGCTGCCCAGCGATGCTGCTCCAGAACCTCGACTTCATGTTCGCCCTTGGTAACGACTAGCTGGGGCTGATCCAAAGCGGCGGGAATCGTCACCGGCCCCACCACGATTATTTTCGCGCTATCGCTCAGAGTGCCCCGTGCGGCCACCGGGTCGTTCGCCGGCATCAGCGTATAGAAACGTGCCGGCGCGGAACCGCCACACCCGGCGAAAAGACTAACGAATATCGTCATCCACAGAAAACGGATCATGGCTGTTTCTCTTTACCCATAAGAAGCGATTCCGGATGGCGCTCCAGATAATCCAACATCACGCGTAACGATTGAGCTGCCCGGGAAACCTCGTTCAGCGCGTCGCGCGCATCGTGCTGGAGCGGTCCGTCGGTGGCAAGCGTCTTCTGGGCTTCGGTCAGGGTCCGTCTAGCGTCGATAATCGTGGTCTTCATCTCCGGCATCAGCTCGCGATCCAAATTGGAGGTCAGCCGCTCCACGCTCTTAAGTGTCTGATTCAACGATGCCATGGTTTTCCGCAGGTCCGCGGCGATCTCGTCGAGCGGTAATTTGTCCAGTTTTTTCACGATATGTTCCGCGCTGTCCGAGAGCGATTGCAAAGTGCCCGGCATGGTCGGAAACTCAGGCGGGTCCCGCGTCCAGTCCAAATGTGCCGACGGCGCAGACGGGAAGAAGTCGAGAGCGACATAGAGTTGCCCCGAGATTAGGTTGCCCGTGCGCAATTGCGCACGAAGCCCTTTCTCCACCATTCGGCTCAACTGTCTCTCCACGGCCTCGCGGGTCGTGGTGATAAGTTCGCGTTTTTGATTGCGTATCATCCCACCCCAACTCAGGCCGATATCAACCGCAATACGGAAACGGTGGTTCTGCGTATCCCACTCGCCCCGGATGCCGGTGACCTCTCCGGCAGGCAAGCCTCTAAAATCGAGCGGCGCACCGACCGAAAGCCCTCGTATCGTTTCGTCGAAATACAAAACCATCGCGCGCCGTTCGGTTTTGGGTGGCGCGAAGGCCGCGGACCGATTGGCGTAAAGGGTAAACGCCGTGTTTTCCACCGCAGGCTCGACTTTTCCGTCGCCGGCCGGCATGGCGAAAGCGATTCCGCCGAGCATGATGCTCATCAGCGACTCCGTGTCGATCTTGACGCCATTGGCATCGAGTGTTAAGTCGAGACCGCTGGCGTGCCAAAAACGGGTGTCGGCGGTCACGAACCGGTCATAGGGCGTTTCCACGAAAACTTGTATGGTTACACCGGTCCCCGCAGGATCCATTTCGAAGCCCAGCACCTTGCCAACCGCAATGTGCCGGAAATAGATAGGAGATCCTACATCCAAAGAGCCCAGATCCTCGCCCTTGAGAGCGAAGCGCCGGCCCTGCAGATCCGATGTTAGAATGGGCGGGACGTCCAGACCGCGGAATTTGTATTTCCGCTCCGTCGAACTCCCCACGTCCAAGCCGATATAAGAGCCGGAAAGCAAAGTACTCAAACCCGAAATGTTCCCGGCGACCACGCGCGGACGCACGATCCAGAAACGGGTGTCTTTCACCAGCCAATCCTCGGTTCCGTCACGCATTTGAGCGGTGACGATGACGCTGGTCCGATCTTCGCTCAGGGCGACATCGGCGACTTTGCCCACCTCTACGTCCCGATACTTGATAGGCGTTTTGCCCGGCTCCAAACCCTCGGCACTCATGAAAATAAGGGTGATCACAGGGCCTCGTTCCGAGATCGCTTTCCAGGCCAGCCAGGCACCGATCAGCGCCGCAACCAGCGGTATGACCCAAACGACGGAAAAGGCGAACCGGCTCGGCGGCGCTGCGACCGCCGTCGGCAACGCATCGCCCTTGTCGGTCTTCGAAGCGGAATTTGAATCGTTATCTCGAATGAACATTTTCTTGTACGGAATCCCATATCAGTCGCGGGTCGAAGCTCATGGCGGCAACCATGGTGAGCACCACTACGGCGCCGAAGGCAATGGCTCCGGGCCCGGCTTGGACCGCCGCCAGAGGGCGCACATCCACCAGGGCCACCAGCATGGTAACGACAAAAATATCCACCATCGACCAACGGCCGACCTTTTCGGTCAGCCGATATAGCCGGGTGCGGTCCAGCGGCCGCCAGCGCGATCCGGTCTGAACCGTCACCAAGAGTAGAGTGAGAGCCATCAGTTTCAGCAGCGGCACCATAACGCTGGCAAAGAACACCAGCAGTGCCAAAGGCCACGATCCCGATACCCACAGATAGATCACCCCGCTCATGATGGTGTCGACTTGAGCCCCGACGATCGAAGAGGTGGACATGACCGGCAACACATTGGCCGGAACATATAAAATCATGGCGGCGATCAGGAGAGACCAGCATCGACCGACGCTGTTCGGTTTGCGGACGTGCAGCACGCTACCGCACCGAGGGCAGTGCTGCTCGTGCTTCCCGGCCGGGGCATAGGAAAGCATTCCGCAGGCATGGCACGTCAAATAGCCGGCCCCTGAGTTTTGCTGAGTGGCGACGGGACAGCGCCGCCCCAACCGCGCCCAAATCTCTTCGCTATCCAGCGAGGCAGCGGTCGCCGCCATCACGAAAATAAAACCGCCGAAAAGCCACAGCGACCAGCCCGGCTGAACAGTCGCCATGTGAGCGAGCTTGACCAGGGAAACCAGGATGCCCAGCATCAGGACTTCGATCATGCCCCATGGCCGCAGCACCTGAATCAATCTGAACACGGCGGCCTGACCCGGCGGCTTCTTATTCAGCTTCAGCGGCAGCAGCACATATAACAGTCCCAGAAGCTCCATGGCCGGTACCACAATGGTGGTAAACAGAACCAGGCCGGCCATCATTCCCATGCCCTGCTTCTGCAACTCGAGCACGGCACCGAGAAGCGTCGCCTCCGTGTGCTTGCCCTGGATGCTCAGCCCCAGAATAGGGAACAGATTGGCGACCGAAAACAGAATGAATGCCGCAAGGGAAAAGGCCAATGTCCGGTTCAGGGTGTCTTTCGGCGCATGATAGAGCTGCGCTCCGCAGCGGCAGCAGCGGGCGCTTTGCCCCGGCGCAAGCGGGACCTTGCGTTGCAAAAGATCACATTCGTGGCAAGCGCAGAGGTTTTCTAAATCGCCGAAGGCAGGGACAGCCGGCGCGGCGGGAACAACAGACGAACACACGAGAGAAAAGTCGTGGAATGAATGGCTTTTAAAAATCTGAAATGATGTGTTTACTTACTTAAAAATCCCCCTGATTCCGGAGAGCGGCGCAAAAGGTCCGAACGCACACCGGATAATACCTTAAGCTCCGCCGGAGAGGCGTCGCGTTTCCGGTGCATTCCTTAAATGACGGTCGATCCGTTTATCCGCCGATGAGAACAGTCGGCTGGCCCACGACGATCACACCGCCGTGGGCGGTCATGTCGCCCATGCGCGCCGCCGGCTGACCGCCGATCATCACCGTGGCCGAACCCTGAGCAATGGTATCCGGCGGTCCGACACAGGTTACCACATCGCCGACCCGAGCGGCGGGCAAAGAACCGATCAGCACCGTGGGCGCGCCGGGAGCCGTGATCGGCCCTCCCACATGGGGTTTGGGGCCGTCGAACATGGGACAGGTATGCATATCGGTGAGGCGGGCCGCGGGTTTGCTCATATTGCCCTCACTGTATCAGTCATTCGATCGCGCCATTACGCATTCGCACCGGCAAGCTTGGAGGCCAACCGGCCGTTGCCGCCGCAGGCAATGTCGATGCCCTGCGCCAAGAAGCGTTGGTACTTTTCCGGCGCTTTTTCCGGCTCGTTCTGAACCGCAGCCAACATGACCGCTCCGGCAACGGCTTTCCCGGTAAGATTGTCCGCGGGTGGAACGGCCGGCGCATCCGGTGGAGCCATGCTGCCCCCGCTCCAGAACGCCGCCACCGCCGCCCAGCTCCCCGCCCCTTGGAACTGATGCGCCTCCGCCGCAGCAAAAGCCGAACGCCGATGTTCCTCGCTGGGTTTGTAAACCCAGCGCTCGGCGAGTTCGAGCGGTTTTATCGCTGGCGAAGCAGGATCATTGGCTAAAGCGCTGCGGGCGCATAGGCAGGCCCACCAGGTCGACTCCCGTTTCGGAAGCGCCCGTGCGAGGAATTTAACGGCCTCGGGATACAAGGCGTTTTCCATAAGGAGGCGTAAAAAGCCAGCCGGGCTCATTTCGGGATTCAGCAATCGGAGTGCGGCTTCGTCGAGGTCGATATCACGGCACACGGCCGCGGCGTTGGGCGCAGAGACCTTGGTGAAAACGGGTTCAGTCATTTTGCTTTTCAGTCTCGGAGATTACAACTCGGTTAATTGATCATGACGATACCGCCCTTGGCGGTCAGCATTCCGTCGCCCTTTACCGTCGTCATGGGCGATTTCAGTTCCGCCATGCTGGTTCCCTCGATATTGACCATCATGCCTTTGATCGTGATGCCGCTTTGATCAATCTTGATACTGTTCTGCCCGACCTTGAGTTCGATCGACTGCATCGCCTCCAGCGTGCTTTTGCCCAGATCGATCTTGGTCTCCTGATTCCCCTGTTTGATCGACAAGGTGTGGTTGCCCATGTCCAGCACCACTTCCCGATTGCCCTGCTTGAGCTGCAGCTTGTCGTTGCCCTGCTCCAGGGTCGTCGTCCGGTGATTGTAGATGTCTATCGTCTGATCGCCGGGGTCCTTCTTGTCGAAACCGACCTTGAGCGTGGCGCTGTTTTCGACAACCACATTCATGTCTTTCTCGGCATGGATATAGATTTCCTCCTTCCCCTTATCGTCCTCCATGCGGATCTCGTTGAAATTGTCCTGTCCCCCGCCCTTGCTGCTGCGCGATTTGATGCCGGTTTGCGTGGCCTTGCCGGGCAAGGCATAGGGCACGGTCTGCTCCGCGTTGTAGACGCGGCCGGTAATGATCGGCTGATCCGGATTGCCTTCGAGAAAATCAACGATCACTTCCTGGCCGATACGGGGTATCGCAATCGCTCCCCATCCTTTTCCCGCCCACGGCTGGGACACCCGCACCCAGCACGAACTGGTCTCGTCCCGATTCTCCGCGCGGTCCCAGTGAAACTTGACCTTCACGCGTCCATATTGGTCGGTCCAGATTTCCTCGCCCGATTTGCCGACCACTATGGCGGTTTGCGGCCCGCGAACCATGGGTCTCGGCGTGCGATGGGCGGCACGAAACTGCTGCGTCTTGGCAATGGCGGAAATGCCGAGCTTCTCCGCGAAATCGCCGGCCGAGTCGCTCGCCGACTTATAGCGGTTGGATTGCAGCCGGAATTCCATTCCGGTAACCACGTATTCCTTGTTCTGATCCTGCCGGGGATGATCGATCAGCTTGAACAAGGCTCCGACTTCCAGGCCCGCGACGTTACCCTCGCCCGAAAACCGCTCGTAATCCGACTGGAGCGCCTCCAACCGCACTTTCGAGTAATGCGACCCGTCGGCATTCGCAACGTATCCTCCCGGATAATCGTATTGTTCGTATTTGCTGTAATCGTCCTCCGTCGGCCGGTTTGTCTTTTCGATCAAGGAGGCTTTGGGCTTTTCAAAGTCGAAATCGTTGACCGTGTAAGTCCCAGGCTGAATAACCCGCTTGAAGGACCAGGCGAAGATGTGATCCCGGAGCCGCCGTTCTTGATTCTCCGGGGGAAAGAAAGGGACTTCCGCATACCCGGAAACCGCCGAGTGGGCATTGGCGGAATCGATGAGATTGAGAATGTGCTTGTCGCTTTCGTGCTTGAAGAAATAGTAGATGCCTTCTTCTTCCAGGAGCCGATTGACGAAATCGAAGTCGCTTTCGCGATACTGTACGCAGTATTCGCGCTGCCGATAGGTTTCGCTCAGCGATTCCTGAATGTCGCCGCTGAAGCCATGCTCCTCGAAAATGGCCTTGACGATCTCCGGTACGGTTTTGTCCTGAAAAATGCGGCAATTCGTCTTGCGCGTCAGAAACCATAGCCACGGCCGCAAAACCGCCCGGTAATGCGCGAATTCGCCGAGATCGGGTTCCTGGCTGAATTGAACGGCATAGCCGTTGAAATAACGTTTGCCCCCGTTGGAAAGTTCAAGCGCGACGGTCAGTTTCTTTCCCAGAACGTCCTTGGCGGCGATATTCCGATTCTCGCTGAGCAAATCCACTTCAAGCTCGAACGAACGGCTGAATTCCTCCCGCCCCTGCATTCGGAAGAACAACAAGACGTCTTTGCCCAAAGGACTCGTTACGGAAGCGGAGCGGAAATCCTGGGTGAACGACATAAAACTAACCCATTAGAATGATTGGAGACAATTTGTCGAATACTAACAAACCTGGGATATAGACCGATGATTTCAGGCGATTCCGCCCGAGACACCTTTCCGGTCGCAGCGAGCAACCACCGAATTCAAGACCGCGCGGCAACGATCAGAAACCCTTCCACAGGCACACCGGCCTCGTAGCGCAACATCTGCTGCTCGCCCCTCCGAAGGGAAAGCCCGGCGCTTTCCAGCTCACGTTGCAGGTAATCCTCCGTATGGCTGTAACGCCCGTGGAGATTGATCTTGTACCCTTCGGACGGCCGCTCGTCGTTACGTTCCACCGTGAAAATGAAGTATCCGCCCCGGCGCAGTGCCCGCCCTACCCGCTCGAAAACCGCGCTCAAATCGCCGAAATAAACCAGCGTATCGGCGGAGACGATCAGGTCGAACCGATCCGTGTGCCGTCCGATGTAGGCTGTTAATTCACTCTCGATCAAATCGTCGTATTGCCGTCTGGCATGGGCCTTCTCCAGCATTTTGACGGACAGATCCACGCCGGTCAGCCGACGCGCATAAGGACGCAAGAATTCCCCGCACAGCCCGGTCCCGCAGCCGACGTCGAGCACTTCGAGGTCGACTCGATCCCGATCGTACAATGCGGCGACGGCTTCCTTGACCAAACCCGGAGCCCGATAGTCGAGTCCCTTAAGCACGTAATCGAAACTATCGGCAAAGCTGTCGAACGTCATGCGGACGTAGTCGTCCGAAGCGCGCGCCGGGACGTCCGTCCCGGCATACGAATGCAGCCGGTGCAGCGCCAGAGGATTGGTCGGATCGTGTTCCAGCCATTGACGGATCGTGGGCAATGCTTCCTCGACCAAGCCTTGCAGGTACAGCACATGGCAAAGATTTTCGTAATCGTCCGAGCGGTACGGCCGGAGATTGATCGCTCTGCGGTAAGCCTGGGCGGCCTCCCCGAATTTGCCCTGCTTCCGGAATACGTTTCCGAAATTGTGATAGAGCTCGGCGTTGTCCGGCATCAGTTCGATCGCCTTGGCGAATTGCTCCGCGGCTTCCTCGAAGCGCTCCAGATCCTTGAGAACGGTGCCGAGATTGTTGTGCGCAGCAACGTTTCCGGGATTCAGCTCGATCGCGCGCCGGTAGGCGTCCACCGCCTTTTCGGGCTTGCCGGCCTTGTTATAGATGTTGCCGAGGTTGTTGTACGCATCGGCATAGGTCGGCGCAATGGCGATGGCCTTTTCGATCGACTCGACGGCCAGATCGTCTCTGCCTCTCCGATGCGCGAGGATGCCGTAGAAATGAAGAATTTCGGGAATGTCCGGATAATTCTCCAGTAGTACGCTGAAAATCCGCTCGGCGTCATCGAGGCGATTCGCTTGCAGCAAGCGAATCGCACCGCTCAACGCCAACTCGGGGGTTACTTCCTCGATGCGGAAATCTGACGGTTCGTCGTCCAACATAGATCAACTTTCGGAATAGTACAGAGCGTGGAAATTCGGGCCTTTCTTTTTCAGCATCGCCGACGCTTATATCGGAGCGGGAAGCGCACGATTGAAGGCCAAATAACAGGGTCTACAGACCCTTACCGGGCCGGTTTCACGTACGTGCCCGGGCCGCTGAACCGGAAACGTCAACCGGACGCGGTCGGGCGAACAGACGTCGCAAACATTCTTGCCGCACAAGCGGCAGTGATGACGCCACCGGACCGGAAATACTCTGCTGAATTCCTTATTGCATACCCGGCACGTGTTCGTCGCGCTATCCGGTTCCCAGTTCGGTATCCAGGGAGGACAGACAATCACCGGCAATAGAGCGGCCGTATATCCGTTATAAAATATCACCTTATGCTGGAATCTCATCCAGAATCTCTTGACGTACCGCAGTTCGCGGCTGGTGACGTTATAGCCATAATCCCCGGTTTTATCGAAAATACCGGATAATTCACCCATTCCGTCCAGGTGAAAATGGATTTTTCCGCCGCCATGCGCCAGCGAATATTCAAGCGCGGTTTTGGACCACCTCGTACCCATTTCAAGGCCTTCGGTATCCGCTTTTGTGGTGGCACCGAGGCTATATTCTTTGTTCGTTCCCCCTACGTCGACGCCGCCCAGATGCGCACCCGCCGGAAACTGGCGGTGCTTAATGGGCCTAGCCTGGTTAAAGTTTTGGAACTTCGTGTCGTCCATGCCTTTGAGCCCGCGCGCTCTCGCATTTCCCCAGTGTATTTCCCAGTCATCCTCCGCGGTTCTCCCGCCGCGCCGCTTGATATCGATGGTTCTTGCGCCAAGGCCGACAAGGTCGGCCTCCACCGGATTTCCGCGATCGAGATCCCGATAAAGATCGGCATTGACGGCCTCATCGATATTCATACCAAAATGGATATCTTCCATATCGCTTAATGCAGTATTATCCGCGACCTTTATCTCGGGTATGGGTTGCCCTCCCATCGTCGCCGGGAATACTCCTCTCGTATTCGGTTGTGCTAGCGGCATTTATGTAATCTCCATTCGAAATAACGCCTAATAGAAAATGAATCGGGATTAAAGGAACACAAGAGGAAATTATAGAAGCTACTTAGCTCATCCTATGCATCTCTGGGGTCGAAATACGATCCGGATGATACACAGGATGGGTTTGGCCTTGATCTACGGACCTTACACCGGATATCTCGGACATCCTAGATTGCCTTTGTAAGTCCGCTATACCGGTATCTCGCGTCAATTGCTCAAGTGGAAAACCTGATAAGTGTACAGGTCCCGCTTTCCGCTGCTGGCCGGGGTAAAACTGAGTTTTTTGGCCGATACCGTTACACCGGTGCTGGTTGTCCAATCTTTCGGAGCTTGCCCAAGCGAAGCATTGACCACACAGTTTGCGATTCCGAAATCCCATGTCAGGTGTTTTTCGGTATTGATCGCCCAGGTGTGGGATGTCGTTTCTGCGGTCTCGAACGATTTGATGACCACGTCTTTGAATTTTTCCATGGGTATCCGGTCGAGAATAATGCACGTATTTACTTGCGTAGGAGCTCCTTGCAAAGGGTTATCGGGTCCCTTTCCGCTATTGCTTCGGGATGTTGCGTACGCCCCTGTCGGTGTATTCGTAAACCCGCCGCAAGCGCAGCCGGATTCGACACATCTGTTGGTATAGGTGGTGCAGCCGCATTTTATTCCGGCACCAGTGTCTTCCTTGCATGCGCAATTCGCCCCACTCCCGGTCTTGTGTTTTGCCGGGCCATGCCCGCAGTTTGTACAGGCGTGAGAGATCAGATAGTGCCCGCAAGTGCACCGATAGGCTTCTGCACGGTGTTCCAGCGCCTTCCGAAGTTTTTGATTGAGCTTGATCAATTCGGCCTGGAGCCAGAAGTCCATTTCTCTGCCGGGCGGGTCGCCGGCCTCCTTTGAGAGGAAGAAGGCGATCTGTGCGACCTCATTGGTTTTCTTGGAGTAAGTAAACAGGTGCTTTTTGAAAAAGTTCTTGTCGAACTTGATCATGATATCGACGCCGCCCGATCCACCGAATACCCACTCCTGGTCCAGGGTAAGCTTTCTGGTTAGTCTCGTCTCAGTGAGACCCGTCGGCGTGTAGTTCTTGTACGCCACCAAATCACGAGCAGTCTGCTCGGCCATGCTTTCTCCTAATCCCCGTCGGGGCTCACGTGCAGCATTTTATGCCGCGTTTTTTGAAAAAATGACCCGAACCCGTACCCAAATCCCTGATCCGGGACACTCAGTGCCCTCGATCGATGGGATTCGCCTCCATCGAGCGAATCAGAAAACCCGAGCCAATTCGCCGTGTTCGTGCGTCCTGCGCCGCGCTCCAGCCCGTCGGACGCCCCAGTCGCCTAGTGCTTTTCGGTGACCGTGCGATCCTTGAGATTGACTATAAACGTGCGCCCGCGCTCGTCGCGTGCGATCAACGTCTCGGACTTCTTATCGATACGCAGTTCCTCGATATAAACCTCCTGTGCATCGGTTTCCTCGTGGGGGTCGTACTGCGTGGTATACAATTGCAAGGTCCAGAGTTCCTGACCGCTGGCTTCGTCGACCGCCGCGATAACGCCGCCGCTCTGTCCGAAGCCTCGTGAGCGCGCCGCACGCAGTTGCTCGTAGCGTATGCCTTTGTGGGTGACCGGCTTCGCCGCCGGCGCACGTCTCTTGGAAGATTCCATGCCTGACTCCTTTATTTGGGGCAGCGTAGCTGCGTCGCCCCATGCGAATATAGGAAACACCGTCGCAGCCACGATGATGAGCTTACAAAGTCTTTGCCGGAAAAGTGTGCACATGGGGCAATCGTCTGGTTTAGCTTAGTGCTTCCTTGATCGCACTTTTGGGAATCGCGCCGACAAGATCACCGGCGAAGTAAGCCCAGCTATCGGCGTTGTTCAAGGCATCTTCGGTTTTGAATCCGTTGCCGGGCTTGAGTCCGTCGTAGTCGTAACGGATGTCTTCGGTCTTAACCAGCTTGTGGGATAATTCGTGGACTACCGTCAGGGCGCACAGCCACAGCTTCGGAATGTTTCCGAGACGCGTACGCTTGCCGGTGCGCAGAAACAATTCGTAAATGTAGATCACCGGCATGACGTCCAAGCTGTTGACCGAGGCGAAGGTGTTTTTCATCGACCCGTCCGCGCGCTTGTGGGGACGGTCGGAAAATATCACCTTGCCGGAATTACAGGCCGCTGTGATCTTCTTGAATCCGTCGAGCAGTTTGCCCCGGCTGGCATCGAGATCACCGGCCTTGGCACCGTCGGTGTGAAACCAGCGGCGGATCGTGTCGTTCGCATCCCCGGACTTGCCGCTCAGCTTGACCTCCACATCGGAACTCCACTTGCGGGCGAGCTGAAGCGCCTCGGACATCATCTTCCGATTACCCTCACCGAACACCTCGCGCCAGTGGTTGAGATCCGATTTGAGTTGGGCTTCGTTCCTCCCGGCGAAGAGATCATAGGTCCACTTGCCATAGTGCTTCGGAGAGTCGACAACCCATATGCTCTGGTTACCTTTCTTCGCCACCAGATAGAAATGCCGGAACTGCTTGATGCACGCCGCACGGTCTTGGTAGCCGGAACTGCCGGTCTGACAGGCGCTGAGGATCTCCTGGGACTGCGCGCGGCCGCTCAAGGCTTTCCCCTTCGCGGCTTCTTCCAACTGCTTGCGCAGCTTGTCGAGTACCGGTGCGGCATCGACCGACGGACCATCGGATTGAAGCAGCTTCTTCAATCCGGACTCGATGTCTTTCCAGTCCTTTTGCAGCGATGACGTCTTAAGCAACTCGATACTCTTGTCATAGACTTCGGTGAACACGTCCATCCGAATTTCCCCCTCAGGTTCGTACTCTTGTTTTGATTACAGACTCGTAGCAACAGGGTCACCACGAGGATGCTGCCGAGACTTTGTCGCGGCCTTATTTTTTATTCAAACCGGTAGCCGAATTGTCCATCCTGCACGTCGATATGCACCCGCTCTATGGCGTTCCCGTCCATCATCCGGATCAAGAACTCTTCGCTGATCCTCGGCAACACGGTATTGGTCAAAATCGCGTCGATCATGCGCCCGCCGCTCTCGAGCTCGGTGCAACGGTTGGTGATGAGTTTGATCACCTCGTCGTCATAACTGAACGGCACCTTGTGGGTTTCCCGGATGCGCTTTTCGATGCGGCCGAGCTGCAGCCGCGCAATGGCACCGATCATTTCGTCGCTCAACGGGTAATAAGGAATGACGACCAGGCGGCCTAACAAGGCAGGCGGGAAAACCTTGAGCAAGGGTTCGCGCAGAGCCTTGGCGATGCCGTCGGGTTCGGGCATCAGTTCCGGGTCTTTGCACAGATTCATGATCAGGTCCGTCCCCGCGTTGGTAGTCAGGAGAATCAGGGTGTTCTTGAAGTCGATCACCCGGCCTTCGCCGTCCTCCATCCAGCCCTTGTCGAATACTTGGAAGAAGATCTCGTGAACGTCGGGATGGGCTTTTTCGACTTCGTCCAGCAACACCACGCTATAGGGCCTACGCCTTACCGCTTCGGTCAGAACGCCACCCTCGCCGTAACCGACGTAACCCGGCGGAGCACCCTTGAGGGTCGATACGGTGTGCGCCTCCTGATATTCGCTCATATTGATGGTGATGACGTTCTGCTCGCCGCCGTAGAGAGCCTCGGCCAAAGCCAGGGCGGTTTCGGTCTTGCCGACGCCCGAACTGCCGGCCAACATGAAGACGCCGATCGGCTTATTGGGGTTATCGAGACCGGCACGGGAGGTCTGAATACGCTTGGCAATCATTTCCAAGGCGTGGCGTTGGCCAATGATGCGCTGTTCCAGGATATCGGCCAGCTTCAGCACGGTTTCGACCTCGTTCTTAACCATGCGTCCGACGGGAATGCCGGTCCAATCCTGGACTACGGAAGCGACCGCTTGGCCGTCGACAGTGGGCAGGATCAGCGGATGTTCGCCTTGCAACGCGTGCAGCCGACTTTGCAGGTCCTTGAGTTCGGACAACAGCGCATCCCGGTCGACGGCGGGTGCGGGTTCCGCCTGTTCCGCCGCCTGCTCCAAGGAGCTGCCGGTGCCTTCAACTTTTCCGGTCTGCTCCCGAAGTTGCTGACGCAGGGCCAGAATCTTTTCGACCACTTCCTTTTCGGAGTTCCAGCGGCCTTCCAGCGCCGCCAGCCTCTCACGTTCGGCCTCCAGTTCGGCTAGCGCGCGGTTTTCGCGGGCTGTCGTGTCGATCCCTACGGAACGTTCCCGGCCGATGATGTCCAGCTCGGTTTCGAGTGCTTGTATGCGCTTTCGGCAATCGTCCACCTCGGGCGGCACCGCGTGCTGGCTTATGGCAACGCGGGCGCAGGCGGTGTCGAGAAGGCTGACGGCTTTGTCGGGGAGCTGACGCGCCGGGATATAACGGTGCGAAAGCTTGACGGCGGATTCCAGCGCCTCGTCCAAAACTTGCACCCGATGATGCTTTTCCATCACGGAAACCACGCCGCGCATCATGCGTATGGCTTTCTCTTCGCTCGGTTCGTGCACCTGGACGACCTGGAAGCGGCGCGTCAATGCCGGATCCTTTTCGATGTATTTCTTGTATTCCGCCCAGGTCGTCGCCGCCACCGTGCGCAGGTTGCCGCGCGCCAAGGCTGGCTTCAAAAGATTGGCGGCATCGCCGGTACCGGCAGCTCCGCCCGCGCCAACCAAGGTATGAGCCTCGTCGATGAAGAGGATGATCGGTTTGGGCGAGGCCTGGACCTCCTCGATGACTTGCCGCAATCGATTCTCGAACTCCCCTTTCATGCTGGCCCCGGCCTGGAGGAGCCCGACATCCAAGGTGCGCAAGCTCACATCGCGCAAAGGCGGCGGCACATCGCCCGCCACGATTTTCTGGGCGAATCCTTCGACGACCGCGGTCTTGCCGACGCCCGCCTCGCCCGTCAGGATGGGATTGTTCTGACGACGGCGCATAAGGATATCGATGACCTGGCGGATCTCCTCGTCGCGTCCCACGACAGGGTCCATCTTTCCCTGCCTCGCCTGTTCCGTCAGGTCGACGGTAAATTGCTTGAGCGCCTCCTGCTTGCCCATGGCAGCAGGCGATATAGCTCCGCTCGCTTCGCCAGGAGCCGCTCCGCCTGCCTGAAATCCGTCGGTCGCGGCCAATCCGTCTTCGGGCGAACCGCCAACAAACTCAGCCAACCGTTCGGTCAGCGTTTCGAGGCCGATCTTTTCGAATTCTTTCGAAATGCCGACCAGTTCGCCGCGCAGCCCCCGAGTCTTCAAAATGCCGACGAGCAGGTGGCCCGAGCGGACCTGGTTTTCGCCGAACATTAGCGTTCCGTATACCCATCCTCGCTCGACCGCCTCCTCGACGTGCGACGACAGGTCGGATATGGACGTAGCTCCCCGCGGCAAGCGGTCGAGCGACTCGGTAAAATCCTTGGCGAGGCGGCCCGGATCGATGCCGAACTGCTTGATGAGGCGGTGCAAATCCGAATCCTGAAGCTGAAGCAATTGATGCAGCCAGTGCACCAATTCCACGTACGGATTGCCCCGCAATTTGCAAAACACGGTCGCGCTTTCGATAGCTTTGTAGCAAATGCGGTTAAGCTTGCCGAAAAGCTTGACCCGGCTGATTTCTCCCATGAAGCGATCCCCCTAGATCCGGTGTTTTTAATCGTTTAGAAAATTCAACTCTGTACAGGCAGGCGAATCAAAGCGCCGAGCACCGAAAAAACGGATTCAGCATCAACTCGTCTGCGTCTTTTTCTTCTTGTCTCGTCCCCAGCCAGCTTGTCCAGCCCAGTTGCGCGCTGCCATCCAATCGCAAAGATGGGACTTCCTGATATCGAAGAACCAGATTCAGATCCCAAACCAGTTCGTCCCCGGCGTAATTGCGTACGATGGCGATCAACTCGACCAAACTTTCGCCGCCCGGCAGCAGCGCCCGATATCGATCGATTCCCATCGGGCCCAGCACGATTCGGAACTTATGCTGGCAACCCCAAACCCGGGCGCCCACGACTACGGACAACCCCAAGGACCCACTGCAGGGCGAAACTCCAAGCCGGGACTGTTCGTGCGTCGCGATCTCCATCCATTCGCCGACGAATTCCCGCAAGCTAACGCTGATCCCGAAAAAATCGCCGATGAGTGCGCGCAGACCCTCGGGATGCTTGGTTTGTCCGGCCAAGAGACCGGTAAAGTAAAGCTTAGCCCGATCCGGCATGGCGTCCCGATTTTGAACGGACGGAACACCGATCCCGAAAAAGGAGCCCAAATAAGCCGCAAAGCGATCCGATTCGGGGCGATCGTGGCACACCGTAGGCTGGGCATTGGCCCAAGCCCGATAAAACAGGCACAGCATCCGGTGGTGAAACACATCCGCGAAACGCGAAAACGTATGATCGCCATGATGCCGGACCCGCTCGCGGGCGTACTCGGTCAAATGCAGGGGCATGGGTCCGTTGGGTCCGAACAGCCCAAGAAAACGCGCCGACAGACGCGGCGGAAAACCGTCCGCGCCGGATGCGAACGAAGCCAGGGTCGACGGCGCAAACTCGAGTTCCGGCTGTTGACTCAACCGAATCGGATCATCAGTGGCTTTAACCGATTTCCCCAATCTCGGCTTGTCCGCGTAATGGCACTCGATCAGCCGCAATGCCTCGAAGAAGTCGAAGCGATAGGGCTCGCGGCGAAGGAGCTCGATCAGATCGTGTGTCGCTGCCCGATACGTAGCGGCCATCGCATGATCTCCCCTCGTTCCGCCGTCCTTACCGACGTTTCAGCGAACGAATTCAACGATACATAACGGGCGAAGAATTGTTCGAGAACGGCCCCCAGAAGAAAGCAGCCGGAGCCCTCGAATGCGGATTCGTCGAACTCGACGGCAATCTCCAAGCCGCGCCCGAATACAATGGGACCGGCAGCATCCACCCGACGAACCACGTTCTTGGATCCGATCGACAGAACGCCCTCGATTTGACGGCGTACCGTCGCATCATTCGGATCCGCATAAAGGGCGAGCAACTCGCGAAGCGCCGCCGCACCTTCGGTCTCGCTGCTATCCGTCAGCGTCAGATAGTTGAGCGACAGATGATTGATCAGACGCCACGCCATTTCGCCGTCGGCGGACGACGGCCTCGGCTTGGTCGGACCGGCCAAACACCGTATCGCTTGCACTGGAGCGCCGGTCTGCAAGGTAAAATCGGTAGCGCCCATGCCGACGGGCATCAGCAGGGGCAAATCGCGATTCGTGCAGAGCGTTTCCATGCCCAATTGTTTCAGATCGCCGCGATACGGCGCTTCGGCCGCATCGACCAGCGAGATGAAAACTTCGCTGCCGATATAGCTGGAGCGCATCCCCTGCCGGCGCTGCTTGGACGACAACACGCGCTTTTCACGATGCAGCGTGTAATAGGCGTTCTCGTCGCGCCGCCGATAACCGCTCCTGGACCCGTAGAACGGCAAGAACTCCCGTTCATCGGACGGCGTGGCTCCGTAACCGGTCACTTCGCTGACGCCATAGACCTCGTAATCCATCGGTCGCGTTCGATCCGGCACGACATGATAGTGCGGCACGAAATGGGTCAAGTGAATACGATCGGTGCGTTTCGGAAACAAATTGATCGCCGGCGTGCAGAACAGCGAGAAATTGCCGGCATCGACGGCGTTGACGAGATGAGGCTCGGCGCGCTTGAACAGGGCGATGACCTCGAGCTCGGTGCCGTCACAACGACTGACGGCCTTTTGTAAGCCGTTCAACCCGACGAACAGATAGCGCTCCGGAAACGCGAAATATTCCTGCAGCAGCCTGTAGCCCTGAAACGAGCGCGGACCAAACGGCAACAAGGCTTCATCATCGCCGAATCCCAGCCGAGATATCGGCGTCCGGTCGATGATCTCGGCCCATTCCGATGGCCGCGATGCGGGTTGGACCGCCAACGCAAGCGTATCGGCAAGCAATTGCTCGTAAAGACGGAACGGCAGTTCGCCGGTACCGCGCAAGAAAATCGGCAACCGGTCCAGCTTGAGCTGATTGAAGTGCAGACCCGCGCTGGTCCGGAGACAAAGACGTAACCCGGCCTTCACGCCGGGTTTGGTCGGCACGCCCAAATTGGCGACTGCGCTGGGCGTGGCGAGGTATTGCGCTTCCACCAGTTGCAGGGGCCATAGCGTGACGTCATGAGCGGTCCGATATTCGCAGGCGGTTTGCTCACCTTTGCCGATTTGACTTCTGAGCGAGGTCGCGCGCGGCACCAAGAATCCCTCGGCCAGCGCGCCCTCGGAAAGATCGGGCTGGAGTTGCACCACGGCCATCGAGGGTGTTGGCGAGAGATAATGCGGATAAACGACCTCGAGAAGATGTTGGGTTAAACGCGGAAATTCGGCGTCGATTTTGAGTTGAACCCGCGCCGCGAGAAACGCAAACCCCTCGAGCAGGCGCTCGACGTACGGATCGGAACACTCGAACTCGTCCAGCCCCAGCCGGCCCGCAATCTTCGGAAACTCTTTGGCGAACTCGGCACCCACCTCCCGAATGTGCTGCAGCTCGCGGTTGTAGTACTGAAGCAATCGAGGGTCCATAGTCTATCCGTTCAAATCGCTGACCCGCGCATAGCCGGTATCGAGATCGATTTCGGTGCGGATGTAAAGATGCAAGGGAAGCGGCTGAGCCCACAGATCACCTTCGATGGTGAACGTCATGGCCTTGAGATTCATGCTATCCGAGGCGGCGACCTTCACCCTCACTGAATCCGCCAGGATGCGCGGTTCGAAGTCGAGAATAGCCTGTTTGACCTTTCGTTCGATCGCCGGAAGGTCGGCACCGGAGAGAGGGGTGCCGGCCAGGGCCGGGATACCGAAATTCAATACCGAACGCTCCACGAAAGGATATTTTTCCAAATCTACTAGCGACTCCATGGCGGTGGTATTCAGCAACCACGCCAAGTCGCGCAATACGCTGTGGCGCAAATTCCGTATATTCATCACCCGCTGGTCGCGGGACTCCTGTTGTTTGTCCGGTTCGTCGTCGGTAAGGCGATCCAGCAGCGACGGCTGCAGGCGTTCCTTCGGCGTGAGATCAGCCATCGTTTTCGATCGTGTCCGTATTCATCGCAATTTCTCGAACATCGAACAGCGAGAAGTCGCCCTCGTTCGTTACCAATACGCGTTGTCCCATGCCCAACGAGTAGCCCTCGACCGGCTCTTGCCATTCGGTTCTCCGGGCCATGCGAATCGCTACGTCATCGGCTTTTTCCGAGTCGGGATAACGGGAAGGAATCAGACCCACGGCAGAACCGCCGTTGGCCCAGGTGAATTGTGCGGGAAGCCAGACTAAATCTCGAAGGTCACTGGGTGGATCGAGTTCGATGCGGGCAATCCGGCAAAAAGGTATCCAGTAGTAGCGACCGTTAACTATGGCTTCCACAACCGGTCCCAGACGGCTATCGCTATCCGCCACCCATTCGAACGGCTTCCCGTCGATGGTACCGGACGTCCCCGGCGCCGATTCGAAACCCTGATCCCGGAACTGGATCGCCATCGGATAATCTCCCTGCGCGGCGCATTTGCATGCTTCTATCAGAAGCGCGATCCATCGCTCGGGCTTGCCGAAGATCAGCGGAGAAATCTCCCCGCGGAAAACTTTCTCGCGAAGGACTTCACATCGTATGGCTTCGCGATAGGTCTGCGCCATTGCGAGATTGGCCGCATCCAGATCGCCGCACACGCTCAACTGCGTGAGAGCGCGCTCCCAGCGCCCCATTAGGGCCAACAACTGGAAGAGAAAAATCCGGTACTTCGCTTCGGCAGGATTCTGGCGGACCTGGTCCTGGAGTTGCGCTAGCGCATCTTCCAGGCGGCCTTCCCGAAGACTTTCTTCAGCAGCGATGGTTGACATAGGCGGATGGGAGAAATTGAGGGGATGAATAGTGCCCGCTCAGCGGCGGGCACTGCCGAAAAATACCGCGCAAACTTATTGTTTTACGTTCGCAGCAATATTCCAGCCCATCTCCGGCTTGGCGCCTTCCGCGCCCTTTTCGGTCTGTTCTATGTATTTCACCTTGACCTTGGCGAAATTGAGCGTGACGTTCTCGGTCAAGCGGTCCTCGCCGCCGGAGCCGCCCGTAGAAACCGAGGTGATCAGGACTTCCTCCATGGTAATGGTCAGGTATTCCACCGGCTTTTCGCCGGCTTTCCGAACCACCAGCACGGCCTTGTCGAAATGTTTGCCGTTGCAGCAGCTCAACATTAAGTCCGGGCTCGCCTTATCGATATATTTCGTAAAGCTCAGATCCTGCACGTTGGCTTTACCCGCTCCGCCGCCGCTTCCCATATGGGTGGTGCCACTGTTGGACATGCCCCAGCTCCAAGCCAGAACGTCGATCTCTTCTTTATGCTTATCGTCTCTAGATTCCCCTTTAATCGGGTCGATCTTAATGAACATGTCGACTGCCATGGTCTTCTCCTTTACTTATTGGTACTTGTTGGTTGATTGAAACTTGATCAAACATGGATGGAATACACTCCGTCCGGCTCCGCTGGGCAATGTGAGTTTGCCGTGTCATCTCATATCGTCACCTCCGAATCCCCCTAGTTGCCAGCTCTTCGACTCGATCTGCTAGCCGCCTTTCACGGAGGGTAGTTTGGACACCAAACGCAGCGAAACGGTTAGCCCCTCTAGCTGGTAGTGCGGCCGTAAGAAGAATTTCGACGTGTAATAGCCTGGATTGCCTTCCACCTCTTCCACGATTACCTCGGCCGCCGCGAGAGGCTTGCGCGCCTTGTCGATGTCGTCGGACATGGCCGGATTCGGGTCGACATAGTTGTAAATCCAGCTTTGCAGCCATTTCTGCATGTCGTCCCGCTCCTTGAACGAACCGATCTTGTCCCTGACGATGCACTTCAGGTAGTGGGCAAACCGGCAGGTGGCGAACAGGTAGGGCAGCCGCGCCGCCAGATTGGCGTTGGCCGTCGCGTCGGGGTCGTCGTATTCGGCCGGTTTCTGGAGCGATTGCGCGCCGATGAACGCCGCAAAATCGGAATTTTTCTTGTGAATCAGAGGCATGAAGCCGTTCTTGGCCAACTCCGCTTCACGCCGGTCGCTGATCGCGATCTCGGTCGGACACTTCATGTCCACGCCGCCGTCGTCGGTCGGGAAGGTATGCACCGGCAACCCTTCCACAGCGCCGCCCGATTCCACGCCGCGGATTCTCGAACACCAGCCGTAAAGCTTGAAGGATCGATTGATATTGACGGCCATCGCATAGGCCGAGTTGGCCCAGACATACTTTCGGCTGTCTGCCGCCTCGGTTTCCTCTTCGAAATCGAATTCCTCGACCGGACAGGTTTTCGCCCCGTAAGGCAACCGAGCCAGGAATCTCGGCATGGCCAAGCCGATATAACGGGAGTCGTCCGACTCGCGTAGCGAGCGCCACGCCGCGTACTCCGGAGTCAGAAAAATCTTCGTGAGGTCGCGCGGGTTGGCCAGCTCGTTCCATGAATCCATCTGCATCACGGTCGGTGCCGCCGCTGCGATGAAAGGTGCATGCGCAGCCGCGCAGACTTTCGCCATCTCCCCCAGCAGTTCGACATCCGGCGGAGAGTGGTCGAAATAGTAGTCGGCCACGATACAGCCGACGGGTTCGCCGCCGAACTGCCCGTACTCTTCTTCGTAAAGCTTCTTGAAGATCGGGCTTTGATCCCAGGAAGTTCCCTTGAATTTCTTCAGGGTTTTTCCGAGCTCTTTCTTCGAGATGTTCAAGACGCGAATCTTGAGCATCTCATCGGTCTCGGTATTGTTTACCAGATACTGCAAGCCGCGCCACGCGCTTTCCAATTGCTGGAAGTCCTCGTGATGCATGATCGCATTCACCTGCTCGGTGAGCTTGCGATCTATTTCGGCGATGATGGACTGGATGGTCTTGACGGCGTCCTCGGAGACCTTGGATACGTCTTTAAGGACGAATTCCGCCAGAGTGGTCACCGCCGACTCGACCGCCTCTTTGGCTCGGTCGGATTTCGGCTTGAACTCTTTGTTCAAGAGGCTCGTAAAATCACCAAGCTCGCCGAGCTGCTCGGCGCCCTGAGCTGAGGTTTGGGTTTCTAATTCAGCCATGGCTTATCCCTCGCTGCTCGAAGAGTCCGCAGCGGCTTCGTCCGCCGGCTTCGGAGCCGAGGCGAGTGCCTGCAATAATGTCGGGTCGTTTATTACCTTAGCGATGAGCTCCTCGGCGCCTGTCTTTCCGTCCATGTAGGTGATCAGGTTGGCCAACTGGCTGCGCGCTTCGAGCAGCTTGTTCAGGCCCTCGACTTTCCTGGCGACCGCCGCCGGCGAAAAATCGTCCATGCTTTCGAAAGTGATATCGACGCTGAGACTGCCTTCCCCGGTGAGGGTGTTGGGCACCTGAAACGCAACCCGCGGCTTCATGGCCTTGAGCCGCTCATTGAAGTTATCGACATCGATTTCCAGCAGTTTCCGATCCGCGACCGGGGGCAGCGGCTCTGTGGGTTTGCCGGAAAGATCCGACATGACACCCATTACGAAAGGAAGCTGGACCTTCTTTTCCGCACCGTAAACTTCCACGTCGTATTCGATCTGTACGCGCGGTGCGCGATTTCGAGCTATAAATTTCTGGCTACTTTCTGCCACGGCAAATCTCCTCTTAGGCTATAGAACTACAGCAATCTCACATTTTCATGGTTACGTGGGGCTTTATTCGATCGCTAAAATCGCTTGCAGCTTCGAAATCGCGCCCCAGCGCACCGGTTATCGTGGCATGTCTACCACCCCACTCCGCTCATTCCTTAGTAACGACATCATCGACCAGCGTGACCAAACAAATTCAATAACGATGCCAACCATCAATATCTCTCCATTGAAATAGACCAACACACTGTTTTGAATCGCTTTTGTTCACATTGGCAATAATTCGAGCCATCAAACTCACCCAGTTCAAGCAAAACAATATTGCGATATTTCGTATCTGTTACGACATATCGTATTTTTGATATCTGGGCGATCGACGGTTATGACTAACCGGACGAGAAGGAACGGCGATTGCGTCGCCAATTTATGAATCAGTGTAGGGCTCACGCTTTCGTTATTTGCTCTAATACTGGCCGTCTTCGGACTGGTCACGCCCCCTGATGAACTCCACCTGCGAAAGGCCGTCCGGAGCCAGGTCTTTGACGATCTCGATGAAATCCATAAAAACCAGACGCTTGGCTCGCTTCAGCAGCAAGGGAATCGGGCTGGAGGGTTCGCATCGAGCGTAATAGTCGCAAATCAAATCCAGGGTCTTGATCACATCCTGGCGGCTGCCGATTTCCCCCGGCCGAGCCGCAGATGGTCTGGCGGCCGAATCGTGCGCGGACGCCCCTTCACCCTCGGATTCGGGCTGCGCATCGCTGGCGCCGCCTTCCTCCGCATACTCTCCGAGCACATGCTGTGCTTCTTTGAGCAAGTCCCTCAACGGAGCCAAGTTCGGCGCATCGCCGACACCGACCTGATCCGTTACGAAACTTTCGATGGCCTTGATGCTTTCCAAACTCGAGACAACCGCCTCGCGGGTCGACGCCAGAACCTCCGGGTCGGCGTCCATGAACGCTGCATTGATGGTTGCAATCTCGGGCGAGGAGCTTCCGTCGCTGGGCGGTGGCAACTTTCCGGTCGCGATTTGCACGTCCCGCAGACTAAAGCGTCCGAGCGCACGCGACTCAACGAGAGGCGCAAGCGCGACCGGGCGCAATACCGACTCGAAGTCGCATAATCCCATCAGGATGTTGACGCGCTGCGTCGGATCGTTGTCGTCTTCAGGATCGAGGAGCGGATATAGATTGGGCCAGAACTTGCTGACGATGCCTTCCAGAAGCGCCAGGCCGTCGCGCAGTCCCGGGTGCCCGGCGGTATGAACAAGAGCCTGGATGAGATAGAGGATCACTTGCAGGTCGCGCGTGCGCTCCAGCAATTCGATCGCGTCTCGGCGTACTTCTTTCCAGTTCGGCGGCTGTGCCGGCTCGATCCGATCCCCGATCTGTTGCTCCGGCGTACCTTTGGCTTTCTGCTCCAGTGCGATGAATGCGTTGTCGTACTGAAGATCTTCCCCACAAGGCGCATCCGGCGATACTTCCGTCAGAAAGGCTTCTACGTTTAGCTCGCCCATAATCCCCCGATCGTCGCAAGCATTTTTTCGTTTGGTCTCGACGACTCCGGCTTTCAACCAGGATCACGAGAATATTTATTGTTCGATCTCGTTTACGCGGACTTTCCGGCTAGAACTCGACGCGAGTTCCCAAGGTAAACTTGTGACTTTCGATATCGCGATAGCCCAGCAATAAATCATAGGCTAAAAATGCCGAAATGCCGTGAGAAAATACCCCCGAAACCTCGGCGCCGAAGGTGTAATAATCCCGATCGGGTCCTTGAGTCACGACGGCAAACTGCTGCGCGGCGGGATCGCCGAGGAAGCTGGCGCCGATTGTCCGCTTGTCATCCTTGAATTGATGATGCCACTCGCCTCGCAGCTGGGGCGTGATCACGCCCCAGGGTAAACCGAAAGCGTACGAAATCTGGCTTCCCACCGTGGAAATGAGCGACTGGACGTGCTGCTCGTCGAACCTCATCCCCCAACCATTGCCCTGCCGCTCGCGATAGGCATCCACATCCAGGCCGATGTATTCCGTTCGCGCATAGGGCGCTAGGGTCAACCCGGCTATCGAATAGTCATAGCCTCCGCCGATACTGAAGGAATATTGAGTTCCGCCGGGATTAGCGACAGCCTGAGTATTGACGGTCTCGAACCCCGGCAAGGTATAACTGATGTTCCGGGTAGTCTCGTAATCGATGCCGCCGAAGGAACCGAGCGCATCGATATGGAACCCTTCCGTCACATAGAACGACCCATAAATGGATCCGGTGTACGCATCGCTGTCCGTACCTCCGGCGGAGCGGTCGAAATTCGCGTTGGTGCGGGCGTAGGTGAAAGCGAGACCCGCTATGAAATTGTCGGTAAAGCGGTAATCGGCGCCGGCGGTAAAACCGAAGTTTTTAAACTGAAAGCCTTTTTGATCGAAGGTGGAATCGACGTCGCCGAAATGATAATTACCGTTGATCCAGACGCCGAGAGGACTGAACGAGCCGTCGCCGGCCGCACCTCCGGTGGCGAAGGAATTGCCCAAACAGGCATAGGCGCGGTCCGCCGATAAGCCGTTTCGGTACATCTGTAATCCGGCCAAGCCCAAGCCGGTGCGCAAAGTTGCGAGCCTCGCGCCTATGGTCGAATCGACCAGGGCCACTTGGCCGGCAGTTACCCGGGTGGCTGTCGTTCCGTGCTGGAGAATTTGCTCCGGCGAGACTATTTGAAGGGCATTTTCGACCGGCTCGGAGCCGACCGTAGGAATCTGGCTATCCGAAGCGGAAATCGCGGCGCCAACGAGAGCGTCGCAGCGGTCTCTGAAATCCTCGGAAAGCAGCGAGTTTCTTTGAGTACAGGCGTCGAACGCGACATTGGCCATGTCGGTTTGAGTCTGGTTCAGCGTCGCTCCGCTCGTCAACGGATTCGCGGCTGCCGCCGAGATCCAGCACATGGTACATGACCACACCAGTCCTCGACGAATCATCGAAGTACGTGCGGGTATCGTCGCCCGAACGTTCTTTTCCTCTGTGAGTTCCCACATATCTCCCCCGGGAAGCTATTTGTCTTCTTATTTTTTGTTTTATCTTTTAGCCGTCGCAGTCTTAACCTGTCAAGGCGACTGCACGACAATCACGGTCACATTGTCTCGTGCGCCGCGATCCATAGCGAGCGCAATCAAGGACTCCGCGCGCTCCCGGCAATCGCCGGCTTCCAAAATCTCTTCGATTTCGATCGGTCCCGCTTCTTTATCCAAACCGTCGCTGCATAGCAGAAACCCGTCGCCCTCCATCAAGTCGAACGTCATGATATCGAGCACGAGCACCGGGTCCGCCCCGACCGCGCGGGTGATGACGTTGCTACGTTCCCGCTGGGTCCGTTTCTCATTCGTCAGAATTTCGAAACAGGAAAGCTCCCCCTCCGGCGAATGATCGTGCGTCAGTTGTTCCAATCGGCCCGCGCGATGGCGATAAAGCCGACTATCGCCCGCCCACAGGCAGGCGCATCGATCATCAATCGCCAACAACACGACGACCGTACTGCCGATGATTTGACCGGTCGAACTCTGGCGGGCCAGTTCCCATAATTCGTCGTTCACGCGTTTCAGAGCCGACTCGACGTTTTTTACGGACTCATCCAGATCGGACGTAGCGGGCAGAGCCGCCAATGCCTCGACGATCGCACGGCTCGCGACATCGCCGGCCTGATGTCCTCCCATGCCGTCGGCCACCGCCCACAGGCCGATGTCCGGACGCTCGATGAATGCGTCCTCGTTGATTTTCCGCCGCTTGCCAACCACGCTGATGCCGTGAGAAAGCCAGCGACGAAGTCCGGACGGCCCGCTTTCCGGTGACGCAGGTCGGCTGGTTCCGTCTGCGCTTTTCGGCTCAGCCGAGGTCCGAGCCGGCAAATCGGGCAAGCGCCGGGTACTGATGGCCCATCCGCGTTGCTCCCAGCTTCCAGTCATCAGGGCGACGAATGCGTCTATCGGCGGCAACCCTTCGCAGACCAGGAACGAGGCTTCGATGTGTTCCGATCCCGATGTACTCCACAAGCTATGAGCCGGAAGAAAACGGTCGAGCAAACATCCACTGAGCCCCATAAGCACGTCAGATACCTGACTCAGGTTTTCCATCTCGAAGTGGAGTGCGAATCTGCCCGCCCGCGGATTTTGAGAACGGCTAATGCCCGAACTGCTTTTCATGAAATCCGGCAGAGACAATGTCTCCAACTCCCGATCGAATTCAGCGAGATCGAAATCATTTTCCAGCCCGGACAAGGCCAGCGCTTCCAGAGCCGCGAACCAGCCGCAGTCCCGGCGGAACAAAAAAGGCAGGTTCTGCGGTTCGGCCACGGGCACCGCCAAGGTCAACGGAAAATACCGTCCGACCTTGTCCACGCTGGGCATCAAAATGCCGGCCCAGGCGTCAGTCCCGCAGACGCCCGCACTCAGCCCGAAACGCCAAATCGGGCTGGTCAGATAAACATCCAGCCACGAATCCCGTAATTGTTCCCGGCTGGCAGCTATGGCGCTCTGCAACCACTGATCCCAATGATCGATGAAATGCCGGGGAAGACGCCGGGAGACGAAATCTCCAAGAGCCGGCAATTTGCCGTAAAAGCCGACTTGAGCGAGTCGATTCATAGAGCATCCGGGCAGCTGAAGGACTTCAACGCCGCGAGCCCGAACGGATTCGTCACGCTGCCGGCACGCAGTTCGTAGCGTGCGCTGTAACCCTCCACTCGAAACGTGACCAGGAACCGCTCCGGAAGCTCGGTCTGTTGCACCACGGCCTCATCCAGCAGACGGAAAAAAGCCCAACTGCCCTCTTTCGAGCGGCTGACCTGCCTTCCGTCCACGGCCTCGAACACGACTCGAACGCCGGCTCCGGCCGACGGCCCCGGCCACTGAAGCCGCGTGACTTGTTCCGGGCCGTGCCGATAAACGACCTCCTGCCCTTCCAGATTGAAGCGGAAAGTCGCCACGTTCTCATCCAAAGAAATCGGTTTGAGTTCGAACGACACCGCGGGCATTTGCCCCCCCGCGGAAAAAAAAGCGGAACGAATGGCGGCGGCATTCTGAAATTGGCGGATGGTCGCCGGCGAAAGTCCCAGAGATTGGTTGTCCATGGCGACTTCCGTCCACACCGGGCGGTTGACGTCGACGAAGGTCTTCAGATTGGATTGGAAAAACTGATCCAGGGCGCCGTTCGGCGCGAAGAATTTCGCAAAATCCATCAGCGTCGCGTCCTTCGAGCTGCCGCCCACGAAGGGGTAGCGACCGCTGAAAGCGGCCTTGCACGGAGTGGCCACCGCCGTCTTGAGCATGCCGTTCAATTCGGACTTGGCTCCGGCCAGGGTTTGCCTCCATCCCACCGTCAGAAACGAGAGAAACCAGCTTTTCAAGGGTTCCGGCAAGCGCCCGAATTCGCTCTTGGCCTGGAGCAGCACGTCTCCGCCACCACCCGCGACTCGCCCGGAGGCACTTTTCAGCGCCTGTTCGCCGCTGAGAGCCGCGCTGCCGATTTGCAGCATGTAATCCCGCAGAGAGGCCACGGTTTGCAGGGTCGAATCCAGGGCCGCCGGCCGATCCGCGCTGCTCCGCACCAGATAGCTGAGGTCTTCGAACGTAGTCTCCACGCTCTGAACCGGGTCGGCTTGCGGAGCGCTGCCGGCGTCCACCAGGCGCGCGGCATCCAGCAGTTTCTGGGTACGGTCGTCGACCTTCGCCTCGGCGACAGCCGGAACTTTGTTCAGAAGCTGTGCGGTAAGCGAGGCGATCTTGGTCAGCGAGGTATTTTTTTCGACGGCTTCGAGCAATGGACGCACCGGCGTGGTCGGGCGGGACAATATGTCCAGCCACTCGATCGTCTGATTGATGTCCTTGGGTCGGCGCAGCTTGATGCTATCTAGAAGACCGCTCCACGCCTTCTGGTAATCGGCTAGATAAAGTGTCTTGAAATCGCCGTGCAAGCGTTGAATTTCGGTCAGGTCGACATTCGCCTGCTTGCCGAGCACCCAGTTCTCGGTAACCGCGTCCTTGACGAAATCGAAGCTTTTCTTGAGAAACAGCTCGGAATAACCGTAAGCCGTAAACAAACCCGGCACTGAAAGCGTCCCGATATCCCGTCCGTCCGCCGCGACGAACACCCGCGCACCGTCGGGCCCGAGCGCGGAGTCGAGCTTGAAATCGTGAGAACGATCCAGTAGCGCTTCGTTCTTGAAACGGGCATAGAGCTGAATGGTCTGAGGAACTTGCGAAAGCTTCGCTCGCACGCCGGCGACCAGAGCTTCATCCATGGGCTGAGGATCGAGCCGCAACTTGAGAAGATTGTCGAGGTGGAGATTCAATCGGGCGAGCAAATCGGGTTCGGTGCCGAAACGGCTTTCCCAATCGCTGCGAATCCAGGGCGCTGCGATCTTGGCGTCCATGCGATCCGGCTGGCCGAGCATGAGATAGACCCGCAGAAGTTCGTAAAGAATATCGGGGTTGGAAGCTTCCGGGCCTGTCATGCGCTGCGCCAGGCGCTGAAGGTTGACCGGGAGGAAATAATCCCTGAGCCAGTGCTCGTAGGCATGATTCGCCGCGAGCTGGATTTTTTCGCCCTGATAAAGCCCGAAATGCGCCAACCGGCCGGAATTTTCGTAGATGTCGTTGATCGCCAGCAACGGATCGAGCTTGGGAATCAAGGTCCGGAGGCTCGATTGCCAATCGCTCCCATCGATGCGAGCCGCACGGTAGCGTTCGATTTCTTTCTCCACCTGCTCGATTGCGGAGGTATTTCGCTGGTAACTCACCAGCCAAAGGATGATGCAGCCCAGGGTCAGGACCAGCACCGATGCGTAAGCCCCGGCCTGTATCAGACGCCGGCGCCGCTCGACGCGGGGATCGAGGCCCGCCAAATCGGCTTCCTGAAAGATGACCTCCTTCAGCAGGCGGGTGAGAAAGAAGCTCTTTCCCCTTCCGCTGAAGATCGGCGTCGCCTGGCGGTTGAGCCGGAACGTGGCGGCGAGTATGCCCATCACCCGGTCGATCGGCGTTCCTTCCTGGGTGCCGCTGGTCAGATAAATGCCACGCAGCAGCGGACGGACCTCGTAGCGGTTCGCGCCGAAAGCGTCTTCGAGAAACTTCTCCATTGCCGGCTTCAAAAGCGCCATCTGCTGCGGATAATCGAGAATCAGGCTGCGCCGCTGTACGTCGCGCTCCTCCTGGATGCGGCTCTGCATGCGCCGATTCAAGCGCTGAAGCAGTTCGTCGTAGCCGGACGAGAACCGGGCCAATACATCCACCGGCTGCTTGAAATCCTCCGCCGGGAAGGTTTCGCCCCAAACCTGAGCGCGCTCTTCCTGCGTGAGGTCGGCGAAGAAATCGTTGAATCCCGCGACCAAATCGCACTTGGTGAACAGCATGTAGACGGGGAATCGGATTCCCAGTGTCGAATACAGCTCCTGGACGCGCTGACGGACCGCCTTGGCATGCAAAGCGCGTTCTTCCTCGGTGTGCTGGAGCAAATCCGAGAGGCTCAGGGTCACGAGTACCCCGTTGATCGGCCGGCGCGGACGGTGTTGCTTCAGCAGTTTGAGAAAGCCGCCCCATTCCGCCGCATCTACCGCCTGATAGCTCTCCTGAGTGGTGTACCGACCGGCGGTATCGATCAGTACGGCCTCGTCGGTGAACATCCACTCGCAATTCCGCGTGCCGCTGACGCCGCGGATGGGCTGCGAGCCCAGCCGGTCGGCCAGGGGGAACTTCAGCCCCGAATTCAACAAAGCCGTCGTCTTGCCCGAACCCGGCGGGCCGATGATGACGTACCAGGGCAGCTCGTACAGGTGCTGCTTGTCGCCTCGGGTTTCGCGCAGCAGTTTCAGAGCCTTCGTGAAATTCTCGGTCAGCAGTTCGATATTCTCGTCGGCCGCCACCGCTTCGGCGGATTTTCCCTCGCCACCCTCGCCCGGTGCGGCGAGATCCTTCACCAGTTGCTGCTCCTTGCGTCCCGCCCGGATTTCCGCCACCAAACGCCAGATCACCCAGACCACGACCGCCACGGCCATGGTCAAGCCCCGAGCCCATTCGGACGCCAAGGGTTCTGAACCGGCGATCCCGATCAATGGGCCGACGAACCAGATCAAGGCGCATAGGGCGATCATCCCGATCGCCTGAATTACCCATTTTTTTTTCAAGAAATTGATGACGCCTTTCACGACTTGCCTCACTGGATCAGGATGTCCACGCGCCGATTGATGGCCCGGTGCTCGGCCGAGTCATTCGGAACCAGCGGTTCGTAATCGGCCCGCCCTTCGAAGCGAATCCTGCCCTGCAAGGCGGCGGAGGTCTCCAGAAGTTCCGCGACGTGCTTGGCGCGGGAGGTCGACAATTCGAAGTTGGACGGAAAGCGGGCGGAAAAGATGGGCTTGTTGTCCGTATGGCCGGTGACCAGGGCGCCGTCGCCGCCGGCCTCCAGTTCCTTGGCGATCTTGGCCAACATCGGAACGAATTCCGGCTTCACGCGATCGCTGCCCGAGTCGAACGAATTTCGAACCCGCAAGATCCGGTCGTCCACCACTTCCACCATATTCCGGGAAATCTCCCAAGCCAGTATGGGTTTGAATCTTTCCGTCTTCGAGACCGGTTTCGGTGCCGGTACGGGTGCCGGCGTCGCGACCTTTTGAACCGGAAGGTTCACCTCGTCTTTCGCCAAAGCGAACAGATCGCGGGCGACGGGGTCCGACGCGGAATTGACGGCAAAGGCGAAGCCCAAATAGACCAGAACGAGCAACGCCGCGGCACCCGCCGCGATCACCCAGATCGGCACGTAGCGGACGATCGGGTTGCGTACGTCCTTGAGCCCCTGCCAACGAATCGACAAATCCCGCTCGAAATCTCCTCGAAGGCGCTGAATCAGCTGATACAGCTCGCTGCGCACGCGCTCCAATTGGCTTGCGCCGTTCTGCACGATGCGGTACTTGCCTTCGAGGCCGAGATTCAAACACAGCCAGAACAACTCGATCAGGTTCAGATTTTGGGCCGGCTGGCGCGCCAAATGCTCGAGAAACAGGAAGAACTTTTCGCCGCCCCAGGCTTCCTTGTGGAAGATCACCAAAAGGCTTTGGTGCCCCCAGTTGCTTTGCGCGCCCCAAGGAGTGTTCAGAACTGTCTCGTCCAGCAAGGTACAGAGCGCGTAGCTGGCGATGCGCGCATGCTCCTGCGTGACCCCTTGCTGCAGCACCCGGTTTTCGAAACCGCGCAGCTCGCTGACCAATTGCTGCTGAAGCTCGGCCACCGCTTGATGGACCGCCGTGCTGCGCAGCCGGGAAACCAGGGAGAGCAGCGACAACGCCGCCGTCACCACCGGATTTTCGCCGTATACCGCTTGCCGGCGCGCATCCAGTTGCACGTCGGGCACCCGGATCGGAGGCGGTTCGGGTGGCGGTGCCGCCGCAGCGGGCGTGGCACGGCGACGCCCGCCGGGCGTCGGCCGTATTACGGTTTTGTCTTCGTCGTCGAAGGGTGCGAAGGGATCGTCTGAATTCACTTTGGCTTTTCCTGGACGGCTAAGGCGTTTTCTGCTTTGGTGTAGTGCCCGCGGTAGCGGGTGCTACACGTCTTCTTGGTCCCGTTCGAGCGTCCCCGAGCATTGGAGCCCGGCACCGGAATTGTCCAAAGGAGCACGCGATGGATCGCGTGCGGCGACCGAGGCACCCGGAAGTGCCTTCGGTCGCCCCCGGTGCCGGGCGAAACGCGCAGGATAAGGGTGCTCGCCGGGTGGCCTTTGGGCTCGCACCGTCCCTGGCGCTCGCGCTTCGCGCGCCCTTGGCGCCCAAATCGGCTCCCGGCCGATTTGTCTTTGGTTCCTTTCTTTTAGCCACGCAAAGACCAATTCGCCGGGAGCGAATTGGGACAGCGGTACGCTGGCCCGAAAGGCGAGGTCCACGGACGGACTTCGCAGCGTACCCCGCGTGCGGGGCGGCTCCCCGCTCTGAAACCATCGCCGCGCTTAGCGGCACCTTAGTCGAGTTTTCGAACATTTAACCCGCCATATGGCAACAAAAAATGCACTCGGCAGGATGGGATGTCGGATTCAGTTCACGGGCGGCGTGCATTGGCGTCAGGTTTTCTTGATCGCCCACAATTCCAGTTCGAGCCCCGGAAAATTGCCGCCGATATGGATCGCGAATCCCCCGGAAACCGACATTTTTCTCCACAGCTCGCTTTGCTTGTCGAGTTCGAAATAGGAGAAGCCGGCGTGATAGGGAATCTGACGGGGAGCCACCGGCAAGGGATGTACGGAAATTCCCGGAAGCGCCGACCGCACCAGTTGCTGGATTTCCTCCACCGGCCCGATCTTGACCTGGGGAGGGAAGTGGTTGCGCAGAAATTCCGGCGGTACCTGCGCATTGGCGGCGAGAACGAAAACGGCATTCTCCAGAAGTTTGAGGTCCGGCCGTTTCGCGCCGTATACCCCGAACTTCGGCTTGCTGAGCGGGATTTGAATGGCGTTTTGCTCCAACACCATGCTGAGGAGCTGCCGCAACTCCTCCATCACAGGCGTGAAACATTTCTGCAGATCGTCGTGCTGGTATACCGGAAAGCCGATCGGCCGCTTGGACGGACGATAGAAGGTCGCCAATTCGCCGGCCATCTGCACCGCCAGGCGGTAAAAATCCTCGGGATGCAGCGCCGCGGTGTTGGCCAGATGCTCCAGCAAGGGCTCGTAACGGTTGATAATCTGAAGCAGCATGAAATCGGCGATTTCCGCCACGCCGCCTTTCCCGGCCTCGGCCACGCGGCCGGCGAGGGCTTCGCCGCGGGTATGCAGCAAACCGTGCAGTTCCCGGAGGAATCCGCCGAGCAGCCCCGTTCCGAAACAATTGAGGCCCGGCGCGATATATCGCTCGTCCAGGACCACCGTTTTGTCGGCGCGAACTTCGATGATGCGGGCTACCCCCAGACAGACGTAGCCGGAGCGCTCCTGCCGTTCGAGCATCAAGCGGGTGCGCATTTTGCCGATTTGCACCGGAAACCGTCCGTCGGCGCCGCTATTGTGGTCCCGCACCTCGCGCTCGCCGAGACGATACCGAGCCAAACTGTCCTCGAACGCTTCGCTGTCGATCTCGGCCGAGTCCGGGCGCCGAACGGGAAGCGACAGATACACGACGTTGTCTTTGACGTCGTCGGGCGCGTCCAGGGGCAAGGGAAGCTCGTTGTCATCCGGCAGATTAAACGGAGTGCCGTCGGGAAAAACGCCCCGCACTTCAACCAGCGCCAGTTTGCCGACAGCTAGTTGCCGCGGATCGAGCTTCAGCGTGCCGAACCCCCAATCGAACGGTCGCAGACCGCGGCACCGGCCGTCGACCAACGCCTCCAGATAACGGTCGTGTTGCTGAAAATGCTGCGGACGAAGAAACATTCCCTCCGACCACACCACTCTGCTGTATTCGGACATATCGGTTCCTGTTGTATTTTCTTATCGCGAACGGGCCGATTGCAGTATGCGCATCTGCCGCTCGTAAACTTCCCCGAACTCCTCTCCGAAAAAGTTCTCCAGAATCTCGTTGACCAGTTCCGGATACGCTTTTCCGTAGGCATCCCAGCATTTCGCCTTCTTCTGAAAGACGATGGCATCCTCGTAAAGCTTTTCGAACCCTTGGGGATCGAACCGCCTCAAGGCCGCCGCCAGCGACGCCTGAATCCCCGCCGTCATGGCCATCTGATGATTCATGAGGTCGGCGAATCCCCCCCGCACCGCCTCGACGGGATCAGAGAATCCCGGATGGTTGCGCGCCAGCATGATCTTGAGCGCGTCGTCCACGTTCGGGGTAAATTTTAGCGGGTTATTGTCAACCGGACGCATGGTGGTAACAGAAACGCGAAATTGGCTTTTCAATTCCGCACGTGCCCGCATGACGGTCATCATGCCCTCGACGAAGCTGCGGAGCAGAACACCCAACGTATTCATGACCGCCGCCATGTCCTCGTCCTTCACCCATCCGGTGGCGGGCGCGATTCCGGCGCCGGCCAAAAAAGACGCGAACAACTCGCGGTCTGCCGCACTCTTCGAAACCGAGGAGGAACCGTCCGGCAGCACGGCCGAAACAGGTTCCGGAGCGGCCGGCGATGTGGCCGCACCGCTTAGATCTACCGGTGCGTCATCCACTGGCGGAACGCTGGCACGAGGCGGTATCGGCGCATCGGGCGGCAATCCCGCCGCTTGTCCGCCGTGAGCGGCGCTCTCGGTTCTCGCAGAACCCGGCATCTCCTCGAATCCGCCGAGCCGTCCGATTTCGGGCATCGAGTCATGCGAGTCGGCGGATTCGGTTGCGCCGGGGCCGAGTTCGTTCAAATCGAGCCCTTTAAAGAAATCGTCCGGCGGTTCCCAACTTTCCGGAGCGGGTGTGGGATGCCCCGATCCACTTTCACTCGCATCCAGGTCACGCAACAGGTCTGTCAAATCGAAATCGGGCAGTGCCGCTTCTTCCGGTTTGTCAGCGATATCGGGCGGAATAAAACTGTCATGAAAAGGCGATGCGTCGGGCTGATCGATGAAACTCGGTCCCGACGGCTGGGATCTCTCCGGTTCCGGCGGAGGAAGATCGAACGGCGAGTCCCACGTCGGCGGCTCGGGCCAAGCTGCAGATTCCGGTACGGGCGCGGCGGGCGCCTCGTGCGAAGCTTCGAACGGATCGAAGCCGAACGGCGCTTCCTCGGGCTCTGCTGGCGGAAGCGACACTTCGACGACCGCGATTTCATATTCGCCGATCTTCAGTACGTCCCCATTCGACAGCGGCGCGGTGTCGTGCTGAAGGAGAAGGTCTTTATTGACAACATAGGTGCCCGCCGTGCTCAAGTCGGTGAAACAGTAAACGCCGTTCCGATACTCGATCGAGCCGTGCCTGCGGGAAATGAACTTGTCGGGATCCGGCAAAACGAAGCGGTTGTCGGGCGAGCGACCTACCGAACCGCCTTCCTGGTCGAAGGTGCAGGATGGTTCCTCCGGAACGGGAGCGCCCTTGTAGCTGAGAACTTTGAGGATGAGTGCCATGATGCGTGCTTCGGTTGAGCCCCTGATTGTCAGGCATTAAGCATAGACAATCGTAACGACGGAAAACTGAGGCCCCCGGAAAAACCGGCCATGTCCGAAGCGATCCAGGGTCTCAGCCCATCCTGCCTTCCCTGAACCGTTTGTATTCGTTCCATCGAGTCGCCGATAGCTTACACGCGAACGCCGGACAGGCAAAACGCGGTTCGGATACGATACCAGCCGCTTGCCGACCACGGCATCGAGAGCTAAGCTCAAAGCCGGTGTATCACTTAAAGAGGGAAGAAGACCGCGCTGCACGGGCAAAGGCCCTTGGGCCGCGCCCACCGCTCACCAACTTCCATGGGCTCGCTATGCTTTACTCGCCCGTCCGTGGGGCTCGCCCTTCGGCTAGAGCCTGTTCATCTCGCTCGTACGGCAAAACAGGCTTGGCGGAAGTCGTTGGCGCCTTCGGCTCGGGTGAATGGATTCAAGCATTCGTAGGTCGGCAATCCTTTGCCGACGAACCCGTTGGCCCAACTGCACCGTTGGGAAGGGATTCCCGACCTACGCGTGAGTGCCCGTACACTTAGGTATGAAAATGCTCTAGGCTTCGCCTGTTCAGTTTTGCTCCCGGCGGATTTGTGCCCATCCGACAACGCTTCTGATTTAGAGTGTTACGCCAAAATTTCCTTCGTTTATGAGTCAGCCAGAGTCTTCCCAATGCGTGTAACCACAGTTCTCCCGATCCTTGTAACCTTTCTTCTCCTCGCGGGATGTGCGGCGGATGAGCCCAAACCGACTCCACCACCGCCCACCGTCGTACAGTTGAGGATCGAGGCGCTGCCCGATATCAATCTCGACGGCGAGGGCCGTCCGTCGCCTTTGTTGCTTCGCGTGTATCAGCTTAAGGAGCTGGCCGCCTTCAACGGCGCCGACTTCTTCCAGCTTTATCAGAATGAAAAAAGCGTCCTCGGCGCAGATATCGCGGGCAAGGAGGAATTCATTCTGCGTCCCGGAGAGAAGCGCGAGCTTTCTTTCGAAGCAAAACCCGACGCAAAGGCCGTCGGGGTGTTCGCGGCTTACCGCGATCTCGATTCGGCCCAATGGCGAGCCTCCGCTGCGATCCCTCCGAATACCACAAGCATCATCAAACTGCGCGTAACCAGCGACCGGCTCGACTTGGGATCTCCCGAACCGACCGATGAAGCGCCCGCCAAATAGGTTCGTCGCCGCCGCGTTGTTTTCGGTCCTGCTAATTGCCGGCTGCGCATCGCCCGCTCGGCGGATTGAACACGCTGCGGCGCGCTTCGGATACCGGCCGCTCAATCTGGAGGGAAACGGCTTCAGGCTCGCGGCATTTTTCAAGCCTGGTGCGACAGGCGCCGGCAACAGCTTGCATCTCTATCTCGAAGGCGACGGAACGCCCTGGCTATCGCGCAGGACGATCTCGGACGACCCTACTCCCCGCGATCCGGTCATGTTGAGGCTGATGGCCTTGGACGAAGGCCCGGCTCTTTATCTCGGGCGTCCTTGTTATTACGGGCATTCGGCCGATCTCGGCTGTTCGCCGGCGCTGTGGACACATCGGAGGTACGGCCCCGAGGTGGTCGACAGCCTGGCGCACGCCTTGCGGAGCTTCCTTTCGAAAAACCGCTTCGAGCGGCTGGTTCTGTTCGGACACAGCGGCGGCGGCGCGCTGGCCGTTCTGCTGGCACCGCGTTTCCCGGAAACCTCCGCAGTCGTGACCTTAGCCGGAAATCTCGACATCGAGGCCTGGACCGCCCATCACGGATACAGCTCTCTTGCAGGCTCGCTGAACCCGGCCGAAATCAATGCTAAGGGCGTCATCGAATACCATTATCTCGGCGAGACCGACCGAATCGTCCCGCCCTCCGTCTTCGAACCGATCGCCAAACGGCGCCCCCAGGCCCAGGTTTTCGTGCTTCCCAACTTCGATCACCACTGTTGCTGGCAAGAAGTCTGGAAAGGCATTCTGCAAAAGACGGCCGATCTCGGATCAAACTCCGCAAGCGCCCATGCACAATGAATGCTACATTTTTAGAGCGTTTTCCGAATCGGTGTAAGGGATTCGGATATGTAGGTCGGCAATCCCTTGCCGACGTATCGGCTCGGCGAAGGGCTTTGTCGGCAAGGGATTGCCGACCTACGTTCTCCCCTCCTTGCACGAATCCGTACACCGGGATGGAAAACGCTCTAAGCCATCCCGCCCCGATCTCCGGAGAAACTGCAACCATGAAGCCGCTGCGTAAGACATCCTTAGCCCTTGCCTTATCCACCACCCTTCTGATCGGCTGCGCCTCTCAGCCGGTCAGTCAGGAGGAAGCGGCGCGCGCCGTCGAAGGTTATATCGAGGATGCGGACAAACTGTTCGTGGTCGACTGCCTCCTTCCCGGCCAGGTGCGAAAACTCGGGTCGCAAATGACCTATCTCAGTGCCCGCCGTCCGATCCGAACCACGGCCGCCGACTGCGAGGTGCGCGGCGGCGAATATGTCGCTTACGACCGCGCGAATTATTCATCCGCCCTGAAGGTCTGGCTGCCCAAAGCCCAGGAAGGCGACGCCACGGCCCAGCTCTACGTCGGGCAGATCTACGAAAAAGGCCTCGGGCAGGAGCCCGACTATCGGAAAGCGGCCGAGTGGTATCGGAAGGCGGCCGAAAAAGGCAATGCCCAGGCGCAGATCAACCTCGGACATCTCTACGAAAAAGGCTTGGGCGTCACTAAAGACAGCGCTGCCGCGAGCCGCTGGTATCAAAAAGCATCCGGGCTCGAAGGCAGCGATTTGAATTTCACGCCGGCGGTCGCGGCTTCCGATGCACAGCGGCAGGAAATCGAAACCCTGCGCCAGGCCGCCGAGCGCAGCCGTCTCGAAGCCGAGGAACTCCGCAGCGAACTCAACTCGACCCGGCAGCAGCTACAGGAACAGCAAGATGCTCTGCGCAAATCGCAGGATGAGATCGACAACCTTCGGGAGAAGCTCGCGAAGCAAAAGGCGGCCTCATCGACCGGCGACGATCCGAAGATACGCGAACTCGAGGAAGAACTCCGGCAGAAAACCGCCCTGCTCAAAACGCAGCAAGCCAAAGTCAGCCAGATGGCGGCCGCATTCGGCCGGGAGCGCCAAAAGCTCAAGCAGGAACTGGCGGCGGTCCGGACCCAAACGGCCCCGGCGAAGGCCGGTTCCCCGGCAGGAACCGGAACGAACGGCCAAACCGTCAATTCCGCGCGCAAACAACTGGACGAAGCCGAAACCGCGCTCCAAGCAAAAATGGAGGACTATCAAAAGAGGTCGTCCGAACTGACCGCATGGCTGACTCAGAAGGACAAGCCGAACGGGGACGTCTCGCGTGCGCAGATCGACCGCCGAAAATCCGAGCTTCAGAACCAGGCCAGAGAGATCGCCCTGCTCAAGGAAAAGGTGGAACAACTGGCGTTCAAGGTTCAGGAACAGCCTGCTCCGGAAATGCTCGCCCAGGCGGGCCCGCAGGTGGAGATCATCGACCCGCCCGTCACCATGACCCGCGGCGCGCGGGTGATTCAGGTGGGGCCGGAAGCCAGGGAGATCGTCGGGAAAATCGAGTCTTCGGCGGAACTGCTTTCATTGATCGTCAACGACAAGCCTCTGACACTCGATACCTCCGGTATCTTCCGGTACCCGATCAATCCCGGCGAATCCACGGGTTCGGTCAAGATCACCGCGACCGACAAGAAAAACAAGGTCACCAGCCTGGACGTCACCCTCATCGGGCAATCCGCGCAGCCTTCAGAGACGACGGCCACGGCGCCGGTTGAAAGCAAACGCGCGGGGCGGCCGACCGATATCCATTTCGGCAAGTTCTACGCGCTCATCATCGGCAACAACAGCTACAGCGCCTATCCTGCCCTGCAAACCCCGGCCAACGACGCGAAGAGCCTGGACGTCATCCTGCGCGAACGCTACGGCTTCAACACCAAGCTCCTCCTCAACGCCAACCGCCATCAAATCATGACGGCGCTGAACGAAATCCACAAAAAGCTGACATCGGAAGACAACCTGTTGATCTACTACGCGGGACACGGCGAAATCGACCCCAACACGAACCTCGCCTACTGGCTGCCCACCGACGCCGAAGTCGGCAATCCGGCCAACTGGATTTCCAGCCAAAGCATTACCGAATTCCTCAGCATCATGCCCGCCCGCCACGTTCTGGTCGTCGCCGACTCCTGCTATTCCGGCGCCATGACCGGTTCGGCCATCGCCAAACTCCCGGACGCCATGGACGAAAGCAAGCGCGCCAAGTGGCTGAAGATCATGGCCACCCGCAAGGCGCGGACGGTACTGACCTCCGGCGGCGTAAAACCCGTGCTCGACCTGGGCGGCGGCGGCCATTCGGTATTCGCCAACGCCTTTCTCAGCGTATTGCGCGGCAACAAGGGAATCCTGGAAGACTACGACGTCTTCCGAGCCGTGGCCGGCCAAGTCAAAGCCTCGGCCTCCAAAGCCGGTTTCGAGCAAATGCCCCAGTACGCCCCGCTCCAGCACGCCGGCCACGAAGGCAGCCCGTTCTTTTTCGTACCGGATAATGCGTGATGGAGAGACGCTTTCAGCCGATAATGCCTAGCTACATCGTCATGTCCGCAATGAAGGGTCGTCCTGGCGCTCCCAGGACGACCGTTTGCGATTGGAATGCCGGCAACCAGTGCACAGGGCACGTGATCAAGGCTAGCGCCGTTGTTTTAGACGTCAAAGTTGACATAAACAAAGACGTTGCATATGGGCGAATTCCGGATTCGATTTTAGTTTTGAGGTCGAATTTAAGTTAGGCATTACTCGTTCCGTCAAGAAATTATATGTAAGAGACAATAATGAACAGAAAAGCAAAATGTTCGTGTGGGAAAGTACAAATAGAGCTTGCAGGTGATCCAAAGATGGTGATTACGTGCAGTTGTTTAAACTGTCAAAAACGAACGGGCTCGGTATTTGGAGTTGGGGCGTACTTTGGTAACGACCAAATAGTATCAAAACAAGGCGACCCAAAGTTGTTCGTTGATACGAGCGATGATGGGAGAAAACTCTACCGTTCGTTTTGCCCTAATTGCGGTTCTACCGTTCATTGGGAAGCTGAGTTCATGCCAAACGCAGTTGGTGTGGCTGTTGGGTGTTTTGAAGATCCGAAGTTCCCAGAGCCAGTTGCGGCAGCATGGAATAGATCGAAACATGATTGGGTTAATTTTCCTGAAAGCTGGCCAAAATCAGATACACAGGGGTTTAAGAAAAATGCCTAACAAGGCAAATTCACTCGGACAAATTTCCGCAATGGATATTTTGTGCTTTTAATAGCACAAAATATCCATTGCTCCAATTTGCCGGTGATTTGCGGCGTTAGGCATCGGAAAGCGCGCGCCGCCGTTCATCTACACAGAAACCACCCTTGTCAACCGCATACGCTCACGGCCCCAAGCAATGCCGTCTCTGTTTCAGTAGCACCGAAGCCACCCTGTCTCTCGGCGACTGGCGCTTGCACAACAACCCCGGCTACTACGGGAGCTCAACGCCAAGCACTCTTGTGCTCGGCTTCTCCAAAGGAGCTACTCAGAACCGCGCCGCAGAAGCCGGAAACTTCGACAAAGTCGCGTTCGCGGGAGCGCGTCACCGTCTGGAGACTGTCTTGGCAGTGCTTGGGCTGATGCCGCGCGACAGATCCATCGATGACCTCATGACTGCCCGCGAACGAGAGTTTGGCGTCGCGTCGTTGGTAAGGTGCAGCTTCTGCAAGATGAAGGGTGGCGAGTGCAAGACGAGCGGCGACGTGATTCCCTCAGCATTCACCAATGCTGACACGGTGAGAATCATCGAACGCTGTGCGGCTACTCATCTCAAGACTCTGCCGCCCAGCGTGAGGCGCGTGGTTCTGCTAGGAACAGCCGACGCGTACATCAAGAAGACGAAAGCCATCTTCTCCGGGATGTACGCCAACTTCTCATCAGTCAACGAAGTCGCCTTTCGCGCTGGCGGTGCACTCTGGGTCTACGCGGCTCACCCGTCACCCGGAAACGGCCATTTCGAGTCCTGGGCGTCCGGCGCACAGGCGAATGCTTCTGCACGTAAACGCATGCTTGCGCAACGCGCGCTCGCCGACGCCTAACCCTTCGCTCGAGTGGACCTCCACCGGCAAGGCACTTGGCCCGCGAAGCGGATGATGGACCACACCGGCTCGCGGGCCAAGTGCCTTGCCGGCGTCGGCCCCTCAGCTCAAACGTTGAGGGTGTAGGAAAACGCTTAACTCGACAATTCAGTCAATGAACAATCAACGACTTACAGACCCAAAAATGATCAAAAATCGGGTTTTTCTACACCCTCGTTAGGCAACTAAAGAAACCATGAACTGGATACGCAGCATATTTTCAAGGAAGCAAGTTGACACAGTGAACCAAGAAGAAACAGAGACACCTGCGTCCCAAGTTAACCAGAAAGTGGTTCGCATTAGTGCAGACAACCCTATAACTAAATTAGAGGAAGATGCTCTTGGGCGTATTAAGCCTGCCTCTTCATTTGCAAAGCAGGTATTAGCACTCGATCCTGGCGAAGGCGTGGTGGTTGGTGTCTTAGGACCGTGGGGGGCTGGAAAGACTTCTTTCGTGAACCTATCTCAAGCTTTCCTCAAGGAATCAGGTGTCACGGTACTTGAATTTAACCCATGGATGTTTAGTGGTGCAGATCAACTCGTTCAGTTTTTCTTCATAGAACTTGCTGCTCAGCTGAAACTTCGCCCTGGCTTGGCTGAAATCGGCGAGCTCGTCGAGGACTATGGCGATACTTTCTCAGGTCTTGGCTGGTTACCAGTCATAGGGCCGTGGATTGAGCGGGGACGAGTAGTAACTGACATTCTTGCTAAGATTCTCCAACGCAAAAAAGAGGGCGTTAGGGCGAGTCAAAATAAACTGCGCGAAGCCCTAAAGAAAGTAGACAAGCCAATTGTTGTTGTTTTGGATGATATTGATCGTCTATCCACTCCAGAAATACGAGACGTATTCAAGCTCGTTCGATTAACAGCGAACTTCCCAAACATTATTTATCTCTTGGCTTTCGACCGCTATCGTGTTGAACAAGCTTTGGGAGAACAAGGTATTCCGGGGAGAGACTACCTCGAGAAAATCCTCCAAATCGGGATCGACCTACCTGCTGTGCCCAGCCATGTATTAAACTCTCAAATATTCAAGGCGATTGATTCTGCGCTCGAAGACATAGAAAACCCAGGACACTTTGATTCAGAAGTTTGGCCTGATGTATTTATGGAAGTCATTCAACCTCTCATAAGAAACATGAGAGATGTTCGTCGATACGCGGCTGCCATTCATGGCACCGTTCGAGATTTGGATGGACAGGTAGCTCTTGTTGATGCGTTGGCGTTAGAAGCAATTCGCGTATTTCTTCCTGATGTGTTTCATAGTTTGCATACTTCGGTAGAGGGGCTAACGGCTACGACAAATGGCTATGGCTACCGAGATGAACCGCCACATTTAAAGGAACAGATTGAAAACCTGGTAAGTGCCGGTGGTGAACGTGCGGAGTGTGTTCGCAGTCTGATTAGTCGATTGTTTCCCGGCGGCGCTAGACATTTGGGCGGCTCACACTACGGCGGTGACTGGAAGAATCGTTGGCTTCGAGAAAGACGTGTGGCCCATGAAGATGTACTCCGTTACTATTTGGAACGTGTCGTGGGCGAACAATTACAAGCCTTCTCAGATGCTGAAAATGCTTGGGCAAGAATCACTGACAAGACAGCTTTTGAGAGCTATCTGCAGTCACTCCCGATAGAGAGGCTACAGGACGTTATTTCATCACTTGAAGCATACGAGGATGAATTCGGTGCAGAGCATGTTGTCCCCGCAACGATAGTGTTACTAAATCTTCTTCCCTTGCTTCCCGATCGTCAGCGGGGAATGTTTGATCTAGACACAAGGATGGTCGTTGGAAGAGTTGTGTATCGTCTTGTGCGTGCACTCAAGGAACCCGATTCCGTCGAGATGGCGGTTAAAGAGATACTGCCTCAAATACAGTCTCTGTCTTCAAAAGAGAAGCTCATTTGTATTGTTGGATACCGTGAAAATGCTGGCCATAAGCTGGTTTCTGAGGCGGCTGCAAAAACTCTTGAGGCTGAATGGCGGGCTGAAGTACGCGCGACAACTCCTCAGCAACTTGCAGATGAGACTGGTCTACTTTGGACGTTTTGGCGCGCTAAACAGGAAGCGAAATCTGAAGAACCGGAGTTAGTAGTCCCGGACACTCCGGCAGTTACATACGCATTACTGAAGAGCGCGAGAAGTGAAACGCGGAGTCAGTCAATGGGAAGTCGCGCTGTTCGTCGGAAACCCCAACTCGCTTGGGATATTTTGGTCGAACTGTACGGGGGTGAAGATATTTTACGTGCTCGTATCGAACAGTTGAAAGCTACTCCGCCAGACGAAATTGGGGATTTGTTTGAATTAGCAGACAAATATCTTGCAGGGTGGAAGCCTAAAGATTTCGATGATGACTGATTACAGTAAGGAAGCTCTGAACAAGTGCGCTCTTCCAGCGATTTCGAGAGTCGAGCCGAGATTTTCCGCTTAAAGGGGGCTTTTTTCGCGAGATGGCGGCCCTCGGGCGGGGCTTTCTTCGTCCATTGCCCCGGTTTTTCGGGACGATGGACGGATTGATCCCTAGGCCGCCATCCACGCCTCCCGCACCCAGGCACAGGCAAATGGGGTCAGTTCTAACATTCCAACATCATCGTCGACACTTTCGGTGTAGCAAGCCCCCTTGAGATTTAAATATGCCGGCACTCCTTACCACATCACGGCACGGGGCGATCAGCGGGAGGACATTTTCTTTCCGGATGAGGACCGTAGGCTGAACTGCAGCGATAGCGAAAACCCAGCTAATCCAGGTGTCATAGAGCTGAGTTTCGTTCCTCAACCCAGCCTGTGGCGGTACCAATGAACTGCATTTTAATCATATTGTTCCGTTTTCGAAAGTCGGAACATCGTTGAAAGCCGAGAACATTCAACTTCTGTGCGCGTGTCACAACCTTAGAGAAGAGCGCAAAGATTCAATGAATACACATTGGGTTAGTGGCATAAGAATAGAATCGATCTATCTCCGAAAAACAGTGCGCGCTTTCCTCCACACGTTAAGCAAATCGTTGAGCGGTTATAAAATTTACCTCACCTTTTAAGAGAAGGAATCGTCATGGAACTTTCCGCTGTCTTAACTCCGGCACCCGAAGGTGGCTATGTCGCCTTCAATCCTGAAACAGGGACAACTACGCAAGGCGAGACTGTCGAGGAAGCCTTGGCTAATTTACGTGAGGCGACCGAGCTTTACCTCGAAGAATTCCCGTTGTCCATCATGGGGCGTCCACTACTGACAACTTTTCACGTAGCCGAACATGCCTAAATTGCCCGTCGTCTCGGGCGCAGAGGCAGTACGGACATTGGAATGGCTTGGGTTTATCGTTGTACGGCAGCGTGGCAGTCACGTTGTTCTTCGCCGTGGATCATCCGGGTGTGTTGTACCAAACCACCGGGAGCTGAAGGCGGGCACATTGACTGGCATTCTCAAACAAGCCGGCGTATCACCCGATGAGTTCATTACTGCGTTACGTGCCTGACATTTCTCAAGAAGCATTGCGGTCGACGCTGTTCCATCCTCACAAGTTAAACCGTTTTAAGATGTTCTTGCTCAGCAGTTTGGCGCGTCGGAATTGCTGCTTGCTATTCCCGAACATCAGCCTGCATAAGGCGGAATAGCGTACTCGCGCATTTCGCCGCATGGGGACATCCCTTTCGGCATATTAGAGCGTTTTCATCTCGCTCGTACGGCAAAACAGGCCTGCTGGAGTCGTTGGCGCCTTCGGCTCGGGTAGATCGACTCAAGCTTTCGTAGGTCGGCAATCCTTTGCCGACGAAGACGCTCGGCGGGACGTGGCGTCGGGAAGGGGGGCTTCGGCGCTCCAATCGCAAACGGCCTGGCCGGGAGCGCCGGCCACGCCCTTCCCGAAGACGCCGTTTGCGATTGGGAAGGATTCCCGACCTACTCGCGAGTGCCCGTACAGTAGGTATGAAAATGCTCTAGCCTCAGTGTAATGCACCCTACGCCAGCCCCATAGGTGGGCTTCTGCGTGTTCTCAAAAGAGGATGGAGCGCTCCGGTCGATCTGATATGATGGGGCCTCGGTTGACATGGAAAGTCGAGGTCATGTTCGATTTTTTCGTCAAATCAGGACTCAAGCGCATTCTGTTCCTGGCGTTATGCTGGTGGGCCTTGACGGAGGGGTCGTCGGCCTGGGCCTTCGGCGTGCCGGTCATTCTCATCGCGCTTGTTTCAAGCTTCCTCATCAATCCGTCCGGATACAGGCCCCTGTACGGTCTGCCCCGTTTTCTCGGTTTCTTTCTCTGGCACTCGCTGCTCGGCGGCATCGATGTCGCGCGGCGCGCCTTGCATCCGAAAATGCCTCTGGCGCCGGCATTCGTGGATTTTTCCCTGCGGCTGACAGACGAGGCGGCCTGCGTACTTCTCATCAACACCGTCAATTTGCTGCCGGGCACCCTGGTCGCCGAACTGGACGAGCAGCGGCTGCAGGTTCATGTCCTAGACAAGGGGCTGCCCATTCTCGAATCCCTGCGAACGGTGGAAGAACGGGTTGCGGCTCTGTTCGGCCTCTCCTTGAATCAAGCCGGGGATACGCCCCATGCCTGAACTGAACCTGGCGCTCGCTTTCTTTCTGCTCCTCAACATCGCCGCCGGATTGCTCCGGATCGTGCGCGGTCCTGCCTCGGCCGATCGAATGCTGGCGGCACAGTTGTTCGGCACGACCGGCGTAGCGGTCTTGCTGTTGTTGGCGGAGGCGCAAAACTTGCCGGCGCTCCGTGATGTCGCCTTGACTTTCGTGCTGCTCGCGGTGCTTGCGACAGTGGCGTTCGTAAGGCGGTTTTCCGATCGCAGCGACGGGGATGACGAGTCGTGAACGAGATTGCGCTTCAATGGCTTTCTGCCTTCTCGCTGTTTCTTGGCGTTTCATTCTTTTTTGCCGGAACCGTCGGTCTATTGCGCTTTCCCGATACGTACACCCGAATTCATGCCCTCACCAAAGCCGATAATTTAGGGTTAGGCCTGGTCATTTTCGGTCTGATGCTGCAGACCGAATCCTGGGCGGTGATACTGAAACTCTTGCTGATCTGGCTGCTCGCGCTGCCGGCCAGCGCCACGACCTGTCATCTGCTCGCCCGCCATACCCTGCGGTCCGAACACCGGACCAGAGTCTCCACTTGGCAGGAACCACAGTGATGCTCGGCGAAATACTGGATTTTTCGTTGGCTGCAATCCTGATTTGGATTGCCTGGCGGACCGTGACAACCCCTGATCTGTTCAATGCGGTGGTGCTGTTCATCGCCTTCGGCCTTCTGATGACGCTGGCCTGGGTAAGGTTGCACGCTGCGGACATCGCCATGGCCGAAACCGCCATCGGGACCGGGCTAACCGGAGCCCTGATGCTCGACGCCGTGGCGCACATCACCGGTAAACGCGGACGCCGGCGTGCGGGAAGGAACCCATCATGAGCGCGGTGTACGGACCGATCCGACAGATCGCCGCCGCGCTCGCTTGGATCTTGGGCATCGGCCTTAGCGCCGCGATAGTCGCGCTTTCCCGCCCGGACTTCGGCTTGGCGGAACTCGTCGAAGCGCATCTGGAGGAAAGCGGCGTCCGACACCCGGTAACGGCCGTGCTGCTGAATTATCGCGGCTACGACACTCTTCTGGAGATTGCCGTGCTGTTGTTGGCCGTGCTGGGAATCCTGGCATTCCGGCCTCCAGGCCCCGCCTCCATACCCGACGCCGCGCCCGATTCGAGCCCCGTGCTCGCGGCTCTGAGTCGCTTGATAGTTCCGCTCATCGTTCTCGCTGCGGGATATCTGTTATGGGCGGGCGCGCACCGGCCGGGTGGAGCATTCCAAGCGGGGGCTGTGCTCGCGGGGGGCGGCGTTCTGCTGCGCCTGACCGGCACGATTCCAAGCTTCGAGTCGCCGAATGCATGGTTGCGTGTAAGCCTCGTTGTGGGCCTCGGGGTATTTCTTGCGGTTGCCGCTCTGCCGCTGTTCGAGGGTTCGAGGCTGCTGGAATACCGAACGGCGGAAGCTGCGATGGCTATCCTGGTGGTGGAATCGGCGCTGACCGTGTCGATCGCGGCGATTCTCGCAACCGCTTTCATCGGCGCGGCACCTCCCCGCATTCGATGCATGTCACCGTCCCGACCGGCACACTCGGCGGAGGGCGAAAGAGCGGGACAGTCATGATCGGCGGCGGGCTGATCTATGCCATGGCCGGCGTGGTTCTGTTCGCCATCGGCCTTTACGGCTTCATCATCCATGCTCATCTGGTACGGAGACTGATCGCATTCAACATCATGGGCAGCGGCGTGTTCCTGGTCCTCGTGGGGTTGCCGCAGCGAGTCGCCGGAACGCCGCCGGACCGGGTTTCGGAAGCCCTGGTACTCACCGGAATCGTCGTCGCGGTCAGCGCTACCGCTTTTGGGCTGGCGCTGGTCCGGCGTCTTTACGACTTGACCGGAGAAACTCGCCTGCCGAACGATCCTCGGCCCGAGCCATGAGCGGCATCTCGTTCGCCGCGCCATGGATACCCTTGCTGATTTTGCTTCCTCTGATGGCCGGAGCTCTTTCCTTCCTGTTCGGACCGCGCGGCCACAGAAGCCTGCTGGCGGCAACGATGACCGGCATTTGGTTCTCGCTGATACGGCTCATTCTCGAATTCGAAAATGCGGGTCTCCAGCACTATCCGATCGGAGGCTGGGGAGCACCTCTCGGGATCGATCTGCGAGCAGACGGGCTGAGCCTCGCGATGTTGGGCATGACGGCGACCGTAGGAAGTTTCATCAGCCTCTATGCTCTGGGTTATTTTGCCGGCGACGAAAACCGCGGCATCCGGTTCTGGCCGCTTTGGTGGCTTTTGTGGGGGGCGCTCAACGCCGTTTTTCTCTCGGCCGATCTCTTCAATTTGTACGTAACCCTCGAACTGTTGAGTCTAAGCGCCGTCGGTCTGGTCGTGCTCGCGGGCGACCGAGACTCGCTCGCTGCCGGGCTCCGCTATCTTCTCGCGGCGCTGGCGGGCTCTCTGGCGTATCTCATGGGCGTAGCCCTGCTGTACGGCGCCTACGGCACCTTGTCACTGGAGCGGATGGCGGGATTGTTCCGCCCGGAACCCGCAAACACATTGGCGGCGAGCCTGATTACCGTGGGACTGATGCTGAAGACTGCCCTTTTTCCGCTCCATTTCTGGTTGCCGCCTGCGCACGGGAGTGCTTTGGCTCCGGTCAGCGCTCTGCTGTCGGGACTGGTCATCAAGGCTTCTTTTTACATGCTGCTGCGCCTTTGGTTCGAGGTCTTTCCGTCCGCGCTGACCGAAGTCTTTACACAAGGAATCGGCTCTCTGGGCGCCATAGCCGTGTTTGCCGGGGCTTGGCTCGCGTTTCACCAGGAAAAGCTGAAAATGCT
>NZ_MSCV01000021.1 GCF_002005105.1 Methylocaldum sp. 14B | reverse complement strand
AGCGCACGCCGATCTTCTGGACAGCATACCCTCCAGCGTAACCGCCGTAGATACAGACAGCGACGGGCTGACCGATAGAATCCTGGTTGGCGATACCGGCGGTGTGATATGGCGTGCGGATTTGATTGCTCCCCCCCCTCCGGATCCTGAAGTCGATCCACCGGTTTACCTCGATAAGCGTGCGGAATGGACGATATCACCCATTCTTTCCGTTGGACGGCATGCAGGGCAAGCCGACCGCCGGTTCTTCCACAGACCAGATTTCGTTCAGGCAAAAGACAATACCGGAACCTTTGACGCTGTAATCATTGGTTCCGGAGACCGCGAACATCCGCTGGACACAAATATTCAGAATCAGTTTTACATGTTCAAGGACCGTAACACGCTCACTGGAAATCCTCCGTCTACCACAAAACAGGTGAGCAATCTCGACAATTTGACCGACACGGCGGCGACGGCGAGCAATGCGTGTAACTGTGGGTGGTATATCAATCTTGGACTTGGCGCGGACGGTGGCGAAAAGTCTCTGGCTTCACCGTTGACGTTCTTCGGAAAAATATTCTTCAGCACTTATGTGCCCGTGGGGGATTCTGGGGAAGACGACAACCTGACGTGCGGACCGGCGGAGGGCAAAGCCTATACTTATGTCGTAAATCTGTTTACTGCGGCTGGCGTTTACGACTTCGACACCAGCAATGATTCCAACGGTGAAACGAAGGAGCGTTCTGTCGATACCGGATCGGGCATCCCCAGCGATCCGATCTACATGTCATTGGGCGGAAAACAATTTATTACTCCAGGGAATATCCCACCGGAAGAAGAGTTCAGGCATCCCTTGGAAAGCAGGGCGATTTGGAAAACATTCTGGTATGAGAAGGAATGAGAGATCGATCATGACGATGCAAGGTATTCGAAAAATTCGGGGTTTTACCCTGATGGAATTGATGATCGCGGTTGCCGTGGTAGGAATACTGGCGGCGGTCGCTTTTCCCAGCTATCAAAGCCAAGTAATTAAAACTCGGCGCTCGGACGGCAAAGCCGCTTTGATGGCCGCCGCCGCCAAGCAGGAACAGTACTATCTGGACAATAAAACTTATGCCAACTCTATGACGGCACTCGGCTATGCCGCTAACCCGGCAAATTCTCAAGAAGGTTATTACCAGATCAGCATCGCTGCCGCTACGGCGGCATGCCCGATCGCGACATGCTTTTCACTAACGGCGACTGGACAAGGCAGCCAGCAAAGCGATGGCGTTTGCGGCAATCTAACGTTAAGCAGTTCGGGAGCTAAGGGAATTACAGGAACCGGAACCGTTGCTAACTGCTGGTGATCCGCTGCAGACATCAGCCCAGTAATTCGTAGGGGGTAGCCGATGCTTCAGCGTAACCTATCCATTTCCTAAACCGAATATTTCGCTAAGTATATCTGCACAGCCGCTAAACTCTCATAAATCAGATTAGAGAAGTAGATTTTGTGGGAGCCGTGTCCCGATGCCAAAGTCAGCTTGCCGCAGCGCGATGGAATCAGGACGCTTCGGGCGCTGGATGATTGAAGCTAGTTTCCGGACGGGGTGATCAGTTCCGGCAGTCGATTGGCTCCTCCCATTCTCCAAGCCCGTGGCGAATGGGCCGAACAACGCGCGTGGTCGAAGTCTAACTGCCCGATGACTCTACGCTGGTGTTGCGATTACCGCGACCTCAACGACTATTACCGGCTGCGCCATGATCGGGGATGCAAACGGTTCTTGGCAAAGCGAGTGAGCTGCCCAGTGGAGTAGGTCGGCAATCCATTGCCGACGAAGCCGCTTCCCGGGCCGTTGCGTCGGGAAAGGATTCCCAACCCACTATCTACTATCCCCTGGACCGCTACGCCAAACCGGAAGATGCACTGAGGAATTGGCCGTTTCACAGACAACTTCGTCGGCAACGAATTGCCGACGACTACTCATCTCAGCGTCCATTAGAGGGCGCGGGGCGGCTTCTGAGTGAACGCCGGTGAACAGTGGTGAGAAACGCTGTAAATTTTACGCCTGATTGGCAAATTGCTCACAATTGTAAAGAGTCGGTAGTAAAACCTTCAGAGAGCTGCCTGTTCAGGGTCAATTCCAACATTCGCTGACAGTTTTCGATGCGCCCGTAAGTCCCTTCTGTCCAAGCTGATTCAGCGTGAACGAACCGCATGCGTCACCGTCCATGGTGCTGCCGCTTGCCGGAGCTGCTGTCAAAGTAAATGTTGTTGCACCAGCAGCAACGGTGATGTTGTATTTCGCAGTTCCATTCCGTGGAGATTGAATTACCGGCAACATCGGGTTTCCGTCGTTCGCATCGCCGCAAATTCGATCAGTACCGGAATTGTAGCAATTCGCTTCCGTGAACAGACGTTCGAGAAACTGCGCATCTTCCAGCAAGTCAGACTTTGCTTCGGATCGGGCCGCACGTTTGACATATTCTTGATAGCCTGGCAGAGCGATGGCTGCCAAGATACCCACTATAGCCACGGTGATCATCAGTTCGATCAGCGTGAACCCTCTTGGCGTCGTCTGGGAGTTCATCTCGCGTTACTCCTATTGGATTTGCATCCAATATTTCCGTTCTATGCTCCCGCTGCCGCCACCTTCGTCATCTAAAGGCCCCCGATTCTTGATGCTCATGATATTGCCCGTGGTGCCTGATAATTCCTTATATGCCACGCCGGGAGTCTCGCTCTGTAGCCATGTCGGGGTTTCGGCAATGCCTACCGTCGACTTTATCCCCGACGAAACATTGCCGCTAGCCAGTTTATCCGCGTCATCAAAAACATTGTCTGCATTGAAGTCGAAGTTAGAAATACTGGTGCGCCCACCGGTGACCGCGTCGAGTTCCATGAGCCAACTGTCTCCCCCGGAAACGCAGGGATCAGAGGACGGGATGACGGTAACGAAGATGATGCGATCGTGCTTCAGCAAAGCTCGTGAAATCACGCGCTCGCCGGCGGCGCCGCTAGGCGGCACCAGATCGAGATACCAGCCGCGCTTGCTGCCCCAATCTACTGTGTTGTTGCTGGTTTCTCTTTGGCCGAAGCCGAATTCCGTTGTTTCGGTGGTGATTGTTTGAGCTTGTATATGATCGTTATCCCGGGGCACTGTTCCAATCTCATTGGGTTTGTCCCAAATGGCATAAAAGCTTTGCACTTCGATATTGGACGGGTCGGTGGCTGTGAGATAGCGCCCTGTTCCGAAGTAGATCAGCACACCGCCGTTCGGGTGGTTGCCGATTACGGGCTGAACCGTAATCGGTTGAACCTCGCCGTTTGCATTAGTCGCGGTGAACAGAGGATTTCCGCCGTTGGCCAGCGTTAAAGCGCTCAGGTCGAATTTCCAGAGGTTGCCCTGCAAATCGCCGGCGTAGGCATAATCGATGATTTTGTCGTTGTTGGCATCGTACAAAACCGGGGTGGAGAGACCGTTGCTGGTGCTGTCGCCTGCGGCAATCTTTGCGATCTGAGACCCATTACTCAGATTCACCACGTACAGAAAGGCCTTGTCCGAGGCGCTGTTGTAACCGTTGCCGAAAATAGCCGCCCATTGACCGTTATTTAGTCTGGCGATCTGTGGCTGACTGAAGGTATAACCCAAATCGGTCGCATCCGAGTATTCCCACAGCACGTTACTGGCGTTAAAGCCGTCAGGATCGCTGATATCCAGAGCGTAGATCGATTTACCCCCAGCGCCAAGTCCTCCAACCAATACGGTTTTCCAATCGCCTGACAAGTAGGCATCACTTACCTGAGGCGAACCGTCTACAAAATATTTATGTGTATAGGCCGGGTTAGTGAGCTTGCTGAGATTGTCGTAAACTCCCGCTGGAACATAAGCGAATAGTTCCTTGCCGGAATCGGCGCTCCCGACATCAGCTCGGAAAGCGTGCAGCATGCCGTCGTTTGCACCTACGTATACGGCCGGGGTGCGCGACGATTTACCGCTTACAAATGCTGAATATGAGGATCTTTCCGGTTCCGCCAACGCCGATGTGCCTTCGCTATAACCGTAGTCCTCTGCTTTTACGAAAGCCGGATCGGAATCGATGATGTCGCCCAGCCACCATTCGACATTGACCGATTCGCTCCGATTGCCGTCCCCGTCCGAATCGGCGATATCGACAATGCTTGCTACCCGATTCCGAAAGGCACCGCCATTCCGTTGCTCGTCGCTATGGCTGCCCCGCAGCCAATTAAGCCGATCGCTACAGAGATTGTCCACCACCCCGCTGGAGTCAGTATCCAGAACCGCCTTCTGTGAGGCGCTAAGGTTGGTACAGTCGCTGAAGCTTTGGCCTGAAGCACCGGTCCAGGTGAAGATGTTCCGGGAACCCGGAGCGGGAATTGTGGCGGCATCCCAATAGGGCGAACCGACACTGCCGTCGCCCTGTACCGGATAGGCGATGAGCTGGCCATGCCAATCCCTAGTGTCGAAGCGGGCTTGGAAAAGTACGGCACCGCTTTGAATGCTGGTGGAATTTGCGGCCAGTGCCGCGAAAGAAGGATTTGCTGCTGTAACGGCATTCACGACCGAATTGAATGCATCCACGACATCCTGAGCGTTCTCCGCGCTGAAGAACTCTCCCCGACTGCTAATGGCGGCATGCCACAAATCGTATACTTTGCGCTGCTGATTCAGGTCGCTCGGAGGACAAGATTCGCTGGTCTGAGTGTAAGGCCAACAATAGGGTGAGCCGGAACTCGAGCTCGTTGGAGGATTGGGGCAGCTAGCACCCTCGGCCAATTTGGAATAGTCCCCAGCGAAGGTGCTGCCGCCCCATATCGGGTACGTTCCCGTGCCGGATACCGGGGTGCCGCTCATCGTCGTACCCAAGCCGAGTCCAATGATGAAGGTATTCAGGTGCTGCCAAGTCGCCGGATCATTCTTGGGGTTGAGCCACTGAGCCGCCGCATCGCCGGAAAGATCTTTGAAACTCGCGGGGACATTATTATCTAGACCTGACTGAAGATCGGTAACCCAATACTTGAACGCGATATCCGCCAGATTGTTGCTTTGGTAATCCCTGTAAGGGGGGCCCGGGGTCCAGCTCGAAGTGGTTCCACCGCCCGAGGTCGGCATGGGTTCGGGCAAGGTAACCCCGGAGCTGTTCAAGTCGCCGACGGTTACCGAATCTCCGCACCACCCTCCATCGGTCATCAACAGATGGACGTTTCGACGGCAGGCATCATAACCTCTTACCGTTCCGTCAGGATTGAGAGGCTTGTCCCGGATTTGCGGGTCGTCTGCCAAAGGATGGTTGATGTTGATGGCTCCCGTAAAGTAATCACCGGCACGGACGGCGGCTGTACGCAAATAAGTGCTTCCAGCAACCGGAAAACGGGCAAGCCAGTCGTAAAGCTCCTGCTTATGAGTCTTCCCATTCGGGAGCGTAGCGTTCAATCGTCGAATTCGATTGTCTGTGGTGCTGCCATCCCACCCCTCGCAATTTGTCCCGAACGTATTGCACGTAATGCCCGAGTTATTTAGATCTTGCCATGCCACGCGCACCTCGCCATCCAGGCCTGCAAAAGCGCGCATTGCGCCGGACACCGTAGCCAGGTTCCGGGTGCGGTAATAGGAGTACCAGTTGGCGAAGTTCTGTTCCTTTTGTTCCGCTGTGCCCGCAAAGGTGTCCGACGCCGAACCGACAGTCACTTTCACGTAGCAATCATCATCGTCCTTCTGGCCGGAGGCGGTAGGAGTGCAAGCGGCTGGTCTGGGGACGCCGGCTTGCGTATAAAAAAGGTAGTAATAGGCCGGGTAAGTGTTTGCCGTAGTGTCGAGCGTCCAGGAAAGGCTTACGCCCGTTTGGTTGTTGAGATCATTGGACCAGCGATTGCCGACGTAAATGTACTGCTGTGAACTGTTGACGCTGGTGACCGTATAGGTCCCATCCCGGGAAGAACCGGTAACCGTAAGCGATGCCCCCGATGCAAGATTAGCGAAGATACCCGAGCATCCGGAATCGATATGTATCCGGTCGTTGCTGCTGTTGTTGTCGAAATCCACCTGGCAGGTGGAAGGTCCATAGTTGTAGGTAATGCTTGTGTTTGAACCGTAGTATCCGCGGTCGCTGCTCCCATTCGGAGAGCCGGCGTTAGTCTGGTTCGTGTTCTGTGGCGAGTACTGTCTCGTTGCCCAATAATTGGTTGCAAGGTTCACCGTTCCGCGTGACGTGTCGAAACCGTTAATCGGAGCGGCGGTAAACGAAATATTGGGGTAGCACATGGCTGCTGGGGCGCTGCTGAGCGTGCAGTCATTGCTGGTTCCGTTGTACTTCGGCGGCGGCGGATAGGTAATGGCCGGGTTGTAATAAAGGGCATTGAAATAGGCCGACTTGAAACGATTGGTCGCCTGATTTGCCTCGATACTGTCCGGCACGGCCGCGGACGGCATACTGAGTGAATCGTCTAGTGTGACGACCAGATTCGGCGCGACCGGAACGGTTAGAAAAAGCGGCTGATCGGACAGCGTCAAAGGCGCCGCGTACGCAGACAAATCCAGGCAGCCTGAAGCGAGCAGCCCCAAAGACAACGAAGTCAGGCGGATGGCTTTGGCGGATTGATGCATGTTGCCTCTCCGTTTCAAGGTGGCGTATACGTATAAAGAGCTTGCAAAATCACTACCGCGTTAAGATCGCCGCCGACGCCGCGCGCGGTGACACGGTAATACTCCGTGGCCGCGACATTGGGCATTCTTTCGACGATGTATCTCGGCTGTTCGGCAACCTGGCTCAGACTCTGGGCGGGACTGCGAGAGCTCGACCAATTGGGATAGTCGGCGTCGACCAAGCTGTCCAGATTGACGGTGCTGCCCCAGTAGTCGGCGTCGTTACCATGGGTGGCGTCATAAGTAATAAGGCCGTCCACGCTGCCGTCGAACATCAAGGTGCGCCAAGCCGTCAGGGTGGTTTCGGCGTCCTTCAGGGCGGCTTCGGCGGCCTGAAAAGCCAAATCGCGATTGCGGGTGTTACCCGCCATGCGTTCCTGAAGATTGGTGTTCAGCGTAGCGCTGGTGCCCAACAGCATCAGAATGGTCAGAAAGATCAACGCCATCACGAGCGAGATGCCTCGTTGCCTTCTAGGCAAGCCGGCGCCATTCTCAAACCGCCTGGTCATAGTCGGTTCCTTACGGAGATGGTGGTGGTGAAAGCCTTGCGCAAAAGCCGGTCGGTCGGTGTGATCGTGGCCCCGTTGTAGGTATACGCCTGGGGGGCGGTAGTGATGCTTTCATCCGAAAGGCTGACCATCAGCAAGCTGATGCGTATGCTCAGAACATTCGTCCAGTTGGTAACCCCATCGGCCGTGACGTAGGTATCGACGCCGGGAGCTCCATCGGTATTCTCTCCATACTGAATTTGCATGTCCTGCACGCCTTCCACCATTTCCTCCGCCGTGGTGGCGGCATTGCCGCCGCTGGCTATGAGGCCGCTGGCTATGAGTCTTTGGCGAAAAAGTGCGGGTTCACCCACATCGTTGGTGCCGATGTAATAGGTCACGGCGCTCAACCGTAAAATTCGGGAGCCTCGGGCGAAGGTGTATGGAGTGCCATTGGCTGTGCATGGGTTGGGTACCGGGTTGCCCAGTCCTTTCGTGCAATTGCCCGGATCGATAGCGTTTCCATTGTTATGGTTGACAGTGGCGATGGTGTTGTTGTTCACGTTGGTCATCTGAAAGACAGCGGCATGCTGGCAATCGGTAATGACCAGGATTTCTCCTTGCTTGATGTCGTGGTTGGCTGTCAGTTGCAACTGAGCCGATGGTGGGTTGTGGTCGTCGACGATGTACTCGCGGGAATTGTCCACGCGGAGCACTGTGACGGCGTCTCCCCGCAGCACGGGCAACGCGTTACCGTCGCTGTCGTTGGGAAAGATGCTGACTCCTTCCTCGTAACCGATCAATGGTTGTCCGAACAGGTTTTTATACCAGTCGTTCGGGTTGTTGAGCACATTGGCCATCGTGGAGAACGAACAACCCGTGAATCCCGCCATGCGGATGTCGGAGGAGATGCGTTCGAAAGCGTAGCGGGCGCTCTCCTGCATGCGGGACAGCGTGTCCGTGGTACGAAAAGCCTGTCGGCTGCCCAGAAATGCGTAGCCGAGAACGGCGGTCAGCAATAAGCCGATTGTCAGGGATATCATCAGCTCGATCAGGGTCACGCCTCGGCAGGAGTTCGGCGGTACCGTCATCGCGAAAATGGGAGTGCGCATGGCTAAAGATCGGTCTGGGTTGTCAGGGATATCAGATCGTTATTGCCGTCGCCGTCGCGATCCTCTTTTTGGTCCCATTGGATGACGATGGTAGTGTTGCCCTGAATGTCGACGGTGACGGAGCCGTCTCCAGCGGGAAGCAACTCGGATAGCCGGTTTTTCCATGAGACCAGATCGTCGCCCGCCACGGTGCCGCCGCTGGGGCTGCTGCCGACCGCAACGTTATAGCTGCCGCCTATCGCGGCGGCGCGGTTGGCGCGCATGCTCTCGGCTATGTCATAAGCCAGCATGGTCGCAAGGCTTCGCATATAAGCCGAGTTGTTGTGATTGAGAGTGGTGGCGAGCAGTCTGCCGTGTCCCAAAAGGCCCAATGCGATGACAACCATAGTCACCAGCACTTCGATCATGCTAACGCCTTTTTGCCCCGCCTTTAGGCCGAATCGGCCTTTCGAAACGTTTCTGCGCTTCATTAGCAAGTTCCTTTTTCGATGTGGATCTGGCCAGTGTTTTTCACGGCAATATCGCGTTTGACGCCGCCTACACACACGGTCAGCGTTCCGTTCGTTCCGCCACTGCCCACATAATCCCCACCGGGAAGATAGGTGATGTAGTTGCTGAATTCGGTGCCGCCATCGATGGTGCCGGTACCGCCGGTCGGCTGCTTGACCCGTAGGCGGGCTTCGTTCGCATCCACGGTTCCTCGATTGGTAGGATCGGTAAACGTCAGCCAACCGCTCTGCCAACCTCCTGCGGTCGTACAGGTGGGGCTTGCATTGTCGGGATTGGCGGTCTTGCAGATCGTTACGGCGACGCCGCGCTTGATCGCTTCGGAACGGGCGAAGTTGAGCGCTGCCACAAGTTCGTTGGTTAGGGCGACGGCACGGCTAGTGTTCGTGAAATTCTGGAGACTGGGCACAGCGATAGACGACAGAATAGCCAGGACCGACACCGTCACCAGCAGTTCGATCAATGTGACCCCCCGTGATTTTCTTGCAGCTCGGGGTGGCCGATGCTTGCTCCACATCATCATTTGAAGCACCTTTGAAAACTATTCCCGTGTCTTGAAAATCCATCCGTCGGCGGCGCCGATCACCCTGGGAGCTGTCGTGGCGATAGCCTGCGACTTTATCGAGAAAAGGGAGTGGAGCTCCGAGCTCCGGATACGCCTAAATCTAGTGTGTCCGGATCGAACGTTGTATGACGGCTGTCACACAATTGTGATTTCTTGAAGAAGTGTAGTGTACTTTGTGACTTTGTTATGTTTGTCCAGCCATGTCTCCCTTTGCATACTTGAACAAGAGCCCTTTAGGAGACATTGCTGAAAATCTTGCCGGCGCTTTCAGTCCCGGAAATATTTGGAGCGAAACATTAGACGTAGTTTCTCGTGTTTCCGGTTAGGTATCGTTTGCGGATGTTGTTACGGGAGCCTATTTTTTCTCCTTATCTGAATGGCCGAGGTCTTTTCCCGGCACGATTTCATCCCTTACCCGCTGTTTAAGCTCTTTCGCTTCGGGGAAGCGTCCTTCTTCCTTTCGGGACCATAGCACCGTGTTCCCGTGGCGCACTTCGAATACTCCGCCCGTGCCGGGAATCAGCGCCACTTCGCCGATCTCCTCCTCGAACGTGGTCAGAAGTTCCTGCGCCAGCCAGGCTGCGCGCAGCAGCCAGCGGCATTGAGTGCAGTATTCGATTTCGATGCGGGGTTTTGCGGTCATAGTTTCTCTCTCTTTGTAGGTCGGAAATCCCTTCCCGACGCAGCGGATTTGTTGGCAAAGGATGGCCGACCTACGGCACTTAAATTCAGATTCAGGGTTGAATGGCCTGCCAAAACAGTTTGACTCCCACGATCAGTACGACGATCGCGAACATTCGCCTGAGTTTCCGCGTCGGTAGCCGATGCGCGAGTTCAGCGCCGAGCGGCGCGAACGGAATACTGGTCGCCACGATGCCGGCAAAGGCGGGCAGGTAAACATAGCCTAGACTCCAAGCCGGCAACACTGGTTTTTCCCAACCCAGGGCAATATAGGTCAGGGAGCCTGCGACCGCTATGGGAAAACCGCAGGCGCTGGAGATGGCGACGGCGTTTCGGATCGGAAAACGGCATTTGACGAGAAAGGGCACGCTCAGTGTCCCGCCACCTATCCCGAGGATGGAAGAAACCGCGCCTATCCCTAAGCCGGCGGCTGAATATAGCCACCCGCTTGGTGTTCGACTTTGATCGCTTTTAGTCTTCACATCGATTAGAAGACGAGCGGCAACATAAAGCAGAAAAAGCGCGAAAATCAGTTTAAACCAATGTGCCGGCAATCGGTCGGCGATGATCGAACCGAGGATGGAGCCGATCAGTACGCCGGGTGCCAGCCGGAACACCGTATGCCAGCGTACCGCACCGAGGCGATGATGCGCATAAACCGCTGAAATGGACGTGACCACGATGGTAGCAAGCGAAGTCGCCACCGCCATGATCATGACGGAATTCGGTGGAAAGCCCCGTATTGAAAAAAACCAGACCAGAAACGGCACGATCACGACCCCTCCGCCGATCCCGAACAAGCCGGACAACACGCCGGCCAGGCTGCCGAAAGCCAGGTACAGTCCCAGTTCTTCCCACATGCGCTGCTCATCCGCGTTTAAAATAGGGGCCGTATGCTAACAGGAACCGGGGTCCAAGCTAAAAACCCATGAAAACTTATCTTGTCGGCGGCGCCGTAAGGGATAGCCTGCTCGGGCGACCGGTGGAGGAACGTGACTGGGTGGTCGTGGGCGAAACGCCGGAAAGCATGATTGCCCGAGGTTTTAAACCGGTCGGCAAGGACTTTCCCGTGTTCTTGCATCCAGAGACCCGTGATGAATACGCGCTCGCCCGCACGGAGCGGAAAACCGCGCCGGGCTACCGAGGCTTCGTCGTTCATGCCGAGCCGGACGTGACGCTGGAACAGGATCTGCTCCGCCGCGACCTGACCATCAACGCCATGGCCCTGGACGAGGAAGGCCGGCTCGTCGATCCCTATGGCGGCGCACGGGATCTCAAGGACCGGATTCTGCGCCATGTTTCGCCGGCATTCGGCGAAGACCCGGTGCGCATCCTCCGAGTGGCCCGCTTCGCTGCCCGTTTCGCGCAGCTCGGTTTTCGGGTGGCGGCGGAAACGTCCGATCTGATGCGGAGCATGGTGGCCACCGGCGAAGTGGACGCTCTGGTGCCGGAGAGGGTTTGGGCGGAACTCGCCCGTGCCCTGTCCGAGCCGACTCCCAGAGCTTTTTTCGAGGTCCTGCGGGAGTGCGGCGCATTGGCCAGGCTGTGCCCGGAAATCGACCGGCTGTTCGGTGTCCCGCAGCCCGCCGAGCATCATCCGGAGATCGACACCGGTATTCATACCTTGCTGGTCCTCGACCAGGCGGTCCGGCTGAGTCCCGACCCGGTAGTGCGTTTCGCCGCCCTGACTCACGACTTGGGCAAAGGACTGACGCCCAAGGAATTGTGGCCGAAGCACCACGGCCACGAAAAACTCGGGCTTGGCGCATTGGAGAACCTTTGCCTGCGGCTGAAGGTGCCCAATGCCTACCGCAAGCTGGCTGAAAAAGTGATGCGCTACCACGGCCATTGTCACCGGGCGCTCGAACTGCGCCCCGCGACCGTGGTGGATTTGTTGCAGCGGCTCGATGCGCTCCGAGCCCACGCCTCCCTGGAGGGTTTTCTTCTCGCCTGCGAAGCCGATGCCAAGGGCCGCCCCGGTTTCGAGAATCGGCCTTATCCGCAAGCCGAATGGCTGCGGACGGCGCGGGAAACAGCTCTGGCGATTCCGGTTCAACCGCTGTTGGAGAAAGGATTCAAAGGAGAGAGTCTGGGCCGAGAGCTGCGCCGGCAGCGGATCGACGCCGTGACGTCGTGTCGGCGGCAATTTTTGGAAAGCCGAAATTCCGGTCGAATGTAGCGTGGCAATGAATCCAAAACCTGCCGACATTTATCAGCCGCGCGATTTCATCGAAACCCACGAAGGGCTGATTTTCGCCGTCGTGGACGGGATGCTCGAGGATGATCGCGTGCTCTGTTTTCTCCGATACGCGCCGATCGGAGGAAAGCTCGCCAAAATGGGCACTGACGAAGCCAATGCTTACCTGCAAGCTCGGGCGCCCCGGTATCTGTTTTCGTCGAAGCGGCTGGACGCACGACTTCATGCCGTGCCGCAGGAAAACATACGCCGCCATCTCCGACCGCGGGATCGCGTGCAAGATTTGCTGAACTCGGTGCCACGAGACGAAATCGAGCGGAAAGCGATTCGATTGCTGCAAAAATTCGGTGCCTGCGGGCTGGACTTGGGCCGGGTCGGTTTGACCGGCTCTTTGTTGATCGGCGCGCAAACGCGGAAGTCCGATCTCGATTTCGTCATCTACGGACGTGAAGCGTTTTTCGAGGCTCGCGAGATCGTCGGACGCTTGATCGAGGCCGGAGAACTGCAAGACCTGGACAATGCGGCATGGCGCGACGCCTATGACCGGCGCGGTTGTGCGCTCACGTTCGAGGAATTTCTCTGGCACGAGCGGCGCAAGTTGAACAAGGCGCTGATCGACGGGACGAAGTTCGATATCACATTGGTGGACGAACTACCGTCCAAAGCATCGGGCCCCGTCCGCAAGTTGGGGCCGATCCTGCTTCGGACCCAAATAGCGGATGCGGCATACGCGTTCGACTATCCGGCCGTGTACCGATTGACGCATCCCGAGCTCACGGAAGCGGTCAGTTTTACCCACACCTATGCGGGCCAGGCCCTGACCGGAGAAACCGTCGAGATTTCGGGTCTGCTGGAAGAATCGCACTCGGGGCAGCGGCGCATCGTAGTGGGCTCCAGCCGAGAAGCTGCGGGGGAATATATCAAGGTGGTGTCCGAGCGGCGAACCTCCTGAATCCGAATAGGCAAACGTCATTGCGTTTGTTACATTTCCGCCCCTGCATCCCTTAAACCAATTATCGATATATAGAGATCGCGAAAGAACCGTCGCACGGGGGGTTTTCACGAACTCGGAGGAGAAAACTATGATCGGTGGCGTCATTTCGGTGCTGGTTTGCATATGGTTTTATCGCACGGCGCTGCGTCTCAACCTCAACGTGCTGCAATGGATCGTCGGCGCTTTGATCGTCTACTACGGGATCAAGGCGATCTGGATGTACGCTATCCTCAAGCCTTTGCTGGGCGGGTCATTCACGTATTACAGCGCGACCGCCGGCATCATGATGGAGGTGTCGGGCGCCCTGCTCGGCGCTTTGGGCGCTGCGCTGTTTCGCAACCTGGTCATGCTCAAGCAGGCCCGATGACTTTTGCCCGTGCGCGGTCGGCGCTTCCCGATTTCCGGGCGGTCATTCTTGACATGGACGGTCTGGCCCTGGACACCGAATCGACTTATTGCCACGCCTGGCGTTCGGCGGCGGCCGATCTGGGCTTCGATCTGAGCGAAGAATTCTGCCTTGGGTTGTTCGGCCGCCATGCCGATGACGTGGAACGGGCGCTTAAGACTGCACTTGGCGATGCGTTCGATCGCAGGTCGTTTCATGAATCCGCCGAACGGCACTGGCGGCGCTATCTCGACGAACACGGCATAGGGCCGATGTCGGGCCTGAAAGAGCTGCTCGCTATTCTGCGACACCGGGCGATCCCCTATGCGCTGGCTACCAACAGCGACGGCCCGTACGCATGGGAGTGCCTGCGGCTGTCGGGTATGGAAAAGACCTTTCAGGTCGTCGTGACCCGCGACCAGGTCGAACGGGGGAAACCGGCGCCCGACCTCTTTCTCGATGCGGCGAGGCGTTTGAATGTTCCGCCGGGCCTATGCCTGGTGCTGGAGGACTCGGAAACCGGCTTGGAAGCGGCCCGTGCGGCGGGAACCGTTCCGGTTCTGATTCAACGGCGCCACGAAATCCGCCGGAAACTGTCGAAATGGGCGGCGCTCAGCTTTCCTAGCTTGCTGGATCTGGCCCAGTTGCTCGAAACAACCGGATGAGAGGAAAAGTTTCCACAGGGACGGGAGCGCGAGTAATGTTCCATGCGCTTTTTTCCTTGGTGGCCTTGCCGCTCGTTTGGCGGGTTACGGTGCGCGCCTGACTCGCTGGGCTACACGCAGGTTGCGTGACGGCGCACCTAACCCGCCCTACCACGGGTCATTTTTCGCTTTGGTGTAACGACGGAAACCGGGATTTCGTAGGGTGGGTTAGGCGCACTCCGGTATAGGCTGGCCGTAGAACACGATGCTTCGCGTGCGCCGTAACCCACCATGGCAACGTTCGGTCGCCTTGCCGCTCGACCGATCGATCGGTGTTACTCGGTAGGTCGGGAATTCTTTCCCGACGCCATGGCCGGGCCAGCGGCTTTGTCGGCAAGGGATTGCCGACCTACGGCCGTGTCAGCCGGTCGGTCGGGAAGGGATTCCCGACGTGCTGTTTCTCCATCCAAGAGCCTTTTCCGATCAGGCGGCGCGGATCGGAAAAGGCTCCTGGCCTTTGTGTTTGAGCTTGCGGGTATAGGTGCGGCCGTCGCGGAACGTGGCGGCTCGGTTGAACTTCCCGGCATATTTGGCGACGGGATTGGTCTGGGGGATCTGAGGTCGCTTGGTTTTCTTGCTCATGGTGTTGCTCTCGTTTGAATGTCTTCGCCGGATACCGGCTCGCCCTTCAGACCGCTCCGAACAGGATCGGTTCCCGAGCCGGTCTCAAGAAAAGTTGTAGTGCTTGCGCACGGTTTCGAGGATTTTCCAGGTGCACTGCAGGCCGGTCCGGAAGGTCACCAGATCGCCCTTGCCGAATTCCACGGGGTCGCCGCCTTTGGGCGTCACGATCACGCGTCCTTCCAAGAGATAGCAGGTTTCGGTCTCGTCGTAAGTCCACGGAAATTCGGACGGTTCCTTGCTCCACACCGGCCATTGCCGTACGCCCAACGATTTGAGCCGGTCTTCGCCGACTTGTTTTTCGATACGGATATCGCTCATCTCGTACTCTCCTATTCATTTGGTGATCGGTTTCGAGGTAGAGCCTCGGCCATAGTGCAAAGCCAGCCATACGGTGATCGTATCCGGCGGAGTCCAGTTTACGCGATGACGGCAATGGGCCGGAAGCAAAAGGGCATCGCCGGGGTGCAAAAACGTTTCGCCATTCCGCCCTTCGATCGCGAGTCTTGCCTGACCTTGAAGCAGCAGCACCCATTCGTCCCAGTCCTGATCGTACCATTGTCCTTCCGGTGTGGCATGTCCCTTGGAAAGAATCCGCTCCAGCCGGAAAGCCGGCGTTTCCAGCAGAACTTCGAATTTTTCCTCGGGCAAGTCCTCCGGCAGGTCGGCCAGCAATGTGGTCATCGATGCTTCAGGCAGTTCGAGCATTCTGAAAAATTCCTTTAGAGGCAACGATGGCTGTCACTCTAATGAAACACTTATTCACAAAATCTGTGGATAAAGTTCTGCAAAAGCCTAGAACAATTTCTTCCAGACCCGATGACATAAGGGCTGCACACGATTGCACAAAATTTTTGCACAGGGTGCTCTGGTGGTCGCCTCCATTTCTTCACGCCCGCTGTCCGGTTTGATAGAGTGCCGAAAAAATCGAACGGGAGGCAACTACAACTATGATTGCGGCATTATCGATGATCGTCATCTTGGCGATCGCGGTTTGGTTCTATCAAACCGCTCAACGGTTGAATCTGCCCGCATTGGCTTGGGCCATAGCCGGGGTCATCGTTTATTACGGCGGTTTCCTGTTTTGGATGCAAGTCGTGCTCCGCTCGCTACTGGGCGAGTCGTTTCATACACACGGCTTTTGGCTGGGAATCGGCATGGATGTCACGGCGATTCTGGCCGGAGCGGTCTGCGCCGTGCTGTTCCGTTACGGGGTCATGATGAAAAAGGGCCGGAAGCCGTTCGAGACGTCTTTTTAGACGGCTTTGTCGGCAAGGGATTGCCGACCTACGATTGTGCCGCTTTGTAGGTCGGGAATCCTTTCCCGACGCCACGGCCTGGCCCACGGCTTCGTCGGCAAGGGATGGCCGACCTACGAACCGGTGCCGCGAAGTAGGTCGGGAATCCTTTCCCGACGCAAACTAGTAGGCTTAACGCCATTCAGAACAGCGCGGCATTGAGCCAGAAGTGGGCGACGATGCTGCCCGCATAGCCGAGCGCGATCGCCGGCATCCACTTCAAATGACTCAGAAACGTGTAGGCGCCTCGCGTCTGCCCCATGAGCGCGACGCCCGCCGCCGAGCCGACCGACAGCAAGCTGCCGCCGACTCCGGCGGTCAGGGTTACCAAAAGCCATTGTCCCATAGAGAGATCCGGGTTCATCGACAAGATCGCGAACATGACCGGGATGTTGTCGACGAAGGCCGAGGCGATGCCTACCAGAATGTTCGCCGGAGTCGCTCCCAATTCGCCGTAGAGATACTGCGAGACATGCCCCAAATAGCCCAGAAAATCGAGTCCGCCCACGCACAGCACCACGCCGTAGAAAAAAAGCAGCGTGTCCCACTCCAGCTGTGCCAATTTCTGGAAGATATCGAACCGCTCTTCGCCAGGTGGGGCTTCTGCCTCTTCTTCCTCCTCGTGCCTTTCCAATAGCTCGGTCGGCACCTCGGGTTCTTCTCGATGGGTGATGTGCAGGTAATAGCCGAAGAACTGGATATACGTCAAACCTGCCATCATTCCCACCGCGGCGGGCAAATGCAGGATATTGGAGAACACCACGGCAGTCGCGATGGTGAGCAGGAACAAGGCGACTATCCGTTTGGCGCCCCGCTTCATTTTGGTGACATCCTTGATTTCCGCCGGGCGCGCGTCCGGTATCGCGAAATGCATGATGGCGGCGGGCAGCACGAAATTGATGACCGCCGGAACGAACAGAACGAAAAAGCCCCAGAAAGTAACTTTATGCTGTTGCCAAACCATCAGCGTCGTGATGTCGCCGAAAGGGCAGAATGCGCCGCCGGCATTCACGGCGACCACGGTGTTGACGCAGGACAGCGCGACGAAGCGCGGGTTATCCTTGCCGACGGCCATTACGACGGCGGTCATCAACATCGCCGTGGTCATATTGTTGGAGATGGAGGAGATGAAAAAGGCCAGAATCCCGGTGATCCAAAACAATGAGCGATAACCGAGACCCTTGCTGACCAGCCAGGCCCTGACAGCCTCGAATACTTGCCGTTCCTCGAGCGCATTGACGTACGTGATCGACACGATCAGGAACAGGAGCAGTTCGCCGTAATCCAGCACCAAGGTCCGCACCGCGTCTTCGGCGAGCTGCGGCTGGCCTTGCAGGTTGTAGACGACGGCGATCGCGGCCCAGATGATCGCCGCCGCCAGCATCATGGGTTTGGATTTTTTGAGTTCCGTGACTTCTTCCAAGACGACGAAGATATAAGCCAGCACGAACGCGGCGATCGCCAGATAGCCGACTAAATGCCCGGTCAGATCCAAAGCTTGACCTTCAGCCGGGATGGCCAGGGCAGTGAGCGGAAAGATCGCCAAAAAAAACGCCAGTAAAATCTTCTGCTTCAAAACCATTCGAGAACCTTTTTTCTTCCGGTGCGAAAAACCACGCCGCGTCTGGCCAACAGCGCGGCGTCAAACAATTCTTAGTGTTTCAGTAGAGAATGGTAGCATTTGCCGCTTCTGAGTCCGAGCATGTGTTTTATGCCCCGGCTCCCCGGAGCCGGGATATCTACACAAAACCTCGGGCCAACATTCCGGCAGGGAAGGTCGCGGCTAAAGCGACGTTTGCGATTGGATGGGCACGATTGAAGACAGCTCCGTCGGGCAAGGATTCCCGACCTACTCGCGGCACCGGTTCGTAGGTCGGCCATCCCTTGCCGACGAAGCCGCTGGCCCGGCCGTGGCGTCGGGAAAGGATTCCCGACCTACTCGCGACACGGTCGTAGGTCGGCAATCCCTTGCCGACGAAGCCGTGGGCCGGGCCGTGGCGTCGGGAAAGGATTCCCGACCTACTTGGCGGCACCGGTTCGTAGGTCGGCCATCCCTTGCCGACAAAGCCGTGGGCCAGCCGTGGCGTCGGGAAAGGATTCCCGACCTACTCGCGACACGGTCGTAGGTCGGCAATCCTTTGCCGACATAACCGCCGAAGGCCGCCGATTCCGTTACCAGGATGCCGGCAACTTGCGCCGGATGAGAATGAATTTGCGTTCTACGGAAAGATAGCCGCCGCGTTCCAAATCTTTCATGATCCGGCTGACCATCTCCCGCGAGCAGCCGATGATGTTGGCCAGATCCTGGTGGGTCGGTTTTTCCCGGATGATCCATTCGTTTTCGTTCTCGACGGCCATGTCGTAAAGGGTTTTAACCAATCGCCCGTACACATCCGACAGCGCGAGCCCTCGAACGTTCTCGGTCAAACTGCGGATCCGCTGAGTGAGGCTCCGGATGATGCTGGATGCGGCGTCCGGATGGCTTTTCAGCCAAGTCTTCAATGCGAGCCGCGGAATCAGGCTGCACACTGTTGGCTCCAGGGCGGCTATCGAAGCCGAACGGGGTTCGCCGTCCAGCAAGGACAGCTCCCCGAAAAACGAGCCCGCACCCTGAGTCGAAAGAATCACCATGCGCCCGTTTGCGCTGCTCAGATAAGCCTGCACCTTGCCGGACAAAATAATGAACAGCGCTCCGCCTTCTTCGCCCTCGCGAATGATAATCGAATTCTTGGGATAGCTTTTTATGGCCGCGCAGGAAGCCAGTTCCGCCAGAGCGGTGTCGGGCACTTCGGAAAAATAGGGGACGCTTTTTAACCCCTGAAGCGTTTCTTTCGACACAATCGCGTTCAACTGAAGAAAACGAAAACACTCGATCTCTCCCGTCGTTTTTCGAGTTTCGAGGTACGGTGCGACGGGCGATAGATCTAAATGTTAGTTTATATTCGATCCATCGGCCTCAAAAAAAGGGGACCGGCGCTGAATTTCGGTCCCGAAGAGTCGCCTCGGAGGCGTAATCGGATTATCTAAGGCGGAGGACGGTTGGACTGCCTGTACGTTTAGCTCCGCCGGCCACAGCCTTAGCGAATTCATTCATTTTCCGATTCCGGTTTTTCGGGGAGTGCGGCTTTCGCCGGATTATCGATACCGGTGGCGTTCACGACTACTCCGGAGGATGAACGTTCTTTCGCACGCGCCGAGGTTTCGAAGCCATCCCGCGGCAGAAAGACGAACAGCACCAGGGCCAATATGAAGGCAAAGATCGTCGTTATCACCGACACGCCGATATAGAGAAGCCTGGTAGGGCGTCCGGGAAAGCCTCTTTGAACCATGTATGTCATAAGCCTATTCGTTTGAGTTGATCGCCCAGGCTGATCGTGTCGGATATTTTCAAAATGCTCGTCCGAAGACGCGGAACGGAACCGCGCATATCGTCCCTTCGGAATGAGCCGATGTTCTTGCGGGAACTAGACTCAACTTACGCGCCCGGAGAACGGAATTCTGTGAAATATTCCCCTTTTTGGTGCAGTGCGCTCGGAGGTCTAGGGGGCGAGGCGTTTTCGGTGTAATGACAGTAGTCGTAGGTCGGCAGGCCGAGTGGGGTAATGTCGCGAAGGGATTCGCGACCTACCGGGTAGCTCGGTCGTAGGTCGGCAATCCCTTGCCGACAAGGCTGCGGGCGGACCCGTTACGTCGGGAAAGGATTCCCGACCTACAGGGTGACACGGTCGTAGGTCGGCAATCCCTTGCCGACGAAGCCGTGAGCCGGGCCGTGGCGTCGGGAAGGGCGTCTCCGGCGCTCCCGGAGACGCCGTTTGCGATTGTAAAGGATTCCCGACCTACAGGGAGGCACAGTCGTAGGTCGGCCATCCCTTGCCGACGAATGCGTGGGCCGGGCCGTGGCGTCGGCAAAGGATTGCCGACCTACAAAATCGGGGGAGTTTGGAGAGCGGGTGGAAGAAGCCGGGGTGGGCGGTTTGCGGTGCGGGGAGCGGCGGGCGGATTCGGCGGCAAGTCGGAGGGTGCGCGTGGCGCACCCTCCCGGTCAGTTCAGCACGGTATGCAAGTTCCGGATCCAACCCAAAACCAGTACCCGGCCGGACAAATAAGACTGCATTGCGCTGCCGCATAGAGCAGCCCCCCGCCGCCGGCGCCGCCCGAAACCGGTTCACTGGCGGCATCGCTGATTTGCCAAGCGGAACCGGTCAGGACCATGTTGGTGATAGTGCTGATGAAGCTGAAGGTGTTGTCGGGTTTGAGGACGAAGGCATAGCCCGGACCGTTCTCGGCCGCGTCGGCCTCGGGATCGCCCAGCAAGTAGCGGATGGTGCCGGTGCAATCGGGGTTGACGGTATAAACGGCGCTGCCTTTGGGTCTATCGCTGGTCGATGTCATTGTGATCAAGGCATGGCCTTCGCCGTCCGCATCGATGGTGCCCACCTGGGCAAAATGAACCGTCTGCGTATCGGAAAAATCGAGCCCGGACTTCGTTTTGCTCGGCACTTCCACGCGACCGGACGCCTGAAAGCCGTAGCGGCCTTTCAGGCTATGGACGCCGCACGTGCCGTCCGCCGCCTGCGCGGCGGGTGCGATCGCCATCGAAATCACGAACAAACCTAACAATGCCTGATGATGTCGATTCCATAACATTCGAGTTCTCCCAAATCAGTTGGTATGAAGTGTCTAAAAACCCGTGAGAGTGAATCCCTTCTGCGTGTTGTTATTGGACTGATTCGTGAAAGCTTGCCGACGGCTTGCGTCCGCACGATTCGGCGGCGTGTAACCCGGCGTATCTTCTTTCAACTGAGGCAAAAAGGCTTGTCATCCACGGCTGATTTTTCTGTAGGATTTGGATGACGCAGCCGATGCCGGTGTGCCCCAATAGTCGTAGGTCGGCAATCCTTTGCCGACGAAGGCGCTGATCGACCGGCTTTGCGTCGGGAAAGGATTCCCGACCTACAGGTGGCACAGTCGTAGGTCGGCAATCCCTTGCCGACAAACCCTTTTCGCGACCATTCGCTAATCCAAATCCATTCCCTGGATCGACGGCGGCTCGCTCGCTCCCCAACCTTCGGGATAGGCGCCGCGTCTTCGCCATTCATGGAAGCTGGAGTGCGAATATGCGCCTGGATTCCGGGCAATCCCATGCCTGACCGGATTGAAATGGATGTAATCCAAATGTCGGGCTAAATCGTCCTGGTCACGAACGATGTGATCATAGAATCGGTTCTGCCACCAAGAGCCCGGCAAACCGGCGACGGTTTTGAAACGCCAGGTCACCTCCCGTTTTACGGCGGCCACGATCTTTGGCAGATGGGCCGCGTCATCCGGTTTGAACAGCCAATGGAAGTGGTCCGGCAATACGACATGCGCCAAGTGCCTATAGCGGTAAACCGCCTTAACCGACCTCATGGAGGCGAGCAAGATCTGCACGGAAGCTTCGTCGGCGAGCCATGGATTCCTGCCATGGGTGACCAAGGTAACGAAGACGGGGTGGCCGGCAAGACAATACCGTCGATAGCGAGGCATGAGCGTAAAAGAATCAGTGGTAGCCGAAATATAGATCATTAGCCGGCCCTGCGTGTCGGCAAGGGATTGCCGACCTACTTGGCGGCACAATCGTAGGTCGGCAATCCTTTGCCGACAAGTGCGCTGGTCGACGGCTTTGTGTCGGGAAGGGATTCCCGGCCTACAGGGAGGCACGGTCGTAGGTCGGCAATCCGTTGCCGACAAGTGCGCTGGTCGACGGCTTTGTGTCGGGAAAGGATTCCCGACCTACGAAAGCGGGGGAGTTTGGAGAACGGGCGGGAAAAGTTCGTAGGTCGGCAATCCCTTGCCGACGAAGCCGTTGGCCGGGCCGTGGCGTCGGCAAAGGATTGCCGACCTACAAAATCGGGGGAGTTTGGAGAGCGGGTGGAAGAAGACGGGGTGGGCGGTTTGCGGTGCGGGGAGCGGCGGGCGGATTCGGCGGCAAGACGGAGGGTGCGCATGGCGCACCCTCCCGGTCAGTTCAGCACGGTATGCAAGTTCCGGATCCCCAATAAAACCAATACCCTGCCGGACACGCGAGGCCACATATAGATGCAGCATAGAGTGCTGCGCCCCCTGCGCCAGTCGCTATTAGCGACTTTTTGTACCGCTTAGCGAATTCCCAAGCCGCGTTACCTTTTTGTTGTTGTGGTGCCTGATCGCTCATATATGTCCCTCTCAATTTGATAGACATTCCGGGACATTGTCACGATGTCCTCAGAATGCCAGCGTGAGTTGAAAAAACATCGTCCTTTCCGGAATAAACAAAGGCGTCTCCTCCAGGCGCCTTGTTCGAAGACCGAAGGCATTCTGCCCCAGGAAATCGAATCGTTGATCCAGCAGGTTCTTGACGACGAATCCTGCCGTGCCGTAGCGATAGGGTAAACGATATTTCAAGGAAAAATCGAGCAGCGCAAATTGGTTGTCGTCATGGCCCTTTAAGGATTCGTTGTTGGCCTCGAAGGCTTCCTGATTGACATAGGTGACCGTGACAGTGCCGGATAGGCCGGACGGATGGAAGTAGCTCAAACTGAGCGGGGCAATATGGTTCTTGTATGAGGTCAAACTTCCGACCGAGAAGATGTCGTATTGATATTCGAGGCTAGCGGAGAAATTGTCGTTGATCGCCCAATAGGCGTAGGCGCGATACAGCATTTCCTCCCGTTTCGAGATAAAGATCGGCGCGTCCAAAGCCGTGGCGAGAGGCAAAGGAACAATTACGTCGCGTAACGAGGCCTCTAAGCCGGCCATGAGATGGGACGAAAACTTGTGATCCAGACCAACGCCGTAACGCCTGGCATCCGTGGCCGGGTAACCGTCGAAGAACTGATTAAACCCGGCGATCTGGGTCGGCTCTATGGTCACATCTTCCTCGATGCCCCGGTCGAAGGTGCGGAACGCGGCAAGGCGCAGGACGGTGTCGGGCGTGAGCTCCCATATCAGCCCCAGTTTCGGATTGACCTGGTCGAAATCGCCGATCCATTGATTGCGGGACGAGTCGTAGCTGACCCCAAGCGTCCAGGTCATGGCGCTCGGAAAGCGGATATGGGAATAGAGATAAGCATTGCTGTGGCGGATGTCGTAAGCGATCCGCTGGGCGAAAAAGCTGAAATCATCGGCTACATCGGCGGAGATGTCGCGGGAGCCGCCGCCCAGGATCAGATCGAAAGGGTTGCGCCGGTAGATATACTGGGCTTCGCCCATGAAGCCGCGCTGGCTGGCAGTCGTCGAGATGTCGATCGGCATTCCGAAAAACGAAGCTTGCTGACCATTACTTCGCAAAGTATCCAGATACATTGCCGAAAAAATAAGGTCGGAGTTCGCAGTGGGCGAATAACGAAGGCCGGTCCGCACGCTGTCGGTGGTCAGTTCGCGCTTGAAGGTGTCGTCAACGAACTCCAGGTCGCCGTTGAAAAACAAATCGCCGTGCTCCAGATGCCGATGGCGGTATTCGGCCTGGATGCTGAGGCCGGGATTGATCATGCCCTGGGCGAAAACGTTGTAGATGTCCTGGCGGAGATCGTTGTTCTTGCGGAAGCCGTTGGTTTCGTAATGGAACTGGCCCAGGCTGTAGGAGAAGTTGTCCCAAAGCCCCGAATGGACCAGTTCTTCCCCGAAGGTGTCATTGCTGCCGGCGATGCCGGAGGCCTGGAAGCTGAAGCGGTCGCGGGTGAACATGGGATTGAACTCGTTGAACGAGAGCCGCGAAGGTCCCGCCCCGTCCGGGATCAGCAGCCGGGCCTCGGCCAGATGGGGTTGTATCGGCGTGGTGTTGATCGGTTGCAGCAACTGGGATTGCAGCACTTCGCTGGCGCGGGCGATCTCGTGCCGCGGCAGCGAGGAGTAGGTATCGGCCAGGAGCCGGTGCGCGGAATAATTAGCCGGTTCGATGCCGAGCGAGCGCCAGCCTTCCACCACGGCCCGCTGGCCGAAGCCGAGATCGGTATAGATACGACCCAGGGCGGCGCTGCGGGCGGCCAGATCGTCGTCCAGGGCGAGTTTGGAGCGGTAGACCGCGCGGTTGTCGTTCAATTCGATCGCGTGTTGCAGATCCTTGAATGCTTCCACCGGCCGGTTTTCGGTCTGCTTCTTGATGGCTTCGTAGAACCAGGGCGTGGGGTCCTTGGGATCGAAGGTCTTGGCGAGATCGAACTGCTTTTCGGCGACCGCGTTGCGCTTTTGCTCGTAATAAGCCTTGCCGAGATAGCTGCGGATCAGGGCGTCGCTGGGGTCGAGGCTAGCTGCGGTTTCGATGGCCGACGTGCCCTCCTTCAGCTCGCCTCGCCGGACCAAAGCAAGCCCCGAACCGAAGCGGGCCAGGGGATCGGCCGAATCCAGCTCGGCTCCCTTGCGGAAGCTCGTCAGCGCCTCGGACGTGTCCCCGTCCATGAGTTCGACAAAGCCTAAGACGACATGGGCTCGGGGATTGTGCGGGTTGATCCGGACCGCGTTTTCGGCCGCTTTCCTCGCATCCGACCAGCGGCCGAGACCGGCCAGCAGTTCGGCCCGGCGCGCCTGGACCAGGGCGTCGTTGCTGTCGAGGCGCGCCGCGCGGTCGATGCTTTCGAGCGCGCCTTCGAGATCGAAATCGGCCTGGCGCGCGTAGGATTGCGCCATCCAGCCCGGAGCCGAAGCGGGATCGGTTTGAACCGCGGCATTCGCCAATCGGAGCGCTTCGGTTTTCTGGTTACGGGCCAGGGCGATGACCGAGCGCAAGGCGTCTATGGGCGCCGGCGTTTTCTCGCCCACCATATATACGGCCAGCAGCGGTTCCGCTTCGTCCACCCGCCCCACGCTCAGCAGCAAACCGGCGTACAGGGCGGCGAAGTCGGCGTCGCGGCTGGCTTCCGGCACGCGGTCCAGCGCAGCCAGGGCTCCGGCGATGTTCCCGTCGGCGTAGAGGCGAATGCCTTCGGCGACGTTCGGGTCGCGGACTCGGGCCTGGAGGGCGGCGTAATCCACCAGCGGCGGGAAATAAAGCGCCCACTGGACGCCGTCTTCCGGACGGATTTCCAGAGCCAGGCGCGGCGCCTCGTCGCGAGCAGCGACGGCGGTCTGGCCGTCCTTGAGCACGACTCGTCCTTCGGCGTTCGAGGTTTCCACCTCGCCTTCGAATACCGTGACCTGGCCGCCTTGCGGCCCGGCCTTGATGAGGAACTCGGTGCCCTTGATGGCGGCGTTGATGAACGGGGTCCGGATATCGAGGGGCTTGGGCGTTCGGCTGCGGGCGTACAAGGCGCCGGTAAGCAGCTCGAGCCAGGACGGCTCTTCCGCCTTCACCTTGGAAAACACCACGGTGGTGTCCTGGTCGAGCGAAATATAAGTTTGATTCGGCAACAGCAGCGATGCGCGGCTGCGAATCATGGTCCGGATTTTGTCGCCGGGACAGAAGACCTGTTCGGCCTCCACCGGCGTCCATGACGGCTTTCCCGAGGACTGGATCTCGACCTGGCCCTGCGCCGACACCAGCCGGGCGGCCCATTGTTCGCATGTGGCGGCGATACCGGGATTGCTTGCGACGAGTGCGGCAGCGATCGTCAGGAACAATTTGGCAGATATGTGCATCGAGCTGCGAAAAGTATTATTGAGTTATTGTTAATGGACTTACGCATGTGCTCCGGTCCCCCAGGTAAGCTCCAATGCCGTTAATTAAGCCCGACCTCGTCATTCCGGCATGAATCCAGAAGCCAGGGATGACATTGGCCTTGAATCACATCCTTGTGCTCTGGATGCCCGCATTCCAATCGTAAACGGCGACTTGTCGGCAAAGGATTGCCGACCTACGATCGTGCCGCTTTGTAGGTCGGGAATCCTTTCCCGACGTAACGACCCGGCCCACGGCTTCGTCGGCAAAGGATTGCCGACCTACGATCGTGCCGCTTTGTAGGTCGGGAATCCCTTCCCGACGCCACGGCCCGGCCCACGGTTTCGTCGGCAAAGGATTGCCGACCTACGACTGAGCACCCTGTAGGTCGGGAATCCCTTCCCGACGTAACGAGTCAGCCCGCGGACTTTGTCGGCAAGGGATTGCCGACCTACGTCTAAACGCCGGTGCCTGCCTGGTGAATTAAAAACCCATTGCGTCGCTACCGCGTCATTTGGTCAACGGACGGGCCGAGTCCGATTTTTCGATGCGAATGCCGAGCGGCTGGCCGCCGGCCGCATGCGCTCCCCCGAGACGCGTCTCGCATGTCTTAAGATAAAACCGGGCCGGTCCGTCATCGGGTAATTGTAGGACAAGCTGATTGAAATCGGCATAGGCTTCGGGCCACCGTTCTGCCTCGAAGTGCCCCAGGGCAATCTGAAACCGGGCATTGAGTTCTTGCCAGCGGGACATTTCCGGTTCCGAGGGAGAAATCAACTGCGCTACGGATACCGGCCTGGTTTTTCCGGCCAGGAGAAATTGTCCCAAGTGTCTGGCCCGGATCTCGGCAATGTCCGCCAGCACCGCTTCCGACACCAGGATTTCGGTGCCGAGTATCTTGTTCAAGGCTTCCAGTCGCGCGGCGATGTTGACCGTATCGCCGACCGCCCGGATTTCGCCGCGGCTGTCGGTGCCGATATAACCGATGCGGAGCTCGCCGCAGTGAATCCCGATCCGCACCGGAAAATCGAGCCCATGAGTTTGTTCGAACCGGCGGACCGCTTGCTGGATTTCCAAGGCGGCCTGCAGCACGTTGCGCCTCGTTTCCGAATCGTCTCCTTCGGTGATCCAAATCGCCAGCATGGCATCCCCGATTACGTCGGAGATCCAACCCCCGTGCCGCGCCACGGGCTGAAAGATGACCCGGTAATAATCGTTCATAAGATCGGCGAGGGCCATCGGCTCCATGGTCTCGGCCAAGGATGAGTAGCGCCCCGCGTCGGTGGCGAGGCAGATGCCGTGGGTCAAACGTCCGTACGACGGCAATGCTTTTATGTCCTCATCGCGGGTGAGCTGGCTGAACACGTCGACCGGAATGAAACGCTCGATCACCGACTGCATTTTTTCCTCGCGCCGAACCCGCCGTAGGTGGCTAATGAGCACACTGCTCATTACGGCTGCCGGTGCCTGCCAAATCAGCGGGATGAACAGGGGCAGCCACAAGCCGTCGGCGCGGAATAGCGCCCATGCCGTCAACAAATACCCGCCGCTCAGCGCCGCGATAAAGACCATAGCCCTTTGAATCGAGAGCAGTTGAGCGCATGAACCGAGCGCAAGTCCCCAAAGGAATAGCCAAATGAGTTCCTTCAGCGGTGTAAGCGCCGGCAGCACCGATTTGTCTTCGAGCAGGTTGGCCAGCGCCGTCGCCGCCAGCTCCACCGAACTGACCGTGGAGTACGGTGAATTGAACAGACCTTCGGTATATTCGGGTTGAAAATCCTCGAGATACCCGATCAGGACGATCTTGCCCCCGAGCGACTTCAAGAGTTCTTCGGATGACGACTCGGCAAGTTTGTAATAGGGAATGGTCGGAAAGGTGCGAGTGGGTCCGTAGTGATTGAAATAACGCGACCGCCCGTTTTCATGAACACGGAACAGGGCGCGCAGCATCAGGCGCGTTTTTTCCGGTATGAGTCTTTGCTGTAGGGTCTTTTCGAGAATTGAAAGCAGATCGGACCGCGATTGGAGCAGTGCGGTGAGTTCCCTCTGCAAGGTATCGAATTGCTCCCGCTCGGTCGGCTGATTTTTGAGGAAGTCTGCGGCGCCCGGTGCAGCGTCCCCGAAAACGCGTAACAAATCGTCACGGGCCTTAAGCAAGGCATGGGCCAACAACAGCCGGGTGGGCAAGGTCGCCTGACCTTCTTCTCCGAAGAAGGTGAGAAAGCGGTTTATCCCATTGTCCTCCCTCGGCAGCAGAAACGGCGCGGTCGCCAGAGCCGCATCGGCCAATCGGTCCGTGGAATGTACCACCGATTCCAGGTATACGCCCTCGGAAACCTGGCGCGGCTTGACGTAATCGGTCAGTACGACGCGCCCCATCCGGCGCATGGCGTCGGCCATGTCCCGGTCGTCGTCCGGATCGGACGCCGGACTGAAAAAAAACACATTGAACGCGAGCAGTTCGGCATCGGATGCTTGAATGTTCCGAATGACCTGCGCATTGAGCCGGCGAGGCCATGACTGCGGATCGTTCGGCGTCTGCAGGCGCAACGCGGACTCGTGATCAATGCCGACGATCACGATATCCTCGGGAGGTTTTTCTGCGCCTCTCAGACGGTAAAGCAGGCCGAGATCGAATTCCTGTTCGAGTTGTGTCAGTGCGGGTACGACGCCGAGCATTAAACCGCTGAGCGCGATCAGAAGCGGCGCTCGGACGCGCCGAAGGCCCTCAAGTACCAGGCGGATACGAATGCTCATAAGGTGTTTCGAGTCCCGTGATTCGCACTTTGACGAGGGGAACGGTCATTGGCTGATGTCACTACAACAAATCCTGAAAGGAATCCGTCCTGATCGCAAGAATCCTTCGCCGGTTGGGGGGAGCTGTCCAGAACAGTCCACGGTCCCGCCGGCACTAGCCCGCATTTCTCACACCCTCCAATCGCAAACGGTCATCCGGGGAAGGGGCTGGCCGGCGCTCCCGGCCAGGTCGTTTGCGATTGGAGCACCCGAATGACCCTTCCAATCGCAAACAGAGGCAGTAGGATGCCGTGAGGAACGAACCGCCCTTCGACTAAGCTCAGGACGGGCATCGTTCGCGATCTCGACGTAGTGTCGGCTACGCCTTCGCCGTCGCTCAGTCCGTGCGGCGCGCCACGGCGGCGTCTCGAGGCCCTCGCTACGAAAAGGTGTGAGAAATGCGGGCTAGTTCCCGGAGCCGGCTACATTATACGGAGTGAAATTGGGAAATACGTCACGGAATTATCGTTTGCTTCGTCCTAGCCTAAGGCATCTACGAAACGTTGGAGGGGCCCGGCCGATGAAGACAAATCCGCATAATGAAAGGGCGTCGGACCTGGAGATTTATACGTTTCGCTTGCGTTTCGAAGGTTCCACCGATATTCCCCTCGAGACCGGCGGGTATTGGTGCGATGCGGAGGGGCGCCTGATCGAGGGTGCCGATGCGGTCAATGGGAAACTGCTGCTGGCGCTGACGGAACCGGAGCTCAAACATGGGCGCTTGCTCATTGCCCCGGTATCTCCCGACACGTTTCGCACCGGCCGGCTCACGGCTGACGATCTGCGGTCGTACGATGCGTTCGAGCCGCGAGCGCTATTCGATCCCGGACTGCGGCATCACACTCTGCCGGAAATTCCGGAATCCGTGTGGCGATTCTGGTTCATATACCGACAGTTTGCGCTCGGACGGCCGAGACGGTCGCAAGCCGCCATTCAGAGCTGGTAGGGGCTGCGTAGCACCCTGTCTCCACGCTCAAAGCACCATGATCAGTTGACTTCCGAAAACGTCGACTTCGTAATGGGTCAGATTAATGATCTGAAAGGCACATGCCTGTGCCTGGGCGGGATCGTCGAAAAAGCCGATCACGACGCCCGCAACGGCATAGCCATATCCGTTAAACATGCGAATGACATTTTTGATTACCGTTTCCATCGGTACCTCCTTGGCAATCTGCGTACGCCATTCATTTCGGCAGATAAATCCGCTCGATGGGCGGAAGAATCGAAACGCTCCGATCGCCTCGCACTCGGCGGCCCCCTGCCTTGCCAAATCCCCTTTCATGCTTTAGCTTAGCCCCATATCCGTAAGGCTGGGGGTGCCCTGCTGCCGTTCTCGGCGTGGTCGATCATTTGCGAACCGGCTCACCGACGACCGTGTCCCGCAGGGCTGAGAAACACCCTTCGAACCTGATCCGGTTAACACCGGCGTAGGAAAGCCTGTCCTGAGCCTGGCGATGGACCCGTCTTGCCTGCGCCCCCTTTTTCCGTTTTTGAACCAGGAGAAAGCGATGAGCGCATTTCCCGAAGAATTCCTGCATGAAGCAGTAACCGCCAAACGAGCTTCCATACGGCCGTTCGCCGCTTCAGAAAAGATTTATGTCCAGGGCAGCCGTCCCGATGTCCGCGTGCCCATGCGCCAGGTCGTTCAATCCGACACTCCGGCCAGTTTCGGCGCCGAAAAGAACCCGCCGATTTATGTCTATGACACATCCGGGCCTTATACCGATCCGCAAGTAAGTATTAATCTGCGTCTGGGCTTGCCGCCTTTGCGCGAAGCCTGGATCGGGGAGCGCGGCGATACCGAGGAGCTTTCCGGGCCGAGTTCCGAGTATGGACGGAAGCGCCAGGCCGACCCCGCTCTCGCCCATTTCCGCTTCGAGCATATCCGCCGGCCGCGCCGGGCCAAAACCGGGGCTAACGTGACTCAGATGCATTACGCGAGGAAAGGCATCGTCACGCCGGAGATGGAATTCATCGCCATCCGCGAAAATCAGCGCCTGGAAGCGGTCAGCGAGATGTACAAGCTCCAGCATCCGGGCGAATCCTACGGCGCGTCCATCCCCAAGGTCATCACCCCGGAGTTCGTCCGGGACGAAGTCGCCCGCGGCCGCGCCATCATCCCGGCCAATATCAATCATCCGGAATCCGAGCCGATGATCATCGGCCGCAATTTCCTGGTGAAGATCAACTGCAACCTGGGGAACTCGGCCGTCACCTCCTCGATCGAGGAAGAGGTGGAAAAAATGCTGTGGTCGATCCGCTGGGGCGGGGACACGGTGATGGATTTGTCCACCGGCAAAAACATCCACGAGACGCGCGAGTGGATCATCCGCAATTCGCCGGTGCCGATCGGTACGGTACCCATTTATCAGGCCTTGGAAAAAGTGGACGGCAAAGCCGAGGAACTGACCTGGGAGATTTTCCGCGATACCCTGATCGAGCAGGCCGAGCAGGGCGTGGATTATTTCACCATCCATGCCGGCGTGCGCTTAGGCTTCATTCCGCTGACCGCAAAACGCGTGACCGGCATCGTGTCGCGCGGCGGCTCGATTCTGGCCAAGTGGTGCCTGGCCCATCACAAGGAGAATTTCCTCTACACGCATTTCGAGGAAATCTGCGAGATCATGAAAGCCTACGACGTTAGCTTCAGCCTGGGCGACGGCCTTAGGCCCGGCTCCATCGCCGATGCCAATGACGAGGCCCAGTTCGCCGAACTCAAGACCTTGGGCGAGCTGACCGAGATCGCCTGGAAGCACGACGTGCAGACCATGATCGAAGGTCCCGGCCATGTGCCCATGCACATGATCAAGGAAAACGTTGAAAAACAATTGGAACTTTGCCGGGAAGCGCCCTTCTACACCCTGGGGCCGCTCACCACCGACATCGCGCCGGGCTACGATCACATCACCTCGGCCATCGGGGCCGCCATGATCGGCTGGTTCGGAACCGCCATGCTCTGCTACGTCACCCCCAAGGAGCATTTGGGACTGCCCAACAAGCAGGATGTCCGCGACGGCATCATCGCCTATAAGATCGCCGCTCATGCCGCCGATCTGGCCAAGGGCCATCCGGGCGCGCAGGTTCGCGACAACGCCTTGTCCAAGGCGCGTTTCGAATTCCGCTGGGCGGACCAGTTCAATCTCAGCCTGGACCCGGAGAAGGCCCTGGAATTCCACGACGAAACACTGCCCCAGGAAGGCGCCAAGCTGGCCCATTTCTGCTCCATGTGCGGCCCGCACTTCTGCTCGATGAGGATTACCCAGGACGTGCGCGATTACGCGCAAACCCATGGACTCAAGGAAAACGAGGCCTTGACGGCGGGTATGGAGGAGAAGGCGGAGGAATTCGTGAAGAGCGGGGCGGAGATTTACCGTAAGGCGTGACCGTTGCCGAATGGAATCTTGCTCATATCATGGTGACACTCGCCTGCGGTCGCAAAACGCGGTTGCAGGCTGTCCCTTCTCTGATGCCCCATCGCAGTGCCGTGCCACGCAGAAAAATTTTATTGAGGCGGCGGTTGAGTTGACGGCAGGTGACCTAATGTATCGTGTTTTTTGCTATAGTCGCCTGCGTTTCCAACCATAAGAAAAGAGAGGAAATCATGGAATCGAACGTCGTCAAAGGCGCAATCGGGTTCGCCATCGTCATGATCGTCGGTTTTATCATCGTCGGCACGACGCGCGAAACTCAGCAGGAAAAAATGCAAGGCGCCTTCCTGCAAACATCGAACCTGCTCAGCAGTTTGGCTTTGGACAAATGCACCGAGGCGGTAAAGAGTGAAATCGGCACTCATCCCTACAGCCCGTCCGAATCCGACAGCGATCACGTTAAATACGTCACCTTGATCTGGAACAACGTCGGCTCGGCGAAACGCGCCGAATGCCGTTACGTCATGGATCAGGGCATCACCCTTCTGAAGATCGACGACCGCACCATCATCGAGAACGATGTAGCCGCGACCACCGCTCCCAGCGCGCCGCGTCCGGTACACCACCAATAAGCCTCGGAGAACGAAGACCCGCCTGCAGGGATCGAGCGGATCGCGACGGCGATTCCGCCGCGGGCGGTCTCCGGCGGCGCGACGAAAATCTGCCCTAAGAACCGATTCGAGGCTATCTTTCCCCTCTGCGCGAGGTTTTCCAAATCGAGATCAGCACCCATAATCCGCCGATGCCGGCGGCGGTAAACCCCAAAACGCCGAGGGCGGGCAGGCCGAACAGGGTGGGGCCGCCGCTGACGGTCATGACGATGGACGATCCGATGATGAGCGAAGCGGTCACCATGCCTACGGTTAATCGGCTGGCGGCCCGGTCCATGAGCATCCCGAAACGGTCCAACTGGCTGAGGTCCACGTGAACGTTGACGGCTCCGCTCCGGAGGAGCCTCATTAGTCTTCGGATGTCTTGCGGCAGGGCACTCAGGACCGACATCAGGCTGGCCAGATTGCGCCGGCCTTTTCGAAGCAGTGTGTCCGGGTGGTACCGAAGCACGCTGGCTTGCTGCAATAGCGGAGTCGCTTGCGCGACGATGTCGAAATCGGGATCGAGCTGGCGTCCGGTACCCTCGAGTGTGATCAGCGCCTTGAACAGCATGGTCAAATCTGGCGGCAGGGTAAGCTGGTGGTCCCGCATCAGACTCGTCATTTCTGTGAGCATGTCGCCCAGACGGAGCTGTTTGAGCGCGACGCCGTGATATTTATCGATGAACATGCCCACTTCGGCGACCAGTCGCTCGGTGCTGGGCGCGGCTTCGCCTGCCCAATCCAGCAATACGTCCACCACCGTGGCGGCATCCCGGACCACGATGGCATTGAGCATGTCCACCACTTGGTCCCGCCGCGATTCCGACAGCGAGCCGACCATGCCGAAATCGATGAAAGCCAGCCTGTTTTCGGGTAGAAAAATAAAGTTGCCGGGGTGTGGGTCGGCATGGAAAAAGCCGTCGATCAATACCATCTTGAGCACGGCGTCCGCGCCGCGTTGAGCCAGAATCTTGCGATCGAGTCCCGTGGCGTCGAGCGCCTTGAGATCCCGTCCGGCTATCCCTTCGATATATTGCTGAACATTGATCCGCTCGCCGCAGTATTCCCAGTAAACTTTGGGGATCACGATCGTGGGGTCGCCCGCGAAATTATCGGCGGCCCGCTCGGTGTTCCGTCCCTCGGTCAGCAGATCGAGCTCGTTGCGCAGGGAGATCTTGAATTGCCGCAGTACTTCTTGCGGATGGAATCGACTGACGTCGGGGAATTCGTGCTCGACGATTCCAACCAGACGCTCGAGCAGGCGTAAATCCGCTTCGATGGTCGGGCGGATACCGGGGCGGCGAATCTTGACGATCACCTGTTGACCGTCGGGAAGACGGGCTCGATGGACTTGTGCGATGGAGGCGGCGGCCAAAGGCGTTTCGTCGAACTCGACAAACACTTCGCTGACCGACCCGCTCAAATCTTCCTCGATCTGCGATCGCAGTTTCTCGAAAGGAAGCGGCGGCACCCGGTCGTGCAGTTTTTCGAATTCCGTGATCCAGTCCGGTGGAAACAAGTCCACGCGAGTGGCAAGGATTTGGCCGAACTTGATGAAGGTCGGCCCCATCTCTTCCATGGCCTTGCGCACGCGTTGCGGCGGATCGAGGCGAAGCAGCTCCTCGAAGCGGGTCCAGTTGAGCGCCCGCCCGGCCTTTTCCAGCAGCCGCTCGAGTCCCAGGCGCTTGACCATGTCGCCGAAACCATAGCGGATCAGGATGGACGCGATGTCGTGCAATCGCCCGAGATCACGCATTGCACTCAGAGTTTCAAGTATCATCGTCGAATGATTCGCTATTGGAGGAAACGCTCAAAATCCGTGCCGATCGCCGCGACGGAATTCGACGAGCGCGGTTGTGTGGCGGGCTGCCTGAACGCCGCTATCCTAGCCCGCATTCCTTACACCCTCCAATCGCAAACGGTCATCCGGGGAACACCCGGACGACCCTTCCAATCGCAAACGGTCGCTTCGGGAGCACCGAAGCGCCCCTTCCAATCGCAAACGGCATCTCTGGGAGCGCCAGAGATGCCCATCCCGCTGCGGACGCCGATTCGCTCGCCGAACCCTTAGATCGGTTGCCAAGGGGGATATTTCTTACCTTATGTTACACGATTGGCTTATCGCGCCAGCCAGCCGAGCGTCTGCTGGACATCGTACCTATCTAGGTCGGTTTCCCGGCTGCGCGTCGGGGCGCATTCAGCTTTCGTCGGCAGCGGCGTCGACGCTTGGCTGAGGGTCATTATGGCGTGTCATTCAGCGCCGTGGACTTCGCTTGCGCTCGTTATCTTCGGGCAGGACGATATTGAGTTCCAAAATCTCGCGGTTTTCATCCTGTTCCATGGAAACCGTGATGGCGTTTTGGTCTATGTTCACGTATTTGCGGATCACTTCCAGCAAATCCTTTTGCATGGCGGCGAGATATTCGGGTTGAGAGCGCTGCGAGCGTTCGTGCGCCACCAGGATCTGAAGACGCTCTTTGGCGATAGCCGCACTCGACGGCCGAGAACTTCGAAAATAATCCAAGAGTCCCATAATTAACCCCCGAACAGCCGACCGAACAAGCCTTTCCTTTCCTCTTCGAGGAAGCGATGGGGGACATTTTCGCCTAAGTACCGGCGTATCACATCGGCATATGCCTGGCCGGCATCGCTCTTGTCGTCGAGAATGACCGGCGTTCCCGCGTTGGATGCACTGAGCACGGCTTTCGATTCCGGTATTACGCCGAGCAGATGCAAGGAGAGAATCTCCTGTACGTCGTCCACGCTGAGCATTTCGCCCAGTTTGACCCGTTGCGGGGAATAGCGGGTCAAGAGGAGATATTCCTTGATCGGTTCAAGTCCCTGTTCGGCGCGGCGGGACTTGCTGGCGAGTATGCCCAGCATGCGATCCGAGTCGCGGACCGAAGAAACTTCCGGGTTGGTGACGACAATCGCGTCGTCGGCAAAATACATCGCCAGATTCGCGCCGCGTTCTATGCCGGCGGGGGAGTCGCAGACGATGTATTCGAAGGTTTCGGACAACTCGTTCAGAACTCGCTCGACACCATCCAGGGTGAGCGCATCCTTATCGCGGGTTTGCGAAGCGGGCAGAATGTAAAGGTTCTCGCAGCGTTTGTCTCGGATCAGGGCCTGATTCAAGGTGGCTTCCTGATTGATGACGTTCACGAAGTCATAGACCACGCGTCTCTCGCACCCCATGATGAGATCCAGGTTGCGCAGCCCGATGTCGAAATCGATGACAGCGGTGCGGTGGCCTTTCAACGCCAATCCCATGGAAACGGCGGCGCTGGTGGTCGTTTTGCCAACACCCCCCTTTCCGGAAGTCACAACGATAATTCTCGCCACTCGTGCTCTCCAGATTCAAAAAGCTTTGTTTACAGGTTTTCGATGATTAACGAACTGTCGCGCAGATAAATTTGCACCGGCTTGCCGCGCATGGATTCGTCCAAATTTTCGCTGATCTTGTAGTGTCCGCCGATGGCAATCAGTTCTGCTTGCAGGTCCGCGCAGAAAATCCGCGCATCCAGGTTTCCCTGTACCCCCGCCAATGCACGTCCGCGGAGTGAGCCGTAAATATGGATATTTCCGTCCGCCATGACCTCCGCCCCGGGACTGACTTGGGACAGAACGATCAGGTCGGCGCCGGAGGCGTAAATCCGCTGCCCGGAACGGACCGGCTGCTCGATCAGTTTGCTTCCGCTCGGCAGCTTGGCCGTCGCGCGCGATGAGGATTTCGAAGCGGAAGGCGCAGGCGCTGGTCCGGCGACGGTTTCGTGCTTATGTTCCGGAAATATGGCCAGTTTCGCGTCTTGCGCCGCCGCTTGCAGCCTTGAACTTCCGCCGCGGGTGCCGACCGGAACCAAATGATGATCGTGCAGGATGTCGATCAAATCGAAGAAATCGACATAGGCGTTGTTGGGCAGGTCGCTGAGATCGATCACCACCGGGGCATTACGGAAAAATTCCGGTGCTTGCCGGATCTTGTCTCTGAGCTGTTGGGCGACAAGCGCGGTGTCGCTGTTCGAAAGCTTCAGGATCGGCAGCGTAATGGAACCCGATTTGATTTCGAGCGAAACGGACCGGGCCGACTGTTCGTTAGACTTGACGGGCATCCTGATTGGGCGGGGCTCATCGGCGGAATTTGCGATGGGCGCATTCTATCACTCCCTTAAAATTTGCGTAAACGCAAGCCGCGAAAAGCGAATTTCCCGACTGAGGTTCCATCGAGCGAGCAGGGCACGCGCCAACGATGCTATGATCTTCGAAACGATCGCCAGTTTGCTGCGTCGCGCGTAGCCAGGAGGGAAGCTTCATGAGCCAAAGAGAGATAGATGGTACCGGCATTAGGGTTGTGCCCGTCGGGCTAGGTGCCATGCCGTTGTCCATCCAAGGCAGGCCCAGCGAAGAACAAGCGTTTCAAGTCATCGAGACCTTTCTCGCCGAGGGCGGCAATTTTATCGATACGGCAAACGTTTATTGTCTGGACGATTCCGACATCGGGCACAATGAACGCCTCATCGCCAAAGTTCTGGACCAACTCGGCAAACGGGATCAGGTTGTCATCGCAACCAAAGGCGGTCTCAGGCGCCCGGGCGGCGAGTGGGTGATCGACGGGGACCCGAAATTTTTGCGGGAGTCCTGCGAACGAAGCCTCAAAGACCTGAAGACGGATTGCATCGAGTTATATCAGCTTCATGCCGTCGATCCCAATATCGGCTTGCTGCCTTCTCTGGAAGAGCTGATAAAGCTCCGGGACGAAGGCAAAATCAGGCATATCGGGCTATCCAATATCACTAGCCTGGACATTCTCCAGGCCGCTCTCGATCACGCGCCTATCGTTTCCGTCCAGAACCGTTGCAATCCGTTCGAAAAGCAGGATTTCGCCAACGGCGTGATCGACTATTGCGGTTTGAAAGGCATCACCTATATCCCTCATAGTCCGGTAGGCGGACACTACGGTCACGTTCGTCTCGGTCACAGCGAATTGTTCGAACGTCTGGCCGAAAAGTACCGATCGTCCCGTTATGGCATCGCCTTGGCCTGGCTGCTGGCCAAAGGCGAGCATATCATTCCCATTCCGGGAGCCAGCAAGCCGACCAGCATCGCGGACAGCATGCGCGCCTTGCACGTCCACCTCGATCCGGAGGATGTTCGCGCAATCGACAACATACCGGAACTTCGGTGACTCATTGGCTTTTGCCCGCGACGACGGCATTCATCTGCTGGGGAATTTGGGCATTTCTGCCGAAACTCACCACGCGCTATATCGATCCCAAAAGCGCCATTATTTACGAGGCTGCCGGCGGGCTCGTCGTAGCGCTGGTTGTTCTGGCCCTTTTCGTCTTCAAGCCGGCCACGGAGCCGCGCGGCATGGTGTTGGCGTTGAGCACCGGGATCCTCGGGGCCATGGGAGCTTTCGCTTATCTTTATGCCATGACCAAAGGCCCGGTTGTGTTGGTCTCCACGGCTACGGCCTTGTATCCGACCGTCGCCGTGGTTCTGGCCTATTTTTTCTTGAACGAGTCGGTTACTCTCAAGCAAGCGATCGGGATCGTACTAGGTCTGATCGCGATGGTATTGGTTAGCACTTGAAGAGCGATTAGTCGGTTCTGCACAACGCGCCTTAAGGTTGCGTAGCCCATACCGGCAATGATGCTTGCCAGGGAATAAAACGCGCATGCAATTACCGGACTATCAAGGCGCCGGCATCGTAAATCTGCTCAGCTCGCTCATTACCGGGCTCGGTGGTGAGCCGAACGGCTATGCGCCCCTCAACGGCCTGTCATCGGCGGAGGTGGGCGCTTACCGCAATGTTGTTCTGATCGTAGTCGATGGACTCGGTTATGAATACTTGATCAGGCAGGACCGCGGCAGTTTCTTGCGGCAACATCTCCGCGGACGCATGACATCGGTCTTTCCGTCCACTACCGCGACGGCCATAACGAGCTTCTTGACCGGACTGGCGCCGCAACAGCACGGTTTGACCGGATGGCACATGTATTTCAAGGAGTTGGGTGCCGTACTGTCGGTATTGCCTGGTGTGCCTCGATACGGCGGGATACCGCTGGGGAAATGCGGCATCGAAGCCGAAAAATTTTTCGGCCATGTGCCGATCTTCAATCGCATTCCGCTGCCTTGCTATATCGTTTCCCCGCGCCGTATAGCCCATTCGGACTTCAACTTGGCGCATCAAGGCAGAGCCGAATTGCGAGATTTCGATACGATCGAGGAATTTTTCGGCGTGATCGTTCGGACTCTCCGGAAGGATGTTCATCGCAAATTCATTTATGCCTACTGGTCTGAGCTCGACCATATCGGCCATGAGAATGGATCGGCAAGCCCGGAGGCGGAACAGCATCTGGCTGAACTGGACAGCGCCTTCGAGGCGTTTTTCGGAAACATTGCGGGAAGCGATACACTGCTCATCGTCGCGGCGGACCACGGTCAAATCGATACCAGCCCCGAGCGTGCCATCGAGTTGGACGATCATTCGGAGCTGAATGAATGCCTGATATTACCTTTATGCGGTGAAAGACGGGCTGCATATTGCTATGTGAAATCGGGAGAGGCGCAACGCTTCGAACGTTATGTACAAGATAACTTGACCGCTTATCTCGAATTGCATCTCAGTCGGGATCTTCTCGCTTCCGGCTGTTTCGGTTCAGGCACGCCTCACCCGCGGTTGACCGAACGCATAGGCGATTACATGCTGATCATGAAGGAGAATTACGTGATAAAGGATTGGCTCCCTGGCGAACGCCCATATCGGCAGATCGGTGTCCACGGCGGCATGAGCCCGGAGGAGATGTTCGTCCCGCTTATCGTGGCGGCGGCTTAGGCGGGAAGGCTGCGTACGAGTAGGCTCGGGTTATGCGGACACTCGGTTAGATGCGGCCTCGGAGATCGCACTTCGACCCGAAGAGTCGAAGCTTTGTCTGTCACGATGCGAATGGATTCGAAGGTAGGCGTGCAAAGAAAAAAACCGGCACGGGAACGTCCGGTGCCGGTTTATGCGTCTTCTGACGTAGCGCTTAGAGCGTTTTCCATCCCGGTGTACGGATTCGTGCCAGGAGGGGAGAACGTAGGTCGGCAATCCCTTGCCGACAAAGCCCTTCGCCGAGCCGATACGTCGGCAAGGGATTGCCGACCTACATATCCGAATCCCTTACACCGATTCGGAAAACGGGCTAAAGCTGTTCGTTTTCCGGTTTTTCCTTCTTTTCGGTATCTCCGTTGCTTGGGCTCAAGCCTTCCAATTCAAGGTCCATTTCCTGCTCGAACTCATCCTCCAGAGGAGGGTTGCCGTCATGGATCAGGTAATTGCGCTGCTGAAAGTAAGCGTTACGAATAAACTCGTAACGGTCGACCGAGGCCTCGTCAACGATTTTGGTGGCGCTCAACAGGTCGGCGCGCATGTCGACCGTTTTCAGAGTGCCCGTTCCATAGGGAATCGCGGCCGGAGTGATCCAGTTAATGGGGTTGGCGGCGGTGTCTCCGGCCAAGCCGAGGGCGCCGCGGGGCGTGCTTGGTCCGATGAACGGCAGAACCAGATAGGGACCCGACGGAATGCCCCAGGCGCCCAAGGTCTGATCAGTATCTTCGTTGTGTTTCGGTAGATCGAGCTTGGAGGCGACATCGATGAATCCGCCCACACCCAGAACCGTATTGACCAGGAATCGGCCGGTGTCTTGCCCGGTTTGGAGAAGCTTGAATTGCAATAGGTCGTTGGCGATTACGCCAATGTCGTCCACATTGCTGAAGAAGTTGGTGATACCCTTATCGACGAACGACGGCGTGATATATTGATAGCCCTGACTGACGGGCTTCATGACATAATCGTCCAGAGTATCGTTAAATTTCTGAACGCCGCGGTTCCACCCTTCCCAAGGGTCGCGTGGATCATGCTTGGTGGCGGTCGCGCAGCCGGCAAGACTCACGATAAGCGCGAGTCCGAAGACCGGCAATGAAGGGCGTAACTGGCGAGTTGTTTTCATTTTTTTTGTTCCTTTCCCGAAGTCGATCAGGCTTTCTCTAAAATTAGCATATCCAGGGCGAAGCTTCGAGCTACCGTGAACTTAAATTCGAGTTGACGGGAAAATATAATGAGCTTAGCGAACCTAGTCGAGAAAAAAATGCGATCGAATAATGCCTGATCATCATCTCGCCAGTTTGGCGCGCCGCTTCCGCGGCTATTTGCCTGTCGTCGTCGACGTCGAAACCTCGGGTCTAAGCCCTTCGGAACATGCTTTGCTGGAAATTGCCGTGGTTATTCCCGAGATGAACGGCAACGGCCATCTCCAGATCTGTGAGACCCATTCCACTCATATCAAGCCGTTTCCAGGTGCTCGCATGGATCCGGCTGCCTTGAGTTTCAACAAGATCGATCCTTATCACCCGTTTCGATTCGCGGTGGATGAGAAGGAAGCGCTCTCGAAGATCTTCCAGCCCATTCGCGCCGCCGTCCGGCGCACCGAGTGTACTCGGGCGATCCTGGTCGGGCACAATCCCGCCTTCGACATCGGTTTTTTGAACGCGGCAGTGGCGCGGTGCGGGATCAAGCGGAATCCTTTTCACCCTTTCAGCACTTTCGATACCGCTACTTTAAGCGGTCTGGTTTACGGCCAAACCGTGCTGGCGAAGGCGGTGCAAGCGGCGGGATTCGAGTGGAACAACGACCAAGCGCATTCCGCGATTTATGACGCCGAGCAAACCGCTCGCCTGTTCTGTACGATCGTAAATCGCTGGAAAGACCTGGTAACGATTGAAAAAGGCAGCCCGGAGGATTTACTCGGATGAATCCACCGAAGTAGGAGCCGCTTCGCTCAGCCGCTTCTGCAACTCGCCGCTTTCGAACAGCTCCAACATGATATCGCTTCCGCCGACCAGCTCGCCGTTAATGTAAAGCTGCGGAAACGTCGGCCATTGAGAAAATACCTTCAGCCCCTCTCTCAGCTCGGGATCTTCGAAGATGTTCACGTAAGCGTACTCGACGCCGCAGCGTTCCAAAATTTGCACTGCCCGTCCCGAAAAGCCGCACTGAGGAAAATCGGGAGACCCCTTCATGTAAAGGATCACCGGATTCTCGGCGAGTTGTTTCTTGATGCGTTCTGTAACGTCCATACCGGCTGTCTCAAATTAAAGTGGATAAAATACCTTAGTGAATCTATCAGAAATGATCGGCGCTCGGAAGGCCGACTCTGATGCTTAAACTTTGTCGTTTACTGTTGGATAATCCGCTAAAGCGACAATTTCATCACTCAAAATAAATAAGGAATTCTCTGCATGCATCAGATTACCCTCATTCCCGGTGACGGTATCGGACCTTCCATCGTCGATGCCGCGGTCAGCGTGATCGAAGCGACCGGCGTAAGAATCCACTGGGATCGGCAATTAGCCGGCATGGCGGCTGTCGAAAAACATGCCGATCCATTGCCCGATGCGACCATCGAATCAATCCGGAACAATCGAATTTGCTTCAAAGGCCCGCTGACCACGCCGGTCGGCGGGGGTTACCGAAGCGTCAACGTAACCTTGCGACAGACATTCAACTTGTATGCGAATGTTCGTCCGGCCATTTCTTTCGAAGGCACCAGCACACCGTTTCAAAATGTAAACCTGGTGACGGTTCGCGAGAATACGGAAGGCCTCTACGCCGGTATCGAGCATTTCATCAAGGTCGATGCGGAAAAACTGGGAGCAGAAAGCATCGCGATCGTTACCAAGAAAGGCTCCGAACGGATCATCGAATACGCCTTTCAATATGCGCGCAAAACCCAGCGCAAAAAAGTGACGCTGGTGCACAAAGCCAACATTTTGAAGTGTACCTCCGGGCTGTTTTTGGAAATCGGTCGGGAAGTCGCCAAGGCTTATCCGGAGATCGAGTTCGAAGACAAGATCGTCGACGCCTGCTCGATGCAACTGGTCATGAGGCCGGAAGTGTTCGATGTGATCGTTACCACCAACTTATTCGGGGATATTCTGTCCGACTTGGCGGCAGGTCTCATCGGCGGGTTGGGATTGACCGCAGGCGCGAACATCGGCACCGATGCCGCTTTATTCGAGGCCGTGCACGGCAGCGCGCCGGATATTGCCGACAAGGGCATTGCCAATCCGACGGCCATGATCCTGGCGGGCGCCATGATGCTCGAACATATCGGGGAGCTCGACGCTGCCCGGAAGATCGAACAAGCCGTCCGTAAGGTCATCCGCGACGGCAGAATCGTGACGCCCGACCTAAACGCGAATTCGCCCTACGGAACGCAACATATGGCCGATGCCATAATCCGCGAGCTCATCGAGCAAGGCTGATCGGAAAGCACCGTTCTCGTAGAAGTTTTCTGCTGCCAGGCAGCCCAACACAGTATCTCAAGATTGGCCCCATGACCGACTTACATGGGGCCAAACGCAGACGGACCTTGTTCGCCAAGGCGCGAATAGGAAAAATTGGATTTGATCAATCGGACGTCTCGCGCTAATCTATTAGGCCTTCCGCTACGTCCCCATCGTCTAGCGGCCCAGGACTCCGCCCTCTCACGGCGGCAACAGGGGTTCGAACCCCCTTGGGGACGCCAAGTTTATATAACCTTGGGACAGTAAGGTCCCGACGGTCGTTTGTCCTTCCGCCCGCAATACTTTCTTGCCTTTCCGTTCCACCGGAATACACCGAATCGGTTCCTTGAGCAGTTGCCGGAGCGCTTTTCGTGCCGCGGCCACATCGCGCTGCATCCAGCGCGTCAAACCTCTGGAGTGACGCTCATTTGCGCCAGTAGGCCGGCGTGAACAGGATCAGCGCCGTGAACACCTCGATGCGGCCAAGAAACATGGCCAAGGTGCAGATCCACGTTTGAAAGTCGGTCAATCCGCCATAATTCGTGGCAGGCCCTACTTCTCCTAACCCCGGACCCGCATTGTTGATGCTGGCGAGCACGGCGGAGAACGATGACAGGAAATCGAGTCCACTGATTACGAGCAATAAGGTAAGGACCACGACGCTCATGAAATAGACAAAAATAAATCCGAGCACCGACAGGACGATCGGTGACTGAATGACCATATTGCCGAGTTTGAGCGGGTTGACCGAAGTGGGGTGAGTCAGCAGGAACATCTGGAGCTGGCTTTGTTTGACGAGAATCAGGGTCCGCATCATCTTGATGCCGCCGCCGGTGGATCCGGTGCAGACGGCAACGCAACTCACGAAGAACATCCACAGCGGCGCAAAAATCGGCCACTCGTTGAAATCGGCGGTGACAAACCCGCAGTCGGTGCCGATGGACACCAAGCTGAAGCTCGCGTGGCGAAGGGCGGTCGGAAAATCCGCATAAGTGCCCTGAAGCCACAGATAAAGCCCAATTGCCACGCAACTGCCCACCACAAGCACCAGATAAGGTAGCAACTCGACATCATGCTTGTACGGCATCAGGCTCCTGCCGCGGAGCGCCAGAAAATGCGTGGCGAAGTTCATCCCCGCCAGCAGCATGAAAACGATCAAAACCGCCTCGATTGCGGGCGAATTGAAGTGGCCGACACCGGCGTCGTAGGTGGAGAACCCGCCGAGCGACAAGGTTGCAAATGCATGGCAGACAGCGTCCAGCCACGTCATCCCTGCCCATTTCAAGGCAAAAATGCAGGCCACGGTGATGCTGCCGTAAACCAGCCAGAGATTCTTGGCCGTCTCGGTAATGCGCGGCGTGAGCTGGCTGTCTTTCATGGGGCCGGGCGTTTCAGCCATAAACAGCTGGCGGCCACCGACACCGAGCACCGGGAGAATCGCCACCGCCAAGACGATGATTCCCATGCCGCCCAACCAGTTGAGTTCATGCCGCCATAAATTGATGGCGGGCGGCAGCCGATCCAATCCGGTCAGAGTCGTGGCGCCGGTAGTCGAAAGTCCGGACATCGTTTCGAAGTAGGCGTCGGTAAACGACAGGTTCTTCAGATACGACATGAGTGGAAAAGTTGCAAAGGCGGCCATTCCCGTCCAGGCGAGCACCACCAGCATAAAGCCCTGTTTGGCCTTCAACTCCCTATCGAATTGGCGGGTCAGTATCCAAAGTAGCAAACCCGCACCCAAGGTGAGCAGCATGTCCTCGATGAAAAGCAGTTCCGTCCCATCCCGATAAATGAGCGACGTCAAAATAGGCAAGATGTAGGTCATGCTGAAGACCATTAGCATCAGCCCGAAAACCCGGGCCAGTGACAGAAATTGAATCATGCTGAAATGCTTTTTTGTTCTTATTAACCCGGCCTATAAATATAGGCCGGGTTAATCCGGGGCAGGGATGCCCCGGCGCGGCGACAAGCCGCGTGAGCCCAGGCCGGGCGTGTACCGGCCTGGGCGGCGGCCCGAAATACCAGGAGGGTATTTACGGGCCTGATTAATAAGATTTCTGTATGCGCAGAATAAAAGGCATCGGAATTTCCGTCCGTAAGCGATCACTATCCCATTTTCTTTGAGACGATAGCCATTCCAGAACTTACCCTGCGCGCTAAAAATACCGGGCATTGATCACGAAATGCGCGACTATGCTGCCGGCATACCCGAGCGCAATGGCCGGAACCCATTTCAGGTGTGTGCTGAAGGTATAGAAGCCTTTGGCTTGACCGAGAAGTCCCACACCCGCCGCCGAGCCGATGGCGAGCAGGCTTCCCCCGACACCCGCCGTCAGCGTCACCAATAACCATTGCCCCTGTGAGATATCGGGCATCATCGTCAGCACGGCGAACATGATGGTGCCGTTATCGATGAAGGCGGAGATGATGCCCACCAGCACGTTGGCGATGGTGGGGTCGAGATCGGTATAAAGGAACTGCGAGGCGTAGTTCAAATAGCCGATGAAGCTCAACCCCCCGACGCTGACCATGACGCCGTAGAAGAACAGCAGCGTGTCCCATTCCAATCGCGAGACGTTGTGGAATACGTCGAAATGATGCCGTTCCTCCAGGTCGTAGGGGATTTCCATGGCATCGGTATCGGCGACTTCGCCCGAATTGCCGCGTGGCGCCGCAGTCTTCTGCAGGTAATAGCTGAAGAATTTCAGATAGGTGAGCCCCGCCAACATGCCGGCGGCCGGCGGGAGACTCAGGAAGTTCTCGAAACAGACGGCGGTGACGATGGTCAACAGAAACAACAGAATAATCGTTTTCGCCCCGCGCCGCAGGGCGAAAGCCTCCAGAGCGGGTGCCGGCTTTTCCTTGGGAACCCAGAAGTACATGATGGCTGCCGGCAGGACAAAATTGACGATGGAGGGGACCAGCAACGAATAGAACTCGATGAACGGCACGACCCCTTTTTGCCAGACCAGGAGGGTCGTGATATCGCCGAACGGACTGAAGGAGCCGCCGGCATTGGTGGCAACCACCACGTTGACGCAGGCCACGCCGATGAAGCGGCGGTTATCCCGCCCCATCGCCATGATCACGGTGCCCATCAAAAGGGCGGTGGTGAGATTGTTGCACACCGAGGACAGCAAGAAGGACAGGCATCCGGTGATCCAAAACAGCTGCCGATAGCTGAAGCCCTTGCGCAGCAGCCAGATACGCAGGGATTCGAACACCCCCCGATCTTCCATGGCGTTGAGGTAGGTCATCGAAACCAGTATGAACAGGAATAGCTCCGCGTACCCCTCCAACCCAGTGCGGAATGCTTGCTCGGCCTGCTCGCCAAGGCCGTCCCGGACGTATACGGCAGCAATCAAGACCCAGATGAGGCTGGCGGCAAGAACCATCGGCTTCGATTTCCTGAGTTCCGTGACCTCCTCGATCATGGCCAGCGCATAAGCTCCGAGGAAGATCGCGACGGCCAGATAGCCGACGGCATGATGGGTCAGATCCAGCGGCGGCGGTAGGCTGCCCTCGGCGCTCAGGGCCGGGACCGGTAAGGCGGCAAGCACGATCATCAGCCATTTCTTATTCATGATTGATCGGCGATTGATCGGCTTGTTGGTGAGTACGATGTAGCCGTGTTTCTTGACCGATCAGCCGCTGATGACGGCTGCCCGCTTGTCTCGTTATTAAGACGTGAAGCATGGATGGCATTCCGCTGTTTAATGTTGAACGAAAAGGCAATGCAGACCTGATCATGCAAAGGCGAGCGCCGCCGGTCATTGCTTGGCTGCATCAATGCACGCGCTCGTGGGTCTTCGATCATTCGTCGTCGCACAGACGGTATCCCACACCGGGTTCCGTCAGGAGATAGCGGGGTCTGGCGGGATCGGCCTCGATCTTGTGTCGCAACTGGCCCATGTAAATCCGGACGTAATGGCTGTGCTCGGTATGGCCCGGACCCCAGACCTCGTTCAGCAGCTGTCTGTGGGTGACGACACTTCCCGCATGACTGATCAGGGCGGTCAGTAGGCGATACTCGATCGGCGTGAGATGGATCTCGCGGTCTTCGAGAGAAACTTTCCGCCGGGTCAGTTCGACCTTTAGGTCGCCGACTTGAAACACATCGCGCGGCGGTCCCCACGAACGCTGCGAGGCACGCCGCAGCAATGCCCGGATACGCGCCACGAGTTCCGCCGTGCTGAAGGGTTTGGTCAGGTAGTCGTCCGCGCCGGCGTCGAGGGCCTGGGTGATGTCGTTTTCGTGATTTCGGGCCGACAGGATGATCAGAGGGACTCCAGTGCGTTTCCGTAACCGATCCACCACCTCCACGCCATCCATGTCCGGCAGTCCAAGATCGAGGATCACGAGTGCCGGTTTGGCGCTTCGCGCCGAAGCCAAACCCTCGGTCCCGGTCTCGGCCGTGATCACCGACCAACCGTCCTGGCCGCTCAGACAGGTGCTCAAGAACATCCGCAAGTGCGGATCGTCCTCGATGACCAATATGGCGGGGCGGGTTTCCGTCATGGCCGCGACAAAGCCTCGTTTTCCAGCTCGATGTCCGGCGGCGTTTCCGTGAGCGGCAGTTCCAAGCGGAAGACGGATCCTCCGCCGGCCCGGGGCTCGACGCGAATGTCGCCGCCGTGCGCGCTGATGATGGCCCGGCAGATGGCCAAGCCGAGTCCGGCGCCGCCCTGAGGCGCTTCCGGGTAAACGCGGAAGAACTTGTCGAAGATCTGGTGCCTGAATTTTTCCGGAATGCCCGGACCCCGGTCGGCAATAGAGAGGGTCAGCAACTTCGGCGACAGTTCTGCGGTAATCTCGATGGGGCTCGCTTCCGGCGTATATTTGACGGCATTCTCGAGAAGATTGACCAAGACTTGCTGCATCAAGACCGCGTCGACATGGACCAGCGTCAATCCGTTATCCAGATCCACCGTGACCGGCCGGTTTTCAAGCTGTTTTCGCATCCGGCGCAGGGCGCTGCCGATGATTTCCTCAAGGGCGTACCACTGTCGATTCAGCGCAACCTTCCCGGCTTCGAGCCGGGCCATGTCCAGGATCTTATGCGTGAGATCGGACATCCGCTTCGCGTCCTCATGGATCGCTCGGATCAGCTTTTGGCGGTGCTCGGCATCCAGGTGTTCGTCGCCTTCGACCAGCGTTCCCGACGCGCCGACGATCGTCGAAAGCGGGGTGCGGAGATCGTGGGAAATGGCGCTCAGCAGCGAATTCCTCAGGGTTTCCGCCTCTATTCGGATGGCTGTGCAGCGAGCTTGTTCGGCAGCCCGAACCCGCTCCAGAGATTGAACGATTTGATGGAGAAAGAGATCCAGGAGCGTCCGTTCTTCCGGCGAAAGCCTTCGGTGGGCCGGGAGCGCCATCACCCATACGCCGAGGACGCCTTCGGAGCCGACCAGCGGCCAGTAGAGCGAGGTCCCTACAGAATTTGTGTCGGTGCCGCCGCCGGGCGGCTGCGGTTGCCCCTGGTCAAAAGCCTGTTGTGCAAGGGCAAGATCCAGATCCGGCATGCCTGGCGGCCAAAGATCGCCTTCCGGACAGTGCAGCCGGGCTTGGCCGTCCGGAACGAGCAGGGTGTTCGGGAGCCCAAATTCGGAGTAGATATGTTTGATGCCGGCTGCGATCACGTCCGCCTCCTGGCGCGTACCGGCCAGCTCCTTGCTCAGCCGGTACAGCGTCGAGGCGCGCTGTTCCCCCTGCGCCGCCACGGCGGCCTGCGATCGAAGCGCATCCATCAGGCTGCTGGTCACGACCGCAACGATCAGCATGACGGCAAGGCCGATCAGATGCTCCGTATCGGAGACGGCGAAGGAAAAAATCGGAGGGGCAACGAAAAAGGCGAAAGTCCCGGCGCTCTGAAGAGAGGCCAGGATGGAGGGGCCGCGTCCGAACCGGATAGCCACGAAAAACACGCCCAGCAAGTAAATCATCAGGATGTTCGCTGGGCTGATCTGACCGCGCAGCGGCCAATTGATCAACGTGCAAAGCGTGGGAGCCGCCAACCCCCAGAAATATCCAACCGCTCGGCGGTAGGGCCTATGCAAGGAAGTAGGGGCGTGGGATGAGGTGCTCGTGGCGGATACCATGCGCTTTGGCTGCTCTAAAAGGCCGGAATTGACCGAGGCGAACTCGCCGTATTCGTGACTTCGGCCGGCCTCAATCGCGTCTTTGGACTAATCCTAGTGTGCCGATATCCTTGCTAAAGCTCTCTCGAAGCATGCGTAGCCGAGGTACTGTTCCGACGGGTCTGCGCCGTTCACTCTAGGCTTTCGGATCTAAAGATGGTGTAAATTTTGCGTCAATAATGAGTGGCATATTTATTTCAAAACAGAAAGCAATCGAGATGTCAGCCATCGCCCTCCACCGTGATCGATATCAAACCGCTCCCCCGGCGATTGACCTACCGCGCTGCCTCCAAGCGTACTCTGGCCTATCAGGGCCGCGGCGTTACCTCGGAACCAAGGCCGTAACCCGCCGAGCGACCTCGAATCGGTGGGTTACGCTCCGCTAACCCACCCTACGTTTCATGTTCACTCGAATGCCGAATGGAATTAGGAATCGCGTTCGGGGCAAGAGCCGGGCACTTCTCGGAATTGCCAAGACAATGCCGGTTTCATACGATTTCATCGGCGTTCGTTATTGAAACGCTAAGTCATTAGTACCAGTTACAGAATTACAATCCAATGAATCAGAAGTTGAGTCGGCGCGGATTCTTGAAATCCGCTTCCTTAGTAGCCTTAGGGGGAACGCTTTTCAACGTGGCTCGGGCTGTCCCGCCTGCGTCCGAAGGGCTTCGTTTGGGCCCTGGTCAGCTCTTTTCCTTTGAGGCGCTGATCGAGCGGGCTGCTGCCATGGCCAAGGCGCCCTATGAATCACCACCCAAACCCCTGCCCAAAGTCGTTCAGCAGATCGATTACGATGCTTGGGGGAATATCCGTTACCGTCCCGATTATGCTTTGTTCGCGAATGGGCCGTCCCTCTATCCGGCTACTTTTTTTCACGTGGGCCAGTTCTTCCAGAAGTCGGTCAAGATGCACGTTCTGGAGCACGGAGTGGCGCGGGAAATCTTGTACAGACCCAAGTATTTTTCGATGCCCAAGGACAGCATCGCCCGCAAGCTGCCTGAAGATACGGGCTTTGCAGGTTTTCGCCTGCAGGAATCTCGGAAGCGCAAGGACTGGCGAACCCAAGACTGGATAGCCTTTCTCGGCGCCTCATATTTTCGGGCTATCGGCGCCTTGGGCCAGTACGGACTGTCCGCCCGCGGCGTTATCGTGGACTCCGCCGAACCCACGCCTGAAGAATTTCCGGATTTCACCGAATTTTTCATCGAGGGCGCTCGGAAAGAGGACCAGCCGGTCTCGGTTTACGCTCTGCTGAATAGCCCCAGCCTTACCGGTGCTTATCATTTTTCGATCCGGCGTACCGAGGGCGTGATACAGGACGTCGAGGTGGTTCTTTTCCTGCGCAAGGACATCACCCGGTTGGGACTGGCCCCATTGACCTCCATGTATTGGTTCAGCGAAAAGGAGAAACGCCAACGCGAGGACTGGCGCCCGGAAGTCCACGATTCCGACGGTCTCGCGATCTGGAACGGCAACGGCGAACGGCTCTGGCGTCCGTTGATCAATCAGCCCTTCGCCGTGACCTCCAGCTTCGCCGACAAGGGGCCGAAAGGTTTCGGCCTGATGCAGCGCGACCGGGTGTACGAAAACTATCTCGACGGCGTCAACTACGAACGGCGGCCCAGCCTGTGGGTGGAGCCGCTGGACGACTGGGGCCCCGGCGCCGTCCAATTGGTGGAACTGCCTACGGACGACGAAATCCACGACAACATCGTGGCTTACTGGCGGCCGGACGGACCGGCGCGTGCCGGCAATTCCTACCGGCTGCGCTATCGGCTGCACTGGCTGGGGGACGAGCCCCACCCGGCGCAGGTGGCCCGCTGCGTGGCGACCCGGATCGGGCGTGGCGGTCAGCCGGGAAAACCCCGGCCGAAGGGCGTGTACAAGATTTGCGTCGAATTCGCGGGCTCGGCGCTGGATCCGCTGTGGGGCGATTCGGTCAAGGCCGAACCGGTCGTCTCCGCGTCCGGCGGAACCGTCTCCGGCGCCTTCATCGAGCCGGTGCCGGGCACGCGCCGCTGGAGGGCTATCTTCGACCTCGTCCCGACCGGCAGCGATCCTGTCGAGCTCCGGCTCTACATCCGCGGCAACGGCGATGCGCTGACCGAAACCTGGCTCTACCAGTTCCGCGCGGGCCCGGCCTAATTCCAAATCGCTTTCAATAAGGCATTAATTTTTGTAGGGTGGGTTAGGCCGCGAGGCCGTAACCCACCGAGCGATCTCGGATCGGTGGGTTACGCTTCGCTAACCCACCCTACAAGTCTACAGATCGATCACGAGCCGGTTCAGATTCGGTGCCTTGATGAGATCGCCGTCGATCTCGCACGGTTTGCCGTCGGCGTGGGCTTGCCGCGCGCCCGGATAGCGAAGGACGATCCGTTTCGGCGCGGTTCCGGTCACGCTCAGATCGACCGTCACTTGCGATTCGCCGCGGCGGGCTCTGAGACTGACCGTTCCGAAGCAGGTCGGCAGCTCGTTCAGCGTAATGCCTTCGCCTTCCCACCAGGCATCGGGGACGGCTCGAAAAAGTTCGAGCGTGCCGCCGTTTTCCCTAATCAACATGCGGCGGATCGCGGTGGCGAATTCGGCGCCGATCCAGGTGTGAGGCATATCGCCGATATAGTCCGGCACGCGCGGGTCGGCCCAGACGACCTCGGCCCAATGACGCCAACCGGCGGGTCTGCGCCAGGTGAGCGCATCCCCGAGGAGCCGGAAGGCTTCCTCGGTTCGACCCAGCGCCACGAGCGCGTTCAGATTGCGAATCTCGTACGGCGTAAAGCCCCCTTGGAAGTCGGGCGCGCGAATGAGTTCGAGATGGTCGAGATACAGATCGTAGGTTGCCTGAATGTACTCCGCCGGAAGCACATCCTCCACACGGCAGGGTTCGAAAGCGATGGAGGTCGACGTGGGATCGACATCCTCGCGATCGGCGGAGGCATGGACCAGCCCCGAACCGAGCTCTTCGGTCGTCATTCGCAATGAGCGGGCCAGGTTTGCGGCGAACTCCTGTTCCTTGGTTTCGGCCAGGTTCGCGATTTCCGCATCGCCGATCTCGGCGGCCAGATAGGCGCAGTCGCGCCACGCCCGCAACGCGAAAAAGTTGTCCCAGTAGCTGTAGGTCGGCTTGTTGTAACCCTCGTGGCTGATGGATGGCGCCAAAAGCCCATGGAACCGCGTTTCGGGCCCGTGCAGCGCATTGGTTCGCGCGCAGAGTTCCTCGATGAATCGGGTGGCCCGGACGACGGGTTCGAAAATGGCTTCGAGAAAGGCGCGATCCCGGCTGAAGCGATAGGTGTCGGCTGCGATCGCCACGAACTGGCCCTGGGCGTCGAATTCGATGTCGCTGCCGTAGCCGCGGTTCACGCTGCCGTCGGGATTGAGGATAGGCGGGACCATGCCGTTGTCGTAGATGCGTTTCGAGTACCACAGCACGTAGCGCTCGGCCTCTTCGATCAAACCGGCGTAGAGCAGGGCGAGGGCTTGCGAGGAGCCGTCGCGTATCCAGGTTCGGTCGTAATTGCGCGGACCGGGCTTGAAGGCATAGCGGGTGGCGTTCACCAGGATGAGTCCCGTCTGTGCCTCGACCGTATCGCTGACTTCGCGGTCTCCCACCGTAATTCTGCGCGGGCCGATCTTCTCGCGCCAAACTCGAGCGACCTTCTCGCGAATGCTGGCGAAGTCGACCTCCGTGTCGGGTGCGATACCGTCCCTGAGCGGAGCCGATACGACGAAGGAAGCGGTCTCGCCCGGATCCAGGGAAAAGTCGAACTCGCATGCGGCACTCAGGAGACCGGAATCGGAATGCAAGCAGCGTTCGGTGTGCTGCGGCTGGTTCTCGATCAGTTTCACCACGTCTCCGTCGTGAAATTCGGCGATCGTCGCGACATCGGGGGCACTCGAAAAACCGGCATACCACCCATCGTTGACCCGAACCTCCTTTCCGTCGATGGCTATCGAGTTGATGATCGCGTGTCCGCCGTGTTGCCAATACGGGTTGATTTGGGCGGGGCGCAGCGCGAGGACGAGCGCCCCTTGCTGCGGCACGCCGGCGCGGTTCGTGATGCGGTACTCGACTATCGCTTGCCCTGCATCGGCGAGGGCGGTCGCCCTAAGTTCCACCTCCCGCGCCGACCACGCGACGGAAGGAATGGGCAGCGCGCCGTCGGCCAGCGTTTGAGTGATCGCGGAAGCGCCGGGCGCGCCGTGAAGCGTTCCGTCCAGTCGAAACAACGGCATGAGTTGGCCGGAACCGGGGCGGGGCTCGAGATTGCCGTATTCGTCGAAAAGGGCATCCTCGGACCGATCGATCTCCCCGAGCACGGTCCAATAGACCTGCCGCTCCAGAAGAGCCTGCGGATAAAGATCGCTGCGCGCCACTTGCGCCGCGCGCTCCAGTTGGCCGATCGGCATTCTGTCCTTGTTCAGGATGCGGAGCTTGAGTTCGTCGACGACAGCCCCTTCCGGACTGCTTGCCTCGTGAACCGTGAAGCGCAGATAGCGGCTCGTGGTGGATCGCCAATAAAAGCTGTCGTAGTCGCCGTTGCCGAGGATGATGCGGCCGACCTCCCGAAAGTTCTCGCCGTCGTCGGAAAGCTCGACCGAAAAGTCGGTTCCGTAAGTCTCTCCCCATTGGACCAGCACGCCGAGCGGCGATCGCGTATACCCGAAATCGACGGTAATGCTCTCGCCTGGAGGAATCTTGACCGGCCCACGGCCCAACGCCGCGATTCGCCCCGGCTCTTGCACCGACGCGGCCTCGCCCGGACCGTACAGGTTGATTTCGACGATTTCGAGGCCCCGCTCCGGCTCCGGATCGGCGCAAGTCCAGCGCACGAATCGAGCCTCCGTCGGCGGAAACGCGAAGACGTCTTGACCGCCCTCGCCGTGGCGGGTGGCACAAAGAGGCGTCCACGCTTCGCCGTCGAGCGAGGACACGAAGGAATATACCTTGGGCGCATGCCTGCCCCAGTAAACCTCGAGTCCTCCGAGGATCGCGATCCGGCCGAAATCGATCTCGAGCCAGGGGGCCACCGACGGTTCGGAGACCCATCGCGTCGAGTAGGAGTCGTCGATGGCGGCTCGGGGATCGCCGCCGCTGGCAGTCACCGTCCATCGGCCTTTGTAGGGGACATTCATGCGCACTCCGCAGTCGGGTGTAGTGAGTTGGCTCAGAAGATTAACACCATTGCAGCGCTGATCCGACTGCTGGCTTCACCCTTCCGCGGCAGGCGGCTCGAGGTATTCTTGCGCCACAATTTCGTGCAGAAAGAGATAGCCGAATCCTCGGCACATCCACTGCGCACGGAATACCGGTGAAGACGTCAACTTCGCCCCATGCCATGCCCTTGTTTTCGAAGAAAGCCAATGATCAACGAGTTGACACGCTCGGGCGCGTCCGCCTGAACCCAGTGACTCGCCTCGGGGATGCGTTCGACCCGGATATTCGGAACCCATCGTTCCAAACCCTGGGTCAGCCCGATACCGAGATAGCGATCCTGCTCACCCCAGATCAAAAGTGTCGGCGCATGAATGGGGCGGATCTGCCGCCGGAATCGGAGAAGGTTGCGGCGGAACAGGGCACGGTAATAATGAATCGCCGCAGTCAGCGCGCCCGGCTGCGCCAGGGCTTGCTTGTAGCACTGAATGTCGGCTTCGGTGAACGCATCGGGCCGCACCGGATCGGTCCGCAATATCCGGCCTAATCCGGCATAATCATCCGCTCGAATCAGCCTTTCGGGCAGCCACGGGAGCTGGAAGAAGAATACGTACCAGGACTTCCGCAACTGCGCCGGCGTCCTGAGTTCCTGAAAGAAACGTTCCGGATGCGGGGCATTCAGGACGATCAAATTCTCTACCGCCTGCGGATGGCGCATGGCCAGAAACCAGGCGATGGCACCGCCCCAATCATGTCCGACCACCGCGCATCGCTCTTGGCCCAGCGCGTGAATGATCGCGAGCACGTCGTCCGCCAGGGTTTCCAGGCGATAACGCCTGATTCCAGCGGGTTTTTCGGACTCGTTGTAGCCGCGGAGATCCGGGGCGACTACGCGAAAGCCCGCTTCCGCCAGTGCCGGGATTTGGTGACGCCATGAGTACCAGAATTCCGGAAATCCGTGCAGCAACACGACGAGAGGCCCGGTTCCGGCTTCCACCCAGTGCAGGCGTATTCCGTTGACTACCGCGTAGCGGTGATTCCAGTGCCGGGATGATGCCTCTCCGGGTGCCATACCTTATCGATAGCTGCTGCGCGGAAGTCAGCTGTGCGAGGTCCCCGGCTTCTCGGCGAGCAGGGCCCGCAGCGCGGCCTTGGGCTCGTCGAGGAGGGGGCGGCCATGGTCGAAGCAGAGCACCGCGAAGTCCAGGTCCAGCAAATTCCGCACGCTCTGCCGAGTTAGCGCCGGGTTCTCGTGATACTCGGCCGGAACAAAGGCCAAGGCCTCGCCGGCTCCGTGCGACAGAAGATCCGGGCAAAACAGGATGCCGGGACGCTTCGGCAAGAAGAAGGCGTAATGCGCGGATTCCGGTCCCGGCGTGTGGATCGCCCGAAGGCCCCCCGGCAGCACATCGCCTGCCCGGTAGCGCAGGTCCGGTTCCTCGTCCATGGGCCGCGTGCCGTCGGGCGCATACACCTTCACGCCCAAACGACGGCGGTAATGCCAGGCGGCCCGCTGATGGCAGGCGGCGGTGAGGCAAATCGCCTCCACCGGCCCTAAGCGTTCGAGGACCGCTGTCTCGACCCTCAAGGGATCGATAAGGACCATGCGGTCACCCGACGCGATGGCGTGCGCATCGCTCTCGTAACCGATACGATCATCCTGTACGGACCAGCGCCACACCCCGGGCACCACGGTTTCGATCGTTGCCGCAATGGCTTTCGGTTCGGACATCACACTTCCTTTCGGATCGTCTTCTTTGTTTAGACGCCGGCCTCATCCGTATGCTCCTGTCGGTCGCGCGGCGTGCTCGATCGCGCCACTTCGCACGGTGATCGGCGAATAGCCGACGGAATTTCCGAATCACCCGCAATCCGTTCGGCCGCCTTTTTCATTTCGGTAACACTCGCGTGCAACTCCCTTTCGGGAGACGAGTCTGATTAGTCAGGCGAGAGCAGTACGGATCACTCGGAGGAGAATGCCATGAAGCGGAACTCAACACTATACGGGGCGGCCGTGGGGGCCGCGTTGATGTATTTGCTCGACCCGGATCGCGGGCGATATCGCCGGGCCGTTCTCCGCGACAAGACGACGAGCAGCATGAACCGATTCGATGACGCGTTTCAGGTGGCCCTGCGCGACCTTCGCAATCGCGCGGTCGGCATGGTCGCGGAGCTCAACGGGTGGCTGACGGCGGGGCCTGTCCCCGACGACTTGCTGGTTGATAGGGTACGGTCCAATATCGGACGGGTGGTCTCCCATCCCAAAGTCATCGACGTCAAGGTGCAGGACGGTTTTGTGACGCTCTCCGGTCCGGTACTGGCGCATGAGCACAAGCCGCTCTACCGGTGTGTGGCCTCGGTACGCGGAGTCAGGGGTGTGGACGATCGGCTGGAAGTACATGAGACCGCGGAGCAGATCCCCGAACTTCAGGGCGGAGTTCCGCGCCGCCGGATACGCCCGGACATCCTGCAGGAGAACTGGGCGCCGGCCACCCGGCTGATCGCCGGCGCAACCGGAACCACCCTGGCGGTCAATGCCCTGCGGCATGCGAGTCCGCTCACGGCCGTTTTGGGTTTGGCGGGTTCCACCCTGATCCTGCGGGCACTGACCAACAAACCGCTCACGGGCGGACCGAGCGTCGCCGAGGGCTACCGTCCCGAGGCAATTCAATCGCCTCGCCCCGCACCCGAGACGACCCAGCAGCCTCCCCCGTCCGAACGGGAGGAAGCGCTCCATTAAGAAGAGAGACGAAGGATGAAAGTCCTCATACTCAGTTCAGACTATTTCGAGGATGCCGAACTCCTCGTGCCGTACTACCGGCTGAAAGAGGAGGGAATTCCGGTCGAGATCGCTTCCGACAAAACCGGGACGATCATCGGCAAGCACGGCTACGAAGTGGCGGTCGACAAGAAGCTTTCGGAAATCGTTCCGCAAGATTACGACGTTCTTCTGCTCCCCGGCGGCAAAGCGCCGGCCGCATTGCGGGAGGAACCCTCGGCCTTGGCGATCGCCAAGGCTTTCATGCAGAACGATCGGCCGGTAGCGGCCGTTTGCCACGGGCCGCAGATCCTGATTTCGGCCGGTGTGCTGAAAAATCGGCACGCCACTTGTTATCGGGCCGTCGCGGACGAAATGAGGCAAGCCGGAGCCCATTATGAAGACCGGGAGGTCGTCGTGGACGGCAATCTGGTAACGTCGAGACAACCCGCGGATCTCCCGGCGTTCATGCGGGAATTCATGAAGCTCCTGAAAAACAGGGCTTCTCGTTGATACGGAAGAATTACCGGAACAGCCATGAATACCGAACAAGCCCGCTTGCGGGAACTCCAAATGCAAATGGAGGAATGGCAAGCCGAACTCGACCGGCTGGAAGCGTGGCCAGCGACCCGGCTCGAGCAAAAGGAGCGGATCGAGGCGCTAAGGGAAAAACTGCGGATCGGCGCGGAACAGTTGAGCGAGTGGCGCGACGGCGGACGCTTGGAAATACCTTAAACGCTACCGGGGCTAGCGATGAAACCCGGTGTCTTCAGCAGTGCTCGTAAATCCTATGGATACACTTTTCGAAAACCGCACGGATGCCGGACGCCAGCTGGCGCAGGCTTTGGGCGCTTATGCCGGCCGTTCCGACCTGATCGTGCTCGCCCTGCCCCGCGGAGGGGTGCCGGTGGCGTACGAAGTTGCCCGTGCCCTGAAAGCGCCCTTGGACCTCTTGATCGTGCGAAAGCTCGGAACACCCGGCAATCCGGAGTTGGCCATGGGCGCGATCGCCAGCGGAGGCGCCTCCGTCCTGAACCGCGATGTGGTATCGATCTACCGGATCAGCGACGAAGTTATCGAGAACGCCGCCGCGAAAGAGCGCCAGGAACTGGAGCGCCGCGAGCGGCTTTACCGGGGCGATCGTCCGTACCCCGATATCGAGAACCGCTGCATCATCGTGGTGGACGACGGCATCGCCACGGGAGCGACCATGCGCGCCGGCCTCGCCGCCCTGCGCCAGCGAAACCCGGCTTGCGTCGTGGTCGCCGTGCCGCTGGCGCCGGTGGATACGGTGGAGCGTTTGCGCGCCGAAGTCGACGAGGTGGTCTGCTTGATGACTCCCGAGCCGTTTTTTGCAGTGGGTCAAGGATACCGGGACTTTTCCCAGACCACCGATGACGAGGTTCGGGAGATTCTTACCCGAGCCTGGGGCGAGACATCGGATTAAACAAGCTTTTTGTTCGGCAGGGAGATGAAGAGATGAATCAAGCCGCACCCTCGGATTCCATTGAATTTCCGGTAGGTCCGGCGGGCGTGACGCTGTCCGGCTCGCTGTTCATTCCGGACCAGCCTCAAGGACTCGTGATCTTCGCCCACGGCAGCGGCAGCAGCCGGTTCAGCCCGCGCAACCGCGCCGTCGCCGATTTCCTCAACCGCGCCGACCTCGCTACGCTGCTGTTCGATCTTCTCACCGCGGAGGAACACGAGGTCGACCAGTACACCCGTCAATTCCGTTTCGACATCGGCCTCTTGACCGATCGCCTGGTGGGCGCGATCGACTGGGCCACGCAATACGAATTGACCACCGACCTTTCCTTCGGATTGTTCGGCGCCAGCACCGGCGCGGCGGCGGCGCTCCGGGCCGCCGCCGAGCGTCCGGAATCGGTGGCGGCCGTGGTATCGCGGGGCGGACGGCCGGATCTCGCGGAGGAGCGATTGCCCGAGGTTCTGGCACCCACGCTCCTGATCGTCGGCGGTTACGACGATGTGGTCATCGAGCTCAACCGCTTGGCGGCGGAGCGCATGAATGCCGTGAACCGGCTGGAGATAGTCCCCGGCGCGACCCATCTGTTCGAGGAACCCGGCACGCTGGAAAAGGTGGAAGAACTCGCCCGCGACTGGTTCCTGAAGTATCTGCGTCGATGAACCGCGGCCCGCTTCGCCTGTTCGCGCTGAGCGAAAGCCGGACATTGGGAGAAAACATCGCCCGCGCATTGGGTTCTGACTTGTCCTTAGTCGAGGAAAAAGATTTCGACGACGGCGAGCACAAGGCGTATCCGGCCGAGAACGTGCGGGACTCCGACGTATTCGTGGTGCAATCGCTGTACGACGAGCCCGGCAAGACCGTCAACGACAAACTGTGCCGCCTGTGGTTTTTTGTCGGTGCGCTCAAGGATGCGTCCGCCGCCTCGGTGACTGCGGTCGTGCCGTATTTGGCCTATGCTCGGGCCGACCGGAAAACCCGGCCGCGCGAACCGGTCACGCTGCGTTATGTGGCGCAGCTGTTCGAGGCCGCGGGCGCGGACCGGGTCATCACCCTCGACGTCCACGATCTGGCGGGTTTTCAGAATGCCTTCCGCTGCCGGACCGACCATTTGGAAGCCGGGAAGCTGCTGGTCGAGCATTTCGCGGCGAAACTCCACGGAGACGTGGCCGTGGTCTCGCCCGACGCAGGTGGGCTCAAACGGGCAGAGAGCTTCCGCCGCAAATTGGCCCGGCGGCTAGGAGCGACGGTCGGCAGCGCCCTCATGGAAAAGTACCGCAGCGATGAAACGGTACGCGGTGCGATTCTGGCGGGAAATGTGCGCGGCAAAACGGCTCTCATCGTCGATGACATGATCAGCACCGGCGGCACCGTAGCGCGTGCCGCCCAGGTTTGCCGCGAACAAGGCGCCTTAGCCGTCCATGTCGCCGCAACCCACGGGCTGTTCGTCGGCGAGGCCGCGAATGTCGTGGCCGGTCCCGTCCTGGACAGCCTGGCCGTTACCGACAGCGTTCCGCTTTTCAGGCTTCCTCGGGAAACGGCTCAGGGGAAGCTGACGGTCATCCCGATCGCGCCGCTGTTCGCGGAAGCCGTCCGGCAGATCCATGCCGGCGGTTCCGTCAGCGGGTTGATGGGGGATTGAAAGAGCCGGCCGAAACCGCTGAGCGCCCAACAAGTAAGTCGGGAATCCTTTCCCGACGTTAACGGGTCGGCACGCAGGCTTGTCGGCAAAGGATTGCCGACCTACTAACTTCGTTCAGCACATCCTACGGACGGGTCCGTCGACCAAGGATTGCCGACCTGCGAACCTGAGCTTGGATCGATAAACGCCAGCCCGGTTTAATGTTTGCCGCCTTTATGTCCGCCTTTGCGCGTCGGCTCGCGATCCTCCTCTTTTCCGTGACCGCTGCCGCCCCGCTTTTTCCCGCCGCCGTGAATTTTGTTCACCGTGGCCCACGCGCGCCGCTCGGCCTCCTCTTCGGGGACACCGCGCGATTCGTAACCTTCCTCGATGTGCCGAGCCTGCCGTTTCTGCTTCTCGGTGTACTTTTCTTTACTTCCTCTGGCCATAGCCCTGTCCTCTGCCGTTCGGACCGATGTTCGAATGGGAACAAGCCGACCTCGGTCGAACTTATTCCAAACCGTTTTCGAGAAGGGATTCATGTTTGTAGGGTGGGTTAGGCCGTCAGGCCGTAACCCGCCGAGCGGCCTCGGACCTGTCCTGAGCCAAGTCGAAGGGTCGGTGGGTTACGCGGAGCCTGTCCTGAGCCTGTCGAAGGGCTAACCCGCCATCGATGGGTTTCGCTTCGCTCTACCCATCCTACGATGAATGTTCACTCGAACGCCGGATAAAATTAGACCGGCTCAGGGCCGACGAGTTTGGTCTGGCCGGTGAGTTTTATGACGGCGCCGGCCGCGAACTCGCATGGGAATCCGGCGGTCTCAGTTGAGGAAGTCCTATCGTGGAATTCTTACGGCAACCGGAGTTTCGAGCGTCATGACAAGCGTTCTCATCACGGGGAGCAACCGCGGATTGGGGCTGGAATGGTGCCGCCAATACGCCCAGGCCGGATGGCAGGTCTTCGCTACCTGCCGATACCCCGACGAGGCGGATGAATTGGCGCGGTTGGCGGACCGTTACAGAGCCGTGCGCATCCACCAGCTGGACGTGACGAACGCCGGCCGGATCGTTGCCTTAGCCGAGGAACTGCGGGAAACGCCCATCGATCTCCTGCTCAACAATGCCGGGGTTTATACCGAGAAATACCTGCCCTTGAACGCGCCCCTCAATTACGATGACTGGGCATACACGTTTCAGGTCAACACCATGGGTCCGCTCCGCATCACCAAGGCATTCGTCGAATCTCTGGCGCGCAGCGAAAAGCGGTTGGTGGTGGCGATCACCAGTCATATGGGCTCCATTGCCGAGATCGACAGCCCCGGCAGTTACTTCTACCGATCCAGCAAGGCCGCGCTGAACGCGGTGATGAAGGGACTCTCGCTAGAACTCAAGCCGTTGAACATCGGCGTGCTTCTATTTCACCCCGGCTGGGTGGGGACTCGGATGGGCGGCACCGGCGCGCCTTTGACGCCGGAAGAAAGCGTGCGCGGCATGCGAAAGCTCATCGACAAGTTCACGCTGGCGGATACCGGCCGTTTCTTTCGCTATGACGGCACCGAGATCCCCTGGTAAGAAATGCGCCCGGCTCGTGCGATGCCGACCGCTCCTCGGAACCGGAGTCATATAGCGCTCGCGGCGGCTTTCGCCAAGCGATGGGCAGCTTGATTGTGCTCTCGCGGCACTGCGCACAGGTCGAGCCGCTCGAACCGACGGGCCAAACGGCGGATTGCGGCGAATCGATGATCGTGCGGGTGCCGCTGCCAGAGCTGAACCAGAGCGGGGCAGTCGGTGTGTACTCGGAGAACGGTCCCGCGGGACTCCAATGCCAGCTCCAAAGCCCGTTCCAACGCCCCGATCTCGGTTTCGAAGGGTGGGAGAACGGACGGCACCCGCCCGGCGCTCTTCGCCACGACTTCTCCATGAGCATCGGTCACGATCGCCCCGATTCCGTTCGCTGCGCCCGAAGCCGTGCGGACGCTCGAGCCGTCGCACCAGGCTGAAAATCCTTCCGGGGGAAGCGGGCTCGCATAAACCAGCCAAATCAGGCGATCGCGGATTTGCAGGATCGTTTGCGCCCGCGCGGGTTGTAGGCGCACCTGCCGCGCGCTGCGCTGCCGGATGCGTTCGGCTAGCGCTGCCGGACCTGCCTGCTTGGCCGCAGCGATCAGCTCGGCCGTATCCGAGTCCGCGTCGAGCAGCCCATCGATCATCCGGTTGAGATGTCGGGATTCGTTGCGACTGGTATTCATCACCGGTTGGAGTCGGGAAGAGGGAGCAAGTTTTCCTGCCCACGCCCACAGACGCCGCCGGACGCTGATTTCGCGACTCGCATTTTTTCCTAGCGTTTTCGGAAACGGTCTAGTGCCTGCTCTCCTTGGTAAAGCCAACGGCCGTTGGTTTTTCATGTCTGGATTATTTCAAAAATGGAAACATTATCGTAAATAAAAAGACTTTTATGATGTTTAATTAAACTATCTGATCTAATCCATAAGAAATCGTTATTAAACAAAAGGAACAATCGTGACGATACTGATACTAACTGGATGTACATCAGCAAGGGGAAATCACTATGACGAGCGTTGAAATATTCTTGGCATTGGTATTTTTCGGCACCACCGGCGGGTCCATCGGGTTCTGCCTGAAGAATTACGACCGGATGGACGATAAGGACAAACAATGAGCAAGCGTTCGCGCCATACGCGCATAAAAAGCCGGGGTTTGGAAGCCCCGGCTTTTTTATGTCGAACAAGAACCCGGCGGCTCGAATGACGAATGCCCGCCAATCGCCTTCGATCGCGGGCTGAAGCCTGTCTTGAGCTGTGTCGAAAGGCCCGCTCCCGCAAGAAATTATCCATAATCCGCATCCGGGCGCCTCTGATCAGACAAGCGTGACCCTGCCGAAAGACCGAAGAGCGTTTTGCGGCATTCTTCACGCATTTTCATGTCTGAATGATCAAATCACTTTGAAAAAAGCCATCGGCTTTTTCACTCCGGCTCGAGAGGCACGCAATGCCCGAAACGATTGTGATCGTTCACAATAAGGTCCCGGCCCGAATCCGCATCCGGGTGCCTCTGATCAGAAATAAGCGGACTATGGCCGAGCTGCTCAAGCAAAGCCTGCTCGGGGACGCTCAGGCGAGGGGGATCTACCATGCCGAACCGAACATCACTACGGGGACCTTTCTGATCAAATATCACCCCGCCCTGCATACCGAGGCGGAGGTCATCGATCGGGTCCGGGCCATTGCACGGAACATCTCCGCCGGAACCATCGAGATTACCGCCAAGCACAAGAATCCCAAGCTCGGCAAGATGCAACCGCAGGCCTTTTTCACGCGGGAGCTGTTCGTGAGCATCGGCGGGAATGTCATTGCGGGACTCGTATTGGCGGCTCTGATCGCCCGCGGATAGTACGTCTGTCTGCCGGATCCGTGTCGATACGAGTCTTTCTATCCGGCGCATGGCCCGCCGAAACGGACCGGCCCGGTTCGGATGCGCGAACGACAATTCGTGGTTTTGCGGGAAGAGCCCGTGTCGCATCGGAAATCCGCTTCGGGGTGCAAGATTCCGCGCCCGCGGCGGATATTCGAATGAACCGCCCGGATATCGTACTCTTTCCTTTTTCGGCGACGGCCATTGCCATTTTGTTGGAGGCTCCGGCGGTGCTGGCGTGGCCGAGCGGAATAGCGGACGATAATCCGGATCGTCAGGCAAAAAGTTATTCGTTTGCCGGAATCGGAGAGAGAACCGTAGGAGCGCTTCACGCCATAAACATGAATGATGCAGCGAACGGAGAGGCGCGTTCATGATCGACGGAATACGCGTACCCATCGATTCGGAGTCGCAAATTCTAATCGCTCGGCAGCAGGCCCGATTGTTGGCGGCGGAGCTGGGCTTCTGGTCGGTCGAACAAAGCTTTATCGCCATGGCCATCTCGGAGGTGGCCCTCAACATCCTTCAGTACGCCGGAAAAGGCGAAGTCATTCTGAGCAAGGCTCAAAAGAACGGCAGCCAGGGCATCGTCGTCGTGGCCCGCGACGATGGGCCGGGTATTCCCGATGTCGAATTGGCCATGCAGGAGGGATATTCGACGAGCGGGGGAGCCGGGCTGGGTCTGGCGGGTGCCAAGCGGCTGATGGACGAGTTCGAGGTCGTGTCCGACGTCGGGAAAGGGACGACCGTGACGATGAAGAAATGGGTGCGGTAGGTTGCGGTCCAGCGGTCTATGGGTGAAGCGCCGCAGGCCGACTTCCGGCGGATTGAATTGAGCGGCGGTCCGGGAGTCCAATAGCCGAGCAAGTCGTTATTTTGCCCCGTGAAAATGCAGCGTTTTTCCGGCCAGATGCCGTACCGCCGTGTCTTGGAGACATGCAATGAATGACGAAACGGTCGAGAGTGAACTCGCGGCCCAATACACGGCGGCATTGCGCGACTATTTGGCTGGCGTGGAAGGAAATCCTTTACTGCGGGCCTATCGGCTGGGACGCCAGGCCGTGGCGGAGAATTTGAGCCTCTCGGCGGTGGCCGCGATTCATCATAAAGCGCTGGCGGGCCTTTCGGCTCGAGCCATCGCTCCTTCCGAAGGCGTCGATGTCGAATTGCAGGCGGAGGTATTTTTTCGAGAGACGCTCGCGCCTTTCGAAAGGACGTCGCGCAGCCATGATGACGCCATGACCCGAATGCGCCTGCTCAACGAGAGTTTGGAAAGGACCAATAAGCGCCTGACCGAGATCTACCGCGACAAGGAACAAGCCATCGCCGAATTGAGCCAAAGCGAGGAAGCCTTGCGCATGTGTCACCTCGAGCTGGAAAAGCAGGCGAAGACGCAGAGCATGGAGCTTACAACGGCCAAAGCGACCCTGCATGCGGAGATCGCCGAACGCAAGCTCACCGAAATCGCTCTCAGGGAAAGCGAAGCCCGGTTCAGGGCGATTTTCGAGCGGGCCGGCATCGGCATCGCACTCTTGGACAAGAACGGAAGGATCAGGGAATGCAATTTCGCCCTGCAGGAGATGCTGGGCTTTAGTGCCGAGGAACTGCACGGCCGGGTCATTTTCGACCTGAGCTACCCGGACGATCTCGAAGTCAGCATTCAGCGGTTCAAGGGCTTGGTCGAGGGGAAATACAAGCACTATAGCCTGGAAAAGCGCTTTATCCGGAAAAACGGCACGGTGGTCTGGGTCCGCAAGACCGTTTCCGGAACCTACGGGTTCAGGGGCGAACTGCAATTCGCCATCGATATGGTCGAGGACATCACCGAAAGCAAGGTCGCCGAGGAGTCTTTGCGGGAAAGCGAGGCCCGGTTTCGTCAGATCGTCGATATGACTTGCGAGTGGATCTGGGAACAGGATGCGGAAGGCCGCTACACCTATTCCAGCACCGCGGTTAAAAGTATTCTCGGTTATGACGCCGAGGAAATCATCGGAAAACCCTATTACGAGCTCTTCTTCCCGGAAGACAGAGAACGCTCTGCGGTGCTGGCACCGGAACTGATCGCTCGCGAAGAGTCCTTTGTTCGCCTGATCAACCGGTATCAGCATAAGGACGGCCGCGAAGTGTTTACCGAATCGACCGGCATCCCGCTCTCCGACAGCCGGGGCCACTTGCTGAGGTGGCGCGGGGTGGATAACGACGTTACCGAACGCAAACGCTTCGTGGACGCCCTAAGGCTTAGGGACCGGGCCATCGCCGCGTCCAGCGTGGGTATCATCATCACCGATCCCCATCAGCCGGGGAATCCCATCATCTACGCCAATCCCGCCTTCATCCAGATGACGGGCCGCAGCCGGGACGAGGTGGTCGGGTGGAATCCCCGCTTTCTGCAAGGTCCGGAAACCGATCCGAAGGCGATCGAGGAGATTCGGAAAGCCGTATGGGAAGAGCGTGATTGCCATCTGACGCTGAAAAATTACCGCAAGGACGGCACGCCGTTTTGGAACGAGCTGTTCATTTCTCCGGTGAGGGACGAAAACGGCCGGGTGACCCATTTTATCGGCACCCAGACCGACGTCACGGCATTGCGGCGCATCGAGGAAGAGCGTCACGAAATGGAAATCGCAAGGCAGATCCAGTTGTCCCTCTTGCCGAGCGTTCCGTTGCGGATGGAAGGCGCTCAGGTGGCAGGGTATTGCCTGCCGGCGGTCCATGTCGGCGGCGATTATTTCGACTATTTCGCCACCGAAGAGGGGGTCGATATCGTGATCGCCGACGTGTCCGGGCACTCGGTGGGCGCCGCTCTGATCATGGCCGAAACCCGCAGCACGCTGAAAATGGGAACCGACTGGATGGCGAAAGGACAGGCGAGGCTCCGCAACGGCGCAAAAAGGACTCTGTCGGTCTTGAATGATCTCCTGTTCGAGGATTTGAACCAGGCCAGCTTTTTCATCTCCATGTTCTACCTGAGCTACCGTTCGGATACCCGGCGGATCAGCTACGCCAATGCGGGGCACAACCGTCCGCTGTTGCTGCGTAAAGGCGAGCGGAACTGCACGGAACTGGATGCCGAGGGGCTCATTTTGGGGGTAAAGAAAGGAGTGATCTTCGAAGAGAAAGCACTCGCCTTGAACGAGGGCGATATGGTGCTTCTCTATACCGATGGGATTACCGAGGCGCGCAATAAACAAGGGGAGTTTTTCGGCGAATCCCGTCTCTGCGAGCTCGTTATCGCGCATGCTCAGGCATCCCCTCAAGAGCTGATCCAGATTATCGTCGACGAGCTCGGCGTGTTTTGTCAAAGCCGGTCCTTCGATGACGACATTTCTCTCGTGGTGCTGAAAGCACTTTAAGCCGAGGAGCGTTTTTCGAATGCCGGGGGTCCAATGATTGGATTTTCGACTTATCAAAGAGGTGGCTTGTGTCCACGCCGATTCGGACCGGAGCTTCGGATATTGCCGCGAAAGAACCGCCCTTGTTCAGTCTGAAGCGTCTGGTGCTGGTACTGGCGAGCTATGCGGCGCTCTACCTGACGGCTCGCTGGTATGAGGGGACTTACGCGTGGTCGACCGGGCTCGACGCTTTTGCGCCGGAGTTCGAGACCTACTGGATGAATCTCTTTTACGCCGAAATCTTGGTGGAAACGATCGTGGCCGCTCTTCTTTGGGGCTGGCTATGGCGGAGCCGGGATCGCAATTTGGAGAGGTACTGGGCGCACTTCATCGACACCGAGACAGCGCTGTCCAGAGCGAAAGGCGAAGCCTTGCGCGAACTGTTATGGAAAACGCGTGATCGCGATGTCGTGACATTGACCCCGCGCGAGGAGCTGCGCCGGAACATGACCCACCTGATCTGGCTGGCCGCTTATGCGTGGGCTTTCTATTGGGGAACCAGCTTCTTCACGGAGCAGGATGCGACCTGGCATCAAACGGTCGTGCGCGACACCGACTTTACCCCCAATCACATCATCGTGTTCTACATGAGCTACCCCGTTTACATCATTACCGGCTGGGGTGCCTTTCTGTACGCGAAGACGCGCCTGCCATACTTCGCCAAGGGATTTTCCGTGCCCTACCTGTTTTCCGTGGTCGGCCCGTTCACGCTTTTGCCGAACGTCGGTTACAACGAATGGGGTCACACCTTCTGGTTCATGGAAGAAGTGTTCGTAGCGCCCCTGCACTACGGCTTCGTCGTTTTCGCCTGGTTCGCGCTGTCGATCGGCGGCGTATTGCTGCAGGTGTTTGCCAGCATTTTGTATCTGATCAAAAAAGACCTGTCGCCCGAGCCGGATTCGCGACCAACGCCGAACGGCTAAAAGCGCTAGATCACGGCGGCGTGAAAGTGGTTGCCTTGGGGGCCGACATCGAGAATCATTGCGACATCGCCGTCGTCCGGTCTCGGCTCAAGACCGGCCGTGGCAAGAATTGCTTTAGCACCGACTCTTTATCATCGACCGATGGAGCAAAGGGCATGGATACATTCATGCAGGCTGCGTTCGAAGAAGCCGAGAAGGGATTGCAGACCGGGGGAATACCGATCGGATCGGTGCTGGTGCATCGGGATCGCATCATCGGTCGCGGCCACAACCGGCGCGTACAGCAGGGGAGCCCCATTTTGCATGCGGAAATGGACGCCTTGGCGAATGCCGGACGTCAGCCCGCATCGGTTTATCGCGAGAGCACGCTTTATACGACGCTATCGCCCTGCGCCATGTGCACGGGAGCGATTTTGCTGTACCAAATTCCCAGGGTCGTGATCGGCGAGAACCGGACATTCCTCGGTGAAGAGGAACTGCTGCGGTCGCGCGGCATTTCCGTCGAGGTACGCAACGCCCCCGACTGTATTCGCCTCATGTCGCGCTTCATCGAGACTCACCCCGAGCTGTGGGGAGAAGATATCGGTGTCTAAAACGAGCTCAAACTATTAACCCGGCCTATAAATATAGGCCGGGTTAATCCGGGGCAAGGATGCCCCGGCGCGGCGACAAGCCGCGTGAGCCCAGGCCGGGCGTGTACCGGCCTGGGCGGCGGCCCGAAATACCAGGAGGGTATTTACGGGCCTGATTAATAGGGTGATCGCGCTACGGGGCAACGCCCCTCGTGAGTCGTAGGTCGGCAATCCATTGCCGACAAACTGTGTCTGTCAGGATGGAGCCCCGCCCCTTACGGGTTGTAGGTCGATACTCCCTTGCCGACAACCGCTAGAGCATTTTTATACCTACTGTACGGGCATTCTGCGTAGGTCGGGAATTCCTTCCCGACGCCGAAGCCGCCCTTCCCGACGGTGCAGTTGGGCCAGCGGGTTCGTCGGCAAAGGATTGCCGACCTACGAAAGCTTGAGTCGATCTACCCTGGCCGAAGGCGCCAACGACTCCGGCCAGGCCTGTTTTGCCGTAGAGCGAGATGAAAACGCTCTAAAACGCGGACAGCCGGCGTATTCTCCATGGAAGCGCCTGCATGACCTTGGGAAACCGGCGCGTCACGATCTCGCCGATACCGCCGCGCGCAGTCACCATGTAGCGGTGGAGCAGCAAGGCTTCCGTCCTCATGCTCAGCGGCAGCGCGGCCGTCTTGACGGCGCAGCTGTCCAGCCATTCGATTCCGGTGCCTAGGAGGTCCGCATCGTCATGGAGGCGGTGAATGCCCTCCAAATCCAGCAGAAAACCCGGACCGCATCGGGCATAGGGCGGACTCTCGTCGTAGGCCATCTTGAACCCGAAGCATCCCGGAGGCGCGAGGAAGGCGCTGCGCGCCGCGACCAGCCTGTCGCCGACCCGCAAAGTAAGCAGCGAGAGGCGCTTACGGCGGTGCGCCTCTTTGAGAATGTCCTTGGCGATCGCAGCGCCATCGGGCATGGATGCCATGGAGGTGCCGATCTTTCCCTTCCATTGGCTGAATTCCAGGGAGATGAATTCGTCGAAAAGACGGTCGACGTCGTCGGATCTGTCGAGATCGGCGACCCGTACCGGTCCTAGATCCTCGAGCAGGCGGCGCAAGCGCCTGAGATGTCGGCGCCGTTTGCCCGACAGTACGCGTGCGAAATAGGTCTCGGCATCCGTTTGGCGGCGGTACAGGTGCGATTCGCGGACATCATGTACATGGCACAATCGATGGTCCTCGGTAAGCCAGCACTCGGCCGCGCGGAGGATCTCGCTGTCGCCGGGCAGGTCCTTGAACAGGATGATAGTCGGCGGGTGCTGCCGGGCGAGCAGCCATCGGCCCAATGCCGCCAGGCTGTTGCCGACCGCCCCGTAGCGGAGCAGCGGCGTGCGGCGCAGCGTCCAACGATACGCGTCCTGCCACGGACGCAGACAGCGAACCGGGCACAGCGGGTGGAGCAGTGTCTGCTCGAACGGGAAGAAGCCGATCAGCGTTTCGGGCGCTTCCGAACCGCTGTCGTCGGTCCCGTGAACGAGCAGAAAACGCAGGCGCTGCTTGCTTTTCGAGGCCTTGAGCAGCGGCAGAAGATACCACGATTCGTAGAAAGGATTGGGATGTGCCGCGTTTTCCGCCAGGTGTTCGAGAGCCTCGCGATGGTGTTCGACGCCTTCGATCGTGTCGATGACGGTGACCGAACCTAGGCGCGCATCCCCGAACGGAAATATACTCGGCCGAGAGACGCCGCGCGCGGCTCGGGCAGTTCGGTTCAACCAGTCATTCCTGCCCGTCGAGTGCCGTTTCAATACCCGCCTCCGAGCGTCCCGCGCGGGACAAGGGTTTGCGCAGTCCTTTCATGTTTGGAGGAGTGGAGCGCTCTCGAACCCTATCGGGCTCGATTGGAAACCTGATCACATCGTCGGGAGGAGAGAGGAATCTTGTTTGCTCTCGGTTCGACAGGATCGGCTCGGGGCCGGAAATGCGTGATGACTCGTTCATGGAATCCCTTCGCAGAAAACGTAAAGAACGTCAGTGTAGAAGCCTTGGCGTCCCTGATCGTGAAATAATGGGATTTGGACAAAATGTCGTCAAGAGGCGATCCGAAACGATCATCGAGGTGCCGAGCCATGCGTGTTACCGTTCGATCCCGATTTAAACCGAGCGTGCCGGCGGCTCTGCTGGCCGCGCTGGCGGGTTGCGCTTCGCAGCCGGATTTGGGGTCGTCCGGCCGGTGGGTGGACCTCACCCATTCTTTTTCTGCCGAGACCGTGTACTGGCCCACTGCGACGCCCTTCCGTCTGGAACCGGTGTTTGTCGGGACGACCGAAAAGGGCTTTCATTACGAGGCCTATCAGTTCCAAGCGGCGGAACATGGCGGCACTCATCTGGATGCCTCGAATCATTTTTCCGCTCACGGTCTCGCGGTCGACCGGATTCCGCTCGACCGGCTGATCGGTCCAGCCGTCGTGATCGACGTATCGTCCAATGCCGTGAAAAATCCCGATTACAGGGTGGGCCAAGACGATTTTGCCGCTTGGGAAAAGAGCCACGGACCGATACCCGAAGAGGCGATCGTATTGCTGCATACGGGCTATGGCCGGTTTTGGCCGGACCCGGTCAAGTATTTGGGTACCGCCGAGCGGGGCGAGGCGGCGGTGGCGAAACTCCACTTTCCCGGCCTGGCCCCCGAAGCCGCGCGCTGGTTGGCCGAACGGCGCCGCATCAAAGCCGTCGGATTGGATACGGCGAGCATCGACTATGGGCAGTCATCGCATTTCGAGGCCCATAGAATTCTCTCGGAAAAGCGCATTCCGATTTTCGAAAACGTCGCCCGGCTCGGCGAACTGCCCACGACGGGCGCCATGGTGGTGGCCCTGCCGATGAAGATCGAGGGCGGCAGCGGCGCGCCTCTCCGGATTATCGCGTGGGTGCCTGGAAAGAATCGATAAGGCGGTTGCGGGACTAATTTACGGCTTGTGGGAGCGGGCTAAAGTGAAGTAGGTCGGCAATCCTTTGCCGACGCACCGGGTCGACAACGGGCTTGGTCGGCAAAGGGTTGCCGACCTACGACCTGTCGTTTCCCGGTTCATGACTTCCGGTCCTGCCCGGCATCCGCTGCGAAAAACGATATCCCCTGCGCCAGCGGAAGAGCCTCTCCCCAATTGATGGTATTGGTCTGCCGCCGCATGTACATCTTCCAGGCATCGGAACCCGCTTCGCGACCGCCTCCGGTATCTTTCTCGCCGCCGAAGGCTCCGCCGATTTCGGCGCCCGACGTGCCGACATTAACATTGGCGATACCGCAGTCGCTGCCCGAAGCCGACAGGAACCGCTCGGCCGATCTGAGATTCAGCGTGAACAGCGACGAGGACAGTCCTTGCGATGCGCTGTTCTGCAGGGCGATCGCCTCTTCCAGACGGCGGAACGTCATCACGTAGACGATAGGCGCGAAGGTTTCGCGTTGCACGATGTCCCAGTGGTTTTCCGCCCGGATCAAGGTCGGCTCGACAAAGCAGCCGGGCCGATCGAGCACCCGGCCGCCGTAGAGCACCTCGCCGCCCTGGCGCCGTGCTGCATGCACGGCGTTACGGTACGCCTCGACGGCCGCCGGGTCGATGAGGGGGCCCATGAGGGTCGAAGGGTCCAGGGGATCGCCGATCCGCACTTGGCCGTAAGCCCGGATCAGCCTCTCGACCAGTTCGTCATGGACGTCCTCGTGGACGATCAGCCGCCGAATGCTGGTGCAGCGCTGGCCGGCCGTTCCCACCGCACCGAACACGATGGCCTGGAGCGCGAGGTTCAGGTCGGCGGTCTCGTCGACGATGACGGCATTGTTGCCGGACAGCTCCAGAAGGCTCCGCCCCAAGCGTTCGGCGACTTTCACCGCCACCTGGCGGCCCACGGCCGTGGAACCGGTGAAGGAGATCAAGGGCAGCCGCGCATCGCGGACGAAACGGTCCAGCAATTCCGGATTTTCCGGCAAGAAGGTGGAAAAGATACCCGGATACCCCATCTCCGCCACGGCTCGGTCGCACAGGTGCTGTACCGCCATGGCGCAAAGAGGCGTCTTGGGGGATGGCTTCCAGACCACGGTATCGCCGCACACCGCCGCGACGAACGCATTCCAGGACCAAACCGCCACCGGGAAATTGAAGCCCGTGATGACGCCTATCGGCCCCAAGGGATGCCATTGCTCGTAGAGCCGGTGTTCGGGGCGCTCGGAAGGCATCGTGATCCCGTACAACATGCGCGACAGCCCGACGGCATAGTCGGCCATGTCGATCATCTCCTGCACCTCGCCATCCCCTTCCGCCTTGATCTTTCCCGTTTCGAGCGCCACCAGGCTGCCCAAGGCATCCTTGTGTTCGCGCAAGGCATCGCCGATCCGGCGGACCAGCTCGCCGCGTTCGGGTGCCGGGACCAGGCGCCATTCCTCGAAGGCTTTCCGGGCCTCTTCCAGCACGGTTTCGTACTGCGCTTCCGAGCACAGCGTGACCTCGGCGATAATCTCGCCGGTAGCCGGATTGCAGGAGCTTAGCCGCGGAGCATCGCGAGCCTCCAGCCATCCTTCGTAGGCGGAATAGCTGCCGACGTTGACGTCCAGAAGATGCAAAGTCTCGAACAGTCGATCCTTGAAGGCGTTGTCGTGAATGTGCATAGGCGTTTTCCGGTTTGAGGCATAGAGCCTTGTGCCAGTTAGATTCGGGGCGGCAGGGAGAGGTTCGGATAGCCGAGATCATCAACCTTCCGAGACTTCGGCTGTCTAATCTATCGTAGGTCGGCAATCCCTTGCCGACACCGGGGGCGGCAAGCGGGTTCGTCGGCAAGGGATTGCCGACCTACGAAATCTGTCAATCGCCCCGAGTAGATCGGGGACTCTTTCCCAATCGCCAATAGTCGCTAAGTCGCGACCTTCCTTTTGGGAGAACGGTTTGGGACGAGGGTTTGCCTTAATCCCGCCCTATCGTACGCTTTTCACAGAGGCAGAGAGGTCTTGCAATGTCCAGCCCACATGATGACTTTGCCCACAGCCTGGTCCGCGAGGTGCTCGCGGGTCCGACCACCCTTCGCGCCCATCCCGATCGTCCCGCCAAGCTGCTGGTGCCGCGCCCCGACGGCCGGATGGCCGGCATCGATCTCACGCCTTTCGAAGCGGAACCCCAGCCGATGACCGCCGGCCATTATTTTCACGGAATCAGATCCGTAGATGAACTGCTGACGGCTTATCGGGAAGCTCGGCAGTCGAAACCGTTCGAAGAGGATCTGCCGGAAGCCTTGGAACACGTGGACCCTTATGCCCGCGAGTTTCTCGACGGCGTGCTGGCCCGTGCCCGGAGTTTTCTGACCGATGCCGAGGCGAAGCTGATCGGCGACTGGGTCGGCCGGCTCGATGTCTACGTGGCGGTCAAGGCCATCGAATCGCTGCTGTACAGCCAGGCCGATCTGACCTTGCTGAAGATCGCGCCGCGCCTGGGCTGGACCGTCCATTTCGATCATCTCGCGATCCGCTGCGGCTCGTCGGCCCACAGGGATGCCGAACGGGTCGTGGAAAACCTGCGCCGCCATCACGGCTATGTGCCCTCGCAAGTCGAAGGCGAAGATTTCTATCAGTTCGAGGACGGCTGGAACGCCTACCTGCTCTACAAAATCCTGGAAAACGGCCAGGTGCTGCGGCTGTTCATCGATCAGTCGGATGCCGATAATCCCACCCAGATCATCCAGCATTGGAATCACGTTTACGGCTACACCGCCCATCATCTGGCGATCCGGGCCACGCGGTTCGAGGAAGGCCGGCGCGTCGCGGTCGGTTTGTCGAAGCTGATGCATACCATGGAGGCGGAAGGCATAGCCATCATGACCCCGACGGGTGACTACACCGATCGGCTGCTGCTACAGGTATTCACCCGGCCCGAGCGGAACCGGGAAGTTCCGGAACGGATTCGGGAGGTCTTGAGGACTCACGGTGCGGAGCTGGAAACCGTCATCGAAAACGCCAAGCTCCTCGAACTTCTGTCGCGCCGGGAAACGAGCCCGGAACTGGCCGAGCGATTCTTCGCGCTGTACGACATTCCTTACGAGCGGGACAATCCGCTTCATTCCGCCCCGATCTACAACTATTTCCTGCCGGAACAGGCGGCCCATGTCATTCGTACCTCGGTCCAGACCGCCGCCTAGCGAGGAGACCATGTCATGCGGAACGTCTGCGTCCTGGGCGCCGGCACCATCGGTTCCCTGATTGCCGGCCTGCTTTCCCGAGCGGGCGACTATACCGTTCATCTGGTCGATCACGATGAAAACGCCCTGAAGCGGGCTGCCGAGGACATCGATCGGCAAAACCTGACGACCCTCGCCGTGGATGCGATCCACGGCAGCGGGCTCCGACATTGCCTGTCGGATTTTCCTTTCGGAGCAATCATCTCCGCGCTGCCGTACTACTGCAACCCGCTGGTGGCCGAGTACGCCATCGAATCGGGCCTGCATTATTTCGATCTGACCGAGGACGTGACCGTTACCCGTTACGTCCAGAACCTCAGTCAAGGCGCGGAGACCGCTTTCGTTCCGCAATGCGGCCTGGCGCCCGGTTTCATCAACATCGTGGCGAACGATCTGATGGGACATTTCGACGAACTGGACACCGTGAAGCTGCGGGTCGGCGCGCTGCCGGTGCATCCCAGCAACGTCCTGAAATACTCTCTTACCTGGTCCACCGACGGATTGATCAATGAATACGGCAATTTCTGCTATGGGCTCGAGGACGGCCACGAAGTCGTCCTGATGCCGCTGGAAGGCTATGAAACCATCGAAATCGACGGGCTGCTCTACGAAGCCTTCAACACCTCGGGCGGCCTCGGCACCCTGGCCGATACCTACAGCGGCAGGGTCAAGACGCTGAACTACAAAACCCTGCGCTATCCCGGCCACTGCGAGAAGATTCACTTCCTGATGCGGGACCTCAAGCTCAACAAAGATCGGGAAACCCTCAAACGCATCCTCGAAAACGCCATCCCCAAGACCGTGCAGGACGTGGTGCTGGTTTATGTCTCGGTCAGCGGCAAGCAGCGCGGCGAACTGTACGAAGAGAACTACGTGAAGAAAATTTATCCGCAGACGATCTACGGGAAGCTGTGGTCGGCCATCCAGGTGACCACCGCCGCCGCCGTGTGCGCAGTCGTCGATCAGGTGTTGAACCGGACCGAACTCTACCAAGGTTTCGTGACGCAGGAGAGCTTTCGGCTCGAGGATTTTTTGGAGAACCGGTTCGGGCGGTATTACCGATGAGGTGAATCGCCTGGATGCGAGGGTGTAGGATGCGCTGACGACGGAAGCGCATCGTTCGAGTCATTCACCCGCATCAAGGTCGAATTTCCCCATGTGGCTGGATAGATTCCCCGTTCGACAAAGTAATGAAAACTCGAATACGGCCAATTGCTAACCCGCTTTACCCAACGCGAACGATGCGCTTCGTCCCTCAACGCACCCCATGGCTCTAAACCGCTGTAATCCGGTTATAAGGAAGTGGAGGATAGGTTTTCCTTTTCCCCACGTGACAGCGGTCTATCCTCCGGATGGCGGTAGCCCGCCATGAGAGCCGCATGGCGCAGGGCGTCCAGGCGTTTGGCGTAGTGATGGTCCCGATGAATCAAGCTCAACACGTCCAGACCCCTCAATACCTTGACCAGTTGCGGCTGCATACCCACGAAGAAGAGGTGTTGTTTGTGCTCCCGAGTCATGCGGATCATGTCTTCCACCGCCTTGGCTGCCGACGTATCGATGAAAGGTACATCGGACAGGTCAAGGACCACGCTCTTGAAGGTGCTGAATTGCCGTACCCGCTCCAGGCGGCGGACCATGTTGTTGGCCGAGCCGAAACTCATGGGCCCATCGATATGGATAAGTATGATCTGGCCGTTGTTGCGGGCCAGGATGGCCGCCTCCTCGGAGATCAGGGGCGGTTCCGGAGCCTCGTGGGTGATGATGCGCAGTCTCGATTCTTCGAATTCCCCCATGCGCTTTACGAACAGGAGGTTCGCCAGTACCACGCCAACGCCCACCGCCTGGATGAGATCCACGAATACCGTCAGGCCCAGCACCACCAGCATGATCAGCACGTCGGCCCGTGGCGCATGAACGACATGCCGCACGAACCACCAGTCGATGATATCGATGCCCACCTTGAGCAGGATGCCGGCGAGTACGGCAAGCGGGATCTTTTCGGCTAACGGGCCCAGCCCCAATAGGATGGCCAGGAGGAACACTGCGTGGAGCATGCCCGAAAGGGGCGTGCGTCCACCGGTGCGAACGTTGACCACCGAGCGCATGGTGGCCCCGGCTCCGGGTAATCCGCCGAAGAACCCGGCGACTATATTGCCGATGCCCTGGCCGATACACTCCCGATTCGAATCGTGCTGGGTCCGGGTGAGATTGTCGCAAATCAGCGAGGTTAGCAGGCTGTCGATGGTTCCCAAAAGGGCCAGGATCGCCGCCGATTCCAGCATCACCAGCAAGAGACCGGCCTGAAAAGTCGGGATGATGAGGGTGGGAAAGCCTTCCGGCACCTCGCCGATGACCGGCGCGGCCGGTAGCCAGAAATAGGCGGTGAGCGTGCCGATTACCAGGGCCAGGACCGGCGGCGGAACCCACTGGCCAATACGGACGGGGGTCAGCGACACGATCCCCAGTGAGAGGAGGGTGAGTCCGACCGCCTGGGGATTGAGGCTGTCCCAGAACTCCGGGATCGCCCGTAGCGTGGCCAGCACCCCTTCCGGTTTGGGGGAGTGCCCCAGCAGGGCGGGAATTTGCAGAATGAGAATGATGCAGCCGATCCCGCTCATAAAGCCGGAAATCACCGGAAACGGGACCAGCCGAATGTAGCGCCCCCATTTGAGGAGGCCGATGAGAATCTGGATGACGCCGCCCATCATCACGACAGTGAAGGCGAGGGCGGGTTGATGGACATAGAGCAGGAGGACTTCGGCCATGACCACGGTCATCGGACCCGTGGGGCCGGAGACCTGAGCGGGCGTTCCGCCGAACAAGGCGGCGAAAAAACCCACGAAGATGGCTCCATAGAGTCCGGCGATGGCCCCTGCCCCGGAGGTTACGCCGAAGGCAAGCGCCAAAGGAAGGGCCACGACCGTGGCAACGAGGCCGCCGTAGATGTCGCCGCGAAGATTATTGAAGTGAAGACCGTAGATCAGCGGTTTCATGGTTCGATCTCTCTTGCCACATTTCAGGCGGCGACAATCTTAGCGGCAACTGCTTATCGGCAGCCTATCTGTGGGCAAGTGTACATCTCCGGTATAGACGGACGAAATGGCGCACCCGAGAACGGATTCCTCGAGCCGCAAGCCCGGCGGGCGATCCTGATGCAGGAGAGCGATATGAGCTTCAAGGCATTAGATGATTCGTTTGACGGCAAGCTGCATGGCGGAGGGGATGGGTACGGACGGGTGCTCCGGCAGAGCGAGAAACTGGCCGCGTCCAGGGACATAGGCGAAAACTTCGGCCTTATCGATCTTGTAAACCCAGCCATAGAGCTTGATAGTCCCTCGGACGAGTCCCGCGGCAACCACGGGGTGCGTACGCAGGTTTTCCAATTGAACTAAAACATTCTCTTGCACGGCGGCCGTCAAGAGGGAATTGCCTTCCAGATGAGCGTAATTTTCCCGAGTGATCCGGCGGGTCGCCTCGGCATGGCCGAGCCAAGCGCGAGCGGCCGGGAGGTCGGCCACGCTTTCCGGGCCGCTCAGCAGCGCCTGCATGGCCCCGCAATAGGTATGGCCGCAAACGATGATTTCCTTCACTCCCAGATTGGCGACGGCGTACTCGATGGTGGCCGCTTCCCCGCCGCCGCTAGCCCCATAAGGAGGAATGATATTCCCCGCATTCCGCAGGATGAACAGGTCGCCCGGTTTCGACTGCGTGATCCAGTTCGGGTCGATACGCGAATCTGAGCAGGTAATGAAAAGGGCAAGTGGATTCTGCCCGCCCGCCAGCTTTTTGAATGACTCTCTCTCTGACTTCGAGAGGCTCTGCTGAAACCTGTGAAAGCCTTCCACCAGTTCTTTCATGGGATTAACCTTCCTCACCATGGGCACACGCGCAGGGACGTCTTATTCAGCTCAGAGTGATACCGCCCCGCCGACTCACAGATACAAATTCGGTGGTTTAATCTCTTTGACCGTACCGGGCTTCTTGGTTCAGCAACCGCTTTTGGAAGCCGTGCCGGAAAACCGCTGCGACTCCTAATTCCATTCGGCATTCGAGTGAACATTCATCGTAGGATGGGTAGAGCGAAGCGAAACCCATCGATGGCGGGTTGGCCCCTAGTCTCAGCTCGGGACAGGCCCTTCGACAGGCTCAGGACAGGCTCCGCGTAACCCGCCGACCCTTCGACTTGGCTCAGGACAGAGGCCGTTCGGTGGGTTACGGCGCACGCGAAGCGCAGTGATCGACGGTCGGTCAGTGCTGATGTGCGCCTAACCCACCCTACGAAAATGAATGCCTGATTGAAAGCGATTTGAAATAAGGGAAGCTCCGGCCAAAGTAAATTTCGGCACTATGAATTAGGTCCACAGGATATGCGGAGGCACGACGCGTCCTACGAGCTGAGCTCAGTCGAGAGAGCCCCTCCCACAAGCTTGTATTTTCATGGTAATCCCATCGCCATAAGCATCACCTCGACAGGGTGATAGGCCCGCACCCCGAGCCCGTCGGCGATTTGGCGGCGGCAGCTGGTGCCGGGGGCCACGATCAGCGCATCGGTTCCAGCCTCGCGAATGGCGGGAAACAGGACCAGTTCGGCAATGTCCAGCGACACGGCGTGGTGCTCCTCCTCATAACCGAAAACGCCCGCCATGCCGCAGCAGCCGGAGGGAATGGGTCGAACTTCGACGCCGGGAATCAGGGACAGCGCCTTTAAAAGCGGCTGCATTCCGATTAGCGCCTTCTGATGACAGTGGCCGTGCACCAGCAGTGTCTTGCCCGCTAGCGCGTCGCCGAAGGGATTTTTGCCGAGCCGACCGCTCTCATGAACGATGAATTCCTCGAAGGTCAGGGTGCGATCCGCCACGATACGCGCCTTTTTTCTGAGCTCCTCGCCCTCCAGTAAATCCGCCGCTTCGTCACGGAAGGTCAGGATTTCCGAAGGTTCGAGCCCGATGATCCAGCGGCCGGTCACCGCGGAAGGGTATAGCCGCTCGACGGCCCGGCTCAGCCGTTTCCGGGCGGCGCTCAAAAGACCTTGGCTGATCTGTATCCGCCCGGATTCGAGACAGGGCGTTGCCGCCATGCGAAACCCGAACCGCTCCAAGACCTCGAAGGCCGCGATCGCCAACTGGGGTTCGTAGAATTCGGTGAAGGGATCGTTGAACAGCAGGACCTCGCCCTTCTGGCCAGCCGGTTCGGCCGGACGCCGCCGCTTCAGCCATCGGCTGAAAGGCTCGCTCGCGAGAGGCGGCAAGGGACGCTCCGGATGAAAGCCCAGCCGGGATTTGACCCAGATCTGCGCCAGCACGGCGTTGGACAGGGTGGGCGCGAAGCTCGCGATCCGGCTGAGCCGGTCGAAGTTCCCCACGATACGCGCCCGCCACGGCACTCCGGCCCGGTCGTAGTGCTGCTGCAGGAATTCCGCCTTCATGCGGGCCAAGTCCACGTTGGCCGGGCATTCCGATTTGCAGCCCTTGCAGGCCAGGCACAGGTTGAGGACATCCCGCAGCAGCTCGCGATTCATCGCCGTCCAGGGTTCGGAACTGTCCATGACCTGCCGGAAGATGTTGGCGCGGCCGCGGGTGCCGTGTTTTTCCTCCCGTGTCGCCATATAGGAGGGGCACATCGTGCCGCGCCCGGCGCTTTTCAGGCAGACCCCGGCGCCGTTGCACTTCGAAGCGGCGATTCTTAAGCCCGCTTCGCGGCTCCAGTCGAAGTAGGCGGCAACCGGTTTCCCGTTCTCATGGGCTCTCAGATCCGAAACCAACGGCGGAGGATCGAAAATCTTGTGCGGGTTCAAAAGATCGTGAGGATCGAAGGCGGCCTTGATCCCGTGCAGGAGCCCATAAAGTTCCCCACCCAAAAGACCTTCCAAATAAGGCGATCTCAGGCGGCCGTCGCCATGCTTGGCGCTGATCGTCCCGCCGAAACGGATCGCCCGTTCGAACACTTCTTCGACGATGCGCTCGTAAAGACGCCGGCCTTCCCGGCTGCGCAGATCGAGCAAGGGGCGGAAATGCAACACGCCCCATCCGGCCGGACCGAAGACGACGCAATCTACACCATGGCGGGCCATGACCGAGAAAACCGCCTCGGCATAAGCGGGCAGATCCTTGACTGACACTGCCGTGTCTTCGATGCCGGTGACGGCCTTGACCGGGCCTGGCATGCCCATGAGCAGACCCAATCCCGCCGCGCGCAGGGCCAGCGCCCGCTCCCGGAGCGGCGAATCGAGCACTTTCCGGGCATAACCCAGGTTCAGCGAACGCAATTCGGCCGTCAGATTTGAGACCGTGGCGTCGACTTCACCGCCGGTTTCGTTCACGAAATCGATCAGCAGCACGGCGGCCGGATCGCCTTCGATCCAGAACCGGTTGCGCTGCTGCTCCAGATTGGTCTTGGTGAGCTCCAGGATATGCCGGTCCACCAATTCCAATGCCGACGGCTTATGGTTCAGCGTCACGGCCACCGCCGAAAGCGCTTGCGGCAGGCTGTCGAACTGGACGCAGACCAAGCGGTGCCGGGCAGGCAGCGGCACGAGCCCGACTTCGATTTCGCCGACCAGAGCCAGGGTTCCCTCGCTGCCGCACAGCAATCGGGCCAGATTGAAAGGCGGCCCCCGAGATTCCCAAGGCTGCCCGCGCGCCAGCACGTCCAGGGGGTAGCCCGCGTTGCGGGGAATGCCGTCGGGGCGGGGAAAGCGATCGAGAATCAGCGCCCGATGGCGGTCGATCGCCTGATACACGGCGCGGTAAATCCGCCCCTCCAGATTGTCCAGCGCTAATTTTTCCCGAAGCTGTTCGCCTCCAAGTGATTCGAACCGGGCGATGCTGCCGTCGCTCAAGACCGCCTCGGCGGACAGACTGTGATCGCGGGTCGTGCCGTAGCGCAAGGCATGGCTGCCCCAGGCGTTGTTGCCGAACATGCCGCCTATCGTGCAGCGGTTGGAGGTGGAGGGATCGGGGGCGAACATCAGCCCGAACGGGCTCAGCGCATCGTTGAGATCGTCGCGGATCACGCCCGGCTGGACCCGTGCCCGCCTCCGCTCCGGGTCGATCGAGACGATCCGGTTCATGTGGCGGGTGAAATCGATTACCAGACCGTCGCCGATGCACTGCCCCGCCAGGCTGGTTCCGGCCGCGCGGGGAATCAGCGGCAGCCGTTCCTGCGCGGCGAATCTCATCAGCGTCACGCAATCGTCCCGGTGCTTGGGCCGCGCCACGGCCAGAGGCATCTTCTGGTGGGGCGAGGCGTCCGTGGCGTAAAGCAGGCGCGAGAGCCGGTCGGTCAAAAGCTCCCCTTCGAGCGCTCGGCTTAAAACCGAGAGTTTTGATAGCGGTTCGGATGTCATGACGGATGGCCTCGTTGACTGCTTAGACCGGGGATAGAATCGGGGGTTAGAGCCTTCCATGTCGAGGTCTGACGGAAAACCGGGATTTCGTAGGGTGGGTTAGGCGCACTCCAGCATACTCCGATGTCAATCACTGTGCTTTGCGTGCGCCGTAACCCACCAACGCGCGGTGTGGTGGGTTACGGTGCGCGCCTGACTCGGTGGGCCGCGTACAGGCGGTATGTAGGCGCACCTAACCCACCCTACGACATGGATCAACCCGGCGAAACGGGTTTATGGCACACGCTGATCATTCGTTGTAAGGTTTGCAGAAAACCGATGGGAGCGATCTCGATGGGATTACTGGATGGTAAAAGGGCGCTGGTGTGCGGCAGCAGTCAAGGGATCGGCCGGGCCGTCGCCATGCATTTCGCGGATCAAGGCGCCGAGGTCATTCTTCTCGCCCGCAACGAGTCGGCCTTGAAGCTTGTCTGCGGTGAGCTCGGTACCGCGCATCGGCAAAAACACAGCTACTTGGTGGCCGATTTCGGCCATCCTGATCGCCTGAGGCAGCTCCTGAAAGAACGCCTGCCGGCGCTTCTTCCCATTCACATTCTGGTCAACAACACAGGCGGACCGCCGGGCGGGGTTCTATATGAAGCCGGGGTTGAGGAATTCACCGAGGCCTTCACCCGCCACCTCATCTGCAGCCATATCCTGGTCCAGGCCCTGCTCCCCGGCATGAGGAGCGAGAGCTACGGCCGGATCATCAATATCGTTTCGACCTCGGTCAAGCAGCCGATTCCGGGACTCGGCGTCTCCAACACGGTGCGCGGCGCCATGGCCAACTGGGCCAAGACTCTGGCCGGAGAACTCGCGCCCTTCGGCATCACCGTGAACAACATCCTTCCGGGAGCGACCGAGACGGCGAGGCTCAGGGCTATCATGGAGGCCAAAGCCCGAAGCTCGAACAAATCCATCGATGACGTGGTCGAACAGACTAAACGCTCGATTCCCCTGGGACGTTTCGGAAAGCCCGAAGAAATTGCCTACGCGGCGGGCTTTCTCGCGTCCGATTTGGCTTCGTATATCACCGGGATCAACCTGCCCGTCGACGGGGGACGTACGATGAGCTTGTAAATATGCAACGAATCGCGAATTACATTGCCGGCGAACTCGTTCCGCCCGTCTCCGGCCGCTATCTCGAAAACATCGAACCGGCCACCGGCCGTTTGTTTTCGGAAGTGCCGGACTCCGATTCCGCCGATATCGACCGCGCCGCAGCCGCCGCAAGGACGGCGTTTCCCGCCTGGGCCGAGGCTCCGCTGGAAGAGCGATCCAGGCTGCTGCGCCGGATCGCGGATCTCATCGAAGCCAAGGCGGACGCGCTCGCCCGCGCCGAATCGGTCGATGCCGGAAAGCCTCTGAGCGCGGCGCGCCAGGTCGACATCCCGAGAGCCGCCGCCAATTTCCAATTCTTCAGCTCAGCCATCCAGCATTTCTTCTCCGAATCCCATGCCATGGGAAGCCAAGCGCTGAATTACACGCTCCGCGTGCCGCTCGGCGTCGTCGGCTGTATTTCGCCGTGGAACCTCCCGCTTTATCTCTTTACCTGGAAAGTCGCGCCCGCGCTGGCGGCGGGAAACACGGTCGTCGCCAAGCCCTCGGAACTGACGCCGATGACGGCGTTTTATCTCTCGGAAATCTGCCGGGAAGCGGGGCTTCCGCCGGGGGTTCTGAACATCGTCCACGGCACCGGCGCCAAGGCCGGGCAACGCCTGGTCGAGCATCCGAACGTCGAAGCCATCTCCTTCACCGGCGGCACCCAAACCGGAGCCCGGATCGCCCAAACCGCGGCTCCCAAGTTCAAAAAGCTCTCCCTGGAACTCGGCGGCAAGAATCCGAACATCATCTTTGCCGATTGCGATTTCGAACGCGCCGTGAGCACCACGGTCCGCTCGTCCTTTTTCAATCAGGGCGAAATCTGTCTGTCGGGGTCGCGGATCTTCGTCGAACGGCCGATCTACGAAACGTTCAGGGACGAATTCCTGCGACGGACCCAGGCGCTGCGCGTGGCCGATCCACTGAGCGGAGACTGCGACGTCGGCGCGCTCATTTCGGAAAGCCACCTCCGCAAGGTGCTGTCCTACATCGACTTGGCGCAGACCGAGGGCGGACGGATTCTGACCGGCGGCAAGCAGGTGCACCTGCCGGGCCGTTGCGAAAACGGATTCTTCGTCGAGCCGACCATCATCGAAGGTCTCTCCCCGAACTGCCGGGTCAATCAGGAGGAAATCTTCGGCCCCGTGGTCACCCTGATGCCTTTCGATGGCGAAGACCAAGCGGTCGAGTATGCCAACAGCACGATGTACGGGCTTTCCGCCACAGTCTGGAGCGAAAGCCTCAAGCGCTGCCATCGCCTGGCGAACCGGATCCATTCCGGGGTGATCTGGATCAACTGCTGGCTGCTCCGCGACCTCCGGACGCCTTTCGGCGGCATGAAGCAATCGGGCGTGGGCCGGGAAGGCGGCTTCGAGGCGCTCAAGTTTTTCACCGAAGCCAAGAACGTCTGCGTTTATCTCGGAGGATAGCGCGTATGGCGGGTCAGCGCATCGACTCGGAAAAAGCACCGGAACCCGTGGGCCTCTATCCCCATGCCAGGCGGGTGGGGAATCTCTTGTTCCTGTCAGGGGTCGGGCCGAGAAGACGCGGAAGCAAGATTATTCCGGGCGTCGAGCTGGACGAGGACGGGAATATCGTTGCCTACGAAATCGAGGCGCAATGCCGCTCAGTCTTCGAGAACGTCCGCCTGATCCTCGAGGAAGCGGGCTCCCACTGGGACAAGCTGGTGGACGTCACCGTCTTCCTGACCGATATGGAAAAGGATTTCCCGGTCTACAACCGGCTCTACGCGGAATACTTCAGGACCAATCAGCCCTGCCGGACGACCGTCGAAGTGTCGCGGCTGCCGACCCCCATCGCGATCGAGCTGAAGTGCATCGCGACCATCGAATGAGAACGGAGAATCGCCGTGAGAGAGCTCAAGCCTTTCAACTTCCGCGAGTGGATAGACCAACACCGCCATCTGCTCAAGCCCCCGGTCTGCAACAAACAGGTGTTCGAGGACGCGGAATTCATCGTCATGGTGGTGGGCGGCCCCAACCGCCGCAAGGATTATCACTACGACGAAGGCGAGGAGTTCTTCTACCAGGTCGAGGGCGACATGGTTCTCAAGATCATGGAGGACGGAAACCCCAAGGACATCCGCATCCGGGAAGGCGATATCTTTCTGCTTCCGCCGCGCATCCCCCATTCCCCTCAGCGCTTCGCCGACACGGTGGGGCTGGTCATAGAGCGAAAGCGAGGACCGGCGGAAAACGACGGTCTCCTATGGTACTGCGACAACTGTTCGAATTTGCTCTACGAGGAATATTTCCACCTCGAAAACATCGAGAAGGACTTGCCGCCGGTTTTCGAGCGGTTCTATTCCAGCGAGGAAAACCGGACGTGCAAGAAGTGCGGGACGGTGATGGAGGCGCCTTGAATACACACTCGCGGCACACGGTAGGATGGGCAAAGGCCGGTGGTAGTCTGTGCCCATTACTTCGGCCCTCAGTTCCCTCTCCCTCCGGGAGAGGGTTAGGGTGAGGGGATCGAAACTAGGTTTTCTTCCGATGAAACAACTGGCCCGAACGCTACGAAAACAACAGACCAACGCGGAGAAATTATTGTGGAGCTGGTTGAGAAACCGCCAGCTGGAAGGTTGCAAGTTCCGTCGGCAACAACCCATTGGCCCCTACATCGCAGATTTCCTCAGCCTAGAACCGAAGCTGATCATTGAACTCGATGGTGGACAGCATTCCGAGCAACAGGAACAGGACAATCAGCGAACCCGATACTTACAGGCTTTGGGTTATCGGGTGTTGCGGTTTTGGAATCATGAAGTGCTCGGCGATCTTGAGGCAGTGTTAGAGGCAATTCGGATTGCCATAGTTGTTCGATCCCCTCACCCCATCCCTCTCCCGGAGGGAGAGGGAGAAAGACCGGTACTTCGTAAAAAGGAAGGGGCTTGAGAACGGCTCATTATTAGGCACATGGAAAACAAACATGCTCAAAATCGACATCCATACCCACATCCTGCCGAAGAACTGGCCCGATCTTCGGGAGCGGTATGGCTATGGCGGGTTTATTCAGCTCGATCATCACCGGCCGGGCTGCGCCCGCATGCTCAGGAACGGCGAATGCTTCCGGGAAATCAGGAGCAACTGCTGGGATGCCGGGACCCGGCTCAAGGACTACGATGAATTCGGCGTGCAGGTTCAGGTGCTTTCCACCGTGCCGGTCATGTTCTCTTACTGGGCGAAACCGGAGCACACACTCGATCTCTCTAAACTGCTGAACGATCACATCGCCGGCGTCGTCGCCGAGTTCCCCAAGCGCTTTGTCGGGCTGGGCACTCTGCCCATGCAGGCGCCGAAACTCGCGGTCGGGGAGCTGGAGCGTTGCGTCCGCGATCTGAAGCTGGCGGGCGTCGAAATCGGCACCCACGTCAACGGCTTCAACCTGAACGAGACGCTTTTCTTCCCTGTCTACGAGGCAGCGGAAGATTTGGGAGCGGCCCTCTTCGTGCACCCTTGGGACGTTCTCGCCACCGAGCGGATGAAGAAATACTGGCTGAGCTGGCTGGTCGGCATGCCCGCGGAAACCGCCCTGGCCATCTGCTCGATGATTTTCGGCGGCGTCTTCGAGCGATTTCCCCGGCTTCGTGTTGCGTTTGCCCACGGCGGCGGGGCGTTCCCGGGTACTTTCGGCCGTGTTCAGCACGGATTCGAGGTGCGCCCCGATCTTTGCGCCGTGGACAATGCCGTGGAGCCTGCCGAATACCTGGGGCGCTTCTATGTGGATTCATGCGTTAACGATCCACGCCTCCTGAGTTGCCTGATCGATCTTTTGGGCGCGAACTCGATCGCCCTCGGCTCAGACTATCCGTTCCCGCTCGGCGAGCTCCGCCCCGGCAGGATGATAGCCGAGATGGAGCTGCCGCAGTCGACCAAGGCGCGGTTGTTTCACGGGACCGCTCTGGAATGGCTCGGCCTCACAGCGGAATCCTTCGCATGACCGCCGTCGATGTCCATATCGGACGACGGATCTTCCGTATCGACTCGGCGAAATACTTCGATCTTTCCGTTCACATCGACGGCGGCGTCGAAGGACTCAGCGCCTTCGGGGTACCGCCCGCCGGAGTGCAAACGGTGGAAAACGCCTGGTTCGTCGGCGACACCCGGCGCGGCGGCAGCTGCAATGTGAGGGAATACCGTTTCATCCCCCATTGCCACGGCACCCATACCGAATGCGTGGGCCATATCGTGGATCAGGACGTATCGGTAACGGCATTTCTGAAGGATGCCTGGATTCCTGCCACCCTGATTTCCGTGAAGCCGGAAAAAGGCATGGATTGCCCGGAAAGTTATATCCCCGGCAAAGCGGAAGGCGATGCGCTCATTACCCGGAGGGCGCTAGTCGAAAAGTTAAGAACGCTGGATGACGAAGATTTTCACCAAGTGCTCGTCATCCGCTCGCTGCCCAATTCACCGTCCAAGAGAACACGGCAGTACTTGGCGACGCCTTATTTTTCCAATGAGGCGATGGCGGAAATCGTCCGACGCGGCGTCAAGGATCTTTTGGTGGATATGCCGTCCGTCGACCGCATGGAAGACGAGGGCAAGTTGTCGAATCACCGCCTTTTCTGGGAGCTGCCGCCCGACGCCCACGATTTGAATCGCTGCAAAGCGCCTTTTCGAACGATTACCGAACTCATCTTCGTGGCCGACGACATTCGGGACGGTTATTACCTGCTCAATCTTCAAATCGCGCCTTTCCGCGGCGATGCGGCACCCAGCCGGCCGCTGATCTTTCCCGTGGAGGTTCCATGAGGTTCGAAGCGCACCGATCTCTCGCCGAGGCGCTGGACCGAGCGGATATTCTTGGTTCGTACCGAAGCGACTTTCACATCCCGAAGCGGGAAGATGGCTCGGAAGAGATTTATTTTTGCGGCAATTCTCTGGGACTTCAGCCGAAATCGGCGCGGCGCTACGTGGAGGAGGTGCTGGCCGCGTGGGCGCGGATGGGAGTGCGGGGACACTTCGAGGGAGATCATCCCTGGCTGCCTTATCACGAGTTCGCGACGGAGAAACTGTCCCGGTTGGTCGGAGCCCTGCCCGTCGAAGTGGCGGCGATGAACTCCCTGACGGTCAACCTTCATCTCCTGATGGTGAGCTTTTACCGTCCGACGCCGGAGCGCCATAAGATCCTGATCGAGGAACACGCTTTCCCGTCGGACCGCTACACCATGGCTTCCCAAATCGCCTTTCACGGCTTCGACCCGGAAGAGTCGCTGATCGAAGCCAGGTCCCGTCCGGGCGAAGTGACTCTTCGCACGGAGGACATATTGGAGCTCATCGAACGGGAAGGAGACGGCATCGCGCTGATCCTGTGGCCGGGCGTGCAGTTCTACACGGGCCAAGCCTTCGCCATGGACGAAATCGCCGGAGCGGGGCACGAGAAAGGCTGCGTGGTCGGGTTCGACCTGGCCCACGCCGTCGGCAATCTGGTCTTGAAACTGCACGACTGGAACGCGGATTTCGCCGTTTGGTGTTCCTACAAATATTTGAACGCGGGACCCGGAGCCGTCGCGGGCTGTTTCGTCCACGAGCGGCATGCCGAACGCTTCGATCTTCCCCGCTTCGCCGGCTGGTGGGGGCATGACAAATCCACCCGGTTCGTCATGCCGCCGAGGTTCAGTCCCTTGCCCGGGGCCGAAGGCTGGCAGCTCAGCAATCCGCCCGTTCTCTCCCTGGCGCCCCTGCTTGCGTCCCTGGATCTGTTCGATCGAGCCGGAATGACGGCGCTGCGGACCAAGTCGGAATCATTGACCGGTTATCTGGAACGCCTGCTCAAGGAACGGTTCGACGACGAGATCGCCATCCTCACGCCGCCCGCCACCGCCGAACGGGGTTGCCAGCTTTCGCTCAGATTGAAGGACGGCAAGCGGGTGTTCGAAAAGCTGAGCGCTTCCGGGATCGTTTGCGACTGGCGGGAGCCTGACGTGATCCGCGTGGCGCCGGTCCCGTTTTACAACCGCTACATCGAAATCTTCGATTTCGTGGAGCGGCTCAAGGGAGTGATCGAACATGCGGACTAAAGTTATCACCCTGATCGGCGGAGGGCTCGCCGGATGCCTACTCGCCATGTTCCTGGCCCGGCGGCGGTTTCCCGTGCGGGTTTTCGAGCGCTTGCCGGACATGCGTAAACACAGGATTCCGGCGGGGCGGTCGATCAACCTCTCGCTGTCCACCCGCGGCATCCATGCCCTGAAGGAAGTCGGTCTATACCGGAATATCGAAAAACATCTGGTCGCCATGCCCGGCCGCATGATCCACGACAGGGACGGAAAGCTGCTCTATCAGCCCTATGGCAGGGACGAATCCGCCGTTCATTATTCGGTGGAAAGGGCCGCGCTCAACAAGATCCTGCTCGATGGGGCCGAAGCCGCCGGGGCCGAGCTTTTTTTCGGTGAAAAGTGCGAAGGACTGGATTTCGAAAACCGGCATCTGCTGCTCCGGCGTGAAGACGACGATAACCAGCGCATTCTGCCTTTCGATACGCTGATCGGCACCGACGGCGCGGGTTCCGCGGTGCGCCAGGCCATGATCGTACAGAAAGGCATCGACTGCCGAGACGAGCACCTGCCGCACGGCTACAAGGAGCTGGCCATCCCGCCAGGACCCGAAGGCGCTTTCAGGCTGGAAAAGAACGCCCTGCATATCTGGCCGCGCGGCGGCTTCATGCTGATCGCCCTGCCCAATCGGGACGGCAGTTTTACCGCCACCTTGTTCCTGCCCCATTCGGGCCTCGAGAGTTTCCGGACGCTCAGCGACGAGGGCGCCATCCTGCATTTCCTGGAAACCGAGTTTCCCGACGTGCTTCCCCTGATGTCCGACCCGGTTCACGATTTTCTGAACCATCCCACCGGGACCTTGGGCACGATTCGCTGCTTTCCCTGGCATGTCGGCGATCAGGCGCTGATTCTGGGCGATGCCGCCCACGCGGTGGTTCCCTTTCACGGGCAAGGGATGAACTGCGCCTTCGAGGATTGCGTCGTTCTCGACCGGTTGCTCGATGAACACGATAACTTCGAAAGCCTTTACCGAAACTTCGAGGCCCAGAGAAAGCCGAATGCCGAGGCCATCGCCGACATGGCGCTGGAAAACTATATCGAGATGCGCGATTCCGTCCGTGACCCCAAGTTTCACTTGCGGAAGCACATCGAATGGTTGCTCGAAGAGCGCCACCCGGCGAGATTCATCCCTCGCTACGCCATGGTCATGTTTCACCGCATTCCCTATGCCGTCGCCAAAGAACGCGGCGACGTCCAGGCCGGCATCATCGAGCGTTTGTCGGAATCCATAAACCGGGTAGACGACGTAGACCTCGACCTGGCCGACCGGCTCGTCACGGAAAGCTTGCAGCCCTTGGCCGCAATGCCATCGCGGTCTTGATGGCGGGCGGGGCATCAGGTGCGCCCCGCACTACCCGCACATCACCCAGCGAGGCTGGCGCGCAACCCACCGACGCGAGCGGCACGACCATCGAGCATTGGTCCGGCGGGTTACGGCGCACGGAAAGCATGGTGATCAGCGGCCAGCGGATGCCGGCGTGCGCCTAACCCGCCCTACGACATTCCGGTTTCCGTCAACCGCCGAAAGAGCAGTAGGTATCCGGAACCAATGGATTGATCGGCAATTCAAATCTAGAACTACCCCGATCCGATTTATCTCCGATAGATGGCTCGCAAGGAGGTGTTATGCGATTCCGGAACAAGGCGATTTCAAGCAGCGCTGCCCGTTGGTTCCTCGGCGGCTTTGTTTTTCCCGTGGCCGTAGCGGCCGCTCAGACCAACGGCAAGCCGTTGGATGCCGTTGCCGAGGCGCAAACGCCGCGAGCCGCTCCCTCTTCCCGGCCGGAGTCGCAGAAATCCGAGCATGACCGCTCTGGTGCTTTTCGCGCCCCCCATGCCCAGCCTTCCTCGAACGCCTTTGGCGGCCAGCCCGATCAGGGCAAGGTGCTGGGCTTCGATTTCTACCGCGATCCCCTCAATGCCAAGAGGCCCATGCAGACTTTCGAGGAGATCATGCAGGAGGACAAGGCGGCCAAGCCCAAGATCACCGCCGATCAGCGAAAACTGCTGGAAAGCCGCTATGATCTGACCCCAAGACTCCATCGAGAGGCGAAAATGTCGCGGGGTAAACCCATTCCGGTAGGTCCCACCGCGCGGCTGCGCAACGGTATGACCTGGGACACGCTGGCCGCGATGACGCCCGAGGAGATTCGCGAAAAGGGACTCTTCCCTTATCCCTCCCTGCCGCATCCGAAGCAAGCCACCGGCGGCCAGGTCTTCCCCAAAATGCAGATCGAGATGTTTCCGCGGCTGGAGCGCTTCGATGTGGAGTTCGATCTGCCGGACGCCTTTCTGCCGGAGTTCCCGCCCGCCATGTTCCTGCAAAACCGGCCGGAACTGGGTGACGTATCCCGGGGCGAGGTCGTCTCGATCAACAATTACTATGCGCTTTTCAAGGACCTATTGACGCCCGTGCAACTCGACGGCCTGCGCTTGCTGCTCACGCCGTTTCCCCAGGAAGAATTCAATCCCACCGACGACCGGAAAAGCGAACAGCCGAGCCTAGGCGTCACCTGCCTCGATTGCCATATCAACGGCCATACGACCGGACAATTCCACCTCAATCCGGACAACCGGCCGCAAGAGCGGCGCCTCCGCCTCGACACGGTAAGCCTCCGCGGCATGTACAATCAGCAGATCCACGGTTCCAAGCGGAGCCTCCGTTCGGTGGAGGATTTCACCGAATTCGAATTCCGCACCGCCTATTTCAACGGCGATCCCATCCACGCCATGAAGAAAGGTTTTACCCAGTTCGATCGGGTGCAGGTTTCGCACATGGCGCAGATGCAGAACATGTTCGACTTCCCGCCGGCGCCCAAGCTCGACGTTGCCACCGCCAGGCTCGACCCCGCCAAGGCCACCGAAGCCGAGCGCCGCGGCGAGGAAGTGTTTTTCGGCAAGGGCAAATGCGCCGAATGCCATGTGCCGCCCGTCTATCTCGATGACCGCATGCACGATCTTCGCCTCGAACGCTTCGTCAATGAGGCGCCTCCGGGACCGATGAAAACGTTCACCCTGCGCGGCATTAAGGACAGCCCGCCCTACATGCACGACGGGCGCTGCCTGACCCTGGAGGACACGGTGGAGTTTTTCAACCTGGTGCTGGGGCTCAAATTGAACACGCAGGAAAAGTCGGACCTGGCGGCGTTCATGCGGGCGCTGTAAAAATCGCCTTTTTCCAAGCGCTTGAAGTTTAGATTGGTTCCCAAACTCCCGTTTGGGAACCCAAAGCGAGAAGTTCCCGCTTCTCGATTCGACTGCGGTTTCGAGAAGCGGGAGCTTCTCGGGTATGGCTCCCAAGTAGGAACTTGGGAGCCAGCGAATCTTAGGTCATCATTGGCTTCTCTCCGGCACAATGCCGAAGCCGGCGCTGTGAAGCGCGGCGAGCAGTGTTGTCTGTTCGTCTGCGGCGAGCGGCAATAGCGGCGGCCGGGGCGCAAGCCAGGCGGGATCGCCCGTCTGCGCGGCGCGAATCGCCTTGAATGCGGGAACGAAAGGGTAGCGCAGGACGATGTCCAGGAACATACGGACTCGCGTTTCGTCGTCCGGCGGCACGTCCGGCTTGAGCAGTGCTGCGATAAGGTCCGGAAAGAGGTTCGCGATGCCGCAGATGGTTCCGGCTCCGCCGGCGCGCATCAGACGCGGCAGATGCGATTCGTGGCCGAGCAGGATCGAAAGCTGAGGCACGCGTTTCAACAGCCCGGCGGTATGTTCGAAATCGCCGCCGCTGTCCTTCACCCCTGCAATGATGCCGGGATAAGCGGCCGCCAGCCGGGCGACGACTTCCGGCCGGATCGGCACGGCCGAGAGTTGCGGAATGTGATACAGATAAACGCGCAGACGCGTATCGCCCACCGTATCGATCAGCATCGAGTAGTAACGGAACACAGCCTCATCGGTCAAATTTTTCCAGAAGAACGGCGGAAGGATCAGGCACCGCGGGCAGCCGGTTTTCAGCGCGTGCCGGGTCAGCGCCACGGTGTCGGAGAGTGCGGCGCATCCGGTGGCGGCGAGCAGGCGGTCCGGCGCGATGCCGGCAGCCAGCAGCGCGTCAAGCCCCTCGCAGCGCTCGGCCACCGAGAAGGAGGGACCTTCGCCGGTCGTGCCAAACGGCACGATACCGGCTACGCCTTTCGCGAGCAGTTCCCGCACCAGTGCGGCGAGTCTCGCATGATCCACGCCGCCGTCCCGGCCGAGCGGCGTCAGCGTTGCACACCAAAGTCCGCGTATGGGAGCGGGTTCCGTCATGGTGAAGTCCTCCTCAGAATCCGGGTGAGGATGCGCCTATCTTATTAATCAGGCCCGTAAATACCCTCCTGGTATTTCGGGCCGCCGCCCAGGCCGGTACACGCCCGGCCTGGGCTCACGCGGCTTGTCGCCGCGCCGGGGCATCCCTGCCCCGGATTAACCCGGCCTATATTTATAGGCCGGGTTAATAAGGAAGCTCTGATTAAGTCCTTCGACAGGCTCAGGACGAACGGAATCCACTTGTTCAGAGCTTCCTTAAGTACGCACCGACTGCCGCGCTTTTCAGGCAAGGTTACCGGGGAACCACGGTGAAATCTACGGGATGGGGGTGCCGGCGGATCTTGTGGGTCGCCTCGCCCGTTGCCGTCGACCACCAGGTTTTAACTCCATTCGGCATCCGAGTGAACATTAATTGTAGGATGGGTAGAGCGAAGCGAAACCCATCGATGGTGGGTTAGCCCCTCGGCTCCGCTCGGGACAGGCCCTTCGACAGGCTCAGGACAGGCTCCGCGTAACTCACCGATTGGAATAAGAGGCAGAATCCATGAACGAAGATCAGGGAAAGATCACCGTCTATTACGATGGCGCCTGCCCGCGCTGTGTCCGGGAGCGCCGCCGCTACGAGCGGCTGGCGGGAAAAAGCGGTGAGCAGGTCTGTTGGTTCGATATCACGGGACGGGAGGACAGACTCCGCGAGATCGGCATCGATCCCCGCAAGGCCCTGACCGAACTGCATGTCCGCGACGAAAACGGGCGGATCGCGTCCGAGCTGGATGCTTACATCCTATTGCTGGAGAGAGTCGCGTTTCTAAGACCCTTGGCCTGGCTGATCGGACTGCCGGCGATCCGCCCGCTGCTGGCTCGTCTCTATCACAAAATGGTAATCCGCCGGTTGAAAAAGAGCGGGCGGCTGTAGCGGGCTCGCCGAGCACTATCGCTCCAAGAATCGGGCTTTTTATTTCGTTCAATCCTTCCGCCCACCATCGGACGAGCCATGCCGAGAAGCAAACCTGTCGCTCACGATTGACCGCACAGGGATACTATTTGACCTGATCGCCGCCGTCGATCGGGTGATCGGCAGAGCCGGTGCTTTTCATGGCGCATTGCGGAGCGTCGGCTTCCGTAGTCATCCCGCCAGGCGGAGGATCTTCGCAGAAATCCTTAGCCACGGTCACGCCGGTCGGTTGCACGATGCCGGGATCGGTGATGGACGTCAGCAGGGTCCCGGTGTTCGCGTCGTACACCCTCAAGGCATCGGGTTGCGAGACGTACAATTTCGCTTTCTTCGGATGCAGCGCCATCTGATCCATTCCGTAGAATTCGGGAGCGTTGGAAATCGGAACCGAAAACAGCGGTTCGTTGCTGAAGGTCGCGTTCTTGGCGTCATAACGATAGACGTCCAGGAAACCCGCATCTCCCGGGGATTCGCCGTTACTCCGGGCAAAGGCCCGGTCTACTGCAAAGTCGACCAAACCGGAAATCCCGGAGGACGTGCCGGATAATGCGCGCATGTCGACCCGTTCCAGTCCCGGAATCGCAAACGACGTTATTTCGGGAGCGCCACGGGCGATGACGAGGCCCGATCCGCCGTCCGGAGCGCAGAAGACATTATTGGGTTCGGCGAAACCGAGAGACAGCATCTCGCCGGTATCTCTCAAGGTCCCGGTGTCGCTGAGCGTGAGCCGGCGCACCGTTGCATCGGCGGACGAGGTGGCCAGTACCGAGCCGTCGCTGCAAACCTCGACCGAATTGGTATCGGTACCCACGGACAAGGTGCTGATCTCGGCCTGTTTGGCGATGTCGATGACCGAGATCGGCTGAGTGAAGAGGCCATCGGACACCAGCAGGAACTTCCCGTCGGGGCTGATCGAGAGATCCTCGCCATTGTTGGCGATGGGAATCGGATTCGTGCCTTCGGCGAGGCGGGGAGGCGACGCGGTCAGGTCGATGACGAAGACTTCGCTGTTGAAATTCGTCACGAATCCCCGGGTCTGATCCGGCGTGATGAGAACGTCACCGATCGCCAGGCCGGCGGTCGCTATGGTCACCGATCCCAGTACGGTGTCGGTATCGGCATCGAATATCGTGACCGAAGCCGTGGTGTTGTCCGCCACCATGCCGAGAGCCCTTGCGGACGCCGAAGGCGCCTGTAAGGCCGGGACCAAGATGGCACCCATGAGAATCGCTGCCAGGCCGGTCCTTTTCCTGTAATCGCTGTTCATGTGACTTCATCCCTGCTGTTGCGATCGAGCGATGGCCGCGGTTTTTCGATGCGCGGAATCCGCTCCTTGCTGCGCTTGTTTGGTTAATGAGACTTGTCTTTGGGAAAGGAGTTGCACGCCGAGGCCAATCCTTCAAAAACGGCCCGATGACCAACTTCGAAAGGAACATGCGAAACCCGTGTGCGCAGAGTGAGTTTCCGCAGCCGAGAGAGCGATCGCTTTCGGGAGTGTCCCGTTATGGTGCGCGCTCCCCTATTTTTGTGCGCCGGATCGATATGCTGCCGTATGTCCTTGGCATACAAGATATTCCCCGCAATCGGCCCGATTCCGGGTAATCGCGTCGACCGGTTCTCTGCGCTTACGCATGGCATGCATTATGTATTCTCGTCATGGAGTGCTAAACGGGGCACGAATCAACGGACAACGGCGTCCATCGGCGGTCATTACGACCCCGCTGGACGCTTTTTTTTGCCCGACGATCGCTCAGGCTGCAAACAGCTCCTAATTGCAAGGGAACATCCATGTACAACGTGCTTCGGCCAGCTATCGTTTTGCTGAGCCATCTTCGCTTTCCTTATAAATTTCTGTTCATCGGTCTGATCTTCGTCCTGCCGCTTGCCGTTTACCTGTACCTGCTGATCGTCGAAATGAACGCCGGCAGCGCATTCGCCCGCAAAGAGCGGTCCGGCGTGGAATACCTGAGGGCTTTGCAGCCTTTGCTGCAGGATTTTCCGAAACACCGCGGGATGGTTTACGCCGCACTCAACGGCGACCGGTCTTTCGACGACGATATTCGGAACTTGCGAGCCCGCATCGAGGAAGCTAAAGCCGCGGTGAACGAGATCGACAGTCGGCTGGATTCCACGTTGCACACCGCAACCCGATGGAATGCCGTGAAACAAGCGTGGAATCGTCTTGCGAATCAATCCGCGGGCGCGGATGCGAAGGAAAATTTTGCCGCCCACACGTCCCTGATCGCCGGCTTACAGGGGCTGATCGGCCACATCGGAGAGACCTCCAATCTCGTCCTGGATCCCGTTCTCGATAGCGCCTACCTCGCCGATGCCGCAATCCTCAAACTTCCGGCCCTGATGGAGAACCTGGGGCAGGCGCGGGGCTTGGGCACCGGAATGGCCGCTCGCCAGGCGAACGACCCGGACGAGAAATCCCGCCTGATCATGCTGAACACGCTTATCCTGGAAAATCAGCGCGCCATCGAGCGAGGCATGGACGTCGTTTTCCAGACCAACTCGTCGGTCAAGCCCGCGTTGGCTGCCGGTCTCGAACAGAGTCTCGTTCGTCTCAAGACTTTCCTGGATTTACAGTGGAACGAGCTGATCTCCAAAAATTCCATCGTGATGGCGCCTTCCGACTATTTTGCCGCCGGAACCCGCGCCATAGACGCCCAGTTCGCCCTCTACGATGCGGTTCTGCCCACGCTGGATCGCTTGCTGGAGGAGCGTATCGCCGCCTTTGACGCCAAAAACCGTCTGGTCATCGTGATCGCCGTCACCACGGCTTTGGTGTCCGTCTATCTATTTGCCGCCTTTTATCTGTCGGTACGGCAGACGGTCCACACTCTGGTCAGCAGCGGCCGGCGTCTGGCCGCCGGTGATCTGACCGCGAAAACGCACATAAACTCGCGGGATGAGCTGGTGCAGGTGGCGGACGGCTTCAACGGCGTCGCCCTCGAGTTCAGCCGCTTTGTTGCCGGCGTAGTCGCATCGGCCGAGGAATTGAGCAATGCCGCGAGCGAACTCTCCGGCGCCACCGAGCGGGTCGCCTACAGCGCGAATCTTCAGTCCGACGCAGCCGGAAGTACGGCGGCTGCCATGGAGGAGATGACGGTCAGCATCGGCGAGGTCGCTCGCCACGCCGGCGAAGCGGAGCGGATTTCCAACCGGGCCAGGGAATTGTCCGCGCAAGGCGAGATCGTCGTCCGCCGCACCGCCGGTGAAATGGAAAGACTGGCCGACTCGGTCCATCAATCCTCCGGGATGATCACGGCGCTCGGCGCGCGCTCCAACGAAATCAGCGCGATCGTCAAGGTCATCGCCGAAATCGCGGATCAGACCAATCTGCTCGCTCTCAATGCCGCTATCGAGGCGGCCCGCGCCGGCGAACAGGGGCGCGGTTTTGCCGTCGTCGCCGACGAGGTCCGGCAGCTCGCCGCCCGTACCCGCCATGCGACGGACGAAATCAGGCAAACCATCGTGTCCATCCAGGACAGCATCGACCGGGCCGTGAGCGCGATGCGGACCGGCAGCGAACAGGTCTCGGCCGGGGTTTCACTGGCGACCGAGGCGGCGAGCTCCCTCGCATCCATCCATGAAGGCGCGTTGCAGACCGTGCAGAGCATCACGACCATTGCGGCTGCCACTCAGGAGCAAAGCGTCGTCAGCCAGGATATCGCGCAGCACGTCGAGCAAATTGCCGGGAAGGCCGACGAAAGCACGACGGTTGCCCAGGAAACGTCCGCCATTGCCCGGCATCTCGAACAACTGGCAGCGAACCTCAAGACGATGGTTCACCACTTCCAGATTTGATTCCGCATCCGTAGAGGAGATTCTCATGTTTCCGATTCTGACCGGCCTGACCCTGTTACTGGCTTTTCTGGTGCTCCTCGTTGCCGTCGAGCAGCGATTCGAGAGAGCGCTGCTCGACCGTAAAGCGGCCGGTATCCTCCATTTGCGCCGAACCACGGAATTGATGATCAGTCTTCAGCAACACCGGGGCATGGCCAATTCCTGTCTGAACGGAGATACGGCTTTCCGGGCGCGTCTGCCGTCCGTTCAGAAGAACATCGAAGAGCAGTTGCGGGCGACAATGCCTCTCGCCGACGAAGGTGCCGATGCGCATGCCGGGCAGTTGTCCCGCTGGCGAGCCATTCACGATTCCTGGCAGGAACTGAAACGCGGGCTCTTCGACCTCTCTCCCGCGGAGAGTTTCGCCGCCCATACGCGGATCATCAGGGAAGTCCTGTGCCTCATGGAGGAGGCGGCGGATGGCTCCGGGATAATGTTCGATCCCGATCCGTCCAATCGGTGCATGGCGGCGATTCTGGTACGCCGGCTTCCCGAACTGATCGAGCAGATCGGGCAGGGACGCGGCCTCGGGGCGGGGGTGATCGCGTCCGGAAAATGCCCGCCGGTGTTCCGGATCAAACTCGGTTTTTTGGCCCATCGCATCGACGGCCTCCTGAACGAGACTCAGGAGGCGCTGCGGGACCTTTCTCCACCGACTGGGCGGGATCTGCAAGCGGGTTTGGCAACCAGCCGCGAATCGACCCGAAAATTCGTGAATCTCCTCAATGAACGCATCATTCAGCCGAGCCGCATCGAGCTCAAGCTCAAGCCCTATTTTGCCGAGGCGACCCGGGCAATCGAGGCCAATATCGCTCTGATCGATCAACTCATGGATACGCTCCACGGCGTATTTGCCTTGCGAGCCAACGAACTGGCAAGGCCGAAGCGCTATGTGCCGTTGTTCGCCGCGGCCGTTTCGATCCTGGTTGCCCTTGTCCCGCTGACGTGGCTGCTGCCTTAAGTCCGTATCGGGAGATTCCCGAATCGTTGTAGGTCGGCAATCCTTTGCCGACAAACCTGCTTGCCGGCCCGTTAGTGTCGGGAAAGTATTCCCGACCTACAACAGGAGGGAGCCACACCAAACCGAAAAATCTCCCAGGCTCTTTTTCCCGGTGCGGAAGGCACAAGACGCGTGAATCCCGTTCGCTGCGCTGCAATGAATGGTCCGAACCGCGGTCGAAAGAAATAGTTCGCGTGTCCGTGAATCGGAAGATGAAGCGATACGGATCGCCGTGCATGCACGGGTTATTGGCAATCATTTTGTCGCTCCTGGTGTTCGCCAGCGGGAGTAGAGCGGATATGAAGGCTTTTGTCGGCGGTACCCTGATCGATGGAACCGGCGGCGCGCCACGCGCCGATGCCGTAATCGTGGTGGAGGGCGAGCGAATTGCGGCGGTGGGAAACCGGGGCGAGATACCGATTCCTCCCGAAGCGCGGGTAATCGACGCGAGCGGGAAATGGATCGTTCCCGGATTGATCGATGCGCACATACACTTCTTTCAATCGGGCGGTCTTTATACCCGTCCGGATGTGATCGATCTGCGGGATGTTCGCCCTTATGCGGACGAGATCACCGGGATCAGGCAGCGCATCCCCGACACCTTGTCTCGATACGTGGCGAGCGGCGTGACCTCGGTGGTGGACGTCGGCGGTCCGTTCTGGACCTTCGAGGTGCGGGATCTCGCGAGGCGGACCGAACGGGCGCCGCGCGTCGCGGTGGCGGGACCCTTGATCGCGACTTATTTTCCGCAGGAACTCAAGGCCGAGGATCCGGCGCTGATCAAGGTCGATTCTGCCGAGGAAAGCCGCGCCACGGTGCGAGAGATTTTGGCGCGCAAGCCGGACCTCATCAAAATCTGGTTCATTCCCTTGCCGGGCCGGAGTCTTGCGTTTCAGACCGCCATAGTGCAGGCCGCGATCGAGGCGAGCCATGCCGCCGGCACTCGGGTCGTGGTGCACGCGACCGAACTGGAGACCGCACGGGCGGCGGTGCAGGCGGGTGCGGACATTCTCGCCCACAGCGTGGAGGACCGCCGGGTCGACGAGGCCTTCATCAAGCTACTGAAGGATCGGAACGTGGTGTACGTGACCACCCTCGTCGTCAACGAGGGTTATCAGGAGGTGCTGGGACGGAAGGTTCGGCTGACCGACATCGAACGCCGCCTCGGCGATCCCGAGGCGATCGCGACGTTCGACGAGCTGGCTAGCCTGCCCGTTTGGAAAAGGCCCTGGGCTTTCCACTGGTTCAGCCGGGATATCGCATTCTGGAATCTGAAGCGTTTGCAGCAGAGCGGCGTGACCGTCGCCGCCGGGACCGATGCCGGCAATATCGGCACCTTGCACGGGCCGGCGCTGCACCGGGAGTTCGAGCTGATGGCCGAGGCCGGCTTGTCGCCCGAGGAGATTCTGACCGCCGCGACGCGAGGCGGAGCTCGCGTCATGGGGCGAAGCGCCGAATTGGGGACCGTGGAGCAGGGCAAAATCGCCGATTTCGTGCTGCTCGACGCCGATCCGCTGGCCGATGTCACTCATTTGCGCCGCATTTTCCGCGTGGTCAAGGGAGGGGCCGTTTTCGATCCCCGAGCGTGGGACGAGCAAAAGCCGTCGATGCGATCCCGACTTTGAAACGAACTTCGAACAAAGTACGCTGTTGAATTTCTAGGAGATATCCATGGAAGCCAAACCGAAAATTCTCGCTTTTGCCGGCAGTGCGCGAGAACGCTCCTACAACAAAATGCTGGTGCGGATCGCCGCGGCAGGCGCCCGTCGGGCCGGCGCCGAGGTGACGATGGCAGACCTGCGCGATTTTCCGATGCCGATCTATGACGGTGACTTGGAGAGCCGCGATGGCATTCCCGCCAACGCCCTGAAATTCAGACATCTGATGATGGCGCATCAGGGGCTTTTGATCGCTTCGCCCGAGTACAACAGCTCGATTACGCCGCTCCTCAAGAACACCATCGACTGGATATCCCGGCCGGTCGGCGGCGAGGATGGCCTGGCGCCTTTCCGGAACAAGGTCGCCACCCTGCTGTCGGCTTCGCCCGGAGGCTTCGGCGGTCTCCGCGGCCTGGTTCACTTGCGGGCGATCCTGGGCAACATCGGTGTCATCGTCCTGCCCGACCAATTGGCGGTGGCCAAGGCTCACGAAGCGTTCCAGCCCGAGGGCACGCTGACCGATCCCAAACAACACGCCGCCGTCGAAGCCTTGGGGGCAAATCTCGCCGCCACTTTGGCGAAATTGCATGGACAGACCCTAATGCCCGAGCCGGAGGAGCGTCGGCACGATCTGAGCCGAATCGGGTAAGGTTCGGCCACAGAGCGAGAAAGGCCGAGCGGTCGTGGAACAACAACGCCTTGGCTGTCTTCATGCCGCTACGCGCCGTATTTCAGCATACGCCTACGGCGAATCGAGCGGGCGGAATACCAGGTAGAACTGCGTCTCCGTTGCCATGGCTTCGAGGTAGATGCCCCGGCGGGTGTACGGCGCGGCGGAATCGGGGACGGTGCCCACAAACACCCGCTGCAGCTCGGCGCCGGCGATCGCCAGGGCAAACCGGCGGCCGGCGCAGTCGAGCGTGCCGCTCCAAGTGCCCGCCGCCGCATAGGCGGTCCAGTCCTTCCAGTAACCGAAGGCCGTCGCAGCGGG